>JAKQIY010000068.1 GCA_029561455.1 bacterium
GGTTGCCTCCTTTATTATGGTCCGCTAACTATAATAATTAGGCAACCTTTTTTTATTTTTACAAGCTTTTTTTTCTTATTATGATTATTATTTTTCTATACTTATACTATCTCCCTTTTAAAATTTTCGGGGGTAGCCTGCTAAAAAACGATTATTGGTTACCTTGCCTATCAGGTAACGCATTTTTTCGCCAGCTATTGCCTGCATACCATCCGACATCTGTTTCATGCCAATCAGAAACAGACCCAACCCCCCCAAAACTTTAATTACTATTTGACTTATCAGATCAAATCCCACTTGTTCTCCTGTTTTTCTTTATCTTTTCCATTGTGGTAATTGCTCTGCTTTCTATCTATATAGGGGATTTTTGATAGTTTTTGTTTTCAGTTCTCATTATTGATTAATACTGTTTTTTTTGATTTTTAAATTTTGACGACCGATGAGAAAAGTACAACATTTTTGCCTTAATGACAATAATAATTTCCGGGCGTCTCATTTTTCCGATCTTTTGTTTTGGTTACCGAATGATTGTAGATAATATATTGGATGTTGTTTTCTAAAAAATTTACCTGGCGCATCGGTAATGAATATTATTATTTATCAGTAAGCCGGATATTTTCGATAACCAAAGACCACTTCAAGTAATGAATAGAGTGCATTATTCATTACCGTCCTGGCTATCATTCTTTCGAATTTGCACCCGGCGGATTTTACCACTGATAGTTTTTGGTAACGCATCGACAAATTCGATTATACGCGGATATTTATATGGAGCTGTAGTATGCTTCACATGTTCCTGTAGTTCATGGATCATATCCTCGCCAGGGGTGTAATTTTTAGTTAAAATAATCGTCGCTTTTACAACCTGGCCGCGTACCGGGTCCGGGGCGGCTGTTACCGCGCATTCTAGTACTGCCGGGTGTTCAAGCAAAATGCTTTCTACTTCGAAAGGCCCAATTCTGTAACCGGAGCTCTTGATCACATCGTCGGCGCGGCCAACGAACCAGTAATAGCCGTCTTCATCGCGCCAGGCGTTATCTCCGGTGTAGTAGATATTGTTATCCCAGCAATGTTTGGTCAATTCGGCGTCACGATAATAGCCCTGAAACATTCCGGCCGGTGTACGTTTCCCGGTACGGATAACAATTTGTCCTTCTTCACCAACCGGGCAGGACTCGCCGTTTTCATCAAGTAAATCTATATCATATCCCGGTGAGGGTTTGCCCATTGAACCGGGTCTGGGTTCCATCCATGGGAAGTTTCCAATTGCCACAGTCATTTCCGTTTGCCCGTAACCCTCCATTAATTTAATACCGGTAGCTTTTAACCATTGATGGTATACTTCGGGATTCAGGGGTTCACCGGCGATAACACAATATTGTAAATGCTGAAAATTATAACTGCTCAAGTCTTCTTTAATAAAGAACCGAAAAATAGTAGGCGGGGCGCAAAATGTAGTAATTTTATATTTTTCGATTACCCGCAACATTTGTTTGGCATTAAATTTTTCATAATCATAAACAAATACGGCGCTGCCTCCCAGCCATTGGCCATAAATTTTACCCCACACTGCTTTTGCCCAGCCCGTATCGGCCACTGTTAAATGCAGACCGTTATTACGGACATTTTGCCAGTAGGATGCGGTAATTATGTGCCCTAGCGGATAAACATGGTTATGCATGACCATTTTCGGCATTCCGGTGGTGCCGGAAGTAAAATAAATCAACAGGGGATCATCATTACAGGTTGCTTGTTCGCCTGTGGGCCGTTCAAAAGTATCAGGAGCATTAACAAATTCCTGGTTAAAATCAATCCATCCTTCACGGCTGCCACCGACAATCATTTTATTTTGCAGGGAGGGAGAACCGGTCATGGCGGCATCGACGCTTTTCAGTAAAAGTTCATCATTCACGGTGACAATGAGTTTAATATCCGCTGCATTGTTGCGGTAGATGATATCTTTGGTAGTCAACAGGTGGGTAGCCGGAATACTCACTGCACCGATTTTGTGCAGCGCCAGAAAGCAAAACCAAAATTCAAAGCGGCGCTTTAACATCAGCATAACCGGGTCGCCTTTACGGATCCCAATTTTTTTAAATATATGGACAGCCTTGTTGCTGCCGGCAACGAGTTGTTGAAATGTAAAAGTCGCTTCATTGCCATTTTCATCACACCATACCAGGGCAATCTTTTGCGGTTCTTTTTTAGCTATTTCATCTACCACATCAAAGGCAAAATTAAAATTAGTTGGAACATTGATGTGCAAATTCTTATAAAAATCCTCATACGAATCGAATTTTTGCCGGGTCAAATATTTTTCGAGCATTTTAGTCCCTCTGTTGTCAAGTCAATATCACAAGTAATTTAGCAGGTTTATTATCCAGCGCTTTGAGGCTGTGTTGATAATTGGAATCAAATATCAGGGAATCACCTTCGGTTAATACCAGTTCATGCCCGTTAATTGTAACCTGCAGTTTTCCCTCCAGTACATAATGGAATTCCTGACCGTCGTGAGAATTTTGTTCCGGCTCGGTTTTGGACGGATCTACACAAACCCAGAAAGGTTCAATTTTTTTGTTTTGAAAATGAAAGCCAAGGCTTTGGTATGCATACGGTTTTTTTCGTTCCACCGGTACACCGTTACCTTTACGTACCAGTGAATAAACATGCAGGTGCGGATTTTGACCGGTTAACAACGTTGTCAGTTCCACACCAAAATGATGTGATACTTTGAGCAGAAAACCTGCAGGAATATCAACATCACCGGACTCAAAAGCCAGATACTCATCTGGTGAGACTTCCAGTTTTTTTGCTAGACTGGCTGCCGAAAGCCCCGAAATTTCGCGCAGGTCCAGAATGCGCAGTGCTATTTGCCGGGTTTGTTCTGACATTAGTATTCTCCTTTGATTTTTATGGACATCAGCAATATGTTTAACGCAAGTAAAGTTCTTGGCCGATGATTTTTTCCTGCTGGCGCTATAATTTCTCGATCTGATTGATCAAAATTTAAATTTATCAAGTAATCACGCCAATTCAACCTTTAGCGCCTGAACCATTGGCACATAACATTTCCACAACGCCGGTTTGGTTTTTCAAACCCCAGGACATGCGCCAACAGGGGGTTTGTTCCTGAAATACGTTATTATTGCGAAAATAGCTTACAGCCGGTTGATTAATTTCAAGAACGCCAATTCGCAGGATGTGATCGCCGGTGTAAGCGGCAAGACCCGAAATGAGTAGTTCCGGGTTAATGGAGCGGTCGATGATTACACAAGGACCGACTGTAATTATGTTTTGGCCCGGCCGGGCCATGATATAGCCGGTTATGGTATTATTGTGTTCACTAACCAGGCAATAATGCGGGTATAATGTGAATAGACGCTTTAAAAAGAAACTACGGTCATCGCCAAACGCCCGCCTGTCTAATGCAACTATTGATTTTATATCCTCGGATACGGCCGGACGTACATTGCTGTTTGAGCGGGCGACTGGTTTACCAATAAAACGCAGTGACAGACAGTTTTTGTTAAAGCCATATTTTTCATAAAGAGGTACTGCCGGTAAATCACCATCCAGGTATACAACTCTGATATGATAATTGGATAAATAATTCAAAGCATGTTTAAATAAAGCGCTGCCAATTCCCTGGCCGCGCATGGATAGTATAACGATCAATTCGCCAATAAAACCGGTGTTCTGATAGCGGGTGGCAATACATATTCCAGCCGCCTGGTCATTCACTTCGGCAATAAAACATCCTGCGGGATCATATTCAAGATAACTGCGAAAAACTTCAGGTGATGAGCTTACCCAGTTTTCAACTTGTGTACAATAAAGGGCAAAATCGACATCATCACCACGCATTAACCGGATTTTCATTTGTATATACCTGCAGTTAATATCAGTTTTAAAATATAAAACATTATTTTTTCATAAAAAATATAATTTTAATTGTACTGCATTTTTCCTCAATTACATTTTTGTGATTATTACTTACAAGAATGTAATTTTTTTGATCTGAATCACTTGTTTTTTAAGAAATATTTTTGTATATTAATTTGTGTGTGTTTTATTAATAGTCGTGTGTTCGGGAGGTTGTTGTGCGGATATATGCTATTTGTTTGTGGGCGAGATGTGATTTATATTCCCTCCGCAAGTTTTCGGGAAATGAAAGAAGGATTCTTTGTTTCCATTGGCCCGACCCTCTTTACACCCATTCATTTTTTCCAAAACTTAATCATTGTTGGAGGCAAGCATGAAATCGGCAAAATTTTCATGGTTAATGGGATTTGTGTTAATCACTATCCTGGCGCTGTTTGTAGCATGTGAATTTAAAACCCCTGTTGAGACTCCTGCCGTACAAAAAATCGAGTCAAATTCTGCACCGGAGACTTTTGTTTTTACAAAAGGAACGACAATCTACAAAGCTGAATTGTGGATTTCCGTATTTGCACCGCCGGTTGATGGTTTATGCGGTAAACAAGTTGGTGTTTTTAAGGTGTTAAAAGCATGGAATGAATCGACCACCTGGAATCAATTCTATAGCACCTCACCTCAATACAATACTACAGCACTAGCCACCTTTACCCCAACCGCAGTTGGTTATCAAACAATTGATGTTACCGGCCTGGTACAATCGTGGATTAATGGCGATACCAATTTTGGTGTTTTACTGAAACAGGTTGTTCCGTATAATATTTCATCACGAACAAACCGTGAATTATATGAGAGCACCGAAAACGTTGCCAATCATCCCTTCCTGCGCATTTACACAACCGCATCAAGCTATGTTCAGGAAGAAGCCCTGCTCGATACTGAAATATTACAATGGCGCCCTGATTATAGCTATGGTAACCTCAATGAACTTGCAACCGGATTTCAAAATGTCAATGGGACGATTTTTGAAAAACAAAGTCTGTTGATTTTTGATTTTACTCTTGAAGAAGGCGATGGCGGTTGCACGTTAACTCCCGGTTACTGGAAGACCCATTCCCAGCAGGGCCCGGCTCCCTATGATGACACCTGGCAATTGCTTGGGCCATTGCAGGAAAAAGAGATATTTTTCCTGAGCAATCAAACCTATTTAGATGTATTGAACACCAGCCCCAAAGGCAATGTATATTATATTTTGGCGCATGCTTATATTGCTGCCCAGTTAAATTTCCTCAACGGCGCTAATCCAACTGCCGCTCAATCAGCTTTTACTGCGGCTACTGCTTTATTCAAGAGCTACACGCCTGCTGCTGCCGCTGCTTTGAAAGGCGCTGCAAAAACACAATGGACCAATTTGGCCACATTGTTAGATAATTACAACAATGGTTACACTGGCCCCGGTCATTGCGAATAATAATATTTTTCTAGAATATTAAAGGCGAAACGGTTTTTTAGTTTCGCCTTTTTTATTATATAGTGTATGTAACCCGGAATTAATAATTATCTGGTGTTTTTAATTTTTTTTCTTGTTAAATTAATAACTACAAAATTCAATAAAGAGACGAACAAGAAAATTTATGCTGCAAATCCGCAATCTGGTTTATTCAATAGGGGAACGCAAATTGATCAATGGCGCGAGTTGTGTTATCAACCCGGCCAAACGCGCGGCCCTGATTGGTCCCAATGGTACAGGTAAAACAACATTATTGCGCATCCTGAATGGAGAAATCCGGCCGGAAGCAGGGGATATCATCAAACCTAAGGATTATATTATCGGTTATCTGCCGCAGGAAGAAATTGCCGTTGGACGGGGCTCTATTCTGGAAATTGCATTACAAGGTAAAAATGAAGTTATTGATCTGGAAACCAGAATTCACGAACTCAGGCAGCGTTTAAGTAATAATGAAGGAGATCATGACGAGCTATTAAAGCAACTCGGTAATTATGAACACCGCTATGAAGCGCTGGATGGTTATCGTCTTGAAAGCTCCGTTAAAGCGATCTTGTCCGGGTTGGGCTTTTCCGAAACCGATTTTCATCGTCCCTTGTCGGATTTTAGCGGCGGCTGGCGTATGCGGGTTTATTTAACGAGATTATTGATTCAAAAACCGGATCTGTTACTGCTTGACGAACCGACCAATCACCTCGATTTACCATCACTTGAGTGGCTTGAACAGTACCTGGTCAGCTTCCCCGGCAGCATAATCATAGTTTCGCATGACCGATATTTTATTGACCGGCTGGCCCAGGAAATTTTTGAACTGGAATGGGGCAGACTGGTGCATTACCCCGGTAATTATCACTTTTATGAAAAGCGTAAAGAAGAAAATCTTGAATTGCTCCTGAAAAAGCAGGAACAAATTCGCGATGAACGCGAACGCCAGGAAAAGTTCATCAACCGCTTTCGTTACAAAGCAACTAAAGCGACTCAGGTTCAAAGTCGCATCAAACAACTGGAAAAACTGGAAGAAATAGAATTACCGCCCCCGCCCAAACAGATTTCCTTTAATATCTATGTCGAGCAGACCAGTTATAAAGATGTACTGGAAATACGCAATATGTCGTTCCGTTATACCGATAACTGGGTTTTACAGCATATAAATTTAAATTTATACCGTGGAGAAAAAATTGCCCTGGTTGGCGTTAATGGCGCCGGTAAAACTACCCTAACCCGGTTGATAGTGGGGCAGTTATCTCCCCAGGAAGGAATCGTCCAGGTTGGGCAGCGTAGTGTTATTGGTTATTATGCCCAACACCAGGTAGATACATTAAACCTGGATTCTACCGTTTACGATGAGGTATCGTCTACAGTAGCGCCGGGACTGATTCCTAGGGTGCGGGATATATTAGGTATTTTTCAATTTAGCGGCGACGATGTTTTTAAAAGAATCCGGGTTCTTTCCGGCGGAGAAAAAGCCCGCGTGTCGCTGGCAAAAATTTTATTATCGCCGGTCAATTTCCTGATCATGGATGAACCAACCAACCATCTTGATATTTCTTCCAAAGAAGCCCTGGAAAAAGCGTTACAAAGTTATAACGGCACTCTGATCTTGATTTCTCATGACCGCTATTTTCTTGATAAACTGGTATCCCGTGTTGTGGAAATCAAAGACAAACAGTTTTTTGAATATGCCGGCAATTATACTCATTACCTGGAACGACGCGACCAGCAACAGCTTGCCATCAAAAAAACGGACATACCAACTTTAACAGGCAAGAAATCTAAAGAAGAAAAGCGCTTACAGGCGGAAGCACGTCAGGCGATCAGTAAACAACGTAACCAGATGGAAAAGGAGATAGGCGCCCTTGAAAGCCGGATCGGGCAATTGGAAAACCGTATTGCAGAAATTGAAACTCTGATGGCCGACCCTGAATTATATAAAAACGAAGAAAAAGCCGTCGCTATCCCCAAAGAATATGCTGCCGCAAAAAAACAATTAGAAGCAGACTTGCAAAGTTGGGAAGCGATACATTTACAACTTGATCAGTTATTATCTTCTCTTGAAAGTTCTTCTTAAATTAATGAGAAATCTATATCCACTTATTGTTCGGTAGCTTAACTTCTTGTTTATTGAAATTTAACCGTTGCTTTTTATTTTTTTTTTTTGTAAAATGGAACAATATTTTAATTTTTAGAGTTAAATTTTTAATATGTTAATTACTTTATTGTGGGACTAATGAGGTCGACTATGAAAATTCATTCCATTCTTTTAATGTTTGCAATTATTACAATTGCATTCTTTTCCGGTTGCAGTGATGATAAAGAAAATAAAAAAATTACTCCACCATCAAATAATAACGATACCCCTACAATGCGGGTTGATACATCTGCGATCTCATTGATTGGAGCGCCGGAAACGGTTCGTTTTTTGATAAGAAAAGAAGGATTTGAACAATTGGACTGGAATATTACCAGTAAACCCGATTGGGTATCATTATCCAAAACCAACGGTTCTGTTGAATTCTGGCCAGATACTGTTTTTATCAGTGCTATTTATGAAGGATTAGGTTATGGTACTTATAACGGCAATATAGTTATTACTTCCAATGGCGGCACTGCCAACATTAGAGTATCTTTAACCAATTACCCGCCGCAATTATTGCTTGCCAAAACTCTGCTCCTTTTCAATCGTGATTTCTATGAAGAATCATTTCCAATTCAAAATAATGGTGGGAATCTGTTATACTGGCAGATCGTCAATCACCCCTCATGGATTTCTGTTTCCGATTCAAGTGGTAAATCCAGCAATGCTCGTCCGGGAGAAGTGACGATTCGGGTTAAATTACGTGAGATTCCCTATGGAGACTATGAAGATACAATGTATATTACCTCCAATGCCGGCAATTCCGAAGTTGTAATTTCCTTATCTTATTATCGGGTTGTTGAAATATATCCGGGAATTGGCGGTGCAAAAATTGAATTAGAAGAGTGTTATGATAACATTAAAAAGTTGTATGGCACTTATGAATCATCTTCTTATGTGGAATTAAATGACGGCAGATTAAAGCATACTATATACTATAATTCCCGTGGTTTCGAATTTGATTTCGTCACTAACAATGTGGTTCTGTTCGGAACCGGCGATAATGTCTATATGCGTTTTTCATGGCCTTATGATGGTTTAACCGAAAAGAATATTGGCCTTGACAGTCCCTGGAATGATGTCCAAACTGCGTATGGTGAGCCGGATTCAATTGATACTGCCAAGCGGTTGTGGATTTATAATGAAGGTATTGGCTTTGAATATAATACTGCAAAGACCCAAATCAAGAAAATTCATATTTTCCCGCCAATTGAAAACTAGTACCTGATAGTACAATAAATAATAAAAGGCGCATTACAAGAAAAGTAATGCGCCTTTTTCATAATAACTATTTTTAATTTTATTTATTTTGTAAAGCTATTTCAAGGGCGGTTGTTGTCGTATAGTATTTGGCCAGCATATTGGGCGCTTCCCAATCCGGCATTTTCCCATCCATCAGGTATTGCAAAAATTTTTCCGTTACCTGACCAAAGTGTGCTTCATGGCCGGTGCGGTATGTTTTAGGTATAACAACATGCCAGCTTGAACCGGATTTTTCCAATCCTATTCCCGGATATTTAGCCTGCAAGCCGGGAAATTCAGTTTCCAAAGCAACTGCAAGATTATTTATATTGCCCGCAGGTGATGCTTCAATATAGAGTTCCGGAACATAATTTTGCTCTTTGCCCTGGCGAATCGTAACATTTGCTTGTGAGCCACGCATAATTGAATAATGCGTATCACCGGCCCCTTCAGGAGCCTGAAAATTCCACAAAACCGAAACCCGCGCATGGATATTTTTTATTTTGTAATTAATTTCACCATTGGCATAGATCTGTAAATTACCGCCATTATCAACATATTTTTGCAAATAATCGGGGTAGGAGGGCAGTTGTGTTGCGGTAGAGAACTGCGCCGGGGTCATTATCGTCGGCCAGCGTTTTGCACCAACCAGTTCAATATCTGTTTTATAGTTGATGATCTGTTCCGGAAAACATTCCCATTGTATCAAATCGACCAGGTGCGTCGTTACATCAACAATGCCTTCGCCCTGCTGGGTTACATCCATAAACCAGGCCGGGCGTTTTAAAGGATTGCCGGAAACATATTTAAAAAAGTGATGTACGCTTTCTTTGGTTACAGCCGGTTCTTCCGGTGTACCGGTTTGCAATGTGCCAAATATAGCCGGAATTTGCATTAGTTCGCGCTGCAAGATCGTGGTTATTTCGAAACGTTCAGTCATAATATCGTATAACAGGGTGTGATTTGAATCTGCCGTTGCCATAACTTTTAACAATTTTTCCAGGTCGTCTTTATTTATGCATAAAGGTTTGTCGGCAAGGACATTTATACCTGCTGCAATTGCCGTTTTTACATAGTCCATCTTTTTACGATTATTCCCGGCGGTAACAAGAACGTTACCCGGTTTTTCGGCCAGCATTTTTTCCAGGTAATCATTTCCTTTATATACGCGGAGATCCCAGGCAGTTGGATTTTCACTGCGGGTATTATAATCATTGATGCGGGACAAATAATCCTCAACTTCCGGGCCATCCGGTGCGTATACATACACAACCGGGGAAATCTGTTCATACATAGTTTTTTGTACCAGGGCGGCATGAAAGTGCCCAGGATCGAGGTTGATTATTTTCACTTCAGCTTTTGCGCAGGTAAACTTCATTTCAGTGTCCTTTTGATTTGTGCAGGAAAAAAGTGTTATTACAATAATAACAGACATGAAAATGAAATTTAATTTTATTTTCATAGCAACTCCAGAATAATGATGAGGGTTTAACGAAGTATCTGAGAGAGATACAATTTCATTCTCTTTTGGGGTTATCAGCTAATAGTTCTTCAACCGCCTTGAGCAATTTTTTTCTTTCAAAAGGCTTGGTAAAACTTTTAACCGCCCCCAGTTTTTTGGACATTGTTAAATAATCTGTGGGACTAATCCTGCCGCCTCCGGATATCGAAATGATTTTAACATTCGGGAATTCATTGCGTAGTTCAATAATCGTCTCAATACCCTCTTTTTCCGGCATGATAATATCTGTTATTACCAAATCTGTTGGATTTTGGCGAAACAATTTTAAACCCTGATTTCCATCTCCTGCGGTAATGACCTGGTATCCTTCTAATTCAAGCATTTGTTTGAGTATTTCCCGCACTTCTTCTTCGTCATCTATTACCAGGATTCGGGCTGCCATGTTCTGTTTCTCCTTTCCCCGTTTCTGTCAACGTTTTCATTTTATTACATTAAAGTTTATTCCAAATGATTAGCCCTCGTGCCGGCAATAAACTTTATATATAGCTGTTTACAATAAAGTAACCAGAACCATTTATCGGAAAAATTCTTTATTAATAAAATTTTATTTGAATTATTATAATTAATTGTAGTGCGAATGTCAAGTTAAATCAGAAAATATTTTATAATTTTCTCTTCAACATATTTTCTTTATCATAAATTCATTTCTTTATTTAGTTTGATAAATTTTGTAAATTATATTTACATTTTTTACCAAATAACAAACCCGAACAAAACTGATGTCTTCACACATAAATATTTTACTTTTGGATGATAACCACGAATTTGCCGGCGCCTGTTGTTTATTATTACAACAAGCCGGTTATCATGTCGATTTGGCAACGACAGTTGAAGAAGGATTAAAACTGGGGTCTAGTCGGACATACCAGGTTGCTCTTGTTGATTACCGCTTGCCAGGTATGAATGGTATTGAAGTTATGCGCCGGCTTAAAAAAGAAAATCCTCTACTTGAAGTTATAATCATTACCGGACATGCGACTCTGGAAATGGCTGTTGAAGCCGGACGCGGTGGCGCATTTGATTATATTTCCAAACCGTTTGAACCCGATAAACTTCTTGGTCTGGTAACTCAACTGGCGCAAAAATTCCGGGGCGCCGGTGAACAATCCGGCGGCGCTTTTGATTTTGTTTTTGATGGCGCGCCTGTGCGCATTATTGGCGCCAGTTCGGTTATGCAGCAAATTTTTTCTTTAATCGACAAGATTGCCCCGACGGAAAGTACCGTACTGATTTTAGGTGAAAGCGGCACCGGTAAGGAGTTAGTTGCCAAGGCTATACATGCTAAAAGTCTGCGTGCTGATAAACCTTTTTTCGCTATGGATTGCGGCTCGCTTGTTGAATCGTTGTTTGAAAGTGAATTATTCGGACATGCAAAAGGGTCATTCACCGGCGCTTATGTTACCAAACATGGTGCTTTTGAACTGGCCAATAACGGCACTTTCTTTTTCGATGAAATTGGCAACATTTCTTTAAATGTTCAGGCAAAAATTTTACGGACGATTCAGGAAAAGGAATTTCGCCGCGTCGGAGATACAACCACCATTAAAGTCGATGTGCGCATGATTGCCGCCACCAACCTGGATTTAATGCAGGCAGTCGGAGACGGCACTTTTCGTGAAGATCTCTATTACCGAATTAGTGTTATCCCTTTAAAGTTACCAGCATTGCGTGACCGTCGCGACGATATTCCGCTGCTGGTGGATTATTTTATAAAAAAACATAATTACCGTCGTCGCGGCCGCGATATTCAATCAATCTCCCCTGATGCTCTCGATATGCTGACACAATATAACTGGCCGGGTAACATTCGCGAACTGGAAAATGTAATTGAACGGGCAATAGTAATTGAAGAATCCCTTGATATAAGTTCTGCCAGTTTACCTATTCATATTCAACGCGGTAGTGAAGATACACATCGGGAAGCGCTGTCACTTGCCGATGTGGAGCGTAATCATATCAGTAAAATATTAAAAATGACCGATCGGAATATTACCCACGCTGCACGTTTACTGGATATTGATCGCAAAACCCTGTACGATAAAATCCGTCGATACAATTTGTCCTGAGTGTGGAGAAATTCCACACTTATCTCTCTCAAATTTGCTAGCCTGGTTTCACTTGGGCGGTATTTTTTAATTCTCTTCAATATTATCAATCATTTAGCATCTGTAATTTAAATGTATTGATTTTAATTTGTGGCATTGATTTTGATTGCAAACAGATGAAAAGAACTGTTCATTCTTGTATGAATTACTATGTATTGCCTGTTTATTGTAACGCCACAAAATGTCTCAAATTCTGAACTGGAACAATTTCTGCATGTTAACCATGTAGATTGCGAAATTGTCTATGATCCTTTTACCGGAATTCAGCGGGTTCAGGAACAGCATTTTGATCTGATCATTCTTGACGCCGAAGCCTGTACCGCCGGTATTGACAGGGCCATCCGGCTATTAAAGGGTTGTGATCCTTACACCCGGATTATTGTCAAAACCAATATCAATACCCGCGATCTGGAAAGTTCAGTGCGCAAAGAGCAGGTTTTTTATTATCATGTAAATTCGCTTGGTTTGAATGATTTACAAATTGCAGTAAAATCGGCTTTACAATTATCCGGTACCTTGTAAGTAATTGTATAGTAGTATAATTTTCTCTTGACACGACAGGAGAGCGTATGAGTACAGAAATAAAAATTTTGCTGGCTGACGATGATCCCGATTTCATCGAAATCAATCGTACAATTCTGGAAGCCAAAGGTTACGATGTTGAAGAAGCGTATACATCCTCGGAGGCAATAACTAAAGTGCGCGCCGGGAACTATGATCTGTTGATTCTGGATTTGATGATGGAAGAAAAAGACGCCGGGTTTACTGTGGCTTATGCCATCCGTGAAGATGAACGGTTAAAAGAATTGCCGATCCTGATGCTGACATCCGCCCAGGAAAAAACCGGTTTTACTTTTAAACTTTCCAAAGACCAGGAATGGATGAAAGTAGATGATTTTGCAGCTAAACCGCTGCGACCGGCTGAACTTGTGGAACGAGTTGAAAAGCTGTTAAAGAAAAGGTGATATCATTATGCAGGCTCAGGATGTAAAAATTCTTATTGTTGACGATGATGAAATCAGCCGAATCGGATGCGAACGCATTCTGGAAGTGTCCGATTACAAGGTTGACCTGGCTGAAAACGGCCTGGATGGCCTGGAAAAAATCAAATCTTCCGATTATGATCTGGTTGTTACCGACCTGATGATGCCGAAAATGGGAGGGATGGAATTTTTGCAGGAAATCCGCAAAGTCGATGAAAAGATAGTCCCCATTGTCATTACCGGGTATGCTACTATTGAAAATGCGGTCGATGCGGTAAAAATGGGCGCCTACGATTACCTGGCTAAACCGTTTACTCCTGATGAATTCCGCACCAAAGTGGAACGCGCGTTGGAAAAGCGCCGTTTGCTGCTGGAAACCGAACAGCTCCGCCAGGAACGCGATAAAAATATGCTGGAACACAGCATTGAAAAATCCCGAACTCTTACTATTGTAAATTGTATGAGTGAAGGTGTTATTGCAACAAATACTGCAGGGCAAATATTACTGATGAATCCTGCCGCTGTTAAAATGTTGCGTTTAAAGCATCACAATGTGATCGGCAAAAAAGTGACCGGATTATTAAGCAATACCGATCTGGAAGAGAAAATATCCGCCGCTCTGAAAAAGGTTACCTCCTGTGAAATTCTGGAACGGTTTGAAGTTACCACCGGCGAAGGCCGTGTCCTGCAGCCGAACATCACCCCAATTATTAACGAAAAGGGCGAATGTATCGGTACTGTGGCTGTTTTGATTGATGTTACCGAGGAAAAGAAAATTGAAAAAATGAAAGCAGATTTTCTCAACCTGGTATCGCACGAGTTGAAAGCGCCATTGGGCGCAATAGAGGGTTATTTAAATATCATTCTGGATGGTGTTACCGCCGGTCAGCCGGAAAAAGAAAAAAGTTTTATTTCAAAATCTCGTGACCGGGCCCATGAACTGTTAGACCTGGTTAATGATCTGCTCGATTTGACCCGCGCTGAGAGAAAGATCTCCGCCAAAGTCATGTCTCCGGTTGATGTAAATACCGTTTTAATGGATACTTTTGAGTTTTACAAGAATGAGGCAAAAACCAAGTCAATTAATTATACCATCGACTTGACGGCTGCATTGCCTAAAATACGAGGCAACCGTGAAGAACTGTCGCGTCTGTTTGCCAACCTGGTTAGTAACGCCATAAAATATACACCGGCAAAAGGACAGGTGCTGATAACGACAGAAAGTAATGAGAAACAAATTTATATTGCCATCAAAGATACCGGCATTGGTATGTCCAAAGAAGATGCCGCCAAAGTATTTGATGAATTCTACCGGGCTGGTAACGCCGTTGCCAAAAAAATCTCCGGTACCGGGCTGGGTTTGGCAATAGCTAAAAAAATTGTAGAAGAACATAATGGTTATATAGAAGTCGAAAGTGAACTGGAAAAAGGATCGACATTTACGGTCATTTTACCGGTGATTATCGATAGTACAAAAAAAAATAATTAACTGCTAAAGAGAGGTTTTAATGAGTACCGCTAGTGTTTATGAAAAATATCCTGCTCAAGATCCATCCGTTTTAATTCCCATGCTGCAGGATATTCAGGAAATATTAGGCTACTTGCCGGAAGATGAAATGCACAAAGTAGCTAATTTTACCCGTCTTCCCGTCAGCCGAATATATGGAGTAGCGACCTTTTATAATCAATTTCGCCTGCAACCCCTGGGCCAACATGTTATTCGCGTTTGCCGTGGCACCGCTTGCCATGTCAAAGGTTCGCTGGATATTTTAACAACGTTGGAAAATGAGTTGAAAATCAAAGCTGGTGAAACGACCAAAGATTTACTGTTTACCCTGGAAACTGTCGCCTGTATAGGCGCCTGCAGTATAGCGCCCGTTATCTCCATTGATAATGAATATTATGGACATTTAACTGTAAAAAAGGTACAAAAGATACTTGCATCATTTAAAAATGACCAAACAGAGGAATAAATGGCAGATATGAATACATATAAAAGTTTATTTACAGAATTATGGAATGATTCAGAGTACCCTGTTATGTCTCTGATCGAAAGTCTGGAAGGCGTTGCCGGGAATGAACTTGCCGCCTCCAAGATAAAAACTGTTGAAAAAATGCGCGATCAATTATTATTAAAAACCCACGAGCATCCGGTTATATTTATTGGTATGGGCACCTGCGGCCTGGCCAATGGCGCGCAAAAAGTACATGATGCTTTTGTTACTATATTAAAAGAAAAAAATATTAAAGCACAACTGATCTCAACCGGTTGTGTTGGTTATTGCGCTAAAGAAGTGATCGTCGATGTGAAATTGCCGGGCAAACCCCGCATCACTTATTGCGAAGTTAAACCCGAAGATGTGCCTGTGATCGTCGAAACAACTATTGAACAGGGTCAGATTGTTAGCGATAAAGTATTAGCGGTTTATGAAGAAAACGGCTGGCAAAATGTTCCCCGCATCGACAAGATTCCATTTTTCATCAAGCAGAAAAAAGTTGTCCTGGAAAATTGCGGTGTAATTGACCCGGAAAGTATCGATCAATATATATCCAAAGGCGGGTACCGGGCGGTCGTCAAAGCTTTAACGAAAATGACGCCGCAAGATGTTGTTAAAGAAGTGCTGGCGTCTGGCTTGCGCGGACGCGGCGGTGGCGGTTTCCCATCCGCCAAGAAATGGGAACTGGCGGCCCTTGAAAAAGCCGACAAGAAATACCTGGTATGTAACGCCGATGAAGGCGATCCGGGCGCATTTATGGATCGCGCTGTATTGGAAAGCGATCCGCACCGGGTTGTGGAAGGTATGATTATAGCCGCTTACGCCATGGGCGCCAGCGAAGGTTATATCTACTGCCGCGCTGAATACCCGTTGGCGATCAAACGGTTGGAAAAAACCATCCATGACGCCAAAGAATATGGATTGCTGGGAAAAAATATTCTTGGCAGTAGTTTTTCTTTTTCGCTAAAAATTAAAAAAGGCGCGGGCGCTTTTGTTTGCGGCGAAGAAACCGCCCTGTTGAACTCTATTGAAGGCAAACGCGGTATGCCCCGGCCCAGACCGCCATTCCCCTCTACTGCCGGCTTGTTCGGCAAACCGACTGTGATCAATAATGTTGAAACCTTTGCCAATGTCCCGGCCATTATGCGCAACGGTGCCGCCTGGTATTCGGCTATCGGCACGGAAAAGTCCAAAGGAACCAAAATTTTCGCCTTGTCCGGCAATGTTTGTAATGTGGGTCTTGTGGAAGTACCGATGGGCGTTACCCTGCGAGAGATTATTTTTGATATTGGCGGCGGCATCCCGGACAATAAAAAATTTAAAGCTGTGCAAATCGGCGGTCCTTCGGGCGGCGCGCTACCGGATTCGGTAATCGATACTCAAATCGATTATGAATCTCTGAAAAGCATTGGCGCCATGATGGGCTCCGGCGGCCTGGTGGTTATGGATGATTCGACCTGTATGGTCAGCCTGGCCAAATATTTTATGACCTTTATTCAATCCGAATCCTGTGGCAAATGTATTCCCTGCCGCGAAGGAACGAAACGCTTGCTTGAAATATTGACCCGGTTGTCCACCAGTCACCGCACAGAAAAATCGCAGGATGAATCGTTACTGCGTTTCCAGGGTATGGTGTATATGGAACGACTGGCGGATGTGATTAAAAATACTTCGTTGTGCGGACTGGGACAGTCGGCCGCCAACCCGGTATTGAGCACACTGCGGTATTTCCGTGATGAATACGAAGCGCACTTGTATGACCGTAAATGTCCGGCCGGCGCCTGCCGCGAATTGTTGACCTATCATATCGATACGGACAAATGTACGGGCTGTACGGTCTGCGCCAGAAAATGTCCGGAAAGCGCTATTTTAGGTGAACGTAAAAAAGCACATTATATAATTGAAGAAAAATGTATTCGCTGTGACCAGTGCAGGGCGAACTGTAAATTTGATGCAATTTATGTTGAATAATAATCTGAGGATGATATGCGAATTACTATAAATGATAAAGAATGTTGGGCCAACCCTGGTGAAACCATTTTAGCGGTCGCTGAAAGGGAAGGCTTGAAAATACCAACCCTGTGTTACCTGAAAGGATTATCTCCGACCGGTTCCTGCCGCATTTGCGTAGTGGAAGTAGAAAGTCAGCGCAGCCTGGTGCCTTCCTGTGCTTTTCCTGTTTTTGAAGGAATGAAAGTAAAAACCAATTCCCCGCAGGTTCGCCGCGCCCGGAAAACAATTATTGAATTATTGCTCGCCAACCACCCGCAAGAGTGTTTGCAATGTGTGCGTAACGGCAATTGCGAACTGCAATCGCTGGCGGCTGAATATGGTGTCCGCAGCTTGCGTTACAAAGGCGAACGCCGCACGCAAAAACTGGATGTCGCCAGTCCGTCCATTGAGCGCGACCCGGAAAAGTGTATTCTGTGCGGACGCTGTGTGCGTATCTGCCATGAAGTGCAAAGCGTCGGCGCCATTGATATTGCCCAGCGCGGTTTTAAGAGCACCGTTACACCGGCATTTTATAACAGCTTAAACACCGTCCCATGTGTATTCTGCGGTCAGTGTATCGTTAATTGTCCGGTAGGCGCTTTAAAAGAAAAAAGCCATGAAAAAATTGTATGGGATGCAATTAACCATCCTGAAAAACATGTTGTCGTGCAGGTTGCCCCGGCGGTGCGTGTTGCCCTGGGTGAGGAATTCGGTATGGAACCAGGGTCTGTAGTAACCGGTAAAATTGTCACCGCATTACGCCGTCTTGGTTTTAATACGGTTTTTGATACTGATTTTAGCGCCGATTTAACCATTATGGAAGAAGCTACGGAATTGCTGGATCGGCTGAATAACGGCGGTAAATTGCCCATGTTAACTTCGTGCAGCCCCGGCTGGATCAAATATATCGAGCATTTTTACCCGGAACAGTTAAGTAATCTGTCCTCCTGTAAATCGCCTCATGAAATGCAGGGCGCTTTGATCAAATCATTCTATGCTGAAAAAATGAAGATCGATCCTTCTAAAATATTTGTGGTCTCCATTATGCCATGTACAGCGAAAAAATACGAAGCACAGCGACCGGAACTGGGTGAAGATTACCAGGATGTCGACGCGGTGCTAACCACCCGTGAACTGGCGCGGATGATTAAAAACGCCGGTATTGATTTTACCAAATTGCCGGATGACTATTTTGACGACCCGCTGGGTGAATCCACCGGCGCCGGCGTTATTTTTGGCAGCAGCGGCGGCGTTATGGAAGCAGCCCTGCGTACCGCTTATTTTACGTTGACCGGCAAGGAAATGGATAATATCGATTTTCGTCCCATTCGCGGTCTTGAAGGAGTCAAAGAGGCAGATGTGCCGGTCAAAGGAATTGTTCTCAAAGTTGCTGCTGTGAACAGTTTAAAAAATATCAATTATTTCCTTGACCAAATTAAAGCCGGAACCTCGCCGTATCACTTTATTGAAGTGATGGCTTGCCCCGGTGGTTGCATCAATGGCGGCGGTCAGCCGTTACCATCAAATCCGGCTAAAACTGAAAAAAGAATGCAGGCAATTTATAAAATTGACCGGGAATTGCCCAAACGCTGCTCACACCAAAACGAATCGGTGCAAAAGTTATATAAGGAATTTCTCGGCCATCCAAATAGTCATAAAGCACATGAATTATTGCATACACATTATGTACGTCGTGATGTAGAGTAAATAATATGCCGGTTGTCTGGACAATAGAGGAAAAATGCAAACGCTGTTATTCGTGCATACGTGAGTGCCCGGCCAAAGCGATTAAAGTAGAAAATGGCCAGGCCAAAGTGATCGAAGAACGGTGTCTGGCTTGCGGGCATTGTGTAAACGTATGCTCGCAAAAAGCCAAAGCAGTGCTGAATGGTGTTGATAACACCCTGCGTTTTTTAAAGCAGGGTGAAACCATTGCCATGTTGGCGCCCTCATTTCCGGCGGCATACCCAAAAATTGAAATGGGCAAATTGATCGGCGCCCTGCGTGAAAGCGGTTTTTCCCGGGTTGTTGAAGTGGCTTTTGGCGCGGATTTGATCAACCGCGCCTATTTGAAAATGGTCAATGACAAGAACAATTCCGGTAACCGGCCGTTTATCACCAGTTCTTGTCCCGCTATTTGCTCTTTAATAGAGAAATATTTTCCAGAACTGATTGGCGACCTGGCGCCTATTGTTTCACCAATGGTGGCAATGGGCCGGGTTGTAAAAAAAATGTATGGCGACAATGTAAAGGTGGTTTTTATCGGCCCATGCACAGCCAAAAAAACCGAAATAATGGACCCTGAAGTACGCGATTCTACCGATGAAGTGCTGACATTTCAGGAATTGACGGAATTATGGGATATTTTACATATTGATCCGCAGACAGCCAGGTGGAGCGATTTTGATCCGCCAATAGCCTATCTCGGCAGTATCTATCCCATTTCCGGCGGTTTTTTACGCAGCGCCGGCCTGCCCCTGGATATTATGAATAAAGAAGTCATCTTAACTGAGGGTAAAGAGCACATTCTGCGCTTGTTCGAATGTCTGAAAAATCAGGAAATTCGCGCCAGTATGGTCGATGTGTTGTTTTGCGAAGGCTGCATTAACGGCCCCTTGATTGATAAAACAGTAAATTACTTTACCCGCAAGCAAAAAATTGTTCAATATACGGCGGCGCACCGACAGTCCACTAACTATATGGAATGGAAAAGCGCCCTGGAACAATTCAAAGATGTTAAGGTATTCCGTGAATTTACAGCCAAACCGCTGACCCCCTTAATGCCAACAGAAAAGCAAGTTCGGCTCATCCTGGAAAAGATTGAAAAATTTGCCTCCAGTGATGAACTGAATTGCCGGGCCTGTGGCTATGATACCTGCCGGGAATATGCCGCAGCGGTGTTCCAGGGTTTGGCCGAAGATGATATGTGCCTGCCTTATTTAATTGAAAAGCAGCAGCGCATGCAGCAGGAACTGAAAAATTCCCTTGCCAAACTGGCGGAAGCCCAGGAACAACTCATTCAACATGAGAAACTGGCTTCAATCGGACAACTAGCTGCCGGTGTAGCCCACGAAGTTAATAACCCGTTGGGTTCGATTATGCTGTATGCGCACCTGGTGTTGCAGCGCATGGAAGAAAGCGACTCACGCTCCAGCGATATAAAATTCATTATGGAAGAAGCTAAACGCTGCCAGAAAATAGTTTCAGGATTATTGAATTTCTCGCGTCAGGGCAAATTGCGTTTGAAACAGCACAATATTAGAAATATTATCAATAAAATGATAACAGCCCTTAAAGAGCAAAAACTTTTCCAGAATGTGGAAATTTTTGTTAATATCGCCGATTCGGTTCCCGAAATTTCTATGGATGGCGATCAAATGTACCAGGTGTTTTTGAACCTGGCTCTCAACGCGGCAGAAGCAATGCCCAATGGCGGATCGTTAACCATCACCGCCAGGCCAGATTTTGAGACCAATCGGGTCGTTATTGAATTTATGGATAATGGAGTTGGCATTCCCAAAGAGAACCTGAGTAAAATGTTTACGCCATTTTTTACCACCAAGCAAATAGGCAAGGGAACCGGTCTCGGTTTACCAATTGCCTATGGTATTTTAAAGATGCACAAAGGCAATATTCAGGTGAAAAGTAATGTCGGGCTTGGTTCGGTATTTATTATTGATTTGCCTATGGTAACCGAAACCGTGCAATCATTTGTTGGACAATAAAACAGAGGCCAAATGAGTTACAAAATACTGATAATTGACGATGATGTCGACCTGGTCGAAATGAACCGTGCTTTTTTTACCTCCAAAGGATTCACCGTTTGTTATGCCTATAATGGCGAAGACGGCCTTAAGGCATTACGTCGCGAAAAACCGGATCTAGTTATTCTGGATGTAATGATGACCGAAGTGGGCGAAGGTTTTGAAGTCGCCCGGCAGATCAGGGCTGATGAGCAGGTCAAAAACACACCGATCATTATGCTCACCAGCGTCAACCAGGAACACGGCTTTAACCTGACAATTGGTCCGGATGATACCTGGAACCCGGTTGATTGCTTTCTGGAAAAACCGGCGTCACACACACAATTACTCGGTAAAGTTGAAGAAATTTTACAGTCATTAAAAAGATAAAATAAGGAAACAAACAATGGATAAAAAGATTTTAATGGTAGATGATGATACGGACTTGATTAATATCTATAAACCGGTATTGGAAAAAGCAGGTTATAACATCCGTACCGCATATAACAGTGTTGATGGCTATGAAGCTTATAAAGAATTTTTACCGGATGTCGTTTTTGTCGACCTTTCTATGGAGCATTTTGATTCCGGCTTTGTATTGTGCCACCGCATTAAAAAATTGCCGGAGAGCAAGAATTCCCGAATTATTATTATGACCTCTGCCGGGCATGAAACCGGTATCCGGTTCTCTACTGAAACTTCGGAAGAAACCAACTGGATCAAAGCGGACGATTACCTGGAAAAACCGGTATCTCCGCGCGATCTGTTACAATATATCAGTGAAAAAGTATTCAAGAACAAGTGATAATTGAAAAGGGTAAAATACTTGTAGTCGATGATGAACTGGGAATGCGCGAGGGAATCCGGCGCATTCTCGAAATGCAGGGCCACGAAGTAGATACCGCCGATTGCGGTCATAAAGGCATAGAAAAAGGTATTTCCGCCGAATATGACCTGTATTTCATCGATCTGAAAATGCCGGACCTTGAAGGCACCCAGGTGCTGCGGGAAATCAAGCTGGTTTATCCCGAAGCCATTTGTGTCATCGTCACGGCGTATGCTTCCATTGATACGGCGGTGGAAACCACCCGCATGGGCGCTTACCAGTATATACCCAAACCTTTTGAACCGGAAGAATTACAGATCCTGGTGCACCGCGCCCTGGAACGGCGCTGGTACATACTGGAAGCGCGGCGGCTGCGCGAGGAACAGGAGCGACGGCTGCTCGAAGTCGCTCACGAGCAGTCGCGTATGCGCACGATCATTAACGCCCTGGATGATGGTATTCTGGTCATTAACCAGGAAGGGCAGGTGGTCTTATTCAACCCCGGTTTTTTGAAATTGTTAAATATTACCACAGAAATCGCGATTGGCGATAATGTTCTGGATATAATACCTGCCCAGTTAAGCAATCAGATCAAAGAGATATTTGCCAATCGTAACCAGGTACAGGCGATTATCCAGGAAATTGTTATTCATCCACCCGCCAAACTGGTGATCATGGCCAACACTACCCCAATATTAGGCCGTAAAGGGGAACTATTAGGGGTAGTTTCGGTGTTACGCGATATTTCGGAACTGAAGAAAATTGATATCATGCGCTCACAGTTTGTGGATATGGCTGCCCATGAACTCAAATCGCCATTGACCGCCGTACAGGGTTATCTTGAACTGGTGGTTGATAAAACCCTCGGCGAAGAGCCGGAATTATATGAAGGTTATTTAAAACGTTCACTGGAACGAACTAAGTCTCTTGTCAATCTTATTAATGATCTGTTAAATGTTACCCGCCTCGAAGCCGGCAAAGTCCGCCGGGAAATTCAATTGCAAAATATTAAAGAGTTGATCGATGACCGTATTGACTTTTTGAAAAACGACATCAAGCAACAAAACCTGCAGGTATTACTTGATGTTGATAGCGACATGTACGTCGATGCCGACCGTGAAGATATGTTGCGTCTGTTCAACCAGGTCATAGCTAATGCAATAAAATATAACAAGCCGGATGGCACAATAACCATTACCGGCCATAAAAACCGTAATTATGTAAAAGTGGATATAGCCGACACCGGTATCGGCTTGCGTGAAGAAGACCGGCAACGACTGTTTGAAGATTTTTTCCGGGCAAAAAATGAACATACCCGTAATATAACCGGAACCGGATTGGGCTTGACCATTGTTAAAAAGATCGTCGATGCCTATTCCGGAAAAATTGAAGTAAATAGTAAATATGAACACGGCACCACTTTTTCAATTTTTTTGCCAATAACCAAGTCGCAATTAAGTTAAATTTACCCTGAATGTTTTTCTATCAAGGGAGTTAACATGGAATTACAGGAAATTGTCAATAAACTTGAGTTACAAGTATTAAGCGGTGAAAAGAATCTCGGCAAGGATGTCAGCAAAGGTTATTTGTCGGATATTTTAAGTGACGCCATGGCCAATGCAGTTAAAGGCTCCCTGTGGATCACCAACCAGACCCATGAAAATGTAATTGCCATTGTCTTTTTTAAATCTCTTGCCGGCGTCATCCTCCCCGATAACCTGGAGCCGGAACAAACCGCGCTGCAAAAAGCCAAAGAAAAAAATATCCCGGTATTTCGTTCCGGCCGCTCTGCGTTCGACATTGCAGGGCAATTGTATGATCTCGGGATACGGGGGAGATAGGTGAATGCTGACCTGGTACAAGGCAGATTTACATATTCATACTGTTTTATCGCCATGCGCTGATTTGAGTATGGGACCGGTTAATATTGTGAATACAGCAATTAAAAATAACCTTGATATTATTGCAATCACGGATCATAATTCCGCAGAAAATGTGCAGACAGTAATGCAAGTTGCCCAAAATACCCCGTTAAACGTAATTCCCGGCATGGAAGTTTATACGCGGGAAGATGCCCATATGATATGCCTCTTTGAAAACCTGGAGACGGTATTACAATTTCAGGATTTTGTCTATCAGCATCTGCAACCCGGAATTTACGATGCATCCATGATGGGCCCGCAATATGTATGCGACCAGCATGAAAATGTGATCGCTGAAAACGACCGGTTCCTTACCTTACCAACCAATGCCTCGGTAGAAGCGGTTGCTGCACGGGTCAACGATCTTGGCGGTATTATTTACCCGGCGCATATCGACAGAAAATCAAACAGTCTGTTGCGATCGCTAGGTTTTATACCCGATAATCTGTTCATACACGCTGTAGAAATCTCGCAGCCCTTTGACCAGGCGCGGGAACGTTTGCGGTTTTTAAACAATACACCTTATACTATAATTACCGCTTCCGATTCACATGATATTGATATGTTGGGTTCCAAGACGACATTTTTTTACCTGGAACAACCGACATTTGGAGAAATTAAAAAAGCTATCGAAAAGCAGGATGGCCGATATACAGCTTTACAACAAGCGGAGCAATCTGAAAATTAATGCGGGAACTGTCATTAAATATTCTGGATATTGTGACCAATTCCATAGAGGCGCAAGCCACACGGGTGATTCTTGCCATCGAGGAACTGAGCAGCGATAATATCTTTCGCATTCGTATTCGTGATAATGGCCGTGGTATGAGCGAAGAAATGACCCGGAAAGTGCTCGATCCATTCGTTACATCGCGAACTACCCGCTCCGTAGGTATGGGACTGCCCATGCTGAATCAACAGGCGATGATGTCGGGCGGTAGTGTAACGATCAAATCTACATTGGGAGTCGGAACCCTGGTGACTGCTGAATTTAAAAACAATAATCTCAACCGGGCGCCGTTAGGCAATATTGCCGATACGGTGGTAAACCTGGTTATCGGCAGCCTCGATGTACATTTTTATTACATTCACAAAACCAACCAGGGACGATTCTGTTTTGATTCGTACTGGATGCTGGGCCGCGCCGCGGAACAGGATTGTTCATTATACGATCTGGTAGTGCCGGCAAAAGAAACCATCCGAAAAAATTTACTATCAATTCATTCACGGGGGTAATATATTATATAAAGGCAGTTTTGATTGATCTATAAATAAAGTACCATAAATAAATCACAGTAACAGGAGGTTGTACCAGTGAAAACATTAGCAGATCTCCGCGCCATTAAGGAGAAAGCAAAAGCGGAAATGGCAACACGCGAAAAAAACGCCCGGTTCCGTATTACCGTTGCTATGGGAACATGTGGTATTGCGGCCGGCGCCCGTGATACCATGTCTGCCATTATTGATGAATTGAATAAACGCAATATCCAGGATGCGATTGTTACCCAAACCGGCTGTCTTGGTTATTGCGATCAGGAACCGTTGATCCAGATAGCGCAAGCCGATAAGCAAACCATCAGCTATGGCAAAGTATCGCCCGAAGTCGCCCGCAAAATTATTGCGGAACATATTGTCAATGGTAAAGTAGTAGCCGATTATGTATTCAATTTAAGCTAGTTTGCAATTACATTACATCAGTACATTGGGAAAACTATTACGGAGGTTGAGAATGCAAGATTTGAAGAAAGTGGATGAAATTGTCAAAAATTACAGCATGACAAAAACTCCGCTTATTTATATTTTAAAAGATGTTCAGAAAGAATACGGGTTTCTTTCCGAAACATTATTAACTCGCGTCGCCAAAATGACTAATATACCGCTCAGCGAGATCTATGGCGTAGCTACTTTTTACAGCCTTTTCACTACTGAAGCCAAAGGGAAATATATTGTACGTTGCTGCAATAATGCTCCCTGCCATGTTAAAGGCTCCAAAGCAGTCCTTGATAAAATTAAAGAGTACCTGGGTTTGGAAATGAATGAAACCACCCCGGACGGATTGTTCACCCTGGAATTTACCAGTTGCCTCGGTCTGTGTGCCGTCGCCCCGGTCATGATGATCAATGATGAGGTATATGGTAACCTGACCCCTGAAAAAGCCGTGTCAATTTTAAAGGATTATAAAATGAAAGGACTGGCAAATGCATAGAACACATATACTTATTGCTATGGATGCACATACAATTGCCCAGGGCGCCCGTTCGGTTAAAGAAGCTTTACAACGGGAACTGGCCCTGGCAGCCCTTGCCGATGAAGTGCGGGTTGTTGAAACCGGCAGTCTCGGTATTTATAACAAGGGTGTTGTACTGGTGATTTTCCCGGATGCTGTTTATTATACCGGCGTGCAAGTGCAGGATGTATCGGAAATCATATCCGAACATTTGATCAAAGGCCGCGTGGTAGAACGCTTACAATATACCGATGTACCCGGAGCGGAAAAAGTGGCTGGTCAAGCTCCCCGCGCCGGCAAACAGGTGCGTGTGGTTCTGAAAAACGCCGGTATCATCGATCCCGATAACATTGAGGAATACATAGCTCACGATGGTTATGAAGCTCTTGGTAAAGCCTTAACCGCTATGAAACCCCAGGATGTAATCGCTGAAGTCAAGCAATCCGGCTTGCAGGGACGCGGCGGCGCTTTTTTCCCAACCGCTTTAAAGTGGGAATTTGCCGCTCGTGAAACCAGCAAGGAAAAATATATAATCTGTAACGCCGATGAAGGCGAACCCGGTACTTTCAAAGACCGTTTGATCCTTGAAGGCGACCCACATGCAATTATTGAAGGTATGACCCTGACCGGATATGCTGTTGGCGCCGATAAAGGCTTTATTTATATTCGCGGCGAATATCGCATGTCCATCAACCGTATGCAAAAAGCGATCGAGCAGGCGCGGGCGCATGGTTTACTCGGCAAGAACCTGTTCGGCAGCAATTTTTCATTCGACCTGGAAATACGCGAAGGCGCCGGCGCTTATATTTGCGGCGAAGAGACCGCTTTGATCGAATCTATAGAAGGCAAACGCGGCGAACCCAGAGACAAACCGCCGTTCCCGCCAACCGAAGGTTTGTGGGGTAAACCAACCATAGTCAATAATGTTGAAACCCTGGCAAATATTCCGCAGATCATTTTAAAAGGCGCGGCCTGGTATAAATCGCTGGGTACCGAAAAAAGCCCGGGCACCAAAGTATTTACCATGGTCGGCAATATTAATAATCCCGGTTTGATC
This sequence comes from bacterium, assembly GCA_029561455.1. Taxonomy (GTDB): domain Bacteria; phylum Zhuqueibacterota; class Zhuqueibacteria; order Residuimicrobiales; family Krinioviventaceae; genus Fontivivens. The sequence goes on from JAKQIY010000068.1 coordinate 27,134, forward strand.
GAAGTACCAATGGGCATAACCCTGCGGGAAATCGTCTATGAAATCGGGCAGGGAATTCCCGGCGGCAAAGGTTTCCAACTGGCGCAAATGGGCGGTACAACAGGCGGAATATTGACCGCTGAACATCTCGACCTGCCGATGTCTGTCGAATGCCTGCGCGAAATTGGCGCCGGTCTCGGTTCGGGCGCACTGTTGGTTGTCGATGATACCCAGAACGTAGTGGATCTGGTCATGAACTTTGTCGAATTCTTTAACCATGAATCTTGCGGTAAATGCACACTGTGCCGCGAAGGAACGGGTCGTCTTTTGGAATTGCTGGAAAAACTGACCGATGGTAAAGGCACGGTACAAGATGTTGCACTTATTGAAGAACTCGCCAAAATAATGATGAAAGGCGCATTCTGTGGTCTTGGCCAGGCTGCCCCGGTTCCGATTCTCGGCTGTTTGAAATATTTCCGCGCCGAGTTTGAAAAACTTGCTAAAACTGCCGGCTCGGCCGCTGCATAATACAGGTCAGGCAAGTTTCACAGCTCAATACTATTTAACTGTACATTAGACTAAATTGGTTTTATGGAGGTAGGAAGTGGAAAATATCACCTTGACAATAGACGGCAAATCCGTTACCGTGCCCAAAGGCACTACTATTCTGGATGCCGCTGAAAAAATAAATATCAAAATACCCCGGTTGTGTTATCACCCCGATTTACCACCGGTTTCGGCCTGCCGGTTGTGCGTAGTTGAAATTGAAGGCGATCGCCTGTTACGCACGTCCTGTTCATGGAAGTGCCAGGAAGGGATGAAAGTTAATACACGTTCGGCGTTTGTACGCGAATCGCGGAAAATGGCGCTGGAATTATTACTATCCCGCCATCCGATGAAATGTACGGAATGTGTGCGTAATAATTTCTGTGAATTACAGAGCGTTGCCGAGCAATTGGGCACTCGCGAAATCCGGTTCGACTACAAGGAACGTAAAGGCGAACTCGATACATCCAGCGCCGCAATCGTCCGCGATCCTTCGAAATGTATTCTGTGCCGGCGCTGTATCCAAACCTGCGAACTGGTGCAGAGCGTTAGCGCAATCGGTTTGGAAGGGCGTGGTTATGAAGTGTGGGTCGATACCCCGTTTGGTAAAGGGATTGGCGATGTGGCCTGTGTATCTTGCGGCCAGTGTATAGATCGCTGTCCGGTTGGCGCCCTGTATGAAAATGATCATACTGCGCGCGTCTGGAAAGCTCTGGACGATCCGACCAAACACGTCATTGTGCAAACCGCCCCGGCGGTTCGCGCCTCAATCGGTGAAATGTTCGGAATGCCGGCCGGTTCGCTGGTAACCGACAAATTAGTTGCCGGTTTGCGCATGCTGGGCTTTGAAAAAGTTTTCGATACCGATTTTACCGCCGATTTGACTATTATTGAAGAAGGCACCGAATTACTGAGCCGCATCAATAAGGGCGGCACTTTACCGTTGCTCACATCCTGCAGTCCGGGCTGGATCAATTTTATAGAACATTTCTACCCGGAATTGCTGCCGCATGTGTCTTCCTGTAAATCACCCCAGCAAATGTTTGGCGCGCTGGCCAAAACCTATTATGCGCAAAAGAACGGCATCGATCCCAAAGACATTTACTGTGTTTCAATCATGCCATGTACGGCGAAAAAATATGAAGCCGGACGCCCGGAAATGAACGATAGCGGATTCCAGGATGTAGATGCGGTTCTCACCACCCGCGAAGCCGCAGTAATGATGAAACAGGTTGGTATTAATTTGCCGGACTTGACGGAAGAACCCTATGATGATCCGCTGGGCATTTCCACCGGCGCGGCGGTTATTTTTGGCAATACCGGCGGTGTTATGGAAGCCGCGTTGCGTACAGTATATGAACTCGTTACCAAAAAACCGCTCGATGATATTGAAATCAAAGCCGTACGCGGTTTGGAAGGTATCAAGGAAGCGGAGATTGATCTTAACGGTTTGAAGGTAAAAGCGGCTGTATCCAACGGTTTGGCTAATGCCCGCAAACTGTTGGATAAAATTGCTGCCGGTGAAGCTCATTATCATTTTGTGGAAATCATGGCTTGTCCCGGTGGTTGTATCGGCGGCGGTGGTCAACCAATTCCGACCTCGCAGGATATTCGTAAGAAACGCGCCGAAGCGATTTATCTTGAAGACCGCGGTATGAAAATCCGCAAATCGCACGAGAATCCAGCTGTACAAATGTTGTACAAGGAATTCCTCGGCGAACCGAATGGTCATAAAGCGCATGAACTGCTGCATACTCATTATATCAAAAAAACCGTTTATAAGGATGCTGAAGCTTAAGCGTTCAAATTAAATCGAAAAAGGGAAAAGTGAACCACTTTTCCCTTTTTTCTTGTTTGTAAGTTTTCCGTTTTTTATATTCATATTCTGGCATATTGCTAAAGGTTCTTATGTTTTAATGGTAATTATAATTTTTGTTTTAATTGTAATGCTCTAGTAAAAGTTTATTCAGACTTGATAAATCCGGAAAAGGCGTTCAATCAATTATTGTAACTTTATCAGGAGACTAACGTTACAAATGAAAGAAGACCCACTGATTCTGGTAATAAATCCGGGCTCTACCTCTACAAAGGTGGCTTTGTTTGCCGGGCGTAATAAAACTACTCAGGAAAACATTGTCCATCCCAAGGAAGAGTTGGCAAGTTTTAATTCTTTGTGGAACCAGTTTGATTACCGCATTGCTGCCATAGAACATTTTTTATCACGGACCAAAATCCAGGGCACCCTGGACGCAGTAGTCGGCAGAGGCGGAATATTGAAAACACTTAAAAGAGGCACATACCTGGTTAATGAGGATATGATCAAGGACGCCCGGCTTGGTCCGCGCGGCATGCATGTCTCCAATCTGGGTTGTGCACTGGCCCAGGTGATTGCGCGAAAATTCCATTGCAATGCCTATACTGTCGATCCTGTGTCGGTCGATGAATTTGAACCTATTGCGCGTTTTTCCGGCCACCCTTTAATGGAACGGCGTTCTTTATCCCATTCTCTGAATTTACGGGCTGCCGCTTTCTGGGCGGCTGAAAAACTGGGCATTAATGCCAATCAAAATAACTTTATTGTTGCCCATCTTGGCAGTGGTATCTCTATAGCACCGGTGCATAATGGACGGGTTATAGATGTAAATGATGCTTCAAGCGCCGGTCCATTTTCACCGGAACGTACCGGTTCTTTGCCCCTGATCCCGTTTATTGAGCTGTGTTTTTCCGGTAAACACAATAAAGAACAGATAATTGAAATGGTCATGAGCAGCGGCGGGATAATGGCATACCTGGGAACAAATGACGTAGCCAAGGTTGAAGATATGATCAATGCCGGCGACGAGTATGCCCTGAATGTGTTTTTGGCCATGACCTACCAGATAGCCAAGGAAATCGGCGCCATGGCTACAGTCGTTAACGGGGATGTTAAAGCAATTGTGTTAACAGGTGGTCTGGCAAATTCGAACCGCCTTGTAACAGAAATAACCGGCAGGATTATGTTCATCGCCCCGGTGTTTGTTTTTCCGGGAGAAATGGAAATGGAAGCTATGGCCGAAGGCGTGTTGCGTGTTTTGTTTGACCAGGAAACTGTAAAGCAATACTAGTAATTATTATTAGAAAATAGTATAATTCATGCATTCACTTTTATTTAAAAAATATTTATTTTTTCTTTTGTTGCTGCCGGCTTTGCTGACAGCCATATTTTTTATTATACTTCCTTTGGCTAACAAAGTACATGACTATGTTACGTTATATCGTCAAGCTCTGGTAGAACCGTTTCCTGCTATCAGGTTAATGGACGGCAAGCTGGAATTTGTCGACCCGGTACCGGTCAATATTACCATTGGCGACGCCGTGCAGATCATTTGTGATACCTTACCGGATACGGTGAATTTCTCCAATACTGTACAAAATTCGATCCTGATCTCGGAATATTTTATTATGATCAAATCACACGATAATAAAGTGGAAAAAATTGATCTTACTAAAATGAATATTAATGATGAACCTGTTTATGTCGATCCATACCAGGTGAGTCATTTTATTGATAATCGGGCAAAAACTATTATACGATTTGTCATTATCATGTTGTTTATTATTTTTTATCTGTTCCTGCTTATATTAACGACCGTTGGCGCCGGTATTGGCGTAATGGTCGATGCTTTCAGCCAGAGTAAAATCAGTTTTCTGCCTTTGTTAAATATTTCCGGTATTGTTGTCACGTTCTATACAATGATTACCAGTTTATTCTATTATTTGCATATTTTTGTTTTAAGCAATTATCCATACATTATCGGGTTAATGTTTTTAACAACCGGCATTGTTGTATATTTTATGGAACGATCTGCGGTTGTATTATCGCCCGATCAGGAAAAGCGATACTGAACTAAATATTAAAAATTGTTTTAATTTTAAGAACCGTAAATTTATTAATTCAATAAGAAACTGTTATTACAAAAAGACATGATCAAATCGGTTTTTCAAAAACAGTACAACTTTATTGTTAATTTCCTCATTAACCTGCACGGACTTGTCGAATTATTTGGCCGCATTCTGGTGTCGATGTTTACCCGGCCATCCTATATGCGCGATACTCTCGATCAAATGTACGCTGTTGGAGTACGCTCGCTCATTATTATTTTAATGACCGCCGGATTTACCGGCATGGTTTTATCGCTCCAGTCCGGGTACGAAATGGCAATTTATGGCGCTAAAATGTATGTTGGTACATTGGTCAGTGTGTCGCTGGTGCGTGAACTTGGGCCGGTTCTGGTTTCGCTGGTCGTTGCCGGCCGGGTAGGAGCCGGAATTACTGCCGAACTGGGTTCGATGAATGTAACGGAACAAATTGACGCCATGCGCGCCCTGGGAACCAATCCCATTAAAAAATTGGCGGCAACACGATTCAAAGCGCTTGTCATTATGTTACCCTTGCTTACTATTATTGGCGATATTACCGGTATCCTCGGTGGATTAGTAATTGCTACTACGTCCCTGGGCATAAGTTCATCCTTTTACTGGACAACCGTGACCCGGGCAATTACCTTTAATGATATTTTTACCGGCACAATCAAACCGGTCATATTTGCCATGATCATTGTAACCGTAAGCTGTTTTATGGGTTTTAAAGCCAGCGGCGGCACTAGAGGCGTAGGCGAAGCAACCACACAATCTGTTGTGGTTTCTTCCATCCTCATTTTTATTTTTGATTTTTTTATCACTAAACTATTATTATCAATTACCTGGTTATAATATTGAATTCTGTTACAGAAAATATGATCGAATTTATCGATGTCTATAAATCTTTTGATAATAAAAAGGTTCTACAAGGCTTTAATTTATCCATAAAGAAAGGGGAAACCCTGGTCATCCTGGGACGGAGCGGGTGCGGCAAAAGCGTTATGCTGAAAATTTTGCTGGGATTAATGCAGCCCGATTCCGGCCGGGTTTTTGTCGAAGGAACTGAAATTACCAATTTAACCGAAGCGAATCTGTTCAGCATACGTCAAAAAATCGGTATGCTATTTCAGGGTTCGGCTTTGTTCGATTCCCTGACTGTTGGGGAAAATGTTGCTTTTGCTTTAAAAGAGCATACCCGTAAATCGTGGGCGGAGATCGATGAGATCGTGCGTCGCAATCTTGAATTTGTTGAACTAAAAAACACCGAACTGTTAATGCCCTCCGATTTATCCGGGGGAATGCGTAAAAGGGCAGCGCTGGCGCGGGCTATGGCGAGCCAGCCGCAAATTATGCTTTACGATGAACCGACTACCGGATTGGACCCGATAACGGCTACGACAATAAATGCCCTTATCCGTAAAACCCAGCGACAGTTTGGCGTTACCTCGATCGTTGTGACTCACGAACTTGATAGTGGTTTTAGTGTAGCGGATAGAGTGGGGGTAATTAATGATGGTGTGATCATCGAAATTGGCAGCATTGCTGAAATTAAAAAAAGCCAAAATGAATTTGTGCAACGTTTTATAGCAGGTCCTAAATGAAAACAAGACAGGAAGCTGAAAGAAACCACGAAATCAAAGTGGGTTTAACGATACTTATCGGTATCATAATACTGGTTTTTGCCATATTATCCGTTGGGGAACAACAGGGAATTTTAAGCGACCGGTATAAATTACGCGTACTCATGTCACGGGTGAATGGTTTGCAAACCGGCGCTCCAGTGCGACTGGCGGGAGTTCGGGTTGGTTCGGTGATCGGCGTTCAGTTTGCCGGCGATCTGGATGATCAGAAAATCGAAGTAACCCTGGAAATCGATAAAAAAGTGCAGCAACGCATTCGCGAGGATTCCGAGGCCCATATCGGCACACTCGGTTTGCTTGGCGATAAGTTTATCGGCCTGACGATGGGCTCGCTCGACCGACCCATGCTGAACAATAATGAACTCTTGAAAAGCTCCGATCCCATCGACCTGGAAAAATTGATGGATGAAGGGGTGGAAGTGGTGGAAAGTTTAAAAAAAGCATCGGTTGAAATTACCGAGATATCTGAAAAGATCAACCGCGGTAAAGGCTCCATCGCTTTATTGTTAAACGATCCCCGCTTTTACATGGATTTGGACCGCTTGTTACGCCTGGTGGAGTTGCTTGGTAAAAAGATCAATGACGGTCAGGGTACGTTGAATATGTTGCTCAGTGATTCCGTATTTACCCGCAACCTGGCTCTATCCGTGGAAAATATTCAGGTTGTTTCCGATAGTTTACGTACCGGTCAGGGTTCGGCCAGCCGCCTGGTTATGGATCCCAAACTATATAATGATCTTTCTATTGCAATTAACAGGGTGAACAGGGTAATTGATAAAGTCGATAAAGGTGAAGGCAGCCTGGGTCAGTCGATCAATGACAAAGCATTATACGAGGATATGGTTCGGGTCACTATGGAATTGGACAGCCTGGTAAAAGATATTCGTAAAAACCCGCAGCGGTATTTAAAAGTGGAAATTTTCTAAAAAATGGATGAAACAATAGTACATAATCCAGAAAACAATAACAGCGAATGTGAACGATTGGATAAATGGCTCAATTTTGCCTGTATTTTTAAAACCCGTTCCCAGGCGACAAAAGCCTGCGATGAACGAAAGGTCAAAGTAAACAATGAAGTAGCCAAACCGGCTAAAATGATCAAAGCTGGCGATATTGTTACAATTAAACATAAGGATGGACGGTATATAAATTTTACCGTTTCCGCCCTGACTCATAAAAATGTTTCTGCAAAGGATGCGCGAAATTTATATATTAAGGAGGAACCTGAACTTTCCGAAGAAGCGCGTGAACTTTTAACATTATATTATAAATCAGTCAAACGGTTAAAACCCAGATATAAAGGACGTCCGACCAAAAAAGAACGGCGCAAAATGGAAAATATCAAATCCGGCAGCATATTAAGCGATTATGATAATCCAGAAGATGATTAAACCGTACCGGAATAATTGATATGTTTGATTTTCATTGTGATAAAAAAGAATATTTTGAAATTCAGTATAAAACTGCCTGCGATTCGATAGTGCCGCTGGTATCACAATATTTACAGATAACTGAGCATACACGGGTACTGGAAATCGGTTCTGCCGAAGCGGGGGTGTTGAAAGCATTTACCGAAAGAGGTTGTCATTGCACCGGTATCGAGTTAAGCCCCGGCAGGGTAGAACTGGCCTGTAAATTTATGCAGCAGGAATTGGCTGAGGGTCGTGTGCAGTTTCTATCAAAAAATATTTATGATGTAATTGTGGAAAAAGATATTGGTTTTAAATTTGATTTGATTATATTAAAAGACGTAATTGAGCATATTCATGAACAGGAAAAATTTATACCCTATATGATGCGCTTTTTAAATCCAAACGGATTAATATTTATTGGTTTTCCACCCTGGACTATGCCTTATGGCGGTCATCAGCAAATGTGCGCCAATAAATTTCTATCCCGGCTGCCTTATTTTCACCTGCTGCCGGTTAGTATTTATCGTCGTATCATACAATTCGGAAAGGAAAAACCGAACAAGATTGAAATGTTACTCGAAGTTAAACAAACCGGAATAACTATCAATCGTTTTGAAAAAATTATAAGTAACAATCGTTTGAAGATAATTAACCGTATTTTATATATTATACCACCGGTTTACCGGTATAAATTCAAACTAAAACCAAGGAGGTTATGCGCACTATTCACTAAAATCCCGATTTTCCGGGATTTTTGCACCATGTCTGCATATTACGTAATCCAAAAAGAATGATTCGACTCTAATGAAGCTATGGAGGTTGCCATGTCAAAAGCCGGAGTTTTTGCAATGGCTCTTGAACAACTCGAATCTGCCGCAAAACGACTAAAAATAAGCGACAGTACCTTGCGAGTATTAAGTCACCCGGAACGGGAACTTACAGTTTCCTGTCCTGTGGTAATGGATGATGGACGTATAGAAGTATTTACCGGGCATAGGGTACAGCACTCCAACGCCCGTGGTCCATGCAAGGGTGGAATCAGGTTCCATCAAAGCGTTACGCTTGATGAAGTTAAAGCCCTGGCCATGTGGATGACCTGGAAATGTGCAGTTGTCAATATTCCCTATGGCGGCGGCAAAGGCGGCGTACAGGTCGATGTGACCAAGTTGAGTAAAGAAGAAATTCGCCGGTTAACCCGTCGTTATACGGTCTCAATCATGCCGATCATAGGACCGCATAAAGATATTCCGGCGCCGGACGTTGGTACCAACGCTGAAACAATGGGCTGGATTATGGATACGGTCAGTATGTTTCAGGGTTCAACGGTTTTAGACATTGTAACCGGCAAATCCATAGATTTGGGTGGCTCGCTCGGTCGTCGTGAAGCTACCGGTCGCGGTGTAATGTTCAATACTCTTGAACTTTTAAAACGTCTGGATATGCAACCCTGCCGTACCAAAGTCGCAGTACAAGGCTTTGGTAATGTTGGTTCGGTAAGCGCCGATTTACTGCACCGTCAAGGATGCAGAATTTTAGCGGTAAGTGATGTTACCGGCGCTTATTATCATCCTGACGGATTACCGATCCCTGATATGATTGAATATTGTAAAACCACCCGGCATAATGTTCTGGACGGTTTTTCAGCTCCGGGTGTAAGCAAGATCGACATGAATGATATATTTGGCCTGGACGTAGATGTGTTTGTACCGGCTGCATTGGAAAAACAAATAACCATCGATAATGTGGACAAAATCAAAGCCCGTGCGATTATTGAGGGCGCTAATGGTCCCACCTCTCCTGATGCGGAACGGGTGCTGTTAAAAAAAGGCAAATATGTCGTTCCCGATATTCTTGCTAATAGCGGAGGTGTGGTTGTGTCCTATTTTGAATGGGTACAAAGTATTCAATCCTTCTTCTGGGATGAAGAAGAGGTAAATAAAAATTTACAGAATGTAATTGTGCGGAGTTTTGAAGCGGTTTGGAAAGTTGCACAAGAGGAAAAGACCGATTTACGCAATGCCGCCATGATGATCGCCGTCAAGCGTGTAGCTCAGGCAGTTGAAGAAAGAGGTATTTTCCCATGAGATGGTAATTGTTTAATGACTGTGGTCATTTTAATTTTTTATTGTTTACAGAGGAGATAATAATGTCCATTGAAGTAACTATCGGTAAAAGAGAGTTTTTCCCCGGAATTGGAAAGATCAAATATGAAGGCCCGGATTCTAAAAATCCCCTGGCTTTTAAATATTATGATGAAAACAAGATTGTTGCCGGAAAAACCATGAAAGATCATTTCCGCTTTGCTATTGCCTATTGGCATACGTTCTGCGGTAAAGGTGGCGATCCGTTTGGCGACGACACCCAGGATTTTCCCTGGGATGAAAGCAGCAATAAAATGCAGGCCGCCAAAGACAAACTGGATGCAGCATTTGAATTCATCAGCAAGCTGGGCGTGCCGTTTTATTGTTTCCATGACCGCGATGTTGCCCCGGAAGAAGATTCCGTTATCAACCTGGAAAAGAACCTGAAAGAAATGGTTGCCCTGGCTAAAAAGAAACAACAGGAATCTGGCATTCAATTGTTGTGGGGTACGGCGAATGTATTCGGCAATCCCCGCTATATGAATGGTGCAGCTACAAACCCGGATTTCCAGGTATTGACCCATGCTGCCGCGCAGGTTAAAGGTGCACTTGAAGCCACGGTGGAACTGGGTGGATCAAATTATGTATTCTGGGGTGGGCGGGAAGGTTATTTCTCTCTGCTCAATACCGATATGAAACGTGAAATCGACCACCTGGCCATGTTCCTGACCAAAGCGCGCGATTATGGCCGCAAGATCGGATTCAAAGGTACATATCTTATTGAACCCAAGCCAATGGAACCCACCAAACATCAATATGATTTTGATGTTTCTACGGTTATCGGGTTCCTGCGTCACTATGGCCTGGATAAAGATTTCAAACTCAATATTGAAAATAACCACGCTACTCTTGCCGGTCATACCTTTGCGCATGAAATTCAGGTCGCTGCCGACGCCGGGCTGCTTGGCAGTCTCGATGTCAATCAGGGCGATCCTTATAATGGTTGGGATACCGATGAATTCCTGCACAATCTCTATGATGCGGTTGAGACCATGATGGTTCTGTTACCGGCTGGTGGTTTGGGTAAAGGAGGTATGAATTTCGATGCGAAAACCCGTCGTTGTTCAACCGATCTGGATGATATATTCATAGCTCATATCAGTTCTATGGATACTATTGCCCGCGCACTCATTATTGCCGACCGGATTTTACGTGAATCCGATTTACCCAAGATGAAAAAGCAACGTTATGCAAGTTATGACGGTGGTGACGGCGCCAAATTTGAAAAAGGTCAGCTTGAACTCGATCAACTTGCCGAAATTGCTAAAAAATCCGGTGAACCGGCAAAAATCAGTGGCAAACAAGAGTTATACGAAAGTATTATTAATCAATATCTTCGTTAAGTAAAACATATCCGCCCGGTTTCGCAAGGGACCGGGCGGTTCGCACTCTAGTCGCTGGTCTTGATTAGCGCTCCCGACAGAATGGAATTTGCAGATAATATACTTTTGTTTCATTTATGTAAATCCATGGAGTGAGAGATGGTAAAATATTGGTTGTTGCCGGTTTTTTATCTTCTCCTGGCGGTGCAGCAGGGAATATCCCAAAATGATACGGTGAATGGTGTAACGGCATTTGTTGAATCCGATTCGGGTAAGGACAGGATCAAGATAGAAAATCTGCACCTTGAATTTAAATATGGGGGCTATGGTGTTTATGTCATTTCCGATTATCCTGTTTTAACCCGGATTCCGCTGGAAAACGGGGAAAATGTAGACTTGAACAGCATTATTTCCGCCAGTTTCAAAGGCAAACGGGTGGAATGGAAAAAATATATCGAGCGGGAAAACCGGAATAAATATGAAAATGTCGATGATCTCGGTTTTTATCATTGGGATGAACTGGAGGTAGAGTGTGTTATCAAGGACAAGCAGGAAAAAATCATCCGGTCGCGCATCAAACATCCTGTTTTAGCTGATATCTTTCTGACCGGAACTACGAACCGGGGCGATTTCCGGTTACAGCTTGACCTTGAAAACGGGAAAATTGTGCATGTAATTTTTGTGCCTGACTTTGTAATGCAATGTATGAAAAATTCCACCCACGTTTTTCCCAATGCGGAATGGATTTTTTGTCCATACTGTGGTGGAAAGTTAAAAAAAATTGTTACAGTAAAACACTAATGGTTCCTGCTTATCCGGTTGATCGCGCAGGTTGCAGTTGATTATATAAACCGATTTCCAATTATGGGCGATGTAAAGTTAGCACATAAAGTATTATTGATTACGGCTTTATGCTATAATAACGAGGCCGATATGCAAAAAGCGCTGCAGCAAATGACCTTGCATTATGGCCCGGTAAAATCGGCCAGCAGTCCATTTCCATTTCATCATACCCACTATTACCAGGATGAAATGGGCGATCATTTGTTTAAATATTATTGTTCGTTTGAGAATTTAATCGACCCGATGAATATTGTCGATATAAAGCTGACCAGTAATGAAATTGAAAAAATGCTCAGCAACGGCGACAAAAGAAATGTCAACCTCGATCCCGGTTATATTGAAGTGCCAAAATTGGTTCTGGCAACCACCAAAAATTATGGACACCGTATTTACCTGGGCAAAGGTATTTACGGTGATGTGCAACTCGTTTGGCGGCAAGGCAGCTTTCAGGCTAACCCCTGGACGTATCCGGATTATTTGGAACCTGAAAATTTACGTTTTTTTATAAATGAAAGAAATAACTACTTTCAACAACTACAAAAGGGAGTTCACTAATTGTCTATCAGTTACAAGGATTCTGGAGTTAACCTGGAAGCCGCAGAAGCTTCCAAGAAAAAAATTGCCGCACTGGCAAAATCCACATTTAATGAAAATGTGGTCAAAGAAATTGGTCTGTTTTCCGGTTTTTTCAAACTGGATTTAAAAAAGTATAATGATCCGATCATTGTGTCCAGCGTCGATGGCGTCGGCACCAAGCTGAAAATTGCCTTTGCTATGGATATTCATGATACAATCGGCCAGGACCTGGTGAACCATTGTGTTAACGACATTATGGTTTCAGGCGCCGATCCGTTATTTTTTCTGGATTATATCGGAACTGTTGCGTTAAAGCCCGATCACGCCGCCCTGATCGTTAAAGGTATGGCTGAGGCCTGCAAGCAGAACGAGTGCGCTCTTATTGGTGGTGAAACTGCCGAAATGCCCGGTTTTTATTCCCCAGGCGAGTATGATCTGGCCGGCACGATCATCGGCGCTCTTAACCGGTGTGATATTATTGACGGCAGTTCTATCGCCGCCGGCGACCAGCTTATCGGTATTCCATCCAACGGGCTGCATACCAATGGCTATTCCCTGGCGCGCAAGATTCTACTCGATGTGAAAAAGGTGGATTTGTGGAAAAAGGTCGATGAACTGGGAATGTCGTGGGGACATAGCCTGTTAAGGGTACATAAAAGTTATCTGCCGGTAATCAAACTTGTGCGACGCTTGCCGGGTTTGGCCGGCATCAGCCATATTACGGGCGGTGGCATTGAAGGCAACACCTGCCGACTGCTGCGCCCCGGCTTGAAATTGCAAATCGACTGGTCCGCCTGGCAAATGCCGCCGGAATTTCAACTGCTCCAAAAATTTGGTCAGGTTATCGATTCGGAGATGCGGCGGACGTTCAACCTCGGCATCGGCCTGGTTTTTGTCGTTAAGCCCGATTATTTTAATACTATTTTCAGCAAACTGACAACTGCCGGTGAACAACCGGTTCATATAGGACAGGTACTAGCGGATTAATATGCTAACATCCAAACCAACTAACATAACCGTATTAGGCGCAGGGAGTTGGGGAATCGCCCTTGCCAATCATTGCGCCGGTCTTGGGCATCAGGTAACGCTCTGGGAATTTGACGCCCAGGTAGCACAATTGTTGCACACAACCCGTATGCGCGAACAGGTTTTAAAAAATATCAGAATTGATGATTCAATTATCATTACCAGTTCTCTTGCACAGGCTTTAACCGCTGCCGATTTGATTTTATTTGTCATTCCTTCCCATGTGGCGCGGGGTGTTATGCAGGAAATGGCAAAAATTGGCTGCCGTAAAGAGAGTGTTTGTGTAAGTTGCACAAAGGGCATTGAAAATGTCAGCCACATGCGCATTTCGGAAATATTTAACCAGCAAGTGCCGCAATTTTCAATCGAGCGGTTTGCAGTGCTCTCCGGTCCTAGCCATGCCGAAGAGGTAAGCCGGCAAATACCGACAGCTGTGGTTGTGGCTTCACAAAAACCGGATACAGCTCTGTTTGTGCAGGAAGTAATGAATAGTATCAATTTCCGCATTTATACCAGCACAGATATAATTGGCGTTGAATTGGGCGGCGCGTTAAAGAACGTAATCGCGATTGCCGCCGGAATTTGCGACGGCGCCGGTTTTGGCGATAATACCAAAGCTGCATTGCAACCTCGTGGTTTAGCTGAAATTATCCGCCTGGGCCGCAAATTAGGCGCCGACCCGCATACCTTTGCCGGGCTCTCCGGTATGGGCGATTTGATCGTAACCTGTATGAGTCATCACAGTCGCAATCGTTACCTGGGTGAACAAATCGGCCAGGGACGCACACTGGATGAGGTTATGAAAAGTATGGTTATGGTTGCGGAAGGTGTTCGCACTTGCAAATCTGCGGTTGCCCTTTCGGAGAAATATGATGTTGAAATGCCAATCTGCCGACAAGTTTATGATGTTTTATTTGCCAATAAGGAACCTAAAACAGCGTTGCGAGATTTAATGAATCGTGATGTAAAACCCGAAGTGTGGTATTAAGTAATGTACTATGATATTTAGCCGCCAGAATGGAGGAATAGTATGTTTAAAAATATTATGCTTGCTGTGGACGGCTCTGTTTATACGGAGTATGTGTTATCTTTAGGCGCAACAATTGCGCGGGCATTTCGCAGCCATATTCATGTGCTGACAGTTGCCGATATTCGAGTTTTTGAATGGGCCACAGCTATCGGAGCCGACGGCTTTGTGCCAATCGCACCATCCAGCATGTATCAAAAAGAATCGATCAGGTTAATGGAAGAAAAATGCAGCAAGGTGCTGGAAAAATGCGCGCAAATATTGAAAAAGGAAAATCTGGATTTCGAGTTGGAAAAACAGGTCGCTGCTCCTGTCGATGCTATAGTCGAGCGTTCACAAATAGCCGATTTATTAATCATGGGAAAATGTGGTGAATTTTCCCGCTGGGATAAGAAAAAACTGGGAGCGACAGTAGAAGCAGTCAGCCGGGCCGGGCGAAAACCGATAATTGTCGCTGATAAATTTAATGCACCCATCACGAATATACTGTTCGGTTATGATGGCAGCCCGAATGCCAACCAAGTTATGCAGTATGTCGGTCATTTGGCGGAAAATTGTCATGCGGCGGTTACAGTTTTATGTGTTTCCGATGAACCGGAACTAGCGGAGCAATATATCAGAAATGCTGAAAAGTATTTAAAGAACTTTAAAATTAATTTAAACTCACTGATACTACCGGGATCTCCCGATAAGGAAATTATTAAATACGCTCAAGCCAATGATTTACATTTTATTGCGATCGGGGCTTATGGACATTCACGTATGCATGAGGTTATTCTAGGCAGCAGTACTGAAAATATTTTACGATTTGCGCCGTGTCATGTCATGTTGGCAAAATAACTCTACAAATAGATGATACTAGAAAGGAATCGGAACTAATGGCAGCAAAAGCTTTTATATCGGAACTGAAAAATTACATTGGACAAGAAGTTACAATATCCGGCTGGTTATATAACAAGACCGGCAAGGGGAAATTATTATTTTTAATGGTACGCGACGGCTCCGGCATTGTCCAGGCCGTTCTGTTTAAAAATGATGTTAGTGAAGAGGTTTTTGAAAAATGTCAACACCTTACCATGGAGAGTTCACTGCATATCACCGGTTTGGTGGCCGAGGATAAACGCGCCAAAGGCGGCTGTGAAATTCAGGCCAAAGCTATTCAAATTGTTCATATTGCTGATGAATATCCTATAACCCCCAAAGAACATGGCACCGATTTCCTGATGGATAACCGGCATTTATGGCTGCGTTCTTCCAAGCAACATGCCATACTCAAAATACGCCACGAAATCATCAAAGCTTGCCGCGATTATTTTGACGGGCTTAATTTCACACTGCTGGATGCCCCGATCTTTACTCCTGCGGCCTGCGAAGGCACTACCAATCTGTTTGAAGTCAATTATTTTGATGAAAAAGCCTATCTCACCCAGAGTGGGCAATTATATATGGAACCGGGCGCTATGGCTTTCGGCAAGGTTTATTGCTTTGGGCCCACGTTTCGCGCCGAGAAATCCAAAACCCGCCGGCATTTGACAGAATTCTGGATGGTAGAGCCGGAAGTCGCTTTTTGTGACCTGAACCAGGATATGGACCTGGCCGAAGGTTTGATCATGTTCATTCTTAACCGGGTTCTGGAGAACCGACGCGATGAATTTCAGATCATTGAACGGGATATTACCCCCCTGGAAAAAGTTAAAAAGCCGTTTCCGCGTATAGACTATGATGAGGCCGCCAAAATTCTTAAAGAGGCCGGTTCGGAATTCGTGTATGGCGATGACCTGGGCGGCGGCGATGAAACGATTATTTCTGAAAAATACGACAGCCCGGTTATGGTTACCCATTACCCTGCGAACGTCAAAGCATTTTATATGAAGAATGATCCGCAGCGTCCTGATCGTGTGTTATGTGTAGATATGCTCGCTCCCGAAGGATATGGCGAGATCATCGGCGGCGGTCAGCGCGAGGATGATTATGAAACCCTGGTTAAAAAAATTGAGTATCACAAACTGCCGATGGATGCATTCAAATGGTACCTGGATGTTCGCAAATACGGTAGTGTGCCGCATGCCGGTTTTGGTATGGGAATTGAACGCACGGTAGCCTGGATTTGTGGCCGCAGCCATGTCCGTGAAACAATTCCCTATCCGCGTATGCTGTACCGGTTATATCCATAATTCCTGATAATCGTAATTTCGCAAGCCGGCGGTGACTTTATGATTTGTGCGCATATTCAGGTTAGCGGTGTGGTGCAGGGGGTGGGTTTCCGTTATTTTGCATTACGTGAAGCAAACGCGCTGGGTATAAAAGGCTATGTGCGCAACCAGGTAGACGGATCGGTCGAAAGTGTGGCTGAAGGCGACAAAGCGCTGGTTGAGGCATATATCCGGGCATTGCAGCGCGGCCCGGCTTTTTCCCAGGTTACCGATATTAATGTGAGTTGGAGCAAGTATGAAAAAAAATACAATTCATTCACAATCAGATGAAATGAGGAACTGCAAACAATGGATTTGAAGAAAATAATCCGCCAGGTACCGGATTTCCCCAAAAAAGGGATTAACTTTATAGATATAACAACTTTAATCAACGACGGCCCGGCGCTGCGTGAAGCGGTCAAGCAAATGAAAGACCATTACAGAGATACAGCTATTGATGTCATTGTTGGTATCGAATCGCGCGGTTTTATTTTTGGCGCAATATTGGCGCACGAATTAGGTTTAGGTTTTGTACCAGTACGCAAACCGGGTAAATTGCCGGCCGCAACTATACGCGAATCTTTCGCCCTTGAGTATGGGCAGGATGCAATTGAAATCCACCTCGATGCTCTGAAAAAAGGTCAAAGGGTGCTTATTGTCGATGATCTGTTAGCCACCGGCGGAACAGTTCAGGCTGCCGCGCATTTGGTAGAGCGACTGGACGCTATAGTTGTCGGCTGTTGTTTTTTGGTTGAACTGGATTTCTTGGGCGCCCGAAAAAAACTGGCCGGCTATCGTATCGAATCTCTGGTGCATTATAGTGAGGAGTAATTTATTTTGCTTTAATTGTTAACTTGCTTTTTTTCCGCATTTTTGTTAAAGTTTATCAGGCCTGCAACTGAAATTTCTATACTGACGCACTGGTGCACTTTACAGGAGGCTGGATGTTTAAAATATTTGTGATTAACCCCGGTTCCACCTCAACCAAGCTGGCGCTTTATAATGATACTCGCTGCGCTTTCGATACTAATATTCATCATCCCGGTAATGAATTAGCCCCTTTTCCCGATATTATCAGTCAGTATGATTATCGTCGGCAGGTAATCGAATCTGTTTTGCGTAAAGAAAATATACCGGTGCAGGATATCGATGCGTTTGTTGGTCGCGGCGGTTTACTCAAACCAATACCGGCCGGTACTTATGCAGTCGATCAGAAGATGCTCGATGATCTGCGGCAGGGAGTGCAGGGTCAACATGCCTCAAATCTCGGTGGATTACTCGCTTTTGAACTCGCCAGAATAAATAATCGTCCGGCTTTTATTGTCGATCCGGTGGTAGTCGATGAATTGAATGAGTTCGCCCGTCTTGCCGGTCATCCGGATTTTTGCCGGCGCAGTATTTTTCATGCCCTTAATCACAAAGCTGTCGGACGCAAAGCTGCCACTCTTTTAGCCCGCAAATACAGTGAACTTAATTTGATCATAGCGCATTTGGGTGGGGGAATTTCCATTGCGGCTCATGAGCACGGTCGTGTTACCGATGTGAATAATGCTCTGGATGGGGAAGGCCCTTATTCTCCCGAACGGGCCGGAACCCTGCCAGCCGGCGATCTGGTGCGTTTATGTTTTTCCGGAAAATATACCAGGGAACAGGTTCTTAAAATGATCACCGGCCGGGGCGGTTTTGTCGCCTGGCTGGGAACAAACAACCTTGTGGATGTTATGCAGCGCATTGAAGAAAAAAATGATATTCAGGCCCAGGTGATTTTAAACGGCATGATCTACCAGGTTGTTAAAGAAATTGGCGCAATGTGTGCAGTATTAAAGGGTCAAGTAGATGCCATAGTATTAACGGGAGGGATAGCGAACAATTCCTATATTACAGATCAAATAACCGACCGGGTTTCTTTTATCGCCCCGGTGTTGTTAATTCCCGGTGAAGAAGAAATGGAGGCCCTGGCATTTGGCGCCTACCGGGTATTGAGCGGTGATGAAGCGGCAAAAAACTATGCAAATGAGGCTAAAGTATATGATAACAAGCTTTGATGAAATATTACAAGTAGTAAAAACTCGCCCGAAAAAGACAATTGCGGTAGCGATGGCAGATGAGGTTGAAGTACTGGCTGCGGTGTCGCAAGCCAATAAAGAGGGATTAGCCGATGCTGTTTTGGTAGGAGATAAGACAAGCATTATCCGCTTGAGCGAACAACATGAAATCGATATCAGCAAGTTCGATATTGTTCAGGCTGATAATGAAAACCAATCGGTAGTACGTTCCATTCAGCTTGTTGATGAACGCCTGGCCGATACGTTGATGAAAGGGCGCTGTTCCTCGGCTTCCATGCTTAAAGCCGTACTCGACAAACAGCATGATGTCCGCACCGGCAAATTATTATCTCATTGCGCGGTTATGCAAATTCCAACCTATCATAAATTACTCATAATGTCCGATGGTGGAATCAATATCGCGCCGGATCTGGACGTCAAAGTCGGCATCATAGATAATGCGGTGAACTGTGCCCGTATGCTGGGAATTGAAAAACCCAAAGTCGCCCTGATTTCAGCCCTGGAAAAGGTTAACTACAAAGCAATGCAATGTACAATAGACGCCGCTGTTATTTCAAAGATGTCGCAGCGTGGACAAATTGCCAATGCCATAATTGACGGCCCGCTGGCGGTAGATAATGCTGTAAGTAAAAAAGCCTGTGAAATAAAGGGAATCGACAGCCCGGTTGGGGGTGATGCGGACATACTAATTATGCCCATGATCGAAGCTGGTAATGTGTTTTACAAAGCATTGTCCTGTTTTACAGAAACTAAATTCGCGGGTATTGTTTTAGGCGCGCGTGTTCCAATTGTTTTCACTTCGCGCTCAGACAGTGAAGAAACCAAATATTTGTCCATTGCGTTAGGGATTATTTTAAGTGAACGGACAGAAGGACCGGAGCGTTCCGGGCATTGAGGTAGCTTCGTACATATACAGATTTTTATAGTTAAACCCATCGGTAAAGAGCACATGCAGGAACACGGCTTAATGCCGGATGATGGTTACTACTCATAACTATTACGGTTTACCAGCGAGGTGCAGGAGTGCAGGTTTTACAACTTGATTCGCGATTAAAAACTAGTTTCAGGTATTCTTTATATTTATTTGCGGCCGCTATGCCGTTTTCGATTTTTATTACACAGGTAGCTATAGGTGTTTTGTTATTGTGCTGGCTGGGCCGGATCTTTATTACAAAGCAACTTCGCTTTCAAAAAACGGGACTTGAATATGCCTTCTTGGCATATTTGATTGCCGAACTAATCGCCTTGGTCTTTTCCACTAATTTCGGGCAGTCGGTGATTTATTTAAAGCGCTTCCTGCTTATCCCGATAGTCTATTCCCTTGCTTCTGGGATCGATAATGAAAAAGATTTAAAAACTGCGATTTATATATTTATAATTTCCACCGGTCTGTATTCACTGTCTGGTATTATTTCATATATTATCAACCCGAATGTTCGGGTTCGTCATATCCAGAATTCCATGACCGAGGGTGGAATAACCATGCTTGGAGCTCTGGCAGCTTTTACAGTGGCGTGGTTTACTAAAAAAATATTTTGGAAAATTATTTTTTTAAGCAGTACAATTATTAGCATCATTTGCCTGGTATTGACTGCGACCCGGGGATCCTGGCTTGGATTTTTTGTGGGTATTTTTATTATTTTGTTTTACCTCAATAAAAAAATATTACTTATGATCCCTGTCATGATCGTTGCTTTTTATTTTTTACTGCCGGCAAATTTTAAAACCCGGGTGGAAAATATCTTTAATCCGAATTACCGCACCAATCAATACCGGTTGTACTGGTGGTCGGTTGGTTTAAAGATATTCAAAGATCATCCACTGGTCGGCATCGGCGATGTCAGTACTGGGGATATGTATGATAAATATAAAGATCCGGGGGACAAAGAAAGGATCGGTCATTTTCACAATAATTTTGTACATATTGCTGTAACACTGGGCGGTATCGGTTTGGCTGCTTTTTTATATATGACGATTGCAATTTTTTACCGGTTGTGGAAAATTGATAAAAAAACCAATTACGGCTGGGCGCTCGCCGCTTTGGCCATGTTTGTGGCATTTCATATTAACGGTTTATTTGAATGGAATTTTGGCGATCAGGAGATCATAACCATGATCTGGTTCTCTCTTGGTTTGGCTTTAGTAATAAAACCTGCTCAATATGTGAAAACGGCTGAATAAACAAGTCCCGATTGCCCGTCATCATACTGATAACAAAACACTGTCGTTAATAATTTGGTTCACGTTGCAGTTTTTATGAATTTTTTTAACAAATAATTGTTATAATTTTAATATATATTTATACGCGCCCTATTTCACATGCGGTATATTTGGGAAATTATCAAAGTGAATAATATATCAACTCATTTCAACCTGAAGCTGTTTGCGTTATGATAAATTTAATTGACCGCTTTATTTATTTTGACATCGATAGTATAAATATCTGAATTTTTTCTACAGTTCATTTTATAACCGGGATTTTAATATGAAAAAAAGATATATTCTGTTTTTTATTCTCGCTTTAATTCTGTTAATGAAAAACATGCCGCTTACTGCCGGTGAAATTATTGTGTGGGAAGATAAAACGCCATTTGCTAAAACAATTACTGAGGATGGCGTGCAAAAAGACTCAATGATCACCCTTGCGCCAATTTATAACTCGAGTGGTAATAATGTCAACCTGGATAATTTTACCCTGGGTGGTTATGATTGGGAATGGCCGTATAGCAGCATTGCCTTGGGCGCGGTAGAAGATATCGATGTGCGCAGCCTGGATGGACAGGATTTGTATCTGATCACCGATCCACAGCGCAGTGTAACTCCTGGAGTGACCGGTAAAGTCTTTGTTTACAACCCGGCTGAAAAAAGAATAACCTGGGAATATACCGGCAGCCAACTGGTACAGCCGGTTGATTCGTACGAGTTTTTTGAAAACGGCCAGTACCGCATTCTGGTTACCGATCGTGGGAATAATAAAGTTTTGCAGATAGGCCGCGAAACCCAGTCTATTGATTGGGAATATGGAAAAGCGGACGGATCGGAGGGAAGCGGACCCAACGAACTGTCGATTCCTGCCGATGCGGTAAAAATTGACGGCGCCGCTGAAGTACTTATCGCTGACCGTGGCAATAACCGGGTCATCATTGTCGATAAAGCCGGCAAAACCCCGGTCTGGCAATTTGGTTCGCCATCTCTCAAATCACCGGTTGATGTGGAATATATAACAGAAAGCGCCAGTGTGCTTATCACCGATTATGCCGATAACCGGGTATTGTTGGTGTCCCGCGCCACAACTGCAATCACCTGGCAATATCCCGATCCTTCGTTGGCCGGCGACCCGGTGTATGGTTTAAGCAGCCCCGTTGACGCCGATTACCTGGAAAACGGCCACATTCTGATCGCCGATGCCGGTCATAACCGCATCATCGAAGTCGATCCGGCCGATAGTGAGTTTTTCTGGGAGTTAAAATTGACTGTTAACGGTCTGCGCGATATCGATCAGATTGGTTCACAATCCACCGATAAAGACAAGTTACTGGTGGTAAAACTGAATGATGAATCCGGCAAGGCGCTGCCGGCGCGTATTGGCTTTCAGAGCGGCTGGCGCGAGTCGGATGTATTTGTTATCGAACGCGATGTCAATTTCGATTCCCTGTATTGGGATGCTGAAATTAATTCAGGTTCAACTACTTCACTGGAATTACAATTCCGCTCCGAAAGCGACGAAACCCGCCTGAAGCGAGCGGCGTGGCGCGGCCCGACTGGCGATACTCTGTCTACCTATACGGTTTCCGGCGCTAAATTACCGGCTATCCATTCGGGGCACCGGGTTTACCAGTACCGCGCTTTTCTTAAAACCGACAGTCCCAAAGACACCCCGGTACTGAAAAAGGTAACGGTAAATTATTATTATTACAACACCAATAACTCAATTACACCCAAGCCTTACTTTTGGGCCTCATCAATCGGCGTTGCCAAAGCGGATTCCATGATCCCGAAATGGAAAGAATTTCATTACGAGTTAAAATTGCCTCAGGACCCTCTTAAGAGAAGTTCCGTGCAATTACTTTTTCGTTTTATCGAAAATAAAAGTCCCTACCGCACCTTGTACGAATTTACCGCTTCGACCGAGGAAAGTAAAAACGTTTTAAACCTGGAAAATATCCCGGCACTGTGGGAAGCAACTTCGATCAACCTGAACGGATTCCCGAGCACCCTCAACTCTTCCGTTACCCCGGCCTTGATTAGCTGGCGGGTTGTATATGAAAAAATATTGTCGACAGCTTCGTCGATTCGTTTTGTTAATAGCGTCGGTGCGACCGCCAATGCCTACCTGGCAACAACCCCAGGCAATCAGCAGGAAGGCGAGGTCATGGATAATGTGAATATTATTTTGGATGACAGTAACCTGGAAATGACGCGCACATATTATGATCTCCCGGTTAAATCTCTCAAATCGCATGATGATGAAACGATTACCCTTAATTTAAAACAAAATTATTTCCAGAATAATATCGGAATGCCGATTGTCATATCCGCTAGCATCACCCCCGGCAATGATACACTAGAGGTTGCCGACCGGGATACGCTGATTATAAAATATATTGATACCAGCGATAGTACCGATGTCGCAAGCGATTCGATACTGGTTGTTCAGGCTACAACCGGCATTCTGACCCTGGAAAATGCCGCCGGCGCTGTTTTGAAAGAAGTTTTATATGGTCAGTCTGTGTTTGTGCATATCACCGGGGAACAGGATAAAAATCTTGATCCGGTCAAACAGGACTCTTTACAAGTGGTGCTGGACAATACCGCGCTGGATCGGGAAGAGGTAATGCTATATGAAATTGCCGCTAGCGGCTCTGTTTATAACAGCGGGAATTTTATCACCCGAGTCGGCATTCCGGTAACTGATAATAAAAACGGCGTTACCCAGGATGACGGCATCCTACAAAGCTCTGCCGACGGCAGTATACGCGCAACGTATACGGATAATGTGATCCTGACCAAATCTGTGCAGGTACCGGCTAACCCGGTTGTCAATATCGACCTGGGAGGCGAGCCTTATATTGTCGAAGTTGCTCCGAATCCTTATAATGAGCGTACGGCAAGCCGGTTCAGTATGCGGGTCGCTTCGGCGACCGGTTCGCTGGTTGTGCGCTGGCTGGAAATTTATAATATTGCCGGTGAACTGGTTCGGAAAATTGACGGTAATGAATTGATGTTCGATACAGGCTCAACTGTGCCGGTCGAGCGTTATGGTGTGGTGGAAAACTGGTGGGATTTGACCAATGATGCCGGGCAAAAAGTAGCCAGTGGCACCTATTGGCTCAAGTTGTATGCGAATTTAACCCAGGAAGATACCAATCAAACCGTACAGATTGCCATTTTTCGCAAGTTTATAGTTATTCGTTAATTCAGGATATTGCGGTTTCTTTTTCAATACCGGTGTTTATTTTAGTGGAGCAAAAATGAATAAAGCGTTATACCTGCAAATACAATCAAAAAGAGTTTTCATGCTGTCGAAGGTATTCTGGCTGACCTGCTATGCGGTTTTTTTATCCCTGTTAACCGGAATGACCTATCCGGCAAGCAATAATGGAATCGGCTATAGCGGCGCGCCGTTTTTACGGGTCAGCTCTTCGGCCCGCCAGGTGGCTATGGGGGAAGCGTTTTCAGCAATCGCCGATGATATTAACCTGATGCGTTATAATGTCGGTGGTTTGGGACAAATCAACACCGAAATGCTGGCCGTTAATTTTCATAACTGGATCGATGATACCCAGCAGGGCTCATTTGCATTAGCTTTTCCCAATAAATATGGAGTAATGGGGATTGATTTTACTTATTTTGATGAAGGTAAAATTGAAGAATTGAGTGAAAATTTCAATAAAACCGGCGGCACCACGACTAGTGACGATATCTTGCTGAATGTCGGCTTTGGCACCCGTCTCGGCTACCGGGATTATGTTGTAAATGTCGGCGCCAGTTTCAAGTTCTTGCAGCAAACTTTGGCCGGACAACGCAGCAATGCGTTTGCTTTCGATGTCGGCGCCCGTTTTCCTCTCAAATATATGATTTTAGGCGCAACTATACAAAATATCGGCATTAATAAAACCAAATTTCAAGATCTGTCATCGCCTTTACCAACCACCTTCCGGTTTGGCGGCGCCACCAGTTTTGGTCGTACCGAGACCTTGCTGTTGAACGTGGCCGGTGATGTCGGCTGGACTGTAAAAGAAAATTTGCGATATTACCTGGGCGGAGAACTGATGATCAGTGAATTGCTGTCGTTACGAACCGGTTACCAGTTCCATCATGTCGCCGCCAGCCCTTTTTCAGCGGGTTTCGGCCTGAACATCCCTATGGCGTGGCTGGCTCGTTCGCAAACCCGGTTCGATTATGCCTATTCACCCCTCGATGCTTTTGATACGGATATTCATCGCTTCTCAATGCTGTTCGTTTTCGGCGCCGCTAAAGAAAATGTTGATTACAGCCGGTTATTGCAGGATGAACTTGATGCGGCCAGAAAATCACGCCTTGCTTTGCAGCAACTCGAAGACGAAATGGCGCGCCGTTTAGCCAGGGCCAAACAGATCGCCGCCGAAAGCCAGGGTAAAATCGAAGTAGAGCAGAAAGGTAAAAATAAAGTACTGGTCAGTATGCGCATTAATTTTGATTTTGATAAATCGGATATTCGCCAGGCCGATTTTAATACCGTTAACCAGGTTGGCGATATTTTACGTACTTATCCCGAAGCCAAGGTATTCGTCTCCGGGCATACGGACAGCATTGGCACGGACTGGTATAATATACGCTTGTCGCAACGGCGCATCGAAAGTGTTATCACTTATTTGAAACTGCAAAAGAATTTCCCCGATGATGTTTTTTATATGCCTATCGGGTATGGCGAATTGCGACCGGTTGCGGATAACGGCAGCGAAGCAGGCCGTTCCCGTAACCGCAGAGTCGAATTTATGCTATTTACTTTTTCTACAACACCTGAATTACCGGAAGGCTCTGCATTAAAAACTGTTCGGGCCGTTGATGATGAAACAATACATATCGTCTGCAACGGCAAGGTTGACTTTAAAGTCAAAACCTTAACCGAACCGGATCGGCTTATCATCGATATTCCGGATATTTACATGCTATCCGATGTTAAGGAAATTGTTCTGAATCGCGGACCCTTTATCCGCGCCCGGTTGGGCTTTCATCGCGACGGGCCGTTTACGCGGGTCGTATTCGATCTGAACCGGCCCATCAAGCCGGACGTGGAAACCACCGAAAACCTGGTGATTGTACGGGCAAAATAAATTGTTTTAGCGGTTGATTCAGTTTAGAATGATGATCGTTGCCGGGCGGAAGCAATTCCGCCCGAATTTGTTTCCAAAAGTATCACTTTATAAAATAGCACCTTTAATTTTTGCATTCTGAAAAAGCGAACATAAATCATTACTTGCATTTTTCCGGTTTTATTCTTAATATAAATTCATAAAAAATTTCTGGAATTACATAATGTTGAACAATGATCACGATAGAAAGAAAGTAATGCGTTTTTCAATCTTGACAATTTTAGCCTTTTTAGGCATTATGCTGGGCTGCCACCAGTCTTCCAACGCTGTGGACAATGCCGCAACCGCCAGTTTTACTTTTTTTTATACCAATGATATTATGGGTTACGTGACCCCCTGTGGGTGACGAACGGCACGCTATGGCGGGTTGGCCCGGAGGGCTACCTTTATCAACGATCATATCGACAGCACCGATTTTGCTATGTTTATCGATGCCGGTGGTTTTGCCCGCGGCGGCGGCGATATAGGTAAACTGTACACCAATTACCTGTTGCGCGGCATGGCTGATCTGGGCTATACTGTTTTTAATTTATCGTACCGTGATTTTATTACCGGCGGTAATATTTTAAAGGACTTGAGTAATAAACATAATGTCGAATTTATTGCTTCCAATACCTTCTATAAAGATAACGGCAAACCCTTTACCGAACCTTACCTGGTAAAGACCATAAAACCACACAGTTCCGGCAAATCCCTGCCGGTTGATAAAATCCGGGTTGGTATTGTCGGTATGTGCGATGAATACGGTTTGTTGTTTTCCAAACAAATAAAGGAACCGATGCTGGAAGCAAAGCCGCCGCTTGACTTTGCGGAAAAACTCATTGCCCAGGTACGTAAAAAGGCGGATATTGTTGTATTATTATATAATGGTAACTATGCCAAATTAAAACCGATCCTGGAAACTGTTAAAGGCATCGATGTAACGATCATGGGCGGCCAGTATTATATGGTAACCCCGAATGACCATTTTGAATCGATCATTGTTTCCACCCCCAGTATGGGCAAGTATGGCGGTCTGTTGACGCTGCAATTGGATAATAAAAAGAAAATCGTCTCACACCGAAATGAAAACATTCCTTTAAAGGAAGATATGCAGGACGACCCGGCCATGCTCAAACTGATTAAAGAGTTTGAAGAGGCGGAGAAGAAATTACAAGATGAAACGATATACAGTTCTTCATCACACTGAAATTTAAAACGCTATGCTCCTGAACATAGCGTTTTTTTTAACCACAAATTTTTTATGGTGATTTAATTTACATGTCCGGTCGATATATCTCGGGAAAAACCGATTCTTCCTTGTACAAGATACAGCTTTCCGGAGCAAAAGCGACACGACTCGCTATTTTACAAACGCAGGGTTTCCCGGTACCGGATTTTTTTGTAATTAATACCAATGCATTTAAAAAATATGCGGCAAAAACCGACGCTCATTCCCGCCGGCAATTGTTAAGGCTTGTCAGGCATGGAATTGCAAAGTATTTTGGTTCCGATGAAATTACTTATAACCTGGCGGTGCGTTCATCGGCGCCGTTCGAAGATCACGCCGCTTTTTCCCTTGCCGGTCAATTTAAATCATTTCTTAATATTTATGATCCCGATTCCCTGGTTGAAGCCCTCATTGATTGCTGGGATTCGATGCGGTCCGGTCATGTTCAGGCCTATTTGCGGCAATTCAATTTTTCGCAGAAAAGGTCTGCTATGGGTGTTATTGTGCAAAAAATGTTACAACCAGATTATGCCGGAGTTTTATTCACTCGACACCCGGTTACCGGTGATGAAAAGATCATCCTTATCGAAATTGTTCGCGGGGTTGGTGAATCACTGGTCTCCGGAGCCAACGAACCGGTGCGTCTCCTAGTCGAACGCGATGAACCGCTAAATATAAAAATTTACGGCAGGGAAGAGGAAACCCTTTTTTTAAAGGAAAATTCTGCATTTACCCCATTTATTCACAACCTGGTAAAAAAATCGCTGGCAATAGAAAAATTATTCGGTGCGCCCCAGGATATTGAATGGGCATGCGAAAAAGATCATCTCTGGTTCCTGCAAACCCGACCGATAACACACACCGTCAGCCGTGAACGCACCAAAGTCGATACCGACGGTAATATCTGGACCGATTATTTTTTTGCCGAACGGTTTACCGAACCATTATCGCCGCTGGGTTGGTCAATTTTGCGCAAGTGGGTTGTTAAAAATGCTTTTCGAGAACCATTATTTTTCCTGGGCTATGCCCGTTTAGCCCGGCAAAAAGAACTTGCAAAATTAATTGACGGTTATCCATTTACCCGTATTACCGTTTTTCAGCAGCTTTATGCTCCCATTCCGCTGCGGTTTATTTCCCATGACAAGCAAACCTCATTATTATTGCAAAACCGCTCCAGTAAATGGTTATGGGAACTGATCAAGATCACTCCGTCAATCGTACGACTGGTGCTCCTTAAAGACTTTAACTGGCTGCCTAAAGTGAATATCAGGCAGTGGAAGAAATTCGTTCGTTTTAATAAACTATCACTTGAAGGTTTAACTGTTCGTCTTGAAGCTGATTGTGATCCGTTAGACGTTTTTAAACAGTCCGAGGAGTTGACTAATACTTTTTTGGCGTTGCATCGCTGGAGTATTACATTTGCCGATATCTTTTATGTGATTTTACAGAAATTTCTCTATCTGCTAAAACCCACCGCCGATTGCGATAAACTGCTCTCGGATTTGGTATCGGGACTGGAAAATGACACTGTAAAAGCAAATCGTGAACTGTTAAACAGCGACCATACCGATACGGCAATACACAATTTTTTGCAGAAATATGGTCATCGCTCCGAAAGCCTCGATATTTATCATCCCTGCTGGGCGGATGATCCGGCGATGATTAAAACCCTGGCCGGAAGGATTTATAACGCCAACAAAGCCGAATCCGCGCGCCGGGAATTTATTGAACGGGTAAACATCCGCCGTAATGCTGAAAACACTTGTAATTGTAAAATATCCCGTTTGCTGCCCGGTTATCGTTTCATGATTGGCTATTTATTTCATATCATTCTCTATTATACCCAGGGCTTTACCCTGTTACGCGAAAACCAGCGCAGTGAATGGCATCGAATTCTTGCCGTTATGCGGCATTCTGCACTTTTGTATGGTAAACAACTTGAACACAACGGCATTCTTCAAGCTGCCGACGATGTTTTTTTTCTTACCCGCCGGGAATTATTTACAATTAACAAATACCAAGCCGGTATTCAACCATTGGTACAACAACGGCGGCAACAACGTGACCGGCATCTGATCCGTGATAATATTCAGCAATTAGCCGGCAATGTTCGTGAAGAGAGCGGATTGCTTGGTTCCGGGCGCCTTGAAGGTTTTGGCGTCAGCAAGGGTATTATTCGCGGCCGGGCGCATGTGGCCCGTTCATTCCGTGAAGCGGGCCAGGCTAGCAGTGATGAAATATTGGTAGCTCATTCCGCCGATCCTGCCTGGTCGCCTATTTTCAGCATGATCTCCGGCATGGTTCTGGAAACCGGCGGTATTTTATCTCATGCTTCAATCGTGGCGCGCGAATTCGGTTTACCCACTGTTACCGGTGTTGCCCGTGCCACCGATGTTATTCAAACCGGCGATTGGCTGGAAATTAACGGCGAGACCGGTATAGTACAAATCCTGACTCATGAATCCGGTAAAAGTTAAAATTGGCGGCTTTATGACCATTGACCAGATCATCGATACCTTAAAACGCGACGAACAGTTTAACACCAACACTACCCACTGGAAGCATATCCCGGCGCGGGAGCCAAGTTACGCCGCATTTCCGGCTAATCTCGACGCCCGCATTATAACCGCTTTGCAGCAACGCGGAATCAAGCAGCTTTACACGCACCAGGCGGCGGCTATAGAATCGGCCATCGAACGAAAAAATACTGTTATAGTTACACCCACCGCATCCGGGAAAACATTATGTTATAATATTCCGGTTTTAAATGCGGTTCTTAAAACCCGCCAGGCCCGCGCTCTCTACCTGTTTCCAACCAAAGCCCTGGCGCAGGATCAGGTTACTGAATTGCACCGGCTGGTCGAGTTGTTAGCCGGACAAATTGATTTTGATATCAAAAGCTATACTTTTGACGGCGATACCCCGGCGACTGCCCGCAAAGCAATTAAAAGCTCCGGGCACATTGTCGTTACCAATCCCGATATGCTGCACACCGGCATCATGCCGCATCATACCACCTGGGTCAAGTTGTTTGAAAACCTGGAATATATTGTCATCGATGAAATTCACCATTACCGCGGCGTATTCGGCAGCCATTTGGGTAATGTTATTCGCCGTCTGAAACGAATTTGTAAATTCTACAACAGTCACCCGGTTTTTATCTGTTGCTCCGCAACCATTGCCAATCCGCTGGAACTGACCGAACGGCTCACCGGCGAAAAAATGTGTCTGGTAGATAATAACGGCGCGCCGCAGGGGGAAAAATATTTCATCCTCTACAATCCGCCGGTGGTTAATCGTGAACTGGGCATTCGCCGATCTTGTATTAAAGAGACTGAAAGGATCGCTTTCCGTTTTATTCAGCATCTGGTGCAGACCATTGTTTTTGTTCGCACCCGCATGAATGTGGAAATTCTGCTGACCTATTTAAAAGATGCAATGCGTAACAATAAAAAATCACCCAGCCTGATCCGCGGATATCGGGGCGGTTACTTACCGCTTCAACGCCGGGAGATCGAAAAAGGGTTGCGTGACGGCTCCATCACCGGAGTGGTCAGCACCAATGCCCTGGAATTGGGCATCGATATTGGCCAGTTGCAGGTATGCGTTATGGCCGGGTATCCCGGCACAATTGCCAGCACCTGGCAACAGGCAGGGCGTTCCGGCCGGCGCGCCGGTTCTTCGCTGGCGATCCTGGTAGCGTCTTCATCGCCGTTAGATCAATACATGGTCAACCATCCCGATTATCTGTTCTCCAAATCTCCGGAATCAGGCATTGTCGACCCCGATAACCTGATTATTTTATTAAGTCATATCAAATGCGCGGCGTTTGAATTACCCTTTACCAGCGATGAAAAATTTGGCAGCCGCTTTGACAATAGCGGCGGTTTGGACAGCACCCGTGAAATTCTGGAATTCCTTGCCGAAGAGCATATATTGCATGAAGCTGACGGCAAATGGCACTGGATGGCGGAAACCTATCCCGCTGAGGCAATCAGCCTGCGCAGCGCCGCCGAAGAAAATGTGGTGATCATTGATAAAACTCATCCCGATGAAAAAGTGATCGGCGAGATTGACCTGTTTGCCGCGCCGTTAATGGTGCATGATGAGGCGATCTATATTCACGAAGGCCAGCAATACCATGTCGATAAACTGGACTGGGAGCGACGCAAGGCGTATGTTCACGAAGTTGAGGTAGATCATTATACCGACGCCCAACTGAAATCCGATTTAAAGGTGATCGAGATCATTGAAGAAAACCAGCGGGAAACCTGCACTATCGGCTATGGTGATGTAGTTGTTACCAACCTGGCGACCATGTATAAAAAGATCAAATTCAACACCCATGAAAATATCGGCTGGGCCAAGATCAACCTGCCGGAACTTGAACTGCATACCATGGCGTTTTGGTATTCTTTTCCTGAACATGTAGCCGAACTGCTGGGCATCGACGGTCAGCAGCTTGGCGACGGAATTAAAGCCGTTTCCAACGTTTTCAGCCGGGTTGTGCCTTTGTTCGTAATGGGCGATATGCGGGATTTTGCCTCCATGCCGATGGTGCGCGCCCCGTTATGGCAAAAACCCACCGTGTTTGTGTGGGATCAATACCCAGGCGGGGTTGGCTTTAGCAAAAAACTGTTTCATATCTATGCCGCAGCCGCCCGCGCCGCTATCGGCCTGATCTCCGGCTGTGGTTGTCAAAACGGCTGCCCTTCATGTGTAGGGCCGGTATTGGAAGTCGGCGAGCATGGCAAAGCGACCGCCATGTTACTGCTGGATTATATGATAAAAAATGCGGAATGAAAACGGCTGCCGGTTGGATTAAATGATTTCAGTAAAGGAAAAACTACGGGGACTTGTACCTGCTTCAGGTCTCAAACCGGAACCGGTATTAAATAAAGAAACAAGTATTTCCCTGATGGTACCCGGTCTAGATGCTCAGGTTGTTACCAATAACTCCGGCTCATTCCTGCTGCGTGAAAAACGGTTTCCGGTCGATTTTAACCATGGCGGCTTGTTAAAGGAATTTCTCACCCTGCAGGGAACCGATTTTATCTATGCCGGAAAAAACCCGCAACTGGCGGTAATTCAACCCGAACAGGTTCTGTTTATCGATACGGAAACTACCGGGCTGGCCGGCGGCGCCGGAACCTATGCTTTCCTGGTCGGGATAGGATTTTTTGAAAACGGGGAATTTATCGTACAACAATTTTTTATGCGCGATTATAGCGATGAACCGGCGCTGCTGGAAGCATTAAACCATCTGTTGACCGGACGGGCGGCTTTGTTGAGTTATAATGGTAAAGCCTATGATATTCCGCTGCTTAAAACCCGTTGTATCATGAATCGCAATACCTTGTACTGGGATGATTTTTTACACCTCGATTTGCTGCATGCCGCACGGCGTTTATGGCGCAAAACTCTTCCGGCTTGTTCGTTACAAAATATTGAACAAAGCATTTTGGGCTTTCGCCGCCAGGGTGATATCCCCGGCGCAGAAATACCCTACATGTATTTTGCCTATCTCCGTTCCCGCGATATTAAACCGCTGCTGCCGGTATTCCGACATAATGTTATGGATATCCTGTCCATGGTATCTATAACCGTAAAGGTCTGCCGGGCTTTTTCGGAATGGGAAAAATTACAATATGAGCATTATGATCTGTTTGCCATTGTAAAAACTTTTGAGGAATTGGGTCGGCATGAGTTGGCTTCGCAAGCCTGCTCGGCATTTATTGGATTTGAAGCCCACCCCGATCTGATACAATTTATGTTGAAAAATGCCATGTTGATGAAAAAAATGCAGCGTTTTGAAGAAGCCGAGACGCTCTGGCAGCAGGTGATCGACCGCGCTGCCTGGTTTGTTCCCGAACCATGGGAAGAACTCGCTAAATATTATGAACACCGCCGGCGCGACTATGCTATGGCGCTGGATATTGTGGAACGGGCGGAAAAACGTCTGGAAATTTCCCTTGAATTACATGGGAATAATGACCCTGCCGTCTATGAAGCATTTGTCTGCCGTAAACAACGTTTACTGAAAAAGCAGAACCGGTTTTTATCAGGAGACCAACCATGACCAAACGTTTGTATTATGCCGATGTCTATGCCCAGGAATTTGATGCCCGGATTGTCAATAACATCAAGATCGACGGTAAACCTGCAATAGAATTGAACATGACCCTGTTTTATCCTACTTCCGGGGGACAAATGCATGATACGGGAACGTTAGGCGAAGCTTCTGTTATTGACGTTATTATTAAAGATGATGCAATCTGGCATATTCTGGATCGACCCGTTAACGGCGAGCAAGTTCATGGCGTGCTCAATTGGGAGCGGCGTTTTGATTTTATGCAGCAGCATACGGCGTTTCACATTCTGGCCGGTAGTTTTCGCAACCGGCTTGGGGTGGATACGCTTTCATCACATCTTGGCGAAGACAATTCGACCATCGATGTGAACAGCGAGCGGATCGATGAGCTGCAATTGCAGGATGTGGAAACTTTTGCCAATCAAGTGATTTGGGAAAACCGTCCGGTGCGTGCATTTTGGGCTGGCAAGTTTGACCTCGACAATCCTTTATTGCGTAAAAAGCCCGATGACTGCCATGAAAAAATCCGCCTGGTGGAAATTGAGAACCTCGATCTCGATCCCTGTGGCGGCACGCATGTTACTACAACCGGACAGGTGGGATTTGTAAAAATTACCGGCAGTGAAAAGATACGGGGGTATACCCGTTATACCTTTATTGCCGGCAACCGCGCCTGGAGCGATCTGCAAAAACGCTATTCGGTTATAACCACATTGGGACAATTACTAACCACGGGCGTAGAAGGATTACCGGCTGCGGTTGAAAAACTCGTTCAGGAAAATAAAAAACTTGCCAAAGCATTACAAAATTTTGAAAAAGAGGCGGAAGAACAGATGATCTTGGAACTGGCACAACAGACAGCCGGCAATTTACTGGTGAGAAAATGTTACAACGATAAAACTCCAGAAACGCTGCGCCGGGTTGCCGGGGCGGTGATCAAACAATCACCGGGCATATTTTTACTAGGCTCTACCGGGGAGACCCCTTGCGTAGTGTTTGCCACTACCCGGCCGGACCTCGATCTGCGTCCCATACTCAAGCAAATTCTGCCACTTATTGAAGGACGAGGCGGCGGCTCGGCGTCATTTGTGCAGGGGGGAGGAACAAATTCGGCCGGTATAAGCGCAGCGCTGGAAACGGCCGCGGAATTACTAAGTGATTAGTCACATGGAACATACAAAAAAAAATTTAGATGGGGGAGTTACGGTAATACCAGTCACCGGGTTAAATGCTTTTCTCTACAATTTCACTACAATATCATTGCAAGTAAAGCAATGAGAAAAAATATTTTAAACTTTTTTCCCATTTCTACGTAATAAAAATATGTCGCTGATATTGATACCTTTACAGGTCTTACTCTGCCCGAAATATTTTTTCCAGTTCTGTTGATTTTTAAAACAGTAGTTTTTACTGTTCTTCATTAGCAATACATCCTATTTACCTTTTGAAAGGAACGGTTATGATTTCCTTAAACTACCGAAAACGTCTGCTTTTGTTACAGGTTATTGGCTGGGCATTTTTTCTAATCGCCGCCAATGCTTATACTTTTCCGCCGGCAGAGGCGCCGAGTTCAAGTCAGCCTGATTTTTTACTTGTTAATGCGGAACAGTTTTCTTCCAATTTACCCATAATTGTTATTGATACATACGGACAAACAATTGTCGATCCCTATCGTATAGAAGCCGATATGGGAATTATTTATAACGGTCCTGGTAACCGGAACTATTTAACCGATCCATACAATGATTATAACGGCCAAATAGGTATTGAACTGCGTGGTTCTACAGCGCTCCAGTTCCCCAAACAGCCATATCGTTTGGAAACCCATGATTCACTTGGTCAGGATATCAATGTTTCGTTGCTCGGTATGCCCATTGATAATGACTGGGTTTTGCATAATCCCTACAGTGACAAAACATTTATTCGTAATGTTCTGGCCTATAAAATTGCCAACGATCTGGGTCAATATGCCAGTCGTTCACGATTGTGTGAACTGTTTTTGAACGGTCAGTATGAGGGTGTTTACGTATTGCTGGAAAAGATCAAACGAGATAAAAATCGCGTCAATATTGCTGATCTTGATTCTACCGATCTTGATGGTGATAAAGTAACCGGCGGTTATATCCTGAAAATTGACAAAACCGAAGGCGAGCAACTTGGCGGCTGGCGTTCCGCCAATAATGTTAATTATCAATACCATTACCCGGCACCTGACGAAATTATGCCGCAACAGGAGCAGTATATCCAGAATTATATGTCTCGTTTTGAACAGCTTGTACTCAGTCCCGGTTACGCCGATCCTGATACAGGTTATACGAGCATGGTCGATTTGAACAGTTTTGTCGATTTTTTCCTGGTCAATGAAATATCCCGTAATATCGATGGTTACCGGCTGAGTTCATTTATGTATAAAAACCGCGATGATAAAGATGGCCGGTTAAAAATGGGGCCGGTTTGGGATTTTAATTTGGCTTTTGGCAATGCTAATTATTATTATGGCTGGGGAACCCAGGGATGGAATTTGCAGTTGCTGATTGATAATACACAGGGAGATTTTGAAGTTCCCTTCTGGTGGGGAATAATAGCTAATGACGCAGCCTTTCAAAACCTGCTTGCCCAACGCTGGGTTGAATTGCGCGCCAACGAGTTAAAAACTGAAACTTTACTGGAATTTATTGATGCCATGGCCGATACCCTGGCCGAAGCGCAGGTGCGTAATTATAAACGTTGGCCTGAGGCGTTGGGTAATTATGTATGGCCAAATTTCATGTGCGGTTACTATTATGAAGAGGAAATAGAGTTCCTGAAGGAGTGGTTAACCGAACGTCTTCGCTGGATGGATTCCATGATTATTCTGCCGGAATTGAAAAGCGATATTGAACTAAACTCAACAATTGTGCCTGTCGCTTTTAGCCTGGCGCAAAATTATCCCAATCCATTTAATTCACAAACCGTGATCGAGTTTTCACTTGATAAATCATCCTTTACCAGCATTGAAATTTTCAATTTACTGGGTCAGAAAGTGAAAACCCTGGTACAAAGCTCTCTAGCTGCCGGCAAGCACCGGATCGTTTGGAATGGAATCAATGATTCCGGCAAAGCGATAACCGCCGGAATATATACATATCGTATTCATTCCGATAGTGGTGTTCTCTATAAAAAGATGGTATTTGTTGAATAATGTCTGTTGTATTTGTTACTGATAAATTAATGCTCTCGCTATTATCAAACAGGAGTATTTTATGAACAAGAGATTATACACATTAATAATATATGTATTACTGGGTTTTACGATCAGCGCCGGCGCTCAGCACTGGGAATGGCAGAATCCAGATCCACGTGGTTCGACATATCTGTATGTGCACCCTTTCAGTTCAACCCATGTTATCAGTGTTGATATAAGCGGTTCTGTGATCCAAACCCTAAACGGGGGAGATGATTGGCAACCCGGGCAAGATAATTATGATCAGCATAGTGGGTTTACCAGCTTTTATTTTATCAATCCCGATACTGGTTGGGCTACCGGTTATTATTATAAACCAGCCGGTAACAATTATACACAAGTTGATATAATATTAAAAACCGTCAATGGTGGTCAGTCCTGGACACGATTAACCGAAGATAATCGCGGCGTGTTGAACACTGTATTTTTTGTTGATGCCGACACCGGTTATGTTGGTAGTTCCTCCGGCAAAATTTACCGTACAGTCGATGGCGGCGCCACCTGGACGAGTACCAAAGCCAGGACTTTTACGTATACGTCATTATTTTTTGTTGACAGCAAAACCGGCTGGGCGTTTTCACGAAACGGTAAAATTTTTAAAACAACCGATAGCGGCGATCATTGGCTGGAACAAGAAACCGGGGTGGATAATTATTTTTACTCCAGTACATTTACCAATGATTCTACCGGATTTGTGATTGGAAGTAATGGTATAATACTGAAAACTAGTGATGGCGGAGTTACCTGGACGAAGTCTGTCAGTAATACACCATTGGGGCTGCTGGATATTGATTTTATTAGTGAAAGCACCGGTTTTATTTGTGGAGAAAGCGGTTTACTGCTCATGACAACCAATAGCGGCGAAACCTGGCAAACGTTAGACTCGCCATGGGAATACGATCTTTATTCCATAAAGTTCAGTGACGAATTAAACGGCTGGTCTGTTGGTGAAGGCGGTATTATACTCAAAACCGGGGATGGTGGTAATACCTGGTTCAAACAAACCAAAGGCACTGCTGAAATTCTGCAATCTATCAATTTTTCTGATAATCTTCATGGCGCAGCGGTCGGTAGGAATGGTGCGATCATCACTACAACCGATGGCGGCCAAAATTGGGTAATACAAAATAGTTCTGTTGACCGGACTTTGAATTCCGTTTGTTTTACTGATAATTTAAAGGGATGGAGCGCCGGGCATGATGGTATTATTTTACATACAACCGATGGCGGCATCAGTTGGTTACCCCAGAATAGTGGTACTGAGGACTGGTTATATGACATTCAGTTTGTCAACGACAGCACCGGCTGGGCGTGCGGCTGGAACGGTACAATACTACACACAATCGACGGTGGTTTGCAGTGGACACCGCAAAACAGTACTACTAACTGGTGGCTGGACGATCTGTTCTTTATTAATGATAGCATCGGTTGGGCTACAGGACTCTATGGGACGATTTTAAAAACCACCGATGCCGGACAAACCTGGTTGTTAAAGAATCAGTCCGAATTGCGATTAAATTCCATACATTTCAGCACTGAAAATGACGGATGGGCAGTAGGGTGGTTCAATAATGTCATGTTTACCACTGATGGCGGTGAATCCTGGAACTGGCTGGCCGGCGGCGAGCAGTGGATGTCGTGGAATTGTGTCTATTTTTCCCATCCCGATACCGGCTGGATTGTTGGTGATTATGGCCAGGTTGCAAAAACTATGGATGGCGGTTATTCATGGACAGGTATTCCCAGTGGCACGGAAAGTAATCTACATTCAATTTGCTTTAGCGACGCAAACCACGGTTGGATTGCCGGAGATAACGGCGCACTGATGTTTACCGATAAAGCCGGAATTATGGATATAAAAGCGCCGGAAAAAAACCGGGCGAAAACAAACCAAAATTTTATTCTGGTGCAAAATTATCCGAATCCGTTTAATGCCAGTACTACTATACAACTCACTATACATCAGCCCGGTCACTTACAGATCAAGGTTTTCGACATTCTGGGCAGAGAAGTGGCGATCCTGGCAGATAACGGATATAGACCGGGTAACTATTCATTTCGTTTGCATGCGGAAGATTTACCTAGCAGTGTTTATTTTGTACGCGTCCAGGTCGGTGATCAAATTGAAACCTGCAAGATGGTTTTGCAAAAGTAAATCAGGTAGACGCACTGGACTCAAAATCCAGCGGTAGCAATACCAAATTGAAACATACAAAATGGTTTTACAAAAGTAAATTACCGATATTAAATCAATTCCGGGAAAGTATTATTGATGAATTATGTAAAGGATCTTTCCCGGGCTAGTACTGCCCCGGAAAATATTTGTCTATTTTTACAGGTGGATTATGGATCCAACAATTATTATCTCCCGGTTACAGGATAATGGGCTAGTCATAGATAATATGTTGACCGGAATTCCGGTTAAGCAAGAGCGTTGGAAACCGGCTGCGGATAAATGGTCCATGCTTGAGGTTATTTGTCATTTATGCGATGAAGAAAAAGATGACTTTCGTACCCGACTCGACTACACCCTGCACAAGCCCGGTCAATCCTGGCCGCCTATCGATCCGACCGGCTGGGTGTTTACCCGCCATTATCTTGATCAAAATTTCGGTGAAATGAAAATTAACTTTCTTTCCGCACG
The DNA here is from genome assembly GCA_029561455.1 of bacterium. Classification (GTDB taxonomy): domain Bacteria; phylum Zhuqueibacterota; class Zhuqueibacteria; order Residuimicrobiales; family Krinioviventaceae; genus Fontivivens. The sequence goes on from JAKQIY010000068.1 coordinate 66,327, forward strand.
CCTCGACACAATTTCCTGGCTGGAAGCACTCAATCATGTTGACTGGAATATGGAGTACTCTCATCCACAGTATGGAATTTTTACCGCCGGCGATTTGCTGGTCTCCTGGCTGGCGCACGATTACCGGCATATCCGCCAGCTTGCCAACTTGAATGTGCACTATATGCAGGTACTGGCAGCCCCATACTCGATTCGTTATGCCGGCGATTGATTTTAATAATACCGGGCTAAAATTGTCTAACACTTGAGGCATAAAAATTAGTTCTAAATTATTGTTTTGGTAACGAATGAATTTTAGGTTTTTTTTCCCCTCCGATTATATTATATTACTCACATAAAATCTTTTCAGCATACACCGGAAAATAAGGAGAATGAGTTTGGATCGGGCATTAAATTTATATAATAAACTATTTATGGTATGGGTATTAATAGGTGGTGTGGCGGCTTTTTTCTACCCGCAGATCTTTATTCCACTTAAAGCATATATGGATTGGTTTTTTGCCCTGACCATGCTGGGAGTGGGTATGGTTATGAATACTGACGATTTTGTAAATATTTTTAAAAATTATAAAGTTGTCATAATTGGTACCGTAACGCAATTTACCGTTATGCCGTTCGGCGCCTTTTTGGTCTCCCGGTTATATAATCTATCGCCGGATTTTTCTTTAGGTTTGATCCTGGCCGGTTCGGCCCCCGGCGCTATGGCCAGTAATGTCATCAGCTACCTGGCCGGCGCGGATGTCGCCTATTCTGTGTCCCTGACAACCGTATCGACATTCCTGTCCCCGGTATTAACCCCGTTTTTAACCATGTTATTGGCCAGTACAATACTCAAAGTTCCATTCTGGCAAATGTTTTTCAGCGTTTGTAAAATGGTGCTCATTCCACTTTTACTCGGACTGGGATTAAAACGCATTTTTCAACAAAAGCTGCAACCAGTATATAAAATATTCCCGGCAATATCCTCTACTTTTATTGTATTTATCTGCGCTTTGGTTATTGCCATGAATAAACACTATTTGTTACAAATTAATCTGATCATTTTCCTGGCGGCGATTACTTTGAATGTTGCCGGACTTGTGATAGGTTACCGTGTCGGTAAATTTTTCAAAATGGATTTACTTAAAACCCGGGCCCTTTCCATAGAAATCGGCATGCAAAACGCCGGTCTGGGAAGTGTTCTGGCTCTGAAACACTTTAATGAGAGGACGGCATTACCGGCCGTCATATTTGTTTTTATTTGCATTTTTTCCGCTTCGTTGCTAGTCCCCTTGTGGTCGGTTAAAAATAAAACTAAAAATGAGAGAATTGTTGATTGTACAATAACCTCAGAATAGAATTATTTTGCTGATCATTTATTACAAATATTAACCTGCAATCCGTAATAACTCAAGTTTGGAATAATAATTGCAATACTTTTAGGTTTTGAATTCAGTGATTAAAGTTTAATTAACATGAACACCACATGTAGGATACCTATTAAACAATTGATAATTAATATTTTTTTTTCATACGAAAACTGCACATGATTACCATGCAAGATGAGGAACCGTTTACAATTTATGGCTCTCGTTCACATTTCCTCTGTTTCTTGTTTTTATAAAATATGATATACATGCTGATTATTGGAATTCCCCTAGAATGAAACGATTAATATTACTCCTGTTATTATTGTTAAATACAATTGTTTGGGCTCATACAGGGAACTATAAATTTAAACGACTTTCCGTTGCCGACGGATTGTCAGGCAGCCAGATTACCGGTATAAACCAGGATCATCAGGGTTTTCTTTGGATTGGAACTGCCGATGGACTGAATCGTTATGACGGCTACCGCTTTAAAGTATATAAAAAAGATGCTGATAATCCAAATAGTTTGGTCCACAATTCGATATTTTCTGTATTTGTTGCCAGCAATGGCAATTTATGGGTAGGAACTCATCGGGGTATTAGCCGTTATATCGGGCATTCCGATTCATTTGAAAATTATTTATTAAATGATCAGGATCTGCATACCAACCGCGCCAATCATGTGGATGCCTTTGCGGAAGATAGTGAACACAATTTATTTACTTGTGCTGAAGATGGATTTATTTACAAATTCGATTATACATTAAACAAGTTTTCGCTTGTGGATACTATTCAATTCGGGACGATCCGCGCCATGATCATCGATCGGGATGATCAGTTATGGATTGGCAGCGACAGCAGTGTTTTTCGATATGACTGGCGCAATAAAATTGTTGAACAATTAAATTTACAAATCTCCAGAAACCGGACTTATGAACGTTATTATGTACAAACTTTATGCGAAGATGGTGATGATATCTGGATTGGTATGATTTCCGGGGGCACAGTTATTTATAATAAAAAGAACAAAACCTTTCGGCAATTAAAATTTAACTATTATAAAGAAAATGATGTCGATTGCATCTTTAAGGAAAATGACCACGAAATCTGGATAGCTACCAAGGGTGGGCTTAAATTATATGATAAATCGACTAAAACATTCAAAACTTTCAGGTACAACAAATTTGATCCTTTTACAATATCGGATGATTCGATATGTGAAATTTTTAAAGATGAACAGGGGGATTTGTGGTTTGGAACATTACTGGCCGGAATCAATCTATTAGTGAATAACAAACAATTTCACCATTTTCGTGAAGATGCTTACCAGGCCGGCGGGCTTACCAAACCAATTGTTTCTGCTCTTTGGGAAGATATTGATGAAAATTTATGGGCTGGGTTCTTTACCGACGGGATCGATGTTATAAATCGCAAAACCGGCAAGAAAAGGTTTTATTTCTATGACCCTCAAAAACCGGGCTCACTTGGCGCAAGTTCAGTGCTTTGTATTTATCAGGATAGTTTTGGTATAATATGGGTCGGCACTTACCTGGGCGGATTGCAAAAGTTTGATCCGGTTACCCATACTTTCACTGCATATAAACATGATCCTCAAAATCCCACTAGTATCGGCAGCAATGATGTCCGATCTATCATTGAAGATCAGGATCATAATCTCTGGCTGGTAACTCAGGGTGCAGGAATTAGTAGATTCGACCGTAAAACCGGTCACTTTATACATTACCGGGCTGATTATAGTAATTTAGCCAATTCATTGCTTGACGACTGGCCATTTATGCTGCTATTAGATTCCAGACAACAAATATGGGTAGCTACACCAACAGGTCTGAGTTGTCTTGGCAAAGATCGCACAACATTTACAAATTTCCAAAGTGAAGAGGGAAACGAAAACAGTTTGTGCAATGATTTTATTAATTATTTATTTGAAGATTCGGATAAAAACCTGTGGATCGGAACAATCGAAGGTTTAAATTTATATAATCCGGCAACAAATACCTTTAAACGTTATACGGTTAAAGATGGTTTGCCAAATGCCATGATTAATGGAATTCTTGAAGATGACCATAAAAATTTATGGATCAGTACCAACGGAGGATTATCCAAATTTTCACCTTCTACAAATACTTTCAGGAATTATGATGTTGCCGATGGTTTGCAGAGCAATGAGTTCCTGGCGCGCTCCTGTTTTAAAAATAAACATGGGGAAATGTTTTTTGGCGGTGTGAATGGTATTACCGTTTTTTATCCTGACAGTATCAGAGATAATCCATACATACCGCCGGTTGTAATTACCGATTTCAGGTTATTTAATGAATCTATACCTATGTCGAACTTTTTCAAGGAAAAAACAACTCGTACAGATTCAAACGATGTACAACCGACAATATCTTTGAAACATCATCAAAATGTTTTTGAATTTGAATTTGTAGCGCTAAATTTCCATCAATCGGAAAAAAATCAGTTTTCTTACATGATGCAGGGTTTTGATAAAGAGTGGATTGCTTCCGGTAATAAACGGGAAGCGACTTATACAAATCTCAATCCCGGTGATTATGTGTTTCGGGTGATAGCCTCGAATAATGACGGCATTTGGAATATGAAGGGGGTGGCCCTGCCTGTAAAAATATTACCGCCATTTTGGGAAACCATTCCGTTCCGTATTTTCGGAATTCTATTTTTTATCGCGCTTGTTCTAACGTTTATCAAAATTCGCACCAATAATATCAAGCAACAAAATGTTATTTTGGAAGGTGTCAACCAGCAGCTTAAAACAGAAATAGGGGAACGCATTCGCGCTGAAAATAAAATCAAAGATTCCCTGATGGAAAAAGAAGTACTGCTCAGGGAATTGCACCATCGCGTTAAAAACAACCTGCAAATCATTCGCAGTCTTATAACGCTGCAATCAAAGCACATTAATGACAAAAAAGCGCTGGCGGCATTTGATGATATCAGTAAACGGATTTTCTCTATGGCGCTGGTGCATGAGAAAATGTACAAATCCAATAATTTTGTTGATATTAATTTTCGCGAATATATAGAGAGTATGGTTCGTGAGTTGTTCTATTCTTATGAAATAACCGGTAATATCGAATTGGACCTGTCGATCCAGGATATTTCACTCGGACTGGATGTTGCCATACCGTGCGGACTGGTAATCAATGAACTTGTAACCAATTCGCTCAAACATGCTTTCCCCAATGGTAAAAAAGGATTATTGCAAATTCATTTGCAAAAACAGGATGATCATAGTATACAACTTTCGGTTTCAGATAATGGTAAGGGAATTGCCCCGGATATCGATCCCCATAATCCCAATACACTCGGATTAACGCTGGTGAAAATTTTAACCCAACAATTAAATGGCAACCTGGAAATACGTAATAATAACGGCTCCGAGTTTTTAATTAATTTCAAATGCAACATTTAATAATTTCTTATCCGGTTAGATATATACATTTATTTGTGGCGCTGGGCGCTGCCGGGGGTTCCCACAATTAATTCCTTCTATGATTTTTAGGTAAATCAGCAAATTACTGCACCAGGTTATTTTTTTGGAAATTAAATAGGAACACCGGTTGTTGTAACGGGTTGAATTTGTTACAAAGCAGTAATATGGATTTTAAATATAGTTTTGGAGGTCACAATGAAAAGACTGATGACCATATTTTTGATGATAATTTTGTTATCACTTTTTTATATGTATAATCCGTTTTCACAGGAAATGAAGGTAAATGCAAAGGATAGTAAAGTGAACTATAAAAAATTAACGCCGGAAGAACAGCAGGTTATCATTCACAAGGGAACCGAAGCTCCCTGGACCGGCAAATACGTCAATTTCAAAGCAACCGGCACTTTTACCTGCAAACAATGTAATGCCCCGTTATATCTGTCTCAAGATAAATTTGATTCACAGTGTGGTTGGCCAAGTTTTGATGATGAAGTACCCAGCGCTATTAAACGCCAGGTCGATGCCGACGGGCGGCGAACTGAAATTCTCTGCGCCAATTGCGGCGCTCATTTGGGTCATGTTTTTAGCGGCGAAGGATTTACTGCAAAAAATATCCGTCATTGCGTGAATTCCATTTCATTGAATTTTGTCCCTGCCGACAATAAAACAAATTCAGAAACTGCCTATTTTGCCGGCGGGTGCTTTTGGGGCACCGAACATTATTTAAATAAAACAAAGGGAGTTATTACAACCACTGTAGGTTATATGGGCGGCGATGTGGAAAATCCTACCTATAAACAAGTATGCGCAGGAAATACCGGCCATATTGAGACTGTTCAAGTTGAATTCGATCCTGCTATAATATCTTTTGAAGAACTGGCCAAATTATTCTTTGAAATTCACGATCCGACTCAAACCAATGGTCAGGGACCGGATATCGGTGAACAGTATCTTTCAGTGATATTTTACAGCAATGATGAACAAAAAGCGGTTTCTGAAAAATTGATCAAAATATTACAGGGAAAAGGATACCGTGTTGCCACCACATTAATAAAAGCGGACAAGTTCTGGGATGCTGAAGATTATCACCAGGATTATTACGAGCACAAAGGTACACAGCCTTATTGTCATTTCTATACGAAACGCTTTTAATCTGTCCGCATTCTTTTACCGATATTTTCTGCAAGTGGAATGTACCTGCAATAGTCATTGGATTAGGCAATGATATACTTCTTATTTAGGTGTTGATCTGTTTTACACAGGTTGCTACGAGGAACATTCCACTTGACATCAGTCCCCAGAAGTAAAAATTATAGATAATTATTCATAGACAAATCAATATTTTTTAATATAAAAAAATTGTAGTTTTTATTATTTTTACCTACATTGTTTCTTGACACCCGGAGGTTTTATGAAACATTTGTATTGGTTTGTGCTATGTACGATAATATTATGGCTTAATAGCTCTGCGGATACCCCATCGCGGGACACTATTCCCCTGAATGGCACCTGGCAATTTGAACAAACCACTAGGGCTTTTCCTCCCGGTAAATTTACCCGTACAATCCCAGTTCCAGGATTAATTCATCTTGCCACGCCGAAAATTGATCAATATGATAAATTACATATTATCGATACCGAAAATACCGGGGCTTCAGGAAATCCTTATACGTCACCATATCGGCCTCGTTATAACTGGTATCGGCGTATTGTTAAAATCCCTGCCGAGCATAAAAATCGCCATGCCGTACTCACATTACTGAAAAGTAAATACGTTACCCAGGTATTCGTCAACGGTATGGATATGGGCTCTTCTATGGCTTGTTATACCCCGGTTGAATGTGAAGTGACCCGCGCTTTAAAATATGGCGATGAAAACGAGATACTGGTACGGGTTGGCGACCGGGCCTGGCTGCCTGCTGAAGCTGCCGGAAGTACAGATAAAGAAAAAGTTAATTACCTGCCCGGAATTTGGGATGATGTAATGTTGAGTTTTACCGGGCAATACCGTGTACACCGCGCCATTGTGCTGCCGAATTTGTCAACCCGGCAGGTTACTGTTAAAATGTTGATCCATAATTTCAATTCGTCGCAAATTGATTATGGCGACATTATGCAGGATACCTGCAAAATCAAAGTGACTCTCTATGAGAAAAACGGAAATTCAATATGCGCGGGACCGGTCATTCAAAAACTATTAGTTAAACGGGAAAACCTCACACCAACTGAATTATCAATACCCATGCCGGGTGCACATTTATGGTCTGTAGATGATCCGTTCATGTATAGCGCCAAGATTGAACTTTTAGATCATGACAAGCCCGCAGATGCAATTACGGTTACATTTGGTATGAGGGAGTTTAACCGCATAGGTAAACATTTCGCTTTGAATGGAGAAAAAGTTTATTTGCGTGGTACAAATATCACATTGCATCGTTTTTTTGAAGATCCGGAATGTGCGGCATTGCCCTGGGATCGTCAGTGGGTACGAAAATTGTTGGCCGAACTGCCAAAAGCGATGCATTGGAATGCCATGCGTATTTGCGTAGGTATTGCCCCGCAATTTTGGTACGATATTGCCGACGAATGTGGCTTGATGCTACAAAATGAATGGCTGTACTGGCAAAATCACGGCTGGGATGAACAAATCCGCAAAGAGTATACGGACTGGGTATGGAGTGACGGCAACCATCCTTCTATAGTTATCTGGGATGCCATCAACGAAAATTGGGATTCGTTTATCGGGAACACCTTGATACCGGAATTGAAAAAGCTGGATCCAACCCGTATCTGGGATGCCGGTTATATGACCTCGGCGGATATGGGACTGGATGAAATGGATGAGCCGCATCCGTATCGCGCTGCCGGATGGGGACAAAATTTATCCCAATATACTGCAAGTCAGAATAGCGATCCATGTCCGTTGGGAGATTTATCTGCGCGATCTCCGGAATTTGATCAATTTGTCGAAAGCAGCGCCGCGCAATTGGTAAATGAATACGGTTGGGTATGGTTGTGGCGTGATGGCAGACCGGCCAAGTTGACGCATAACCAGTATGATTATTTTATAGGTAAGAATTCCACTGCCGAACAGAACCGGGAATTTCAGGCTTATTGGCTGCAACTGGAAACGGAATGGTTGCGTGCGGAACGGTCTTTTGCCGGCGTTCTGGCTTTTTGTTATCTTACTAATAATTATGGTCATACTGGCGACTGGTTTTATGGGCCGATTAAAGATTTAACTCCAAGTCTCACCCTGAAATGGTTTGAACATTGTTTTGCTCCTGCCGCTGTATTTATTGATTTACTTGACCAGCGTTACATCCAACCACAACGGTTCTATTCACCCGGTTCCAGGCTTTTATTCAACCTGGTCGGAGTAAATGACTATTCACACCCGGTCAATGGCTCTATAAATCTATTACTTTATAATGGCTTGGGGCAACAGGTGAGCAAACAAGTACTGACTTTAGATATCCCCGCTTTTGGTAAAATATATTTACCGGTAACGATTGACCTGCCGGTTATTAAAGGTCATTACCTCATCGTCTCTGAATATGTCATTAATGATGAAATGCCGGTATCAAGCAGAAGATATATAAATGTGGGAGAAGGCAATATAGGTTCCTTCTTTAATATGCAACCATCTGTACATCAAGATTAATTAAGAGTTAGAGTATGCTGTCGAAATCCCTGGCAAGTTTGGCATTAATCTGTTTTCTTTTTACCCTTATCTGGATGGTATTTATGGTCTGGATCGAATGGGAAAAAGGACCGTTCAATACTTTTCCTGAGGTTTATCAATATGTCGTTCAACTCGACTGGAAATTTTATCTTTCTTATATTAATGCAGTAATTTTAACACTTTGTGTTGCTCTATTTTTTACTGCTCTTGCTAAAGTTTTAGCTAATGTCAGTAAATTTTGGGCTTTTACAGGGTTTATTTTGATTCCACTTTATTGTGCTATTAATCTATTTGTTTATCTGTCCCAGATAACTTTGGTGCCACATTTGGTCAAAGCCATTGGCTTGAACTTTTATTCTCCGGCGGTATTTTTTTTGCAAACCCGTTATATACATTTATGGAGGGAATCTACAGTCAGTATTATTAATATTGTTGGTTACAGTATACTGGGAATTACGTCAATAATTTATGGTGCTTTATTGTGGAAGGCATTTAGAAATTACCGTTTTTCTGCGCTATTGCTCGCCGCAAACGGTGTGGCTTGTATTATTGGAACATGTGGAATTTTATTACATAGCTCTATAATGCAAAAAGGTACTATTATCGGCGGTATCTTTTTTTTATTGGCCCAGGTTCCGTTCTTTACTGGTCTTGTAAAAAATAACCCTAAAATGTGGAGAATTAAATGAAAAAATTGATTCTGATCATTCTACTCTGGTTATTTATGGCATTGCCAGGTTACCCCGAATCTAATGAATTAACGTTTACCATATTGTATAATAATTATGCTCATGTACCGGGAACAGTTTCCGATTGGGGCTTTTCCTGCCTGGTGGAAGGTGGCGAACAAACAATTTTATTCGACACCGGAGCAAAGGCTGATATTTTAATGCAAAATGTCCGCAAGCTGAATGTGGATTTATCAAAAGTGGATATTATTGTATTGTCCCATAATCATGCGGATCATACCGGCGGCCTGGATTCGGTTTTGGCAATAAATCCCCACCTTGATATTTATATTTTGCAATCTTTTCTAAAGGATTTTGCCCGGCAGCACAAGCTACCGGATTCTTCTGTACAGCGAATAAAGGAACCGAGGCAAATTTGCGCTAACGTCTTTACCACAGGGGAGATGGGAAGTTCAATTAAAGAACATTCTCTGTTGTTTCATACCGGTAAAGGTCAGGTAATTTTGACGGGTTGTTCGCACCAGGGCATAATTAAAATTGTCCAAAAGGCACAGGAACTCGATCCAAAACCAATTTACATGGTTTTGGGAGGTATGCATCTCCTGCAACATTCGGATAGTGAAATTAAAGAGATCATCCACAAATTTAACATGGCGGGTGTACAAAAGTGCGGCGCTACGCATTGCACCGGCGACCGCGCGATGGCCTTATTTTCTGCCGCTTTTAACGAAAACTTTATCAACGCCGGAACTGGCGCTGTGATAACTATAAGTAAGGAATAAACAGGGCTGTAGGCCAAATTTTTAACTTTACTACGAGTAAAAGGTTTTTTGTCACTATGAATAAAGTATTATTTTTATTGTTGATCGCTTCAGCGCTTTTGGCGCAAAACTGGACTGCCGATTTGGGCAATGGTAAGTACAAGAATCCGGTTTTGTTTGCCGATTATTCGGATCCCGATGTGGTTCGCGTCGACGATGATTATTATATGGTGGCCTCCAGTTTTAACTGTATGCCGGGCATTCCGGTACTCCATTCCCGGGACCTGATCAACTGGACGATCATCAGTCACGTGTACGAACGTTTGCCGTTTGAAAAATACGATAAACCGGTACATGGACAAGGTTCCTGGGCGCCTTCGATTCGTTATCATAATAATAAATTCTATGTCTATTTTTGCACTCCCAATGAAGGTTTGTTTATGGCGAGCGCTGCGAATCCTGCCGGGCCCTGGAAACTGCATCATGTCGTAAACATCGAAATGTGGGAAGACCCCTGTCCGCTTTGGGATGACGACGGCAACGCTTACCTGGTGCGCAGCAAGTTACGGGGTGATATTCTTTATTTGCACAAAATGCGCGTTGATGGAACCGCAATTCTGGATAACGGTACCGTTATTTATCATAATGAAACCGATAATCCGACCATTGAAGGCCCGAAATTTCTAAAGAAGGATGGTTATTATTATATTCTTGCCCCGGCTGGAGGTGTACCAACCGGTTGGCAAACCCTGCTGCGTTCCAAAAACATTTATGGTCCGTATGAAGCGAAAAAAGTGCTGCACCAGGGCAATACTGATATAAACGGCCCGCACCAGGGCGGACTGGTGCAGGTACAGTCCGGTGAGTGGTGGTTCATCCATTTTCAGGATCGGGGCGCTTATGGAAGAATTATTCATTTGCAGCCGGTGACCTGGCGGGACGACTGGCCGTTCATGGGCGTTGATAGCAATAATGACGGCATTGGCGAACCGGTTACAGAATATACCAAACCGGATGTCGACAAAACCTGGCCAATCGCAGTTCCGCAAACCTCGGATGAATTTAATGCCAGGGAACTCGGTTTGCAATGGCAGTGGCACGCCAATCCTTTACAAAGCTGGTATTCTCTGACCGAGCGGGATGGCTTTTTACGCCTGCGGGCAGTGCAAAACCTGTCCCAGAACGGCAACCTGTGGTTTGTTCCCAATTTACTGCTGCAAAAATTTCCGGCCCCGGAATTTACTGTTACGACCAGAATCATCTTACACCCTGATAATGTGAATGAAAAATGCGGACTCGTGATTATGGGCAAGGAATGGGCTTATATTGCCATGTCTGAAACAGATTCCGGTATACAGATCGAAATGTGCACCGGGACTTTTTTTCAGGGTTTTGACAAAACCCAGTTGATACAGGCGGCGCCGCTTAATGACCGCGAATGTTATTTGCGTGTTCATGTCAACGACCAGGCGGTTTGTTCTTTTTTCTGGAGCAGCGATGGTAAGGTCTACCAGCCAATCGGCCGGGAATTCGCAGCAACGGCAGGCGTCTGGATTGGCGCCAAGGTCGGATTGTTTTGTGTGAATCCCAATATCGGATACAAAAACAGTCATGGTTACGCCGATGTTGACTGGTTCAGGTTTGAATAAAACGCCGATTTATTTGTATTATTTATAGCGCTGTTACTTGACTAATTCCTGTTACATTAAATATAACAGTAAATAATTAACTACTAACCTTACTAGTAAAGGGGTTTGAAATGACAGATTACATTATCAGAAAAGAAACGGAATCACAATTTATTCAGCCGGACCTGGGCGCGTGTTACAGCTTTGCCTGGAAGCAACTATGGAAGTATTTTCCCGAACTGTTGCTGGTAACGCTGGTCACTTTTTTATTTGCCGTACCGCTATTTTCAATTTCCTTTTTACAGGAAATTAATGAGGTCTTTGCTATTTATTTCTCCATTGTTTCCATGATCTATTCTTTTTTTGTCATCAATCCGCTTGAATATGGTTACAGTTTTGTATGTCTCAAAGCTGTGCGCGACGAAAAGACCCGCATACAAGATCTGTTCCAGGTGTTAGGCACATACCTGCAGGCGCTCCTGGCAGTTTTATTAACCGGAATGATTATTACCGCCGGAATTATCTGTTGTATTATTCCCGGAATCATTCTGGCCTGCAAACTGGCATTTGTACCGTTTTTGGTGGTCGACCGGCGGATGGATTGCATCGACGCAATTAAAGCCAGCTGGAATATGACTAATGGCCACACCACGACTATTTTTTTAATGATGGTTCTTGCCATACCCATTTATATTGCCGGACTGATATGCTGTGGCGTCGGCGTCATCGTTGCTGCTATATGGGTAGAACTGGCCGGTGCGGCGCTTTATCATGCAGTAGTAATGACAGCCGGAAGCGCTGTTTCACAGCCCAACCAGTAGATATATAATCGACTTGTGTTGTTGGCGAAGTACAGGAATGTCATTTAACCGGCGTCGTCATTACATTTATTTTTTTTTAAAAGGATAATCATAAATGATTCGCAGGCTTTTAATTTTTCTTTTCTTTTTTTCATATCATTTTTTGTATGCGCAAAAGTTCACAGAGCTGGCATTGACGCCGCCGATGGGCTGGAATAGCTGGAATTGTTTTGAATGTGATGTGCATGAACAACTCATTCGTGAAATTGCTGATGCCATGATTGCCAGCGGCATGAAGGACGCCGGTTATGAGTATATTGTGATCGATGATTGCTGGCAGGTAGACAGGGACAAGGATGGTTTCATTGTTGCCGATCCGCAACGGTTTCCCTCCGGCATCAAAGCATTGGCCGATTATGTGCATGACAAGGGATTGAAATTCGGTTTATATTCCTGCGCCGGCCAAATGACCTGCGCCAAACGTCCCGGCAGCAGGGGTCACGAGTTCCAGGATGCGATTATGTATGCTCGTTGGGGTGTGGATTATCTGAAATATGACTGGTGCAATACAGAGGGACAGACAGCGCAAGAGTCCTATTCACTGATGCGCGATGCGTTATATGCCACCGGACGGCCGGTGGTTTTCAGCCTGTGCGAATGGGGACTGAATAAACCCTGGGAATGGGCGGCCGGGGTCGGACATTTATGGCGTACGACCGGCGATATTCGCAATAACTGGGATATCCCGGATGCCAAAGAAGGTAAAGTATGGGCAGGAGGCGTCATTATCAACCTGGATATGCAACAGGGATTGGAAAAGTATGCCGGTCCCGGCCATTGGAATGACCCGGATATGCTGCAGGTGGGCAATGGCGTTCTAACCGAAAGTGAAAACCGCGCCCATTTCAGTTTGTGGTGTATGCTGGCTGCGCCTTTAATGGCTGGGAATGATTTGCGCACTATGACGCCGGCAGTGCGGGATTTGTTAACCAATCGGGAAGTAATTGCAGTTAACCAGGACTCCTTAGGTAAACAGGGCTATAAAATCCGCGATGACGGTGAATTTGAAATTTTTTACAAACTGTTGTCCGGTAGAAACCTGGCAATCTGCCTGTTTAACCGGCATGATACGGAGTTTAAGGTAACAATCGACTGGAAAACTTTGCAAATAAAGGAAACCTGTCGGATTCGTGATCTCTGGAAACACGAGTATTGCGGCGATACCGGTCGGAATTTTACCGTGACAATTCCTGCGCATGATGTAATTATGTTGAAATTGGAGAAAGCTGAATAACTAAATTCGAAATTCGGACAAGTGTTGTGGAAATAATATGACCATTTCTACCTGAATTATGAAAGGGGACACCATGAAAAAGTTTGTATTGGTTGCAGTCATTTTTGTCAGCCTTTTTTTTTCAAATTACGGCCGGGCAACCATAACTTCCGATTCTGTGCTGGTAATTCCAAAAACAGAGATTGCTCCAGTTATTGACGGCGTATTAGATGTGGTTTGGTATAATGTCTCAACTATTTTGATGGAAAAAGAAGAACAACCCTTTCCGACCGGGTATATTCCACCGGAAAACTGGTGGGATATATGGGGCAATTTTAAAATGTTATGGGATGACAAGTACCTTTATCTTTTTGTGCAGGTCTATGATGATACAAATAATTATAATAATACCAACACGTATGCACAGGATGGCATCGAACTTTATTTTGACGCCGATAATTCAAAATTAATGTCGTATGATGGTTATGATGACTTTTTTATAAGATTCAATACCCAGTGGACCTCCCTTCTAAATGTAGAAACAGGATATGGTGGTACCGGTTTTGACTGGGGTTTTTTTATAGTGAGATCAAAATTTGCTTTTGTGTTTACGGAGCTGGGTTATAATTTCGAAGCTGCCTTTTATCTTGATGATTTACAGATGGAATGGGATTATGATGAATATTTTGGTTTTGAAATTAATATTAATGATAATGATGTAGGTGACCATGATAGCGGCTGGCGGTGGTGGCGTTCCGATAATGATACCTGGAATGATCCCAGCCTGTTTGGTACTGCGGTTCTTGAAAACCTGCCGGTCGGACAAGAATTACGTGTCGGTGAAGTTTACCATGCGCCGGTACTGGACGGGCTACTGGAACCGGCATGGGACTATGCGCCCGATTTCACTGCCGGAGAGTTTATCGCTCTTGATAATGGAGCGCCTGTTAACTGGGATATGTATAGTGAGGTTATCGATTGGAATGACACGAACTGCGATTTCCGGTTAATGTGGGATGAACATTATATTTACTTTTTTACTACTATCCGTGATGATTATATAAACACTAGCGGGGATGATGATACAAATAAAGACAGTATCGAATTATTCTTTAATGGCGTTAATAATACGTCAATGAACTCCGGAACCGGCGCGTTTGAAAGTACCGCCGCTCACTTTATTTTTGTATATTCCGATACAACTCTGGATAATGTCGCCTTTGCCAAAACTGCGCTTGGCTGGAATGCAGAAGGCCGCATCCCATTTTCGGAGTTAAATTTTACCCCCCAAATGTACGAAAAATTTACGTTTGATATTATCTTTAATGACCGGGATGAATCCGGTGCGCTCTATAGCGGCAAAAGGGCATGGTGGGGAAACGACCTGGCTTTGCGGCAGAATCCAGCTCTGTGGGGTCCGGCTGTTTTACAAGAGGCTTATCAAATTAAAAATGAACACAAACCAACTGTTTATACGTACCCTGCGACGACTGTAACTGAGACATCGGCTTTTTTAAATGGTCGTGTCACTACTAATGCAGACTATACAACCGCCAAATTTATTTACTGGGGCAGCGATGAACAGCATAATGAAATTAAAGCGACAAATAGTCCAATATATCACAACAAAATTGTAAATGCTTATGTTAATTTAGCCGGCCTGGTACCCAATTCAACTTATCATTATTATATCCTCGCCCAAAATGACATTGGCGCTGCCCAGGGTGAAACCCGAACCTTTACCACATTACCGGCTACCGGTGTTGAGGATAGTAACAATTCTATACCTTTTACCTGGCAGTTATTACAAAACTATCCCAATCCGTTTAATGCCGAAACGATGATTGAATTCAGCCTTGCCAAGCCATCGTATGTTCGCCTGGAACTATACAACATATCCGGCGAACAGGCGGCAACTTTGGTATCAGAGCAGTTGAACGCCGGAATCCATAAAATTAACTGGGATGCAACCGGTTATGCCGGCGGGGTCTATTTTTATAAACTCATAACGCCGGATTTTGTTATGATAAAAAAATTAGTATATGTCCGTTAAGTTTATTATTATATTATGAATATAATTTTTTACAGGATGCTCAATTGGCCGACAAATCTTTACCCTATTTTAATTCCGGGTTGCCTGTAACGGAACGGATTGCGGATTTAATCAGCCGCATGAACCTGGATGAAAAGATCGCCCAACTTTATTCCGTACCCTGGGAAGTCTCGATTAGCGACGAAAATGAAAATTTTTCTCCAGCTAAAGCGGAACAGTATTTAAAACACGGTATTCTTCATGTCGGACGTCCCGGTCTGAAAAAGTCTCCACGGGAAGCCGCCCGGTTTACTAACGCCGTGCAAAAATATCTGGTTGAGGAAACCCGTTTGGGAATTCCGGCGCTGTTTCATGAAGAAGCGCTGCATGGCTTGATGGCGCAGGGCGCCACCAGTTTTCCCCAGGCTATAGCCCTGGGCAGTACCTGGGACCCGCATCTGGTTCGGCGTGTTTTTGCAGTAGCAGCCCGTGAAATGCGCGCCCGCGGCAGTAATTATGCCCTGACGCCCGACCTTGATCTGGTGCGGGAACCCCGTTGGGGACGCACTGAAGAATCTTTCGGTGAAGACCCTTACCTGGTGAGTCGCATGGGGGTTGCCGCAGTTTTGGGGTTGCAGAGTGCAAGTGTGAATATAGATAATGAGCATATAATTGCGACTGTTAAACATTTTACCGCGCATGGACAACCGCAGGGCGGCAGGAATGGCGCCCCGGTCAATGTTTCCATGCGCGAATTAAGGGAAAATTTCCTGCAACCGTTCCGGGCTGCGGTTGTAGAAGGCGGTGTGCAAAGCGTTATGGCTTCTTATAATGAAATCGATAGCATCCCTTCCCATTGTAATAGATGGCTACTACATGACTTGTTGCGTACTGAATGGGGATTTGCTGGATTTGTTACTTCGGATGGCTGGGGAATCGGCCAGTTGGATACTGTGCATCATGTCGCTGCTAACAAAAAGGAAGCGGCAAAACTTGCGATAGAAGCCGGCGTCGACTCGGAAATATTATGTCCGGACAGCTTTCAATTTCTGCCCCAACTGGTTAAATCCGGTCAGGTCAAGGAAAGCATTATTGACCGCGCCCTGGAACGGGTATTACGCAGTAAATTTAATTTGGGTTTATTTGAAAATCCCTATACCGATCCCGATGCTGCCGAACATATAGTCGGTTGCCCGGAACACCGGCAACTGGCGCTGGAAGCGGCGCACAAGTCGATCATTCTGCTGAAAAACACCGGGAATTTATTGCCGTTACATGTCGATAAACTTAAAAAGATTGTGGTCATTGGACCTAATGCGGCCGGATTGCACCTGGGCGGTTATAGTTACGAACCGACTCATAGTGTTACCGTGCTGGAGGGAATAAGACAAAAGGCCGGTAACGATATTGAGGTACTTTATCATGAAGGATGCCATATAACCAAACAGCCATCGGATTGGCGTTTATGGTGGCAGGATGAAATTGGACTTGTTGACCCGGCGGAAGATGATAAACTATTAGATGAAGCTGTGGAAATTGCCCGTCAGGCAGATGTTGCCATATTAGTTATAGGTGGCAATGAGGGTACCTGCCGCGAGGGCTGGGATGATAATCACCTTGGCGACCGCGATGACTTGAACTTATTGGGCCGCCAAAACGAACTGGTTTTAAGAATATTTGAAACCGGAACTCCCGTTGTTGTTGTACTGATAAACGGCCGCCCGTTGACGATAAACGATATTGCCGACAAGGTTCCTGCTATAATTGAAGCCTGGTATCCGGGACAGGAGGGAGGCGCGGCAATTGCTGATATATTATTTGGTAATGTGAATCCCGGCGGCAAGCTGAGCATCACTTTTCCCCGCTCCGTCGGTCAACTGCCGGTTTATTACAACCATAAACCCTCTGTCAACCGCCATTATCTTTTCGCAATTACCGAACCGTTGTTTCCCTTTGGATATGGATTGAGTTATACAACTTTTTCCTATAATAATATTCGTCTCTCTGCAAGCAATATGCATAAAAATGAATCAGTTACAGTCAGCGTCGATATTACCAATACCGGGACTTTGGCTGGTGATGAAATTGTCCAGTTATACATTCGCGACCGGGTCAGTTCCGTCACCAGGCCGGTCATTGAATTAAAAGATTTTCGCCGTATCTATTTCAAAGCCGGGGAAACGCAGATTGTTCAGTTTACTATTACCCCTGATAAATTATCCTTTTTTGATGTTCACATGCAGCAGGTTGTGGAACCGGGTGAATTTGATATTATGATTGGCACAAGCTCTGTTAATTATTTAAAAACTATACTAACTGTACACGCTTGACCGAAATAACAAAGAATCTTTTGTAATTTTATTATTGAAAAAGAAATCTGTAAATTGTAATTTATATAAAATTCAATAAGCTTTAAAGGTATACTCATTTGCAAATCAATTTTTACAATGTGGTCAGCGCTATTGCGGTATTCCAGTCCGGTTTTCTTTCCCTTTTCTTTATTAATAATAAAAGAGGAGCACGGCGCAGCAACATCATACTAAGCTTTATATTACTTGTCCATGCTCTGTATATCATTTATACTTATACCCTGAGTTTCGGTGCTGGAGAGGGCGCCGTTAAATATTATAATATTTTATTTCTGGTTAGCCAAACCGCTTTTTTACTGGGGCCGCTATTATTTCTCTATATTCTATCTATTTTAAAACCTGATTTTAAACTGAGCCCTGTGCATTTGCTGCACAGCCTGCCGTTTTTTATGGCGATTATCTACATTCTGGCTAAAACACAAAACCTGACTATTCTGGTTGACTGGGGTTCGCAATTACGAACAGCCATGAGCGCCGGCGTGATTATCCACTTGTTCATTTACCTGATGGCGTCATTTTATCTCAAGCGTTTTAAATTACAATCCATTATATCGGTAGAAGATGATTCGAAAATGTCCTGGTTACGGTTTTTACTTTTAGGTTATATCTTTTTATGGTTCATTCAACTGCATATTTTTGTTTTTATCGATATCTGGAAATTATACCAACTTTGTCCCTATTCCGATAGTTTGTATTTTACCTGCGTATTTATTTTTTGTAATTGTATTGCCTGGATTGCCATGAACAAGCCGGAAATTTTTTCCTTTCATAAACGTTATCAAACTTCGGAACTCTCTGAACAAGATAAACAAAAATATCTCGATAAACTATTGGCACACATTGAGGCAGATAAAATCTACCTGGAACCCTCAATTACCTTAACGGCGCTGGCAAAAAAGTTGCATATACCTAACCGTTATTTGTCACAGATCATCAATGAAACATTTAATTTGAATTTTTGTGATTTTATCAACCGTTACCGCGTTGAATACAGCAAGCCGTATTTATCCAAATTGGAAGATGGTAAAAAAAATATTTTGGAAATAGCCTATATGGTTGGTTTTAATTCCAAATCCTCATTTAACCAGGCTTTTAAAAAGCACACCGGCGTAACTCCTTCCGAATTCCGCAGCACTGGCTCCTAATCAGTTTCACAATAAAATGTACAAAATCATACATCCGGTCGATTTA
Organism: bacterium; assembly: GCA_029561455.1. Lineage (GTDB taxonomy): Bacteria > Zhuqueibacterota > Zhuqueibacteria > Residuimicrobiales > Krinioviventaceae > Fontivivens. The sequence continues at coordinate 85,576 of JAKQIY010000068.1, forward strand.
CAGTCCGGGTTATGATATATTTATCCTGCGCAGTTGTCTGACAGGTGTTTGAACTGTGCAGGTCATTATAATAATCAGGAGCCATATATGTGCAAGCCAAACATTTTTAAATCCGTTGTTGTTTTCGTAACGCTATTGATAATTACTATTTTTCATTCAGTTGCCGCCAACCCGGTTGGCCCTTATTTCGGCGAAATCCCGCCCGGCGATACGGCTAAAGTGTTTGCCCCAAATTTTATATCACGTCCGGACTGGTGGGTGCAGAACTGCTGCTTTTCTTCAGATGGCCGGGAGTTTATATTTTGCCTGACGGATAAGGACTGGGGAAATTGCCGTATTATGTATACAAATTGTTTTAATAATAATGAATGGAGCGAACCGGTCAAAATAATTGATAATGCCATTGTGCCGTATTTTTCCTACGATGACCAGGAAATTTATTGTATTTCCTACCAGCGCAACGGCACTAGCACCGCCGATGTCTGGAAAAGTGCACGCAGCGCCGATGGCTGGGGTGAACCGGTACGGGTAGAGGCGCCGGTTAGCGCCCCGGATGGCCATGAATGGGAGGTTGCTGCGCCTGCCGATAATATATTGTATTTTTCTTCTGACCGGCCAGGCGGCTTTGGTAATATGGATGTTTATCGCTCAGTCCTGGTCGATGGCAAATACATGGTCGCCGAAAATCTGGGTGTTCCCATTAATACAGCATCATTGGATGAATGCCCCTGGGTGGCGCCCGATGAAAGTTACATGGTATTCAATTCCTGGAAAACCAATCCCAAATTTGCCGGTAATAATTTGTATATAAGCTGGCGTAATGCCGACAGTACCTGGACCAATCCCAAAGACCTGGGCGCGGCGGTGAATACCAATTATCTCGATATATATCCCTATATATCTCCCGACGGCAAGTATTTGTTTTATACAATCCGTAAAATTGCTTATGGCGGTTCGGAGCCCTCGAAACTTTACTGGATCAGCACGGATTTTTTGCACAAAATGCGCTCTACTAATTTTCCCCCTTATTTAAAAGGAGCTATCGAGCCGGTTAATGTTTTTAAAGATGCGGAGTTCAGTTTTCAAATTCCCGATTCAATTTTTCATGATGATGACGGCGATACGCTAAGTTATATACTCACAAAATCAAGCGGCTCCACACCGGACTGGCTGCATTTTGATCCCGTCACCCGCATTTTATCCGGCACGCCGCCAAAAGTGGAGAAAATATGGCTGCGGGTTACTGCTGCCGATCCTTCCGGGGAAAAATGCAGCTGTCTGTTCCGGTTAATCATTGAGGTCGGCAGTAACGTGGCCCAAGATAACAAAACCCCGCGCCGGTATAGCCTGGGACAAAATTATCCCAATCCATTTAACCCGGAAACGACTGTACCTTTTATCATCAGTAATACATGTCATGTAATGATGAAGGTATTCAATTGTCATGGTCAATTAGTGAGAACCCTGATCAATGGAATAATGGCCGCCGGTAACTATGCCGTTACCTGGAATGGTGCTGATGACGAGGGTTTACCGGTCAGCACAGGCATGTACCTGTTACAATTTACCACCGGGAATGTCCACGAATTGCAGAAAATGCTGTTGATACGATAAACACGGGGACAACGCCTCGCCAAACCGGAACATCATGCGAAACCGATTGTTTGCACAAAACAATCAAGTCATAAAGCCCTGTGCAATGCAGGGCTTTTTTATTTTGTCTTTTTTTGGTGCTTTTTTGAAGGGAAAACTGGGTATTTTATAAGCAAGTCAGGTTTTAAAAACCAAAAAGGCCCGGTGTATTGCCCGGCCTTGATGTTATTTATATTGATTCAAGTTAGCGCCGAGGGCAGGAATCGAACCCGCAAGTATGGCTGGCGATGGATTCGAGTCCGGAGTGTCTGAATTGCCACAAATAAAAAAAGGATTTGGTATTTTTCTCCAAATCCTTCTTATGTGTACCGAGGGCGGTAATCGAACCCGCATGGTAGCGCTACCGCTGGATTCGTGTCCGGCGCGCCTGGTTTGCAACAAATTTAAAAATGGTGGGATAGAATCCCACCCTACAAAACAATAAAGTCCCATTTCAGGGGCTTTTCAAAGTGCCGAGGGCGGGAATCGAACCCGCATGAGATTGCTGGCGATGGATTTGAGTCCGAGCGCCTGGATTGCCACACTAATCCTGTATATTCTACAAATAAAAAAGGATTCGGAGAGTTCTCCAAATCCTTATTATTAGTGCCGAGGGCGGGAATCGAACCCGCATGGTATTGCTACCGCTGGATTTTGAGTCCAGTGCGTCTACCTGTTTCACCACCTCGGCTCAAGAATTATAATTTAGAAATATCCTGAATCAAAGTCAAGAAAAAGATATTCACAATAAAATATTCCGGGCGTTTTTGTGATTTTATTTGTTTTTTTCTTAGAATAGATTAAATTTAGACTTTAATAAAAAATTCAAATAATTTATACAACAAGTTAATGGAGTTAAAATGAACAAGAAATCTATTGATGATCTCAAATTAAAGGGCAAACGCGTATTGATCCGCGTGGATTTTAATGTGCCATTGACCGATGATAAAAAAGTTGGCGATGATAAACGTATCGTTGCCGCGCTGCCGACGATAAAAAAAGTGATCAATGATGGCGGTAAAGCCATATTAATGTCCCACCTTGGCCGTCCGGACGGCCAGAAACTGCTGGAATACTCCCTGGAACCGGTTGCCGAACACCTGGGTAAACTGCTGGATAAAAAAGTCGTGTTTGCGCCGGATTGTGTCGGTAAAGAAACCGAAGCCCTGGTCGCTAAAATGCAGGACGGCGATGTGATGCTGCTGGAAAACCTGCGCTTTTACCCGGAAGAAGAAGGCAAAAAAGAAGGCAAGAAATTAACCAAAGCCGAACAGCAATGGTTCATCGACGCCCTGGCAAAACTTGGCGATCTGTATGTTGATGACGCTTTCGGCACCGCCCATCGCCCGCATGCTTCCATGTCCGGCATACCGGAAAAGCTAGGACAAGGCGCTTCCGGCTACCTGATGCAAAAAGAACTGGAATATTTTGCCAAAGTGTTCGACAACCCGGCTAAACCGCTGCTGGCTATTCTCGGCGGCGCCAAAGTGAGCGACAAGATTCTGGTCATCGAGAATTTGCTGGATCAGGTCGACAGCCTCATCATCGGCGGCGCAATGGCGTATACCTTTTTAAAAGCCAAAGGTGTAGCCGTAGGTAAATCCCGCGTGGAAGAAGAATTTGTCGATAAAGCCAAAGGCTATATCGAAAAAGCCAAACAGAAAAATGTAAAACTGTTGCTGCCGGTTGACCATATTGTCGGCGCGGCTTTCCCAACTGCCGACGCTCCCGGTACACCAACCGCGACAACCGGCGAAGCGATCGACGCCGACAAGATGGGCCTGGATATTGGTCCGAAGACCATTGACATATTCATTAAAACCATTAAAGATTCCAAAACGATCATCTGGAACGGCCCGATGGGTGTGTTTGAAGTCAAAGGCTATGATAAAGGCACCTTTGCGATTGCAGAAGCTATTGCTACCAGCGGCGCAGTATCGGTCGTTGGCGGCGGCGATTCCGCCAGCGCGGCCAAGAAATCCGGTTTTGGCAAACAGTTCGGCCACATTTCCACCGGCGGCGGCGCCAGCCTGGAACTGATGGAAGGAAAAATCCTCCCCGGCGTAGCGGCGTTAAGTAACAAATAGTAACTTGATTGTGTGTCCAGCCCGGAACCGGGCTGGACGCTGCTTTGTTTTAGCTTTGCTCACTTTTTAATTCTTCAAATATTACATAACTTCGGTTCGGTTTCGTTCAAAATTGGCATTGATCTTACGATTAAAATGTGATGTGGTTCACATTAATTTGCTTTCAGTTGTAACCTTTTTCCCTCGCTACCGTTTATATACTGTCAAACAACAATTTAGTGTACTTTCACATTATAGAGGTTAGTTATGAAAAAATTAGCTTTTTTGCTGATCATTGCTTTTGCTTTTATGCAAACTGTTTTTGCAGCCGATGAAGAAACTTTACTGGGCGGTGATTTTACCAGTGGCGGTTTTGGCGGTCCGGTAGTCAAAGTATCGCAAGTCAATAATGAGACTGCCGTGTTGATGGGCGGTCGGGGCGGCTGGATTATCAACCATAGTTTAATTCTGGGCGGCGGCGGTTATGGCCTGGTAAATGAGATTGAAGCTCCCGGTGTCTTTATCAATGGCCGTCAGGCGAATTTACAGTTCGGTTACGGCGGTTTCGAAATTGAGTACGTAGCCCATCCAATGGAACTGTTAAATTACTCCGTTTATTTATTGATCGGCGGCGGCAGCGTTGAAAATACAATATGGGACAATGATTATGATGATGATGAATATGATGATTATGATTCTCATCAGGACAACATTTATGTCGTTGAACCGGCAGTCAATGTTACCCTGAATGTAACATCCTTTTTCCGCGTCAGCGGCGGCGTCTCATACCGCTATGTTACCGGTGTGGATATTGCGGGCACCAGCAATGAAGAATTGACGCAACCATCTTATAATCTCACTTTTCGATTTGGAAAATTTTAATAGCTATTTTTTCAAACGGCGCATTGTCTTGTTCGGCAGTGCGCCGCTTTCATATCCAGGCACTCTTTTTACAATATCGTCTTGGGGTCATTATTTTTTATTTGAATCGCCAGTTAGTGAATAGTTGGAAACGACACATAAAATTTTATTTTGAATTCGTTGTGACAAGTTGTAAATTCTTCACAAGAGTGGGATAAATACAGAATTTTTGAAAACAAATCAGGTGGAGCGGCCTAGTGATGAATATTAATGAGCCATTACGTTCACAACTAGTAGTTTATCAGAAAAATGAAATTACCGAGCACCACATCTATAAAAATCTGGCCAATATAATCAAAGAACCGGAAAACCAAAAAGTTTTGTTACAAATTTCCGCCGATGAATTGCGCCATTACCAACAATGGAAAACATATACCGGAATCGATATTGAACCGAACTGGTGGAAAATACGTTTTTATGTTTTAATTTGTCGGGTCTTCGGTATTACCTTCGGTATCAAGCTGATGGAAAGCGGGGAAGAGGGCGCGCAGAAAAGTTATCATCAAATTTTAAATGAAATTCCGGAAATCAGCCGGATTGAACAAGATGAAAATGAGCACGAGAAAGCCCTGGTCGCCATGTTGGATGAAGAAAGGTTGCACTATATCGGCTCCATTGTGTTAGGTTTAAATGACGCTCTCGTGGAACTGACCGGCGCCCTGGCAGGGTTTACCCTGGCCTTGCAAAATATCCGCCTGATCGCCTTAACGGGACTGATAACCGGGATTGCCGCCGCACTTTCTATGGCCGCATCGGAGTATCTATCCACCAAAACTGAAAAAGATCATCGCAATCCGTTAAAAGCTTCTATTTACACCGGTTTCGCTTATATCTTCACAGTAATTATGCTAATCTTACCTTTTTTAATTTTGGGGAATTATCTGTTCGCGCTATTTTTTACCATGATTATTGCCATATTGATCATTGCCTTTTTTAACTATTATATTGCGGTGGTTGAAGATGTATCTTTTAAAACACGGTTTCTGGAAATGGCCGGACTTTCAACCGGTGTAGCTCTAATCAGCTTTTTCATTGGCTTTCTCCTTAAGCGATTTATCGGTGTTGATATTTAACAATTTAATAATATAACCGGAAACATTACCATAGAAATGTGAGGTATATTATGCAAAAATATTTACTTCTTTTACTTGCTATTGTAATTTTAAATCCCGGTAAAAACAATGCGATGCAGCTACAACAGGAATCACGATGGGTTGGCGGTTCCAGTCGGGCTGCGGCGCTATACAATGACTATTGCCTGACCGGGGTGGGGGGATATTTACAGGTATTTAATGTTAATACTTATGAAAAACTGGCCGAACTGGACCTTGGCGACGTTATTACTCATATTACCATTGCCGGGAACGCCGCATATATATCTGCTTCAGGAGCCGGTACTGTGGTTATTGACATATCGGACCCCGAACATCCCGATTCTATTTCCACGATTGCAGGATATACTCCCAAATCGGTTGTTGATAATAATTTTTTATATATTGCCTCCTATACAGATGGATTCAAGATCTATGATATTCAGGATCCACTCAACCCGGTATTCACAGGCGCGCTGGATGTTGAAGGATTTGTGATGGATATTTCTGTAAAAGGCAATTATGCTTACCTGATGAACCTGACCAAAGGCATTCAGGTAATAAATATTGCGGATAAAAGCGCTCCGCAATATATCAAAGATGTATTGACGACGGAAAATGCCCTGGTTAGCGCCGTATATGGTAAATACCTGCTGGTCGGATTTACCAACTATGGAGAGGGTATTGATATTTTCGATTTGACCGATCCGGACACACCGCAAAAAGCCGCTTATATCGACAGCCTGAATTATATTTATGATATGAAAATTAAAGACAACTACCTGTTCACCGCCAGCGCCTGGTATGGGGTTTTTATTTATGACCTCACCAATCCACTAAATCCTGTGGAATACTGGAAAAGGGATAGTGATTATGTGGTAAGTGTGGATGTTAATAATTCAAATCTGGTTTATGCAGACCAGGAAAACGGTATGGTGATCATGCCGATGAATGATGATGCACAGCCTGTCATACCTAATAAACTGGAACTGGATTGTACTAGTACACAAATGCTTGGTTTTGCAGACTATCTTTATATTCCTGAAGGGCGGTCTGCGCATATTGTTAACGTCAAGCCGCCACAGGGTCTGTCTTATCTAAAAAAAGTGACTATGAAAATTCAACGTAATATCGTTTACGAGGATAAAAAACTCTATTCAAGTTACAGTGATTATATCTATACCTACGATTTAACCGATCCATTGAATCCGAGTGGATTAGATTCACTTAAAATGAAAGGGGATACTTATCGTGTCGCCAAGTCCGGAAATTATGTTTTTGCCTGCGCCAACGGCAGCTATAAATCTATTGCCTGCGAAATCATAGATGCTACCAATCCGGCCGATTTGAAATCCGTATCACAAATTAATTATCTCTATCGGTTCATCAGGCATTATCCGGTCAACGACCGTCTTTATGCTCTGGATGAATATGGCGGTTTATTCCGTATCGATATATCCAATATCGCGGCGCCGGTTTTTGACAAGACCCCGATCGACCCCGATTCGGTTTTGGGTTTCTGGATCAAAGATAACCTGGCATTTGTAACCACTTCGGAAGATTTACTCAAAATCTATGATATCGGTGACCCAGATAATTTTCAATTACTGAAAGAATATTCATCGACAAACTTTATTGGCGAACCGCTTTTTTATGGCAATCTTGCTTATACCTCCACATACAATGGCATGCGTATTTTTGATTTCAGTAATCCCCTGCAGGCGCGGGAAATCGGCTTTCTGGATATCTATCCCTATTTTACCACGCCGGTAATAATCGGCAACCAGCTTTATGTGTATAAAATAATCATGGAAAACCTGATCATGCAATTCAGCCTGGCCGATCCGGTTAATCCCGGAGTTCCCGGAGTTATCAGGCAATTGGGGTATAATAATACCGTTGCAGTAAACGACCAGGCCGTATTTGTCGCGAATCAATCCGGCGCTTTTTTAGCTCTTGATATGCAGCAGCCCAAAGCGCAAATATCAAGTTCAATCTCTACAAGTGGTTCGATCAAGGGAATTGCCCTGTCCGGCGATCTGGCTTTCCTGGCGGAAGATAATTTTGGAATGCGCATAATAAATGTAGCCGATCCGGCCTATCCCGTGCAATTGGGCAATTATCATCCGACCACCAACGGCTCGGTAACAGATGTGCTTGTGCATGGTAATTATGCTTATTTATATGGTGGAATTTATGGATTAAAGATCATCGATATTTCCAATCCCGAATCACCGATGGAAGCAGGTTCACTGCCCGCGGCTAATGCCTATTCTACCGGTAAATCATGTTTACATTATCCCTATTTTTATTGTACGGAAGGAAATGCCGGTGTCAAGATTGTTAATGTTGCCAATCCGGAAGCGCCGGAAATAATTTCCACAATCAATACCGACGGCACTGCTTATGATGTGGATTATAAGGATAATTACCTGTATGTTGCCGATGGCCGCTATCATCTCCGGGTTTATGATGTACAAAATCCCGCAGCGCCGGTTCTTATGACCTCGGTTGAATTAAGAAATTGCACTGTGGAACGTATTTGTATTGCCGGGAAATGGGCATTTTTATGTTGTTCCTATAATGGAGTCTACATCTTTGATATAACCGACCCGGCGAATCCGGTCGAAGCCGGTCATATCACTTTCCGAGATTGTGAAATAACCGATGCTTTTTTCCATAATGGTTATCTCTATTTTTCTGATAAATATGCCGGTGTTTTTAAGTACAGCAGTGATCAGTTCACAGCCATTCAGCAGAATTCACTACCGACTCCGACGGTAACCCGGTTATATTCAAACTATCCCAACCCGTTCAATACCGTGTCGTGTATTGAATATGAACTGGCTAAACCGGGACTGGTGAAACTGGAAATATTCAATATTAACGGGCAAAAAATCAAAACCCTGGTCAATCACCGGCAGGAAAGCGGTTTTTATCGGATTAACTGGGATGCGACCAATGATGCCGGTGTGCCCGTAGCCACCGGTTTATATTTGTATCGTTTGAAAACCGGCGATTCGGCGCATATAAAAAGAATGATACTTTTGAAATGATGTATATAACAGGTTGACTGGATTCATATTGAACCTTTAATCCTGTTTGTGGCTTAGTCCCATAGCTTATAGGAGATTATTGTGATTCTCAAGAGATCATGTTATCTGATTCTGTTTGCGCTGTTGTTGCCGATTATTTTTATTTCGTGTAAATCAAGCCGGAATTTACAAACTAATGAACTGCTCTGGTATACCTATCCTGCTCAGTACTGGAACAGCCAGGTGTTGCATCTAGGCAATGGTTACCTGGGCGCTTCATTTTTCGGCGGCGTCGATACTGAAATTATTGCCCTGACCGAGAAAAGTATGTGGACCGGCGGCCCGTATCGCGGCAATCTGCAGGAAATCGGCGTTAATCCCAAATCCTTGTCCAGTTTACCCAAAATTCGTGAGGCTGTTGTCAATGGCAACATCTATAAAGCGGATAGTCTCACCCAACATGATTTTTTAGGAGACGATCAACTCTTTGGCAACTTTACCAGCATCGGGGAACTGGCGATCAATTTTAATCATCGCCAACAGGTGCACAATTACCGGCGCGAACTGGATCTCTCGCAATCGCTTGGCAGAGTGACCTATTCAATTGGGGATGTTACTTTTTATCGCAAGTACTTTTGTTCGTATCCGGACCAAATTTTTGCTATGAAATTCACCGCCAGCCGCCCCGGCGCTGTCAGTTTTGCCCTGACCATGAATGTATTCCAGGATTCAGCCGCAATCGATATTCAACCGCCCGATTATTATGTAAACGGCTTTATTAATGAAAACCACCGGCCATTCCAGGTTTGTATCCATCTGGAAAATAATGGGGGAGAAGTGATGGTCCGGAGCGATTCCCTGTGTGTCGATCATGCCGATACTGTTATTATCTACCTGACCGCAGCTACCAATTACCGCCTGCATTACCCGGATTATAGCGGTGAAAACCCGGCTATAACCAACCGGCAGATCATGGATAAGGTGTTACAACAAAATTATGAACAACTTGAAGCAAATCATATCCATGATTACCAGGAATTGTATAACCGGGTTACATTACACCTTCAAGGCGATGCGCAAGTAGAAAAATTATCCACCGATCAGCGTTGGCGGCGATTAAAAAATGGTCAATCTGATCCTGGTTTGAAAGCGCTGGCTTTTAACCTGGGCAGGTATATGATTATCAGTTCATCGCGGCCGGGAACGTTACCAGCCAACTTGCAGGGCGTGTGGAACAATTTCAAGGTTGCTCCCTGGGCCGGCAATTACCAGAGTAATATCAACCTGCAGGAAATTTATATGTCCTGCGGCCCGGTTGATTTACCGGAATGCCAGCAGGCATATATTGATTGGATCAGGGATTTATCTCAACCCGGCGCTGAAATCGCCCGCCGGTGTTATGGAACGGCTGGTTGGGTCAGTCACTCCACCGGTAATATATGGGGACATGCGGCGCCGCGCGGTGATATTATGTGGGGTACATATCCCGTTGGTGCCGCCTGGCATTGCCAGCACTTGTGGGAACAGTATACCTATACTCCCGATTCCCTGTACCTACAAAACACCGCTTATCCCCTGATGAAGAGCGCCTGCATATTTTGGTTGCAAAATCTTGTACCATATCAGGGCTATTTAATCAGTTCCCCTGCCGTCTCTGCCGAGCATGGGGCAATGTTGACTGAAAACGGCCTGAATCCTGCATTTCATGATATTAAAAGCGATCAATATCAATACAACATCCCAGGTGTTTACCAGGATATTGAAATGATTTGGGAATTATTTACCAATACCGCAACGGCTGCAAAAATCACCGGCGATAATGCTTTTGCCGATAGCCTGTTGCAAATCCGCGCCAAGCTGCCACCTCTGAAAATTGGTAAATATGGACAATTGCAGGAATGGTATGAAGATATTGATAACCCGGAGTGTCATCATCGGCATATTGCGCATTTGTATGCCGTTTATCCCGGTACTCAAATCCACCCCTTGACAACGCCGGAATTAGCCGGAGCCGCCGCCAAATCCCTGGATATGCGCGGTGATGGACGCTTTCCGCAACAGGAGCAAGTCTCCGGCGGCAACTGGGCAAGGGCGCACCGCATCTGGTGCTGGACGCGCCTGCTGGATGGGAACCGCGCCAATAAAATTTTTACAGAATTACTCACCGAACAAGGATTTGAAAACCTGCTGACCTTTCAGCATATTGGCTATCACTGGGAACGGCCGGAGTATTACCATGAGGGAGATTCGCTTTACTGTCATTTTCAATTGGATGCTACTGCTTCAACCCCCGGTTTTATTGCGGAAATGCTGCTGCAATCTCATTTGGGGGAAATTCATCTACTGCCGGCGCTGCCCGATGAATTTGCAACCGGTTCGGTATCCGGCTTGAAAGCTCGTGGCGGTTATCACCTTGATATAAAGTGGCAGAATCGGGAATTACAGTCCGCTGTAATTTATTGCCCCGGCAATCATGTACCCCGAATCCGAGTTAAAGATCAGGTGCTTGATCTCTCCGGTGATAAAAGGATCAAACTAGTTCAACTATAAAAACTAGGCAATTATATCAAATATTACAAAAACTACTCTGGCAAAGGACGAATCGCGATGAATGGGAATATACCGGTACTGTTTGTGGAAGGGGCCTGTCTGGCGGAAGCATGGGAAAATTCACTCATCAGCTTGTATAAACATGGTTGTGATATTAAAACCGAATACGATAAACCGGACGATCCCCCCAGTAAAGATTGCAGCATGACCATAGTAGTCATTGATCCGCTTGCCGAACCAATGATCCACAAAGATTTTCCCTGCGGACTGGACGATTTGCAGGAATATGTATTGGAAGTAACTCAAGGCATCAAGGATCATTTGGTACGTGATGCCGCTGATGCCCAAGATACCCGCTGGGAGTATACCTATCATCAACGGTTGTTCAAGTATCTCATTCCCGACAGTAAACAGCTATTTGACCAGATAGAACTGGTTGCACAAAAATTGGCAAAAACGCCTCATACGAGACGGGCACAGGCAATTACCTGGCAGGTGTGGGAAGATAATTACTGTTTTGATCCGCCATGCTTGCAAAGTATCTGGTGCCGCCTGCTTCCGGGTGATGACCAAAACTGGTCTTTAAATACCAATGTTCGTTTTCGCTCCAATGACGCCTATAAAGCTGCATTTATGAACATGTTTGCCTTGATCCAGTTACAATTGCAAATAGCCGGGCGCATAGAACAGTTAGCCGGTTTTAAAGTGAAATTAGGTCGCTATGTGCACCAGGCGGACAGTTACCATTTGTATGGCTCTTATTTTAAGGATTTTCAGGCGCGGTTTTTAAAAGCGCTGGAGACCCGCACATTTGAACAACGCTGTTACAATTATGCGGATGTCAAATTTATGATGGATGAAGCAATACCGGCAATATTGGAAAAAGCGCGGACGATGGGCAGATAATTTCCCGGAAGCCGAGTCTCTTCCGGGTTAATAAATTGTTGATTTCAAACTCGAAACATCCTATATAACAATAGAATAGTGTGGCTAATTAAAGTTTTACATGATATGAGATAAAAGAGAATTTCCCGAATACATGGTAATTAATTAAAAATGATTAATCACAAGCCGGATTTTGCGCTGCAATAAATGCTTCCAGCTTTAAAGTATCAGCGGTAAAATTACGAATACCTTCCGCCAGTTTTTCAGTGGCCATGGCGTCTTCATTAAGCAGCCAGCGAAAGCGGCTTTCATCAATTGAGATTTGTTCACCGGAGTATTTGCGGGAGTAATCCTGATTTAATTTATGAAATACATCTCCGGTCGAGTTTTCAAGTTCTTCCAATAATGCCGGGGAAATAGTTAAAAGATCGCATCCGGCCAGTTCAAGAATTTGTCCGGTATTACGAAAACTGGCGCCCATAACCAGGGTATTATAACCGTATTTTTTATAATAATTATATATTTGGGTAACCGATTGAACGCCGGGATCGTCCTGAGGCTTGAATTTTTTAGTCTCGGTATTTTTTACATACCAATCCAGTATTCTGCCGACAAACGGTGATATAAGTGTTACCCCTGCCTGGGCACAAGCAACGGCTTGTACAAAACTAAAGAGCAGGGTTAAATTACAATGAATACCTTCTTTTTCGAGTTGCGCCGCGGCACGAATCCCTTCCCAGGTTGCAGCGATTTTTATTAAAATCCTGTCACTGTCAATTCCTGCCTCCTCATACAAAGCGATGAGTTCGCGCGCTTTATCTATAGTCGCATTACAGTCAAAAGACAAGCGGGCATCGACTTCTGTCGATATTCGTCCTGGAATGATCCGCAAAATTTCCACGCCAAAATTTACCGCCAGTTTATCAAGCGTCAACAGACGCAGCGCGGATGCAGAACGGGCAGTTGTGCGGGCATAACACACAGCATCTTCGAGCAGATGCCGGTATTGAGGCATTTGCGCTGCTTTCAGAATGAGGGTGGGATTGGTTGTCGCATCGGCCGGTTTATATTTTTTTATGGCTTCAATATCACCGGTATCGGCGACAATAATGGTATATTTTTTTAATTGCTCAAGACGGTTCACAGTTTATCCTCTTCATTTATCTATCATTAGAAAATATTACTTTATACAACAGACAAATGAAGTTGAATATTTCTCACGTTGCAGCCATTCAATTAGCGGCAAAGATAGAACATTAGCGTTTTTATCATTTCAATCTGCAAATGTTCATGGAATTGAAATATGATATCGTTCCCGTAAAATATTCAGATGGTGGACAAGATGGCCAAATAAAATTCGGGCAATTAAACGTGGCGATAAATGATGACTATTGGCAATTCCGACATTTTGTAAAGCTTCGGTAGTGAAGGATTGGAACAGGGTAATAAATCCCATCCGGGCAATAACAAACTGGTTTATGAGTTCCTCTATGGTTTGATCATCAAAATTGGCATTATGAATATAATCATCCTGATCCCAACCGGGCAATGGATTTTTTTCATGTCGACCGATACACAATGCCCGGTAACTGAAAATTCGTTCGCTGTCAATAAGGTGTCCAAATAATTCTTTAACGCTCCATTTACCGGGCGCATATCGGTATAATGCTTTTTCATTGCTGACTGATTGAAATATCTTTACAACAGCATCTTGCTGCTCTTGTATAATCGTAATAATATCTCCCACTGGAACCAGGTCCAGGTATTTCTGATAATGGGATTGGGGTTCATAAGGTTTTATTGTATCCATACAGGGCTCAGTTCACTATTTTTACAGTTATATACAGAACTCATTATTCAATTACGATTGAAATAATTTAATAAGAGATTAATTATTGTTTTTTATAACGCTTAAAATATTCATCCAGTTGCCGGCGGGTGATCAGATGATCGGAATTGGCTTTTAATGTGCAAACATAGCGGGCGGCGATCTGGCCGCGCAGTACTGAGTCCTGTGGAGAGTAGCCGTCAATAATATAACTGCTTAAAAAACCGACGGCCAGGCTGTCCCCGGCACCGTTGGTATCGACAACCGGGGCATCAAGTTCTATTGCTTCGAAAAACTGGATACCTTTCACAGTACCCAATGCACAACCCCGTACGCCCATTCCAGCAACAATTGTCAAATTGGAATTGAGTTTCAGCAATGATTCGATGATCGGCTGCGGCGAGGCATGATTGACGCAGGAGAAAAAGATAATATCGGCATGATTGATAAAATCCTGTCTATAGGGATCATACACATCGGTAACATCCTGAATATCACAGGAAATTTTCGCTCCACACTCCCGCGCAATGGGAAGGAGTCGGCGTGCCCAATTGGGAATGTTAAAATGGACCAGCCGTGATGCATGTAGAATTGTACGGCATTTTTCCAGATCGGGTAACAGTGTCATGTGGCTTTTTCCGTCGTAAAAATTTTTGCGTCTCCCGTCGCGGTACATAAAGTTGATACTACGATTGGTGCCGGCATGATCTATATATAATCCCTCGGTGTTTATGCCATCATCATTGAAAACGTCTTTAATGAACCGCCCGTTTGCATCATTACCGATAAAGCCGATGAAAGCAGTATTTAACCCCAGGCGGGCAAAACCGCGACTAGCATAGCCCCCGGCCTGACCAATGCAATCAATATTTTCGGTAAAATTCGATTCCACCCGCGAATCAAGTCCATCCCCGTAATAAATATTTGTATCTATGCCAACATTACCGATGACTGTTACATCAAACATTTTATGATCTTGATGTTAAAGTAAATATCGTAAATTTATAAACCGGTCAGATCCATTAAATTGCGTTATTGATCTCGTTTAGATCGGTTTTTATTTCTTCGGCAATTTTGACAATATTATTTGCCGGTATCTCGATGTAATTAAATTCTGAATAATCGATTTCGTGAATATCATCCTTTGCTGCTACCATATTGACAATATCATTCGTGAACCGGGAAACCAGCATAATATCATTATTTTTCGACAGATCAGTGCTTATGGAATGGTGAAATAACGCTGTCTCAACGCTGATCTGCGGGAGATTCCACAAATTCAACAGAAATGCGCCGACTTCAGCGTGAGTATTACCGGCAAAACCGAGATCAAGTTCACAGTCATAAAATGTCATATACGGATGATTGTTTTTATGCTCTATGATCTGTTCAAATCGATCCGGAAAATATTGTAACAGGATAATCTTGCCAATATCATGGGTTATACCCACTGAATTGAATTTACTGTTCAATTGTTTCATATATTTCATTTTATAAAACAATTGTATGTATTTGTTAACAATAGAAGAATGGTCAATAATATCCTGAAAATACTTGGTTTGTTTGGAGTTTAACGGTTTTTGGGTAGATAAGGTGACGGCCAGTACAATATTTTTAACCGCATTTAAACCCATTGTCATAATTGCGTGTTCGATAGAGGCAGTGGGTTCGCCTAACCGCCGATAGAATGCGGAATTGGCGATATGCAGGATCTTGGTAGCAACGGAAACATCCTGCTTGATAATATCTGCAAACTCGTCAAATGACGCTTCACGGTGAAACGCGCTCATGAAATACTGGTATAACATCGGCAAACTGGGCAGGCGATCCAGGCTGTTCATGAGATTCAATATCTTTTCGTTTTTAAAGGTCTTGTGAAATTTTAACAAACGAATGATATCTTCTTTTAACTCGGCCGTATCCCAGGGTTTAGGGAAATAAGTTGTAACCAGACCATTGGTCAATGATTGTAAAGCTACAGATTCATCCACAAAACCGCTCAGCATAACCCGAATGATCGAAGGCCATTTCTTTTTAACAGCTTCCAGTAATTGTATGCCATCCATTTCCGGCATACGCACATCGCTGATAATTAAATCAATCTGTTCCTGCTCAAGGAGTTGCAGCGCCTGGCGTCCATTGGGAGCCGTGATAATATCAAATTCATTTTGAAACAGGGTGTCGCGTATTACATTCAAAACACTGGATTCATCATCGACAAATAAAACTCTACCGAGTTTTCCAGCTTGTGCATCAATATTTGCCATAATTGTGCCCCAATTTCCAAGGTTTTATTAGTTAATTGTCAGTTGCTGCATGTAAATTAATTAAATGTAGTATTTTCAGAAATTAAAGTAAAGAAATTTTTTAGCGGTGGTCATGAACTCATAACCACATTATTTTATAAAAAACATATTGCAAAAATCGTGCTCACATCGGCAAAAAAGTGAGAAACAATCGGAATAAATAATCCACAATGTTTTATTTTTAATTGCCGCCAAACAAGCGCTGCTCCTGTTAACACTATAAATATCAATAAAATATATATCGGTTTAATAAAGAGATACAATACCGGAACATGATATGCGGCAAACAAAAAATCGGATAAATCGGGCCATTTGCTTTGGCTTCCCAATAATTCCCGCCAGAAATACTCTTCAAGAACCGGTGTACAAAAACAGTAACAAAGGATAAAAAGTATCCACTGGTGTTCATAAAGACCATAACCGGTTAAAACTTCATGCAGAGACTGCTCACCTTTACGGATCCATGGCCACATAAAGTAAATGAGAATTCCATTCGTTGCGGTAATTATAGAATAAAAACTTGTCAGACGCCAATTAATATCCCGCAGGATTTGCCGGGGTAAGCCGGTTATGCGATACGCAATCAATGAAAAGATAATAATGCCATAATATAAAGCTATTGCAATCCAGATATTATGACATAGAACTAGTCCGATAATCATTGCTGCAACAGGGAGAAGCATCAGGATTACTTTTCTGTAAATTGCAGGCATGAGAGTTATGACGGGAATCAGGGCTGAACTACGCCGCTGCTATCCGCAGCAATAGCCCAACTCTTTACAGTATCCTTTGCGGCCGGCGTAAGCCGGGCTTCCGGATGAAGCCATAAATAGGGCTTTAAGGGCATATTATTCTTGTCGATTTCATACCAGATATTCTGTTTGTAATATTGGATTTGTTTGGCGTTTAAGCTACCCCATTCTGAAAAGTTGAGATATTCCCGGCCATGATGTACGTCAAAGGAAACCAGCCAGGAGACCGGGGCTATATAACTATACCAGGGCCAGGTAGTGGCATTGGAGTGGCAGTCATAACAGGATTGTTGCAGAATTGCTTTGACCGGCTCGGTATCCGGCATGTCCGCAACAACCGGAGGATTGTCCCGCTTGACTGGAACGAACTGAATGGCTATAAACAAGATAACGATAATGAGGATCAGAGTTTTTACTTTTTTCATTACTATTCCTCCTGGATATTAAAAAATTTTGTCTGATAACCATATTTAAAACAACCCGAAAATTTAAGCCTTAACAATAATGCTGGTCTGCATATTCCAACCAGGAAAATATTATATACGTGCAATTTTAAAAAAATACACCTGCACGGGAGTTACTCCAGCTTTTTTTCCAGCAAGGCATAAATTAAATAGTCGTTCCATTTTTTTGAATCCGGATCATAGACGCCAAAACCGCTATGGAATTCCCAATATCCCCAACTGATTGACCGGTCTTCGGCGCTGCGGGCAATATAACTGGTCCATACCAGGCGCGAGTTATTATCGGCGCGGTAATAGGAACCGAATTCACCTAAAAACAGGGGTCGATTATGCTGCTGTGCCCATCGGACTGCGAAATCGAGGTGGCTGTCGACCATATTGCGTTCATTGATGGAGCCAATCCATTTGGTCCCCAGCCATTCATTGGCGCCATCCACCCAGTCTCCGGCGCCCTGGTGTGTAAAATTGAACGGTAAATAATAATGAAAAGTAACAATGATATTTTGATCATCTTCAGGCAAATCCAAACCCGGCAGCGCATCATAGCCATTCCAGTTGGTGGGACCGATAATTACCGTACGCCCAGGGTTGGTTTTACGAATAATTGCCAGCGCGTCTTTCAACAGTATATTCCACTTTGCCGGCGTCAGATTTGCGTTTGGTTCATTTAAAATTTCAAAAAACAGTTCATCCGGGTAATTTTTAAAATATTCGGCAATCGTTTCCCATGATGCCAGAAATTTTTCCCGGTATGTATCCGGTTCATCAAAAATTCCATCAAAATGATGACTGTTGACAATGATGGCGAGATCGCGGGAGAGCGCCTGATTCACAGCCCATTCCACCCGCTGCAACCAGGCTTCATCAACGGTAAAGGGAGCGGTATCCATCATATGAGTAGACCAGCGAACCGGCAGGCGTATGGCTGTAAATCCAATATCTTTTATAAGCTGGAAATATTCCTCATCGAGCATTCTGCCCCAGGCGGCTTCGCTTTCGGCTTCCAGGGTGCTCAGGTTAATGCTTTTAGCCAATAATTGGTTTTGTACAAATGGATCCAGCGGTTCTGTGGAAGGCGGATCATATTTATATTTGGTTTGCTTGGGTTTTACCGGATTTTTGTCTTTTCCGGAGCAGGATATTATTAAAACCAGCAACGGTAATAATAGCAATAGTGTTTTATAAGAGCAGCGGTTCATTGTCATCCTTACTAACTGGGGTGAATTCCGGGCGTTTTTTCCTGGAGTTTGGCGCGAATATCAAAACAGAAAGTTTACCATCCGGATTATTCTAAAAACAATTGTTTCAAAACAGGCTATTTATTTGTAATTTATTACATGAGCGAAATACAAACCTGTTATTTGTAATATAATAAATTATACACAAAAAAGGAATTGGATAATTTTCAATATTAATTATCAGGTAAATAGTGCAGTAATTTTCATTTTCCGGATTAACGATGAGTGACCAGTTTAACAAGAACCGACCCAGCCGGATAATTACATCCAATCAAACGGGCATTCATCATAACCTCGCGCATATTTTGGAGAAGCATATAACCCATGATTTTCTAAAATCGGAATCGCAACATACTGTAAATGCTTTTCGTGAGATTGAAAAAGAGGTTTTACCTCTAAACAGACCCTTGATATTTGATTCCGGCTGCGGGGTAGGGGAAAGTACGCTTGTGCTTGCGCTGCAATTCCCTGAGCATATTATTATTGGGATCGATAAATCCGCGCACCGACTGCAAAAAAATGTGCATTATCGGTTAGATCTTGCCGCAAATTATCGCCTGGTACGCGCCGATCTGTATGATTTCTGGCGTCTGGCAGTGCGCGAACACTGGCCGGTTGACAAACATTTCATCTTTTACCCCAATCCCTGGCCCTTAAAAAAAGACCTTAAAAAGCGCTTTCACGGGCATCCGGTCTTTCCGCAACTATTACTCCTGGGCAATACTATCGAATTGCGTAGTAACTGGTTAATTTACCTGCAGGAATTTGCATTTGCATACCGCTATATAACCGGCAAAACCGTCGTTATTGAAGCTTTTACTCCGGTTGTTCCTGAAACTCCATTTGAACGAAAATATCTGCAGAGCGGGCATTATTTATATCGCCTGGTGATCGACAACCTGAATTTTACAAACCGATCTTTAAAGCTTCATTTTTGAGAAATTTTAACCGGCATTGATGGAATAAACTATTTTTGCTATAATATATTACAAACACAGCACTTGGGTATATTTTACTTAGTAATTGTTCCTTTTTGTCAACAAACCGGGTTTATCCGCCAAATATAGCATTTTTATTATATATTGAAAAATATATACTTAGATCATTTTTAATTGTGGTATAATTATTGCTAGTGGTATAGTAAATTAACAGGCAGTCGCATCAGGCAGATACATGGATATGGACAAAGTTCGAGATATGCAACATACACGATTGAAAATGATGTCATTTTCACTCGGCGCCTCCAGTGTGAAGCAAATCATCCTGGATTGGAAAAAAATATTCCTGACATTTTTTTTCGTCTCAATTATTTTAGTAATTCTTTTCATTCAGCTATTGCGTTTATTATCTTATGTCTATAGTGACTGGAAGATTGTCCAGTTGAAAAAATCCAATAATCAACTTGCTGATCAGTTAGTTAATTATAATAATAAAATGCAGCAACTATGCAAAATTGTTTCCGAGCTTGAGCAAAAAGATGATGATTTGCGGGTGTTTGTTGATTTACCGACGGTTAACATGGATATTCGGCGCCTGGGCGTTGGTGGTCAATCTAATGAAACATTTACAACCTATAGTTCAATCAGCGAAGAATTAGTCAATCTGGCCACAACTGTAGATCAGGAAATTACCAATCTTACCCAGCGAGTTGATTTATTGACCACAAGCCGTAAAGCGATTAAATATAAATATAATCAAAATGTTACATTACTTAAAAGTACACCATCCATTCATCCCGTTAAAAATGCACGCATGGGCGATCAATTCGGTTATCGTACCGATCCGTTTACCTGGGAACGTAAGCATC
Source organism: bacterium (assembly GCA_029561455.1). Taxonomy (GTDB): domain Bacteria; phylum Zhuqueibacterota; class Zhuqueibacteria; order Residuimicrobiales; family Krinioviventaceae; genus Fontivivens. The sequence continues at coordinate 106,151 of JAKQIY010000068.1, forward strand.
ATAATGGGGTGGACCTGGTTGCACCACGCGGCGCCGATGTTCTGGCAACAGCCGAAGGTACTGTACTGGAAGCAGTTTCCAGGTATACACCTAATCAATTACGGGGTAAATATATAATCATTGATCATAATAATGGTTTTTTTACTAAATATGCACATCTATCCAAAGTATTGGTCAAGCCGGGTCAAAAAGTAACCCGTTATACCCTTATCGGCAAAGTCGGCGATACCGGACGCGCTACAGGTCCGCATTTGCATTATGAAGTGATTCAAAATGATGTTAATGTAAACCCCAAAAGCTTTTTTCTCGATTGACCTGCCAGGTTTATACAACTTTTAGTCCAATCTTTTCTTTTAAATTTCCTTTTTTTTTGGTAAATTTCTTTTACTTGCATTTTGGTGTAAACAAAAATTAATTACCAGGTTTTAAAGGATCCATTACAATCACCAGAGCAGGCTAAAAAAATTTTTTAGTAAAAGTATTGTATCTTTTCGCTGGTAATGGCATCTAATAATTAAAACTGATAATGACTTTATTTGTCCAGTGTTCAACTTGTGTATCGAGATTTTTTTCATTGTAAATAATATAATAATGGTGAAGAATGGATTGTGAGGATTTTATAAATCGCTTGTGCGATGATTTGGCCGAAGATATTAATTCAGAGGTCTGTGAGCAAATCAAACGTCATCTTGAAACCTGCAGCGACTGCCGCACCCAGCTTGCCGCAATGAAAAATACCGTCAACCTGTTTAAATGTATGGGTGAAATACAGGTTCCCATTGCGGTACATGAGAGACTGATAACCATGCTGAATGTTAAAAACGCCGCAAAATAACGCCTATACTATCGGATTTTCTTCCTTGTTGGTATTATCGGTTGATGATGTTTCCACTGTTTGAACTGCCTGGGATATTTTTTTGTTTTCATTTACCGATATTTCTTTATCGAGAGAAACATTGATATTGATTTTTAAAGTATCTTCCTGATTAATTTCCAGGACATTTTGCTTTTTTCGGGGTATATACAATAAATAATCTTCAGTATTGTCATTGAACATTTTTTTAGTCCAGTACATTGCCGAGACGAGGGCAAATATCTGTTCGAGTAATTTTCCATCCTTAACTGCCGCAAGTTCTTCCATATCATCTAAAAACAGGGCGGCAATATTAATATCTTTTTCTTTGGCAAAATCGGATAACGTTTTAACGATGCGCATAATATACATGTTAATATCTTCTTTATGCAGCCGCACTGTGCCTTCGGTAAGCCGGGTTTTTTCAAAAGAAATTGATAGATCAAGTTTGTATTGCTGCTCTACCATCTGGCCGTTTATTTCACTGCGTATTGAAAATTGAATCCCCATGGTCAAATCAATTTTTTGTTGCTTGTAATTGAAAAATCCGGTTGCGGAATTGAGACTGATCTCATTATCCTGGTAATCCAATTGTAAAGAAAAGGAGCTTGCCTGTGTTAAAGCAAAATCTACCGCCTCTCTTTGTTTTGCCGCCAATTCCTGGGAAATGACTACCCGGTCTTCGCGTGTTGTATCCGGATTTGCGGATTGATTCGAGCGATTCTGTGCTATTTGCTCTCTGGTTTTTATATTTAACAGGGATTGGTTCAGATTCAGAAAATTTAGAGATGATATCGACATAGACTTCTTTCTTAAAGAATATACGGGTGTTTACCATGAATCTATATCGGATGCTTGAGGGAAAACTTAACCGTAAATGACCACCACCAACAGGATAATTATGACTATTACCAGCAAGAGCATCGATAGTCGGGTGCGCTTTTTTGCTGTATATGGATCGACAGTATCAGTCCATAACAGGCCGCCTAGCTGTTGCCGAAGCACAGTAATTAAATTTTCCGGGGATAATTTTTGCATAATAAAGTGTAAAAAATTATATCCGGGTAATTGCACACCACTACCGGTGAGTTTAGGGTTTATACCGATATCCTGTTCAGTTTCCGGGGTTGCAGAATAGGGGACAGTGATAATTTTGAATTGCATATCTGGATTTTTTTTCTCGATCTCAAATCCCGGTATGTGATTTTTTTGTCCGTTGACCTGCTTTTTATAAAGACTCACTTCCGGGGGATGATTTTTATATTTACCCCGTGCATGAATGATCGCTATTATAGTGCCAAGTGGTTGTAATATTCCATCCCCGTTTTCGTCAAGTAAGGCGGCAAACATAGAATCTTTGATGACAATATTGTCAAGATCAAGCGACTTTTTTTGTGCAAAATCAAGTAACGTTTTGGATAAACGTTCCGCAGCGCCGGTCAATTCGGTTTCCAGGTTCTCAAATATGCCTTCACTTTGATGATAGCGAACGCCATTTGTAAGGACTTCTACTTTAAAATTATAGTTTTTGGCTGCCATAGGCTCAAGAAATTGCCGGTTGATGTAATATGCCAGTTTAAGGGAAAGAGTCTTGTGATGTGTATTTATCGAGATACGAATATCTTCAAATTTTATGCTTTGATTAGTATTTTTGGTGGCCGTATCAACAATATGCGATTTTATTCCTTTGGAGATGTGGTAACTGGTTTGCAATCTTTTTACAGGTGCGTTATGATGCAGGTCCGGCCCGTGACTGATATGGGTCGGTATTCTTTTATCATAACGATCATGTGGAATTTTGCTAATGTTTGTCATTTCGGCCTTTTTATGCTAAATATCGGTTGGTTCACTCTTTTCTTGAGGAAAGTGTCAGCTTAAATAATTTTGATCTTTTTTTAGTAAGGAAAATTTTAGTAAGCAGACTAGCAGAGTTTTCATGTCCAATTGTAAAATTACGGAATTGTTGTTTGTCTTAACCTGTACGGAAAAAAATGATCGCTCATTAAATAACCAGAATTTAAAAAAATTTACCAAAAAAAACTTTAAATTTAGACCTGAAATTAGTATCTTATTGCCGATCAAATGAGGAGAGGTATATGAGTGAAAATGAAATCAAGATCATTTCTTTTTCAAATCGCACCGCCAAAGATCGTCAGTTATTAAAAAAGTTTGTCCGGTTTCACTGGGCACATTACAAAAACGATGCAAATTACATTCCGTTATTAAATTATGAATATCTGGGTTTCAAACTGATTGGAATGACAGGTTTTTTTGAACCACAAAATTTATTTTTTAAACATGCAGAAATGATTTTTTTCATGGCAATGCAAAATAACATCCCGGTCGGCAGATGCAACGCTTTTATTAATCATAATTATAACCAGCACTGGCAAGAAAGCACCGGCTTTTTCGGCCAGTTCGAAGCGATTGATAGTCCCGATGTTGCCGGGGCGCTTATCCAGGCTGCTGCCGATTGGGTGCAAGCCCGAGGTATGAACCTGTTGCGGGGTCCGCAGCCATTGCCGGTTAATGAAGCTACCCCCGGCTTGATGACCCAGGGTTTTGACAGCCGTCCGGTTATTTATTATCATTATAACAAACCTTATTATGAAAAACTGATATTAACCACCGGTTTACAACCGGTAAAAAAAGTCCTTTCCTGGGAAGCGCCGGTGAACGACCCGGTTGATGAAAAATTACAACGGGTGACTGAAAAAGTAATTGAACGATTCAAAATCAAAATTGAAACCTGGGAACAACGACCTTTAAAAGTCCGTCGTCAGGAAATGTTTGACATATATAACGATGCCTGGAGCGATAATTTTGGATTTGTACCTTTTACCCAGGAAGAATTTTTTGCCATAGTTAACGATATGCAACTGGTTATGGATAAAGGGCTATTTATGTTTATCTATGTACATGATGAACCGGCGGCATTTTTTGGCGGCATCCCCAACGTTTTTGAAAGGCTGGCGTCGGTTTGCGGTTCCCGGCATCTGGAACTGTTGCGAGCCTTGAAATTGTTGTATGCCCGCAATCATGTTAAGGGTTTTCGTTTGGGATACCTGGGTGTAAAGAAAAAATTTCGCCGCCTGGGACTGGACGGAGTTATGATATGGCTGCAAAAAAATTATTCCCATAAACGTGGCTATGAATATTGTGATATGGGCTGGGTATTGGAGGATAATGTTATGACCCACCGGCTGGTTGAACTTGTAAATGCCAAACCTTCCAAAGTTTATACAATCTTTCAAAAATCGGTTTAATCAGGGATTTTTATGTTAAAAACAGATCGTCGACAATTTATAAAACAGATAGCATTATCGCTCGGGGCTTTATCGTATATCGGGTTGGGTTCTTCCTGTAACAAAAAACAGCCGGGCGCCGGACAACCCTGGAACGGATTTAAATATGCGATGTGTAATGAGAGTATGCAATCCTTATCCTGGCAGGAACAATGCAAAATTATTGCCGACGCCGGTTACAAAGGGGTAGAAATTGCTCCTTTTACACTGGTTCAGCAGAGTTTGGCTGATCTTGACTCTGATAAAAGAAGGGAATTACGGACAATAATGGAAGAAAGCGGACTGCAATGCGCCGGTTTACACTGGCTGCTGGCGCCGCCGCCGCCCAATTTGCATTTTACTACTCCTGATAAAAAGACCCGTGATAATGCGATTTCTTATTTGTATCAATTAATCGACTTTTGCGCCGCAATGGGCGGGGAAGTTATGGTCTTTGGTTCTCCAAAACAACGCAGTACCCAGGGTATTCCAGTTGCCGAAGCCAAAAAGTATTTTGCTGAAGGCTTGTCGCTGGCGGCTACTTATGCGCAACAAAATAATGTTAAGATTTTAATAGAACCATTGGATAAAAGTCAATCCGATGTTGTAAATACCCTTGCCGAGGCATTACAAATTGTTAAAATAGTTGATCACCCGGCTGTGCAACTCATGTTTGATTTTCATAATACTCCCGATGAAACTCAACCGTGCGATGAACTGGTAAACCGCTTTTTAGATTATATTTTTCATGTCCATGTGCAGGAAATGGACGGCAAACATCTGCGTAACGGTAACAAAGTTGACGAGTTTATAAAAACATTTCAGATTCTTAAAAACCGGAATTATTCACGCTGGATTTCAGTTGAAGTGTTTGATTTTACGCCTGGCGGTCAAATTATTGCCCGTGAATCCATGCAGACATTGCGGGCAATTGAACGTCAGCTTGTATAAATTTAGTTTTATGTCCTGATAATAATTACTACCGATAACCAAAAATGGGAAAAGTGACAATTGCTTAAAAAATTACATCATAAAGGAATTCTGATACCTGATCCACCTGTATATCATGGCATTACTCTGGCAATACGGGGGCAGCAGGTCAAATTAACTCCCAAACAGGAGGAAATGGCCCTGGCTTGGGCGCGTAAACAGGGCACTCCGTATGTAGAAGACCTGATCTTTGTAAAAAATTTTATGCTCGATTTCAGTCGGGCTCTCAATATCCAACCAGTTTTGAAAGTAGATGAAGTTGATTTTTCCCCGCTGATTAAAATTGTTGAAAGCGAACGTGCCGCCCGCGAAGCCATGAGCAAGGAAGAAAAAAAAGCCCTGGCTGCTCAGCGTAAACAGGTTCGCGAACAATTAAAAGAAGAATATGGTTTTGCTCTGGCCGATGATGAGCGGATTGAACTGGCCAATTATCTCGCCGAACCGAGCGGTATATTTATGGGCCGTGGAAAGCACCCGTTACGGGGGAAATGGAAAGAAGGAGCTTCGCAAAGCGATATTACCCTCAATATCAGTCCGGATGCGCCGGTACCGCCGGGTGAGTGGAAAGATAGAGTCTGGCAGCCGGAATCGTTATGGGTAGCCCGTTGGGAAGATAAATTATCCGGAAAAATTAAATATATCTGGCTGCATGATACCGCGCCGGTCAAGCAAGTCCGCGAAGCGCAAAAATTTGATAAAGCAATAGAACTGGATAGCCGCATTCAAGAGGTTCGCCGCCATATTCAGGAAGGGTTGAGCAGCGATAAACCCAAAATTCGCCGTGTTGCTACCGCCTGTTTTTTGATCGATGCGTTATGTCTGCGTGTTGGCGACGAAAAAGATGCGGACGAAGCCGATACCGTCGGCGCCACAACTTTACGTCCTGAACACATCAAATTACTGGATGACGGTAAAGTTGAATTTCGCTTTCTTGGTAAAGATTCTGTGTTGTGGCATAAAAAGATTGAGTTGCCGCAGTTGGTTCGGGATAATCTGCAAGAGCTGATAAAAAATGCCGAACCTTCTGCCAATGCCGTTGCCGGTAAAAGTAAAAATTCTGCCTATTTCAAGCCACAGCTCTTTCCTGATATCACCAGTCGCAATGTGAATGAGTATTTATCGCAGGCAATGCCGGGTCTTTCCGCCAAAGTATTTCGTACTCATCATGCTACAACAACAGTACGGGAAAACCTGGAAAACGCCGGAGTAGTAGTGAACGATCCTGAATATAAGAAATGGGAAGCGGTTGTTAAAGCCAACCTTGAAGCAGCAATTTTATGCAATCATACCAAGCAGGCGCCCAAAAACTGGGAAAACCGTAAAAAGAACTATCGCGATCGGGAGATGAGTACACAAAAGCGGCTTGAGACTCTGAAGAAACAATTGCTAAAGATGAACGATGAGTTAAAAACTCTTAAACAAGAAGCCAAAGAGAAAAAGACCCAAGCAAAAACCAAACAAGCCAAACAAAAAGCCGCCACTACCTGGAACAAGCGGATTACCGCTAAGGAAAAATTAATTGCTAAAGCCGCCCAGATGGAAGAAAAAACCCGGCAAGCGCTCGGTAAGTTACGGGCGCAAAAAGCAATCGCCATGCAAAATCGTACCTGGAACCTGGGCACCAGCCAGAAATCGTATATCGATCCCCGTGTGTTTTATAACTGGGGCAACCGGGTCAATTATGATGTGCTGGAAAAATACTATTCATCCACATTACGGCGTAAATTTATGTGGGTAAAAAATATTGCTGAGGCTGATACTGATGACGAGGAATAGCGCTTGATTTATTATTAGTAAAATTGTAATTTAATTATCCAGAAATTGATGAAATTAATACATAAATATTTAATATGCCATAATTGTTAATATACTTTTTTCCACACATTTTTAAAAATTACCAGGTATAAACCACAATATACTGAAAATTTAAAATGGAAAATATCATGGCAGATGATCGTGTCATTCGACTGTTAAAGCGAGTTCCGCTTCTTGCCAAGCTGAACGATTCCGAACTGGAGCAAATAATTTCCCAGTGTGTGCGCCGGGAATGTGAAAAAGAACAAGTGCTGTTTGTTGAAGAAGAGGTTGGCCAAACCTTGTTCATCATTTTACGGGGAACAGTTAAAATTACCCGTACCAGCGATGAAGGCAAGGAAGTAATTCTTACTATCCTTAAATCCGGCGACTTTTTCGGCGAACTATCGCTCCTGGATGGTAAGGGTCGCTCGGCTACAGTTATTTCGATGGAAGAAGTAGAACTATTGACCCTGCGGCGTAGCGAGTTTTTATTGATTATTGAAAAATTTCCGCACATTGCTATCGAACTGTTAAAAGTACTCGCCGACCGGATTCGCAAATGCGATGTACAAATAGAAAACCTGACCCTGCAGGATGCAGTCGGCAGGGTTGGCGCCACCTTGATCCATGTTGCCGAACAAACCGGCTATAAACGCGGTAAAAGCATTATCATTCCCAAACTACCGGTACAGCAGGATCTTGCCAATATGGCCGGTACTGCCAGGGAAACCATTTCCCGCGTTATGGCATTATTTGAACAAAAACGGTTGTTTATCCGCGAAGGCGGCCACAGAATAGTATTTCCTGATTTTGATAATTTTAAAACCGATTTTTGGGCCGCGAGTAAGGATATTTAATTTTGCAAAACCTGGAAATTAAAGCAGTTTACCCAAACCTGGAATATGCCGCTGCACAGGCAATTGCAATTGGCGCACACCTGGAATGGGAGTGCGAACAGCAGGATACCTATTTCAAAGTGGCGCAAGGCAAACTCAAACTGCGCCAGGTAAGCGGGCACCCCGCCGAATTGATTCATTATCAACGCAGTACAACTTCTGAAGTAAAAACCAGCGACTATCTTATTTATCGCACCAGCGACCCGGATATGCTTGGTCGGATTCTGGAAAGTTTTTTGCACTCTGATACCGTTGTAAAGAAAAACCGTACTTTGTATTTGTGGCACAATGTACGTATTCATTTGGACAGGGTGGAAGGCCTGGGAAATTTTATAGAATTTGAAGCGGTCATAACCGATAATGCTGATCACATTCTTTCTCGTGAGCGACTCGAATACCTGATCACAATATTTGCAATCGACCCCGACGCCTTGCAAACAGTCGGTTATTATGAATTAATTAACAGTAGATAATATAATTGGAGTTCATGTGTACGGTAGTTTAAAAGTTTTTCATGGTAATAGTCATCCGCAGCTTGCGGCTGAAATTTGTACAAATTTGCAGATACAACGGGGTAAAATCAAAATTCATCGTTTCAGCAATGAGAATATTAAAGTAAAAATTGAAGAGAATGTCCGAAATGACGATGTGTTCGTAATTCAAACTGCATCGAATCCACTTAATGAACATTTTATGGAATTGCTTATCATCCTGGATGCCCTGAAATATGCATCGGCAAAGCGGATCACGGCGGTGATGCCATATTATTTTTATGCCCGTTCCGATAAAAAGGATGAGCCAAGAATATCAATAACCGCCCGTTTGGTTGCAGAATTATTGCTGACTGCCGGCGCGGACCGGATTTTAACCATGCAGTTACATTCACCGCAAATAATGGGATTCTCCCGCATTCCGATGGATCAGCTATTGCCAACGCAAATAATGGTTGATCATTATCGTAAAAAGGATCTGAGTAATGCCGTCATCGCTGCTACTGATGTTGGCGGCGCCAAAGCAGTACGCAAATTTGCCAGGCTTCTCGATTTACCGATGGTGATTCTGGATAAAGAACGCATCGGCGATAAGGAAAAAGTAGTGATCAATAATATTATCGGTAATGCCGAGGGTAAAGATGTTTTGATTCTTGACGATGAAATACTATCCGGTGGTTCGATATTACAGGCGGCAGAATTTTTACATCATCATGGCGCGCGCCGGTTGTGGGCTTGCTGTACCCACGGATTTTTTACCAACAATGTTTTGGAATGTATTGAAATGTCCTTTATTGAAGAATTGGTTACTACCGATTCCATCCCGCAAACCAACGGCAATAAATACAATAAATTGAAAATACTATCGGTAGCCGAATTATTTGCCAATGCAATAAAGGCTATTCATGTCGGCGACTCGGTTGGTGCGTTGTTCCGGGATACGGAGCAGGAATAGATAGACATGGCCGTTAAACCCGTTAAACTGGTATTTTTTGATCTCGGTAACGTTCTTGTGTATGTGCATGTCGGGCGGTTTTATGCCGGTATGGCGCATATCACCAATATTCCCGAACAACAGGTCATCGAGATGCTCAAAGACCGTACGTCTGCGATTGTGGATTTTAATTGCGGCCGGTTATCTGCACGCGAATTTTATAAAATTGTCTGCAAGGATTTTGCTCATGTAACAATGGATCAATTCCGGGCGATCTATACCGATATATTCAGCTTGAATAATGAAACCATACAATTGGCCCAGGCGTTAAAGCAACATGTACGGATTTCTATTATCAGCAATACCGATGAACTGCATTTTGAGTATATCTGTAAACAGTATCCCTCTATACAAATGTTTAAAGATCCGATACTATCCTACCAGATACATGCGGTCAAACCGAATCCGGAAATATATACCCAGGCTTTGCGCCAAGTAAATTTACCGGCGCAGGAATGCATTTTTATTGATGATTTACCCGAAAACATTCATGCTGCCAACAAGATCGGAATGCATGGCATTGTTTACACAACAACCAAGGAGTTATTGCACCAACTTAATAATTATAATTTGCCTATAAAACATTCAAATGTGATTGGAGGATTTTGATGGGAACACTAGCAATAAACGGCGGTACCCCGGTACGAACCCAGCCGTTCCCGGTTTGGCCGGTGTGGGGCGATGAAGAAATTGACGGATTGACCAGGGTGATCAAAAGCGGCAGTTGGGGATGCCTGAAAGGAACGCTGACCGCCGAATTTGAAAAAAAGTTTGCCGCTTATATGCAAGCCAAACATGGTATATGTTTGAACAGCGGCACAACCGCCCTGCGTATCGCTCTCACAGCCGCCGATGTCGATACCGGCGCTGAAGTTCTGGTTCCCGCCTATACATTTATTGCCACCGCCACGGCCGTTGTTGAAATGGGCGGTATACCGATTTTTGTCGATATTGACCCGAATACCTATAACATCGATGTTAAACAAGCCGAAGCTGCAATTACGAAAAAAACCAAAGCGATTATGCCGGTGCACTTTGCCGGTCGTCCTGCAAATATGGATGCGATATTGGCGCTGGCTAAAAAGCATAATCTCAAAGTAATTGAGGACGCAGCCCAGGCCTGGGGCGCCGAGTGGAACGGCAAACGGGTTGGGGCCATTGGCGATGCCGGCTGTTTCAGCTTCCAGTCCTCAAAAAATATCAACTGCGGTGAAGGCGGTATCATTCTGACCAATGATGACCTGGTAGCAAAAATGTGCCGATCCCATATCAATTGTGGACGCAGTGAAGACGGCTTGTGGTATGAACATTTTTATTTTGGCGGTAATTACCGGCTCACCGAATTACAGGCCGCGGTTCTGCACTCCCAGTTCGACCGCTATGAAGAATTAAAAGTAATAAGACAAGCAAATATGGCATATTTAAATGAAAAATTGCGCGCCATCGAAGGTATAGTACCGTTGATTGATGAACCCCAGGTTACCCAACACGCCGCACATTTATATATTTTCCGGTACAAAAAAGAATTTTTTGCCAATAAATCCAAAAATTCTTTTATCGATGCCATGCGCAAGGAAGGCATTTTTACCAGTCCCGGTTATTCCATACCGTTATACAAACAGCCGGTATTCCTAAAAAAAGCTTTTGGCCCGCGCGGTCGCACAGTTGATCTGCCGGTGGATTACAGTAAAAATTACTGTCCGGAAACCGAAAAAGCCTGTTTCGAAGAGGCGATCTGGTTCACCCAGAATATGTTGTTGGGAACCGAAGCGGATATGGATGATATTGTTTCCGCAATAGTTAAAATTAAAGAACATGCGGATGAATTGAAATAACGACAGTGTTATAATTACAATTCTAGTTCCGGAGCGCTTTACCTTTATAAGATGCGCTCCGGATTTTGTTCATATATAGAAAAGAAGAAAATGTATAAACTGGTTGTCGAATCTTTTTTTTCTGCCGCTCATCACCTGGTTGAATACCCGGGCGCCTGCCGCCGTATACACGGACATAACTGGGTAGTTAAAGCGACTATAGCAGCGAGTATTCTTGATGAATCCGGTATGGTTATGGATCTGTTCACCCTGAAAGCGATACTTGATGATTGCCTTAACCAGTTTGATCATCGGTTGATCAATGAAACACCGCCGTTTGATACCGTTAACCCCACCTCGGAAAACCTGGCAAAATATATATACGACTATATGAAAAAACAACTGCCGCAGGGAATTAATATGCACCAGGTTGAAGTATGTGAGACTGAAAAATTTTCCGTTATCTATTCGGAATAAAAAGTGAGGTATCTGTAACAACACCGGTCGGTTGAAAAAAACGGGCAATCAGTGAATACGATTCAAAAAATTGTCGATTTTGCAAAAAAGTGCTTGACTATTGGTTTTTAAATATTAAATTTAACTCTTGAAATTATGGAACAGAATTCTAAATCAGATTAACGCCATGAAATTTACATATTACATCTTTAATTATTTTTATTATTTTACCGGCAGGTACGGGAAAGATTAGCATCAGGTCTTAATTTTTTTTAGCAAATCTAACCCACTACCAAAAATCCTGATAGTGGGTTTTTTCTTTTATGGAGCAACGCATGGATATTCAGTCGATACGAAAAGAAATTGATACGATTGACGAACAAATACTCGGCCTGTTGTCAAAACGGGCGGAATATGCTTTGCTCATCGGCAAACTTAAACAGCAAAATGCGTTGGCTATCCACAGCCGTGAAAGGGAAGAACAGATCATTTCCAATATTATTGTCAAAAATTCCGGGCCGCTTTCGCACCAGGATATACGGGTAATTTTTCAAATGATCATCCTGGTATGCCGCAATTTGCAAAGTGATGATGAAAAAAAAAATACCGGTTTATAGAAACGCTGTAAAATTGCAATTAACTATATGGACAGAACAGATTAAACTCTCAGGACATTACCGAGAAAGGAAATAACCTTGGTCATAGTAATGAAAGATAGCGCATCGGAAGAACTGATTCTGGCGGTGGCCGATCGCTTGAAATCTTTAGGATTTGATGTTCACAAAGTTGTTGGTGTTAACAAAACCATTCTTGGCGCCATAGGCGATAAACGGGATATAGATATTCGCCAGTTTGAAATTATGGATGGTGTACAGGAAGTCGTGCGCATTACCGAACCCTATAAACTCTCCAGCCGCACTTTTCACCCGGAAAATACTCATGTTCAGGTCCGTGATGTTGTTTTTGGCGCCGATGAGATCCATGTTATTGCCGGCCCCTGCTCGATTGAAAGCGAGGAACAATTGTTTACTATAGCCGGAATGGTGAAAAAAGCCGGGGCAACAGTTCTGCGCGGCGGCGCTTTTAAACCCCGCACCTCGCCGTACAGCTTTCAGGGTATGGGAGAAGAAGGCCTTAAACTTATGAAAGAAGCAGGCAAGCAATTCGAACTGGCAACCGTTTCGGAAATCATGCGCGAAAACCAGTTGGACATGATGCTTGAAAATGTTGATATTTTACAAGTTGGCGCCCGAAATATGCAAAATTTTCCGCTGTTACGCGAACTGGGAAAAACCACAAAACCTATTTTGCTCAAGCGCGGTATGGCCGCTACAATCGAAGAATTTCTCATGGCTGCCGAATATATCATGGCCGGCGGTAATTATAATGTCATTCTGTGTGAACGGGGCATTCGTACTTTTGAAAATTACACCCGCAACACCCTGGACATATCGGCAATACCGGTTGTTCATAAACTGAGCCATTTGCCGATCATAGTCGATCCCAGTCACGGCACCGGTCTGCGCGATAAAGTAGGACCAATGGCACGAGCTGCAGTAGCTGCCGGGGCCGACGGCCTCACCATTGAAGTTCATCACCAGCCGGAAAAAGCGCTTTCCGACGGCGCACAATCTTTGTATCCACACCAGTTTGAACGGCTCATGGAAGAATTACGAATGATTGCCTGGGCAATCGGCAGAAAAATAAAACAGGGATAAATAATGGACACTTTTGAACGTTTTAACAAGATACTCATTGTCGGCGTCGGCCTGATCGGTGGCTCCCTGGCGCTGGCGCTTAAACGCAAGGGCTACACCGGCACAATTATCGGCGTTGATAATCCGTACGCCCTGGAAAATGCCAAAAAACGTAAAGCGGTCGACCTGGTTTATTCGATAGAAGAACTGGGTGAAGCGGCATCCCAGGCAGATTTGATCTTTTTATGCACACCGATCAATGTTATTATCGAACATTTACAGGTATTAGGCAAATATGTTAAACCTAATACCCTCATAACGGATGTAGGCAGTATAAAGCGTAAAATTGTCGAGACTGCCAATATTCATTTACCCCAGGAATGTGATTTTATCGGCGGACATCCCATGGCCGGTTCCGAGTTTCGCGGCGTGAACGCAGCCGATCCGTTTTTGTTCGAAAACACAATTTATGTGTTAACCCCGGTGCGGCCAATAAACGAATCGACGCGCAAAGCCTTTGGCGATTTACTGGAACGGATAGGCGCCAAAGTTCTGCTGTTGTTGCCCAAATTGCATGATGAAATTGCCGCTGCGGTCAGCCATTTACCGCAAATGGCCGCTGTAGCTTTGATGAATATGGTGGCCAACAAGCAAAAAGAGAGCCCCCATTTTCTGAAAATGGCCGCCGGCGGTTTTCGTGATATGACCCGCATTGCTTCCAGTCCCTATGGTATGTGGGAGCAGATCAGAACCACCAATGCCGATATGATTGTAACTTATATCGATGCATACATCGAAGAATTGAATAAAGTAAAAAATATGCTGCTGACCGATGACCTGCAAAAATATTTTGAAAATTCGGCCCGCAACCGGTTATATATACCCAGTGATACCAAAGGCTTTTTAAGGCCGCATTATGATATTTCCGTTGCGGTTGAAGACCGGCCCGGCATGATCGCCCTGATCACCAATACCCTGGCCGGTAAAGAAATAAATATCAAAGATATCGAAGTATTAAAAATCAGAGAAGACGAGGGTGGCACAATTCGTTTGGCATTCTCCACAGAAAAAGAGCAGGAAATGGCTCTGGAATTGCTCAAAGCGAATGGCCTTGAATGTGGTAAGAGGGAATAATATGAAAAATATAGTGCTCAAACCCGCAGCGCGTCTGCGGGGTGAAATTGTTCTGCCCGGCGATAAATCTATTTCCCATCGTGCGCTGATACTGAGCGCCATTGCGGATGGCGATTGTCATATTACCGGGTTATCCAATGCCCTGGATGTCAACAACACTATCGAGTGTTTGAAAAAATTAGGTATTAAAATTCAAACCAAAGGGGAGCAGGTCATTGTCAAAGGCGGTGGGATGTATGGATTAAAAGCGCCGAAAACGATCCTGGATGCGGGAAATTCCGGCACGACGATCCGCCTGTTATCCGGCATATTGGCGGCGCAGGATTTCATTACGGAAATTACAGGCGACGCTTCCCTGCAAAACCGCCCGATGCGGCGTGTAATAGAACCCCTGGAAATGATGGGAGCGCAAATTGAAAGTAATATGTTCAAAGCGCCGTTAAAAATTCGCGGCAACCAGCTGCGCGCTATTGATTATGCTTCGGCGGTGGCCAGCGCCCAGGTAAAATCCTGTATTTTGTTGGCCGGTTTATACGCCAAAGGAATTACACGGGTTACGGAACCTTCCGAATCCCGTAATCATACCGAATTAATGCTGCGGGAATTTAATGTCAATATCCAGGCAAATCCGGGTATGGCCGGCGTTAAGGGCCCGGCGCAATTGCAACCTGCCGATATTGATGTGCCGGCCGATATTTCAGCGGCGGCGTTTTTTCTGATCGCCGGGTGCCTGGTTCCCGATTCTGAAATTATTATGCCGAATGTCGGTGTCAACCCAACCCGCACCGGTATTCTGGATGCTCTGATTGCCATGAAAGCACCGGTACAAACGGAACCCCAGGTAACAATTAATTACGAACCCCGACAAAAATTGATCGCCCGGCCGGTCAATCTCAATCCAACGCACCTGAGCGGCTCGCTGATACCACGCATTATTGATGAAATCCCGATCCTGGCGGTGGCCGCAACCCAGGCTAATGGCACCACAACAATCAAGGATGCCGGCGAATTGCGCATCAAAGAGTCGGATCGCATCACCACAGTTGTCAGTAACCTGAAGAAAATGAAAGCCAATATCCGTGAGATCAAGGACGGCATGATCATTGACGGCCCCAGCCGATTACGCGGCGCAGAAATTGATTCCTACGGCGATCATCGTATTGCCATGGCTTTTGCCATTGCCGCACTATTCGCGGAAGGAGAAACCCAAATCAATAATATCGAGTGCGTCGATACTTCTTTTCCGGGATTTTTTGAAATGTTAGAGTCGCTGCGTAATGGTTAAAGCATCGAGTAAATTATATGCGGTAATCGGCGATCCCATTGCTCATAGTCTTTCTCCGCTCATGCAAAACTGGATGATCGGCCAATTTGGCCTCAATGCTGTGTATGTGGCATTTCACATTCGCAAACCTCAGCTTGAAGCCTGTCTGCAAGCGGTGCGTACGTTAGAAATTGGCGGTTTAAATGTAACCGTTCCGCACAAAGAAGCCGTACTACCATTTGTGGATACAAAATCAGTTGATGTGGAACTGTTACAGGCGGCCAACACTATTAAAAACTGCAACGGGCAGTTGCAAGCGCATGTTACCGATCCATTTGGATTCACAGAATCGCTTGGTGATAACCGTGATCGTTGTAACGGCGCTAGCGTGGTATTATTTGGCGCCGGCGGCGCCGCCCGTTCTGTCTGTTATGCGTTGTCCCGTCTGAAAATTGCCCGTTTAGTGATTGGCGATGTTGTGGCAGATAAAGCCCGTGAATTACAAAGCCTGGCAATAAACAGGCTCAATATGCCTGATGTGTCCTTGTTTTCTCCCGCCGATCCCAATTTTTCCGATCTAATTAGCGATGCCGGTATTATCATCAATACCACTGCAGTGGGCATGCATCCCGACACCGACCGGGCTGTTATGAGCGATTTTTCTTGTATCAGCAAACACCATTTTGTTTATGATGTCATTTATAATCCACAAACGACAAGGCTTTTACAACAAGCGAAAAAGCATGGGGCGACTGTGCAAAATGGCCTGGATATGCTTATATACCAGGGACTGGAATCGCTGCGTATCTTTAGCGGCGAACATTTAACGCTCAGTCCAGCGCAATTGTCGGAACTGCATAAAATAATGAACCGTGAATTGGGGATTTATGAGTAGAATACGCTTTTTAACCGCCGGGGAATCGCATGGTCGCGCCTTGACTACTATCATTGAAGGATTACCGGCCGGCCTGGAAATATCGGAAACAGCTATCGAACATGAACTGCAGCGCCGTCAGCGTGGCTACGGCCGCGGCGATCGCATGAAAATTGAACATGATCGTGCCCGGATTTTATCGGGAGTGCGCTATGGTGTGAGCCTCGGCAGCCCGGTATCTTTGCTGCTTGAAAATAAAGACTGGATCAACTGGACTGAAAAAATGTCGGTTACGCCGGTAGAACACCCTACGCCGCCGCTGCAAATGCCCCGGCCCGGCCACGCCGACTTTGCCGGCATGGTTAAATATCGCCAGGATGATCTGCGTAATTTACTCGAACGCTCTTCCGCCCGCGAAACCACCATGCGCGTCGCCGTGGGCGCCATTTGTAAAAAACTGCTGGAAAAATTTCATATACATATTTATGGACATATAACCCGTATTGGGTCCGTTACTTCACCTTTCAGTGTGTTAAATATCCCATCCCGGCATTTTAAAAATCCTGATTATATTAAAGAATTTGCAACAATTTTTAAACAGGTTGAAGAATCGCCTATGGCCTGTGCTGATTCAGCCGCTACTACAGCAATGGTAGCACTGGTTGATGACGCAAAACAGCAGGGCACATCGCTTGGCGGCCAGTTTGAACTAATTGCTACCGGCTTGCCGGTTGGGTTGGGCAGCCACGTTCATTGGGATCGCAAACTGGATGCGCAAATTGCCGCCGCACTAATGAGCATCAATGCAATAAAGGCTGTCGAGATCGGCCTGGGCGTGCAGGTTGCCCACTTGCCCGGCAATAAAGTACATGACCAGCTTTATTATACCGAAGCCGGTGGCTATTATCGCGGTAGTAATAACGCCGGGGGAATTGAAGGTGGTATGAGTAACGGCGAACCCATCGTTGTAAAAGCGACCATGAAGCCCCTGCCGACAATGATCCAACCACTGGATTCGGTGAATGTCGCCACACATACAGCCAGCACTGCCCATTATGAACGCGCTGATGTGTGCGCCGCTCCCGCTGCGGTTGTCGTTGGCGAAGCCATGCTGGCTATAGTTCTTGCCGATGCCCTGTACGAAAAACTGGGCGGCGATTCAATCCCGGAAATGCTACATAATTTTAGAGGATTGTCAAATGTACCCCTGGGATGGTAAAAACATCTATTTTATGGGTTTTATGGCATCCGGCAAATCCGCTGTGGGCCGCGAAATGGCGAAAATGCTAGGTTGGCCGTTTCACGATACCGATGATCTGGTTGAAATTAAAGCCGGGAAAAAGATCAGCAGCATTTTTGAGGAAGATGGGGAAGAGGCATTTCGTAACCTGGAAACCCAAGTTTTGCAGGATATTGCCGCTAAACGGCAATTAGTTATTTCCCTGGGCGGCGGCGCTATTATCCGCGAACAAAACCGGGCGCTGTTGAAACAAAGCGGTATTTTGATCTGTTTAACCGCGCCGGTTGAAATTCTGGCGCAACGCATTGCGATGAAATCGCACCGGCCGCTGATGGCCAACCTTTCCGGCCCTGAATTACAAGCTAAAATCGCCGCAATGCTGCGCGACCGTGAACCATATTATAAACAAGCCGACTATACTGTTGTTAATGACGGAGTACTGAATATTAAACAACTGACCAGTTCATTATTCAATAAAATGTGTAATGATGTATGAATAAACTAGTAGTAAACCTGGATAACCGTTCCTACCCGATATACATCGAACCGGCAATTTTTAAAGAAACCGCGTCATTACTTGGCCAATTCGACTCCGGCAAGGAGTTTTTTATTATTACCGATAGCAATGTCCGGCCACTGTATGGCGATGTGCTGTTTGACTCGCTGCGCAATGCCGGTCTCTCTCCACAATTACTGGTTGTTCCCGCCGGAGAACACTCTAAATCCCTGCAGGTCGCGGAAGATTTGTATACACAACTGCTCGCGGCGCGGGTCACCCGTCAATCTAAAATCATTGCTTTGGGTGGCGGCGTTATCGGTGATCTGGCTGGATTTGTTGCCGCAACCTTGTTGCGTGGTGTACCATTTATCCAGATACCCACAACCCTTTTGAGCCAGGTCGATAGCAGCGTCGGCGGCAAAGTCGGCATCAATCATCCACTGGGGAAAAATCTGATCGGTGCTTTTTATCAGCCGCAGTTGGTCATCATTGATCCCCTGGTTTTAAAAACGCTGCCAATCCGTGAAATTAAAGCCGGTTTGGCCGAAGTTATCAAGTATTCCTTTATCGCCAACGCCGGTTTTTTTAAGCAATTATCCGCATCTATCACTGATATTATTAATCTCAATGATTTAATGTTGGTGCAGGACATAATTTCCACATGCTGCCAAATTAAGGCTGAGGTAGTTGCCAAAGATGAAAGAGAATCCGGTTTACGCGCCATTCTCAATTTCGGGCATACGATTGGTCATGCGTTGGAAACTGTTACCAATTACGACTATTTTTTGCATGGTGAAGCGGTAGCGCATGGTATGCGCGGGGCATTATACCTGTCTTTTTTACATCAGTATATCAATAAAAATGAACTGACCCGGGCCTGTGCGCTAATTGCCAGCCTGGAACCGCCTGCCATCCCCACACATATAACCGGTGAAGCGCTTGTGCAGGCCATGAGTAAGGACAAAAAGCGCTCCGATAAAGGCCAGTTGTGGATTTTACTGCAAAAAATCGGTCAGTATGATATGAACCGCAATGTTCCTGCCGAAATGGTAAAAGAAGCAATTGATTTTATCCTAACGGGGAACTAACAAACAAGGAATTATTATGCTAAATATATTGGTTATTCACGGTCCAAACCTTAATTTACTGGGCGAACGCGAACCGGATGTATATGGATGTTTCACCCTGGATGATGTAAATAAGCAAATCACCACCCTGGCTCAGCAATTGGACATGACCGTAAGGATATTTCAATCCAACCACGAGGGGAATATAATCGATTTTATTCATGAAAACCGCAAATGGGCGCATGGCATCGTCATCAACCCCGGCGCCTTTACCCATTACAGTTATGCCCTGCGCGATGCCATTGCCGGCGTGCAGCTTCCGGCTGTAGAGGTTCATATCTCCGATATTTACAAGCGCGAAGAATTCCGTAAAATATCGGTGATCAAACCGGTTTGTATCCACCAGGTTTCCGGTAAAGGTATAAACAGTTACCTGGAAGGCATTCAGTTCCTGGAAAATTATATAAAATCGCTCTGAGGGGTTTGGTTATCTGGTCACGCCAATACAGCAGCTTGGAATTATCGCATAAAAAGCTGTTGCTTATTCGCCGCAAATATTTTATATTTTTTGCCATCAAGCGGAGATGATATGAAGAACCAGGAAATAGCTGAAATATTTACCCGCATGGCGGATATACTGGAATTTAAAGGCGAAAATGCTTTTAAAGTGAATGCCTATCGCAAAGCCGCACGCGTTCTGACGGATTTAACCGCCGATATTGAAGACTTGTACAATAACAAGCAATTAGGGGAGATACCTGGCATCGGCCAGGCTTTGCAGGGTAAAATCGAGGATTATCTCCTTCATAACCGTATTAGCCAATACGATGCTTTACTTAACGATATTCCCAAAGAGTTGTTCTCACTGTTGAGTATTCCCAATTTCGGACCGCGTACGGCGGCGCTGGCATATCAAAAACTGGGTGTGCAAACCCTGGCCGACCTTGAAAAGGTCATACAAAACGGCGATCTGGTGAAACTACCGGGCATGGGCGAAAAAAAAGTTGACAAGATCCACAGGGGCCTGGAATTAATTAAAGTATCGCAAACCCGCATTTCAATCGCCGTCGCCCAGTCGATTATCGATCAGGTTATTTCCTGGCTAGGTGAAAAGGCCGGTACACAGATAACACGTATTACGGCCGCCGGTTCCGCGCGTCGCGGCAAAGAAACAGTACATGGTATTGATATTCTCGCAGAAACCCCGGACGGCGCCGCGGTATTGCAGCTCTTTACCCAAATGCCGAATGTAACGGAAATAACCGGCGCCGGCGATACCAAAGCCAGCGTTATTCTCGAAAACCGTTACCAGGTCGATTTGCGCGCCATTCCCGCTGCCAGTTATGGCGCCGCCCTGCAATATTTCACCGGCTCGCAGGCGCATAATATTAAACTGCGCGGCATTGCCCGCGACCGGGGATTAAAAATCAATGAATACGGCATATTTAACGAGCACGGTAAAATCGGCGGCGAACAGGAAGAGGATATTTATCGCCTCCTGGGTATGCCCTGGATAGAACCGGAATTGCGTGAAGATCGCGGTGAAATTGAAGCGGCGCTGCAAAACCGCTTGCCGCATCTGGTTACCCTGGATGATATTAAAGCCGATTTGCACATCCATTCTACCTATAGCGATGGACAGTTGTCGGTTGCAGAAATGGCGGAAACAATACGCTCCCTGGGTTATCAATACATGGCCTTTTGCGATCATTCCCGTAGCGCTTTTTATGCCAACGGCCTGGATGAAAACCGGTTGCTTCAGCAACTTGAAGAAATTCGCCGCCTCAATGAGCGTTATAGCGACTTTGCCATTTTAGCCGGGACGGAAACGGACATTTTACCGGACGGCTCGCTGGACTTTCCTGATCATATCCTGAAAAAACTGGATTTTGTAATCGCTTCTATTCACAGCGCCTTTGAGACCGACCCCACCGGGCGCACCATTGCGGCTATGAAAAATCCTTATGTCGATGTGATCGGGCATCCCACCGGCAGGTTGATCTCGCGGCGCGAAGGTTTTGCGCTTGATATTGACCGGGTGATTGCCGTTGCCGCTGAAACCGGCACCGCCCTGGAGATCAATTCCTATTGGGATCGACTCGATTTGTCCGATCTGCATGTTAAACGCGCCATTGAACAGGGGGTAAAAATCTGCATTAATACCGATTCGCACCAGGCCGCTCACCTGACGATGATGGAATTCGGGGTTGCGACCGCCAGGCGAGGGTGGGCGGAATGTAAAGACATAATTAACACCCTGCCGCTTGAACAATTTCGCGCCCGGCAAAAACGGAATCGCTAAGTAAAAGGATCATGCTTGCCCCGGAAAGATAAACGGATATTTGTCAGAACCTATAAAGCAATCAGTAAATTTTTATTTCTGGATCGTTTTTTTGCTAAATCTGGTTACCTGATGAGCAGCCGCACACCGTTCTATGGTTTATTGAGCACCATACCGTTACTGCTGGTCTATGAATTCATGACGTTATTTACCGGCAATTACAGCGACTATAGTGTTCGCAATTTCGCCGAGATCATCTTCAAAGAACTGCTCGATCAATTCGGTATTCATGGCACATTTGCCATTGCCTTGTTTATAATCTGCGTGGCCACTCTTATCTTTTACCTGCAGGATCGCAAAACCCTTGAATTCCATTTTCATTACCTGCTCATGATCATGCTTGAAGGCGGTCTCTATGCGGTTATTTTTGGCTACCTGGCTTCTACTGTTACTTCATTATTATTTCTTAGTACCATACCGGCTGCAGACCCCGGCCTGGAAATTATGCTTTCGCTGGGCGCCGGTTTCTATGAAGAATTGATTTTCAGGGTTTTTTTGTTTTCCGGTTCCGCCTATACCCTGGTGTTTTTGAAGATGCACCCGGTTAAAGCCTGGCTGCTGGCAGCATTATTTTCTTCACTTATCTTTTCATGGTGTCATTATCTCAATGGCGAACCATTTACTTTTAGCGGCGCATTTTTCCGGTTTTTTATGGCAATTTTATTATGTATATTATATAAAGTTCGTGGTTTTGGCGTTGTTGCTTATACTCACGCCATTTATGATTTAATGGTCATTTATTACCGATAGTTTATGAAACAAAAGTTAATCAAGTATTCCTTAATACTGCTAGTATCTCTGTTTATTGTTACCGGACTGATCTTGTTGTATCTGTTTCACTGGCCGTTTATTCAGTCTGCCGAAACGGAAAAAACCGATATTATTGTTAACCGGGGTGATACATTTTCCCTGGTTTCAACGCGGCTGCTTGAACAGGGTATTATCCGCAACCGGAAGAATCTCCTCCTGGCAGCCCGGTTGACCGGCGCTACCACCAAGATCAAAGCCGGAAAATTTACCCTGCCGCTGCATTCTTCCAATTACCGGGTATTAACCACTTTAACCAGGGGAGCGGAAAATTTTATCAAAGTAACCATTCCGGAAGGAACGACCTCCTGGAAGATCGCTTCTATATTGCAAGCCAAGTTAAGCATCGATTCTGTAAAGTTCATCAGCCTGGTGCATGCCCCGGCTTGTCTTGAAAAATATAAAATTTATGCCCATTCCCTGGAAGGTTATCTCTATCCTGAAACATATTACTTCACTTTTGGTCTGTCCGAAGAACAAGTAATAGACCAGTTTGTCCACCAATTTTTTCAAAATGTTACCGATTCGCTGATTCGCGCCGGTGAACAATACAATTTTTCCCTTAATCAGATCGTAACCCTGGCTTCAATTATTGAGGGTGAAGCCATGCTGGACAGTGAAATGGTATATATCTCTTCGGTATACCATAACCGCTTACGCACCGGCATGTTATTGCAAGCTGATCCTACAATTCAATATGTCCTGGCCGATAAACCGCGCCGCTTGTTAAACCGCGACCTTGAAATTGAATCTCCTTACAACACCTATAAATATACCGGTTTGCCTCCTGGCGCCATTGGTAGCCCGGGCATCAATGCGATCCGCGCTGCCGTTTACCCGGCAAACAGTGATTATTTTTATTTTGTAGCCGATGGTAAGGGCGGCCACATTTTCAGCGCAACTTTACGCCAACATGTTAACGCCAAGCATCAATTCAATAAAATTCGTCGCCAGGTCGCCCGTGAAAAACGCCTGAAAGGACAAGCGCAACAGTGAAAAATACTCTGGACTGGATATATTCCGATTTAAATGAGGAGCAACAAAAGGCAGTCTGCGAGGTGGATGGCCCTGTGCTTATTCTTGCCGGCGCCGGTAGCGGCAAAACCCGGGTTCTGACCTACCGAATCGCCCATATTTTAGCCAGCGGTAAAGCGGAACCATACCAGATTCTGGCAATGACCTTTACCAATAAAGCCGCTGCCGAAATGCGCGAACGGGTACAAAAACTGGTCCCGGAAATGATTTCGGGAATGTGGATCGGTACGTTTCATTCCCTGTTTGCCCGCTTGTTACGCTATGAGGGTGAGAAGCTGGGATATGATAGTAATTTTTCCATCTATGATGTGGACGATCAGCTTACCCTGGTGAAAATGATCCTTGAAGAACTGGCATTACCAGTGCAAAATATAACTCCCAAAACTATAAACCAGCGCATCAGCGCCGCCAAAAATGATATGATCTTGCCGGCCGAGTTTGCTGAAAATATTAATAATCCGGTTGAAGAAATCACCGCCAAAGTTTATACGCGATATGAAAAAAAGCTACTGGAATTGAATGCAATGGATTTTGATGATCTGCTCATCAAACCGATCATCTTGTTCGAACAATTCCCGGATGTTAAAATGCATTACCAGGATAAATTTCATTATATCCTGGTCGATGAATACCAGGATACCAACCGGGCGCAGTATAATGTATTACGTTTATTGGCCGGTAAACGCCGCAATATTTGTGTGGTTGGCGACGACGATCAATCCATCTACCGTTGGCGCGGTGCCGATGTTCGCAATATTCTGGAATTTGAACTGGATTATCCGAAATGCCACAAATTCCGCCTGGAACAAAATTACCGATCCACAAAAAATATTCTGGCGGTTGCCCATTCCGTCATTCAAAATAACATAAAACGGCACAGTAAAAAATTGTGGACCGAACGCCCTGAAGGCGACAGCGTTACGCTGATGAATGTTGTAGACGAGCGGGAGGAAGCCCGTTATATAGTTAACCAGATCGGTGGTGAATTTCGCAAAGCCGAGCGGCGTTTTTATGATTTTGCCGTTCTCTATCGCACCAATGCCCAGTCCCGCGTTATTGAAGATGCATTACGGCTGGACGGTATTCCTTATATCATTGTCGGCGGCGTGAAATTCTATGAACGCAAGGAAGTAAAGGATGTATTGGCTTATTTGAAGGTATTGGTCAATCCCGCTGATGTCATCAGTCTAAAGCGAATAATCAATTTCCCACTGCGTGGAATTGGCGAGTCTACTGTGGTCAAACTGGAAAAATTTGCCGAGGATAAACGTATTTCCCTGTACAAAGCCCTGGAAATTGTGGAAACAATCCCTGAAATACCTGCCAAAGCATCTGCCGGTATTACATCATTTTACAAATTACTGAACAAATACCGGTCACTGCGCAGTGAATTACCACCGGCAGAAATTGCCACCTCTTTACTTGAAGAGACTGGAATTTTAAAGCTATACAAAGATGATAACTCGGTCGAATCGCAAACCCGCGCTGAAAACATCCGCGAATTGATCGTTGCCCTGGTTGAATTCAGCAACAACGCCGGACCGGAAGCGCGGCTGGAAGAGTTCCTGCAGCAGGTATCCCTGATTACCGATATTGATACCTGGGATGACCGGAAAAACGCCGTCACCCTGATGACTTTGCATGCTGCCAAAGGACTGGAATTTCCGGTGGTTTTCATAACCGGACTTGAAGAAGGATTATTTCCGTTATCCCGTTCGATCGACGATCCCCTGGCGCTCGAAGAAGAACGGCGATTATTCTATGTTGGCGCCACCCGCGCCAAAGATAAATTATATTTAACCTGGGCCAAGAACCGCCGCAAATATACCGAAAACCCTGCCCAGGTAAAATCCCGTTTTATTAAAGAACTTGACCTTCGTTTTATCGAGAGCGTAGCCAGTCGGGCGGCTAAAACACCGCCGGTAACGCAAACCCGTATTAAATATGGCGCCAATGACATGCCGGATTATGAAAACCAGTCCCAGGAAGATCAGGAATTTCAGATCGGCATGCGGGTCAAGCATCAGGTCTTTGGTAAAGGCACAATTTTAAAAATTGAACGTGGTTATGGAACAATCAAATTAATGATATTGTTTGATAGAGAAGGCGAAAAACGCCTGGTATATCCGTATGCAAAATTGGAGATCCTCTAGTGGTAAAATTTAAATACTTTACACTTTTATTTTGTTTAATAGCGCTTGGCAGCCTTTTCGGGCAGCAAATCAATCTTCAGGAAGATGAAGATTTCCGTTTTGCCCAGCAATTACAGGACAAGGGTATGTATGATCTGGCGGCCCAGCAATTTCTTAAATTTACTGAAAACTACCCCGGCAGTTTGAATTCACCGCAGGCTTTTTTTTATGCCGCACAAAGCAATGAAAAAATCGATAGCCTGGCAACTGCCGCCGCTATTTATCTGCGTCTGCTGATGCAATACCCGCAATCTGCTCTTACCGACCAGGCGCTGGTCAATCGCGGTAAAATTCTGGCAAAAGCAGGCGAGCCTTTGAATGCAGCACTGACGTTTGAGCGGGTCAAGTTATTTGCCGCTAAAAGCGGCTTGATTCCTGAAGCACAATTACTGGCAGCGCGGGAGTATATGAAAATTGATAAACAAATCAATGCTCTCGATGCTGTAAATTATGTGTTAGAAAGCTATCCCACTCATCCGTTGCGTTTTGAAGCATATTTAGTGGCCGCAGAAATACATGGTAAAAATGGCGATTTTCAACTTGCCTTTAATGCACTGGATAAAATATCCGGCCCCCGCCTTGAAGACGACCTGGCATTCCGCACCGGATTGTTAAAAGCCGAGTTGTACTCCCGCTCCGGTCGATACAGCCAGTCCGATAGCCTGCTGAGCGCGATTGTAAAAAGCGGCGTTAGCGGCGCATATACGGGCGAAGCGGCAATCCTTCTGGCAACATCCCTGCAACATCAGGGTGACTACCGGCGCTCATCGGATATTGTCAATAGTTTGTTGGGTAAATCATTACCGGCAGCAAAAACCGCCCGCCTGCAATTAATTTTGGCTGATAATTTTTATTTAACCGGTGATTTTGAGCAAGCCCGTCTGTCATTAGAAAAAATTTCCAAACCGGCGCTGGAGCAAAACTATCAATATGCGCTGGAATTCCGGTTGGGTATTATCAAACAAAAACTCAACCGCACTAGTGACGCAATGACGCATTTTCGCGCGGTTGTAGAAGACAGCTTGTGCAGCAATACGATCATTCAGGAAAAAAGTGTGCTCAGCCTGGCAACACTGCAGGCCGGGGCTGGACACTCCCTGCAGGCCTGCCGGTTATTGCAGGAAAAAATTATAGATGAGCGATTCAAGGCGTTCCATGATGAACTCATTTATGAATCAGGTAACATCCAGAATAATATATTGCATGATCGGGAAGGGGCGCGGCGCAGCTATGCTGCTATTGCAACGGTTGATCCATGGAGTCCGTTTCTCGATGACGCGCAATTACAAATCGCCCGCAGTTATGAAGCGGATAATGACATAACCGCTGCCATAACGGAATATCTGCGGTTTTTATCCTTATTCCCCGGCGCCGATGAATTTGAAAATGTGCAGATCCGTCTCGATATGCTACAAAAATTCGCGCCGCCTTCTTTATCACAATTTCAGCAAGCATTTGCCCTGATGCTGAGCCGCACACAAAACCCAACCGCAGATGCCAATGATCCGTTGCAGTTGGTAAAAACGACTGTCTCTGTATTGCACGATTATCCCCGCGCATTGGCTTTGGTACAGCAAACAATGAATGACCTGCCGGCCGATAGTCCCGAACTGCCGGAACTCTATTATTATAAAGCGTTTTGTTACAGCGCCCTGGCGGAAAAATATATCCTCGAGAACCAACCGGTCAAAGCTGCCGAGAATCAGGAATTAATGCAGCAAACGATTCAACTCATGCAAAGTCAGTATCCTGGCAATTACTTGACCGGCAAGGCATTGTATCATTCACTTAAAGTAACGCTTCTAACGATAGATTCGCCGGCAACCCGTATTCCATTGTTGGAAGCGGCATTAACCAATTTGCCAGCCGATTCGCGTTGTGACAGTTTGAAGCACGATCTCAGTCTGCTATTGGTTAAAGAGATCATCAAAGCCGGGGACAATACCGTCGATTGGCTTAAACTCCAAAAGGCCAATGTCATTTGCGCCGATGTCATCAGCAAACAACCGGCGCCCGATATTTATGCCGGTATGCTGTTGAGCAATGCCCATATTTTATATAAATTGGGCGAAACCGATAGCGCAGTTGTATTGCTCAAAAAATCAATAATATTGAATCACAATGCCACGATCCTCGATTCCAAATTGCTGCTGGCGGATATTTATGTGGAACGTGGACAACCAGAGTTATCCATATTATTATTGCAGGATATCGTCGATCATTATTTCTATTCCGGGCGCAGCTATGCCGCCAAATCCCGTCTTATCGGTTTATTCATAGAAAAAGGTGAACCTGCTAAAGCCCGGACGATCATCAATCGTGACATACCGGCTATTCCGGAAGAATTACGGCCGTTTTTTACCGATCCGGTGATCGATGAAGAATTGCTGTGGATGTATACACAGTTACAACTTGATCCCCAAGATCCGCTGCAAGCGATCAGCGCTTATCGTAATTACCTGTATAATACAAAAACCGGTAAATATCGCGCACCGGCGTTGATGGCTTTGGGAGATCGCTCTGCCGCCATGAATAATTTTGAAATTGCCCTTGGTCATTATGACGAATTAATTGCGCTTTTTCCGCAGGATAGCAGTGCACAAACGGCAAAAACAAAAATTGCCGATATGTTTTACACCCAGGGTGCCTGGGACCAGGCCCGCAGTCATTATGCTGCGATCAAAAATCAATTAACCGGTGACCTGGCCGTTCATGCTTATGCACGGGAGATCATTTGTGATTATAAACTGGATAATCTCAATCGCGCCAAAGCGCTGGCCAATGATTTCCTCAAGAAATATCCGAATAATGTGAACGAAGCGCTGTTTATGTATGAAGAAGGCGAATATTTTGTCCGCCAGAAGGAATTTGAACCGGCTGAAAAATTGTTCAAGAACCTTTCGAAAAAATTTGATCAAGTACCGCAAGGCGCCAAGGGAGATTTGGGTTTGGGTCGTATGTATATCATCACCGGTAAACCGGAGGACGCATTAAAAATACTTACCCAGATACCGGAAAAATACCAGGACACGGAGTTAGTTGCTACCGGTTATCTTTACCTGGCCACATTTTATTATGAAAACCGGCTGCTGGCGCAGTGTATTTCCGCCTGCGAAAATGTTATAAAAATACAAAAACCCGGGCTGCTGCATTCCCAGGCTATGGATTTTCTGATCAAATGCTATGATGATTTTCGTCTCAAAGACAAAGCCATTGCTACAATTCGCGACTATATCACTCTTTACCCGGATGCGCCGGATGTGCTGACCAAAAAGATCCAAACCGGCATCTTTTTATATGATTTAAAAGATTATGAACGGGCCATTACTCAACTCAAACAACTCAAACCGTTGGTCAATGCCGAAGAAGAGCCCGAAGTACAGTACTGGATAGCCAAATCGTATGCCGACAAGGGCGAAACCGAACAGGCAATAGTAGAATTTCTCAAAGTAAAATATCTCAGCAAACCCACCAAGCTGCCCTGGGGCGTAACGGCATTATATGAAGCAGGTCTGGCATACCGGAAACTGGGTAATTATAGCAAGGCGATAGAATTATTAAACCAGGTGGTACGGGAACGCGGCGCAACCGATAACATCGGCAGGGCCGCCGGGGAACGCATCAAAGAAATTGAACAGGATATGCAACAGGGCGCAGTTAATGGATAAAATTTTGCTTGATTCTGCACACGCCCTGATCAGACAGGCGCTGGCAGAAGATATGGGGAGTCGCGGCGATATTACTACTTTAGCTATCTGTCCGGTACAAAAGGTAATGATGGCTAAAATCATTGCCAAACAAAACGGAGTAATTGCCGGCGGCGGTATTGCCGCGCAGGTTTTTACCATTCTTGACCCCGCTATAACAGTTCAAATCCTGATTCAAGATGGAGTTGAGGTGAATAGTCAGGATACTATTATATCGATCACCGGTCCGGCCGCCAGTATTTTGCAAGCCGAGCGCACTGCTTTGAATTTTTTAGGCCGGCTGTCCGGTATTGCCACAATGACCAGCCAATTTACTGAACAAATCAAAAACAGCCGAGCCCGGATTCTGGATACCCGGAAAACCATTCCCGGTATGCGGCTGCTGGAAAAATATGCCGTGAAATGCGGCGGGGGAGAGAATCATCGCCTCGGCCTGTATGATATGTTCCTGATCAAGGATAATCACATTGCTTCCGCCGGTAGTATCACCACGGCGGTTCGGGCCTGCCGTAATTATATGCAAAAACACAATTTCACAGCCGAAATTGAGGTAGAAACCCGCAATCTGGCGGAAGTGCAGGAAGCCCTTGATCTTCACGTCGACCGGATTATGCTGGATAACATGTCCACAACACAAATGCGGGACTGTGTCGAACTGGTTGGTGACCGCATACCTCTCGAAGCCTCAGGAAATGTTACCCTTGATCGTATCGCGGCAATAGCCGCCACCGGCGTTGATTACATATCAATAGGCGCGCTCACTCATTCCGCCCCCAATTTTGACGTCAGTCTGTTGTTTGTTGAATGATCTGCCTGTCCCTGCCTGAAGCGCCGCGATTTACTTAATTACTTCCTTTTTTACAGCAGGATCGACCATTTTAAAATAATCAGGAACGAAATTCACCGGATTACGTAATAGTGATATGAACCAATTTGTAATCAAAAAGACTGCCATATTTACGGACATGCGCCAAAATGTCACAAACCAACAGAAACATAAAAATATTTAATATCATATAAATTATAGAGATAACAAAAAGCAATATTAGAATAATTATTGGAATAGATTTTGCTCAATATTCGTTTTAAACATTTACTATTGTATTTTTGAGGAAGTTCATGAAAGCTGAAAATAACAAGATACCGACACCGGAAGAATTACAACGCGATGTAGCAGAATTTTTAAAAGAAAAATATGGTAAAAATGTCATTATTCCCCCGGAGCCGAATGCCGTTGGTTCCGATCCCGGCGCTGGCCGTGAAGGGAAAAAAGAGACGTTTAAAATAAATTTCGATTTAAAACCAACTGAACTGGAGCGCTATTTAAAGAAATTTGTTGTCGGTCAAGATGAAGCCCTGGAAATTCTTTCTACCAAAATTTGCACCCATTTCAATCGCATGAAGTATGAAAAGGCCCATCCGGAAGCGGAGGAACTGGTCGGCGGTATAAAGAGCAATGTGTTAATGATCGGGCCCACGGGCGTCGGTAAAACCTATTTACTTAAACTGATCGCCAAAAAGATAGGCGTGCCGTTTGTCAAAGGCGACGCTACCAAATTTAGCGAAACCGGTTATGTGGGCGGCGATGTTGAAGACCTGGTACGCAATCTTGTCCATGAAGCTAATGGCGACATATCTATAGCTGAATATGGTATTATTTACCTGGACGAAATTGATAAAATCGCGTCCACCGGCAACGGTTATGGCCCTGATGTTTCACGCGGCGGTGTGCAGCGCAACCTGCTTAAACTGATGGAAGAAGCTGAAGTCGATTTGAAAACCCCGCACGATCTGGCGGCGCAAATGGAGGCTGCTATGGAAGCGCAGCGCACCGGCAAAGTAACCCGGAAAAAGATCAATACCAAAAACATCCTGTTTGTTATGAGCGGCGCTTTTTTCCAGTTGGGCGATATTATTAAACGCCGGCTCAACCAACAGCCCATCGGTTTCCAGGCTGATAATGCACAATTAACCAATCCTGCGGATACTGTCGAAGTGTTGAAAAAAGTTAAAACCGAGGATTTGATTAAATTCGGTTTTGAATCCGAGTTTATCGGCCGGTTACCGGTCGTTGTAACACTCAATTCGCTGGATGTGGAAGGATTGTACCAGATACTGAAAAGCGCCAACAGTTCAGTTATCCAGGGCAAAAAACGCGATTTCAGCGCTTATGGGATCGACATAAATTTTGAAGACGGCTCCCTGCGCAAAATTGCCGAAATGGCATTCCAGGAACAAACCGGCGCGCGCGGCCTGGTGAGCGTGGTCGATCGCCTTATGTTGCGCTATGAAAAAATATTACCAGATACAGAAATAAAGGAATTGCGCTTTACCGAGAAAATGATCGAAAAGCCGGATGATGAACTGGATAAAATTTTAACCAGCTATTATATAAAGAAATTCCAGAAACGTTTTTTGGTAACTAATGGTATTGTCATAGTATTCACGGAAGAGGCGATCAGAATCCTTAAAACTATGGCCAAAGCAAACGACATTACCCTGGAAGAAGAATGCAGTAATATGTTGCGGGATTATGAATACGGGCTGCGTCTGCTGGGCGCCGAAGAGTTTACGGTCGATGAATCTATCGTTCGTGAGCCCAAAAAACGTCTTGAAGAATTGATAAAAAAAACGTATGAAAAAAAGTAAAAAATTATTACATTTATTTTAACCGCAAGGTCGTTTCAGAAGTATTGAAACGGCCTTTTTTAATATGATTTTTTTCAGTTTTTTTTTTAAATTATCCATTAAACCAGACCTGACCGCACAACTGACAAATATCACTATCCAGCGCCGGATATTTAATGGTTCAAACCCTGAGTAATCTCATCATAAAACAGGTGGATAAACAATGGATTTTTTTACAGTTTTGAATAAACGCGGCAGCGTTCGCCAGTTTACCGATAAACCGGTGCCCCGTGAAATGTTGGAAATTATCGTCAATGCGGCGCGCAAGGCGCCAACCGCCAACAACATTCAGCCGTGGGAATTTATTGTCATTACCCAACCCGAAATGTTATTGGCCATTGCAGCTCATACTGATCATGGCCGATTCATTCAGGATGCCCCGGCGTGTATCGCCGTATTTTGCGCCGATACCAAATATTATCTTGAAGACGGCTGCGCGGCGGTTGAAAATATCCTGTTGGCGGCAACCGCGCTTCATTTAGGCGCATGCTGGGTTGCCGGTGATAAAAAACCCTATACCGAACAGATTGGCGCACTATTACAAGCGCCGGAAAAGTTCCGGCTGGTGGCATTGATACCACTGGGTTATCCGGTCAATGCGATTGAGCCGCGGGAAAAACGCCCGTTAAATGCTGTTATTCACTGGGAAAAATTTTAAACGCGCTATGGCTGATCTGCAGGAAAAACTGGATAATCTTCCCAAAAAACCCGGCGTTTATATATTCAGGGATAAAGCCGGGGAGATCATTTATATCGGCAAAGCAAAAATCCTGCGCAACCGGGTGCGCTCCTATTTCCAGGAAAGCCGCACCCCGGACGCCAAAACCGCGCGCCTGGTTAAGCGCATACATGACCTGGAAACGATTATTACCGATTCGGAAATGGAAGCGTTGATCCTGGAAGCCAACCTGGTGAAGGAAAATAAACCACGTTATAATATCAATCTCAAAGACGACAAGAGTTTTCCCTATATCCGGGTAACCAACGAACCCTATCCGCGCATTTTTCCAACCAGGAAAATGGTGCGTGACGGTTCCCGGTATTTTGGACCGTATACGGATGTCTATTCATTACGAACAACATTGAAATCAATCAAACGTATTTTTCCGGTTCGTTCCTGTAATTATAATTTAAGCGATGATCTTATTCAGAAAGGTAAATTCAAAATTTGCCTGGATTATCACATAAAACGCTGTCATGGACCGTGCGAAGGCCTGGTGTCGCAGACTGAATATAACCGGGTCATTGAAAATGCCGCTAAATTCATTCAGGGCCGTACAGCACAGGTTGAAGAAGACATGACTGCGCAAATTAAAAAACTGGCGGCAGAATTGAAATTTGAACAAGCCGCCCGGTTGCGCGATCAATTAAAATCCTTTGAGATGTTTAAGCAGCAGCAAAAAGTTCTCGATCAGTCATTGACCGACCGCGATCTGATCGCCCTGGCCCGGCAAGATAATGACGCTTGTTGCGTAATATTCAAAGTACGCGATGGCAAGATAACCGGCAGACAACATTTTTACCTGGATAATGTTCTGGATGAACCTGTCGGTTCGATAATGAACACTTTTATCAAACTCTACTATATTAAAGCCGATTTCGTGCCCCGGGAAATTGTTGTTCAGGTAGTAATAGATGATCGGGAAATTATGACCGACTGGCTGGCGCAAAAGCGGGGTGACCGGGTTGAACTAGTCATTCCTGAAAATAACGACCGCGCCAAACTGCTGGAGATGTGCGCTAAAAATGCCGGTTTGCTGCTCGATGAATTGATGCTGCAAAAACATAAAGTCCGTGATTTTATTGCCGGTTCGGTTAAAGCCTTGCAGGACGCCCTGAATCTGGCGGTTGCACCCAAACGCATTGAGGGCTTTGATATATCCAACATACAGGGCACAAACCCGGTTGCCTCGATGGTTTGTTTTATTAACGGCAAGGCAGCCAAAGGCGAATACCGGCGCTTTAAAATTCGCGTCAAGGAAACGCCTGATGACTTTGCCATGATGCATGAAGCCGTGTTCCGCCGGTATTCGCGTTTACAAAAGGAAAACAAACCCATGCCGGACCTGATTCTTATCGACGGCGGCAAAGGCCAGCTTGGCGCTGCAACCTCTGCCCTGGAAAAACTCGCTATTAAAGACCAGCAGATCATCTCCCTGGCCAAGCGGCTGGATGAAGTATTCATCCCCGGCATACCGGAAGCCCAGAACATCCGGCGCGATTCTGCGGCGCTAAAATTGTTGCAGCGCGTCCGCGACGAGTCGCATCGTTTTGCCATCACCTTTCATCGCTCCTTGCGGGACAAGCAAACATTATCCTCGGTTTTGGAGCAAATACCCGGTGTTGGCGCCGGCAGGAGGGAGCAACTGTTGAAAAGTTTGGGGTCGGCAAAGCTTGTTAAATCGGCTTCAGTTGAAGAATTAACAACCGTTCCCGGCATTTCCGGGAAACTGGCGCAACAAATTTATGATTATTTTCATCCCGGCGAAAACACACCGGCCAAACAATAAAAATTGATATATAAATAATTTTAATAATTGAAATGGAGTTGAAAATGACCTCAAAAGTAAAAAAAGTAGTACTCGCGTATTCCGGCGGCCTCGATACTTCCATCATCATTCCCTGGCTCAAGGAAAATTACGGTTGTGAAGTGATTGCATTTGCCGCCGATTTGGGACAAGGTCAGGAACTGAACGGCCTGGAAGAAAAAGCCATAGCCACCGGCGCCAGCAAATGCTATATAGAAGATTTACGCAAGCCGTTTGTTGAAGAATATATCTGGCCGACCCTTAAAGCCGGCGCTATTTATGAAGAAAAGTATTTACTGGGCACTTCGTTTGCCCGGCCAATTATTGCCAAACGCCAGGTGGAAATTGCCAATGCCGAAGGCGCCGATGCCGTAGCACATGGCTGCACCGGCAAGGGTAACGACCAGGTACGTTTTGAACTGACTTATAAAGCATTCAACCCCAAGTTACGCGTTATTGCGCCCTGGCGCGAGTGGAATATCCGCTCCCGCGAAGACGCGATCGCTTATGCTGAAGAACGCAAGGTGCCGATCACCGCTTCCAAGGAAAAAATTTACAGCAATGACCGTAATATCTGGCATATCAGTCATGAAGGCGGCGACCTGGAAAATCCCTGGAACGCCCCAAAAGACGAAATGTTTGTATTAACCAAATCACCGCAGCAGGCCCCGGATAAACCAACTACCGTGGAAATTGAATTTTATAAAGGAGTGCCGATCGCCGTTAACGGCACCCGTATGGATTCGGTGCAGTTAGTCCAATTGCTTAATGTCATTGGCGGCGAGAACGCCATCGGCAGGATCGACCTGGTGGAAAACCGTCTGGTCGGCATGAAATCACGCGGCGTTTACGAATGCCCGGCAGGAACTATTTTATACCGCGCTCACCAGGAACTGGAAAGTCTGGTACTGGATCGGGAAATTATGCATTTTAAAGAAATGCTGGCGCCTAAATATGCCGAGTTGGTCTATTATGGAGAATGGTACACACCATTGCGTGAAGCGCTCGATGCGTTTGTCGAATCGACCCAGCAAAATGTTACCGGCACAGTGCGGTTCCAGTTGTACAAAGGCAATGTCATGTCGGCCGGAGTCAAGTCCCCATACTCGCTCTATCGTGAAGAACTGGCTACCTTTGGCAAAGAAGATGTTTACGACCAGACCGACGCCAAGGGCTTTATTAATTTATTCGGGCTGCCGATCAAAGTACGCTCCCTGGTGGAACTTGATTGGGGACGTAAAGCCGGCTATAACGAACCCGATTATACCATATTCAAAAGGGATTAATAGTAATGAAAAATCCGGACAAGATCTGGGGCGGTCGATTTAGTCAAAAAACCGCGTCGCTGATGGAAGAATTCAGTTATTCGATTGCATACGATCAAAAATTGTTCGTAGCGGATATTGCTGTGAATAAAGCCTGGGCGCAGGCGCTGGTTCAAGCCGGTATTTATACCGATCAGGAAGCTGCGCAAATCGGCGAGGCGTTGGAGTGCATTCAGAAGGATTTTCTTGCCGGGGAATTAACATTTTCCCCGCGTGATGAAGACATCCATTCCGCCAATGAACGTTGGCTGACCGAACGCAGCGGCGATCTGGGCGCCCGCATCCATACCGGCCGCAGCCGTAATGACCAGGTAGTAACCGATCTGCGCATCTATTTACGCGGCCAGGCGGACCTGCTGCGCGATGCTCTGTGTAACGTACAACAGGTATTGACGGCTACTGCACAACAGCATATCGAAACCATCTTTCCGGGACAAACACATTTGCGCCAGGCACAGCCGGTGTCCCTGGCGCATTATTTTTTGGCGCTGGTTTTTCAACTGCAACGTGATAAGGAGCGGTTGTTGGACGCCAGGCAGCGCATGAATAAAATGCCGCTTGGTTCCGGGGCTATCGCCGGCGCAGCATTTACAATCGACCGGCTAAAGCTGGCAAAAGAACTGGGGTTCGATGCGCCCACCGAAAACAGTTACGACGCCACCTCGGATCGCGATTTTGTGATTGAACTGCTATACGTTTGCGCCCAGATCATGCTGCATTTATCGCGCATCGCCGAGGATTTAATCATCTGGTCTTCGGAAGCGCTGCGGTTTGTTGAAATTAATGAACAATATGCCACCGGCAGCAGCATGATGCCGCAAAAAAAGAATCCCGATTCCCTGGAACTGATACGCGGTAAATCGGCGCGGGTGATTGGACAACTGGTAACCGGTTTGACCCTGATGAAGGGCATCCCGACCGCGTATGTCCGCGACCTGCAGGAAGATAAAGAACCGGTGTTCGATGCCATGCAGCAAACCATCCTGTCCGTGCAGATCATGTCCGGGGTGTTGTCCACAATTGTTATAAACCGCCAAAAGATGACTGCCGCTCTCGACCCGGCATTATATGCAACCGATGTCGCCGATTACCTGGTGCGTAAGGGAATGCCCTTCCGTAAGGCGCATGGCGTGGTCGGGTCGCTGGTCAGCATGGCGGAAAAGCAGCAAGTTGCCCTGTCAAAGCTTGATTTACACGATTATCAGTCCATTTCGCCGTTGTTTGAGCAAGACCTTTATTTGTTATTCGACCCCCTCGCATCTGTAAACCGCCGTAATATCAGCGGGGGCACGGGTACGCAGTCCATCCAGCAACAGTTGCTTCTGGCGGAGGATCTCATCAACGCCTAAAATAAACCGGAACTTTATTGTTATTTAAAAGTTAATTAAACAATCATTAAATTTTCGGCGTCAAGACACAGCGACACTAATGCTCAAAAATATAATATGTTATCTGCTTAATAAATGCATTACAAAATAATAACCAGGTAGAGAAATTCATGCAAATAACGGCAAAATAACTATATTTTACAATAATTTACAATATACTGCTTTTCTTTTTGACAGATTAGATTTAAATTTTTTAAAATTTAGGAGATACGATTGAGAACAAAACATTTATTAAGCATACCGGTTGTTTTACTGGTGTTGGTTTCCCTGGTTTACGGGCAAGTTGATTCGCAATGGCGCGGCCCGAATCGCGACGGTGTTTATCCGGAAAAAAATTTATTGAAAAGCTGGCCGACCGCCGGACCAACCTTATTATGGGAAGCTACCGGTTTGGGTCAGGGACATTCTTCTGTCGCTGTCACTGCCGATAAAGTTTTTGTTACCGGCATGTTAGATAAAACCGGTTATTTATTTGCATATAATACAAGTGGCAAGTTACTATGGAAAAAAGCTTATGGTGCTGAATGGACCGGCGATTACCCCGGCGCGCGAACAACTCCTGCTATTGTCGGAAAAAATTTATACATAATCAGCGCTTATGGTGTTGTTTCCTGTTTTGATATTACAACCGGCAACCTGGTTTGGTCAGTGGATGCTGTAAAAACCAATAATGGTAAAGTTATTCAATGGGGTATTGCCGAATCACCGCTGATTGATGGGAATCGTGTTTTTGTTACCACCGGTGGTTCTAATGCCGGTCTAGTTGCGCTGGATAGAATGACTGGAAAACTGATCTGGAAAAGCACAAATTATAGTGAACCTTCTGCCTATTGTTCACCGGTTATTGTTACACATAATAATATACATTTGCTCCTCACCATGACGCAAAAATCCATTGTCTGTCTGAATGCCGATAACGGCGAATTTTATTGGTCTTTTCCACATGTAACGGACTGGGATATCAACCCCAACACACCCTATTATAAAAACGGCAATATCTTTTGCGCCAGTGGATACGGAACAGGCAGTGTTATGTTAAAACTGGCCGCCAATGGCAAAAGCGTTACCGAGGTATGGCGAAATAAAACTCTTGATCCCAAGACCGGCGCATTTGTTGTAGTGGGTGGTTATATTTATGGCTCCGGAGATAAAAAGCGTCACTGGCAGGCGTTAAAATGGGAAGACGGCGTGAGCCAATATCAGTCCCGTGAACTTGGCAATGGTAATGTGATATACGCCGATGGTATGCTCTATTGTTATTCGGAAAAAGGAGAAATGGCGCTGGTGAAAGCGGATCCCACCAGTTTCAAGGTAGTAAGTGTTTTCCCAATAACCAAAGGCACTGATCAACACTGGGCGCATACAGTCATTAGAGACGGCAAGCTGTATGTCCGGCATGGCGATACTCTGCTGGTGTATTCAATCGCTGCCCCGGTGAAATAACCCGGATTAAGAGATGTGGAGTTTATGTATGAAGATATTTAAAACAGCGTCCTGGATGAAGTTATTAACCGCGATTATTGTTTTATTAGTAATCCAAAACTGTTACGCTGCCGACTGGCCGCAATTTCGCGGTCTGAATCGCAATGGTCATTCCCCGGAAACCGGCCTGCTTAAATCCTGGCCGACCGGCGGTCCAAAATTGTTGTGGTCGGTAAACACGATTGGTCCCGGCAACTCTTCAGCAGCGGTAGCCAATAATAAATTATATATTACCGGTATGTTCGATAAACAAGAATACCTGATGGCCTTTGATCTGACCGGCAAAATGCTCTGGAAACAAAAGTACGGCGAGCCGTGGTTGCAATCCTTTCCCGATCCACGGTGTACACCAACTGTAGACGGTGACCGTGTGTATGTGATCAGCGGGGTTGGACAACTGGTTTGTTTTGACGCCACTAGCGGCGTACAAAAATGGGCGGTGCATGTTGTTGAACGCTTTAAAGGTGAATATGATCGCTGGGGTATTTCGGAATGCCTGCTGGTGGATGATAAAAATGTCTATTGCACGCCGGGCGGCCCCGATGCCACTGTTGTTGCTTTGAATAAACTAAACGGCAATACGGTTTGGGCTTCAAAAGGCTTAAGCGACAAGTCCAGTTACTGTAATCCCATCTTTATTGAACATGGCGGGAAAAAGATCATTTCAACAATGCTGGAAAAATCGTTTGTCGGTATCGAT
Organism: bacterium; assembly: GCA_029561455.1. GTDB lineage: Bacteria > Zhuqueibacterota > Zhuqueibacteria > Residuimicrobiales > Krinioviventaceae > Fontivivens. The sequence goes on from JAKQIY010000068.1 coordinate 145,694, forward strand.
AGCAAAACCGGCAAGCTGTTGTGGAAAGAAAATTTAAAGGATTTTTGGCCGAAGAATGGCTCCATTAATCCCACCTCGCCGGTTTATCATGATGGCTGCATTTTTATCAGCGAAGGATACAATTCCGGCAGTGCCATGTTCGAGCTATCCGCCGATGGAACCAGAGTCACCCGTAAATGGGTGGATGACGTTCTGGACATCCATCATGGCGGCGCTGTATACATGAACGGGTATGTTTATGGCGCTAACTGGAGAAACAACAGTACCGGTAACTGGGTCTGCCTGGACTGGAAGACCGGCAAAGTAATATACGAAGAAACCTGGCATTGCAAGGGTTCGATCATTGCCGCCGACGGAATGCTTTATTTATATGATGAAAAAGATGGTTATGTCGGTCTGGTTCGTCCTGATCCAAACAAATTCGACCTGGTCAGTTCTTTTGCCATAACCCAGGGCAGCGGGCCCTTCTGGGCGCATATTTCCATTGCTAACGGCATTATGTATATCCGGCATGGCGAGTCATTACAGGCATTTCAGATAAAAGCTTAAAAAACGTTTTACTTGTTTGCAATACCAAATAGTTGTACATTTATTTGCATAATGGTGCGTTTCTTTACCGGGCGCACCATATTTTTTAACTAACCGATCCTGTTAACTCTTTATGAATTATAAATTATTCATCAAAATAATTCCGATCGTTTTTATCCTGTTGGCGGCAGGATTTGCCGGATTTTGGTTTTTTTATGATCCCACCGCGCGGTTTTCCGAAAGCGTTCCGGGAATGGATAACCGCCCTGAGCGTTCCGGGGGACTTTTATCCACGGTGAAAATCGGCGAGTTCTTTCAGCGGTTTAACGGGGTGGCAGCGCAATTGCGCGGTTCCTGGCCGCGTTTCCGGGGTAGTAATTTTGATAATTTCAGTAACGAAACTGCAAACATGAACTGGGCCGGCGGTGCTCCAAAAATATTATGGTCGGTTGAACTTGGCGAAGGTCATGCAGCCCCGGCAATTCATAAAGGGCGAGTTTATGTTTTGGATTATGATGAAGCCAACCATGCCGACGCCCTGCGTTGTTTTTCACTGCTGACCGGCGAAGAAATATGGCGGCGCTGGTATAATAATCCCATGAAGCGGAATCACGGCTTGTCACGCACAATTCCTGCTGTTACCGATAAATATGTAATTACAATCGGCCCGCAATGTCATGTTATGTGTGTGGACGCCGATTCCGGCAGTTTTCGCTGGGGCATCGACCTGGTGCAGCAATACAATGCCCAGGTGCCGCTCTGGTATACCGGCCAATGCCCGCTTATTGACGATTCGCTGGCCATCATTGCCACTGGGGGAGATGCACTAATGATTGCGGTCAGTTGTAAAACCGGTCGGGTGGTGTGGAGTACTCCTAATCCCGGTAACTGGCAAATGTCGCATTCTTCGGTAATACCGGTTACCTTTCATAATAAAAAAATGTATATCTATTGTTCCATTGGCGGTATTGCAGGCATTTCCGCAGCCGGAGAGGATGTGGGACAGATAATCTGGCAATCCACCGCCTGGAGTCATAATGTTATCGCGCCGTCGCCGGTATTTATGGAGGACGGCCGCATTTTTGTTACCGCCGGTTATGGCGCAGGAGCTATGTTGCTGCAATTAAGAGAAGAAAATAATGTCTGGTCGGCTGAGGTAATTACCAAAACCCTGCCCAAAGACGGTCTTTCCTCCGAGCAGCAGACCCCGATCCTGTATAAAGGCCACCTGTTCTGCGTTTTGCCCAAAGACGCCGGGCCGCTGCGCAACCAATTTGTATGCTGCAATCCGCAGGATATTACCAAATATGTATGGACCAGCGACAAGACCAATCGTTTCGGATTAGGCCCGTTTATATTTGTCGATAATAAATTTTTTATCCTCAGCGATGAAGGCGAACTGACTGTTATCGAGGCAAGTATCAAAGGATATAAACAACTTGCCCGCGCTAAAGTGCTTGAAGGCCCCGATGCCTGGGGGCCGATTGCCGTTGCCGATAGCCGGATGCTGTTGCGCGATTCAAAACGGATGGTCTGTATTGAAATTTAAAAAAGTGTAAATATTAAGGATTGTCTTTTTGTTAAACCTGTATTATATGATCTTTTTTTATCCGCTTTTATCGATCAAATCCTGCTTTTTCACAGGAGGTGATTTATGAAAATACAATCAGGACGCAAAACACTGGCGACTGTGCTGGTGATGCTGGTCATTGCTGCAACAATTACCTGGCTCGGTTATCATTCACTCACCCGCAAACCGGCGCCAACCGGCGATAATCCATTCGAATATGATATAGAAACCTATCGCCACGTTCCGGAAGAAATGATCCGCTATACGCAAATCAGGCAAATACCGGTTAACCTGGATAAACTCCTGGCCCTGGCAGTCGCTGCCGACAAACGTATTTGTGTTAGCGGCGATAACAAGATACTCCAATATGATGCTGACGGAAAAATAGCGCGCTCTTTTAATCTTACCGCGTCTGCCCAATGCCTCGCCATTGCTAGTAATTATCGGCTATTTCTCGGAGTGGGTAATCATATAGAAATATACGATACCACCGGCGCTCTGGTCAAACGCTGGCCGCCTTTTGATGCCAATTCCTTTATTACATCACTTGCAGTGACCCATGAAGCCGTATTTGCTGCCGATGCCGGTAAACTGATAATCCTGCGTTATGACCTGAACGGGAATTTGCTCAACAAAATAGGGGAGAAGGATACAACGCGCGATATTCCCGGTTTCATCATACCCAGTCCCTATTTTGATGTCGCGGTTGACCCGGATGGCTTTATCTGGGGCGCCAATACAGGTCGGCTATTGCTGGAAAATTTTACCCCTGAAGGTGGGCCGCGTTCTCACTGGGGAACATCTTCCATGCGCATTGAAGGATTTAGCGGCTGTTGCAACCCATCGCATTTCGCCATCCTGTCCGACGGCAGTTTTGTTACCGCCGAAAAAGGTCTGGAACGGGTCAAGATTTATGACCGGGCCGGGCAATTCATTGCAGTTGTCGCGCAACCTTCTTTATTCCGGCAAGGTACAGCCGGCCTTGATCTTGCAGTTGACAGTGATGATTGTATTTATGTCCTGGATTCGGGCGCCCGGCAGGTGCGGATCTTTCAACATAAAAATTCTATTAACGGTTAAAACTATGCTGACACGCCAAGAATTTATTACTTCGCTGTTCCGTTACCTGATCGCCGCTATTCTGGTTGTTGTTTCTGTGTTACTAACAGGCAGAAAAAGAGTTTCACCGGCCCAGGGACAGCCATGTGCCAGGCAAAACCGGTGTAACGGGTGTTCCCAGGACGGCCATTGCCCTTATCAGCCGGCGTCGGGAATTTCCAGGTAGACAGAAATTAAAAATGTAATGTGATAGGGATATTTTACCATGAAAGAAGCTGACGAAAAACCGGTGCATCGCCGGCAATTCATTAAAGCGGGTTTGCACACCACTGCGGCGCTGGCCATCGGTGGTTTAGCCGGCATGGCATTGAGCAAATCCGCGCCCGCTAACCTGGTATGGCAAATCGATCCTGATAAATGTATTCAATGTGAACGTTGCGCAACCAATTGCGTGTTGAATCCTTCGGCGGTAAAATGCGTTCATAAATACGCCATGTGTGGTTATTGTGACCTGTGCGGCGGCTATCACCGGCCCGGAACCAAAAATCTCGATACCGCCGCCGAGAGCCAGCAATGTCCCACCGGCGCAATAAACCGTACTTTTATTGAAGAACCCTACTTTCAATATACTATTGATGAAAAGTTATGTATCGGCTGCGGCAAGTGCGTCAAAGGCTGCGGTTCTTTCGGCAACGGCTCGTTGTTTTTGCAAGTGCGGCATGACCGCTGCGTCAATTGTAATGAATGCGCCATTGCTAAAAGTTGTCCGGCTGATGCTTTTGTGCGCGTCCCCGCCAATAAACCATACCTTTTTCGCGGTGGTGTGGCCGGCGCCGAACCACCCAACCCGTTAAGCGGAGAAGCATCGTGAAAAAACAGTTTATCATCCTTTGTTTTCTTTTCGCTTTGAGCGTGGAATTCACTTTTGCTGTTGAACAGCGTTTTCCTCGTCCGGATTTTGAATCAGGGTATGTGCAGCCGGAACCGACCAGCCCGGCTGCCCGCGCCGCCGCCTGGCAATATATAGATATTGCGGTATTGATACTGACTCTTTCGTTATCCTCCTGGCTGGTTTTGCAGCGCCGCTCCCGAAATTTAATTTTTACCCTGATGCTGTTTTCCCTGTGGTATTTCGGTTTTCATCGCCAGGGCTGTATCTGTCCGGTGGGTTCCATACAGAATGTCGTGGCCGCTTTGTTTGATCCTGCTTATGCTATACCGGTTACGGTAGTGGTCTTTTTTATTGTCCCGTTGATCTTTACCTTGTTTTTTGGTCGCACCTTTTGCGCCGCAGTTTGTCCGCTCGGCGCACTTCAGGATGCGGTGATCGTTAAACCGCAAAAAATACCTGCCTGGTTGAACCAGGTATTGGGTCTGATCCCGTACCTGTATCTTGGCTTTGCCATCCTCTATGCCGCCACCGGCGCAGCATTTCTTGTTTGCCGTTTTGACCCGTTTGTCGGTTTTTTCCGGTTCGGATTTAACGAAGGCATGTTTATATTCAGTATTATAATTATTCTCATCGGCATGTTCATTGCCCGGCCGTATTGTCGGTTTTTATGTCCCTATGGCGTATTGTTAAAATGGCTGTCGATGCTGTCGAAAAAGCACGCCACAATAACTCCAAATGAATGTATCCAGTGCCATCTCTGCGCCGATTCATGTCCGTTCGAAGCGATTCAGATCCCCACTCCGGATAAATATCCCGGCGATACGACCAGAACACGGCGGCAACTATACTTGTTGCTGGCATTGACGCCGCTGATTGTTTTAATCAGCGCCTGGTCGTTCTCAAATTTGTCGGTTTTACTTTCACGGGAACATTATATTGTGCAGCTTGCCGAACAAATTCGCCTTGAAGATAGCGGACAGGCAACATCTATTACCGATGCCAGTAAAGCATTTCGCGGCGCCGGCGCTACAACGCAGGAGTTATACCTGCAGGCCGCGCAGGTACAGCGCCAATTTAAAACCGGCTCCTGGCTGTTAGGCGCATTTATTGCCCTGGTTTTTATGATGAAATTGATCTACCTGCAATTCTGGCGGCGGCGAACAGATTATGAACCGGATCGGGCTAATTGCTTTAGCTGCGGTCGTTGTTACGCGGCGTGTCCGAAAGAACATGAACGTTTACGTGAATTACAAGGAGTATTATACAGTGAAGATATTTAATGCGGAACATATTCCGGCAGCGCAAAAGGTATTACAAAGAATCGCGCTCATTGCGGCGGTATTCATATTTGTGATCAGCGCTTTTTTTATTCTTAATTATATTCAATTAAAAGCCAATCCACCCCTTAAAAGCCCGGCGCTGGAAAAGTTATATGTTCAACTCGACGCCGATCCCAACAATGCGGAACTGCGCGAGCAAATCCGCGCGCTGGATCTGCTGGCCCGCAAGGCTTATTTTACCCGGCAATGGCAGGTCAATTTTGGAGGTTATATGTTACTTGCCGCCCTGGTGATTTTGTTACTTGCCATTAAATCCATTAGTTCCATGACTATAAAATACCCCGAATTACCGAAAACCACCGGCACTAGCTGGGAAGTGCGCCTGATGACGCAGAAATGGGTTGGACTAGCCGGTATTATTTTGCTGGTATCGGTTTCCGCCCTGGCGCTGTTAACCCGGCGGGAGATGAAAACCGCAGCATTTGCCCAACCGCCGGCGCCGCCGGCCGCCGTAGTCGATTTTAAAATACCCGAAGCGGCAGATATTGAAAGTAACTGGCCATGTTTTCGCGGCCCGTGGGGGCTGGGCATTGCGCATTACGATAATGTACCGCAACGCTGGGATGGCGCAAGCGGAGAAAATATCATCTGGAAATCGCCAATTCCCGCTCCCGGTTTCAATTCGCCGATCTATTGGAACGGGAAGATTTTTACAAGCGGCGCCGATGCAACGATTCGCAAGGTTTATTGTTACGATGCCCAAACCGGCAACCTGTTGTGGCAGCGTGATGTGACCAGTATTCCCGGCTCGCCGACGGAATCTATTAAAGTCGCCGATGATACCGGCTATGCCGCGCCCACCATGACAACAGACGGTAATTTTGTATTTGCAATTTTTGCCAATGGCGACCTGGTTTGTTTCGACTTTAACGGCAATACAGTCTGGGCAAATAACCTTGGCGCGCCGGATAACCATTACGGTCATTCATCATCATTAATTATACACCGCGACCTGCTGCTCATCCAGTACGATCATTCTGCGCAAGCCGGATTACTGCTGGCATTACGGGCGAATACCGGCGAGCAGGTATGGGAAGCTCCGCGTGAAATGGGCCTTTCGTGGTCTTCGCCCATCCTGGTCAATACCGGCAGCCGCTGGGAAGTGATCCTGAGCGCCAATCCGAACGTGATATCGTACAATCCCGAAACCGGCGAAGAGTTGTGGCGGGTTGAATGTCTGGGCGGCGAAGTGGGTTCATCCCCGGTCTATGCAGATGGTTTTGTCTATGCCGCCAATGACGGCGCCAAACTGGCTGCGATCAAATTAGGCGCCACTCCGGAAATTGTGTGGGAATTTAATGACGATTTGCCCGACGCCGCCAGTCTCCTGGCAACTAAAGATTATGTTTTTGTACCAACCAGCTATGGGGCCATGTCCTGTCTGGATGCTAAAAGCGGTGAAAAATACTGGCTGCATGATTTCGATTCGGGGTTTTATGCTTCGCCGGTTTTGGTTGGCGATAATGTTTATATTATGGATATGGACGGCGTAATGCAGATATTCAAAGCCGATAAAGAGTTTACCCTGGTCAGTTCGGCCAGTCTTGGTGAAGCGGCAACCACAATCCCGGTCGTCATGGATAATCGTTTATATATTCGCGGTTCGGAAAATTTATATTGCATTGGAGAAAAGTAATTTACCATGTCCCAGGAGTTGCTGCTTTATGATATAGATACTCTAGTCGAATCCATCGGCAAAGGCCCCGATGCCGTTATTCCGATTTTGCAGGCTATACAAAATAAATATCGCTACCTGCCGCAAGCGGCTTTGCAGCGGGTCTGTGAAATTACCGATATTACCCCGGCTGCCATAACCGGGGTTGCTTCTTTTTATTCGCAATTTCGTCATCAACCGGTGGGTGAGCATACTATTCACGTCTGCATCGGCACCGCCTGTCATGTCAAAGGGGCGGAACTGGTTTATGAGTCGTTTCAGCGCTTTCTAAAAACCGACCCGATTACAGATACCGATCCATCCCGAAAATTTACCTTGCAAAAAGTCGCTTGCCTGGGCTGTTGCACCCTGGCGCCGGTTGTACAAATTGACACTGTTACCTACGGCCATGTGCAGCCGGAAGGAATTCCCGGCATAATCCAGGATTTCAGTAAATTCGTTCGCAAGACCGCAACAAAGGGATTAAAAAGGAACACGAATCATGTCCGCCGCGAGGGTGAAATCCGTATCGGACTGGGTTCATGCTGCATTGCCGGCGGCAGCGGCCAGGTGCAGGAAGCGTTGCTGCAAACCCTGAGCGAACAAAATATCCATATCAATGTCAAACGTGTCGGCTGCGTTGGGATGTGTCATCAAACCCCGCTGGTAGAAATTGCCCTGCCGGGGAAAAAACCGGTGGTTTACAATAAGGTGCAGCCCGGCGACATTCTGGCGATTATTCATAATCATTTCCGTCCACGGGGGATCTATAGCATCACCGGCTCGCTTAACCGGTTTATGGATTCATTGATCGCCGACCGCACCGATACGGAAATAAAAAAATATCCCCTGGATATGCGCGATCAGCCGGTTGCCGGTTTTTTAGGGCCGCAGGTACATATTGCTACTGAAAATTACGGTATTATCGATCCGCTCGATCTTGACGAATATCGTCGTCATGGCGGTTTTACCGCGCTCGAAAAATGTTTGCTTCATTCTACACCGGATGAAGTGATCGCGACCATTAAAAACAGCGGCTTGCGCGGACGCGGCGGCGCAGGATTTCCCACCGGCATGAAGTGGGACCTGGTTAAAGTCCAGCACAATCCGGATAAATATATTATTTGCAATGGCGATGAGGGCGACCCCGGCGCGTTCATGGATCGCATGCTGCTGGAATCGTATCCTTACCGCATTATCGAGGGGATGATCATCGGCGCTTATGCAGTTGGCGCGCATACGGGTTATTTATATATCCGCGCCGAGTATCCCCTGGCTGTCCGGCGCATCAACCAGGCCCTGGATAATTGCCGCCAGGCCGGTATATTGGGAAATAATCTATTAAACAGTTCCTTCTCGCTGACTTTGCAAGTCAAGGAAGGCGCCGGGGCGTTTGTCTGCGGCGAGGAATCGGCGCTGATCGCATCTATGGAAGGTAAACGCGGTATGCCGCGCATTCGTCCGCCGTTTCCATCGGAACAGGGCTTGTGGGGCAAACCGACCCTGGTGAATAATACCGAGACGTTTGCGCTGGTGTCGTGGATATTCCGGCATGGCGCCGAGAATTTTGCCAAATTGGGAACACTGCGCAGCAAAGGCACCAAAGTATTTGCCCTGGCCGGAAAAATTAACCGCGGCGGCCTCATCGAAGTGCCGATGGGCATCACGATCCGCGAGATTGTAGAAAATATCGGCGGTGGAATTGCCGGCGGAAAAACATTCAAGGCGGTGCAGATCGGCGGCCCGTCCGGCGGTTGTGTGCCCGCAGAACTGGCCGATATCGGCATCGACTATGAGGCCCTCACCGGCGTCGGCGCGATGATGGGCTCCGGTGGATTGCTGGTGATGGATGAAAATGACTGCATGGTCGATATTGCCCGCTATTTCCTGAGTTTTACCCAGGATCAATCCTGTGGTAAATGTACCTTTTGCCGCATTGGCACCCGGCGTATGCTGGATATTCTGGAACGGCTCTGCGCCGGCCAGGGCACGGAACAAGATATTATCAACCTTGAATACCTGGCCGAGAAAACCCGCCAGGGCAGTCTATGCGGATTGGGCAAATCCGCGCCGAATCCAATTCTGACTACATTAAAGTACTTTCGTCATGAATATGAAGAACATCTTGACGGTTATTGCCGGGCAAAAAAATGTAAAGCCCTGATCACCTACCAGGTTAACGACAATTGTAACGGTTGTACTCGCTGCGCCCAAAATTGCCCGGTGAATGCGATCACTTTAATTCCATATCAGAAACATAGTATAGACACATCGGTATGTATCCGTTGCGATACATGCCGCCAGGTATGCCCGGTTAACGCTGTGGAGGTACACTCATGTGCCAGATAACAATCAACGGCGAAACCGTCAATGTAGCAAAAACCAGCACCATATTGCAAGCCGCCAGGCAACTGGGGATCACCATTCCGACGCTGTGTTACCTGGAAGGGCTGGAACCGTTTACCTCATGTATGCTGTGCGTGGTTAAAGAGCAGAAAAGCGGCAAATTACTGCCTTCGTGTTCGGCGCGCGTGCAGGAGGGTATGATCATCGAGACTGATTCCGATGAAGTCCAAGCCGCCCGCCGTGATGCCCTGGAGTTATTACTCAGCGAACATATTGGCGATTGCGAGGCGCCATGCCAAAAAGGCTGCCCGGCGCACATGAACATTCCGCAAATGCTGCGGCAAATTGCCGCCGGCGAACTGGATAAAGCGATACTCACGATTAAAAAAGATATAGCCTTGCCGGCTGTATTGGGCAGGATATGTCCCGCGCCCTGCGAAAAAGTATGTAACCGGGCAAAAATTGATGAACCGGTTTCTATTTGTCTTTTAAAGCGTTACGCTGCCGATGCCAATCTTGATTCTTCAGTGTCATATATTCCCGCTTCTTTGCCACTTACCGGCAAAAGAGTAGCGATTATCGGTTCCGGGCCGACCGGTTTGGCCGCCGCTTTCCATTTATTACAATACGGCCACGCCTGCGATTTATATGATCAAAACGAAGGAGCGGGAGGGACGCTGCGTTACGGCGTCGATCCGGATAAATGTCCTGCCAGTGTACTGGACAGTGAAATAGCAGTCATTGCCAAACTCGGCGCGCGATTTATTTTGCAGAAAACCATCGGCAAGGATATTGCTTTTGCCGAATTGAGGGGAAATTATGATGCAGTAGTTCTGGCCACCGGGGTGATTGACGACTCGCTTGCCGCGCTCACCGGCGTTCCCTTTATTGCCGGTAAAGGATTCGCTGCCGATGCCAAAACCTTTGTTACCGGCGTCGCCGGGGTCTTTGCCGGGGGCAGCGCGGTGCGTGAAAGCCGGATGGCTATCCGCTCGGTAGCGCAAGGGAAAACGATTGCATATTCTATACATCTCTATTTGCAAAAAAAGGACATAGCGCCGCTTGCCGGTCGTTTTAATTCGAGCATCGGTAAGTTAACTATAGATGATCTGCAAGCAATGTTGAAACTGGTCAATACCGGTTCCCGCAAATCCCCGGCCGATACCGACACCGATTGCCTGACGGCGGCAGAGGCGGTGTATGAAGCCTCGCGCTGCCTGCGCTGCGATTGCCGTAAACCTGAGGGGTGCAAATTACGTCAATATTCCGAAGAATATAACGCCGATCAAAAACATTATCCCAACATTAACCGTAAGAATGTAGAATTGATCGATCAGCACAATACGGTTATTTACGAACCCGGCAAATGTATTAAATGCGGCATTTGCGTGCAAATAACGGAACGATCGGCAGAGAAACTTGGCCTGACCTTTATTGGTCGTGGATTTAATGTAAGAATTGGTATACCATTCAACAGCGAATTGGCTGCCGGTCTAAGCCGGGTGGCTGAAGAGTGCGTACTCAATTGTCCCACCGGCGCCCTGGCGCATAAAAAAGGCGAGGAAAAACAATGAAAATCAAGTATGTTATTCTTTTTGTTGTTATCATGTCGTTACACTGTCGATCCGGGAACCAGGCCGGCTCGGGCGCAAGCGCCACTGCACATGACTGGCCGGTGTTTCGCGGCGATACCCGCTTATCCGGCGTAGCATCCGGCACATTATCAACCGCGCTGAAATTATTGTGGAAATTCAAAACCGGCGATCAGATCACTTCTTCGCCGGTCGTTCAGGATTCCCTGGTCTATATCGGCTCCGGAGATGGATATATCTATGCAATAAATATCACTACGGGTCAGCCGGTCTGGAGTTTCAATACCGGCGATGCCGTTGAAGCGCCGCCCCTGGTTTACGATTCTTTAGTATTTGTCGGCTCTATGAATAATAACCTTTATGCCCTGAATGCCCGCACCGGCGATTCGGTATGGGTGTATCAAACCGGCGACCGGATCATGGGTTCCGCCAATCTCATTGCCGGCGATGCCGACCAAACACCGCGAATTATTATCGGCAGTTACGACAATGTAATGCACTGCGTTGATCTACAAACCGGCGCTAAAATTTGGAGTTTTACCACCGAAAGTTATATCAATGGCGCCCCGGCTACCGATGGCAAACAGGTCATCTTTGGCGGCTGTGATGCACAACTGTATGTTCTGTCCGCCGCTACGGGAGAAAAACTGTCTGCGGTCAATACCGATTCCTATATAGCCGCCTCCCCGGCGATGGCAGATCATTTTGCTTACCTGGGAAACTATGATGATAAAGTGCTTTGTATTGATCTCAAAGCAGAAAAAATTATCTGGGAGTATAAAAGCGAATCAAACAGCGCGCCGTTTTTTTCTTCACCGGCTGTTGACGACAAACATGTGGTCGCCGGATCGCGCGATAATAACCTATACTGCCTGAACCGCGCCACCGGCAAATTACGATGGGTATTCCACACCCGCGATGAAGTGGATAGTTCGCCGGTGATCTGCGACAATAAAGTGGTAACCGGTTCCGGCGATGGCAATTTATATATGGTCGATCTTGATAATGGCGAACTGCTCTGGTCGTATGACCTGGCCAGCACGATCACCGGCTCTCCGGCGGTTGTCAACGGAATGGTTTTTATCGGCGCGGAAGATAGTTACCTTTATGCATTTGGAGAGACGGAATGAAAATCGTTCACATTGTGCCGGGATCGGGTGACACGTTTTATTGTCAAAATTGCATGCGCGATAACTCGCTGGTCAAAGAATTGCGCAAAAGAGGACATGAAGTCGCTATTGTACCCATGTACTTGCCGGTCAATATCGATGAGCCGGAAAAAAATTATTTTGGCGATACCCCGGTTTTTTACGGGGCGATCAATACCTATTTAAAACAGGTTATGCCGCTTTATCGTAAAGCCCCGGTGTGGCTGGAACGGCTGATGGATTCGAAATTTTTGCTCAATATGGCCGCTCATAAAGCCGGTTCAACCCGCGCCGCCGGTTTAGAACAAATGACCATTTCCATGCTCAATGGCGAACATGGCAACCAGTCTACTGAATTGCAGCACCTGGTGGATTGGTTACAGAACCATGAAAAACCTGATGTCGTGCATCTTTCCAATGCCCTGTTACTGGGCCTGGCCGGAAAAATCAAACGCGATCTGGACATTCCGGTTTTTTGTTCATTACAGGATGAAAACCAGTGGATTGACCCCATGGAACCACAAGCCCGCCAACAAGTTTGGGACCTGATGGCGGAAAAGAGCCGGGACGTGGCCGCTTTTACCGCGGTGAGTAATTATTACGCGGCGCAAATGCAGCATACTATGCGCATCCCTGCCGATAAATTACATACCATATATATCGGCGTCAATATGGATGGTTTTATGTCTCATTCTCTGCCGTTCAATCCGCCAGTGATCGGCTTTTTATCCCGGTTGTGCGAATCGCAGGGACTCGAAATCCTCATCGAAGCCTTTTTATTATTGAAAAAAGCAGTGGATTTAAAAAATGTCAAACTGCACCTGATGGGCGGTTACACTGCGGATAATGAACCGTTTCTGAAACAACAGCAACAAAAATTGTATGACGCAGGTTATACCGATGATTTGACAATCTTTTCCGGTTTCGATCATGATCATCGCCGCGAATTTTTGCAGCAACTCACCGTCTTATCGGTGCCGGTCCCCAAAGGCGAGGCTTTCGGCACATTTTTGATCGAAGCCTTTGCCGCAGGTGTGCCGGTTGTACAGCCCAATCTCGGCGCTTTTCCTGAAATTGTTGCCAGTACCGGCGGCGGCATTATTTATAACGAAAACACCCCATCCGGCCTGGCTGAAGCGCTGGCAAAACTGCTGCGCGATCCAGTTCATGCCCAATCCCTGGGCGACCTGGCCGCCCGTAATGTCGCAACGCATTTTAGTATTGCTAAAATGGCGCAGGAAATGGAACAATTGTATTGTAAATTTGTTACTTGTGCAAAAGATTAAAAAAGGAATTACTGTGCTGCTTCAGGTTAATAACATTATGAAAAGTTATCCCGCTGCGGATAACCGTTCTGCGCTGATTATACTCAATAATGTTTCCCTTGCTGTCGATACCGGCGACTCTATCGCTATTGTCGGCCCATCAGGTTCCGGGAAAAGCACCCTGCTGAATATTATCGGCGCATTGGATAAACCAACCTCGGGACAAGTGTTGTTAAATGACCGCGATCTGTCCGGTTTAAATCAAGATCAACTGGCTGAGGTTCGTAACCGGGAAATTGGTTTTATTTTTCAGCAGCATCATTTATTACCGCAATGTACATTGTTAGAAAATGTGCTGGTTCCGGTATTGGCGCAAAAAAGACCTGATCTCAATGCGGCGCGTGCCCGGGCGTTACAACTGATCGCCCAGGTAGGACTGGAAGAGCGCCTGCATCATCGTCCCGGTCAACTTTCCGGTGGCGAATGTCAGCGGGTAGCGGTAGTTCGCGCCCTGCTCAATCGTCCCAAACTGCTGCTTGCCGACGAACCAACCGGCTCGCTCGATCACCAGTCTTCACTCAACCTGGTACAACTATTAAACGCGTTGCAGCAGAATGAACAATTAGCGTTAATTATGGTAACGCATTCCCGCGAACTGGCGGAAAAAATGGCGTGTATTTATCACTTGCAGGATGGACATTTACACCGGGAAAAATAACCGCTATGCTGTTACACTATATAAAAAACAGTTTCTTGTTCTATTTTAAACGCCAGCATTTGCCGGTTATACTGGGAACAGCGCTAAGCTGCGGTATTTTGACCGGAGCGTTAATTGTCGGCGATTCGGTCAGTTACAGCCTCCGACAAACGACCCTGAACCGGCTCGGCAAAACAGAATACGCTCTTTATAGCGGTGAACGGTATTTTCGTCCCGAACTGGCAGATGAAATCGGCGCAGATTTACAGGTACAAACCGCTCCTGTATTACAATTAAGCGGGATCGTCATGACCGGCGGCGGCGAAAACCGTCTCAATAACGTGCAGATCAACGGAGTTGACGACCGCTTTTGGGCTATGGCGTCAAAGGACTATTCATGGCCGGATAGTTCCGCGAACCTGGCAGCAATCAACGCCAGACTGGCGCGAAAACTGGCGCTGCATGTTAATGATGAACTGGTCGTGCGGCTCAATAAAATCGAATATTTCCCGCTCGATGCGCCATTTGCACAAGATACTCATAACAATGTTGCCCTGCGCGTCATTGTCGGCGCTATACTCGATGAACGACAACTGGGCTCCTTCAATCTGAAAAACACCCAGGCGCCGCCATTTAATGTGTTTATACCCCTGACCACCTTGCAAAACGCTGTGGCTACCGACAAAGCCAATATGATCCTTGTTGCAGAAAGTGGGGACAGTCATTGGCAATTGGAAAACGTTAACCAGGCATTGCAGAATAACCTGCAACTCGCCGATGCCGGTTTATTACTTCGAACCACCGCCGTAACAAACAAGATAGAATTATTGTCAACTCGTATTTTTATCGAACCGGCTATTATTTCATCTGTTCAACAATCCGGTTTGGACTATCAACCAGTTTTTACATATTTTGTTAACCAATTACTGTCAACTAAAAGTAGTACCCCATACTCATTCATATCGGCGCCGGGATTGCCGCTGACGCCTGCGACAATGCCGGATAGCTGTATCATTCTCAACCAATGGGCGGCTGACGATTTACAGGCCCGAATTGGCGACAAGCTCACTCTCAATTACTATGTTTTAGGAACCGGCCGTGATCTTTTACAGCAACAGGCCGGCTTTACTGTCTATAAAATTCTGCCCATGCAGGGGATAGCCCTCGACCGGGACCTGATGCCATTGATTCCCGGACTTGCCGATGCGGATAATTGCCGGGATTGGGAGCCGGGCGTCCCCATCGACCTGGATAAAATTCGCAAAAAGGATGAAGACTATTGGGATACCTGGCGGGGAGTACCCAAAGCGTATGTAACATTGGCTAAAGCGCAGGAATTGTGGGGCAACCGGTATGGCAATCTTACGGCGCTGCGTTTTTCCAACTTATCGGCAGCTATTGATTCGGCGATCCTCGCCAATGTAAAGCCGCAATCGGTCGGGCTGTTTTTCACCCCGGTGCGACAAGAAGGGCTTTTCGCCAGCGACAATGCCCAGGATTTTGGCGGATTGTTTTTGGGCCTGAGTTTCTTTATTATCATTGCCGCACTTGTATTGACCGGTCTACTATTCAGTTTTGGACTGGAAAATCGCGCCACTGAAACAGGTTTGCTTTTGGGACTCGGTTTTACCACTCGCCGTGTTAAATTTATGTTTTTTATAGAGTTTCTGGCAGTCGCAATTCCCGGTACATTAGCCGGTTTACTGTTCGGTATTCTTTATAATCAGGCTGTG
This sequence comes from bacterium, assembly GCA_029561455.1. Taxonomy (GTDB): domain Bacteria; phylum Zhuqueibacterota; class Zhuqueibacteria; order Residuimicrobiales; family Krinioviventaceae; genus Fontivivens. The sequence goes on from JAKQIY010000068.1 coordinate 161,518, forward strand.
TTATGGGGCCTGGGAACCTTATGGCAGGATGTGGTTGGCGAACCTCTGCTGATGCTGCATATTGTGCCGCGCACTCTGTTAACCGGCTTTATGGTCAATCTGGTTCTTATTAGCTGTATCATTGGTTTTATCTTGTACAAGCAATCTTTAAAATCAGTGACTGATTTACAGCGCGGCTTGAGCCGGTACACAACTTTAGCATCATCTCGATCAACGCTCATTTCATGGCTTGTCGCCTTCGGTTCTCTGACCGGTGTTACGGTTATTTTACTGCTTTCCAATCCCGGACGCGGCAAGGAAGCCGCGACCATCTTTTTCGCCGCCGGGTCGTTACTGTTGCTGGCGGCTCTTGCAGGTTGTTATATTTTCCTGAGCAGACTCCACCGGAATAATCGTCAATCCAGTTTAACCCTGGCAAACCTGGGAATAATGAACAGTATACGTAACAAAAAGAATAGTCTGGTTATAATTGGATTACTGGCCACAGGAATATTTATGGTTATTGGCGAAGGCGCCAACCGGCACGGCACATTACTCAACGCAGAGAAAAGAACCTCAGGCACCGGCGGTTTTGCTTTTTGGGGCGAAACCGTCTCCCCGGTATTGCATAATTTAAATGATGAAAATGGGTATACCTGGTTGAATTTTACTGCGGACGAAGCGTCACAGGTTCAATTTGTGCAATGCCGCCTTAAAGAAGGAGATGAAGCAAGCTGCTTAAACCTCAACATGGTAAAGCAACCCAGGATTTTGGGCATTTCACCCCGGGAACTAGATCGACGCGCCGCTTTCACTTTTGTTAAAACCCTGCCGCACATTGATAGCGCACATCCGTGGCTGGCTTTGTCTAAACCGTTGGGCGAGAATATTATTCCCGCAATTGTAGATCAAACCGTTCTCACCTGGAATCTGTATAAAGAAATTGGCGATACTCTCTACTATCAAAGTGAAAACGGTGATTCCTTAAAGTTATACATTATAGGAAGCCTGGCAAACTCTGTATTCCAGGGACATGTATTAATAGCGGATTCGCTCTTTACCGCCAAATTCCCGACCATTGGCGGCACTAAAGTCTTTTTAGCTGATGTTCCAGATTCCCTGCGCGCCTCTGTAGAGAAAAAGTTGAATTTTACATTACAGAATTATGGCCTGGAACTGGCAACTGCGCCGCAGCGACTGGCGACTTTTCATAAAATTGAAAATACCTATTTATCAATCTTTTTGATGCTGGGGGGATTGGGCTTGCTGCTGGGCAGTATCGGCCTGGGAATTGTAGTCATTCGCAACGTTTTGGAACGTCGCGCGGAACTGGCTTTGCTGACTGCGATTGGTTTTACACCGCGTCCTATCTACAAATATATTATGTCCGAATATGTTTTCTTGCTGGTTGCGGGTATCGCTGCCGGAACCGGCGCTGCGCTCCTTTCCATTTTACCGGTACTGTTCACGCCAGGCTCACAGCCGCCGGTTCTTTCAATTATCATAACCATTATGTCGCTATTTGCATGTGGCTTTTTATGGATATACCTGGCAATTAAACTGGCATTGCGCCAGCAATTATTACCGGCATTGCGCAACGAGTAATGTAAAAATTACAAAACCGGCTTGCTGCATTTGTAATATATTTAGTAATTTCATCATCATTCCATACAAATCTCTTGCTTTTTTGTAAAATAGTGATATTTTAGATTCATCAAACGGTGTATCCTCAATTTAGTTTTTCAATGTACAGTTTTCGGGGTACCGGGTTGGAATGGCAACTGGTTCAGAACGTGGGACGATGAATTATGCTAGCTCAAGTATTAAGCGGCGCTGTACTGGGTATTAATGCGTATATTGTCAAAGTTGAAGTTCATTTGGAGGGACAATTACCCAAGTTTTTCATGGTTGGTTTACCGGATGGCGCAGTGCGCGAAGCCAATTTCCGGGTCGAAGCGGCCGTTAAAAATTCCGGTTTAAGGTTTCCGCAAAAGAAAATTACCGTCAACCTGGCCCCGGCCGATATCCGCAAGGAGGGGGCAGCATTTGACTTACCAATTGCTATCGGTATACTGGTAGCCGCCGGTACTGTTCAACCGGACAGGTTACAGGATTACCTGATCCTGGGCGAGCTCAGTCTTGACGGCAGCCTGCGTCCGACCAACGGCTCGCTTTCGATTGCCACCGAAATTGTAAAAAACAAAATTCGCGGACTTATTATCCCTGAAGAGAATGCCCGCGAAGCAGCGATGGCCCGCGACCTGCAGGTCATACCGGTAAAAAACCTCAATGAAGCCATAAATTTTCTCAATGGCGATGACAGTTATAAACCCTACCAGGTCAATTTACAGGAAATTTTTTCCAATCATCAGAATTACCAGGTCGATTTTCTGGATGTGAAAGGGCAGGAGCATGTAAAACGCGCCCTTGAAGTCGCTGCGGCCGGCGGACATAATATTGTGATGATTGGCCCACCCGGTTCCGGTAAAACCATGCTTTCCAAACGTATACCCACCATTCTGCCCGATATGACCCTGGAAGAAGCGCTGGAAACCACTAAAATTCATTCGGTGGCCGGACTTTTACCGGCGAACCAGGCATTGGTAGCCACACGGCCGTTTCGCTCGCCGCATCATACCATCAGCGATGCCGGCTTGATCGGCGGCGGTAATATCCCTAAACCGGGCGAAGTCAGCCTGGCCCATCACGGGGTTTTATTTCTCGACGAATTGCCGGAATTTAAAAAGAATGTTCTGGAAGTAATGCGTCAGCCCCTGGAAGACGGTCATGTTACCATCTCGCGGGCGGCTTTGTCGCTAACCTACCCTGCTGAATTTATGCTGGCGGCGGCGATGAATCCCTGTCCCTGCGGGTATTATACAGATCCCAATAAGGAATGTACCTGTTCGGTTCCGCTTATTCAGCGGTACTTGTCACGAATATCCGGCCCGCTGCTGGATCGTATCGATATTCATATCGAGGTGCCGGCGGTGAAATACAAAGAACTGAGCAGCCAGGAGACCGGCGAACCTTCAGCCAGAATCCGCGCCCGTGTAGAACAGGCCCGGCACATTCAACTGGAACGCTTTAAAGATAGTCCCCATCTGTTTTGCAATGCGCGCATGAATTCCAAAGAAATACGCCGCTATTGCACTATTAATGAACAGGGACATGAATTATTGAAAATGGCTATAACCAAACTGGGGCTATCGGCGCGGGCGTATGACCGGATTTTAAAAGTTGCCCGTACTATTGCCGATCTGGAAGGAGGTGGGACGATCTTACCCGAGTATGTCAGCGAAGCGATCCAGTACCGCAGTCTGGACCGGATCGGCGTCTTTCACTAATAAAAAACCCTGTACCAGGTAACGCTGCTGTAAAGAACCCTTTCGTCACAGTGGGCACCGCCTGACCGTTTTTTACTTCCTAGACTTTTGCAAGTAGGCCTGTAATACACTGCCAGAGCTAAATTCCCATGCTATAGGTGTTGGTTCTTTTTTGCTAATTACCTGGTTACAGGGATTCTCTCATGAAAATTTGATAAAATCTTGTTACAATGTCAAGTTAAAAATTACATATCAGATAAAATAACCAGTAATTACCGGAAATAAAACCTGATTAAAAAGCGTATTATAAAGAACAAGTATGCCGCATAGTAGATTATTAAACTGAACACTTGATAACACATTATTTTATTGCATATAATTTCAGCGCTAGCTAATTTCAAAGAACCTGTAAAAAACGATATCATTTCAATTGCAGAAAGTATTTGGCATTAATCGAATTAATTATTATTACCAGGCAGTTAGGGGTCCTTTTATGAAAAAGTGAAGGATATGAATAATGCGCAAAATAAAAATAATACATCAAACTCTACTAGTACTAACAATTCTGATAGTTATTTATTCCCCGTTATCATTCGCTCAGGATGGCAAAGTATTAAAGATAATTATCAATGGAGATATTAACCCGGCTTCGGCGCAATACATTGTCGATAATATCAAACGGGCGGAACGCGAGAATTATGAATGTTTACTGATCGAGATGGATACACCCGGCGGCTTGCTCGAATCGACTAAAACAATTGTCAAGACGATTTTAGCCGCACAGGTTCCGGTGGTTATGTATATTTCGCCAAGCGGTTCCGGGGCGGTCTCGGCCGGGGTTTTCATTACCATGGCGTGCCATATTGCGGTCATGGCTGAAGGCACCAACATCGGCGCTGCGCATCCGGTCGGTATTGGCGGACAGCAGGACTCATCCCAGGTTATGGGCGAAAAAGTAACCAACTATGCTTCTTCGTGGATGCGCGGTATCGCCGAAAAACATGGCCGTAATGCAGATTGGGCGGAAAAAGCCGTACGCGAAAGCGTTTCCATCAACGAGGCGGAAGCGCTGCGTATTAACGTTATCGACCTGATTTGTCCCACCCAGGACAGCCTGCTGGCCGCAATTGACGGCAGAACAGTAAAACTGGAAGGTGATAAAACCAAAACCTTGAACACCCGAAATGCTGTGGTTGAAACTTCCGAAATGAACTGGCGGCACCAGATCCTCAATAAAATTTCCAATCCCACAATCGCTTATATATTGTTAATGCTGGGCATTTACGGCCTGTTTTTTGAATTGTCAAATCCCGGTTCAATTTTACCGGGTGTTGCCGGCGGAATTTTCCTGATCCTCGCTTTATTTGCCTTGCAAACCCTGCCGGTGAATACCGCCGGTGTTCTTTTGATCCTTTTTGCCATTATTTTATTTATTCTGGAGGTTAAAGTGACCAGCTTCGGCATCCTTACAATCGGGGGAATTATTGCAATGTTTCTCGGCTCGATCATGTTGTTCGACCAAACCCCCGGTTTTCCGGTTATGGTGGACTGGCGGGTTGCCCTGACGGTTGCCCTGGCGACAGCGGCGTTTTTTGTCTTTGCTTTGGGTATGGCAGTCAAAGCGCGGTTGACCCAGCCTAAAACCGGCCTGGAGGGACTGATCGGCGAGACCGGCGAAGCGCTTACTGTAATCAAAGACCAGGGCAGCGTTGCCGTGCATGGTGAAATATGGCAGGCAGAATCCACGGAACCCATTAAAAAGGGTGAAAAAATTGTTGTCCGGGCTGTTAACGGCTTGGTAATGACAGTTGAAAAATTTAAAAAGTAAAAAACCGCTTTAATTATCAAGGAGGTAAAAATGCAACCCCTAATTGTGATCGTTGTTTTGCTTGTATTATTGCTGACCAGCGCTATCAAAGTATTCCGCGAATATGAGCGCGGCGTTATTTTCAGACTAGGTCGTCTGGTCGATTATAAGGGCCCCGGCATATTCTTTATTATCCCGATCATTGACCGGGTCGTCAAGGTCAGTTTACGGGTAGTTACCCTGGATGTGCCTACCCAGGACATTATTACCAAAGACAATGTCTCCATCAAAGTGAATGCGGTTATCTTTTACCGCGTTGTTGAACCGAGTAAAGCAATTGTTGAAGTGGAAGATTATTTATATGCTACTTCGCAATTAGCGCAAACTACTCTGCGCAGCATTTTGGGCCAGGCAGAACTGGATGAATTGCTGGCGGAACGGGATAAGATCAACCAGGAATTGCAAAAAGTTATCGATAAGCATACCGATCCCTGGGGTATAAAAGTGGTATCGGTTGAAGTCAAGCATGTGGACTTGCCGCCTGATATGCAGCGCGCCATGGCTAAACAGGCTGAAGCAGAACGCGAACGGCGCGCCAAAGTGATTCATGCGCTAGGCGAGTTTGAAGCATCCGAAACCCTGGCCAAAGCCGCCAATGTTATTTCCAAACACCCACAGGCCCTGCAATTGCGCTATTTGCAGACCCTGTCCGAAGTCGCTTCGGAAAATAATTCCACCACCATCTTTCCGGTGCCGATTGATCTGATTGGGCCATTCCTGGAAGGAAAATTGAAAAAGGATAAATAATTATTCCAGCGCCGGGCAATCGGCCCGGCGCTGAAATTTGTCGTCCCGGCAAATAAAAAATCCCCGAAATCCATCACTCTGCAATTTATCTCCCGGAATTTTACGTCATCATGCCGGGTGTCAGGGTATAATTAATCAGGGTTTTATATAACATTCAGATTTATTTTGAATTCTTTATCGGTTTCCTGCATCAAATAAATAAAGGCTGGCAATTTATAGGAGAAACTGTGGATAATATGACCCTGATCGTGTTTATTGTTGTGTGGATTTTGTTACAGAAATTTATTTTGCCCCGGCTAGGCGTGCCCACCTGAATGTCCAATTCCTGTGATCTTCCGGTGGAAGATAAAAAAAAGAATAATGAGTTGATGGAGGAGAAGTAACAATCTATGCCAATCTATGAATACAAGTGTGCACACTGTAACCATATTTTTGAAGAGTTTCAAAAGTCCGGTGAAACCGGCGCTAATCTCAAATGCCCGGCCTGCGGAGCGACGGCCCCGGAAAAAATGTTTTCATCATTTGCCGCTTCCGGACTCGGCCACACGGCTTCCGGTTCCGGATCTTCGTCAGGACATTCCTGCGGCTCCGGCGGCTTTGGCTGAGCGCATCGCTAAAGAACCGGTGGTTCTTTTAATTACTCCACGTTATTTCCGCAACCATGATTAAGTTCTGTGCAGAAATAACGATTTAAATATATCTTTTCAGGTTTTAGATTATAACCGGACTCGTTCCGGGAAATAAGTGTTTTTTTTCATACAGTAGTATCGTGTTAATGAAAAAACCGGAAAAGCTATAAATTATCCTTGATTTTTAAACCATTGATTAATACTTTATAACCAAGGCAAGTTCACACTTGCCTTTAATTTATGACCGGATGTAATTTATGAAAAAAATATATCGTATACTTTTAGGCGTTATAATCGGCGGCGCATTGGGCTTCGCTTATTATTATTTTATCGGCTGCAAATCCGGCGCTTGTCCCATTACCGGCAATCCCTGGATCAGCACGCTTTATGGCGCGGGTATGGGAGTTCTTTTTACAATGCCCGGTACCCCCAAAAAGGCCGGCAGCAGCCAGAATAGTTGATAAACAAGTAAAATTGAGGGACTGATGACCATTAAACGCATAATACTCCTGGTGCTTGTACTAGCCGGAGCAAGTTTTTCCCAGGTTATTACCTCCGCACAGGAATGCAAGGACTGCCATTCGGTCATTTTTAATCACTGGCAAAAATCCCGTCATGCTTTATCGACGACGGAGCGGAGTCAAATATACCGGGCGATGTTTTCAGAAACCGATCAGGCGTCCCGGGCTGCATGTCAAAAATGCCATGAACCTTTAACCTCACCTGGGTTTGCCGATCTCACCGGACCGAGGTTGCGCCAGGAAGGTATTACCTGCGATTTTTGCCATGCTACCGAATTGACCGGCAGCGGTTCAAATACTTGGTTCAAAGTTCTACCCGGCAATGTCAAAACCGGTCCTTATAAGGATGCAATTCCCACTGCTCATGGCTTTAAATATTCAGCCGACCTTGGCAAGTCCTCATTTTGTCTGACCTGCCATAAAAATGATGATAACCCGCATGGAATAACATTTATTAACCTGGAAAAAGAATGGAAAAAAAGTTCCTATCATAAACTGAACATCACCTGCCAGGATTGTCACATGCCGGCTATCAGTGGTATTACGGCCGAACTGGGAAAACTGCGCGACGAAACCTACAATCACCAGTTTTATGGCGGATTTAATAGTGAAATTCTAACCGATTGCATCAAGCTAGATTTGCAAGCCGACAAAACCGGAAATGATTATTACCTGACCGTAAAAATCAGCAACCGAACCGCAGGACACGGCATCCCCGGCGCCTCGCCATTGCGGATGATTATTTTAAATATCGACGCCAAAGATGAATTGAAACAAACAGTGTGGAAAAATTATTACAATAATCCCCTCAAAGAAGACCCGCAGGGTGTGTTTATGAAGCTGTTTGAAGATCAAAACGGCCGCGCTCCGGCGCTGTTTTGGAAAGCCGCCGGTGAACGGTTCGATTCGCGTTTAATGCCGGATGAAGAACGGGTTTTAAAATATACCCTGCAAAACATCCCCGCCAAAACCATACAGGCTACAGTGGTTTATTATATTGCGCCGCCGCCATTGCTGCGTGAATTGAATATTACCGGTTCTTCGTATATTAAAACCAAAACGATTACCACCGCATCAATTACCTTACCATAAAAAAGCCCGTGACTGTGAAAAAGTCACGGGCTTTTTTTTAATATTGTAGTTGCCAACGAAATACAAAATTCCGTCCGGGCTCCATAGTGATCGCACCCCGGTTGGTGGAAAGATGGTTACGATAGGATTTATCGGTTATATTTTCAATACCCAGGGTGAAACGGTTATCCAGTGACAGAAACTTTAGGGGATCGGTAGTCAGATGCAGGTTAAATGTTGTGTAACCACCAGTTTCGTATTCCCAGTCGGCAATGCGATCTTGTCCGGCGTACATAATAGCTGTTGCCTGGTAATTAATATACCGGATCACCCGGCCGGCAAGTCCTGCCCGGCCATTGAATGGCGCGATCAGTGGCAGCGGCACATCTTTATAGGTATCCTGTCCATGCACCCAGGCGGCGCCGCCGAATATCTGTAATTTGATGTTAATGAAATACTGCACATCCAGATCGAATCCATACAACTCGGATGAACCGATATTGGTATTTTTCAGGGCATTGCGGCCTTCATGAGTTGACGGCATTTCCACAACTTGATTTACAAGCCGGTTCAGGAATATGTCGCCGATGAATACGACCCGGTCATGATGAATTCGCACACCCAGATCGGTAAAAGTCCCGGTCTCCGGCTTCAACTCCGGATCGCCGATTTTAACCAGACTGCCCAGGTCGAGATAGGAATAACGTTCTTCCAGGTAGGGGGCACGGAACGACTTGCCCAGGGAGAATGACCAGTCGATATGCCGGGTCATTTTATATAATAATCCCAGGTTGCCGCTCCAGGAATGATTTTGCGCTTGCTTTTCTTGCCACAACACCGCCTGGTTTGCCGGAGAGTCGTTTCTTACACCATTAACAATTTGATACCAGGGATTTAGTGTTTCCTCATTGTTAATATCAATTTTATCGTAACGTCCACCCAGGGTCAGCGATATGTTTTTTAAGACTGAAAACTCATCCTGCAGGTAAACGCCGGCGCTGCGATAAGTGGAAATCGGCAGGGGCCGTTCACCGACAACCTGGGTAATTGACTGCTTGACCTCGCCGGTTGCCGGATTAAGAACATCAACTCGCAGATTTTTTTCGCGCTGGCTATCCAGTTCCTTTAGCCAGGCGTCGAGTCCGGCAATCACATGATGGTCATGCAGTAAAATCCAGTCTGTTTGCAGATTAACACCGCGGGCATCGTGGATAGCGTGGGGAGTTACGCTCAGAACATTGATCCTTTTGGGCGGCTGGCCATTGCTTGCCGGGACATTAGTGACAGTATGGGGTATATTTTCCACATCACGCCAGATCTTTTGCTGGTAATATTTAACTGACACTAACGGCAAAACCGACAGCAAATTGCTGACCCGGTACTCGGCGCTGTACAATTCCCGCTTTTCCATGCGGTAACGCACATCGGCAATATCGGGAAACAGGGGATAGCCGCCGGGAATGCCAACATCATTCGCCAAAAAACGCTGATAATTGAATTTCAGTTCATGATTTGACAGGAAACGGAGGCCGGTTTTAGCGGCAATGTTTTCATCGCGGAACTGGCTGTTGGGTATTTCACCACTGGGAGTCGTTACATTTTCCGCGCTGCGTTTCATAGTGCTCAGCGACGCATACCAATGCGCGGCGCCGCCACTGAGCATTGCATAACCGGAACCGCTATTGTTTACCGAACTATAACCGCTATTAATATTCACATGGTAATAGGGTTTGCTGTTATAATAGCCGTCATGGGTAATTACATTTACTACGCCGCCTACCGCCCCGGTGCCATATAACGAAGATGCCGCGCCCTTGACAACCTCGATCCGATCTACATCCTGCACATCGATCATGGAGAGCCCGGCTGCCAGGTCGGTTGCCGTATCGATGCGGTTGCCATCGACCAGCAGCACGACATTATTGCGGGAGAGTCCACGAATATTAACATGTGTGCCCCACATACCATCGCGGGCCAAGGTAACGCCCGGTTGGGTATCAAGAGCTCCGGCAACATCCTGCGGTGCCGTTTTCATAATATCATCTTTATCAACAACATTTAGCGGCATGGAAACATCCTGGAGATGTTTTTCATAGCGGGTGCCGGTAATAACGATTTCCTGCAGGGGAATTGTCATCGGCTGCATAGTAACAGTTAACCGGGCGGTTTCTTCCCCGGCAATCCGCACAGTTACCGTTTCCGGGCGGTACCCTATACAGGTAAAATGCACTTTGTATTCGCCGGGAGAAAGCGAGGTAATTCGAAATACGCCATCGTTATCCGAGGCCGTACCGTTTTGCTTATCCATCAACTTGATGTTAACGCTGCCCAGCGCCTGGTCATGATCTGAACTTTTTACAACACCTTCAATGGAACCGGCAAAACTCATCGTAATAAATAGTAATGCATTGAAAATAATAGTCAATAGGGTTTTCATCACAGTTATCCTTTATAAATTATTATTCGATGTACACTGGTTTTTTTATTCTTGTGTAACAGATTTGGCAAATACGGTCTTGACGGACACATTTTCAATTTGCCCGATCTTGCCGGTCATGGCGCCTACCTGATCCGTATCTCCATCGACAATAAGTGAAATGATGGAAAGATTACGTTCCCGGTAGGGGAGACCTAACCTGCCAATGATGATCGAAGAATAATCGTGAAGGATTTCGTTGATGATTTTGTAGGCATCGTGCTGATCCTGAATTATGATAGCCACAACGCCTATTCTGCGGTTTTGGGGGTCTGTCATTCTTGCTCCTTAATGTCAGGTTTTGCAACCCTTCATTGTAGATTAATTGTGAACATTTTATTGTTTCAAGAGTTTCAATCTTGTATTTATTGCCAGTTAAATATCGGCATTATTAACACAAAATTGAAATTAAATTTAGTCATTTTTCTTTGCTAAATCAATAAAAATTTTCTGTGAAATACTGAGAATTCAACTTGATATTCGTTTGTCAAAAACAATCAGTTCTTGCTCATCATAGCGCTTGACTCTTAACGGCCTATTTTCTATATTTTAATATCAATTATTTTGGAGTAGCTATGCAAAAATTCTCTGTGGTGTTTTTATCCCTGGTTTTTTTGACTCTTTTATCCATTTTGGAGTGCATGAATTCCGACATTAAAATACAAAATGATATATCCTCCCATAATCTGCAAATCAAGTTCCTGCCGGATGAAAACAAGATCATTGCTATTGACACTCTGCAAATCAAATACCTGAGTGAGACCAATGACATTTATTTTTACCTGCATGATTCATTAAAGGTTGATAAGATTATTGTTGGCAACCAGACAGTTACCTGGGAAATTTTGGAAAAAGCCAGATACAGCAACAGCAAGGATTTTCAATTTATCCGCAAGCTGATGAACTCGGATCATGTTAATTTATACAAGGTGCATTTACCGCTCTCGCTGTTCCCGGAAATAATGCGCATATATTATGAGGGTGAATTTTGTGAACTGACTGCCGCCTCTGTTCCGGCCAATGCGCTGCAAAGTAATGAATGTTGCATTAACAGCGAACGTATCAATCTGCACGGCAGCCAGTTCTGGTACCCATCCCTGCCGGATTCGCGCGTGACCTATAAATTGATCACCCTGACCCCGGTCGATCTTGAAGTTGCAACCCAGGGCGAACTTGTTCTGACAGAACAAAACGAGGATTCCCTATTGTGTATCTGGGAACAGAAACAACCCATAGAGTTTATTACACTTACGGCTGCAAAGAAACCTGTTAAATCATAGACTGGTCGTTTATTACAAATTTGTATTCCATAAGAAATTTTTATAACTATGCCCGTCCCGATCAAGTCCGCTCTAATCTACCACACCCGGTTTTACCCGTAAATATATTTCTATATTCAATGAGACTATTTTTTCACATATAGATAATGGTTGTGAACCACAAAGAAAATAATGAGGACATTTATGCAAAAAATGCAGGCGTTGGTTAAAAAATACCGGGAACCCGGTTTGTGGCTGGAGGAAATGCCGGTTCCGGAAATCGGTAATACAGATTTACTGGTAAAAATCAAAAAAACCGCGATCTGTGGTACGGATGTGCATATATATAAATGGGACGACTGGTCGCAGCGCACCATAAAAACCCCCATGATCATCGGCCATGAATTTGTCGGAGAAGTTGTTGCAAAAGGCCAAAATGTTACCCGTTACCAGGTCGGCGACCGGGTCTCCGGTGAAGGCCATATCGTGTGTGGCGTCTGTAGAAGCTGCCGGGCCGGGCGCGGACATTTATGCACCAATACAATCGGTATTGGCGTCAATCGTGACGGCTGTTTTGCCGAATATCTGTGCCTGCCGGCATCAAACGCCTGGAAACTGAGCTCCAATATCCCCGATGAAACCGCTGCGTATTTTGACCCCTATGGCAACGCCACCCATTCCGCGCTTTCTTTCGATCTGGTTGGTGAAGATGTCTTGATCACCGGCGCCGGGCCGATCGGCTGTATGGCTGTGGGCATTGTCAAACACGTTGGCGCCAGGAATGTCGTCATCACCGATGTAAATGATTATCGGCTCAACCTGGCACGCAAAATGGGCGCGACCCGCGCTATTAATGTGCAGCAGACCTCAATAGAAAACTGCCGTAAAGAACTGGGGCTGATCGGCTTTGACATCGGTTTGGAAATGTCCGGCAACCCGGTGGCGTTTGAGTCCATGCTGGAAAATATGTATCACGGCGGCCGTATAGCTTTGCTGGGTATTCTGCCCGGTCAGGCGTTGATTAACTGGGAACAGATCATTTTTAAAGGACTGACTATTAAAGGCATCTATGGTCGTGAGATGTTTGAAACCTGGTACAAAATGGAAACCATGCTGCAAAGCGGACTGGATATTTCTCCGGTGCTAACACATCGCTTTCCGTTTCAGGATTTTCAAAAAGGTTTCGATGCCATGCTGTCCGGCAATTCCGGTAAAGTAATACTTGAGTTTGAGTAAATATGGTTTTATAATATGGAAAAAATACAAATTATCAGTTTATTGAAGATTTAAAATTGAAAATCGGTTGTCCCATTAAAGCGACACTCTGTTGGTGAAATGAAAAAAATTTTTCATCCGACCAGCCGATCTTGTACATTGACAGGTTGACTAACGTTAATCGAGATATATCAGGTGAAAAAGAAATTTACTTCATGTAATACATTAAAACGGTTAATGCCGGAGGGTGTATGTTTGGAAAAATGAAAATTGATCTGCAAAACCAGTTGCAGGAAATCCGTGATGCCGGCCTCTACAAACAGGAACGGATTATCGCCAGTTCGCAAGGCGCGCGTATACAAGTACAATCCGGTCAGAAGGTTTTAAACTTTTGCGCTAATAATTATCTAGGCCTTTCCGGCCATCCACGGGTAGTTGCTGCGGCGCAAAAGGCAATGGAGCAGTGGGGCTTTGGTTTATCTTCCGTGCGGTTCATTTGCGGTACCCAGGAAATTCATAAAACTCTGGAAGCTAAGGTATCGCAATTCCTAGGCACTGAGGATACTATCTTGTACGCCGCCTGTTTCGACGCCAACGGCGGAGTTTTCGAACCGTTCTTTGACAAGGATTGTGCGATTATAACCGACGAACTGAACCATGCCTCGATTATCGACGGTATTCGCCTGGCCAAAGCTCAGCGCGCGATATATAAACACTGCGACATGACCGACCTGGAAAATAAATTACAGGAATTTGCTGCCGCCAAATACCGGATCATTGCCACTGATGGAGTTTTCTCGATGGATGGCGATATAGCCCCGCTGCAAAAGATTTGCAACCTGGCGGATAAATATGACGCACTGGTCATGGTGGATGACTGCCATGCCACCGGTTTTATGGGTAAACGAGGACGCGGTATTACCGAGCATTGCGATGTAATGGGCCGGGTTGATCTGATCACCACTACTTTTGGTAAAGCCCTGGGCGGCGCTTCCGGCGGTTGTGTGAGCGGCAGAAAAGAATTGATCGAGTTCCTGCGTCAGAAAAGCCGTCCCTATTTGTTCTCCAATTCGCTGGCCCCGGCCATTACCGGCGCAACTCTGGCCGTTCTGGACATGCTCTCGGAATCAACTGTCCTGCGCGACAAGCTGGAAGAGAATACCACATATTTCCGGGAAAAAATTTCCGGGCTGGGATTTGATATCAAACCCGGCATCCACCCAATAGTTGCCGTTATGCTCTATGATGAAAAAAAAGCGCATCAAATGGCGGAACGTTTACTCGCCGAGGACATATATGTCATCGGTTTCAGTTACCCGGTCGTACCGCGTGGTTTGGCCCGCATTCGCGTACAAATTTCCGCCGCGCATGAAAAAGCCGACCTGGATAAACTGCTGCAAGCTTTTGCACTAGTTGGCAGGGAAATGCAAATTATTAAATAATTGTTACTTATCATCATTAACATATTTTCGGAAAAAATTTTGTCACGAACAATTACCAAACAAGTCACAGTTGGAAACGTCGGAATCGGTGGGGGCGCGCCGGTTTCAGTCCAGTCCATGACCAATACCAAAACCGCCGATGTGCAGGGCTCGATCGCACAAATAGACCGCCTGGTTAACGCCGGCTGCCAGATCGTAAGGTTGGCTGTACCAGATCAGGACTCGGTGCAGGGTTTTGCGGCAATTAAAAAAGCGGTTACCGTACCGCTGGTTGCCGATATTCACTTTGATTACCGTCTGGCGCTGGGCGCTATGGATGCCGGCGCGGATAAAATCCGTATCAATCCCGGTAACATTGGCGACCGTGAACGCATTCGCCAGGTCATACAAAAAGCGGTTTCCTGTAATATACCGATCCGGGTTGGCGTGAATTCCGGTTCCATCGAAAAATCGATTTTACAAGAGGAGGGAGGCGCTACGGTTGCCGCCCTGGTGAAAAGCGGTTTAAAAAACATTGCTATTTGCCGGGAATTCGGCGCGGAAAACCTGGTATTATCCCTCAAATCATCCGATGTTTTGAAAACCATCCAGGCTTACCGGATGGCGGCGCAGCAAACCAATGTGCCCCTGCATATCGGCGTAACCGAAGCGGGGACGCTGCGGTCGGGTACGGTCAAATCCGCAATTGGCCTGGGTATTTTATTAGCTGAAGGTATTGGCGATACCCTGCGGGTGTCGCTGACCGGCGACCCGGTGGATGAAGTGATTATCGGTTTTGAAATTCTGAAAAACCTCGATTTATATCCGCACGGCATTAATATAATCAGTTGTCCCACCTGCGCCCGCACCGAAATCGATTTGATCAGCCTGGTAACTGCAATAGAAAAAAAACTGGCCGGAGAAAAAAGACGTTTGACTGTGGCGATCATGGGATGCGCGGTAAACGGCCCCGGTGAAGCTAAAGAAGCGGATTTGGGCATTGCCTGCGGTAAACACAGCGCCATATTGTTTAAAAAAGGGAAAATTATCCGTAAAATTGCCGAACAAGATATTGTTGCATCATTAGTCGATGAAGTCAAAAACTGGCAAGACTAACTGCGTCATATTTACAAACTGTTGCATAATTATAATAAACAAAACACTGTGATTTTTTTGAAAAAATTTGTATTTTAATCTGATATGATAAATGCTATTATTTAACCGGAGGTTGATGTTTTGAGCAAGTATACAAAATTTTCTATTTTGGCTGCATTTATATTGGCCTTATTACCGATACAAACCCTATTCGCCCAGGAATTATCGTCGAAAATGTATTTAAAAGTACCGGAAGAAAACCTGCGCACAGCGCCGGGCGGTAAAAAAATGGGCTCGCTGCTGCAAGGCACAGAAATGTCGGTTATTCTGGAACGCGATAACTGGGTTAAAGTGCAAATAACCGGCTGGATATGGAAAGGATCATTAAGCAGCGCTGCGCCGGTGGATGCCGCAGGCGAATATCGCGCCCTGCATATACTGGTTAAGACCCGCGCCGAAGCTGAGGACATATTAAAACAGCTCAAAGCGGGCCAGGATTTCTCCGAACTGGCTAAAACCAAATCCATTTCTCCCAGCGCTGCCAAAGGCGGCGATCTGGGCTTTTTCGACAAGGGCGATTTTGCTGCGGAAATTGAAAATGAAATCCTGAAACTAAAGGTCAATGAAGTCGGCAGCATCGTCGAAACTAAAAATGGCTTTAATCTTTTCAAGCGATTAAAGTAATACCAGGCGGTATAACCGGTAAACATCATATACCGGTCATTGTTTTGTTCTTTATAATGGATAAATATGGCATCAACGAGTCCGGTTTTATTAGTCATACCGGTTTTTAATGAAGAGCGATTTATCGGAGAATTGTTAGACCGGGTGCACCGGATCGTTAAACCGGGCAATATCCTTGTCGTCAATGACGGCTCGACGGATAACACGGCGGCAATCCTGTCACAACTGCCGGTTAATATACTGACCCATAGTCAAAATCGCGGTAAAGGCGCGGCCCTGCTGTCCGCAATTCGCTATGCTCAGGAGCATCGCTATAGCTGGATATTGACTATGGATGGCGACGGTCAACATCAAACCGGGCAAATTGACGCTTTTTTGCAGGCAATTGCCAACGATCAGGCCGATATAATATTGGGAAACCGGCAAAAATGGGGTGTAAAAATGCCGTTTCACCGTATTCTCAGCAACGGGATAACTTCGATTATACTTTCCCTGTGTTCCGGTATGCAAAGGATCCATGACAGCCAGTGCGGATTTCGCGCTATGCGTGTGACGTGCCTCGATCGCGCTTTATTCCGTGAAATGGGATTTCAGTTTGAATCTGAAATGATCCTGCGGCTGGGTAAACAACAGTGCCGTTTCCTGGAAATTCCTGTAGAAACACGATATGGCAGCGAATCCAGTTCTATCCACCTGGTTAACGATACAGTGAAATTTATAAAATTGGTAATTAAAAGTTTTTTCTGGAATTAATGAACTAGGAAAATATGGAGTATAAATGACTGAACAAATAACGACATTTCTATCCTCGTTACCTAAAGAAGTAATAACTATCATCATCTCAACACTACCTATAATCGAATTGCGCGGCGCTATTCCCTGGGCCCTGGCGCAACCGCCGATTGGCGGTGGTATGTCAATTTTTTCGGCAGTCTTTTTTGCAATTTTAGGGAATATGATCCCGGTAATTCCTTTGTTATTATTTTTTGATAAAATATACAATTGGCTCAAACCCTATCCCCGGTTTAACCGTATTTTCGAATGGTTATTTGCCCGAACCCGCAAAAAAGGCAAAATGATTGAAAAATATGAATTTTGGGGACTGGTAGTCTTTATCGGTATTCCCTTACCTATGACCGGGGCGTGGACCGGCACTCTGGCTGCCTATATTTTTGGATTAAATTTTTGGAAATCTGTGCTTGCTGCAATTTTTGGCTTGCTTATGTCCGCAACAATTGTTACATTATTAAGTTTAGGGATTTTGCAAATATTTTAACCTTACGGGGCGTAGCGCAGTCCGGTTAGCGCGCCTGCTTCGGGAGCAGGAAGTCGGTGGTTCGAATCCACTCGCCCCGACATGGCTCAACAACGCTGGTTGTTGAGCCTTTTTTATTTAATATTCTGTCATTTATCATCGTCGGTTATTTCTTGATAAATCACTATAACTGACCTTTTTGATACTATAAAAACTATATAGTTATCGCTCAATCGTGGACCTGTTTTATTTTATTATTTTCCGCATTATCAACAGTTGGTAACTATATATCAATATACAAACAAGGAAATATCCCGTCATCGCTTCTAAACCCGACTAATCATCCTTCAGTAACGTGGGATATAATTAATTCATTTTCAATATAATCGTTGATACCGTATATCAATTTAGCACGTTAATAAAACTCTCATTACAATGGGGTTTAACATGAGTAGAATTTACGTTGTTTTAGTGATCCTTTTTGTCACGGTGGCTTGTCTTTCCCAACCCTCAAAAAATTCTGAAAATGAAAGACCCGTTGCCTATGCCGGGCAGGATATCATTACTTTTTCAGGTCAAAAGACAACTTTTTATGGAAGCGGCTCTAGTCCGGAAAATGATATAACGTTTTATGAGTGGGATTTCGATGGCGACAGGCATGTGGATTATCGCTCGACTATTTACGGCCCAGTTGAGTATAGCTACCCGTTTCCTGGGTCATTCCAGGCGATATTAACCGTCCACGATATATCCGGCAACCATGCCACTGATGCTGTTCATGTGCAAGTGCGCAGTGGCGCCGGTCCCCAGGAGTATGCAACCTTGCCGGACAAGATTCCTGCAAAACCCACGCAAATCGCCGCCGCTGATGAAACTGTCGACAAATATGTCATTCTGCTAAACGGCTCCTCTGAAGCGCGCTTTTGGAATGATATGACTTTTATGTATTATGACATGCTACAAAATTTTTATAATTTTAAACCTGCTTCAATATTTGTTTTTAATTATGATGGTTTAAATCCCTCCGGTTCTAATCCGGATAATTTAATTGATTATCCGGCTACAAAGATCGATCTTGACGCTGTGTTTACAGATCTTGAACAAATTTGCGACACCAATGACCAGGTGTTTATATTCACTACCAGTCATGGATATGGGTATGACGGACCAGAATCAGTTTATTATGGCTATTTATCAGCTCGGGCTTCGGTCGATCATAATGACAACGATAAGGATTATCTTGAAAATGATTTTAAACTCCGCAGTCTGTTTACCGGCGGCGATTACCGCCGTAATCATGGCATGGATAATTGGGCATGCCGTAAAGAATACTACACATCCAAAAATTCTTTTAATTATTATCGTAATAAATATGTCAGCCATTTTACCAATATCTATTTTGAGAACCAGGGCACAGTCAGTGATAATGATGTTTTTATCGAACGGTTTGTCGACTACTTGAAAGGGGACACAAATAAAGACGGCTATATCAGTTCAATGAGTGGAGCCGAATATGATTATGACGGGGATGGAAATCCTCCGTATAATCCCGCAACTGGTGTTTATGATGAAGATGACTGGGGGACAATCGATGAATTAATAGATAATTATAATTATGCCGGAACCAGTGTACCGGGCAATAATTATATGCTGTTTGATGCCGGCCTCGACAATCATCTGGATATTGATATAAATTATAACATCAATTACCTGGAAGCTGACGGAACGGATACGGATAACCAGGGCTTATATGATGGTTTGGATGTCAATGATGACGGTGATATGAATGATTGGGTTAGTATCGATGAAGCTGTTATGATGTACGATGGCCTATTATTTGATGACCAACTGGCCGAAATGGCCGCCAGGCTGCCGGTACAAGCAATGACCTTTACGTTTATGAACTGCTTTAGCGGCGGTTTTATCAACGATCTGTCAAGCACAAACCGGGTTATTATGACCCCAACTACTGAAGAATTATCGTCCTGGGATAATGATTTTATCCGCAATGTAATCTGGGCGCTTAAAAAATCGGATAATTATAATATTCCAGTCGATGCTGATGATGACAATAATGGTTTTATTTCATTTCGGGAGGCTTTTAATTTTTCTGCAGTTCATGACCCGCATCATAATGAAACACCAATGTATGATGATAATGGCGATCACATCGGACACTCCTATCCGGTACCGTCTGGCGGAGACGGGTATTTTGGTAACAGTGTATACCTTTATCAGTTTCCAAAACCGGTTGCCAATTTTCAGGCATCACCGGTTAGCGGTATATTCCCATTGCTGGTTCATTTTACCGACCGTTCAACCGGTTTTATTGATAAGTGGGAATGGGATTTTGGCGATAATGCCTCAGGTTCAGAGCAGAATCCTGATCATACTTTTAATTATCCCGGTACATATACAGTCTCTCTAACCGTTTCAGGGCTTGGCGGCAGTCACCGGGTGGTAAAAAATTCCCTCATCACCATCGGCTATCCACCGCCGGTTGCGGATTTTTCTGCTTTTCCGGTTTCAGGAATAATGCCGTTAACCGTACAATTTTCATCGTTATCGACTGGTTTTATCCAAACCTGGCTATGGAGTTTCGGAGATGGTGTCTTTAGTAATCAACAAAATCCACTCTATACCTATAACAATCCCGGCAACTATTCCGTTAATCTCAGTGTTGTCGGTCCGGGGGGCAGCGATCAATTAAACAAGGAATCGTATATTTCTGTTTTGTATCCTCCACCAGCCGCTGAATTTACTGCCGAACCGACATCCGGCGTCATACCATTAACTGTGCAATTCACCAATTTTTCAACCGGTCAAATATCTTCGTATTTGTGGAAATTCGGTGACGGGGATTCCAGTGTAACCCCAAATCCCACGCATACCTATACAATTGCCGGTTCATATTCCGTCAGTTTATATATAAGTGGGCCGGGAGGCAATGATAGTATCACAAAGGAATCTTTAATTACAGTTATGCCACTAGCTCCCCATGCAGATTTTACTGCGGCACCGGTAAGCGGCCCCAGGCCCTTGATTGTACAATTCACCAGCCTGGCTTCCGGTTTCATTGATTTGTGGCTATGGAAATTCGGTGACGGCGATTCCTGCGCAACACAAAATCCTGTTCATACATATACCAGCGCCGGCAGTTATTCAGTTAGCTTGACTGTAAACGGGCCGGGGGGGAGCCATCAGTTGACAAAACCCGATTTCATAAGTGTCACATTACCTTTGCCACTAGTCGATTTTAGCGCCGCTCCATTATCCGGCCCCTTTCCGTTAACTGTACGTTTTACCAATTTATCCAGCGGCGATATTCACACCTGGTCATGGCGATTCGGGGATGGCGATTCCAGTTCGCTTCAAAATCCTGAACATACATATCTTGATTCCGGCAAGTATACAGTCAGTTTGCAGGCAACAGGACCGGGAGGGAGTCAAGAGTTGGTTAAAGAATACTATATTCAAGTTACCGTGCAACCGCCTGTTGCTGAATTTACTGCAACTCCGGTTTCAGGATATTGTCCGCTAACTGTTAAATTTGAAAATATGTCAAGCGGTGAAATAACCACATGTTTGTGGAAATTTGGCGACGGTGATTCCAGTACTCTGATGAATACCGAACATACCTACAGGTCATGTGGAAAATTTTCCGTCAGCTTTATGGTTTCAGGGTCCGGTGGAATTGATATTAAAGAAAAAACCGATTATATTCATGTTAAACCTCCTAAATTTCCACAAATTTCTATTACCCCTCATGCCTTTGTCTATTATTTGAATGAAGAGGATTTACCCATTAAAGACAGTCTGATCATTTCCAACCTGGGTGATACTACATTACAGGTTTCGGGCATAGAAGCAACTGTCGACTGGATCTCTATTCCAGAACCTGCAAACCTCGTACTTGCACCCGGGCTAGCCAGGGCGCAAGTATTTATTTTAAACAATAGTAATGAATTTACTAATGACATTTATAACAGCAACATTTTAATCCACAGCAATGATCCTGATTCGGCGATTTCGATAATTCCGGTGGTGTTGCATTTAGCGACATCAATTTCGGCTGTCAATATCTCCGGGGTACCGGATAATTATGAATTATCCCAAAACTATCCCAATCCCTTTAATTCTTCAACGAGTTTATTAGTGGGAATGCCTCATAGCGGACATGCTGCCATATCGATCTTTACTATGCAAGGTAAACTCATTAAAACAGTGCTCAATACCCGGTTAAACTCCGGGTATCATAGTATAGCCTGGAATGGTACAGATAAACAGAACCTGGCCGCGCCATCAGGAATTTATGTTTTACATTTTCAGTCCGGTAATTTTAGTAAAAATATTAAAATGATCTTGCTCAAATAAGAGGATAAAAAGGTTCTATATTGTTTGTAAGGGTAATTCTCCTGCTATTTTAAGAACAAGGATTCAGTCATATTAGTTTTTAAGACCTGGTTAATGTAACTTTTTGTTGAGCAACAATAATTACATTAAACTTGTGTTTATAGAAAATATTGCCTGCCATTCAAATAACAACCTTTTAAACTAAAAAATTAGTAAATAAAACTGCTATCAATAAGACCTATAATAACAATCATTTGAATGCTTTTCTCCGCGTTCTCGGCGTCCTCTGCGGTAAAATATAAGAATGAAACCGCAGTGAACCCAGAGGACGCAGAGGGAAAAAAGAGTAAAGACTTTCCAAGTCTTTTATATTTAAACGATTATGGAAGCAAATAGAGTTCTTTTTTGCCTTTTAAATTTTAAACAATAGTTTATTATGCAAAATTACCCACTGAAAACCATATAGAATAGAGCCGATAAAAATAGCCGAACTGAATGATTGTAAATCACAAAACTATTCCGTTATACCCATCCGGTATTATTTTCGTTTTGCAATTCGGGGCATACATTTATCGAGTATATCGTAATCGGTTCAATTTATAATTTGAAAATTTAAAAATTTATATTAAATTGTCATTCATTAATATAAATCGTTCAACCGTTTATCAGATAAAGAATCAGGAAAGTATCATGGCCGGAATTTTGGATTTTGCAGAAAATGAGAAAAAGTGGCAAAAAAGGTGGGAAGAAACTCAACTCTATAAAGTGGACTTGTCCAATAACAATAAAAAACTTTATTGCCTGGTAATGTTTTTATATCCCAGCGGCGATAAACTGCATATCGGGCACTGGTATAATTACGGGCCCACTGATACCTGGGCGCGTTTTAAACGGATGCAGGGTTACAATGTCTTTGAACCAATGGGTTATGATGCGTTCGGATTACCGGCAGAAAATTATGCTATAAAAACCGGCAAACATCCGGCGACCAGTACGGAAAACAATATCAATTTTATTCGCGGCCAACTCAAAGCCATGGGCGCTATGTACGACTGGGATAAAGAGATCAATACAAGTTCGCCGGAATATTACAAATGGACGCAATGGCTGTTCCTGCAACTCTATAAAAACAAACTGGCCTATCGTAAAAAAGCTTCGGTCAACTGGTGCCCCAGTTGTCAAACTGTACTGGCGAATGAGCAGGTAGTAGAGGGCCATTGCGAACGTTGTGACAGTGAAGTGATCATGAAAGATCTTGAACAGTGGTTTTTCAAGATCACCGATTATGCCGAACGGCTTTTAGAAGGCCACGACCGTATCGACTGGCCGGAAAAGACCATTACTATGCAAAAAAACTGGATCGGCAAAAGTGTCGGCGCCTTGATCAAATTCCAAGTGGCCGATCTGCAGGAAACCATTGAAATATTTACTACCCGGCCGGATACGGTTTTTGGCGTTACCTATATGGTACTTGCCCCGGAGCACCCGCTGGTTGACAAATTAACCTCCCCGGAGAACCGCCAGGCGATCAATGACTATATCCTGCAAACCCGCAAAGCCCGCGAGATTGAACGTTTGTCCACCGAGCGGGAAAAGACCGGCGTATTCACAGGCAGTTACTGTATAAATCCCCTGAATAACGAAAAAGTGCCGGTCTGGATAGCCGATTATGTATTATATACTTACGGCACCGGCGCGGTGATGGCTGTGCCGGCGCATGATGAACGTGATTTTCAATTTGCCCACAAGTATAATCTGCCAATTCGAGAAGTGATAAGCAAAACCGGCAAACCATCTAATGTAGAACTTGAAGCAGCTTATGTAACTCCTGGTATTATGGTCAATTCCGGGCAATTCAACGGCACGGAATCGGTCGCCGGCAAGCAGGCAATAATCGATTGGCTTGTACAGCATAATATGGGTAATGCCAAAATTACTTACAAGCTGCGGGATTGGCTGATTTCACGACAGAGATACTGGGGCGCGCCAATACCGATCATTTATTGTCCCACTTGTGGTGAAGTGCCGGTTCCGGAAAAGGACTTGCCAGTGCAACTCCCTGAAAAAGTTGATTTTACAGGGCGCGGTAAATCACCGCTGGTAACCAATCCGGACTTTGTTAATACCAAATGTCCCAAATGCGGCAAGCCGGCAACCCGTGAAGTAGATACTATGGACACTTTTGTATGTTCATCCTGGTATTTTTTACGCTATCCCAATCCACATTTGCAGGATAAAGCTTTTAATTCACAGCTTGCCAATGCCTGGCTGCCGGTCGATCAGTATGTCGGCGGGGCGGAACACGCGGTCATGCACCTGTTATATGCGCGATTTTTCACCAAAGCGCTGTATGATTTCGGTTTGATCAATTTCGATGAGCCGTTTCAACGCCTGGTGCACCAGGGAACGATCACCAGTAACGGCGCCAAAATGTCCAAGTCGCGCGGTAACGTAGTCAATCCCGATAAATTTGTCAACGAATATGGCGCCGATACTTTCCGTATGTATATGATGTTCATGGGCGCTTATGAAGATGGCGGCGACTGGAGCGATGAAGGGATCGTCGGTATTCACCGGTTTGTAAAAAGGGTTATTCGTCTCTTTGAGCAAACCCTTGAAAATAAACCACTTGTAGATGGTTATGACGATGCCGTCATGCCGGTAATCCGGCAAATGCATTATGCCGTTAAATATGCCACGCAGGATCTGGAACGATTCCATTTTAATACCGCAATCAGCCGGATTATGGAATTTGTTAACCAGATCTATTTGTATATCCAGGACACACCACCGGAAAAACAATCTAAATCCTTGTTAAATCAAGTATTATATACACTAGTTCGGTTAATGGCGCCGTTTACGCCGCATATTGCCGAAGAGTTGTGGGAACAACTTGGCAAGCCATACAGTATTTTTAACGCTGCCTGGCCGGATTATGATGAAAACATGTTGACGCTGGATACAATTAACCTGGGAGTGCAAATAAACGGTAAAATCCGCGCCCAGATAACCGCGCCTGCCAATGCAAATGATGAAGAAATGATCAAGATAGCGCTCAATGATGAAAAAGCGCGGCCGCACCTGGAAAATAAAACCATCGTTAAACAATTTATTATTCAAAAGAAACTGGTAGTATTTGTCGTTAAATAATTAAAATAAACTATATGAACAAAAAGCGGAATAATTGGACTAAAAATTATTTCGCTTTTTTGTTTTTAGCAGGTAATCAAAATAAAAAAAAAGGGGTAAGAAATGTTGTCAAGTTTTGCTCAAAAGGATGATACAGACAGGCTATGAACCGGAGGAGGATTGATATTTGCAAGTTAACATAACTAATATTATGCACAAATATTCAGGATTTGGATTTTCGGCAGGTAGCTGCCTGGTTTGATAATTTACATATTATTAACAAGTTAGCTTTTTGTTATCCCGTTATCTCCTGCATGGCTTCACGGGCTTTGTTTTTTAACGGCGATTTGAATTTTGACCAGATAATCTCTTCAAAATTTTCCAACGCCTTGTCGTTTTGTCCCAGCTTTTTCAAGGTTATCCCCAGGTGATAACGCGCCGTCAAATTATTGGGATTCAATTTTACGGCATCTTCAAGAAAATTCAATCCTTCGTTCCATTTATCCTGATAAATAAAACTTTTGCCGATCAGGGTTAAAATAATACTGTCCTGTTTACCCAGTTCCACAGCATGACGCGCCGCATCGCCGGCTTCGGCATAGCGTTCCAGGTGGTCGTAAATAATTGCCGCCTGTTTATAGAATATAGCATTGTTTTCGGTCTCGTACGAAAGCGCTCTGGTAATCGATTCGACGGCATTTTCCAGGCTGCCGTTGCGGGCCTGACTCGACGCCAGCGACGCCCAAACATCCGCATCGTTTTTATTGTATTTCAGGTATTCCTGGTATGCATCAATCGCTTTATCATAATTGCCGTCGATGAAGTACTGATAACCTTCGGCATACAACGTGTTAACATATTCAGGAATTTGTTCTTCGGTTGCTTCTTCAGGTTTAACCGGCTGCTGATCCGCTGCCGGTTTGATGTTCTCGGTAAAATCCAGACTTGCCAGTAGTTGTCGGGCCATCTTGCCAAAATTACCTTCCGGATCGAGTTTGACCACTACATTATAATAGCGCTCGGCATTCTCATAATCCTTTTTACCATGGTAAATTTTACCCATGCCCAGGTATGCCTTGATCTCTTTGGGCGAACGTTCGATAGCGCGATCAAAGCAGCGAATCGCTTCGTCAAATTTACGTAGTATACTGTATAAAGCTCCCAGGTTCACCCAGGCCTGCACATTGCTGTTATTCAGCAACAACCCGGTGCGCATGAATTCCTGGGCTTTTTCATACTGACGCATTTTGGTATAAATACTGCCCAGCACAAAACAGGAACGGTAATAAACCGGACAAATACGCAGCGACTCCAGGCAGCAATTAATGCCTTCATCATTCTTTTGAGCGCCGATAAATGCCAGTCCCAGGTTATAATGGTAATCCGGGTCGATCGGATTGATCTCGATAGCGTTGGCCCAGCATTGCAGCGCTTCGGTAAACTTTTTTTCGCGGATATACTGCAAGGCTTGTTGATTCAGGGCTTCGGCTTTTGGGATATTTTTAGTGTAATGCCAGTCTAATCGAGCTGTCTTGTCCCCGACAGTCACTTCCAACAGTTCCTCCGAGCCCTGAAAACGGCCTTTGAGTAACTCGATCAGCGAGCTTTTTTGCTCGTCGCCGCTTAAAAGCTGGAGTTCCTTGTATTCGTTTAAAAAATCGGCAATATTAATATCTACGGATATACATTTATTCTTTACATCCTGTGCCGCGCCGGCTTCTGGAATAGTCATAAGTCGATTACTCTGTCTTGAATGATAAGATAAGATCTATTTATAACTTGTTGCTTATATAGTAATTTAAAGATTTTGATACATTTTTACAACACAAAAAACTGTAATCTTTACATATTTGTAATCAGTAACTATGGTGTAAATGTCTTTTTATTATACCGTATTATTGTTATTTTGCAGATAATATTTATAGAAGTGGTGCTCTCCATTATAACCATACTCATTCCGTAAAATAAACTACTGATCATTTAATGACATTTTGTAACAGTAAAAGTGATAGAGTAATACAGAAATATTACATTTAAAGCATCACTTGAAGTAATTGTATTATCTATTGATTCTTTCAATAAAATATGTTTTAAAAAGTTATACTTTAAGCGGAAAAAATTTATTTTCACAGGAATCAAAAAAATTTGTATCCGTTGAGCCACACCAGTTTGATAAAAATTATTTCTTTGTGATAATTATTTTACCTTACTCACTGTTACCCCCGTGCCACAAAAAATCACTTTTCAACTTCCCCCCTGCTTGATTTGTATCAAAAGACCTCAAGTTAAACCGGAAGGCGTTGTCTATTAATTTTCCCGTACTTGTACCGGAAGAAAAACACTTCTTACAAAAGGATAATAAATAACAACACAGGTAATAATGAGGCTCAATCCCGTTTTTGTTGCTGTTCCCACAATTTCATATACAGAGCCGATTTAACCATGGCAGTAACGGTCGCCAGTATAAATCCATGCATCCCGTCCCGAAAGCCCTGCAGGGTCACATATTGACGCCAGAACGCCGATAACGAATGCAGTGTAATATCGTACCAATGAATGCGCCGGTTACCATTGTGCTCAAAGCGATCCTGCGCTTCCAGGCTGGAATAGCGATTCATACGCGACAGGCTTGCTTCGATGGTAACATGGGTGAAATGCAGCAGATCATTGCGCAAGCGGCCGCATTGTCCTTCAACAATAAAACCTTCGTGTACCCGTGATTGCGAAACCCTGGTTTTGCTTTTTTGGAACAACCGCATTTGATACCCCGGATACCAGCCGCCATGACGGATGGGTTTACCGAGAAATGAACTCAGGCGTGGTATGGAATACCCGGCAATATCCGGGTCCGGGGACTGCAAAAGGGTTTGAATTTCCTGTTTTAAAGACTCGGTAACCCGTTCATCGGAATCGATGCTCATAACCCAGGGCTTGGTGGCGCGATCCAGCGCATATTGCTTTTGGGCGGCGAATCCCGGCCAGGGATTTTCATAGATGGTGGCGTTAAATTCACGACAAATTGCCAGGGTATCATCGGAACTGCCGCCATCGACTACAATGATTTCATCCGCCCAGCTTATACTGGACAGACAATCGCGTATGTGTCCCGCTTCGTTTTGAGTAATAATTATTATTGATATTTCATTCATAATAATAAATTAGATAAATAATTACATAATTCAAAATATATTTTGCGGTATAAAGTAGAAAAAGCAAATCCCACAATATAATATAATTGGAGTGCTTTGTTTATATGCAATGCGCGTATATCTATATATCAACGGTACACTCTGAACCAGGGACTGCTGCCCCTTGTTGCTATAAATAAATCTACATTATCTGCGTAATCTGCGGATAAATTATTCCGCCTCCCTCCTGCTCATTTTCTGAAAATACTACAACAATTAACCGAGATATTTACGCAACATATCAATGTGCGGTATATCGTCTTCCAGGTAATTATTACCTGTCCGGTAAAATTCAAAACGATTGTAAAATTTTTCCAGGTAGGTTTGCGCCGCGACCAGCATATCCATGCCGGGATAAAGTTCGGCTGTAATGCGCACCGCCTGCTCCATCAGGGCAATACCATAGCCATGACCGCGTCCCTCTGCCGTGGTCAGCACCCGGCCTATGGATGGTACAGCAAATTTTACACCCGGCGGCACAATGCGGCAATAAGCAACCAGCGTATCATTGTTGCGGCCCTGCAGGTGCCGGCATTGCGGATCGAGTCCGTCAATTTCCGGGAACGGACAATGCTGCTCCACCACAAACACTGCCTGGCGCGCCTGCAGGATGGTGTACAATTCCCCGGTCGTTAATTGTGAAAAAGCCGAACAGGTCCATTTTAATGACATACCATTACCTCGGTAATGTAATATAAGGCAAAAACGCGACAGGTGTATTATTATCGGGAAAAATGGTCATGCAATCCGATTCGAAAATTTACTAAATTATGAGAATATTTCCATGGAAATAATGAAAACCTGACCTGTCACACTCCCGGTTCGTAAACCGGTATAGGGCTTGTTTAAATAGTTATCTGCGCCGATCTATGAGATCTATGCAAAAAATAAAATTCTCTCCTGGCTCACGAACATGAGATTCCTTTTGCATAGCAAAACAATATTTACTAACTTGTTCCAAACAATTGGATTTATATGACAGTTAATCGATTACCTCATTTACTCGCTCTCTATCGGCAGACTTTTGGCGAACCGTTGCAGGTTCTTAAACTGCAAGGCGACGGCTCGGATCGGCAGATATTCCGCATTTTAGGTGCACAGCAGACTGTCATCGGCATCATCGGCGCCAAAGCGGCCGAGAACCGCGCTTTTATCGGTTTTAGTCGCCATTTTAAACGCAATAACTTACCGGTGCCGGACATTTTTGCCGTCGATGAGAAGCATGGCATTTACCTTGAAACCGACCTGGGCGATGAAACACTCTATGAACGTATCCGCAAAGTACGCACCGCTAATGGTAAATTCACCGATGCACTGACATCGCTTTATAAAAAAGCGCTGGATCGACTGCCGGATTTTCAGATCACAGCCGGACGTACCCTGGATTATACTCTGTGTTACCAGTACCCGGTATTCGGCGCGGATGCCATCTGGCACGATATCAGTTATTTTCGCAGCCGTTTTCTGAAAACCCGACTTGATGTGCCGGTGAGTTTTAATAAATTAAACAGGGAATTCTCAACGCTGCTTCAGACGTTACTTGAAGCACGGCATGACTATTTCCTGTACCGTGACTTTCAGTCCCGCAATATTGTGATCCTTAATGACGAGCCCTGGTTCATCGATTACCAGTCCGGCCGGCGCGGCGCATTGCAGTACGACCTGGCCTCGCTGTTATACGATGCCAAAGCGGAAATCCCTGATGTTATCCGCGAAGAGTTGGTCGATTATTATCTGCAGCGACTTGAAAACTATCCCGGCGTTGCAGCGGATAATTTCCGGCGTTATTATTATGCGTATTGCTGGATCCGAATTATGCAGGCTCTGGCGGCTTTTGCCTATCTTGCCGGCGTCAAGGGTAAGCGCGCGTTTTTATCCAGCATTCCCCCAGCTTTGCAGAATGTGAGGACTTTATTGGCAAAACCGACTATAATGAACGAGTTGCCGGAATTAAAAAATATATTTATAAACCTGGTTAATCAATCGAATGGCTGAAAACATGACCTCCAAATTACAGATCACAATTTATAGTTTTGGCTTTCACAAATCCGGTCCGCCACCGGATATTAACGGCAATGGTGGTGGGTTCGTTTTTGACTGCCGCGCCCTGCCGAATCCTCACTATGTACCTGAACTCAAAAACTTTACCGGACAGGATCGTCAGATAACCGATTACTTGGCCCAATACCCGGTGGTGCAACAATTTATTGTGCTGGCCGCATCGCTGGTTCAGCTAACCGCTGAAAATTTCAACGCGCGCGAGTTCACCCATTTGTATGTTGCTTTTGGCTGCACCGGCGGCAAACATCGATCCGTCTATTGTGCGGAAACTCTCGCGGCCATGTTGAAAGATCAGTATCAAATTACCCTTGAACACCGCGATTTACCCGGTAAACAGGAAATTTAATATGAAAGCATTGATACTGGCCGCCGGTATCGGTTCACGTTTGGCGCCGCTTACCGATACTTTACCAAAAGCATTAGTGCAGATAGGTGGTAAAACGTTATTGCAAATTGTGCTGGACAGGTTAAGTTATTGGAAATTTGATGAGATAATTATCAATATATTTCACCATGCTGATCAAGTTAAGCGTTTTATTGAAAAATATGCTGAACAAAATCCAAAAATAACGATAAAGATCAGTCGTGAAGAACACTTATTGGATACCGGCGGTGGGATAAAAAAAATGTTGAATTTTTTACGCAGCGACGAACCCGTGCTGGTACATAATGTCGATATAATTTCCGGAATTGATCTACAGGAATTTTATCAGAACCATTGCCGCAGCGGCGCGACAACCTCCCTGGCCGTGCAAAAACGGCCATCGAGCCGTCCATTATTGTTCGATGAGACCTTACACCTCTGCGGTCGGCTGCATCCCAAAACGGGCAATTACACAATCGTAACTAAACCGACTGGTCATGTTAGCGAATTTTCCTTCTGTGGCATTCAAATTATTGACCCCAAATTATTCCTCACCTATCCCGCCGATAAATTTTACAGTATCGATGTCTATCTCAAAGCTGCCGCCGCCGGACAATTGATTCGCGGCCATGTCTGTGATAATATTTATTGGAAAGACGTGGGAACCGTGCAGGCAATTCAGCAAGTTGAAGCTGATATAGAAAGAGGAATTACTAGTATATAATCGCGCCGATTTAATAATTCGATAATGCCTCTCCCCCTTTAATTTTCCGGAAATTTTAATTGTTTGTACCATCATTCAAGCGAGAGCGGTTTTTTCCCTGCCGATATGCGACAATAAAGCATCAATTTCCACAGCGATCATTCTTTGCATGTGGTTTTTTTCTTCATCACTCATGAAAGACGCCCGGATCGAATTTAAAACGATCTGCCGCAATTCCAGCGCAGTTAAATTAAAAGTCATGGCAGCTACCTGGTATTCGCCGGTCAGGGTTATATCAAACACATGCGGATCATCGGTGTTTAAAGTAACGCAAATGCCCCGTTGCAGAAATTGTTGAAATGGATGCTGCTCATAACTATCGACAACTTTGAGGCGGACATTGCTGGTCAGGCACTGCGTCAGGGGTATTTTGTACAGGGCAAGGTAATCCATCAATTGGTCATCTTCACTAGCGCGGGTGCCATGATCAATACGCTCTACCTGTAGATAATGAATGGCATCCCAGATACTTTGCGCGCCCATCGATTCACCGGCATGGGCGGTGCGATGCAGACCGGCTTCACGGGCAATTTGAAAGGCGAGGGTGAATTCTTTTTGTTGTACTGCGGCCTCGTCACCGGATAAGCCAATGCCCCGAATAAATGGATGGTTCAGTGCGATAATCTGTTGCACCAGGCGCTCGGCTTTTTCCGGGCCATGTCCCCGCAGCAGGTTGATGTTCAGATTGGCGACAATACGGTTCTGCATCTGAAAATTTTTGACGACAGTATAAATGCTATCAATGATCACATCGAGGGGAAAACCGATATCCAGGTATTTCTGAACAGCGCAATCAAATTCGACATAATGGACATTTTGCTTGCAAAGCGATTCCAGTAATTCGGCGGTTATGCGTTGCAAATCCTCAAGGGACTGAATATTATTGGTGATGCGCTGCATACCGTTGACAAATTCTCCCAGGCTGTCGAAACGGTAGAGTTTGGATAACTCGGAATAATCTATATGCGGAGCACCTGGATTTTGGCGGTAAAATAACTCCAGCGCGGTTACCGGACGTATGGAACCTTCCAAATGCAGATGCAATTCCACTTTGGGCATACGATTAATAAATTCAATTAAATCCGGCAATTGTTTACTCCGCTTATTTATACCTCTTGCTAATATAGCAAAAATCGGGCAAAATTTTAAGTTCTATATCACAAAAAATGCAAAAAAATCAAGAGATGCGGTCTAATTGTAAATTAAGATGTTAACACAGTTTCCCCGGATGATTATTCCGCAATCAATTTACACATCAGGTTTGCCTTGTACAATAATTGTAATACAGATTCATAATTGAAAATCAAAGCTGCTTGTGTTTTAGCGAACTGGATAAAAAAAACGGCTTATTAATAAACAAAAAGCCGTTTACTTGAAAAAAGTTTTTAAATTCTCATACAGCTACTATTCGCTCTTTTGCAGTTCCTGCATCACATGTAAAATTTTTTCACCAGCAAAAGTAGTATGATCGAGAAACTTTATGGCAGTCTGATATCCATCGGCGGAGAATTGTACAACATGGTCACTGCTCCGGTCAATTGCTACTTTTAACGGCGCATACCCTACTGTTTTATCATCGACAATGACTTTGGCGTTTTCAGGAATGACATTAACCTGTAATATAATCGTATTATCAGCCGCTGGCGTAACCGGTGCGACCGGCGTCTGGGAGGTTGGTTGGACGGTGGTTAGCGGGGCTAACGACTCACTGTGAATGGTAAAATAACTCTTTTTCTCCAGCAATTCGCCATTGGCTTTTTTCACCAGCGATACGGATACCAGGGTGCGATTATCGTGGGTTACTTTAACCAGTACGTCCTGAGTAATAACAGCAAACTCCTCTTCTCCCCAGCCAACGTAAGCATGATATACAGCCTTAACTTTATAATACCCGGGTTTAACCCGTAATTTATAGGTATAATTGCTTTCGGTATTGGCAACATCCCAATTGGGATTTATGTTGATGTCATTGACAAACACTTCAATAGAATTTTTATAACTGGTGCCCTGATCGGCAACATTATCGATGCTGATGACCAGGTTATCAATAACTTGTTCGGGGAGTTCAAGTTGTTTGAGCGGACGCAATGTAGCATAAGCCTCATCGACCGCTATGCGTTTAGCAGCGCATCCCATTGAAAGCATAATTACCGCCAATAGAGAAAGATAACAAAAATACTTTATTGTTCGCCACATATTTGCCTCCTTATGGCTAAATGAAAATAAACCGGCGATCTGATATTATAACGATTTTCTGGTGAACGAGTTCCATATCTCTAACAATTACATAATATATCATAAAATATTTTATGCGGCAGCGCCCTGAATACTCCCCAATCTTTCCAATCCTCAGGGAGTTCCAACAGCTGCCGGTACACATGATTAAGTTCATTATAGGCAACCCAGCGAAAGCCGCTAATATTTTCAGAATGATCATGAACAACCGGTTCGCCGGTTATGCCGTTACAGCGGTAAAGAAAAGTGAGAAACGGCATGGATAAAGATTCATGCTTGATAATAAAAAAGATCAGGGCAATACATTGTCCATTATCAACATGAAAACCGGTCTCCTCATACACTTCCCGGTGCAGGGTTTCGGCAACCGCTTCGCCCATGTTAATGCCGCCGGATAATAACCGGTACACGCCATTGGGAAAAAACGGTTTGGTATGTAACAGCACGTCATTATGGGTATTTTCCAGCATAAATACAATTTCACCGCGGCGATGCGGCCGGTTGTACATGAACATAAAATGTTCACGCTGATAATGTAAAACAGCTTTATATATCGTCAAACCGGGATTATGGTTTGCCAGGTTTTTCAGTTCTTGCCGGTCGCTGATACGTGAAAAAAAATCCCATTGTAGCGCCTCTGCTAAAGAAATTTTTTCCAGTCCGCTATTTTCGCCGGTAGAGTTCATTTTTTATCCTGCAAAATTCGTTTTACTGTAACACCAATTTCGGCGGGACTTTTACATACAGTCACACCAGCCTGTTCCAGCGCCTGTATTTTTTCAACGGCAGTGCCTTTGCCGCCGGCAATGATCGCCCCGGCATGACCCATGCGGCGTCCCGGTGGCGCGGTTTGCCCGGCAATAAAGCCGACCACCGGTTTCTGCATTTTTGCTTTTATAAATTCGGCAGCGCGTTCTTCGGCTGAACCGCCAATTTCACCGATCATAACTACCGCTTCGGTCTCCTCATCGGTGGCAAATAATTCCAGGGCATCGCGAAAGGTCGTGCCGATAACGGGATCGCCGCCAATGCCGATGCAGGTGCTTTGTCCCAGTCCGTTTTCCGTCAATTGATGTACCGCCTCGTAAGTGAGCGTGCCGCTGCGGGATATAACGCCGATTGACCCGGGCTTGTGTATGAATGCCGGCATTATTCCCAGCTTGCATTTGCCCGGCGAAATAATACCGGGACAGTTTGGGCCAATGAGACGGCAGTGTTTTTTTTGTAAATAATCGTACACTTTTAACATATCGGCGACCGGTATGCCTTCGGTTATACAAACAATCAGTTTTATTCCGGCATCGGCGGCTTCAAGAATTGCATCGGCGGCAAAAGCCGGCGGCACAAATATTACTGATGTATCTACCTTGTGTGCCTGTACAGCTTTGGAAACTGTATTATAAATCGGGATCTTTTCCAGGAACAATTGTCCTTCTTTACCGGGAGTTATTCCAGCGACAATTCCGGTGCCGTAATTAAGCATTTGTTCTGTATGAAAAGCGCCTTCGGTGCCGGTAATACCCTGCACAATGATTTTTGTGTTTTTATCGACCAGTATGCTCATTATGCGGCCCTCCCGGTTTTATTTAAGGCGTCAACAACTTTACGAGCGGCATCGGCAAGATCATTGGCACTGATGATATTCAACCCGGAATTCTCCAGTAATTGTGCGGCAATATCGGCATTGGTGCCGGCCAGGCGGACGACCACCGGTACGGTAACGCCAATTTTTTGCGCGGCGTTGATGACCCCGCGCGCCACCCGGTCACAGCGAACAATGCCGCCAAAAATATTAATGAGCACGGCCTTGACATTTTGATCGGCAAGAATTATGCGCAAACCGTTTTCCACAGTTTCTTCGGAAGCGCCGCCGCCGACATCGAGAAAATTTGCCGGTTCAGCGCCGGTATATTTAATGATATCCATCGTCGCCATTGCCAGCCCGGCGCCATTGACCATACAGCCGACTGTACCGTTCAGTTTTATATAGTTGAGATTGTATTTTGAAGCTTCAACTTCCAGGGGGTTTTCTTCATCCGTATCGCGCATTTTTTGAATATCCGGATGCCGGTACAAAGCATTGTCGTCGATATTCATTTTTACATCAAGGGCCAGCAGTTCGTCCGACCGGGTTAAAACCAGGGGGTTGATTTCAAGCAGGGAACAATCATTTTGAATATAAGCAGTATAAAGGCAATGGAAAAATTTTACAGCAGTACGCAGTACCGGACCAGTGAATCCCAGCGCAAAAGCAACTCGGCGGGCCTGGAAATCGCGCAAGCCCAGACTGTTGTCGATATATTCACGGATGATCTTTTCAGGGGTTTGCTGAGCAACCGTCTCAATTTCCATACCACCCTCGGTACTGGCCATTAAAACCGATTGGTTACGTTCGCGATCCAAAACAATACCTGCGTAAAATTCTTTAATAATATCGGCGACCGGGGTAACAAGAATCCTTTTAACCACCCGGCCTTCAGGTCCGGTTTGTGGCGTGATCAGCGTCATACCCAGCATGGCGCGGGCTTTATCTAGTGCATCATCAAAATTTTGCACAATTTTAATACCCCCTCCCTTACCGCGGCCTCCGGCATGAATTTGCGCTTTTAAAACCAGCGGCCATTGGTTAAAACCTCTGATAATCGCTTCCAGTTCTGTTATGGAAAAGCCGGTTTTGCCGTTCACTGTAGGAACAGCAAATTTTTCCACTAATTCCTTGGCCTGGTATTCATGTAATTTCATAAGTCCTCTGCCAGTTATTATTTATATTACTTATGAGTTGTCCTGATAATAAGCTTCCGGCATTATTGTGACGAATTCCGGCGACAAACTGTTTACTCTTTTTTTGTGGAATCATTTTGCGGCGCCAGGATCACACAAATTGTATTCTTACTGCATAAATATTTTTTTGCTGCTTTTTGTAACGTTTTGGAGGTCAGTCTGTTAATATAATTCTGCCGGTTTAAAATATCCTCATAGTTTATTTTATTTTGCTCAAATGACATTAAATTTGCCAGCCAAAACCGGTTTTCTTTTAAATCCACTTCCAACTGCCGACTTTGGGTTTCACGAATTTTTTCGACATATTCGTCCGCAGGGCCATAGGTGGCAATACTGTCGATTTGTGAATAAACCATTTCGGTTAACTCGTTCACACGTTCTGGTGCACAGCCGAATGAAATGGAAAAGCGATACTCTTCGCGGGGCAACCGGGACGCGGTATTGCCAACATTCACACCATAAGTGCCGCTCATATCTTCGCGTAATACTTCGCGGAGTTTAATACGCAATAAATCGGTTAATGATTCGATATCATAAACATTTTGCATGGACCATTTGTAATTACCGCAAATAACCAGGCCAACCCTGCTTTTGGGTTCGATACCTTTGTAGATAGTCTTTGCTATCGTACCCTGTGGAAAATGTATTGCCGGATCGCGCCAGCTTTCCTGGCGGGGTAGCGTCGGTAAAGAAGCCAGGTATTGTGCGGCTAGCAGTTTCACTACCTGCAGATCAAAATTGCCTACAAAGAAAAACGTAAAATCATCAGCATCAGCAAAGCGTTCCCGGTAAAAAGCAAAGGACTTGTCCAGGTTCATTTCATTTAGCAAACCGAGAGACCAGGGACGAGCGCGAAAATGGTAATTGGCCAACGTAACCTGCAAGGTATCCTGAAACGCCGATTCCGGACGAACATTGCGGTTTTCCAGGTATCCTTTGAGTCGGGTAATATACGCCTGGTATGCGGTAGTATCTATACGCGGCGCGGTAAAATATAAATAGATCAACTGAAACATGGTCTCGATATCTTGCGGCGAGGCCTGGCCGCCAATACCTTCGGCGGTTGTGCTGATCCAGGGAGTTACGCTGACAACCTTACCGGCAAGGATTTTCGGCAGCTCGATAAAATCAAATTCACCAACGCCCCCATCGGTTACAACATCGGTGGCAGTAAGCGCGGCGATATAGCTCGAATCTGGCGCCAGGGAATTGCCGCCATAGCTATAAGCGTTAAACCGGACTTCGTCATTCTTAAATTCTGTCGGTTTGCAAATTACTTTTATACCGTTTGATAATTGCCAAATGGTCAGTCCTACCGGCTCTACTTTTTTTTCAGAGACAACTGTACCGGGCGCTGGTAATTCGGCAATCAAAGGTTGTGAGGAAACCCGGTCGACCCAGGGGGTAAGCGTTAATGTGTCGACGGATGCAATAACCGCTTTCAGGTCCTCTTCTGTGGGAATTACCAGGGTCGGTTTTTCCGGAGCATCGACCAGAATAACCTGGTTCTTATCGGTCAACCATTGTTCAGCTAGTTTGTTTACTTCATCGAGTTGAATACCTTCCATAAATTGATTGGCGAGCCGGTATTCATATTCTATGCCCGGTATCGTTTCATTTCTTAAAAAATTGCGGCTGAATTCACGGGCATACGCTATGGATTCGGTTTTATCACGCTCTTTCAGGGCTCGTTCCATGTAGCGTAATATTTCTTTTTTCATCCGTTCCAGTTCGGTTGCGGTGAATCCGTACTGCTTAACCCGCAAAGCCTCTACCAGTACTGTTTGCAGGCCGCGTTGAATGCCGGTTTCTTTAACAGTGGCGTTTAAAAAATAAGCGCCTTTACTGCGCACCAGATAGCCGTTGCCGGAATAGGCGTTTAAAAACGGCGGATCGGCTTGCTGCAAGAGTTCTTGCAGTCTGTTATTCATCATGGCGTTGTAAAGGTCTTCAATTAGTCCCTGCCGGTAATCGGCAACGGTGATATGAGGTACAAGATCGTACTTGAAATATATACTGACAGCTGTTTCTGTCGCTTCCGGATCGGCGGCAATGGCAAAAAGTGGTTCTGTATTATCCGGCACCGGGTATATGGTTCTTTCTCGAACTGGAGCAGGGTTGCTCAACCCGGCGAAATGCTGTTCAATAAGCGCCTGGATGCGGCTTTTATCAAAATCCCCGACA
This sequence comes from bacterium, assembly GCA_029561455.1. Lineage (GTDB taxonomy): Bacteria > Zhuqueibacterota > Zhuqueibacteria > Residuimicrobiales > Krinioviventaceae > Fontivivens. The sequence goes on from JAKQIY010000068.1 coordinate 200,121, forward strand.
GCAATGACCGCCATTAAATCTGGTCGGTACCACTCCCGGTAGAATCTTTGCAGCGTTTCATGCGGAAAAGATTCTAAAATCGCTTTTTTTCCGATTGGCAATCGGTTTGCGTATTGAGAATCTTTAAACAGGATAGGTAACTGTTTATCAAAAATCCGCTGCCCGGCGCCGCGCCCTAATCGCCACTCCTCGATAATGATACCACGTTCCCGGTCAATTTCTATTGGCTCATAGCTGACCTGGTGTGCCCAGTCTTCCAGAATTTGAAAGCCTTTTTCCAGAATTTCATCATTATCGGTAGGCAGTTGCAGCATATAAATAGTTTCATCAAAACCGGTAGAGGCGTTAATTTCCGGCCCAAATTGCATGCCGATTGATTCCAGGTAATCGATTAACTGCTGCTTGTGAAAATTTTTAGTACCGTTAAATGCCATGTGTTCAGCAAAATGCGCCAGGCCCTGCTGGTCGTCATCTTCCAGAATCGAGCCGACATTGACAACAAGGTGCAATTGCGCCCGTTTTTCGGGTCGCGCATTAGTTTTTATATAGTATTTTAGACCATTGACGAATTGCCCAATTGTAACGGACGAGTCAACGGGTATCATGTCATCCGGTTTTAACAGCATGGGATCGGATGCTGAAGCGGAGTTGAAATAAAACAGTGAAATAAAAAAAACCATAAAATACATTTGATGCAGGCGAGCAAGAGGAGTCTTTTTCATTCTTTCCACCAGTAGATATGAAAATTCAGTATTTGTAAAATATACAGAAATTTTGTGACAACTAAAAAGCATTTAATAAGATAATAACGACGACCCTCGCACATGATTAAAACGGTCGTGTAAAAAATGTTATTACTGTTTAAAGTTTAGTGAGTAATGAAAATGCTTTCCCCGGTAAAAAATATTACAAAAAATTATTCTTTAATAGTCTTTGTTACTCGTAGTTTGAATAATAAACAGGCATGACCCGAAGACTGATAAACTTCGATTGCAGGCATCACTCGTGATTTGATTGAAAAGGCATTACAACCATAGGGGAATTTTTTATCATAGGTAATGAAAAAATGTTGACATTTAAAACAATTTTGTCGTTGATCCGATTTCATTTTTTCAAATATTTCAGGGTATAATAAGGTAAGGCAATAATAAAAAAGCAGTAACTATTTAACAGTCCAGTTTGCTGGTTGAAAATATGTAATAGTAAATTTCAGATCAAACTAGATATTCTTGTCAACTTTTTTAACATCCTGAAACATGAGTTTGGCAACCGAATTGATTACCTGCTCTGAATCATAGTAACCATTGTTGATACGTTGCTTTATTTCTTCCAGCCGGGCTGCCGACAATTTGGTGTCCCTGGAAACATTCAAGCTGGGTGTAGAACCTGCATCACCAGTAGTTCCGGCGTTTTCGCTATATGGATTGGTTTTGCCGGATGTATTGGTGCGCACTAGCTGCTCACCAGATAATTCAACCCGGTCACGTAATTTTACATTACTTTCATTCGGGTTTACTTGCTTGGCTTTTTCTGTCTTGTCGCGCTCAATCTGGCGACTGGAAGAAATATTTGGATTTTCGGGATTAATTTTCATAATCTATACCTGACTAATTAACCATTAATATCGTATCGGGTTCTCTTTGTATTACTTGTAACATAACTTTCTGCGGCTTTATTCTGTTTTAACAAACCGGTCAATTTTATTAAAAAGGAACCTTGTATTTTTTGTGTTAAATCATTTAATAAGGACAATGATCTTTTTACTTCTGACGCTTTATTTTGAACCAACGTTTGTAAATGTAAAGTATTATTTTTTAATATGCCACTATTATTTTTATTCAACCTGGATAAGATAATTTTGATCTGGTTATCAAGGTTTTGAATTTCCTGATCCAGAGATTTTCGTTCCATTATTATTGTTACAAGGTCGTCAATGTCCTCGTTATTTAATTTTTCCAAAAGGAATGAATTAGCTTTTTCCAGCTGTGATAACTTTTCAATTTGCATGGTTAGTAAATTGTCCAGTTTATCTTCCATGCCGGAACTTGTAGTATTTTCTGAAACCGGCAAATCAATATTCCCTGTCAAATAAAACGCCAATCACATCCTGCATCTTGGAAGCAATTTTTAAAATTTCCTCGCTGGGGATCTGACGTATTATCTCATCTGTTTCAGAATTGATGATTTTAATGACGGTAGTTCCGGTCATTTCATCTTTGGAAAAATTTAAATGGGTTTGAAAATAATTGCTAAATTTTTCCAGGTCTCTAATGGCCTCATCAATTTCATCCTCAGATACCTTTTTCTTTTCGGCTTCCTCTTTGGCTTTAGCATTGAGTTTTTCATACCGGGCCGAGGAATAATCCTTCATTTCCTTAGCAGGTGTTACCGAATTGATATCATCAATGAAATTCGGAGCGGCATTAAAGCTGAATAAACTGCTTTTTTCAACTTGTTCGATCATCATTTACTTTGCTCCTGTCCTGTTTTGACAGTTTGTTTAATATTAATTACTAACTGTTTGTGGCCGACAAAATACTATTAACAGTATTTTGTTGCTGAACAATCTGATATAACAAAGTTTGCATGGATTGGAGTTTACTGCGATAATTTGTTTCAATCACTGTCATACGCTCTTCCATGCGTTTAATACTAGAGTCCATTGTTTCCAACTGATCGCTAATACTGGTCTTTCGACTATCAATTATGCCGTCGGTCTGGACATACGATTCAAGAAAATCATATAAATGGGTGGCGACGCCATCGCTGCCATTAAATAGATTAGCTACAGCTTTCGGGTCGTTACTTAAAAATTCTTCGAGCTGCGATGAATCGGATATTTTTGCTTTCAGATTTTCATCAAAAGTAATGCCGATTTCTGCCAGGGAGGTTGGATCACCGGTTTCACCGCCAGTAACTGTGCGGGTTAGCGCATCAATTAATTCAAACCGTAAATTGCGAAATACAGTTTCACCGGTAAAAACTCCTCGGCTGTAGGTCGAAATGTTTACATCCGAAAGATTCTTGATATATAAAGTAGCGTTGTTGAAACTATCCAGAAATGACTGGATTTTGTTTTTAATAATACTGTTGTTTTTTGTTGAAGAGATAACGACCGATTCAGTTTCCGGGTCACTATAATTATCATTGGTTACAGTGGTATTTTTAAGCGTAATGGATAAACCATTAATCTCAAAGTTATTGCTTGCTTTAGTAATTTCATCGCTGGCATCAGCGCTGTTTATGGTAAATTTGGCATCATTACCAACAGTTTGCACAGCTCCATCCAGTTTCAGAGTATCGCTCAGGAAATTTCCTTCAACATCTTCATACTGTATTTCTTCACTGCCGGTATCGTTGGCGGTTATCATGATTTTGTCGAGAGACTCGTCATAAAATACAGTTACATTTGCCGTTGATGTGTTAATATCGGAAATTAATTCATTAAGAGTATCTTCGGCAGCGTTCCAGTTAAAAGTAACGCCATTAATCTTGAAACTGCCGGTTTCCGTTTCGCCCAGGGCATTATCAAAATTTGCTTTATACAATAATACATTACCCTGCACGCCGGTTGCAGATGGCGTCATATTCGGTTCGGCGCCATACGTCCCTGTTGCAATATTTACGGCGCCCAAGAAACCTGTGCCCGATTCACCGGCGATTTGCGATATTACCAGACTTGCCTGGTTATGATCATCATTTTCTATAATAAATTTATCAATATTTTCATCGTAATAAATATTTGCTGCTGCCGTTTCATCATTATTCACAGCAATTATAAAATCAGATACAGTATCGTACTCGTCCAGAGAAAAGGTTTTACCATTGATGGATACTGAACCCGAAGGTGTTGCGCTGAATCCTGCTTCTGAAAAACTTTTAAAAATATCCAGTTCATCAACTCCGGCTACAACCTGGGTAGAACTTTTGGCGGCAATCGTAGTGTTTAAACTTGCAGTACTTTTTAATTGCGTTGAGGTCGCCAATTGACGAACCCGTAAAGTATATGTTCCAACCGAAGCGCCGCTTTCTGCTGACACTGATACTATATCTGTTTTATTAGAGGAAACGTTCACACTGTTGAAAATAGAATCGCTTTCGGTCTCTTTTAACTGTTCGGCTAAATCCTGTAACGTTGTTAACCTGGTTTTGAGTGTATCATAATAGGAGGTTTTAGCGCTGACTTCCGATCGGCGCGTTTGCAAATTGGTCAGCGGCTGACGTTCAATCGCCATATACTGGCTGATTAAACCTTCCAGCGAACTGCTTGATGATACTGAACTAACTGATGCCATTTTGCATATCTCCTTTAACTATCGGCGTTAAGCCGCTTTTTGTTTTTGCAGCGCTTCCGCCCAGGTGCTGCGCAAATCTACTAATATTGGTAATGCTTTGTGAAAATTCTTTTCGCGTATCATTCGTATCGAATATTCATATAATCTGAATAAACCGGTCGCAATTTCAGGATAATTGAAATCCAAAGAATCGATTAACTGCGCGATTGCTCTCGAGGCTTTTCGTTCGTCATCCGACTTGCATCCGGCAATTGCTTGATCATACAAAAATAATACCAACTTTTCAGGCGATGAGGATAAAACTTCATTTTTCTGATATATATTGACTTTATTTTTAATTGTTTTCGCTGTATAGACTGTGTTTAGCATTGCATACTCCCTTGGAGAAAATATTGATATACAGAATAAAGCGCGCCCCTGCAACCGGGGCGCGCTCTATATAGTTAATCCATTATTGGAACAACGATAACACTGCCTGCGGCTGGGTATTAGCCTGAGCCAGCATTGCGGTCGCTGTTTGTTGCAATATCTGATACTTGGTCGAATTTAATTGCTCTTCAGCCATATCGGCATTCATGATGCGGCTGTAAGAGGATTCGGTATTCAGTTTTGCAACTGATAATGATTCTTCCTGGAAGCTGAGTCGATTGTACTGACCACCGATATATGACAGAGCTTCTTTCACACCGGAAATTGCAGTGTCGATCTTGGCCATAAATAACTGCGCAGAAGCCTGGTTGGATACACTGTTACCGCTCTTGGTATAATCAAAGCCGATAGACAGAGATTGCGCAGATGCAGTGGAAATTGCACCCAGATCAAGAGTTATGCCAACGCCAAGATTGATGACGGCCGGGTTTGCACCACCGGCGATTGTCGTACTCAGGGCAGTGCCGACATAATTGGTGCTGCTCAAGGTATCGGAATTAATGGTCATCAAAGCGCCGCTATCATCGCGAACTTCGATGCTGACGGTACCATTGGTAGTTACGCCGACATTCAATGTATAGTGACCCGTGCCTAATTCTTCAGTCAATGAATTCAATGACGAAGAGGTTGCCAGTGTGCCACTGATGCCGCCGCTCGCATTGGTATAACCAACACTTATCGAGCCGGTGGCGGATGAAGATGCAACTACATCCAGGCCTGATGAATTCAGTCCGGTGGACGCGATATTGCCCAATACATCCAGTACCAATTCATCTTTTACCACATCATTACCGGTACCGATCTGGAAATTCATAACTCCAGTTAACATATTGGTACCAAACCAGTCGGCCTGGGAAATTTCCGCGTCAATCTGTGAATTGAATTTCTGCAATTCCTGCAAAATAGCGGTTCTTTCGTTTACACCCAGGGTGTCGTTAGCAGCTTGAATTGATTTTGTTTTCATCTGGTTCAAAATTTCCAGTACGTTGTTTAAATGACCTTCTGCGGTGGTCATTACGTTTTTGGCAGAACCAATGTTGTCAATCGCCTGTCCCAAACCTCTTGCTTTGGTATCGAGACCACCGGCAATTGCCATACCAGCAGCATCATCAGCGGCGGAGTTGATTCGTTTACCGGTCGCCAAACGTAACTGGTGAACACTCAGTTTCGAATTGATCGATTTTAACGAATTCAATGCACTCAACGCACCGATATTGGTATTAATCCGAGTGAAATCTGCTGTTGCCATGATATTACCTCCTTGTTATGTTCCTTTCAGGCATCCATGCCTGTATTTTTTGCTTTTTGTGAACGACTGATATAATTTAGTTAGTTATTTATCTGTCCTTTCACTTATATATATCGACAAGAGGTAATAAAACTTGAATTTTTTATTTATCTTTCTGCGTGAAAAAATCGCCGTCAATATCAGGTATGATCATTTTGCAGTATTTGTTGCAATACTTTAAGATTATGCAGCGCCTGCACATTCCCCGGGTCTAATTTAAGAATTTCAGTAAAGCCTGTAAAAGCAGAACGGTATTGTTTAAGATTGGCATAACAGGAAGATATAATATTCAACACATTAACATCAGTTGGTGCAAAAGTTAGGTACCGGCTATATACTTCTATTGCTTTTTCATATAAACCCATGGAAAGACAATATTCTCCGATTTGTTTTAACGGTTCCTTAAGCTTGGCATTTTCCAAAACCAGATCAACCATTTTTTGAAAAGTAACCCGATCATTTTTTTTCTTATAGATTGCAGCCAACCCTAAAATTGCCCCGAGATGGACGGGTGAATTTTCCAACACCAGTTGCCACTGTTCTTCAGCCTTGTTTATATCCAGGGCAGCTAACCGTCCGGCGTACAGGTTACGCAGTTCTACAGAATCATTAAACCTGGTTAATCCTTTTTCTATAACTGTGTTTAAATCGCTAAAATGTGGATATGCCAGACACAAGCCAGCCCATTTTTCATAAAACAAAGCCGACAAGGGTTGGCGCTGCTCAAAAGCGATCAGACTCTTTTCTGCATCGGCAGCACGGTTTAATTCAATTAATATCCTTGCCCGGGCAGTTGTATACACCGGTATTTCAGGCTGAATGGCAATTGCTTTATCAATAGCCTCTAGCGCTTTTTCCATTTCATGCAAATAAAAATAACAATCCGAAATATTACCCCAGGCGCGATGCTCAAAATCAAAGGTATCTATGATTACCCGGGTATGCTGGGGATTTTTTTTGAACTCGCGATTCAGGCTGATAAAATTCATCATTGCATCAATCGCATCGCGATAACGCTGCAAACCCTGTAATGCCAGGCCGAGGCTGAAATTAATGTCCAGGTTTTGCGGGTAAACAGCCAGTACTTTCCTGATAAGCTTTTCTGCATCCGCATAGTGTTGTAATGACAGCATGGCAAAAATCATATCACCACATATCATCTGATAATTAAGCTCATCCATCCGGTCTTTACTGATTTCCAGCGCCCGGAAACCGCTTTCGATAGCTTCCTGGTAATGGTGCTGTACCCGCAATATGCGCAGGTAATTTTGCCAGGCAAACGGATTGGTTTGGTCTTCATCCAGTTGTTGTTTGAGCAATACTTCGGTGCGACGGTATTTCGCCTGCATTTCTTCAGGCGACAAGTTATAACCATAATGGTAAATGCGAATATCAGTGTGCAGCCAGGCGCCTTCATGAATGAGCTGGTTATGTACGATTCCTTCATAATGCCCCTTGTCGCGCCGGAAGATGCGGTGTGAATAATTTTTAGAATCCCCGCTGGGACTGGCGCTGATGACTGAACAAAAAATTACATTATACTTGTCGGATTGCAGGGCATATTTCAGTAACGGAATGTCGGCGCGTTCCAGTTTTTCATCGGCATCGATCACCAGTATCCAGTCACAGGTCGCGTAGCTGAGGCTGATATTCCGCGCTTTGCTGAAATTGCCTTCCCATGGATGATGATAAACCCGGGCATTATAACGTGTTGCAATTTCAACCGTTCGATCAGTTGAGCCGGTATCGACAATAACAATTTCATCAACAACACCCTGGACGCTTTCCAGGCATTGCGGTAAAAATTTTTCTTCATTCTTCACGATCATGCATAATGACAAGGTTGGTGTATTAACAGAGTTTTTCATAAGAGATCATTCTTTTCCTGTTTTGTACTTGCCGATGGTGCTGATAACTGTATCGATAACATAGTTGGTCTGTTCTGGTGTAAGTAACGGATAAAACGGCAGGGATATAGTAGAATCGCCGATCCGTTCAGAAACCGGGAAACTGCCGCGTCCTTTGCCGAAAAGCTGCATAAATCGGGTCAATAAATTGATGGATCGATAGTTAACCGCAACACCTATCCCCTGGTCTTGCAAGTCGAAAAGGATTTTATCCCGGAATTGTGGATCAACCCAAATTGTAAATAAATGACAGGCATGGCGACTGTCGGGCGTTTCGACAGGCATTTGCAGTCCAGAGATATTTTGCAATGCTTTTGTATAAGTGTTATAAAGTTCCTGTCTTTTCTGCAGGTTTTCATCAATCTTGCGCAACTGGGGTAATAACAAGGCTGCCTGGATATTATCCATATTATACTTCCAGCCCGTCTCGATTAAATCCCAATGTTCATAGCGTTTGGTATATCGATCCGCAGCCTCGCGGTTAATACCGTGTAACCGCAGTATCTGGATTTTTTCCGCCAGTGCTTGAGAGTTGGTGGTAATCGCCCCACCCTCTCCCGAAGTAATGTTCTTGGTCGCGTAAAAACTGAAACAGGCAATATCAGCCAATTCCCCCACCCTGATACCGTCGCGTTCACTTTCAATAGCATGGGCGGCATCTTCAATAATAACGAGATTATGCCTGTCGGCAATTTGACGGATTTTGCGCATATCGCACATTTGCCCATACAAGTGCACCGGAATGATCGCTCGTGTTTTAGGGGTAACTGCCTCTTCAATTAAATCGGCGTTGATATTACCGGTATCTGATTCAACATCGACCCACACCGGGGTTGCGCCGGTATGCAGAATTGCAGTACTGGTGGCCACAAAGGTCATAGGAGTGGTTATCACTTCATCACCCGGCCCAATTCCCAGGGCAATGAGCGCCAGGTGCAGGGCCGCGGTACAACTGGTAAGTCCCACACAATATTTTGCCCCCAGGTAAGCGGCAAACTGTTTTTCAAACAGCGCCACACGATCACCGGTGGTTAAAAATATGGTATCAAGAACCGCATTAACCGCTTCTTTTTCTTCCTGCCCCAAACTATGTTTATAAAATTCTACTTTCATATCAATGCATCACTATTTTACCTTCTTTGACTTTGATGGGAATTTGCCGCATCCATAATAACGGCTCCCACCAGCGTTGATTATTGACATACCAGTTGATCGTCTGTTCAAGACCGGTATCAAAAGCGGTTTCCGGCTGCCAATTTAACAAACTTTGTGCCAGTTGATTGGAACCGATATGTCGTTCTACTTGACCGGGACGGTTAAAAGTATGCTGGATCAACTTTTTCGGTTTGTTAAGCCGTTCGAGAATTTTTTCAGCAATAGTATTCACAGAAATATCGATGCCGGTGGCAATATTGATCGCTTGGCCGAACAAATCATTTTTTTCAGATTGTAACACAGCTTCCAGGGCGCGGCAATGATCCAGCACATAGATCCAGTCGCGGGATGCCTGGCCGTCCCCATGAATGGTTAACGGAGCATTCAATATAGCGCTGGTAATAAACCGGGGAATAAGCTTTTCCAGGTGCTGGTGCGAGCCATAATTATTAAAGGGCCGAATAATTATTGCCGGAATATCATACGTGCGCCAGTAGGAATAAACCAGCCGGTCGGCCCCGGCTTTGGCGCTGGCATAAGGACTGCATGGATTTAACGGATGTTGTTCGGTCATTGGCGCTTGCAGTGCAGTGCCATAGACTTCCGAAGTGGAGATATGAATGAATTTTCTGATCTTTTTATAATTTTTTAAAATTGCATTACAAATTGTCTGCGTACCGATTACATCGGTTTCATAAAATATTTTATTATCAAAAATGGATCGGGCAACATGGGTTTCAGCGGCAAAATGAATGACATAATTGGCGCGTTCCACCAGCGCATTGACAATTTCCGCATTCTTTACATCGCCATACCAAAATTCAAAACGCTTATCATTTTTTACCAGGCTACTGAAATTATCCGGGTTGCCGGCATATGTTAAAGCATCCAAAACAATAAAATGATACTGCGGGTATTTTTGAAACATATAATTGACAAAATTACTGCCAATGAAACCCGCGCCACCGGTAATTAATAAGGTTTCCATAGCATGAGCTCCATCATATTTATAAATGTATCACCAAACCCTGGTAATTATTCAGGGTTTTTAACATAGCCGGAATCCCCTCCGGCCCGGCGCACAATACAATAGCATCCGCAGCCTGCATTGCCGCGCTGCTTTGCTGCACTGTCGTCTCCAGCACTTGTTCGCCTACTTTGCAGGGATTGTCGTCATAAATACCATAGATCAACTTTTGGGGAAAATCCGTATTTGATAAAATGATCATCAGGGTAGTGCCCTGGCCATAAAACGCCACCTTTTTTCCTTCGGCTATGCAGGTTCTTATTTTAGCAAAAACACGCTGCCAATTAGCGACAATTTGTTTGACGGCATCTTTGATATTCTCTCGTTGCCGGTCTAGTTCAACGCGCCGGCTGATTTTGTCATGAGATATTTTTCTAAACAGAAACCGCCATTTGCTGCCTTTAGTATCTTCACTCACCAGGTCAAGATGAAACTCTTCAGTCAGGGCCAAAATGTGTTCATGGAAATACATACAGGTATGGTCGGCAAAAAACAGTTCAAATGGCGCTTGCGGGAAAATAACGATCTCGGCGCTGAACAGGCCGTCATCTTTTAAAAGCCGTTCGACCTCGCTGATAAACATACGTGAAGGCACCCGGTTGAGAACTGCATGAATGCAAACCAGGTCATAACTACCGGCCTGGTAATCGCTGCCGATGAAATTTTTAGTATAAAAAGTTGCTGTCGGCACCTTTTTCCTGGCCATTTCAATCGAGGTAACACTGGGGTCAACACCCTCCATGTGCCATTCGGGGTAGCGGGAATAAAAGGCCTCTTTAAAAAAGCCTTTACCGCAGCCTATATCGAGCATCCGCCCTTTTTGTGGAAAAGAATGTGAAAAAACAAATGTATTCAGGGTTTCGGCAAAAGTTTTACCATGCGAGTAATTCTTGTAATCATACACTTCCGACTTGAGTTTAGAAGAATACACTTGCCGGTAATAATGATCCAGATCTTCATCCAGTGGTGATCGTAACGTATAAACAAAACCACAATGTGTACATAATCCTTTGACAAGCGGGGAATTTTTTAATACTTCACGACCTGAGCAAACGGAAATCATTTGTCCTTCGTTTAATAATTCCCAGGATGAATTACCACATATTTCACATTTAATTGACATCCATTTTTCCATTATTTTTCCTTCCTGAAATATATTCGAGCGACTCTTGTCCGCAATTAAAGAGTAAATCAATAACAGATAAATAAGGTATAAATGTTCCATATAATTGTGGATATACCGGGTGATGATACTCCTGAAAATGCACAGTGATCTGTTTTTGCGCAAACAAATCCAGATTAAGATAATCCTGGGCCGCAGAACCGGATAAATACTCGCTGGCGCCAAGTTTTACACATATATCGACCAGTTTTTGGGTACGTTCACCGCTCACTGCCAGTTGCGAGGAAAAGAAAAGTTGTGTTTTAATCCCCAGACAGTGATTGAGATATTCAATCAGAGCGACATTTAAATCCAGCAAACGCGGATAAACTCCGGCAATGAGTCCGGCGATATCCGGGAAATAATCATTGAAAAACGGCGCTTTGCTGTAAAAATTCTGAATAGTTTTAATATGTTTAACCGCCCAGGTATTTTTATCCGGCATTTTCACATCCAGGATCATATCACTATGATGAGCTGTAACCGGAACAGTTAACCATACCGGACCATTAGGCCCTTTGACGCGGTTACGATTACGCCAGTCATTTTTAGTGTATTGGACGTCATCATAGAACACAAAAATATCAGCCCAATTCATCTGCTCAAAAAAACCGCACCAGGGTAAATAACCCGGTTGTAAAATAACCACTTTCATATTCTGTAACCTACACAATATAATACACCGTCGGCGCCATATATCGAGATCACCCCGGTCTCAATAAACCGGAAATCATATTCTCCGGGTGAAAATTCAATGAATTTTTTTAACAGGTAATAACGTTCTCCCAGTTTTACCCGCAAACCGGGAAAAGGTGAACTGGCGCGTAATTGCCGGGACAATGCTTCGATGGAATAATTATCCTGCAGATCGATAGTTAATTGCTGAAACGGCGGGAAATTACATTCTTTAATACCGGCAATTCGGTTCGGAAATCCGTGGTCATTATCCAGATAATCGAAAAGATCAAGCACCAGCGGGTATTGTAATTCAGCAAGCTGCTGGCGTAATAACCCGTCGTCATAATAATTTTCTATTTCAACCGAGTATTGAGATATGACATAACCCGAATCCACCTTGTCGCTCATTTCATGCAGGGACACCCCTGATTTATGTTCGCCCAGTAACAGGCTGTATTTAGTGGGCGCTGCGCCTTTATAGCCGGGGAGCAGAGATGGATGGAAATTAAACGCACCCCGTTTTGGCGCGGTTAAAATTTCTTCCGGTAAAACCCGGTGATATGAAGCGCAAATGATCAGGTCGATGGTTTCATCAAAATGATCAGGACGATCATAGCTGTAAGCGATTGCATATTGCCGGGCAATATCTTCTACCGAACGGACCGGGAAATAGGGATGGGGAATTTTTTCCTCCCGCGTATAAACATGTACAATATCCTGACCGAGATCGAGCAAGTATTGCAGCATAATACTGCCAAACCCTGTTAAACCGAATAATGCTATTTTGTAATTCATAACCGATTCCAGATTAATTACGATCATTGTGGATTAACAAATTCAGCATAACCAGACTGCCAGTCGCGGCAGTTACGGCACATTTCCGGTAACGCCTGCCAGTTATTGTGTAAATGCATATTCCGGTAATCTGCCAGCGCTGCGGCCCATAATTCCCGGATACTCTTTTCCCAGGCATTACCGCAAGCGACACGGCAGTGTAAATCAACGGCGCACAGGGCCACCCGGCCGTCGGCGCAAATCGACATGGTTCGCATCAGCCAGTAACACGGTTTGCGGGTAGCGTCATTATTCTGCTGTAAATTATCGGCGCTCACCAGGCCTGCCCAACTCACTTTGGGGCGAATCTTGACTGTAATGCCATTGCTCGTCCAAAAATTTTTAAATGCCTCTACTTCATGTTCATTAATATCGCTAACCACAAATTGCACAAATAATTGTTGCCGACCGTTGCCATACTGCTTCAGCAAGTCCCGGTATTTTAATATATTGGCGACAGTTTGTTCAAAATTGCCGCCGATGCGAATTTGCGCATAAGTATTTGGGGTTGCCGCATCGATGCCGACATACATGGCATCCAGTCCTGACAGGATCAGGCTTTTGGCTTTATCTACTGTCATTAAAACACCGTTAGAATTGAGAACCACATCCTGCAGGCCGGCTTTTTTGGCATAGGCGATACGTTCCGGCATATCTTTACACAAAAAAGGATCTCCAAAAAAGATCTGCCATACCCGCACACCCGGATTTTCTCGGGCAATTTCATCAATCAATTTGGTATATAAAGTAAAATCCATGATCTGAATCTTGCGGTATTTTTTTATGTTCTCATGGTCGCACATGGAGCATTTCAAATTACAGGCGCTGCAATTATCAATCAATATCACAGCCGGGAAATCTACTGCTTCGGCGATACGGTCGGCTTTTTTTATATCACTTTTATAACCCATATCATACCTGTACAACTGGTGATTGTTTGTGTGAATGCCGGGCATACATATCCAGGTAAGCATCCAGCAATGAATTTAACATGTATCGTTTATCCTGGTTAATGAGTTTGCGATTGTTCTCCATAAATAATGTGAGCAGCCGGGGTAAATTATGTATAGCGTAAAATAATGTCGCGGCAACATCCTGTTCGGTAATTTTTGTACGCAAGGTGTTAACCTCATGATCGAGTATACCGTCAATATTCTCCGTATCCCGGACAATGGTTATTGCGCCGGAATAGGCGGCCTGCACAGTAGTGCTGGCAAAACCTGCATCATGCGAGGCAATGGAATAGACGATATTATGCGATTGTATTAATTCGGCGAATTCTGCTTCGCTTAGACTGCGGGGAATGAACGAGCAATAGCGGATCACATCCAGCTCTTTTGCCAGGGCAATCATTTTTTCAAAATACTCGCGACCCTGCAGGGGATTTTGACCGATAATGAGGGTAACGGTTGTTTGCGGGAATTCCCTGACCAATTGCGGCAACGCTTTGATCAACAAATCCTGCCGGTAAGCTTCACCCATGGCGCGGGATGACAGTATTTTTGGCGTTTCCTCAATTGTTCGTTTAAATTTATAATGCGAAAGATCTATAAGCGGACGAAAGACAACATATTTTTTGTCCGGTAAATTCTGAAAATGGTTTTGAAATTGTTTGAATATATTCGGCATACCGTGCAAAAAATAATCGAGGGTATTTATGCAGCGCTGCGCATAGGCCTTGACTAATTGATTGGGGGTAGTAATCGTTTCTATTGACCAGGGCTGCATTATTGTCGGTATATTGAACAGGTTATTGGCCAGGTAAACAGGGATACAGCTATACATTAGCGAATGTCCATGGACAATATCCGGATTTTCCTTATTAATTATTGCTGTCAATTGCTCAGTCAATTTCTGTTCCATGTTTTGTGAGCGCCATTCGGGCAGACAATAATCCCGGTATGGGTATGAATAGACCGGAATATGCTTGGGGATAATACTGTGTTCAACCGGGTAATAACCAAAGACACATTGTTCAAATCCCAACCGGTCAAGTTCCTCAACCAAACTTGAAACATGAATGGAATGCGAGCCGCCAATATGACAGATTTTGGGCTTACCATGAGCAAAATGGGTAAAAGCGACCGGTTCTTCAATCACAGCGCCTGACACTTGGTTATCCTGGGTCATTTTCTGTTCCGCAAGCTGCATTTCGGCATTGATGGTTTTTTGATAGGTTTGCAGCCATATTTCAAGGCAGAGAAACCGCCACAGGGACCATTCATTTTTTTGCCCGGCATCCCAGGCGGTAAAGAAATCCCGCAACGGTTTTTCACCGGTCATTTTAGCAACCTCGCCATCAGGTCTTAGTAACATATCCCGGATAAACTGTTTGTAACTGTTATCGGCCCATACTTTGAACGGGGTTGGAAATCCCTTTTTGTCTTTACGCCAGGTTATTTCCTTGGGCAGAAATTTTTCTACGGCTTGGCGCATAATATACTTGCTCCAGCCGGGGCCGGATTTTAAATCTTCCGTAATCGAAAAAGCATATTCGATCAGGCGGTGATCCAGGAGCGGTACCCGCGACTCGATCGAAAAAGCCATCGATAACCGGTCTTCATAGCGTAACAGCGCCGGTAACCGGGAATGAAGCAGTTCTTTATACAAAAAGTTATCCAGATAACCCGGGAAAATATCAGGAACACTTGAATGAGCATTCAAGGTAAACAACTGCCGGCAATCGGCCCCAAGCTGAAAAACCTTTTCCAGTCCATAATTATAATAATAGCCGTTAATATTATTTTTATATAATAGCATTTTATTTTGTAACAGGCAGCTATACAATAAATGCGAAGCGTAAAAATCATAACCTGCAAAAAGCTCGTCTCCCCCCTGTCCGTCCAGTACTACTTTAACCTCCCTGGCAGCGCCTTCCATAACATGCCATTGGGGGATGATCCCAATCGCCATGGTCGGTTCATCAAGGTACCAGAGCATGGTTTGTATCTTGTTTAATACCTGGTCAGGGGTGATTTTAATTTTATGTGCATTGAGATGAAAGGTCGTGTTTACCAGGTCGGCGTATTCCGTTTCATTCCATTCATCGCCTTCGGCAAACCAGGAAGTAAAAGTCTTTAAATCCTGAATATCGTTGCTGCTTAACCCGGCGACGAGACTGGAATCCAACCCGCCGGAAAGACAAACCCCAACCGGCACGTCGGATCGCAAATGCTTTTTGATGGCATCAGCAAATAGTGTAAAAAGATGTTCAGCCAGTTGTGTTTCGGTTTTACCGTTATTTTGTTCCCGCAAATCCAGCGCTATCCCGGGTAGATTCCAGTAAACCTGCTGGCGAATGATTTGGCCGTTTTTAACGATCATATACTGCCCGGGCCGGAAACGATTAATATTGCTAAACATTGTTTCATCGAGGCCATCGACAATACCGGTATTTAAATAGATTTGTAAAGAATTTACATTTAAATCAACCGGCAACCCGGACTTTTTACGGTACAGTAATAAACTTTTAATTTCCGATGCAAATGCAAAACGGTCGCCATCGTTACAGAAATACAAAGGTTTAATGCCGACGCGGTCGCGGCATAATACCAGGTGCTGTTCTTGTTTATCCCAAATCGCCAGTGCCCACATGCCGTTGAAACGGGCAAAACAATCGGTTCCCCAGTATTTATATGCTTGTAAAATGACCTCGGTATCGGTGCCGCTGAAAAACCGGGCGCCGAGTTTTTCAAGATCATGCCGTAATTCCAGGTAATTATATACTTCGCCGTTATAAGTAATATAATAACGCCCATCGCAGATCTGCATGGGCTGGTGGCCTTTGTCACTCAAATCAAGAATCGACAAACGCAAATGTCCAAGTAATACCGGGCCCAGGTCTACACAGCCACGGTCGTCGGGACCGCGATGCCGCATCAGTTCCAGCATATTATTGACGACCGGCATCCAGTAATTTGCGGCGATATAATTCTTTTCTGCTATTCCGGCAATTCCACACATCAGGACAATACCTCCTGGGCGAGCCGGGTTTTTACCGGATTTACTGGTTTGTGGGCATTGAGGTAATCCAGTGTATGTAATAATCCGTTAAAAATGCAGGCTTGCTGCCGGATAAAATGCGCAAAGCGATTGACCTGAACGTTTCCATTGTGGATAGAGAAATGAGACACAAAACTACCGGAATTTGTTATTAAATGGTCAAAAGCCCAGGTAAGTAACCGTAACAATATATTTTCTGCCGGCTTGTAAAGAACAGCATTTTCCGCAAGTAAAATAATGATCATTCCTAAAGTCAGGGTATCAACACCGGTTTTTTGTGCACCCGGTTCCTGGGGTAAAAGATTATTTGTAAAACATGTTTTAGAATAATGATCCATCATTAACGTTATTTGACGATCAAGCTCGGGTTTTTTTAATAGCCGGCTGATTCGCGTTAAAGCCAGCAAATGGTAAACATGATCCAGATGCTGACAAGATGCAGTAATTCCCTGTTTTTTAACAGAATTGGTGTACTTTGTTATAAATCCTTCCGGAGAAATTTCGTCGGTACTTGTTTGCAGTATCGTATTGGCCAGATCAATCCACTCCTGATTATTCACTTCCATGCCCAACCGTAAAAGAAATTCAGCAGCAAACAAGTTGGCACTATGAGTAAACAAATAATCGATGGGGCTAAAACTCAATGCTATTTTATCCTGATCACTCTCCCGGTTCAGGGAACTGGCATAAAATTCCGCAATCCGGCAGCAATCGTTGAGTATTTCTTGGTCATTTATGTTTTTAAAATAATTCCACAAGCCATCGCCAACAAAATAGGTAGTAATTGCATCCGGGACACCGGCCGGCAGCAGGTTATAGTTGTCCCGCAAATAAGGGAACCCCCAGCCCAAGCCGGTAAAATCTTTATTAACGCCTTGCAGCAAGGTTTCATAACAATATTGTTTCCGATTGGTTAAATTTAAATCATCCAGTTCAAAGGGGAGCAGACAAAATGCGGTTAAAAAGTGGCCGAACGAATCGGGATAAATATGTTGTTGAATCTCCAACTCTGTGCGGCATTGCATTGGCTCACTGAATTGCCGGGTTTTATACGATTCGCGATTGACTTTTTGCCCGGCAGTGGTATCAAGTTGTAACATTTTTGAATCAATATCGCCGGGATCATAACCGACAGTGCCATGTAATTTTAACCATTTATATAACTGGATAATCGCCTTGGATAAATGAATGATAAGGTTAGGATCATCAAGGGCCAGTGGCGGGCTGTCTAGCAATGGAATATTTTGAACATAATCGGACGCTGATTCCATCTTGTCGTTTACACCGACCAGCTTTCCGGCAATGACAAGCAAACCCGGTTGGGTATCGGTTTTTTCTTCATATTCACCGGCAATATTGGCAAGGGTATTTTTTATCACTTTACCGGTATAGCGGTAAATTTCCTCGCTGGGATTTTTATAAGTAAGCAACTGGTTTTTAGCGTCTTGAACGTCCTGTTCTGTAGCGGCTTGTGATTTTAAAAATTCGTTTATACTATCCGGTTGTCCATAACTTTTTATAATGAAATTGGTAAACTTGCCGGCAGTAAGCAGGGTCTCAAGCGATGAGTGGGAAAAGTAAAACAAATGATTGGGCAGATCGAGGATACTTTGCACACTATCGGCCGGGCAATACCGGCCCAATAACTGATAACGTAATGCTCCAGCATTGGGAACAGAAAAAAAGATAATTCCGTCGTCTGTCAATATCCGTTTTACCTCGGTAATAAAAGCTACCGGATCAGCCTGATGTTCCAGCACCTGGTGAAAAATAATAATGTCAAAAGAATTATCCGGAAACCTGAAATCATATACAGCGCCGCACTTTAAATCGAGACCGTAATTTTCCCGGCCATAGCGCAGTAATCCCTCATTTAAATCGATGCCTGTGCATTCATAACCCATAGTCTTGAACTGCTGCAGAAATAATCCATCAAAACAACCAATATCCAAAACTTTTCCTTTGCCGGTCAGGGTTACAGTTTCCTGTAATACTTTAAAATAATGGCAATAATTAAATTCATTTTGTTTGTGATTGGCAATTATCGCTTGCTGCAGGTCATTATTCCAGCGCTTTTTCTTTTCCTCTTCAGAATACCAGTTACGCAAAAATTGGTCATCTGGACGGGGATGTACAAATAAAGTGTTGCATGCCGGACAATTGTGAACTTTAAAGCCATTTTGTTCGATTGTCAGATCGCACCCCGTGTGCCCGCATATCGGGCAATCGGCCATGAGTGGTAATTTTGTGGCAAGTGGAGGTTTTACGCGAGCAGCGATGACTGTTCGATACAGGTCTTCAAGCCGGGATATTTCATGTTCATAGGTGAAAACATATTTGCTAAAATCGGTTTTTTTAGCAATTTCAAGTAAGTCCGGAATGGCCAGGATAATTTCACTTCCTGTAGTAAAAGTTTTACCTACAGGATATTTATTGAAAAAATCGATATACGATAGTAAAGGTGAAGTAAAAACCGGTAGTCCGGCGGCAAGATATTCAAACAATTTATTGGCAATAGTCGAGTCCAGGAATCGTTTGTTACCTTTTTCCAGGTTGAATGGTATAATGCCGATATCATATTGAGTCATTTGTTCCATAATCTGCTTTGGCGAGCAGGGTTGATAATAATGGATATTGGCAGTTTGTGCAAAGAAATCGGCCAGTTCCTGACTGTAAAAAGTGGGATAAATATGAATATGGATGTTGCCTTGCGCCAGTTGCCGAAACAATTCAATAAAATTACGATGTGTATTGCCGCCGATACCGCCTTCATAAACAATATGAACCTGGCCGTCGCGGGTGGAAAGTTTGGGTAATTTTACATCCGGCAAATCGGCTTGTGACGTATAATTGTAAAGCACAATCGAGGGGCCATCGCTGCCATATAACTGCTGCGCTTCCTGTAATTGATAAGGAGTGGTATATACCCGTCCGGCGACGCCACGGTTGGCAACACCCTCAAAATAGGTAAGATTGGCGTCGCCACTAGCCCGTAATGAAATGAGATCATGAGTATCGTGAATAACTGGTGCTTTACCGGCCAGAGCAGCAACAGTCAGAATATCGGGTTCATTATGACAATGGACTAGATCGTACTGGCCGGAAATATCCCACAATTGCTTGTGAGTGGTTAACTGAATGCACGCGGTATAAACATTATCATCCAGACCGGGATACATTTGACTCAGCCGGGCGCGGGTCCAGGCCAGGGTTACAGAATGGCCACGTGTCCGTAACGCCGCGGCCATTTTATAATTACGGATACAAGGCGCTTCCTGGACAAAAAGTATATTAAATTTATCTCTTTCCCCGGATTGAGAAACGGCCGGTGGAAGTTTTTCATTGCTTTGTTCAATACTATGTAGCAGTTCCACAGCCCGTGAATTCTGTGGCTGCAAGGTACAACACTTTTGAGCATACAACCGGGCATTATCATGATCTCCCGATTTACGAAAAACTTTGGCCAAATTCATTGCCGCATCAAAATATTGCGGGTCATTTTGCAATGCATGCTGCAAATGCGTTTTTGCCAGTTCAAGTTTATTTTGGGCATAATAAATAACACCAAGATTATTATGGATGACTGCATCATCAGGTTTTAAGAGCAGCGCTTTATTTAACAGCGCTACCGCATCATCTGTACGATTTGATTGCACTGCTTGCTGAACCTGTAACATGATTTGTTCATAACTGGCTTGCCCCGTGTTTTCTGTTTTGTTTTTATGCGCCATCCTGTGCTTTCCCTGTTAGCCCGTCCATGAGCCGGAATTTTTATTACCAGTCCTTTTTAATCATTTATCTGTAAACTCATTGGTTGATTTCCACCCTGGTTTTGAGCAGGTTGAACTGTTGCCGCTAATAAATCCTGTAATTTTCTAACCAGGTCGCTATCTCCCATATCGCTAAAATAATCGACAAGAAATTGACAAACACGCCGGAATTCATTTTGCATTGGATCAGTATTCTCAAAAGGGGTGGTTCTAACCATTTCAACCCATTCCCGGTATGCGCTTGCCGCAGATTCACGGTTCTTTTTAGCTTCATAGGCTTTGCCTAAAAACAATAATGTGTCGGTCAGCAGGGGATCCAGTTTATAGGCTTTGGCCAGTAAGGGTATGGCCTGGTTGAAAAGATTTAATTTATAACAACAAAAACCGAGTTCAAAATAGGCGCGGGAATTAGAATCATCCAGAGATATAACCTTGCGGAAATTACCGATGGCATTCTCCCACTCCTTTTGTAATTTATGCACCTCACCCAGGGCAAAATATAATTGTTTTTGATCGGAATGAGAGACCAACGCAATTTTTAACGCCTGAATAGCCTGCTGATTTTTACCTGATTGCAAATATAACTCGGCCAGGTTGATCGCAGCATTTAAGGATTTGGGATTGATCTTGAGACACGAATCATAAAATATTGTTGCATCATTATAATTATTCAGCGCCAGGCAGCAATCGCCCATTAATTCAAATGTCTCGGCATCATGCCCGGTAAGTAATATATATTCTTTAAAAAAAGGCAGTGCCTTGTTGAAATAACCCTGTTTTTTATATAATAAACCCAGATTAAAAAAACCTTCAGCAGGCGTCGGTTCATTCTTGACGGCTTGCAAAAACATATCCTCGGCTTTTTCATCATTGTTCTTCAGCATCCACAAAACACCCATCTGGCAAAGGATGTCGCTTTTAACGCCGCTTCCATTGAGTAATAATTGCTCAAGAACCGCCAGGGCTTCATCAAGCCGGTTCGCTTTGATATGATCCAATACCGGCTGCATATATGAATCCTGCGCTATATTACCCGCAGTATTACTTTTCATCTTTATTCGCATTGCATTGTCTTTACTCATTTTATTATCCTTTGTAGAGTCCGGTCATTGTTTTTTCCCGTGTTGTTGCAGAGACAATGCCAGCGATGAATAATCCGCTTTCATACTTTCGCTTGCCGCGATCCGGTTCTGCTCCTGAACTTTGATATAAATTTCTTCCCGGTGAACCGGTATATGTTTTGGAGCCTGAATACCGAGACGGATACTTTTTCCATGTATCTCCAGGATTGAAATTCGGATATCATTACCAATGGCAATCCCCTCCCCACGCTTCCTCGTCAAAATCAACATATTTTGCTTTCCTTAGCATTAAGAGTTAACTAATTTTGGCTTCCTGCCAACATTGGTTGTTTTAACGAATACTCACTTTCACTTAATATTATTTGTTTACCTAAATTACGATTTTCATTAATAATAATCGGGCCCCGCAGGTTGGTGGTTACCTGGTGCACTTCCCTGCCAACAGTAACTATTGAATAAACCTTGCCGGTTTTGGCACTATCCAGACCTATACTTTGCAATTCACCATTATTACTGGCAACCTGATAATCGGGCATTACCAGGTATGGATCGATTATGGGTAAAAATATCGAGGCATCGGTTATACAGATCAACCATTGGAATGGTTCATAACCTTCTTTATTATAAATGATAAACTTGGATTTATCTTCAAAACCAATAATCCCTTCGGGAAACAAGATAATCTCCTGTTCACTGTAGGGTATATCACCAAAGACCAGAGTCTTTACAATCTTCTGTTCTAAAACGGTCGTATCGGACATGTATTATGATTCTCCATTCACCTGTTATACAGTTATCTTTGGGCTAGGCAAGATAATCCAGTATGCTGTTTTGCAATATTTTGGCACCATATTGTAAATTTGCCTGGTATATTGTTTCAATGGATTGATAATTGATTGCAGCTGTGGCAACATCAGCGTCTTCGATTGAAGAACGTAACGCTTCAGTTTGCAACTTGAAATCGGCAAGCGTTTGTTCAACATTGGTAACATGCTCATAACGCAAACCGGCAATTCCGGAATACCTGGTAATTTGCGTTGCTGCATCCTGCAATTGCATATAGGCGGCCTGAATTTGTTCCCGATCATTATTTTCCAGACTGTTGCGCAGGTCTACCAAAGTATCAAATATATTTGTACCTTCGATAAAGACATCCCGGCCGGATAGATTAACCTGCACCTGGTCGCCTTTTAACAATTCCCGGATATGGGCGTTATCAATAGCATCTTCATTGGTCATTACAATGGTATTGTCATCCTGTTTTTCAAATGGCGCTTCTTTGACGACGGTGCCGCCAAAAATATATTTATTACCGTATTGCCGGTTGGATTCGGCTAAAACACGGTCTAGGATATAATCAACTTGGTCGGCAAGCAATTTCCGCGCTTCTTCTCCGGTAGTATCTGAGGAGCCCCGCAAGCCTATGGTCAAAGCCTGTTGCACATTTTCACTGACGGCGCTTAGGGAGGCTTCAGTTGCGGCTAAAAATGATTTGGCGTCATCAATATTTTTTTGATAATATTCAGATTGCGCCAGCACTTTATTCAATTGAATAACCCGTGCTGCGCCGGCCGGATCATCGGATGGTTTTTCAAGTTGTTTGCCCGAAGTTAATTGATTAAAATATTTTTGTCGTTGTGTTTTAACCTTGTTCAAATTTATCAACAACTGGCTGCTTTCTACATCGTGGGTAATTCTCATACTCGTTCCTGGTTTTTATTTAATACTATTAAACCAAATTTATTATTGTATTATACATTTCATCGGCTACAGTGATCAGTTTGGCGGCAGCCTGGTAACCGCGCTGAAATTTAATGAGATTGGTCATTTCTTCATCAATAGCCACTCCGGATATCGACTGCTGATAAGCAGTAAGTGAAGTTACAAACTGTTCCTGACCATCAAGCAAGATGGTAGCTTCTTTTCTGCGATTTCCTTCAGCGGTTACCATGTTGGCATAAAAATCAGTGAATGTAAGGGTGTTGCCCGACATGGTAAATTCATCCTGCAAATTGGCAAGTAAAACGGCGTTAGTGCCGCTTCCTGTATTGCCGTCGCCGGATGCCGCCAGGTATTCATTATTGCTCAATAATTGAGGATTGATTCTGATGTTATGTGCATCCAACCCGGCTTCATCAAAAAAATTAATACCGGTAGATCCATCCATGCCATAACCGGTTTTATGGATGGCGTTAACCCGGTCAACCATGGTCTTGGCAAATTCATCCAATTTGTCCAGATTTTCAGGAATAATCTCTTCCCTTAATTCAATCAGCGCGCCTAATTTGCCGCCATTTGCCTGTTCGCTGACCGAGCCGTCTTCCCAATTGATATGATTAAGGTCGTTATCGAGTTTGGAGGAATCAACTTTAATCAGATGCGCTTTTTGCAGAAATACCTTACCGTTGAGGATCAGGTTGACCTGACCGTCGTCATTTTCAGAAACAGTGATATCGGCTATTTCATCCATTTTTGCCAGCAGTTTATCCCGCTCATCCATTAAATTGCTGACCCCGCCACCCTCTTTATTTACATAAGCAAGTTTACGGTTGATCTCTACAATCTGTTCAGCATAAGCATTAAACTTGTCAATCTCCTGGCTCATTTCCAGGCTGATTTCTCCCTGTAAATTCGTCAGCCGATTTTCAATAAAGTTAATTTTTTTTGCCAGGGCATCGCCTTTGTAAATGACATTATCCCGCATACTGGGATTTTCCGGATTATTGGCAAGTTCATTCCATGAATTAAAGAAATCATTCATGATTGTGCCTAATCCGGTCGATGATGGTTCTTCAAATATCTGTTCCAGAATCTCATGTTTGGCGTCCATGGTTTTCCAATAGCTCAGGGTTTGATTCTGAAAACTGAGTTGACTATCAATATATCGGTCACGGGTCCTTTGGATTGCAGTGATATCAACTCCAGAACCCAAATTAAATTTATCACCCAAAAGTGTTACCGATGGTGTAAAAATTGGTATTTTACGGGTATAGCCTTCTGTCTCCACATTGGCAATGTTTTGACCGGTAAGGTTAATTGCAGTTTGATGTGCAAATAATGAACTTTTACCAATTTCCAATATATTATTAATACCTGGCACGAGAAATCTCCGATTTAAGCAATATGCGATATTGTCGACACATCTTTTTGCTGATTCATTTTGCCATTCTGTCCATATTTATCCGAACGGCCAGCTTCACGATAGATTAGTTCCAGGTTCCGGGTAACAAACTCTAAAGATTTTTCCAGCAGGTAATGATTGATTTGATTCGTGTTTTTGATTTTTTTTAATGTATCAATTAAATTCTGTCGCAATTCGAGCAACCTGTCGGCATATTGCCGTTTACAAATTGGTATTACCTGTTCTATAGAATTCAATTCCTTACTAGGCCGGATTTTTTCGGATACTTGTTTAATTTTATCGTATCGTTTAGCCGAAGCATCTTTTGCATCGGTAATACAGGCTTCAGTATCTTCATTCAGCTCCGTTATATGTAATAAATCGCGATCTATAATTGCATAGCGCTGTACTTCCAGTTTGTTTAAAAGAGCTTTATAAGCCCGAACTTCAACCTGGATCAATGAAATAAATTCCTCAACCCATGAGTCTTCCAGTTCAGAATAAATATTTTCGACTACTGATGGCATTTTTCTTCTTTATTTAAGTTAAATATTTTCCAACTTCTTATTATATATATCGGCATATTCCAGCACTTTTTTAATATAATTCTGTGTTTCACTGAATGGAGGAATACCACCAAACTTTTCAACATTTGCCGGACCCGCATTATAAGCTGCCAGCGCCAGTTCCGTATCGCCATTAAATTGATCGAGTTGTTCCCGCAAATATTTGACCCCGCCATAAATATTCTCTTCCGGATCAAAAGAATTGCGAACGCCCAGTTCTGCAGCAGTGCCATCCATTAACTGCATTAATCCCTTGGCACCGGCTTTAGAAATCACATTCGGGTTGCCGGATGATTCCTGGGCTATTACTCCGTAAACCAGATGCATTGGAACTTGAAACTTTTCCGCCGCAGATTTAATTACCGGGTGAAAATTGGATATCCGCTCAAAAGTTGAACTATCGGGTTTGAACGGTATATTGCGGATAAGTTTTTTTACCGAAATCGGTTCGGTTTCAAGGGTCTTTTCCATGTCCTTGCCGGTTAATTGTTTGTACAAGATAGCGGCTATACCCAAGCCACCGTTTTCGGCAATTTTTTCAGCCATTTTACTGTCAAACATGCTCTGATAAACTTCGGATCCCATGCCGTCGCCAAAAAGAGTCGATTCACCTACCGTGCTGCGCATACTCGTCAATAGTTTAGATACAAATAACGATTCAAAATCGGTGCAGGATTTTCGCAAACGCTTTAATTCCTGTTCATCCTTGGCGCCGCTTTTTGCGGGGTCGACAGGTATAAAATCTGTGTTGAACGTTATGGAACTCATAAGCTGGCTCCGTTTACATGATCACCAGTTCAGCCTGTAACGCACCTGCGGTTTTCAGAGCCTGAAAAATTGCAATAATATCGCGGGGCGTTACCTGCAAATTATTCAGCATCGCGGCAAGGTCGTTAACACTGGCCATATTGTTTAAAACGGCGACTGTGCCGGCGCCATCTTCGATCACTTCTGTTTGGGTTTGTGGCACTACTACAGTGGTGCCACCCGAAAAAGCATTCGGCTGGGAAATGACCGGCTGCGATGAAACACGAATAGTTAAATTGCCATGCGCCACGGCAACCGGGGCAAGTTTAACATTATTGCCGACAACCACTGTGCCGGTGCGTTCGTTAATTACTACACGCGCTTGCTGATCGGCGTTTACATCAAGTACTTCGATACGGGCGATAGTCGATACAGCTTGCGAGGCATCGGCAATGGTCAACTCTACACGCCCGGGATCTACCGCTTTGGCAGCAGTTGCGCCAAGTTCGGTATTGATCGCTTCGGCAATTCGTACCGCAGAGGTAAAATCTGGGTCGCGCAACAATAAATCAAGACTGGTAACATTTGCAAAACTGATATTGGCATCCTGGGTCATAATTGCGCCGTTTGGCACACGACCGGCCAGAGCATAATTTTTACGATACTTTTCGCCACCTTCCGTTTCAATATTAAATCCACCAATACTTACCGGTCCCTGCGCAGTGGCAACTACCTGTTTATTGGGAGCGAATAGCTGGGTAGGCAGCAACGTGCCGCCTTCGAGACTGGTGGCATCACCAAGTGATGAAACAATGACATCAACCTGGCTGCCGCTTTGGGCAAATGGCGACACTTTGGCAATGACCATGACCGATGCGACATTGCGTAAATTCATATTTTCATCCGGCAAATTCATTCCGAATTTGGTCATCATATTACGCACCGCCTGCACAGTCATCAGGGCGCGGCGTGTATCGCCGGTGCCATCGAGGCCGGTGACCAGACTGTAGCCGATTAATTGCTGATCCTGTAAACCGCGGATATTGACCAAATCTTTAATACGCGCCGGGAAAACTAGTGCTGGTAGACTCATTAGTATTATCAGGATTATGACCTTCAAGTCATGCCGCATTGCAGCGACCATTAGTTTATATACTTTCATACGAATACTCCAAACCTGTAAAGTATTACTTAAAACATCCAGCCTAAAAAGCGGGTTAAAAAGCCGGGTTTGTGACCGGTTTCAACCAATCCTTTACCCTGATATGATATTTTGGCATCACCAATATTAACAGATAATACGGTATTTTGACTGGTAATATCTTGCGGACGCACAACACCGGAAACAGTCATTTTCTCCTTTTCGCCATTGACAACCACTTCCCGCTCACCATTAATAATAAAATTGCCATTTGCGGTTACATCGGTAATTGTGGCGGTTATTTTACCGGTCAGACTACCCTTGCGGGAGGTTTCCGAATCATTATCAAAACCATTATTGAACTGCCCTTTTATCCCAAACATCGGCATATAGGTATTGGCGCCGCTGCCGCCGGTAACCGTAACGCCGCGTTTGGTATCTTTTTGGGTGGAACTGTTGGCCTGACTTTTGGCGCTGGAATACTCAACAATCAGTATGGTAACAATATCGCCAACCTGACGAGCCCGCTGATCTGTGAATAAGGACTCGGAAGCATATTGTGCGTTAGCGATATTTATTTTGCCGGTAATGCCGGTGGCTAACAGTAACAGGATTATCATAATAAATCTATATGTTGTTTTCATAACTATCTCTTGGTTGATTTGTAAATAACTGTGTTTTCATCTATAATTTCAGCCAGGTAATATGCGTTGGTCGTTGCATTACGCACCTGAATAATGTCGCCACGGTATCCCTGTCCCTGGCTGATGACCGGGATTTCGACATATAAATTCTTGTCAACAACTGTCATGGATAAATTTTCGCCGCGTTCTACTACCGGTATTTCTTCAACCATTGAGGAGGTCAGAACCCGTCCGGAAGTGATTTGCCGGGTAGTGCGTTTTCCAAGCGCGTTTTCAATATCGATTGCATATTCGCTCTTTGGCCAGGTCATTTCCCGTGTTGCCGGTTCCAGGTCGGTATGTTGAATGATGTGATGCCGGTCCACTCTTTTATTTATTATTAAAACCGGCACAATTTTTTTTACATCGGCAACAACCTGGCAAATTTTTTCCCGGTCGCCGTTTAAAGTAAGAGTAAATACCGTTTTACCCGAAATCGCCTCTGGTTTGCGGCATGACACCCGCCAATCACCCGCTCCTGCCGGCATCTTGGACGGCATGGAGGTAATGTGAATTTGCGCCGTTTCATTCGGCCCTGATTGTGCATTGACATATTCCAGTAAAAGAGCGCCAAGTTGATCTTTGTTTAGCGAGTTTTCCTGGGCCGACACCGGAACGGGATAATTAGCCCCACTACTGATAACTGTTATCAATAATAGGGTCGAAAAAAGATTTTTTAATGCCAATCGCTGCATAAAACCTGAAATTATCTCTTTAAATTATTGACAAGACTCATCATATCTTCACTGGTACGAATGGTTTTAGAATTGATTTCATAAGCGCGCTGCGCAACAATCATGTTAACCATTTCTTCCACAACATCAACATTCGAACTTTCCAGGTAACCCTGGGCAATACCGCCCATTCCTTCCAGTTCCGGTACACCGATAATCGGTTCGCCAGAAGCTCCGGTCGCCACTAACAGGTTACGGCCGATATTTTTTAATCCGGCCGGGTTGATAAACCGGGCCAGTTCAATTTGTCCCAAATCCTGGGGTTCGGTAGAACCGGCAACTGTAACCGATACGATTCCATCCCGGCTGATTGAAATGCTTTGAGTTTCCGAAGGCAGTGTAATATTATTATCTAAAAAATAGCCATCGGAATTGACAATTTGCCCATCGCGGGAAATTTTGAGAGCACCATCGCGGGAATAGGCAACACTGCCATCGGCCATACGAAACTGTAAAAAGCCGTCGCCCTCGATGGCTAAATCCAGGGCATTACCGGTTTGCACAACATCTCCCTGGGTAAACATTTTTGCAGTAGAAACCGGTGCAGTTCCGCAGCCGATTTGCAATTCCGTTGGCGCCTCACTTCCTAACGATGTGCCAGCGCCGGCGGGACGAATTGTTTGATAGAGCAAATCCTGGAACTCTACTTTACTCTTCTTGAAACCGGTTGTATTGACGTTGGCAAGATTATTTGAAATTGTATCAATATGTAATTGCTGCGCTCTCATTCCTGAGGTAGCGGTACGCAATGCTTTATCCATAATTTATAACCTCCACTTTACTTTACATCACAAAATATCAGGTTCGGCCAACATCATTAACTGCTTTTTCCAGGGTTTCGTCCTGGGTACGCACTACCTTTTGGTTGGCTTCAAACTGACGATATACCTCGATCATATTAACCATTTCTTCGAGGGTATTGACATTCGAATCCTCCAGGTAACCAGCTTTGACCTGTACCTGGTCGGAAATTCGTTCAGTAATTGCATTTTCGGCAGCTTTGAAATAACCGTTGCCGACACGACGTAACTGCATGGGATTGTTAAATTTTACAACTTCCAGATAATCAATAATATTACCATCCATAACAATGGCGCCGTCATCCTGAATTGTAAATTCTTTATCAAGTAAAACCGGGCCACCTTGACCCATAACATAATCTCCATTACCGGTTACGTAATAACCCTCTTCATTGCGAGAAAAGTTTCCCTGCCGGGTATAATACAATTCGCCATCTTTTTGAATTGTAAAAAATCCTTCACCAACCAGGGCTACCGACATGGGATTACCGGATTCGATCAGTTTGCCCTGGGTAAAATCAACCAATTCGTTCGGCATAGCATCCTGATCCGGTTTCTCTTTGGCATTTTTCAGGGTTTGACTGAACACAATACTTTTCTTAAAACCCGCGCTGGATGCATTTGCGAGGTTGTTGGATATTACATCAAGAGCTCTGGAATTTGTTTCAAGCCCATTGCTGGAAAATATTAAACTGCGTATCAACGCGTGATCTCCTTCACTTGTAAAACTACCAAATTGAATGACGAACGATTGCATCGCGTGAAACACGGATCAGATCGTCCGGGTCGTATGGTTTGGGAAAATAATTATTAAATCCGGCCATTACACATTTTTCACAACCGTAAATTGCGTCATATCCTGTCATTGCGATTGTTTTACATTTTTTATGAGTTTTTTTAATCTCCTGGCATATTTTAAAACCATCAACACCCGGGATTTTAATATCGATTAGGGCGGCAAAATAATCATTTGTCTTACCAAGATCGATTGCGACGCTCTCTGTTGTTGCCAGATCGACATGATACCCGGAATCACGAAATGCCAATTTTAAAATAAGGCCGGTTTCCTTGTTTGCTTCTACAATAAGTATTTTGTTATCCATCCCCGCTTTTCCTTAAACGGTAAATGAGTAGTTAAACATCAGCTTATTAACTAGAAAACAATTTATGATTATCAAATTATATGCCATTCATTATATAAAATGATATATAAAAAACAACAAGTTATGACTAATTTTTTGTAAAATGTATTAATTACGACAAGACTGTGGTAATATTTTCCCCGTTCAAGTTCATTCTTACCCCTATCATATTATCGGCATAAAAAATTAAAAATTAAATTTTTTCTTTCCCGAATTGATAACAGCCCCCGATAAATTTTATATCTGTCCGCCATAGTAAAGGCTAAGAACTGATACTGTTCAAATGATTGAGAAGTGCATTATGACATTCTTCCAGTGGCGCAATTGTATCAACCGCACCAAGTTTGATTGCTTCTTTGGGCATACCAAAGACGACGCTGGTTTTTTCATCCTGAGCAATTGTATAAGCGCCGCTGTCGTGCATGGCCTGTAATCCTTTTGCGCCATCGGCGCCCATACCGGTAAGAATTAAGCCAATCGCATTGGAACCGGCATTCCGGGCGACACTATGAAATAATACATCAACGCTGGGACGCTGATGATGTACGGGTGGGCCATCTTTTAATTGCACACAATATTTGGCGCCGCTGCGTTGCAATAACATATGAATATTCCCCGGCGCAACCAGGGCGGTTCCGGGGACAACAAAATCACCGTCCCGGGCTTCTTTTACATCCAGTTCACTGATACTGTTGAGACGGGCGGCAAAAGAAGCGGTAAATAATTCCGGCATGTGCTGAACAATTACAATTCCCGGCATCACTCCCGGTAATTGTGATAATACAACTTCAATGGCTTTGGTTCCGCCGGTTGAAGCGCCAATGGCAATGATTTTATGGGTGGTTTTTAATTCAAATTTTGAGGGTACAGTGCTTTTAGCGATAACAGGTAAATTGGTGAACTGATTGGTTACCTTGGCAGATGCCGCGGCACGAATTGACCGTGCCAGGGAATTGATCGTCGGGGTCGAAAAACCGGAACCGGGCTTACATACCACTTCTATTGCACCCAGTTCCAGGGCGCGCATGGCAGTTTCACTGTTTTTGGGGGTTAATGAACTGACTATTACAACCGGTATAGGGTAGTGCTGCATCAATTTTTCCAGGAACGACAAGCCATCCATCCTGGGCATTTCAATATCAAGTGTTATCACATCCGGTTTTAATTGAACAATTTTTTCCCGGGCCATATATGGATCGGTAGCAGAACCGACAACTTCAAAATCTTCAATTTTTGACAATTCATCGCTTAATATTTTTCTTACCAATGCAGAATCATCAACAACTAGTATTCGTATCACATGAAACTCCAGTTTTTTATTATTCAGATTTCTAATATAACGTTATCAAATGTATTAATTATTCTTGCGGTTTTTCACAAAACCAGAAAATTTCTGCAATACCTTCATCAAATGTTAATTTATTATCAATCAGGCACCAGGAATCAGTTTTATATGATTCATCAATTTTATCAACAATTTCGGGTGCTTTAAGTCGATAGATTTTATCGCCACCGGCTAGAGAAGGAAGTACATTACCACAAATAACATTGGCGATCTCTCTGAGCGCATCCAATTGCTGCTGTTCGGTGGGAGTATTTTCTTCAGCCAATATGTTCTGGGCTAAAACGGGCAACATCGGGTTGGTTACCGATATATATAATATGCCTTTACTATGGCCGGAATAGGAAACACAGGTAATGGTAGTTTCCAAATCGTCGGCAGGTGGAGCATCCTCTGCCGGTATCGGCATAAGAAAAGCAAATTCTTCAAAAGTACGCAGTGAAATTTGCATTAATTGCTCTTTTAACTCATTCATTTGTATCTCCTAGTAATTCGAACACAGCGGCTTGTAAATTCTCAGGGGTAAATGGTTTATGGATAAAAAGGGCGCCCTTTTGCTGTAATATTTCGATTGTCCGGGTACTGCTTTCCGATGAAATAACAATAATTGCCATATTCGCCATATCGGGATTTTCCCGGATTTTATCGATCATTTCATCGCCGCTCATAACCGGCATATTAATATCAGCCAGCACAAGATCAACCCAGTTATTTTCTATGATCTCCAATCCTTCCTTACCATTACCAGCTTCAAATATATTTTGAATCTGCAGGTCGCAAATATTGAGCACGCGCTTGACCATGGATCGCATCACAAAGCTATCATCAACAATTAACACATTCAACGACATTTAAAGATCCTCCAAATATCCTGTTCTATAGGCTCTTTTCTACGCCTTCAATTCGTATTGATACTGCGCCATTATTTAAATCAATTGAGATATTGCGGGTAACAGCCCCGCCAACATCATAGGCTTTTAATAGAATTCCTTTTTTCCACAATACCTTCCGAAACATGGTAAAATTACGTTTGCCGATTTCAAATAAATCATTTTCACCGGGTTTTTTGAAACTGGCGCCTCCTGCAACCTTGACGATCATGCGTTTTTGGGCTCCCCCCTTTTTTTCAAACTCGGCAAACATATCATCCAAACCCGTATCAACAAACATATATGGATTTTTTGCTGCTTTACCCGGATCAATTGATGATTGTGGTAACATAACATGCAATAAAGCGCCAATTTTTGTTAACGGATCGTATATCGTTATACCGAGGCAACTTCCCAGTGCATAGGTTATAAGTGTGTCATTGGGATCTGTGGATATGATCATATCAGCAATGCCAACTATGCGCTTCAAATTCTACTCCTTGGCTTTAATTATTTCTGGTAAACGGCCGGCTGAATGTATTTAAAAGTATGACTGGAAGTTGTCAAACTTTCGGAATGACCAACAAAAAAATATCCTTCATTTGCAAGTAAATTATAAAACCTCTCTACCAATACTTGCCGGGTATGTTTGTCAAAATATATCATAACATTACGGCAAAAGATCAAATCAAATGGCCCCTTCATTGGCCATTCCCCCATCAAATTCAGATTTGCATATTTTATCATGGAACGAATTGAATCTTTAACCTGAAATTTAATGGTATTATGGTCGGTTTTCCTGAAAAAATACTTTTTTAATAAATTATCCGGCATTCCTTCCATTATTCCGGCTTCATATTCACCGGCTTTGGCGGTTTTCAAAACTTCTGTAGATATATCGGTTGCCAGGATTTTTATATCATAATTTTGCAGATCTGTAATTGCTTCGGCGAGTACAATTGCAATTGTATACGGTTCAGCGCCAATCGAACATCCGGCGCTCCAGATACGTACCGGTTGTTTTTTCTGAAAACCAGGGATTATTTTTTCCCGCATGAAATTAAAATGTTGCAATTCTCGAAAAAAATCAGTCTTGTTGGTGGTAATGATATCAATCATTTTAGTCAATTCCTGGCCGGAACTTTCGTGATTGACGTATTCGAGATAGCTTTCAAACGTACTCAGATTAAGACTTCGCAATCTCTTCATTAACCGGGATTTTACCAAGCCGATTTTTTCTGGCGGTAAATTTATTCCGGCAACCTGGTAAACTAATTTGCTGATTTTATCAAATGTCTGTATCGGTAAATCAAGAGTCATTAAATCCACAACCATCATACGTCCTGTTGATAATTATTATCTTTTTTGTTATAAACGTTTATTGGCTTCTTTGCCGATCTTTTCAATTAATGAAGATATTGGATTGGCAGGCTCTAGTGTTTCTTTAATTTGTTCAACAAAAGCGGCAATATTGCCCAATGCTTCGCGTTGTTCAATGAGTACCCGTTCCCATTTTTTTTGCGCCTGGAAAAAATAATCAATTTTTTGGTCTATTGATTTAAGCAATGGGTGTAATTCTTTATCACGCAATGAATCCCGGTTCTCTATTAAATTCAGAACCTCATTGTGAATTGATTTATAGATATTGATCGTATTATCAGGATTTATGAAACTCCGGTATTCAAGAATCCGTTTGATTTTATTGTGCAAATCTTTTACTGAAAAAGGTTTATGTATATAATCAAACGCTCCGAGTTTCATTGCTTCTATAGCAGTTTCTATTGTTGCATACCCGGTAACCAGTATAACTTCAGTTTCGGTGGCATCTTTTTTCAGATACCGTAATAAATCCATACCGCCTTCCATATTGTCATGCAAACCCGGCATGTTTTTATCGGTTATTACAATTTCATATTTTTTTTCTTTGAGCAAGTCTATAGCGCTTTTCACATCACCGCTTTTATCTACAACATAACCGAATTCACTTAATACATTCGTAATTAGATTCCGAGAATCTTCATCGTCATCCACAACTAGTATTCTTACTTCCATTTTAGGCTCCTGAATTTGTAGGAGATAAATTATAATAGTTATCTAGTACAATTATGTATAGGCTAAAGTTGCATCCAAAGACTGGTTGATCGATAATACCTTATCAATATCTAACAAAATAATAACATTCGTTGCGGTTTTGCCAATACCAAGGATATAATCGGTATTGATACTCACGCCAAATTCAGGCACCGGTTCGATTTCTTCGGCCTGAATATTAATCACTTCTGAAACTTTATCGACCAGAATACCCTTTTCACCATATTTTGTTTGCACCACAATTATACAGGTTTCCTGGGTCGCCGCTATCTGTTCCATGCCGAATTTTACACGCATATCCATTACGGATACGATTTTCCCGCGCAAATTTATAACACCCAGTATATGTTTCGGTGTTCTGGGGACGCGGGTTATCGGCATCAAACCATTAATTTCTTTAACCCGGTTTATTTGCAAGCCGTATTCTTCATTCGCAATTACAAAGGTCAGATACTTGCCTTCGTGTTCAAGGTTCTTTTTAATATTGGAATCGGATTTTTTTATATTTGCATCCTGAGATTTAGTCAGCAATTCCATTGATCGGGTTTGCAATATTTTGTTTTCCGGCGCCTTTATTTCTTTGACCGGTTCCAAAGGTATTTCCACCATCTTTACAGGCTCTGGTTTGATAACTTGCTTTGCGGGTTGCCGGGAGTCGCTTGCAGCAGGATCAGTTTTCACAGGTTCGCTCTTTTCAGTTGGTTTTTCCTGTTTGATGGACTCGACCTTTTTAACAGCAGGTGGAATTTCCTGCGCCGGTTTTGAAGATGGCGCCGGCGGTTCTGCGCTTTCATCTTTACGGCTATCACCAATCCAACTCAAGGGATCCGAACCCAGTCTGCCTTTTTTAACCATTTATTTTTCCTCTTTTTAAAATCTCATTTGACAAATTTTCATAATCCAAAGCGCCGCGGCATTTTGGCCGATATTCAAATATCGTTTGGCCAAAACTGGGCGCTTCCGCAAGACTGATATTATCACGTATCACGGTCTTGAATACTTTATTACCAAAGTATTGTTTTATTTTTTCGTAAACTTCATTGTGCAAATTCTTGCGGGAATCGTAGCGCGTACATATAATTCCGGTTATTTCCAGGTTCCGGTTAAGCCTCTTCCGGACGATATCGACAGTCTCAAGCAGCTTGGCAAGGCCCTGCATAGGTAAAAATTCCGTTTGCAGAGTAATATATACTTCATTTACTGAGGTCAGGGCATTAAGTGTTAACAAACCCAGGGAAGGCGAACAATCAATAATTATATAATCATAATCTTGTGCGGACTGTAGCCGTTCGGACAACAGGAATTCCCGACCAGGCAGACTTGAAAATTCAATTTCGGCGCCGGACAGACTTAGGTTTGAAGGAATGATATCAAGATTTCCATGCTTGATTATCACATCTTTTAATTCAGTTTCGCCATTGAGTAGTTCATAAACCGTATTTTCAAGTTCATGAGCCAAAATCCCAAATGAATAAGATAAATTTGCCTGCGGATCCAAATCAATGAGTAGTACTTTTTTATTCAACAGGGCAAGACCGGCGCCGATGTTTACTGCTGTTGTTGTTTTTCCTACACCACCTTTTTGATTCAGAATGGCAATTGTCTGCATTTTGACTTTCCTTCAGTTTACACCATTTTTAAATTGTCAAAAATCATGCCGGAAATATTTTATAATCAAATGATCAAAAACTCAATATATTATAGATTAATTTCCAGGCCTTTTTTAATCAGATGATCATTAAATACCGCTGATGCTTATCCAAAACAGTGCAATCAAAAGCCCGGCAGAGGAAAGGCAATGCGGATTGAACCTGAAATGATAATTTATTACACCGCTTCCAGTTCAGCCATAGAGGCAATTCTTTCAGTTTCGGAGGCGAGTTCTTTTATTTCATCGGTAAGAATGCCTTCAATAGATAATAATATTGTAACCTTGCTATTGAGCTTTGCCATACCAAGTATATAATCGGTAGTAATGCTCACACCAAAGTTGGGGGTGTCTTCAATATTGGTTTCAGTAATGGTGATTACTTCCAATACTTTATCCACTACTATGCCCATATTTACTTTATCGGTTTGGATAACAATGATAACAGTTTCATCATCGGCAGGTTTTCTGTCTAAATGGAAACGCAGTCGTAAATCCATAATGGGAATTATTTTATTGCGCAGGTTAATAATTCCCAAAATATAATCCGGGGTTTTTGGTATCTCGGTTATGGGCATGTAACCGATTATTTCTACAACTTTGAGGATCTCAATGCCATATTGTTCATCGCCTAGTAAAAAGGTTAAATATTTGCCGTCACGGCTAATTTGCCCGGCGCTATTTCTTCCTGCGGTTTTCATATCTTCCATATTACACTCCTTTATTGAGAACAGCAGTAAAACTTGCTCGTATCTTTACACTATCAAAAATTCTCAAGTAATCAAGATACTTTTTGCTGGCTGTAGTGCAATTTTTCAACTGTCGACTAGATCATTATTTCCCGGAACCGAGCGTTCAAAATCCGGGTTAATTACTCAAAACTGTTTTAATATTCCTTCATCATATTTGTTAAGGTTTATATTATCATCCAGATCTTCATCAAAAGGAATTGCCTTTCTGGGATCTATATGACCATTCTTATCCGTTAATGAATAACCAGGAACAGGTTTGACGGTTTTTTTATCGAAACCGGTTTTGTGTTGCATACCTGGCTTACGGGCGCCGGATTCCGGTTTATAAATGTTTTGTTTATTGGTTTTAGCAGTTAACTTGAAATTCTTTACCATACTGCGCATTTCTTCTGTCTGGCTGGATAATTCTTCAGCGGTACTGGCCGATTCTTCGGAATTGGCGGCATTTTGCTGAGTTACCAGGTTTAATTGCTCCAGAGCGGTAGTAACCTGCTCAATGCCTTCGTTTTGCTGCTCCGAAGCGGCGGCAATTTCCGCAATCACTTCATTCATCTTGATTATCTGGTTCTGAATTTCTGTTAAATTTCCCAATACCTGCTTATTCAGGTCAACTCCCTGACCGGCATTTTTTACAGAATCCTGGATCATTTCGGCAGTACTTTTAGCAGCTTCTGCGCTGCGCATCGCCAAATTACGCACTTCTTCAGCAACTACAGCAAAACCTTTGCCGGCTTCTCCGGCGCGGGCAGCTTCTACTGCGGCATTAAGAGCCAAAAGATTGGTTTGAAATGCAATATCGTCAATTGATTTAATGATCTTTGAAGTATTATCTGCCGATACCTTCATTTCATTAATTGCCTGGGATAAAGAATTCATACTTTCCATACTTTTGACGGTATTGGTGCGTGTCAGTTCGGAAAGGTTCTTGGCTTCATTGGCATTGGAAGAATTCTGTTTGGTAATTGAAGCCATTTCCTGCATACTGCTGGATATTTCCTGTAATGAACTTGCCTGGGTTGTTGCACCCTGGGCAATACCCTGGTTACCGGTGCTGATTTGTTCGGTACCGGTGGCCACCTGGTCGGCGCCAACAGAAATTTGTTCAAGGCTTTCATCAAGATTATCCAATGCTTTATTTAATGACTCTTTAATTATAGCAAAATCACCTTTGAAATCGCCGGTCATTCGCACTGTCAAATCCTGGGCGGCTACTTTTTCAAGCACCTGCGAAGCATGTTGAATTGGAACGATCACGGCATCCAGGGTCGCATTTATACCGGCAATTATATCTTTATAACTGCCCTGGAATATCTCCTGGTTGCCGCGGGTTGATAAATTTCCAGCCAGGGCCGACTGGGTCAGACTGGCGGTTTCCTGAACAATCCCGTTAATCGATTTTACAGTCTCCAAAAGCGCCGGTGAGATTTCGTCTTTATCATCAAAAGGAGTAATTTGAATATTCAGGTTACCGATGGATATTTTTTTCATTGTGTCGATGACTACATTTTGCAAATCATCGGCAAGTTTATCCATGCTGGCAGCCATAATACCAATCTCATCCTGGCGGTCGATTTTCAACCGTAAATTCAAATGTCCCTTGCCGATTTCATTGATCATTACCGCAGCAGCTTTGACAGGCTTGATTACAAGCCGGTTCATTGATAACAGGGATAAAACAGCAACCGTGATTGCAGCAAAAATTACTACCAGTAATATAATTATTGCATTTCGATAAGCATGCTCAGCGGTAATTTTTGCATCGTTAGCAAATTGCAGGTTATATTCCTGTAACTGATTCAGATATTCCCGCATAGTATTGAATTTGGCGTTAGCTTCCGTTAAAGTCAGATCAATGGCTAATCGCCGGCCTTCACGGGTATCTTCAATTCTGCCATCGATGATTTGTTTGGTAACCGCCTGCCATTCACTCCGCGCCTTTTCATAATCTACAATTATCTGCTTTTCCTTATCAGTAAATTTATCAATAGCGAGAAATTGTTGCCAGCGTTCATCCGATTGCTGCATATTATCATTATAATCGGTAATAAACTGTTGGAATTCAGGCGTTTCAGAACTGGCAAAAATCATGGAACGCTCGGCCACCAGTAATTGCTGCAAATCGCGGTCAATTTGTAAAACCAGGTCCAGGCTGGGCAGTCGGACTGAAAAAATTTCCAGCAGTTGCTTTTGTATTTTTGCCGAACTATAAAAGGCGGTAAAACCCAACAACAGTATGAACAAAAGTAATATAGAATTAATAACTAAAAGTTTCGCGCCGATCTTTAAATTCATAAACCACTTCATTATTTCCTCCCGACAGCTTTATAAGCATTTAATAAAGAACTAACTGCTATAAACCTTTCTATGAATGATCCATTTGATAATCTTGCATTTTTATAATAAAATCAAGTTTATTGAAAATTGTGTAACTTTCTAAATATTATCCACATCAATACCAAAAGTAATTGCACCAATGACTTTACTGCCATCCTTTACCGGCACAGAAACCTGGACTATATAGAGTTGCGTGCTATCGTCAAACTCGACATCGCCGATATGAATGCCGCCCTGACCGTTTTTATAAGACTGGGTAAATTTATCTTCATCGCCCTGCCAATAATCGGAGGTCTTGTCCGTCATGGCAACATTGGCGCCCTGGTTATCCATTACAAAAATTTCGGCAAAATAAGCTTTACTGTTTAGTATTGCTTTTAATCGATTACCACATTCCGAGGTCATAAGCGCTTTCATATAATCGACTATGCCAGGGGTGCTCTTCCATCTTTCATCCATAGCTTTAATATCGGCAAGTGATTTGTTTTTTGCGTTTTCAGCTTTGACCGCTTTAACAATAACAGCATCAGTTCCATAAGCGGCCAGGGTTGATTTGGCCAAATCAATTACTTTTTGCGGGGCTTTTTCAGCGGCAAAAACTACTGTGGTCAATAAACACAATACAAAGATCATATAATATATTCGGGTTATCATGACATTTCTCCTTTTATACAAACATACTAGAGGCCTCAAAAAGCGCCCTGGAACAAAAGCAGAATAGCGTCTCCGCCTTCCAGGTCGGAGGCCTGGTAATTTAGTTGAATTTTCGTTTCTTTATGATTGTCCGGATTTATAAAGAAATTTACGCCGGCAGTAATCAGTTTTTGATCAAAATCATCATTATCAACATCAAACATATCATAACGGATGACCGGTTCAAAGTTTGGATGCACCAGGTATCCGACCTGGAAATTCATATCGGAACCATTGACTTTGGAATTTTGTTCATCTTTGCGTGATAAATATTCGCCCTTGACAGCCAGTTTATCAGTTACATTCAAGCGTGCGCCCAAACCATAGATATTGACATTTTCCTGCAAAGAATCACTGGTCAAAGCTGAACCGAATGATGCTTCCATATAAAATGCTTTGGATGGGTTGATGCTGACATTGCCGGCAATTGTATAATCTTGCCCTTCAGCCGGATCACCGACATTATTAGCTTTATTCGGCCCGGCATTAAAAACACCCAGGCTATATCCAAACCCGGTATTACTAATACCGGTAGCATGAACCATAATTCCTGTATCCCAATGAAAAACCAGGGATTGGCTTAGTCCGCGGTATACAAAATCCAGGGCAGCAGCTGAGGTATTCCACTCCATGCCAACCGGAGTTTTAAATTTTCCAGCAGATATGTTTATTTTATCACTTGGTTTAAATGTAAGATGTGCATAATTGATCATTGCCGGCGTTTCACCATCTTTACCAATGCCGGATTCCACAAAATCGATCAGTAAACGATAATCGGTATATTGATTGAGTTTACCTTTGGCGCCAAGCCGTACCCGTTCAAAACCAAACACAAATGCCTCGTTATCTTCAACCTTTGACGCTAACATTTGTGTATAGCCTTCAAATTTAATTGAAGGACCAGAGTTCTGAGCCATTATGCTGGATAACATAATCATAACGAGTAATCCCGCCATTACCGGAATTGTCAAAAAATAATTATTTGTTTTCATCTCACGACCTCATATTAAAGTAAATTTGCAAATCATCCAGTTAAGAACAACAAACAACCTGGTTTTCATTACTCCTTTCAATGTATCTGTACTCTTGTTACAATAAAAGTTAATGATTTGTTGTTGTGGTGATCATTAAATACTTGTTTATGTATTATCACTTGACTAGTAACAATTTTATTTTCCAGTTTATTTATTCATAATAAACAATTAATTATACTACAATCAATCATATTATTCCGGTTATGCTATCCATAATCATTATAAAATCTGGTTCAAATTCTAAACATTGACCGTAATTACCTTGATTCAGACAACATAAATTTTTCAATCATATTGCGCATATTCTCTGCCTGGCTGGCTAGTTCTTCGGCAGCGCTGGCCGATTCTTCGGAATTGGCGGCCGTTTGCTGAGTAACCTGGTTCATTTGCTCAACCGCGGCATTAACCTGATCAATTCCCTGACTTTGTTCTGTTGAAGCCGCAGCAATTTCCGCCATAACTTCGCCAACTTTAATAACCCGTTCATTAATTTCCATCAGGTTGTTTAATACTTTTTCATTCAGTTCAACACCATTCCCGGCATTGCGAACCGATTCTTCAAT
This sequence comes from bacterium, assembly GCA_029561455.1. Classification (GTDB taxonomy): domain Bacteria; phylum Zhuqueibacterota; class Zhuqueibacteria; order Residuimicrobiales; family Krinioviventaceae; genus Fontivivens. Next base: position 242,010 of record JAKQIY010000068.1, read on the forward strand.
CAAATGCGCAGTATCCTTGGCAGCTTGGGCGCTGCGCATGGCCAGGTTACGGACCTCCTCCGCGACAACGGCAAATCCCTTTCCAGCCTCGCCGGCGCGGGCGGCTTCAACAGCAGCATTCAAAGCCAATAAATTGGTCTGAAAGGCTATTGCATCAATGGTTTGAACGATCTTGGAGGTTTGATCCGAAGAATCTTTGATCTTTTCAATTGCAATTGAAAGATCATTCATACTGTCCACACCTTTAGTGGTACTTTCCTGGGCGCTTTGCGCCAGATTTTTCGCTTCATTGGCGTTGGCGGTATTCTGCCCGATAATTGAGGACATTTCCTGCAAACTGCTGGAAATTTCTTCCAGCGAACTGGCCTGATCCGATGCACCGTTGGCAACAGACTGGTTGCCATGGCTGATTTCGCGCGTCGAGATTGATACCTGGCTGATCAGGTTGGCAACACTCTGTAAACTGTTATCCAGGTGTTCAACTGCAATATTCAAAGTATTGACAATTTCTGCATGTTTACCGCGATAATCGCCTTTAACCCGGCATGTTAAATCGTGATTGGCAATCTTTTTCAAAGCATCCATTACCAGGTTAATCGGCCCTAATAATGCATCCAGTGTATTATTAAAACCCAAAATAATTTTCCGAAAATCACCGCCATGTTTGCCGGCATCGGCGCGGAAATCCAGCTTGCCTTCGACAGCGGCAGCGGCCAGTGAATTGGCATCGGCGACTACAGAACGGACACTATCTTTCATTGTATTCATCGCTTTGCCCAATATATCATCGTTTGACAAAACTTTAACATCGACATCCAGGTTGCCCTGCGATATCTGGTAAGCTACATTCGCGCGTTCCTTTTGTGAAATTACTATTTCTTTGAATGAATTTGCCAGGTTGCCGATTTCATCTTTGCTGTTGATCTGTATATCCTGATCCAGTTTCCCCTGCGCCATATCTCCTGCTATTCGTGTGATCTTTCGAATTGGCCTGGTTATCATATTTGCTACCAGGATCGTAATGATCACAAAAATACAGATCATAACCACCGCTAAAATGATTGTGGCCATATTTGCTGCCGCCAGGGCTTTATTACGTTCTTCCAACAGCATGCCAATTGTAATCGTACCCAGCTTTGTGTTGTCCGATTCAACATTGGCATGATAAAAGATTTCACCCTTGATTTTTAATTTTTCCAGATTGGACTCGTTAATTTGCGTTAGTCCTTTCTTTCTATAATTTAATACCTCTTTATTAGCTGCATTGGTTACGTAAACAAATGAAATTATATCCTGACCGGTAAATGCCTGCAAGGCATTCGAGACTTCTTCGGCGTCGTCAAATTCCAATCCCAGTTTGGCAGCCTTACCGGCAATTTCTGTCATTACCTGCAAAGAAGAATGTAAATTTTTATCTAATGCTTGTTTGGTCACATTGGAATTAATAATGATCACGCCGATCATTAACAAGAAAATCGTTAGGGTAAAGATAACCAACATTTTGCCTCTTATACCAAGAGTATTTAAATCCATTGTATCCTCCTGTTGTCTTGGATGCAGTTTTAACATTTATCAACTGCTTATAATTAATTCTTTAAAAGGCCTGTCCGTGCGGGCGGCATTTTTTCTTTACTAGTTTCACGTGCTAGTGTAATAAGATCAGATGTATCCAAAATTAACCCAACACGCCCATCGCCAAGTATAGCCCCGCCTGATATTCCTTTAATATTTTGCATATCTTCACCAAGCGATTTTGTAACTACCTGTTGTTGACCCATTAACTGATCGACCAGCAATGCACATTTCTTTTCACCATCACCAATAATTACCAGCAATCCCGCAGTAGGATCGGTAATAGCATTGGTTATATCGAACAAATGATACATACGGTAAATTGGTATCAGGGTATCCTGGTACATCACCATTTCACCGCGCTGCGCTACGCTGAATAAGGATTTTTTTTCGGGCTGCAAGCTCATCTGAATATCAATAATGGGAATGATATAAAATTCTTCACCTATTTTAACCAGCATACCGTCAATAATTGCTATGGTTAACGGGAAAGAGAGTGTAAAAGAACACCCCATACCCGCGATAGTATCAATATCAATCCGGCCATGCAATTGTTCAATATTCTTTTTCACAACATCCAGGCCTACTCCCCTGCCGGAAACATCGGTAACTTTTTCAGCGGTTGAAAAACCCGGTGCAAAAATTAAATTGTAAACATCATTTTCACTTAAATTTTTCTCATTATCGATGATGCCCTTTTCAATTGCTTTTTTCAGGATTTTTTCCCGATTAAGCCCTCTGCCATCATCTTCAATCTTGATCATTACACTGCCGCCGGAATGATATGCCGACATTTTTATGGTCCCAACTGATGGTTTACCCAATTGCTCACGTTCCTGGGGCGATTCAATTCCGTGATCCATAGCATTTCGCAGCATGTGAATGATAGGATCTTTGATAAGTTCGACCATTTTTCGGTCGATTTCAGTATCCTCACCCTGTTGAATAAAGTTGACCTTTTTATTGGTCTTGCTTGATAAATCGCGAACCAGGCGTGACATTTTTTGGAATGTACTGCTAAGTGGGATCATGCGCATTGATAAACTAAGGTCCTGCAATTCCCTGACAATTTTTCCGGCATGAATGACTTTACGGGTAAAATCAGGATTTTGCTCGTCAAGTACCATAAAATCCTGTGATATCATCGATTGGGCGATGACTAATTCTCCAACCATCTCTATAAGATCATCGAGTCGGTCTGTTCGTACACGAACAAATGGATCGACCCCGGTAGTGCTGCCGGAATCTGCCGAAGCCGCTTGCACCGGCGCCTTTTCAATTTTCATCTGGGGCGTATCTACAGCCGGCATGGGGATTTTTTCAGACGCTTTGACTGCTTCAACCGGCCGGGTTGCGGCTCCCTGCGTAACAGGTTCAGCTTTTTCCACCGTGGCCGTAACAGGAGCGCTCTTTTCCACTAATGGTATGGCAGACGGCTCTTCTGCCGATAACGCTTCTATCAACTGATCATAATTTGCCGGTTTGGTTAAGGGTTGTCCTCCTATTGCCAGTTCAACAGCATGGATCAGCGATTTTACCATATCAATACTTTTCAATGATAAATCTGCATTATGACCGGTACAGGTAATTTCACCATCGCGAATTCGGCTGAAAAACGACTCGGCAACATGAGCAAAACCAGAACATAAAGATAATTGCAAAAATCCTGATGTGCCCTTTATTGTATGAAAAGCACGGAAAACAACATTAATAGCTTCCGCATCATTGGGATTATTCTCCAATTGTAATAATGCGGACTCAGCATCTTCCAGGTATTCATTCGACTCGGCAATAAATTCATTAATAATATCGGCATCAAAATCAGACGGCAGACTGTATACTTGATTACTCTCTGCTTTTTTTGCAATGGCAGGTTCGGGTTTGGCGCTTTTAACATCCCGTTTTGCAGTTCCTCCTTCAAGAATATCCAACGCCTGACTGATCAACGAACTGATCTCCGCAAACAGCGATTCATTATTAGCGGCAGGATTTTGGGCGATTTTACCCAGGTGTTCTATTGCCCTGCTGATATTTTGTTGAACAACATCGGGTAGAGATTTATCTTTTTCAATATTTTCCAGTGACGGGCGGATTTTCAACAACTCTTTAACATCTGTGGACGCCAGTTGCATTAACAAGGCCGCAACATCATTAAGCACCAATTCCGGCATGTTTGATTTAATAATCTTTTCAGTCTTGGTAAGGTATGGGGATGTTTTGGGATCCCGTCCCAGAGCTGTCCATATTTCCTGACCCGATTCCATAATCGCTGTTTGTATCTTTTCATTATCTTCAGTCAACAGCGAATCGGATAGTTTGACAAAAAATTCCGCCATAGTTTTGGAAAATAAATCGGGGGCTTTTAACTGTTTGTTATATATAGCCTGCAATCCTTCCAAACTCATAATAAAGATAGCAACCAATTCCGTGTAATCATAAGGAATTTGCGACTTGATTTCTTCTGTAAGTTTGCCAATCGATATTAATTCCTGCCGGTCGTCAGGATTAAATTTTTGCAATTTTTTTGCAATTGACTTGATTTGCGCAATCAGCGTTTTGTCGAGCCGTATTCTGTCCAATTTGAACTCCTATTTATTTCTTCGATCATGGAATTTACCAGAAGTTAAACTTATGGCAAAATCTCCCTCGTTAGAAGTATAATGTAACTGAATTCGTGGTAAACGATCGGGAACATGTACTTCCATTTGATTACCACGCGCTACGGTCGGCAACGACATGTCGACTGAAGTACCAACGGCATCTAACTGGGCAACGATATCGCCGGCTAAAACGTTAATCAATTCTCCGGTTACGTCATCCATATCATCCGAATCATACGCTATATCAAAACCGGCAAATAACTTGGCCATATTTATTGCGGACTGTTTTGGCAACCCTAATGATACCGACCATGATAAATCGCCTACCAGGGAAATAATCCCAACTATGCCTTCACTCATCCATAAAACTGAATTGGTATTTTCCCCCGTAAATTTTAAAGAATTATCACTAATAAAATTAAAAGAGACTTCGATTGACTTTTTTAAACACTCTATATGTGTTGCGGAAAAATCTTCGGCAAAATCTTCATTGGACATGGGTTACCTCTTTTCGTTATGAGACAATAAGTGAATTATAAACTATGAAAGAAATCTCCACCACTGGTTTTACTTAACTTGTCAATAATCGGCACTAATTTTTTCCGCAATTCCAGGGTTGTGAACGGTTTACATATGTAACTGTTGGCGCCGGCATCGGTTGCTTCAGTCATTTTTCCCATGGTCTTTTCACTGGTTATCATGATAAAGGGAATATTTTCCGTTTCACCCTTTTCACGCGCTTTATCGACAAATTCAATGCCATCCATGTTTGGCATATGAATATCGACAAAAGCAATATCAAATTTTTTCGGATGAAATTTCTTTAAAGCATCTTTCCCGTCGGAAGCCTCGGTAAAAATGAATTCCGCCAGGCCGGTGCGTTTTAAATTTTCCATCACCATATTTCGCATAACCCGGGAATCATCTACCACAAGCGCTCTTAACTTTAGCATAGTGCATTTCTCCTTTATTGATTCAAATACTACATATTTAACTTTATTCTGTCGTGCAAATACCAACGAATTAAACTGAAAAATCTATATTATTACCAATATTCATATCTTTTAAATCATCAGGGGAATTATGCTCTTTTGACAGTAACACTTTAACCTGATCCTTTCCGGGCTCCGAACCGGTATTATCATTCGAACTTTTGTCAAAATGATCCTGAAACTGCCGGTTTTCACGTTTATCCCGTTTCATTAAGGGCCGCCGTTGCTCAGCTTCGCGATTAGCCAGTTCCAATGACGACTGCTGGGCTGAATTATGGGTACTGTCCGCATGGGGTATTTCCACTACCTTTTCAGCATGGGAAATATGAATGTTAATATTCTGCGGTATGTCAACAGGCGTAGACATAATTTTTCTCTGTAAATTTTAAACCTGGTACAAATCTTTTTTCAATATTTGCGCCTTCACAAGCAATAATGATTGGGCGTGGATCTGACAAACCCGCGATTCAGTTACATCGAGTACTGAAGCAATATCGGCCAGGTTTAATCCTTCATAATAATAGAGTGTTAAAACCAACCTTTCTTTGGTTGGTAATTTTTTTAAAATATCCTTTAATTGTTCTTCCAGGTCGTCATTCCATTGCGCAGCAAAATATTCCTCGCCCTGGTATGATTCAATAAATGTTTCACGACTTATCTCATTATCATCGTGCTGGAAAACTATATCCTGCAGCGATACAAAACGATCGGTATACATGGACTCCAGAATTTTATGATACTTTTCCAGGGGTATTGCAAGTTTATCCGCGACCTCTTCCTCAGTAGGATTCCGTGAAAGTTTATTTTGTAAATCGGAAATTACTTTGTATACCTGTTTAACATTACTTCTTACTTTACGCGGCGCCCAATCGATTTCCCGTAATACATCCAGGATTGCGCCACGAATACGAAAAGTTGCAAAGGTGGTAAATTTTATATTTCGCGAAATATCAAACCTTTGAATAGCTTCAATCAAGCCCAGAGTTCCGGCGCTGATCAAATCATCCCACTCCAATACACTGGAACCAAAAGACTGGAATCCTTTGGCAACATATCCAACCAGTGATTGATAATGTAACACTAGTTGATCACGGGACTGGCGGCTTTTAGTTCTGGCAAATTCCTGCCATATTTCATTTACATTTTCTTCCAACCTTTATACTCCTGCACAAATCCACAAACTACCTCAGGCTTTCAGTGGAGCTTCATTCGAATTTTCTTTATGTGCCATATCTTCATCACTATTGGTATGTTTTTTATACATTGTAACAACAGCAACACCAAGTAAAGCAAGTCCTATTAAATTAGCAGCAATTAAACTGATCAGGCTGCGAATAAGAGCGGACTCGATAGCAACACCATTGATAATGCAGGCAATAAAAACACACAAGGCAATTATCCCGCTTATTGCGCTGATGATATCTTTCATGATCCACTCCTTTTATTTGTAGTTAATTCCATTCTGTTCAACCAGTTCATTTTCGAAAAGAATATCGGCGATATCATTGATATTTTTACCGGCGACCGAATCCTTGTATAGTAAAATGAATGGTTCTTGTTGGTTTACAGCCTGGCGGACTTTGCCGTCCAGGATAACATAACCGGCTATACCGATACTGAAATCCAAAAAATGATCCAGAACCAGTGTTAACCGCTGATAAACATCGGTAACTTCAGACGGCGATGTGACCATATTTAATAACAAATCAATGGGTATATTCTTTTTCATCGAATTTAATATTTTTATCATCGCATAGGTATCATTGATCGCGGTTGGCTCGGATGTCGTTACCAGTAACACTTTATTTGAATGCACAGCAATATCCAGGGAGAGACTCGCTAAACCACCGGCAGTATCAATAATAATGTATTCGAAATTCTTTTTTAATTTTATCAACAATTCCAAAATCCGGGAATGCATGGTATCGGTTAAATCCTGCCAGGTCTTATTTCCTGAACTATTGGGTATAATCGATAAACCGGCTTTGTAACTATATAAAATGTTATTTATCGGGATATTATCCAAAATATAATTCAAAAAATTATATTTGGGGTTGATTCCTGTCAATATATCAATGTTTCCCATATTGGTGTCGGCATCGACAAGGACAACTTTTTTCCCTTTGAGCGATAAAGCCAGGGCCAGGTTCAAAGCAATATTCGATTTACCTACTCCACCCTTACCGCTGGTAATAGTGATGATATGGGAAGACTGAGTATTTTGTGATTCAACTAGTTCTTTAATATGATTTAACTGCTCTTCCATAATCTATCCTTTAAGAATCATATGTGTCAACTTGGTAGCATTGGCAATTTCTATATCATCCGGTATTGTTTGTCCGTTGCAAATAAAAGATAAGGGTTTGGAGAACTGTTGTAAAATCCCAACAACTCTACCAGGTTTTTTTACAGCATCAAACCGGGTTAAAATGATACTACAATAATTCAGTTTTTTATATAACTTGATAAATTTATCAATTTGCTCAATGTCGCTATCGGCCGGCAATACCAGATTGGTCTCAATGTTTTCGCTTATTGCCAAAAAGCGATTTACGAGGTCAATATTCTCAGGGGTGGTTATTGTTAATGCATAATCAATTACTATCAAATCCTTGTCTGCATGAACATGTAGCAGTTTCGCCAATTCTTCCGGTTCCGATACTATTGCCAAAGGCAGTTTTGCAACCGAACTAAGCTTGCCTAAATGTTGTAATGTGGTACTTTCTGAATCGCTTATCAAAATAAGCGCTGTCTTTTTATCATTAATTATTGATGCCTGTAAAGCCAGTTTGATCGCGGTAGTTGTCTTACCGGCTTCAGGTGGTCCAAATACAGCGATTATTTTTTGCTTGTCGTTTCCGGCAGCACTGTGGAATACCGGAATCATTTTTTTAATTTCATTGCCAAGAATATTCTTTATGATTTGCACATGCGCGGCATTGGAAAATTTAAGATCCAGGGATTCAATTCCGGTTTGTATCTGGTTGCACAACAACATGGCTTGTTCCCGCGAAAATCCCTTATCGGTTAAAGTTGCTTTAATTTTTTCAATAACTTGTTTACCGGATAAAGGTTTTTTTACTGTTGCAGGTTTAATTTTTTCAACGGCTTTATGCTTTTTCAAAGCGGCAGCCCGTTGCTGAAGTTCCCGTAATTCCTGGCGTAATAAAGATTCTTTAAGCTCCACCAACTCTTGTTTCATCGCATCCAATTTTTTTTCATGATCAAGCCACAATTTACGCTGCTCATCTTCATTTTTCATTTCCTGGTGCAATACCTGGGAAAAATCGGCGGCTTGTTGAGTAGCCTGCTCCAGCTGTTCTATGGTTAAATGCGATAAAGGCCGATCCGGTCGTTTTTTTTCTTTATCATCTGCCATTAAAATATCCCATCGCGCAGACTGTATATCTTTTTCGTCATAATTTTTTTGTTCCGGTTCGGTAGCTCGTTGCTGGCCGGTTCTGTTATATGTTAGCAAATCGGGTTTACTGTCTGTTTCAACCTTTGCAGTCATATCATTGGTTTTACGTTCGGCCCGTAAATCCTTATCACGTTTTATAACTTCATCCAACCAGGTGTTTCCGGTTTTTATCTGTTCAGAATCTCTGGCGGCTATCACTTCTATACCATCCTTTACACTTCGCGAATGCAATACCACTGCATCATCGCCTAATTTAATTCTAATTTTATTTAAAGCTTCACGCATTGTTGGAGCTTTAATTCTTTCCACTCTCATTCTACAAGCTCACCGTTCCTAGTGACTGGATTTCCACATTTGCCGGTATTTCCGCAAATGATAACAACACCAACGATTTGAAGATTGGCTCTACCAGTTTACGGAAATAAGGCCGCAATGTCGGTGATAACATTAAGATAGGCTGCTGACCTTCACTTTCCAACTGACCGATTTTATTTGACAAGACCGATAAAATACGTTGTAACACTTCTGTCGATAATGCAAAACCAAGACCCTGGGTATTCATTACCCCTGCCTTCTTTGCATCATTTATAGCATTGTTTAATGTCATTTCCAGTTGCTGCGATAAGGTTAAAGCGTTTATTTTTCCTTCGGCATCAAGATACTGTGTTACAATGCTTCTGCCCAATGCCTGGCGAACATATTCGGTTAACAAATCCTGGTCTTTTATTGCGCCGATATGATCGGCAATGGTTACCAGAATAATTCCCAAATCCCGTATTGTGACCCGTTCGCTTAATAAATTCTTTAATATCCTTTCCAAAACTCCCATATTAACAATATTTGGGATTACCTCATCTACGAGAGCAGATTGCTCTTTTTTCAGATTTTGCACCAACTCATGAACATCTTGCCGGGTTAATATCAAATCGGCATTTGTTTTAAGTACCTCTGCAAGATGCGTACCAAGAACTGCGCCAGGAGCTACTAAAGTATATCCTGCGACCTCGGCTTTTTCTTTTTCTTCGCCCCGTACCCATACGGCAGGTAAACCAAATGCCGGTTCTTTAACTTTGACGCCTTTTAAATCCTCAATATCGCCGCCGGGGTTCAAAGCCAGGTAATGACCCAGCTTTAAAGTATTGCTCGCTACCTGGTTGCCGCGAATCATGATCATATATTCATTGGGTTTTAATTGCATATTATCACGGATACGGATCGGCGGAATAATTATACCCAATTCTATCGCACATTGCTTGCGAATTTGCGTAATTCGAGCTAACAAGTCGCCCTGCTGTTCCACATCAACCAACGGAATTAAATTATAGCCTATTTCCAGTTCGACCGCATCTACTCGTAAGTAATCATGAATCTCTTCTTCTTTTTCTACTTCTTTTGGCGCAGTTTCAACCGGGGCTACCGGGGCTTTGGCTTTGGAAGACATGACCCAACCAACAGTTCCCAAACCACCGGCCAGCATGGTAAAGGGTAAAAAGGGTAATCCGGGCGTTATACCCAGGAAAAAAAGTACACCTGCCGCGATAAAAGCGACCCGGGGATTAATAAACAATTGTTTGGAGATATCAACGCCCATACTGGCTTCAGATGCGGAACGGGTCACAATCATACCGGCTGCAGTGGAAATAATCAATGCCGGTAGTTGCGATACCAGACCATCGCCAACCGTTAACATGGTATAGGTTCGTAATGACTCGGCAAGACTCATATCAAGCTGGACAACGCCGACAATAAAACCGCCGATGATATTTAACGCTGTAATGATTAACCCGGCAATGGCATCGCCACGCACAAATTTACTGGCGCCATCCATTGCGCCATAAAAGTCTGCTTCCCGTGAAATATCTTCACGACGCCGTCTGGATTCAGCTTCATCAATAATTCCGGCATTCAAATCTGCATCTATGCTCATTTGTTTGCCCGGCATTGAATCAAGGGTAAAACGGGCGGCGACTTCGGCAACACGGCCGGCGCCTTTGGTAATAACAATGAAATTAATTAACACCAAAATCAGAAAAATTATAAAACCGACAACATAGTTACCTTTAACCACAAAATCGCCAAAAGCGCTGATCACTTTACCGGCATACCCATCACCCAGGATCAAACGGGTGGTTGCAACATTCAGAGCTAAACGGAATATGGTTACAATCAACAGTAAGCCCGGAAAAACAGAAAATTGTAACGGTCTGGTAATATACATGGATACGAGTAAAATGATCAATGCCAGCCCTATGTTCAATGCCAGCAGTAAATCCATAAATACTGTCGGGATGGGAATGATCATAACTATTAAAATACCAATTACAGTTAATGCCATAGCAATATCACTGTGTTTGGCTAAAAATGTTAAATTTACTCCATTAGGCATTAACTTTTAACTCCTGAAACTTTATTTTTCATTTGATACACATAGGCCAGAATTTCGGCAACGACCTGGTACAATTCGACCGGTATTTCCCGGCCTACTTGTGCCGATTTAAATAATAACCTCGCCACCAACGGTTTTTCAACAATGGGAACATTATTTTCCCTGGCAATTTCCTTGATTTTTTCGGCGACTTTGCGTAATCCTTTGGCAACCACAACCGGTGCGGTCATCTCATCGGAATTGAATTTAAGAGCTACAGCGACGTGAATCGGGTTGACGATAACGACATCGGCTTTGGGCACTTCGCTCATCATTCGTCTTCTCGCCGTCTCGCGCTGTATACTGCGTATCCGCGATTTTACCAGCGGATCGCCTTCGGACTGTTTGAATTCTTCCTTAATTTCCTGCTTGGTCATTTTCAGATTTTTTTCATATTCATATTTTTGATAAATAAAATCAAGCGCGGCTAACAGGATAAATACAACCCCTACCCGCAAGAATAACTTTAAGCTCAGACTGCCGATAAAAGCAATTATTTGACCGATATCCTGGTTTGTCAGATCATAAAATTCCGAATATTCACCTTTTATGGTCTTGTAGCCAACAATTAAAATGATAGCCATTTTAAGAATATTTTTTAACAATTCGACAAATGACCGCAGGGAAAATAAACGTTTAAAACCTGATAGCGGATTGATTTTTTCCAGTTTGGGTTCAATTGAATGGGCGCTAAGAGTAATTCCTGATTGTAAAACATTGGCAACAACACCGGCTACCATTACACTTAACATGAACGGACCAATAATATAAGCAAAAGTAATTCCAGCGTTGAGCGAAATATTCTGTAAATTAGTTACCGAAACTTCCATGCTGGAAAAATTTGCAAAAATATTATGCGTCACTATTTTTAAACCGTTAAACATGTGTTTACCGAACATAATAAAACATAAACTCGAAACCAGTAAAATAACCGCTGAATTCACCTCGTTACTGCGTGGTACATTACCCTTTTCTCTGGCCTCCTGCCGCTTTTTAGCAGTTGCCTTCTCTGACCTGTCTTGATATGATTCTTCGGGCATCGTTCTGCTTTCCTGTTAGCGACCTAATAATTGTAAAACCTGGAAAAAGTCATTTTGAAAATGAGTATATATTGAGCGAAATATATATGCAAACAAAGGCAATGAAAAAGCCAGTGCAATCAAACCCATACCAATATTCAACGGCATACCAACAAAGAATACATTCATTTGCGGAACCGCCCGGGCGACTAAACCCAGCGCGACATTAGTCAATGTCAGGGTTACTATAATAGGAATACCAATTTTAATTGCGGATATAAACAGACCGGAACTGATTCTGACAAACATTTCCGTCAGTGCGCTGGGGAAATGGGCCGTCGTCAGGGGTACTGCTGTAAAACTTTTATTCAGGCCTTCAAGTAAAAACAAATGCCCGTCAATAGCCAGAAATATCATCAAAGCCAGTAACATATAAAATTGCCCGACTACCGGCACCTGCTGATTCGATTCCGGATCATAAACATTCACTATTCCAAATCCCATTTGCATTGATATTAACTGACCGGCTATTTCAACCGCTATAAACAGTAATGAGGAAAGGAATCCCAAAATCAAACCGACCAGAACTTCACGGCTGATTAAAAATATTATATGAGTGATATCAGGCGGGGTTGCAATACTATTATGGTTAATTAACGGCATTAACAACAAGGTTATAAACAATGCAGCGCCAACCTTGGCCTGTTGCGGAATCATGGCCGAATTAAATACAGGAAATATAACAAACGCGGTTGTTACACGGGTAAAAACCAGTAAAAAAAGAATAAATTCCTGTTGTGTAATACCTAAATTCATCATTTACTTTCAGTTACTTATCGATGGTATGGATGTAAAAAGATTAGTTGTAAATGCCACCATTTTACCTATCATCCACGGCAACATTAACAATAAAGTGAAAATGATTGCCAATATTTTCGGTATAAAAGTCAATGTCATTTCATGTATCTGCGTTACAGCCTGCAATATGGATATTACCAAACCGACTACCAAACCGGCCAATAATAAAGGCGCGGATATAATTAATGTCGTCATAATAGCACGATTTGCCAATTCCAGTACAAATTCTTGGGTCATTTGTTACTCCAGTTTACTTGAATCCGGTAATAATTGATTCTACTATCAGGTACCAGCCATCAACCAGTACAAATAACAACAATTTAAACGGTAATGAGATCATTACCGGGGGCAGCATCATCATACCCATCGACATGAGAACGCTTGCCACGATCATATCGAGCATTAAAAATGGAATATACAACAGGAAGCCAATTTGAAAAGCAATCCTGAATTCACTGATAATAAATGCCGGTATTAAAACATACGTAGGCACCTGGCTGATATTTTCGGGTTTGGGAAGATTGGCCATTTTTAAAAATAGCCCCAAATCTTTTTCACGGGTCTGCCGGAACATAAAATCCCGTACCGGCGACATGGCATTTTGGAATGCCTGGCTTTGGGAGATTCGCTGATCAAGGTATGGCTGTAATGCAGTGCTGTTTACTTGCTGCCAGACCGGCGCCATTATAAATACTGTCAAAAATACCGCTAACCCAACCAGCACCTGGGTCGGCGGGGTTTGCTGTGTTCCCAGCGCATTACGCAGAAAGGAAAACACAATCATCACACGAGTGAATGAAGTGACCATGATCAGTATTGCCGGCGCCAGTGATAATATCGTCAGTAATAAAATAATTTGCAAGGTAACCGCAACATCGCCGGGCTTTTGCGCCTGATCGATTCCGATAGTCACTTTGGGTAATGCCTGGCTGAATGACAATGCCGGGATAAGAAAAATCACTGCTAATATGCCAATAATTAGTGCTGTACGTTTATTTAAAATACCTGATACTTTCAACTTTTATGTGCTCCGCCTAATTTTGCAATCTGGTTTGCTAATGTTTTGGAAAACGAATGTTGATTGCCGCTTTTCTTTTCCTGTAATTTTTGTTTTTCATCGTCAGTTAATTCAAGCAATAATGATATATTGTTTTCGGAGGACCCGACCAGCAGCATCCGGTCTACCACCTGGATAAGAAATAATTGTTTTTTCGGGCCAAGACTGATACTGTCCTGAACACTCAAATTATGCATGCGGTTTACAGAGGCGCGTGTTTGATTTTGCAGCCATTTTAACCCAAACAAAAATACAACCAGAAACAATATAACCAGGAATAAAGAAAAGATTGTTCGTAAAAGTACTTTACCGAACTGTAGTTCACCGGCTTTTTGCATAACCGGCTGACCGGTAGAATTTACACTACTGCTGTCGGCTCCTGCCGAAAAGACTGGGCAACTTGCTGCCATAACCAGGATTATCACCAGGATAATCGCGGCGTCAAAACGTGATGAATGTAACCGGTAGTTTAGCATTTTAAAGATCCTTACTCAGCATCAGGCGCGAAGCGATGCGAAACGATCGCGCTTGGCAACCAGTGAAGTAATACGAACCGCAAAATTCTGGTCGATAACGACCACTTCACCTTCGGCAAACTTTTTATTATTGACATATACTTCCACCGGCTCACCGGCAAATTTGTTCAGTTCTACTATGCTTCCCGGGCCTAGCGCCAGCATATCCTTCAGTGTCATAGTAATACGACCAAGTTCAACGGTAACCAGCAATTCCAGATCATGAATAAAATCAATGGATTGCTGCGCATCCACATTGGTCGGTGAGTCGCCAAATTCTTCAAACTCGCCTTTTTGGGCTTCAAATTGATCGTCACCTAAATCCACAACATTAAAGTAATTATTGGATATCAGTTGCGGGGTTATGCGCAGGAAGGTAAAACTGGTTGTATTACCGATTTTTGCTGAATAATAAGTAACCAAACTATCATTAAAAGCCAGTTCGATTTTACCATTCCAAAGTAGAATATTGGGATTATTAAATTCGACCTTTTTATGTAATACTTCTTCAAAACACTGCTTTTTTATAACATTAAGTTGCTCGGCAACATCCAAAAGTAATTGCATTGAATCTGGTACTTTGGATGCAGCCTTACCTTCACTGCGCAGGTAATTGGCAAGACCTGGTACTAATGCCTCATTAGCCAAATAGACAAAACCCTTGTTTTTTTCAGTGATAATAAAATCAACCCGAATGGCCTGAGTACTGATAAAATTTCGAACTTCTTCCATATCAAATACTTTGGTCTCATCAACCGTTATGTGCACCGGTTCATTAAATATCGTTTCCAGCAGAGTAGAAGCCTGCTTTATCAGTAGTTGATCAAATTTAGCCAAACTTTTAGAAATTGCATCCTGTTTCAAAATATATCTCCTTAATTATCAATAATTTTACTGTGCAATGCTTTTTACAATCTGGGTAATTTTAATTGATTTACGATTATTGCGTATTCCGGGAATGCCGCGGAATTTTACAGCATCATCAACGGCAATATCCAGTGGTTTTTGCACCCACTGGTTCAATAATAAAACATCACCCACTTCAAGGTCCAGCAATTCCTGTAATTTTAATTTTGCCTTGCCCAGTTTAACAACAAACGGGAACTCGGTACGTAAGACAGTTTCCTGCATTTGTTCACGTTGATAAATTGCCGCTTCCTGGGTTTTAATAGATATTGTCCACTCTTTTATTGCTTTAAAAAACGGCCCCATCATCGGGATTGGAAGACATATATTAATTTGATAGCGGTCTTTTTGTAATGTAACATCATAAATGACCAGAATTGTTGGCTCACTTCTGCCAACTACCTGGGCCATATAAGGATTGGTTTCAAAAGATTTTACGGTTGATTCAACGGCCAGCATATTATACCATGCCCGATCAAGCATTTGCAGCATACGATCCAGTACACGGGTAATAATGTTTTTTTCAATAGCGGTATTGGGCCGGTTGAGGAATTTTGGTAAGCTTTGACCGCCGAAAAGCCGGTCTATGATCAAAAATATAAATTCGGGTGGTAATTCAAATATACCGGGTTGATCCGATTTGTTGGTAGTAAATATACACAAGCCATCCGGTTCGGTACGGGAACCAATGAAATCACCAAACATCGATTCATCAATTCGAACCAGTTGTACATCGGTCAATGTCCGCAGTAATGTCGTAAAATAAGCGCCCAGTAATTTAGCATAAGCTTCATACACAAGCGAAAGTGCGGAGCGTTGTTCTTTGGTTAAACGCCGGGGATGCCGGAAATCATATAAGGATACTTTGATGTTTTTACGCATGTCGACAATAGAGTTTGTTCATAGTATTTGTATAGAATTTATCAATTCATACTAATCTAAACAAACCCTGTGCCACATCAGCGCATTTGACAGGGTTCTTAACTCCTTATTTTTCAAGTAAATCAAAAACCCGGCAGCAGGAATTGGCAAATTATGGGTAAAAACTTCCCGGATTAGCGGGATTTCTTTCCTATAAATTCACCTAAATAATGATTCATCAATATTTTAATTCATTATTCCGGAATGTGTTGGCAATCCCCTAATAATATGTCTTTTTGTGACATTATTCATCCGGAATTATTGGAAAATATACTTGGTAAAATACAAACGCAGTACTTTAGTATCGCCAATAATCGTTTCAAGCAGTATTTTTATTTCTTCACGCAAGAATGGACGGTTATCAATGTCCGATAACCATAAAACAGTCTTTCTGGAAATTAATGTGTTTATTGCATCATTTATGGCTGGTCTTTTAGCCTCCAGCCTGGTTTCAAGGTTTTTTCCTTTCGCAATCACTGATAAGGACATTACCAAATAGCGCGTACCCCGTGTTTCTGCCGGATTGACTATTATTTCTTCAATAGAAAAAGTATAAGCTCCTTCAAGTTCTTTTTCAGGTATTTGTTCTTCAAGATAATCTGTCAAACCATCAACCATGACAGATTCATCAAGAGCCGACGAATCTTGATCCGATTGCGTCGTGGTGGTGTCATTTTTGTCTTCCGATGATAATTTGTTTTTATTTTTTATACCAGAACTGTCATTACTACTTGTTACTGTAGCACTATCGTCAATTTGAGTAGTATCAAAGTTACTCAAATTAGTTGCATTATTTATTCTGCCGGGGGGGAGAATATAAGTTACTAGAACATAAGCCAGGACAATTTGTAATATTATTAATCCAATAAATATTAAAATTTTTTTCCAATTTTCACGCATAAACTTTCTCCGCGCCTTTCATTCCCGGCATAGGGGGTGGATTTAAACTTGATGTATATAATTAAAATATAAGTATTGATAATTGTAAACAATGCAAATTTACCAAGTATCCACTTTGATAAATCCTTGTTTTCAAAACTAATTCTAAAGTATTTTTACATGTTGTCGTTTATCTACATGCATCAACGGGATCCTTAAAAAATTCAAAATTACTTACTTGATGCTTATAAGCTTTCATAACATCAATAATCATTTTTATTAAAATTCCTTGACTCTAACAGATCTTGGCCGGTTAAATAAACATAATTTAGAAAAATTTCAACCCGACGATTTTTAGCACGGTTTTCTGGTGTGTCATTTGGAGCGAGTGGTTTAAATTCACCACGCCCAATTGCAATGATTGTATTTGGATCGACGCCGGCAGTATCGGTAAAATATTTTAAAACACTCAATGCCCGTGCAGTAGACAAATCCCAATTCGATGGGAATTGTACCGAGTTAATTGGCACATTATCCGTATGTCCTTCAACAACAACACTATATTCATTTACTAAAATCATTTTGCTGATTTTTTCTAAAATATTATACGCTTCAAATTTTAACTGCGCCTGACCGGGTTCAAAGACAAGATGATCACCCAAACGGATTATTATACCATCTTCCACCTTTTCTACAGATAGATCATTATTTTTTATTTCATCCGTATAACCGGCTTCTACTGCATCAAGAAACTCATCTAAATTATTACGTAATTTTATATTTGATTGCATATCAGGTCGTGTAATTGTTTTGAGAACCACACTGGAACCAGGGGCATCGGTCAACGCGCCGGTCGAGCCCTGCAGGGCGCCCATCGCCTGTCGAAATTTTATTAATTCAGTATTCGAAAAGGAGACAATTAATACAAAAAAGCATAATAACAAGCCCATTAAATCGCTATAGGTATTTAACCAGAGATCAGTTCTTTCCTCTTCCCGATGCTTCTTTTCAGGCTGCTTGAGTCTTACATCTTCGTCACTCATCGAGGGCTCCGTCATTTGCGGTTGTGTTTTCCCGTAAACTGGGTGATAAAATGGACAATAACTTTTCATTCAACAAACGCGGGTTGTCGCCGGCCTGGATGGACCAGATCGCATTAATAATAAGTTGTTTTATCTGTAATTCCTGTTGCGACCTTCGTTCCAGTTTTGTTGCAAATGGTAAAAAAACTACATTAGCTAAAAAAGAACCGTATAAAGTTGTAATTAGAGCCACAGCCATACCGGAGCCAATTTTGGAGGGATCAGTTAATTGTGTAAGCATTTGAACCAAACCGATAAGTGTACCGATCATTCCAAAGGCAGGTGCATAAGTACCCATTACTTTTAATATTTTTTGACCAATAATATGACGTTCTTCAATATAACTTAACTCCATTAATAATATTTCATTTATGACTTCTTTCTTAATTCCGTCAACCATTAATTGTATACCTTTACGGGTAAAACCATCATTGGTCGCATAAATATCTTCTTCCAACGCCAGCAGGCCGTCTTTTCTGGCTTTGCGTGATAATACATACCAAAATTCAATTGTCTCCTGAACTGTATCAATTTTCACGGTAAAGGCATTTTTCATCACTTTAAGCAATTTTGACATATCTGATAATGGATAACATAATAAAGTTGAAGCTGCCGTTCCGCCCATAACAATAAGAACTGAAGGCAAATTAAAGAAAATTTGCCAACCCGGAGACATAAAAATTGCAACCATAATGATTAAAATTCCGGAAACCAGCCCAATTACTGTTGACTTGTCCATAACACTCAAACCAAAATCAATTCATATACAATACAGAAATCCTAGTTCATTACTTTATTATTATCGGATTTCTTTAATTAAACTTGAATAAAATTACTACATAAATCAAATTTAAAAACGGGCGCTTGTCAGCGCCCGTCATGACTGCTATTATTAACGTTTCAATTGTACAATTTCGTTTAACAGCGTATCGGCGGTTGTAATAACCCGCGAATTAGCCTGGAATCCACGTTGTGAAATGATCATTTTGGCAAATTCCGATGCCAGATCAACATTCGACATTTCCAGAGTTTCCGGGGATATTTCCGTCTGAATTGTAGAGCCTGCCCAACCACGCACCGGCATACCGCTATTGGCGCCGACCTGGAACAAATTATCGCCAACTTGCTCAAAACCTTGCGGGTTATTGACTGTCGCAACCGCGATTTGCGCAATTGCCTGACTTACACCATTGGTAAAATGACCGGTAATAGTTCCGGTTTCATCAAAGGAGTAATCATATAATTCACCCATACCATAACCATCTTGCATATTGGGCACCGCTGAAGTGGTGCTGTTGAATTGCGTCAATCCGTTAAAGTAACCGGCCTGTCCGGGATCAAGGTTGATTTCCATCGTTGCGGAACCTTCACCCGGTTCAAAAGTCAGGGGCATTCCGTCTTCAATTTCAATGGCCGACAAACTACCGTCGGGATTGAATTTCATATAGCCGCGGTTTCCTGCGCTTGGTTCGATCGTACCATTATCAATTGTACATTCCCACCGCCACAGATCGGGGTCGGTCAGCGATGAAATATTGGTAAAATTGATTTGCAGGGTATGCGGTTTACCTTTTGAATCATAGATTTGAATGCTGGTTTGGTGTTCACCGGCATCGCGTCCTTCAATCCTGGTATTAAAAGTTGGGGTAGCAATCGAATTATAATTAGCGTCGGTCAGGGTGATGGCACAGGTACGTTCCGAAACACCGGCTTCGGTATCGGTAACTGTTAAATTACCATTGTTATCAACTGTAATTTCAGCGCCCGGAAATACACTATCAATAGCATTAATCAAATCACCAAGAGTACTGGGATTGCCGAGTCCATCGGCATCAGCCAGGAATGTAAAACTACCGGTACGGCCGAAACCTGCTTTATCGGCGCCGCCGATCTTGATAATATCGCCATCGGTTAAATGACCTTCAAAAAAGGGAATTTCCGTTAAATAAGTACTAGCTGTTGTACCGGAGCCAGTTCCAGTAATATTCAGGGTTGTAGCAGCGCCGGAGAATGAACCACCTAATGTAATATGGGTATCGGCGCCGCCGGTATCGGTTGTACGAATGCGTAAATAATCATTACCCCCTGTTGTATACACTTCGGCAACAATTTCACCGCTTATTTCCCGGTTAGCATCAATCTGGTTATTAATTTCAGCAACAACTTCTTTTAACGTGCCATAAGTTCCGGCAGTTAAATTTATTGTAGTATTAATTGTACCATCAGCATCGTCGTCAATTTCCAGATCAATCTGATTATTGGTGGCATCTATGACCAAGCCGGCTGGGTTAGCCGTCAATACATCCGCCCAATTACCAACACTGGTCAAAGAGGCGGTTTTAGCATAAGAAGCCGCCAATACTTTGGATACTTTATTGGTATTCGAATCCAGGTTACCGGTCAACTGTACATCCTCAGTCGCTTTAGCCGGAGCTTTTTGGCCAAACGGTAAGGCTATACTTTGAATCCTGGTTTGGTTGGAAATATCTCCTGTGGCATCGGCAACACGACCTTGTACGCGCAACCCTGTATTTCCATACACTATATAACCATTACTATCAGTGGTAAAATTACCAACGCGGGTAAAATATTCCTGCTCACCATCGCTCAACAGGAAAAACGCATCGCCCTGGATTGCCAAATCCAGACGATTCCCGGTATTTTCAAGATCACCCTGGGTGAATACTTTATCAATACTGCCAATCGACATGCCTATACCTACATAAAGGGGGTTAATACCGCCCTTAGAGGTAGTCGGTTTGGTACCGACCGACAATGCCTGTGACAGGTTTTCTTTAAAATTAACTCGTTCGGCTTTATAGCCTTTGGTGTTTACATTAGCGATATTATTACCAATAACATCTAATTCGGTTTGATGATTTTGTAAACCCGAAACCCCGGCAAACATAGAACGTAACATTGTATACCTCCTAAAGAAGTTACTTACCGCCTCTATCAGTCAGCGGTAATGGGCTTCCCTCAAGGGGTCCAGCCCGTATTTAAAAAATTAATTAACTAATTACCAGTGCGCTATCGATATTTGTAAATACATTTCCTTTTAAACCGTCATTTTCTATTGCTGTTATTACGGTACGGTTTTCCGCACTGACCAGAAATGCATTATTGTTCATAATTATCAGTGATTCTCGACCACCTTTTTCTAATATTTGTTCAATTCCATTTTGTAATCTTTGCCGATCATCCATACTCAGTTCAATATTTCTTTCTATTAAACGATTTTGTGCATGAACGGAAAACTTTAATTCAGTGCCCTGCTGCGCCTGCTGTCGTTGTAATATCTCCTGAAACGACGTACCGGCATTCGGCTGGGCATTGATACTGCGTTTAATCCGCTCCGCACCGGATGGACCTCGAACACTACCAATATTGGGAATGTTTTCGGCCATACCATTCACCTCCTTTCAAACATATTTTGGTTATATAATTAGATTTCATTTACTTCAATCACATCCTTTAAATTAACCTGGGCAGCACCGATCATCAGCACCGGCAAACCATCAATAAATTTTAAACCGGTTACCTTGCCCTTAATCATTGTATCAGCCTGTACAGCATTACCTGAAGCATCGGTTGCAACTACCTTGAAATAGTATGCACCCTCGCCCATAGCATTGCCGTTATTATCCTTTCCATCCCATTCGTATTTTTGCACACCGGCATTTTGTTCGCCAAGATCAATTGTCCGCACCAGGTCGCCATCTTCCGAATATATCGAAACAACGGTACTGGCTTGAGCAGCAAGATTAAACATATAATCCGTTTTACCGGTAGAATCCAGGTTCAATGTCGATGAATAGCCCTGCAATTCCTTGCCGATAAGCGACGAAACCACCGCATTGCTCATCGATTGTGTTACATACGCATTATCTTCCAGATTGGAATTGATATTATAAAGCTGTTCCAGCGAACTGAATTGTGACAACTGGGCAACAAACTCGGTGTTATCCATAGGGTCCAGGGGGTCCTGGTTCTTTAATTGAGTTACTAACAAATTTAAAAAATCATCCTTATCCAGATTTGTGGCGCCAGTCAATGAAGACGTCAGGCTGGTTTGGGTACTGCTGCCTATGCTCGATACTGCCATACATTACACTCCTGTTCTTACCCAATGGTCTCATACGTTGACCATTGTGATTTATATTTAACACTGCCCTGCACCTGAGATGTTGACAGCGTAGCTCCGGTAACGCTCTCTTCTTTACGCGACTCTTTACGATTTCGCGAGAACATCCGTTCGCGGTTACCGGTCTCCCTTCCCTGGTTTTCGCTGACAACAATCTGGATATGATTTGCCGAAACATCCTGTTTGGCAAGGGTTGCTTTTAAATCCGGCAAATTCTGTTCTAACGCCTGACGGGCAGTGTCCGACTGAACACGCAGAATCACCTGAATACGGTCATCTTGATTGGTTAATTCAATTCGCAGCGAACCCAAATCACTTATTTCTGTATGCAAGACCAGTTTTTCATTTTTACCCTGGCTTGCCAGTGTCAACAACCCTTCTTGTATCCGGTTTGTTACTAGAGCTAGTTCCGCCGGCTTAATCGGCGTCATCGGGGTTTGCTGGGTGGTAATACCGCCTGTAATTGTTTGCTCAAATTGCCGGATGAATGATGTTGATTCCGATTTTTGTATTTTTGCTTCATCACCCGGTTTGTTATACCCGGTATTTTTGAGCAGACCGGTATCAGCTTCATTATTATTCCGATTGTTCCCGTTCTTATCCAGTATCGCACTGTTTTCATTTATACCGGAATGGGATGCTTCCAAGTTAGTAGTTGAGATACTCTGATTTTTATAACGGATCTCTGTTTCAACCGGAGTAACCACCGGCGGTATATCTGCTGAACGGTTAAATACTTCCGGCTTGGTTACCTGGGTTTTACCATTAAATCCGGGTAAATCCTGCGATTTGTTTCCGGGTGCAGTAATCTTTGCATGATTCCGGACAAATTCATCCGCAGCCGGGAGAACAAAATCCGTAACTTGAGACTCAACATTTGCAGCTTTATTTTCAGCGTTCGCAGAATGTATTTGCACGTTAATTTGTGATGATTGACTAGCATTTTTGGTTACTTCTTGGTTTTGAATTTTTTGTTTATTGCTTTTCACTGCGGTTCCGGGATTCTTATCGGCAACCAAATTCTGTAAAAACTTGTCATCATCACGTTTAACCTGTTCTGATCTCTGTCCGGTAGGGGCTATGGTCACCAAAGGTTCTGATTTATCGTGTTGCAGTGATATTTTTATTTCTGTTTTTTCTGTAATTTGTACTGGTTTATTGGTTTGAATTATATTATTTTCTGATTTTATCGGTGTAACTTTTGTCGTTTCCTCGTTTAAATCATCCGGTCCCTGAATCGAGTTTAATTTCTGAGTACCGTTAATTATCATTTTTGAATTCAGGCCGGGTATGGTATTGACATTTTTTGTTTCACTAATTATACTTTCATTTAATTCTGTCGGTCTATCAGTAACTACCGGTGCACTTTTTTGCGGTATTACAGATGATTCTTTTATTTTACCTAAAGCATTTTTTGTGCCATATATAAGGTCATCAATCATTTTATTTGATTTTTTACCGGCAATGTTCATAATTGCTTGTACTGTTTTATCCACAGGTCGTGTATTACGGTTTGTTAATGCGGCAGCCTGTACATCCGCTTTAATTCTGGTTACTTCCTGTTCAATGACCGAATTTACAGGTTTTGCGCCGAAATTTTTATTTTTGGCGACCGTGTCCGGTTTTGTAACAATCACTTCGGGTAGCAATGCAGAAGGCCGGTTATCATTTAGCAGGGGCCTGGCAGCAACCTGATCAACATGAACAGAACTTTTGAATACAACCGGTTCACTTGAAGTAATTTCGTCCTGAGCAGCGGGTAAAATCGTATCAGCAGCCGAATTTGTTTTAGGCGATTCAAGTGGAGAGAGAATTGTGTTTTTACCGTTATCAGCGGCGGTTACTTTTACTGCCGGTTGAATGCTAATATTATGATCAACCTGCTTCATTTCAGAAATATCAGATATTGCCTTTTGCTGTCCCGTATGCAAGATAGTGGAACCTGTTTTTATTCCAGTCGCGGTATTATCAGCCAACCGGCTAGTTTTTTCTAGTGGTTTTTCACCTTGTGTGGGTTTTTCCGAGCCGGATAGTGGCGCCGATTCATAGTTCACAACAACATTTTTCCAGGCTTCATGAACTGGCTCGCTAATGATTTTTCCATTGTTGGTGACTTGGTCTGTTACGGTAACTTTGGCGTTTACCTGGCTGGAAATTTTCGTATTTGTAAAAGCCGCTGCCTGTTTTTGGACTTTTATCGTGGAGCCAGTTTCGAGCGGAGTAGTTTGCCGAACCGAATTATCAGATATATTGGAGTGTGATTTTGCAATATTATTGTTTGTAGCATCGGTAGTAGTTTGCACATAATTTGATGTTTTAATACTTGTTGTGCCGGTAATATGTTGTTTTGCAGGTGATGAAGAGTATACTTGAGCATCACTATTATTTTGTATAGTATTTGATAATTTTGAACTAGTCGATCCTGTAAGTTGTTGTGCATTATTTACAGTGTTTGAATTTATGCTTTCGGCAACTCTTTTTACTGCATTGATTACACTACCCTCATTTTTAGAAGTGTGCCGGCTGTTTTCATTCAGTACTTCGTTTACAGAGCCAGCCGGAGTTTTGACCGACTGCTTTGCTGTTTTCGATAAAATCCGGTTATCCACATCACTAGGCAGGTTTCTTGCAGTTGGTGCGTTGTTTTTTACCTTGACATTTTTGACAGGCACGTTAAGAGAATCGGCAGTCGATTTTTCAGCCTGGGGTAATACCGGCTTTTCACCATTGTTTTGCCGAATATTTTTTGTCCTAGTATTCACAGGTTCGTTTTGCCGATCATTAACGGATTGAGTTACAGTATTACTCAATACATTCACTATACCCTTATTTTCAACCTTGCCCGCCATGTGGGTGAGTTCGGCAGCAGGATTAGCAGCCTTGATGTTTTTTCCAATATCAAAAGCCGGCCCGCTAACCGAGTTTAGTATTAATTCCGGTTCAGGTTGGGTATTGCTGGAAAAAGTATCCCCGGAACTATTTATGGCATCGCTTACAGTGTGTTCAGGGTTAGTGAGGGAGCTATTTCCCGGTGTTGTCAGTTTTTCACTTCCACCAACAGGGATTTTTTCTGTGACCGGATTACTCCCAATACCTGAATTCGTCTTGACGTTTAATTCTGATATTTGAATTTCTTGTCGGGTTGCTCTACTCCGGCTATTTCTGGTCTCCTGGGTTTGCAACGGCTTGCCATCTGTGCGATTAAATTGCTTCTCCCCTGTTGCTGACGCTGCATCAGTTACTGCCGAAAAATTTGCAGCATTGGCAAAATTAACCTGCTTTTCGGTAGCAAGCGGAGCAGTCTTGGGTTGCACAAATGATTGAGCGATACCAGTCTTTTCTTTTTTCCCATTACTTGTTTCCGCAAAAGTGATTGCTTTATTAGCGGTATTAATAGGGATTGTTTGTTTTTGCGGTATAGTTACTTTTTTATCCGTTACAGCGCCGGTTGAAACATTTATCGGTTCTGTTTTCCCGTCATTACCGTTAAATTCAGGGGGCGTTGTTTTTCCGGTGTTCCGGGTTATGGTAACAGGTTCTTGCCCCAGTATTTGTCCATAAAGCGCCGATATAAATTCAGGCTGCGGTTCGGATGCACCGGTAGTCTTGCGGGCCAGCGATTTGGTAACTGATATAGTTTTCAGTTCCAAAAACTGATCGGGAATTGAATTCGTTTTACCATCAAGTGTAACGGAGTTTTCATTTATCACAATATCGTTTTCGCCGTTAGTGTTCACAAATGATTGATATGAAACAACGGCATCAAGCGCATAATTGTCATCAGGTTTTGTTACACTCAAGAGCTGCGGATTAGTCATGTTCATTTTTACCGGTTGAGATACGCCGCCTGAAGGCACCGATGATTGTACATTATTTTTCGCCGCAGGAATTGTATCATTTCGCTTTACCTGGGCTGCTTTACCGGTTTCGACATTGCTCTCAGTCCGACCATGCAGGAAAAAACTGATCAGCTTTTTCAGTTTGCCAACTGGTTTGGTGAAATCGTCACCGGGGGCAGTTTGCACGGCAACGGCGTCAGATTTTTGTGAATTACCAGAGTGCTTGTCGCTAAATGTAAAAGTAGTTTCAGACCGCTCTGTAACAACAGGATTAGTATGACTTGATTGAACTTTAACTTCCGGGTGGCTCATATTAGTTATATTAGCAGGTTGATTAAAAACCTTTGTTCCCGATTTGTTGGGGGTGAGATTATCAGGTTGTATCACGGTATTAACATGATTACCTGGTACAGTCAAAGCTGAATCATTGTTTTGAATCCTGGCAGGCTCGGTTAACAATTGCTGTAAGGAGACACCGGAATTAGTGGTACTAGTCTGATTCTGTACCCCGGATGATCTATCATTAATAGTTTTCCCGACACTCTTTACCTGCTGATATTTTTCCTTATTAGAATCAAGGATCGTTTTAAATGCTGAAGCAGGCTCCGCTTTCATCGCCGCTTTATTACTGGAATTAAAGATATTCAGAATCCCGGCATTCCTGATCTTTCCCACCAGTTTGTCTATTCCCAATATATTCTTCACGTATATTTCCTTATTTTGCCAGTAACTTGCAAATTTCGATTGCTTTGGCCTGGTTCATTTCTTTTAATATTTTTGCAGCCTGACGTTCACGGAGTTTTTTCAACATACTGGCCACCATTTCATTATCGAACTCGTTTAAAATCGTAGCAGCTTGCTTTGGGGTCATGCTGCTATAGAGCTTGGCATTGGTGGCAATTATTTGCTCCTGGCGTTGTTGTTCTGCAGCTTTGGCTGCCTGTCGTTCTTTTTCCTGTTGGTCCTTTTCCAGTTGCTTTTGCCGTAATACCGCAAAACTGGGAGTCGTATCTTGCTTTACAACCGGCTTAGTTACAATAATTGGCGTCGTATCGACTTGAGTAGCTTTTTCCGCTATTTCCAGGGTTTGCTTTTTTAAATTGCGCATTTCATTCCACAAGTAATCAATTTCGCGCTTGCGACGGCCATTTTCCAGTTGCAAAATTTGCATTTCATCTTCCACTGTTAAAAATCCTTCCGAGGGCGATAGTGCTTTGCCTTTTTTTACTGTATCTGGTTCAGCTTTTTGTACTGCCGAATCCATTTGCGCAGTTTGCGTGGAATCATTTATGGCAACAGAATCGGTTGCAACCGAATCTTGAAGGGCTTGTGAATTTGCCAGATTTTTCTGCATTTCAGTTTTTTGACTGCGATATACTAAAAAATACATGAAAATAAAAACCAGAAAAAATGACCACAATAGCGCTATGCCATAGAGTAAATAGTTTTTTTTCGAAGACCTGGGTGTTTCAGTCTCTTCTATAGGAGTATCAGGTGGTGTTTCCTGAAAATTGCTGTCTTCCATTTCCTGCATAATAAACCTTTAGTAATTCAGAACTTTTCTTCCGGCTTTGATAATAACTGTTTCGTCAATAAATTTCTGTTCTTCTTTTTCACGGATATAGAGGTATTTTTGATATTGTTTTTCTTTTAATTTTTCCATTATCTTTCGTTTTCGTTGCGCTTCTATTAACACAGCCCGTTTTTCATTCAACTTGCGTAGCGCTAATTCTACCTTTTCCTTTTGCAATTCCTGTATTCGCTGCTGGCCAACGAGATTGTTATACGCCAGAGTTATAGCAATGGGATCAAGGCGCCCGGCTTGCAAGCGGGTAATGTTTTGCCAGGACTTTTTGGTTTGTTGATCAAAAAGTATATATTTATGATTTTCCGCTTCATATATTTCCAGCGCCTGGGCAAAAACTCGTTGCGCTTCTTTTTCTCGCGAACGCCGTACCATTAATACTTTTTCCAGTTTAAAATTAAACTTTTTCAAAACTCTTCCGATATTCTTTATGACCGATATGGGCTATTCTGTATTTAAAACATTTAAAAAGAACAAACCGGCTTTTCTTTTACTGCCGTATAGTAATAATTATAGCTGAAAAATACTTTTTAACATAGTGACTGTTTGTTTATAATCAGCTCTTTCGTATTGCTTCTGACGTAAAAATGTCCGTACTTTTTCAATATGATTTATAGCAAAATCGATTTTGGGATTGTTGCCTTTGACATAAGCACCAATATTTATTAAATCTTCGGCTTCCTGATATGTTGCCAGTACATCACGGGTTTTAACGGATGCCGCCAGGTGCTTTTCATCAATAATATCATTCATCACTCTGCTGACGCTTTGTAAAATATCAACCGCCGGATAATGATTTTGTTCTGCCAGCCGTCGCGCCAGCACCATATGTCCATCTAGTATTGAGCGCACAGTATCGGCAACCGGATCGTTCATATCATCACTCTCAACCAGAACTGTGTAAAATCCGGTAATACTGCCTTTACTTGCCATCCCGGCTCTTTCTAAAAGGCGCGGTAATAAAGCATAAACCGAGGGTGTGTATCCTTTGGTCGTCGGCGGTTCACCAATTGCTAAACCAATTTCACGCTGCGCCATAGCGACGCGGGTCACGGAATCCATCATTAAAATCACTTTTTTACCTTGATCCCGGAAATATTCTGCAATAGTGGTTGCGGTTTGAGCGCCGCGCACACGCAGTACAGCGGCCTGATCCGAAGTTACAACCACAACAACGGAACGGCGCAGCCCGGCTTCTCCTAAAATACCATCAATAAATTCTTTAACTTCACGTCCGCGTTCTCCGATCAGGGCAATAACATTTACATCGGCTTCACTGTTACGGGCAATCATACCCAGCAACACACTTTTACCAACACCGCTGCCGGCGAAAATTCCGACCCGCTGCCCTTCACCGGCGGTAATCATACTGTCTATGGAACGAATTCCCGTTGCCAGTGGGCGTGTTATCCGTGGACGGGATAATGCCGGAGGCGGCACATTATGTAAATAGCCGGTAGTATCTGCTTTAATTGGCCCCTTACCGTCAAGCGGACGACCGAACCCATCAACGACTCGGCCCAGTAAACCCATGCCTACCGGCACCTGCAACATCTCGCCGGCGGTTTCCACAATACAGCCAATCCCTATACCGTTGGTATCTTCGAACGGCATTAACAGAATTTTATTTTCATTAATACCTACTACTTCGGCGGCTTTTTCAAGTCCGGGATAGCGGGTCTTAATAATACATATATTACCAACCGATACATTGGGACCAAGTGATTCTACCAGTAATCCGGTCACTCGCGTAACGACACCCGTCTGCACTATTGGATTGCAGGCATTGATCGTTTCTATAAGGGAATTTAAAATTCCTGTATTTTGATTAACGTTGCTCATACACTAAACCGGAATACTTTTGCATAATTGCTTCTTCAAGAATAGCTAATTGGCTTTCAATTTGCGCGTCGATGGTGCCATTCGGGGTTTTTATTACACACCCTCCACGTTTAACAGCGACACTTTCTTCAATTGCCAGTTTTGATAAATTATTATTTTCTTTTAAAATCTCTTTCCAATATTTTTCCAGATTTTCTTTATCTTCCGGATTGATCTGGATAACAAAATATTGTTCATTATTGGTCGACTTTAAGGTATTATTCACAATTTGTGCTATAAAAGATTGATCAACCTCGGCTTTTGTAAATATTATCTTGTTGGCGATAGCCATTGCCAGAGTTGCAATACTGTTATGGACTTGATTTAAATAATTCAATTCCTGTTCAGAATGGTTTTTAATCTCTGAATATATTTTATTGACCAGCTGCTGTAATTGCCTGAGTTCCCCGAGCTCTTTTTGCCTTGCAGCCAGCAGTTGTATTTTCAGTAACTTTTCCTCTTTATCCATATTACCGATGCCGGACATATTAATGTCTTTATTATTTGCAGAAAGGGCATCGCGTTGCCCGGATGCCACTCGTACCACATCAGGCAATTTTACATGTAAATTATACATAAACCTCTCTATCGGATGTCGGTAAGGCAATTTCACCGGCTTCAACCAGCTTTTTAATCTGCATGGCGATTTGTTGTTGAACAGTCTCAACCTCAGACAAGCGGACCTTACCAAGATATTCAACTTCTTCATTCAGAATATTTCTGGCGCGTTCCGACATATTGCTGAATATTCGTTGTTTTAATTCATCACTGGAAACCTTTAATGCCAGCGCGAGATCTTTCATTTCAATATCGCGCATCAGCCGCTGAATAGCATTATCATCGAGTGCAACAATGATATCGAATACAAACATACGCTTTTCAACTTCTTTGGCTAGTTCTTCATCATAATCTTCAAGGGCTTTCAAAGCGCTCTTTTCCGCTTTTTGACCGATAAAGTTAAGGATTGCCGCTACTTTATCGGCGCCACCTGCTTTTTCATGACGGATTCGTAAATCCATACTCGATGACAGGGCATGTTCAACTTCACCGACAAGACTGCTGTCAATCGATTTCATCAAAGTAAGCCGGATAATAATTTCATTGCGTAAATCTTCATCAAATTTCGACAGAATGTTTCCGGCTTGCTCGGAATCAAGCTGCGATATAATAAAAGCAACGGTCTGTGGATGTTCTTCCGAGAGCATTTGGATAAACTGCTCGGGATGCAATTTACCAATAACGCCCATATCATGAACATCATTCGTGCGGCGCAATTTATCAATGATTTTCATAGCCCGCCCGGAATCCAGGGCTTCAACAAGCACATCGCGGGCATAATCAATACCGCCGGCTACCATATATTTTTGACCCATGATCAGGTTCTGGAACTCTTCGATCACCTTTTCAAATTGTTCCGAAGGTATATGCTCCAGAATGGCCATTTCACGGGTAATAAGCTCAATTTCCTGGTCATTTAATTCGCGAAAAACTGCTGCGGCAGCTTTGGAACCAAGTCCGATAAGTAATGTGGCTACTTTACGTACACCACTGCCATGACTGCGCTGTCCCGATTCGTTTTCCATCATCCCTCCGTCAACCATGCGCGAATTAATTGAGCTGTCATACTGGGATTATTCTGAATGTAGCTGGAAATATCTTCATTGCGCTGCATTGGGCCGGCAGTTGCTTTTTCAATTTCCTCCAGAAAATCCACTTCTGGTTCTGCTACAACCGAAGCTTTACCGTTAGTAATATGTCCTCCGGTCGGCGCGACGCCATCAAGCTGCGGCATTGTTTCGTTAAACAGACTCTTTTTTGCTTTATTGAATTTTGAACGTATCATAAAGTAACCTATTAGTATTAACAAGCCGATCACAACTTTTTGGATAATTGAACCCCACTGCTCCCAAAAATTATTTTCCTGCGGCAACGAATCCATTGTAACCCAGGATTCGCCTTCAAAGGCCAGATTCTGAACGACAAGTTCATCGCCCCGTTCAGTATTAAAACCGATGGCATTCTTTGCCAGGGTCTCAATCCGCAGCAATTCATCGGCAGTGCGGGGATTGTATTCGATAACAGTGTTACCGTCAGTATCAGTGTTTTTAACCTGGCGATCATTGACCAAAATCGCTACCGTTAAACGTTTTATGCTGCCGGTATCCTCAAATATATGCTCCATTGTTTTGGTGATTTGATAATTGGTTATTGTATGTTCCGAGTTCATCTCACCATAGTTGGAAGAGTCCATACCGGTTTGGGTTGAGGTTTCTTCACTTAAAACAGCGGCGTTATCAGGATCATATATTTCATTGGTTTTTTCAATTCGCCGGAAATCAAGATCGGCGGTTGTTTTTACAACCGAATTTCCGGGTCCTAAAAAACGATCCAAAATAATTTGCGCTTTTTCTTCCAAGTATCTTTCCAACTGCAGTTGCAGTTCCAATTGTGTTTCATTCATTGCCGCCAGGGAATCGGTTTTACGGTTACGGGTCAATACCTTGCCATGGCTATCAACTATCGTTACCTGGTTAATATCCAAACCCTCAATGCTACCGGCAACAAGTTGCGCGATACCGTTAATTTGTTCTTCACGTAGTTGCGCCCGACCTTTTAATGAAAGAAAAATTGAAGCCGACGCCTGTTCCTGGTCTTCCTTGAACACCCGCTCTTTGGGGAACACAATATGCACACGGGCTTTATCAATTTCTGCCATGCTTTGGATCGTGCGGCTGAGTTCGCCTTCCAGGGCGCGACGGTAATTTAATTGCTGAACAAATTCCGAAACACCAATATCAGTTTTATCAAAAATCTCATAACCCAATCCGGAAGTTGCCGGTAAATTTTTCGATGCCAAATTTATACGGCTTTGATATAATTGCTTACTTGGAACCATAATAGCGCGGCCGTTTTGGGTAATTTTATATGGAACATTTTGCGCTTCCAGTTCATCAATAATCGGCTGCGTATCTGCCGGATCAACATCAGAGACCAATATCACATAATCGGGTTGTACTGCCCATTTTACAATTGCAACTGTCCCTAAAATGGCAATTAAAAAAACCATCAGCATCGTAATGCGCTGCGCCAGCATTAAATTTTGAAATGGCAGGAAAAAGCGTTCCCGCAGAATTTTTAACATTTCACCCATAAAATATCCATATCCTGTTTTACATCATATCTTGCTAAATTAACATTATAATATTATTACATCTGCATTCTGGAAATTTCCCGGTACGCATCAATCAACCGGTTGCGTACCTGCAAGACCAGTTCAAGTCCAACACTGGCCTTTTCCGCGGCAATCATCACATCATGAATATCTTCAACTTCACCCTTGGCGAACTGATCTGCAACTTTTCCGGCATCTAATTGCATATTATTAACATCGCCAAGTAATTCTTTAACCCGGTCGCCAAAACTTGTATCTTTTTTATCAGTACTGCCGGGTCTTATATTCACTTCCGGTAAATAATTTTGTCCGGTTATTGAGGGTATTGAACTCATATTGATCTCTTTATGTTGTCAGGTCCAGTTTTTTGCCAATCACATTGCTGCTGCTAACCAGGGTCGACATTTTATAAGCATCAACTCCCCAGCGGTTTCCATTGCCAGAAAACAATTCCTGCAGCATGGCTTTTTCTTCAGGTATTAATACATCTTCCAGCTTTTGTGGTAAATTATTTAAATTGAATGCTACTGCGCCGACCTGGTTCGAACCGGTGGTAATACTTTTACGACCAATAGTTTGATTTGAATCGATAACAGTTTTTTGCTGCTGCGAACCAACGTCGTCAGGTTTCTGATTCGGACGCTGCTGCGGCAAATTATTGATCATATTACGCGAATAAACACTCGACTCAATTTTCATCTCTGGTATACCTCAATTATAAACTAGATTTCAAGAGCTTTTTTAAACATATCTTTTGCCGAATTTAAAACTGTTGCATTTGCTTCATACGCCCGAGCGGCGGTCATTAATTTTACCATTTCATCGATCATATTTACATCGGCAACCTCGACGTAACCTTCTGCATTGGCGTGAGGATGATCGGGGGCATAGATCAATTTAGTATCGCTATTCTTTAATACCTGTTCATCTGCCGAAACTCCAGCCTGGCGGGAATTATCATTAAAATGACCGGCGATACCTTTCATGTGCTGGGAAAAATTTCGCAATAATGATGTGCGTGTATTACTGTCACTATTTTGTAACGATTTATCATCAACTGCATAAAACTCAATTTCTTTTGGTTTATAAGGCTCACCGGTTTTGCGGTCAAAACTTTCCGCATTGGCAATATTCTCGGCGCGAACCTCAAGATTCTTACGCTGGGCGGAAAGCCCGCTGCCGCTGATGCCAAAAACTCCAAATATTCTTCCGATAGCCATAATTACTCTCTCCCGCTTACTGACTGGTTATACTTGTGTGTAATGATTTGAATTTGGCAGCGGTAATTTTTGAAGCGGCAGAATAATATAACTGGTTCTCAGCAGCTTTAACCATTTCCTTGTCAATATCTACATTATTTATACCGCTCAGGGGCTCGGACAAACTATCTTTATCTTCTTCAATCAACTGTTCATTACCATTATCTGTAAGCGCAATATGACGGGAATCGCTGCGTAAGACTGAAACCGAATTACCCGAACCCGTAGAATTCAACAACTCTGCAAAATTCACATCTTTGGTCTTGTATCCCGGTGTATTGACATTAGCAATATTATCGGCAATTGCCCTTTGCCTGGCGGATGAACCGTCAAGTAAACGAGCAAAAATCGGGATATTCATTTTTTCAAAAACTGCTTTAAACATAACTCGGTCCTTGTAAAAATATTTTATTCAGCACTAATAAAGCAAGGCCCGTGCCAAACAAATGGCAACGGGACTTGGGGTTAACTAGATTGATTTTGTTATAATTAAAAGACTTTACAGGGAAGGATATGGCACGGCCACAAGAGGTTGCAGGTAAAAGTTACAGTTATTGGGAATTTTCTTCCCAAAAATCACCGCCATAGCTCTTTAATTTATTACGCAGGGTTTTAACCGTAATACCCAGCGCCTGGGCAGCTTTGGTTTTGTTGTTGCTGACCTTTTTTAGCGTTTTCATAATGAGACGCTTCTCTGCTTCATATATCGTCAAATCATCGTCAGAGTTAAATAAATATTCAAATAAATCTCCATAATCATCAATAAATTCTAAATCCGCAGCCTTGATTTCTTTATCAAGGGCGATTACGGCTACTTTTTCTATGGTATTTTGTAATTCACGAATATTACCCGGCCAGTCATAATCGCATAATTTTTTCATAGCATCTTCTGAAATTGTCTTGATTAGACCATGCTCGGCGTTGACTTTTTTAATAAAATATTCAGCAAGTAACGGGATGTCACCTTTGCGTTGACGTAAAGCCGGTACATTAATTTTGATGACGTTCAACCGGAAGTATAAATCCTTACGGAAACGGCCTTCCTTCACTTCCTCACGCAAGTCCCGGTTGGTTGTAGCAATCACACGGGTATTGACTTTGATGCTTTTGGTATCGCCCAATCGTTCAAATTGTTTGGTTTGTAATACCCGTAATAACTTGGCCTGCATTGAAAGCGGTAGTTCGCCAATTTCATCCAGTAAAATTGTACCGCCATCAGCTTGCTCAAATCTCCCCTTGCGGCGCATGTGCGCACCGGTAAAAGCGCCTTTTTCATAACCAAACAATTCGCTCTCGATCAGGGTTTCCGGTAATGCGGCGCAGTTTACCTTAATATATGGATTTTCGCGGCAGTTACTACATAAATGAATGGCATCGGCCACTACTTCTTTACCAACGCCGGTTTCTCCTTCTATTAATATACTGGCATTGGTAGGTGCAATACGATTTACCAGGTTGATTATATCTTCAATTTGAGTAGATTTGCCGATCAAAATAGAACTGATCTCCAGCCGATCGGAAGGATCAGTTTGTGGAATTACAGTTGTTACATTACGGTGTTTTAATACCCGGCGGATGAGTTGCTGAATGTCTTTTTTAGAATAGGGTTTGGTTAAATAATCAAAGGCGCCTTTGCGCATTGCTTCAACTGCATTTTCAATAGAACCATAAGCAGTACCTATTACTACATCAATTTCCGGTTTAACTTTTTTAATATATTCGAGGACCTTGATACCACTTAATTCAGGAATTCGTAAATCTGTAAATACAATATCATAATCATTATTATCAATTGCATTTATTGCCGCTTTTCCATCACCTACACTCGTTGTTACACAATCAATATCTTTAATTACAACTTCAAGAAATTGGCGCACTGTCGGATCGTCTTCAACCACAAGTACACTGGGATTTTCTGACATTTATTCTCTCCCTGGTAGTTTTGGTAATATAATATTCACTTTTGTCCCGGCATTAACCTGGCTTTTAATTTCAATTTGCCCCCGGTGCAGCATTATGTAATTTCTCGCCATTACCAGTCCCAAACCACGTCCATTATGTTTAGTGGTATAAAAGGGGGTAAACAACTTTTCCATTATTTTTTTATCAATGCCTACACCAGTATCTTCAATAATCAATGCTATTGCCGGTTTGTTATCCAGTTTGGTATATTCATAATCAATAAAAATTTCGCCATCATGTTGTGTAGCATCAACAGCATTTTGTAATATGTTAACCAGGGCATTTTGTAATAAAATTAAATCTGCCCAGACAAAAATTTCCTCATCACTAGTTTCAAAATGATAAACAGTATTTTTGTTCAAAAAAAATTGTTTGACGACCTGGTCGACAAATGAATGAAAATGGATTTTGATAAATGAAGGATTAAGAGGCCGCGTTAACAGGTACAAATCTTCTATAAAACTGTCGATTCTCTGAATACAACTATCAATTGTTTGTAATTTGGAAGAATCAATATGATCTTTGATCTCTTCCTTCAACATAGAAATAGTTGCGGCTATGCCGGCCAGGGGATTTCGTATCTCATCGGCGATGGAATCGGCCATTTGTGATAAGAAATTAAAAAAAGCCGGATTCAATTGATTGACTTTTTCGGAATGTATCGATTCTTCAATAAATTCAATTTTCGACATATTTAATTATTCAATTCAAATCTATTATAAACTAGCTTTTAACAAAAGTTTCACCACTTTCAGGATCATATTCAAAATGTACATGGATCAACTCACCGCAAACACAGGTAATTTTTAATCCTGTAACAATGCCATCCTTCTCATCCAATTCTATGTGAGGTTGATGTGAAAAAGTGG
The DNA here is from genome assembly GCA_029561455.1 of bacterium. GTDB lineage: Bacteria > Zhuqueibacterota > Zhuqueibacteria > Residuimicrobiales > Krinioviventaceae > Fontivivens. The sequence continues at coordinate 278,968 of JAKQIY010000068.1, forward strand.
AGTTCATAGTCTCAGTTCCGGTTTTATCAGGCCGGGTATTCTTTGGGTCAACAGCTATCTGATTTTGCTTGATAACTTTTGACAATCCTTTGGAAGAAATATGGGGCAGATCGTCATGTTTTAACCAGTCGGAAAAATTTTCAAAACCGGTATTTCGCTCTTTTTTCATCACGTATTATTCATAGATTATTTACAGCGCTTATTGTTGCTTCCATATTAAAAAAAGTATACAACATTATATTGAAATTGTCAAGAATCAAAATTTGATAAAAAAAAACCGCGCTTTTTAATCGCGGCAGTATATATAATATAATTATTTATACCTGTTATTGTATATATAAATCCTGATTTCTCCATCCCGGCCAGCTTCATCTATTCTTCGGTTCAGTGTTTTATAAATATAATTTATTTTTTCATCTTTTGCAAACAAAAATCAAACTATACTGTTAATATTACTCTATTTGGCATGATCTGAATTATTATCTCAAAATTTGAAAATTGTTCAAATTTTGGGAATACATGATGACTATTTTATGTAAAATAAAGCAGACTAGTAAAATACACATCCTTAACAAATGCGAAAAAATCTTTATTTCCTGCAAAACTTTTTTATCTGAACCACAAATTAGTTTAACAGGTGGATTATGAAAAATTTATTATTGATACGTCATGCAAAATCAAGCCGGGATGAGTCCAATCTGCATGATTGGGAACGTCCCCTTAATGATCGTGGTTTAACGGATGCTCCGGTAATGGGTAAAAGACTGCATGACCGGGGAATTGCGGCCGATCTGTTCCTCGCCAGCCCGGCAAACCGGGCCCGGCAAACTGCGCAAATCATTGCCCGTGAAACAGGCTATCCGGTGGATGCTATTAAAATATGCAACGAAATTTATCTTGATGGCGTAGAATCCATTTTTAGATTAATCACAAACCAGCCTGAAAGTTGTCACACATTATTTCTCTGCGGCCATAACCCGGACATATCAATGTTAGCTACGCAGTTTGTTCCCGGTTTCGTATCCAGCATCCCCACTTGCGGTATTATTCACATTTCTTTTAATATTAACTCCTGGAAACAAGTAAAACCTGCTGGCGGTAAGTTGGTCCTTTTTGATTTTCCCAAAAAATAGATCCTGAAAATAATTATTGAATTCTTTACTCATTTATCGTATATTTACGATATACGATAACAGGAGTATTTTATGCAATCATCCTTTCATTCTTTTGACAATGAATATGTGGAATTAGCTGATTTTGCCAAAGCCATTTCCCATCCGGTACGGATTCAAATATTAAAAACATTGTTCGATAAAAAATGCTGTATCTGCGGAGAATTGGTCGATATGTTGCCGCTCTCCCAATCTACAGTTTCGCAACACCTGAAAGAGCTAAAAAGAGTCGGTTTAATTAAAGGGACAATAGATGGGCCACGAAGTTGTTATTGCATTGATGAGAAAAAATTCGCTAACGTTATTAATAAATTTTGTACTTTTTTTTGTTCTATTTGCAAATAAAAATACCCATTAATAATAATACCAATACAATGAATAACTATTTAAATAAATGTCTGATATAAAAAGTCAGTTAAATTAAATAATAATGGAGTTACTATGAAAAATGATGATGCATTGAAACAGGTGGTTAAAGAAAAGTACGGAAGAATTGCCACCCAAAAAGAAAATTCCTGTGGTTGCGGTTGTGGATGCAATAATGCCGAAAGTACACAAATGTTTGATTATTCCAGTTTCAGTTCGGATTATAATTCAATTCCCGGTTATGTTCCGGAAGCTGATCTGGGGCTTGGTTGTGGAATTCCGCTCGAATTTGCCGGGATTAAATCGGGCGATACAGTGGTAGATTTGGGTTGTGGCACCGGCAATGATGTGTTTATCGCCCGAAAATTAGTTGGCGATACAGGACATGTGATTGGTATCGATATGACCGAAGAAATGATTACCAAAGCAAATTATTTTAAAACAAAATTTGGTTTTCAAAATGTTGATTTTCATTTGGCTGAAATTGAAAAAATGCCGCTTGATAATAATTCTGCAGATCTGATAGTAAGTAATTGTGTACTAAATCTTGTGCCGGATAAACGAAAAGCATTTACTGAAATTTATCGTATTTTAAAGCCTGGCGCGCATTTTTGTATTTCGGATATTGTTTTAAAAGGGAAATTACCCGAAAACTTGAAAAAACAAGCTGAATTATATGCGGGTTGTGTTGCCGGGGCCTTAACTCAGGAAGAATATCTGGAAATTATTAAAGCAACCGGGTTTGAAAAAATTGTAATTCATGTATCGAGACAAATACAATTATCACCTTCAATTTTGAAAAAATTTCTATCCGCTCAGGAGTTACAGGATTACCAAAAATCGGATAATGGAATTTTTAGTATTACGCTCTCTGGGTATAAAAAAAGTTGAAATTGATTGTAATAATAATTATTATACATATAATAAAACATTCAAGTTTAAAAATACAGGAAAGCGTAATGAACACCCCGGATCGTGAGCAGGCATTGCAATTATTGCAAAAATATAACTCCAGCGAATCATTAATTAATCACGCGCTGGCGGTTGAAGCGGTGATGAGGTACATAGCAAAGAAAAAAGGGCAAGATGAAGACAAATGGGGCATTGTCGGTTTGATCCATGATCTGGACTATGAAAGATACCCGGATGAACATTGTACAAAGACCCGGCAAATTCTGGAAGAAAACCACTGGCCGGATGAGTATATCCGGGCTGTGGTTGCACATGGCTGGGGAATATGTTCCGATGTTGAACCGTTATCAGAAATGGAAAAGACCTTGTTTGCAATTGATGAACTGACCGGTTTGGTTGCCGCAACGGCTCTGGTACGGCCATCCAAAAGTGTTATGGATATGGAACCGAAATCAGTGCTGAAAAAATGGAATCAGAAATCGTTTGCCGCCGGCGCCAACCGCGCAATCATTGAAAAAGGCGCGTTGATGCTTGAAGTAGAGTTAACAGAATTGATCAAAGACACTATTTACGGTATGCGGGAAATTGCCGGAGATATTGGTTTATAAGAGTCAATTTTTATCCTTGAAATTACAATTTTTTTACGTAAATTTAAATTATAATTTTATCATTTAAACTCAAGTTAACAATAGATTGTACCGAATATAATTCGTGATAATAATAGTGCTTGCAGGAAAAAAGGACTCATGTAATGAAAACAACCGTATATAATGCATCAACACCGAATATTGTAGATGCGGAATATGATGAAGATATTAAGAGTATTATTGTTACCTGGCACACAATGATAGCTATCAATGATCTTGAACCGTGTATACGCGCCCAATCCAAAGTTGCCAAAGAAAAAAATGCCAAAAGTGTGATTATGAATACCAGTTACGCTAAAAATTCAATCCGTAAGGATGACATGGATTGGATCGAGGCGTTTTATTTCCCCCGTTTGGTTCATGCCGGGGTTGAGGCTATTATAATTATTCCGCCAATAAGTGCTATTACCAGCAAAGCTCTGGGAGAATATAAAGTAAAAGCGCAAAAAGCAGGTTTACATATATATGAAACCCCGGATATGATCAATGCTTTAGAAACGGCAAAACTGATCAGAGATAATAAAATGCAAGACCCTGCCTGATGAGTATTGAACGATACGTTCAGGGAAACCGATGAATTTTCCAACTCATCCTTTCCGTTTTTTTACATATTAAAGAAATATCACAGGAATAAGGACTGCATTCCTGCTTTTCCCTATTATTTGAAAAAACGGCATGATATTTGAAATTAGTTATTTACAAAAAAATCATTCAAAAAGTTCAAAGTTAAAAAATATTGGTACTGATATTTTTGGGAATAAACTGCATAAAAAAAAGATTCAAGGTATCAACAACACCAGTTTATTTATCAGGATCAAATATTAAATAAGGAAATCCTACTTTTAATCGATCAGGAATTTATCTGTAAACTGAACAATTCATACGAGTTAAAAACATTAATATATAATTAATGCAATATTTGTAAAGGATATTAAAATGAACTACAAGATGGGGTTATTAATTTTATTTGTATTATCTCTAAATTGTCAGAAAGATGCCAACCAAAATATTGAGACCCAAAATATTAACAAAACAACAGATAATATTATTCAGGTTGTAGATTCAACAATCCAGCAGGAAAATACTGCAATAACTTCCGATACGATTATGAGTGCGACTAAAACCGATACCCCCAAAGTAGAAAAAAATCCGCGGATCAAACCGGCCGATTATTCGCCCATAACCAGTACTGATGAATTATGGAACGAATATGAACAATTGAAAAAAGATATTACTTTTAACAAGGATAACTGGAATTATCCCGAACTTGTGAAATCATTGAATAAAACCGCTGAAATCGCGCAAAAACTACAGCGGCCGGAAATTGCAGCATGGCAATTTAACAATATTGGCTATTATTCAATACAGGAATTTAAAAACAGAACCGATTATACCAATCGTATGGAAGATATTCGAGTCATGCCGTCCGGCGCCGAACGCGATCAATATATACAGGAAACTAGAGACGTTCTGCGCTCCGAAATTGAATTGCTCAACAACGCGGAGCAAAGTCTGTATGACGCTATTGAACTGGATAACCAGCAACCGGATAAAAACCGTCAGGATATTATCAATAATAATCTAGGTTTTATTTCTACAGTTAAAAGCTTTATACAAAATGACTAAATAATTGGTATTCTTTACAGAATCTGGAACTTATGAATTCACATTTCGAAAGTGCTATACTGATAACCGGTATTTTGGTTTTTTGTTCTCGTGTTATTGACGTTACATTAGGGACGTTGAGAACTATAAACATCGTTCAGGGTAGAACAAAAATTGCATTTATCCTCGGTTTTTTTGAAATCAGTATGTGGCTTGTCGTTCTGTCAACCGTGCTGCCACAGGTCGTTGCCAAACCTATTCTGGGTTTGTTTTATGCTCTGGGTTTTTCTACCGGTAATGTTGTTGGTATTATCATTGAACGTAAAATAGCCCTGGGACATACAATCTTTCGTGTTATCACAGCCGAACATGGTGAAATTATGGCTACCGCGCTCCGTAATGCAGGTTATGCAGTTACAACATTTGAAGGAACCGGGTTGAAAGGCAAAGTCATTGAATTATATGTGGTCTGTGATCGTAAAAATCTGCGGGAGATTATTCCAATCATCAATTCGATTGACCCCAATGCATTTTATATTACGGAACAAGCCGGCGACGTCAGCAAAGTATACCGCCCTACAATGGTTCCTAAAACCGGTTGGCGGGCAATTATTAAAAAAAAATAACTCTCCGGCAATCAGCGACAGGCTATTGTTTTATTGCAGACATTAGTTCCTTCGGTATCAACTTTTATCAATGCAGATTTTAAGGGTGGGGTAAAGATATATAAAGATGGTTCATTGTGTTTTTCATGGGGTAATTTTACCGATGGTACCACTATTTTAATCAGACATTTTACATACTGTTATATTTTATTATATACCTGGTCATCCATTTTATTCTTCCGATTCTATAAAGTATTACCACTAGTTATATCAAAGAATCCAACGACAAAAAGTTCAAACCAAATCGGATATAAAATAATTTATAACCTGGCACATATTGCATTTCTGGAAATATTTCCGTCTAGTCCTTGTGTTCTACTGTTTGAAAAATTAAATCATCATTCTGGAAACAAATAATACAGTTTGTATTATCGTGAAAGGTAAATTATGCCCACAAAATCAATGACCAATATTCTTGGTTATCCCCGCATCGGGTTACAGCGGGAACTGAAAAAAGCTACTGAAGCGTACTGGAACCAAAAAATTTCCGCGGACGATCTGATAAAAACAGCTACTGCCCTCCGTATGTCGAACTGGCACACACAAAAGCAGGCCGGAATTGATTTAATTCCATCAAACGATTTCAGCTTTTATGATCACATGCTTGATATGAGTTGTCTGCTGGGCGCTATACCTCCCCGTTTTCAAACCGGCATACAACATGTTTCCATGGATTTATATTTCAGTATTGCCAGAGGTGTAAACAGTTCACAAACCACTTCTGTTACCCATGCCAGTGAAATGACCAAATGGTTCGATACCAATTACCATTATATTGTTCCAGAACTTCATCATGATATGGAATTTAAAATTTCAACCACTAAAGTATTTGATGAATTTAGTCAAGCATTACAAGCTGGTATTAAAACCAAACCGGTTCTGGTCGGTCCGGTCACCTGGCTCATGCTTGGTAAAATCCATGATGATATATATCCCAATTTTAATAAATTTGATCTTTTAAGCAAATTACTACCGGTCTATAAACAGATTTTGCTAAAGTTGGAAACATTAGGCGTGGAATGGGTGCAACTTGATGAACCGGTATTTGCACTGGACTTGACCGGTGAGGAATTGCAGGCGCTGAAAAATACTTATACCGAACTAGCCGGCAGCGTAAAAAAGCTGCGCCTGATGGTAGCAACCTATTTTGGCGAATTACGCGATAACCTGACAACCTTTGTATCACTACCGGTATCTGCTCTGCACTATGACGCGGTGCGGGGCGGCGATGAGATCGACCGCCTGCTGACTGCCTGGCCGGAAAAAACTATTCTGTCGCTCGGTGTTGTGGACGGACGGAATATCTGGAAAACTGATTTTGAAAAATCATTAAATCTGCTCAATAAAGCCAAAACCAAACTTGGCGCAGAACGCCTTATGGTAGCTCCCTCCTGCTCCATGCTGCACAGTCCGGTATCATTAAAATCCGAAAAAACAATGGATGAACAGGTCAAAAACTGGTTATCTTTTGCCGAAGAAAAACTGGCCGAAGTTGTTACCCTGGCCAAAACAAGTAATGGAGATGACGTTAGCGTGGAACTGGCAGCAAACCGGGTGGCAAATAAATCTCGACGTACGAGCGCCAGGATTCACAATCCTGCTGTGCAGCAGCGCTGCGCCGCTGTAAAGAAAAGTGATTTGAATCGGCATTCTGCTTATTCGCAAAGGCGAAACGTGCAAAGAACGGCAATTCCGTTGCCTGAATTTCCCACTACTACTATCGGTTCCTTTCCGCAAACAACTGAAGTCAGGGCAATGCGCGCTAGATATAAAAAGTCCGAACTGACTCTGCAGGAATATGAAAACTATTTACAAAATGAAATCGAACAGGCCGTGCGTAAACAGGAGCAACTGGACATCGATATGCTGGTGCACGGCGAGTTTGAGCGTAACGATATGGTCGAGTATTTTGGCGAACAACTGGCCGGGTTTACTTTTTCCGGAAACGGCTGGGTGCAGAGTTTCGGCAGCCGCTATGTAAAGCCGCCCATCATTTTCGGAGATGTGTCGCGTCCTGAACCGATGACGGTACGCTGGTCACACTTTGCCCAATCGTTGACCAAACGGCCGATGAAGGGCATGCTCACCGGGCCGGTAACAATTCTGCAATGGAGTTTTGTGCGCGACGATCAACCGCGTAGTGAAACCGCCAAACAAATAGCGCTGGCATTACGCGACGAAGTGCTTGACCTGGAAAAAGTCGGCATCAGGGCCATACAGATCGACGAACCGGCGATCCGTGAAGGGCTGCCGCTGCGTAAAGCCGATTGGCCTGCATACCTGGAATGGGCAGTTAACAGCTTTAAACTGTGCGCATCGGGCGTCCACGATGAAACGCAAATCCACACTCACATGTGTTACAGTGAATTCAATGATATTATCGACTCGATTGCGGCTTTGGATGCGGATGTTATATCTATAGAAACTTCACGTTCCAATATGGAATTGCTGGATGCCTTTGTCGAGTTCCATTACCCCAACGAAATCGGCCCCGGCGTTTACGATATCCACTCACCCCGTGTGCCGGAAACCCGGGAAATGGTCGATCTGTTGCTCCGGGCCAAAAAAGTCCTGCCCCCAGAAAATATTTGGGTTAACCCGGATTGCGGCTTGAAAACCAGGCAATGGCCGGAGGTCATGCTAGCGCTGCAAAATATGGTCGAGGCGGCTAAACAATTACGCAATCAATCCAAATAGATTATCAATAATCGTAGAGCCGGATTCTTTATTAAAATCCGGCTTTTTTTATTAATGAATATAATTATTACCATATTAAAAATAATCCTGTACGGGAAGAATTTTCCTGTTTTAGGATATAATAATTAACTATCTTGTTTATAATAATTTTGTAACAAATTTTACCATTTACGTATAGCTAGAGTGAAACATGAATGATCTGCTGGTAACCGGGAGCGTTATTGTTACGCTGGCTCTAATTGCGTATTCAATTGGCATCCGGATTGAACAAAAATGGAAATTACTGAACAATAAAGTAATTATTTTTTTAACAACAGGCTTGATTCTCGATATTACGGCAACCTGTTTCATGATTATCGGCTCCGGTAATTCTCCATTTACGGTTCATGGCGTACTCGGCTACTCTGCGCTACTGGCGATGTTCATTGAAACAATACTGGTTTGGCGTTATGTTTTAAACCACGGATTGCATCAACAGGTAACACAACGACTTCACCTTTACTCGCGCTACGCATATTTATGGTGGGTGGTTGTTTATTTTTCAGGTGGAATTATTGCAATGGTTCGGTAAATAATAAGGAGATCGGATAATGGAAAAACACATTAATTTAATCGGAATTTTATATATTGCATTCAGCGTCATGGGATTAATAGCGGCATCGTTGGTTTTTATTATCATTGCCGGTGGCGGATTTATTTCCGGCGATGAAGAAGCTATGTACATTACCGGTATAGTCGCAACTGTATTGTCAGGTCTAATTACCTTTTTTTCAATCCCCGGTATTATTGGCGGTTGGGGATTGCTCAAAAAGAAAAAATGGGCCCGCATCGTTCTGCTCATTCTTGGTGCGCTCAATTTACTCAACATCCCGTTCGGTACTGTCCTTGGCGGTTATACTTTGTGGGCGCTTTTGCAAGATGAAAGTATGAAATGGTTCGAGTAAACGTTTCTTTCTTTATTCACTAGTAAACCAGAGAACACTGATTATCATCGGGTAAATCTTGAAAAAATCCTCCTGAACGATCAGGAGGATTTTTTAATGTATTCACTTGCATCTCTTTCTACTTCCCCCTTTTTTACTTTACAGCTTACTACTTTACTTTTTCACGTTCCATTTTGTTCAGTTCCTGTTCCATCATTTGCAATTTCTTTTCCAGCAGTTCTTTTTGTTTTAATTGTTCATCCAAACTTTCCTGCCCGGGTTGATTAGCGCCGGCATGCTGGCGAGTCTTTTGACTTTTCTCAATTTCCCGGCTCAACTTTTCGAGTTGCTTTTCCAGCAATTCTTTTTGTTTTTGCTGGTCTTGAAGTGATTGTTGACTGCGGAACTCTGATTTCTTTTGTTCCTTTTCAATGTCCCGGTGCAGTTTTTCTATCTGTTTGTCCAGCAATTCGCGCTGCTTTTCCATCTGCTCCAACTGTTGTTGACGCATTTCCTGTGAATCAAATTGTAGTTTGCCTAACTTTTGCAAGGTTTCAAACAATTGTGCAGTATCGACTTGCACAGTAAATTGCTGTATTTGTTTCTGCATTTCAGCCACTTTGGTTGAATCAAAATAGATTCTAATATTATTTGCCATATCCATTAATTTTTGTAGTTGCAGAGAATCAGTTTTAAAATTAAAATTTTTAAAATATTCCGGTGTCAAAATTTTAAATTGGCTGGTATCAAAATTTAATTTAAAATTTTGGAAATTTTCCATTGCTTTTTGAAATTGTGTACTGTCAAAGTTGCCGATGGATAAATCCCAAAAGGGTAAATCTGCGGGTAACATAAAATTCTCCGGTAAAGGGGGGATCACTACCAGTGAGGAATCAAATAGCCATGGCATTCCGGGTAATGTTAAAGAATCAAGCGCCAGAATTTTATCATTGATAAATATATGGTTGGCAATAGATAATGAACTGTCAACTAGTGGTTTTAACGACTCCAGGTATAAACTAAATGGCAACGACGAATCATAAATGAAAATATCACCGGGAGCCTTTACAGAATCAGGTTGATTAGACGCATCAGGAGCAGATAACACCGGCGCTGGTGGATAAGCAGGGTTAGTAACTGCTAAAGGCGCCATAGCCGGATCACTATTAATTACCAGCGGATCGACTGGCGCAATCGCCGGGGCAGGCACAGGCGGCGCATCATTGCTTTGGGTAAACTGCGCCCGCGCATTTACAAAAACGATCAGCGCGCCAATAATGATCAAAAAACTGACTAGCGCTCCGCCCAGAGGATTTATTTCCGGTGTTGATTTACGGGTTATCCTTTTTATACGGTTGAGCAAGCCTTTTTTATGTTGGAAGAATGCCATAGCTGTTGCCGGAGTTAATTGTTTTTCATAGACGGTTGACAGGGCGCGCGCCATGGTAATTTGATCACCAGTGAGCGCTATAGCTAAATCATCACAACAATTTTCCCGTTCCCGTCGTATTATAGCAGTTATCCACCAGATTACCGGATGGTAAAAGAATAATATGGTGATCATTGAATAAATAATATTGACCAGATAATCTTTACGGCTAATATGGGCAAGTTCGTGAGCCAGTATTGCTTCGACCTGGTTTTGGGGCAGACCGGTCAAATAACCCAGCGGCAATAAAATAACCGGTTTGATATAACCTATAACCAGCGGTATTTTAACTTTGGCTGATTGTAGTAACATTATACTTTGACGAACAGATATTTTCGCAGCCAGTTGATTGACACGTTCCTGCCAATGCGCCGGTGAAGGGATCAGAGCATGACTTTTCAATCGTTGTGCATAGATCAATCCTCCGGTAAACCTGATTGATAATAACAATACACCAACCCCCCAGAAAAAGACAATCAAAGGTAAATACCGCTGTAAAACAATAAAATTTGCATACCATGGTTGAATTTCTTGTAGGGAATTGCTATTTCCTGGAACCAGAACTACCGGTGATATAATATCATTACTGGTTACCGCTATTATCGTCGGCTGCCCTGGGGCATAGTTATGATATAAAAACCCAAATGTACACACCGAAATTAAAGTAAACACCAGCGCAATCAGTAATGTGCAATTGTATTTGAATTTTGGGGATTGATCCTGTAACAATAATAAGATAACCACCAGCGCTAATCCGCAGACAACACCCTGCCACAACGAATGAAGTATTGTCCAGCCTAAAATCGTGACAAGTTTTTCAATAAATAATTGATTGATAATCATTTTTGTTCTCCTTGCAAATGATCCAGAAATTCTTTGATTTGTTCAATTTCTTCATTTGAGGTTTTACGATTGCCAAGAGCCTGCATAACCAGGTTCAGAGCGGAACCACCGAAGGCGGTTTCCAGTAATTTATTTATTAGTGCATTTTGAGTTTCATGCTCTTGCAGTACAGGTATATACAGGTGGCTCTTGCCGGTTTTTTCCCGCTTTAATATCCCCTTTTGAGTCATGATCTGCATTATTTTCAAAGTAGTCGTGTACCCCACCGGTTTTTTTGCCTGTAATGTATCATTAACAAATTTCACTGATGCCGGCCCCGTTTGCCACAGAATGTGCAATATCTCCAGTTCCGCTTCAGTCGGCTTAATTTGTTTTTCCATGTACTCATCTCCCTGGTTTTGTTACGAATTCTTTCGTAATAAATATAAAACAAAAATCGATTCTTGTCAAGTATTATTACGAATACTTTCGTATCAAGTTACATTTTTTCGGCTTGGTAATAAAAAAATATTTTTTTACATTTCTCATGATAAACAATCAATAATAATTTCAATTACTAAAGCAAGGTATAGATATGAAAAAATATAAATTATTCGCATTGGTACTGATATTTTTACTGGTAAATTGTAAAACAGAAAAAAAGGACATTTCCACACTTACTAGAATCGGAGAAAAGCTGCCTGACTTTACGGTGGAAACCCTCTCCGGGGAAATAATATCTACGCAGTCCCTGGCGGGCAATGTATCAGTCATCAACTTTTTTGCTACCTGGTGCCCCCCATGTCAGGAAGAATTACCACATTTGCAGGAAATGTGGCAAGCCCGTAAAAGTGATAATTTTAAATTGCTGGTAATAGGCCGTGAGCACAGCCGCAGTGAACTGGAAACTTTTGCCCTGACTGGAAATTTCACTTTTCCAATCGCGCCGGACCCGGATCGGTCAATCTATAAAAAATTTGCATCCCAATATATTCCGCGTACCTATCTCTTAGATACAAATGGTATTATTGTGATGCAAACAGTAGGTTTTACCGAAAAGGAATTTCAATCACTTTTAAACAAAATTGATGAATTATTGAACAACTAAGGTAATGTAAAAATGGAGGGATAAATGCTACTCTATGAAGAACTCTTGTTATTAGCTCTTGATAACCAGAAAGGGTCTATCCATTTTTCAGCTTCTTCTGCCCTGCCCTTTTCCCTGGCTGGGGCAATTCTAACCGAACTTTATTTGCAAGGAAGAATAAGTATTGTTGAAAAAAAACTGGTTGTGATCGATAAAAGAGTGATCGGTATTCTACTGCTCGACGAGGCGCTGCATTTATTGATTGAACAATCAAAAGATAAAAGTATGGAATACTGGATCGAAAGCCTGGTCAACAAGATCAATAATCTTCAGGATAAATGTATAACCGGACTGCTGGAATTGGGAATTTTACAAAAAGAAGAACATAAATTCATATTTATACCATATTATCGCTATCCTGAATATAATCCCCGGCCGGAAATCGATCTTAGAGATAAATTAAACCAAACAGTTTTGGAACACAGTTGGCCGGAAGAACATTTGTACCTGCTACTGGTTTTAATCAAAGCCTGCAACCTGGTAAATGTTGTTTTTACCAGGGAAAATAAAAAAATTGCGCAAAACCGTCTCAAACAATTAGTGGCTGCCTCGGCAGCCGGAACGGTGAACTCTCTTTTCGCAGCAGAATTGTATAAAGCGATAAATAATGCACTAGCCGCCAGTACTGCTGCGGCGACATCGTCGATATCCTGTCGTTTATGAGTAAACACCAGGCAATGATTTAGAGTATTTCTTTATATTAAAAATAATCGTATATTTGAAAAACACCGTACACCACAATCTGGAGAATGACGTGCATCTGCGCTCTATATATATTCACCCTGAAAAATTTCCTACTGTCGATCATTATCCTTTTAATCTGGAAATATTTCATCAAACCAAATCATTGGCTCTAAATACGCCGATCACTTTTTTAATAGGTGAAAACGGCACCGGTAAAACAACCCTGCTTAAAGCCATTGCCTATAAATGCGGTATTTATATATGGAAAGGCATGGAACGTACCCGCTCCATCAATAACCCTTATGAAGAAGATCTTTACAAGGCCATTTCAATAGAATGGGCAAACGAGTTAATTCCCGGTTCCTTTTTTTCATCCCAGCACTTTCGCAATTTTTCACAAATAGTGGATGAGTGGACAGCGCTCGATCCTGGTATTATCAATTATTTTGGTGGCAAATCGCTCATTACTCAATCTCACGGTCAATCGCTCATGTCCTATTTCCGTTCCCGTTATAAAATAAAGGGTATCTATTTTCTGGATGAACCGGAAACCGCGCTTTCACCTAAAAGCCAGATTGAATTACTCCAGGTTCTTACCCAAATGAGCCGACAAGGACATGCCCAGTTCATTATTGCTACCCACTCGCCAATCCTGATGGCATGCCCCGACTCAGATATCTATAGTTTTGATAAAAAGCCGGTGGAAAAAATTGACTATGAAAAAACCGATTATTTTTTAACCTATAGAGATTTTATTCTGAATAAAGAAAAATACCGGGCGGAATTATTGAAATAAACTATAATGTGCTTTTTTGAATACAACCAACCTTGTTAATGTTATTATTTTAAAACCACCCGGAATAGTGCCGATAAAGGAGAAATAATAATGAAACATACCTATATACTACAGGAAGGAATTTGGCATGCGTCCGGCCGGTTTTATGATGAATTTGAGAACTGCTTCACACTGGAAGCAGTAACTCAAACAACCCATACTGAAGATGAATGGATACATGAAGGAACCATGATTATTCACAGTCCTCAACCCCTGGAAATTTCTAATAAATATGAAATAATCCCCTTGATGAAAAATAATAACTTTACCAACTGGGTTCAATTCAACCCGACATTGGGGATCATTACCGGGAAATTCATGATTCTGGAAAACACTATCCTCTCCAGCTATCGGTCGGAAACCGGCGAATATACCGGAACCGAAGTTTTGATCCAGATGAACAGCGAAAAGTATATCAACCGGGGTTTTGCGTTTCGCGGTAATGAAAGGTTGTCATGCTGGACAGCAGAATTGCACAAACAAAACTGACCTTGATCCATAATTTAAATTTGAATTATTGATTTTGAACAGTAGTTGTCAAGCTCTCGTAGATTACAAAAGATGTAAATAATTGAACAGGAGCAGGGCAAGTCTTACCAGCAATGTTAACAGACAGAGCGATAACAACGTATTGACCAATCCGTTAGCGCCAATAAAAATAACGATCAAGGCGGGAATAAAATAGCCGATAGAATCCATAATAAATGGAAGTGGAAAACCAAGATTATATACCATAGTTTCCAGTAAATAGACAAAAATAAAACTGCCCAGAATATCCAGCGCCATCAACCTTTTTCCATAAAGTATAGTCAATCGGGACACCAATCGCTCCAGAATATAGGTATAGAGTGTTGCCAAAATTATAATAACAATATGCAGCGGCTGGTTAAGATAATAGGCCAGATAGCCGGGGACAATTAATCCGGCGGCTGACAAACCAAATATTTCCGATAAGAAAATACTAAAAATAACGCCAATCCCAATTGACTCAATAAGTAGTGTCATAATTTAACTCAGCAGTGTCCGGTTAAAACAACTAAATATTATCTACAAGTCGAATAAATACAGTTTATTAATTTAACAAAAATATTAGGGTCGATATAAATTAATTAATAAATTTCAGAATCTATATGATAATGAATTTTGTTTATTATACGAATTATATTTAGTTAGGTTTTACAAATATTGAAATTGATTTTATAAAGGCTGTTCATTTTTCACGCAAATAGGAAATAATAATTAAGTTTATTAGCTATACATCCAGCCAGGTGAACATTATTAGATAAATTGACAACACAAAAAAGCCAAGAGCGCCTAACAATGTAAATCATTCCTTGCTTAATTCATATATTTTTTTTATATTTAGTAGAGAATAAAAAAACCAGTTTATCGGACTGTAAAATTTTAATAATAAAATACAACATTTCAAAGGACAAAATATGGCTGCGTTGAAAATCTATTCAGTTGGCATGGAAATTGAATCAATGTGCTCCAAGTGTAAAGATGCCACTGTACATATGATTGAAGTAATTAAAAACGATATTCCAACCCGTGTTTTGTGCAAAAGTTGCCATAGTTCACATCGATATCGCGCACCGGAAACCGCGGCTGTTGCTGCGACCGTTACAAGGAAAAAAGTATCTGCCAAATCAACCGGAGTTAAAAAAACCCTTACTAAAACTGTTGTTACACGTACCAGAAAAACCGTATCGACCAAAACCCCGGAACAAAGGAAATGGTCCAGATTATGTAATAAATTTAATATTGAAAATCCTAAAGAATATGTTATGAATGAAAAATTCCTCGAACATGATGCTATTCAGCACAAAAAATTCGGACTTGGAGTGGTTGTTGAGATTCTCGATCCTAACAAGATGAGTGTGGCATTTGAGGAAGGTATCAAAACACTGGTTCATAACCGCTAATATCTAAAAAAAAAGCCACTTTTACAGTGGCTTTTTTTTTGTTTTGTCTTGTTAATTTGTATAAAGATATCTCTTGATCTTTTTCGTCGGGGTTTTCTCAAATTCTTCCCGCTGCGGGAATAACTGATGAATGCGTGAATAAGCTGCAACTTTGGTATTTACCTCCTTGCGGATGTCTTCCAAAATCTTGTTAAGAATTTTGGCAGCAGCAGCTTCATCTTTTTCATAATAATTGTAACTTTTATCTATAGCATCGAAATCAAGAAAAACTTTGGCTACAACACGGCTGTCTTTTTCATAGACAAGAGATTCAAGCACTAATGGTTGTTGGGACAAATAAAATTCTATTTCTTCAGGATAAATGTTTTCACCGCTTGGTCCTACTATTAAATTTTTAGAACGTCCCTTGATGAACAAATAGCCGTCTTTATCAAAATAACCTTTATCACCGGTGATCAACCAACCGTCGGCGGTAAATACTTTTTTAGTCGTTTCTTCATTGCGGTAATAACCCTGCATGATATTCGGCCCTTTGGCAACTATTTCTCCAATACCCGTAGCCGGATCAACATCATCAATCCGTACTTGAACCTCAGGAACAATTATACCGGCAGAATTATGACGTACCTTTCCAATCGGATTTACTGTTAATATCGGCGATGTTTCAGTTAGGCCATAACCGGTTGTGTAGGGAAACCCACCTTCGGTCAGGAACTGTTCAACTTCAATGGGGGTTGCGGCGCCGCCAAACACCATAAAACGTAAATTTCCGCCAAAAGCTTTGTATAACTTTTTGCCGGCGATTTTATGGATCAGCTTTTTCATTGCCGGAATTTGGTACAATGCTCCGGTAACTTTTTTAGCATTGATTTCGGACAAAACTTTTTTCTTATAAATTTTATCCATGATCAAAGGTACGGATAAAATAATGGTCGGTTTAATAACTTGAACCGCTGGTAATAAAGTTTGGGCGGTCGGTAATCCTTTTATATAGTATATTTTTGCGCCTGCCGCAAAAGGAGCGATAAATCCACAGGTACACTCATAAGAATGAGACATTGGCAGAATGGACAAGAATTTGTCTTTGTCATTAATATCAATCATTTTGAGCGCAGAATAGGCATTTGAAATGATATTTTTGTTAGTCAACATAACACCCTTGGAATGACCAGTCGTACCGGAGGTATAGAGTATTTCCAGCAGATCGTCTTCCTTCAGTTCGATATCTTTAATATCAATTTTTTTATGAACCGGTAAGGATAGTAAGTCGGAAAAACGTAAAACTTTGTAACCCTTGAGATCTAATTCATAATCATCTATACAAACGATCAGTTGCAAGTCCTTAAAATCCGTTTCCGAAATTTTATGCACCAGCTTGCTGGAAACAAACAGCGCCTTGGAACCGGAATTGCGGATAATATGGTGAACTTCATTTTTATGAAAATCAGGCAAGATCGGAACATTCACGGCTCCGCATAAAGCAATGGAAAAATAAGCAACTCCCCAACGGGGTGAGTTTTCGCTCAAGATTGCAACCCGGTCCCCTCTTTTTATACCGCTGCTGATCAAAGCTTTGGCAATAGAATTGACCTGCATACCAATTTCACCGTATGTCAGCGGCGCTTCATCGACAAACCCAAGAGCGATATCTTTAGCATATAAATGAATGCTATTTTCGAATAATGCTTTTAATGTTTTCTTGGCAGGCAACAGCATTTCAGTCTCCTTATTTTTATAGGCAAAGCAGAACTTTTAATGCGCAGGTAATTAATGACACAATAATTCATTACTATAATATATAAAAATATGAATTAAATTCAATATTTATTAATAAAAAAAACCGATATTTTTTTTATCGGTTTTTTTATTTTCAGGATATTAATATCAGCTTTAACTACTGAACACGCTTTTCTTCAATCCTGGATGCCTTACCGCGTAGTTCACGCAAATAATACAATTTTGCCCGACGAACTTTACCTTCCTTCAAACGCTCAATTTTCGACAGATTAGGTGAATGCAACGGGAAAATTCTTTCAACACCTACACCATTGGAAATTTTACGTACTGTAAAAGTTTCATTGATACCGGCGCCTTTACGGTTGATAACTACGCCCTGAAATACCTGAATTCTTTCCTTATCGCCTTCAACAACTTTAACATGCACGTTAACGGTATCGCCAGGTTTGAATTCCGGGATATCGGTTTTCATTTGCGAGGCTGAAACAGCATCTAATTTATTCATTTTAGAGCCTCCTAATTAAAGAGGGTTATTTTATTTATTCGGAATTTACGTATTTATGGTACAAATCAGGTCGTTTAGTTTTAGTAACTTGTAACGACTGTAATAATTGCCATTCTTTAATCTTTTCATGGTGCCCGGATAATAATACATCAGGAACACGCATGTTTTCATATACAACCGGACGAGTATAATGCGGATAATCAAGTAAACCGGTCTGGAATGAATCGGTATCGGCAGAATCAAAATCGCCTATTGCGCCCGGCAATAGCCGGACTATGGCATCAATCACGCACATGGCTGGTAATTCACCGCCGGTTAACACAAAATCGCCAATAGATATTTCTTCAGTCACATATCGGTCGATTATGCGTTGATCTATTCCTTTATAATGCCCGCATAATAAAATCATTTTTTGCCGCAGTGAAAACTCGTTAGCGGTTATTTGCTCAAATATCTTACCTGCCGGTGTTAACAGGGTTACAGGCACACCGTCGAGACCAAATTTATCATTGATATCATCAAGACAGCGAAAAACCGGTTCGGGTTTTAAAATCATTCCTGCGCCACCGCCATAAGGATAATCGTCTATTTGCTTATGCTTATCCATTGCGTATTCACGAATATTATGAATATAAAATTCAACGATATTCTTGAGTCTGGCTTTTTCCAGGATACTTTCATTCAGAGGTCCCTGAAAAAGCTCCGGTAGTCCTGTTAATATGTGAAATTGCAAATATCCGGGCTCCTCTGTTAATCCAGCAATCCTTCGACAGGATTTATGGTTAAAACACCTGTTTCCAGGTCGACTTTATCAATAAATTCTTTAACTACCGGGACCAGTATTTCTTTTTGTTGATTGCGGATGACAAACATATCACCGGCGGGAAAAGTCTCTATATCAAAAACTTGCCCAACCGGGACATTTAGTTTTGTTTGTACTTTCAGGCCAATCAATTCAAAATAATAATATCGTCCTTCAGGTAATGGAATACATTCCTGTCGTGGAATTTCAATATAAGAATTCCGCAACATTTCGGCATCATCACGAGAGGTTACTTCTTTAAACTGAAGGATAATATAACCATTGCCAATTTGCACATGATCCGGAGTATATTCAGTTCTGGAATCATTACCAGGGTTGATAAATACCCTGGTTAATAATTTGAACCGTTGTGGATCATCCGTCAGTGGTTCGACGCGTACAGCGCCTTTAACGCCATGCGGACGGGTGATTTTCCCTATATATATATAATCCGGATAAGTAACCCGATCGGACCCGGTTCCAGGCTGCATGATAACCTCAAATCTTTACAGTTGTCAATGAACCAATCGAACAGAAATGATTGAAAATGAACTATTCGCTAACAGCCGGAGTTGCATCATCAGCAGCTTGAACTTCAGGTTCGGCGACTTGTTCAACAACAATTTCGGCTGCTTTTTCTTCTTTTGCTTTTTCCGTTTCTTTTTTACCGGTTTTGCGCTGTTCCATAGCTTTCATGGCTTCCAGACGCTTAACACGTTCCAGTTGCAAATCCTGCCATTTTTGTAATTCCAGGGCAATCTTTTCCGGTTCCAAACCGCGTTTCTTTAAATCCCATTCCAGTATGATACCTTTTTTCTTTAATAAACTTTTCACAGTATCGGAAGGGATTGCGCCCAAATCCAGCCATTTCATTGCTTTTTCTTTATCAACAACAATTTCGGCGGGAGATGTTAAGGGATTATAATGACCTAATTTTTCCAGGTATTTACCATCCCGGCGGGTTTTAGAGTCAATTGCTACGATTCGGTAATAAGGCAGTTTCTTCCTGCCTAAACGGGTTAATCTTAGTTTTACAGACAAGTTATAAATCCTCCTTACTTAAAAACCTGACGGCATTCCGGGTATTCCCAGCTTCATTTTGCCGCCTTTTTTCATCATTTTCATCATTTTTCGCATCATTTCAAACTGATTTAACACTTTATTCACGTCCTGTACACTCGTTCCGCTGCCCTGCGCCACTCGTTTTCTCCGGCTGGCGTTCATGACATTGGGCAAACGTCGTTCTTTCAATGTCATTGAATTTATTATCGCTTCAACCCTGATCAGGGCATTATCATCAACCTGTATTCCTTTCATAGCCCGGTTTTGCATACCGGGTATCATTGCCAATAAATCCTGCAATGGGCCCATCTTTTTAATCTGTTGGAGTTGCTCCAGGAAATCTGCCAAAGTGAAATCCTGGTGAAATATCTTTTGCTCCAGCCTGGCCGCTTTTTCAGCATCAAAGGATTCCTGGGCTTTTTCTACAAAACTAACCACATCCCCCATACCCAAAATCCGGGAAGCCATACGATCCGGGTAAAAAATTTCCAATTGATCGAGTTTTTCTCCAACACTGAGAAACTTGATCGGTTTATGGGTTACGGCGCGAATGGATAACGCTGCACCACCACGCGCATCTCCATCCATTTTGGTCAGCACAATGCCGGTAAAATCCAGCCGCTCAACAAACGCTTTGGCAGTATTTACTGCATCCTGGCCGGTCATGCCATCGGCAACAAATAAAATTTCATCCGGATTAACAACCGCCTTGATATTCTCCAACTCGTGCATCAATTCATCATCAATATGCAGCCGACCGGCAGTATCGAGGATGATCGTGTCTTTCATATTTTGACGCGCATACTGTACGGCATTTTTACATATCGTAACCGGATCTTGGCTCTCTTCAGAATAGGTAGCAATATTTATTGACTTGCCGACAACTTTTAACTGTTCAATAGCTGCCGGGCGATATATATCTGCAGCAACCAATAAAGGATTACGCCCTTTTTTGCGCAAGTGCAACGCCAGCTTACCGGCGAATGTCGTTTTACCGGACCCCTGCAAACCGGTGAGCATGATCGCGCCGGGTATACGGTTGGAGAAATTTAACCGACTATCTTTATCCCCCATCAACTTTTTCAGTTCGTCATGAATTATCTTGACGACTAGTTGACCGGGAGTGATACTTTTTAAAACTTCCTGTCCGATTGCGCGCTGCTGCACATCCGCAATAAAATTTTTTGCTACCAAATAATTGACATCCGCTTCAAGCAATACACGGCGAATTTCCCGCATGCTATCGGCAATATTTTTATCCGACAGCTTTCCATATCCCTTGAGCGTTCGGATAACAGCATCAAATTTTTCAGTCAATTCCTGAAACATTAAAACAGGTTTCCAATTTGATTTCAAAACCAAAAAAGCTAAGAAATTTAACAAAAAATATGCTTTTTTGCAAGCAATTTTTAATCATAAAGGCTTTTATTAAAATAATTTACAACCCGGATACAGTTACTTGAAATGAGCAATAAGAGAAAAGTAAACCAATAAAAACCGGATAATAAAAAAAGAGCACAATCGCAGCAAAGAACTGTAATTGTGCTCCTTTTATATAACACATACACCGCACTAAGCGGCTAGTTCAATCAGTATTCAAGGGGACTCGTAGTCTGGCTTGCTGAAGGCTGAATTTTTTCGATCTGCCGGGTTGCGTCTTTGGCCTTTTTATGATTGGGATATTTCTTTAAAAACAATTCATAGTATTCTTTGGCTCGGGGTAGATCTTTTAATTCTTTTTCACATAGCGATGCAGCTTCAAACAAATAATCCGGAGATTTTTCAAAGGTCGGGTGTAATTCGGAAATTTGCACTAATGCCTTAACCGCATTGGGTATATCACGTAAGGTTTTTTCATAAATATCGGCAATTTCTTCCAGTGCATTAACACCGGTCACGAAAGTATTATATTTAGTAACTACTTCATTATAAGCTGAAATAGCCAGGTTATAATCCTTAAGGTTTTTATGATAGATTTGGGCTATATTCCACAGTGCCTCCATTACTTTATCATGTGCCGGATATAAATTGATAAATTGGCGATAGTCTGCAATTGCTCCATTATAATCCTTTAATTTATCCTTTTTTAAGGTGGCTGACTGCAATAAAGCATTTGCAGCATAATCGGATTGCGGGTATTTCTCCACCAGTGCAGTCATTGCCGCTACAGCAGCTTCAGGATTATTTAACTTATCATTATATAATAAGCCGCGTTCATACATAACCTGCGGTAAAAGTAAACTTTTAGGATAGAATATGGTAATTTTTAAATATGTATCAACCGCTTCATTTTTATTACCGCTCAATCCATATAATTCAGCGCTCCAGGCCAGTATCTGGTCAAGACGGGTATCTGCAGGAAATAATTGCACAAAATTTTGTATTTCAGTTTGCGTCCATTCATAGAGTTTTTCCATCTTTAATCCATGTAACAGATGCAGATAGTTATAATATCGATTCTGGCGCAGCACATCTGTTGGCCCTGTGAGTAATGAGTTGGTTATCAGTTCTTTTTTTTCCAGAATATTTTTGTCCGTTAAATAGAGCTTTTGTAAGTTGGCATTGCAATTGGCGCACAAAGGCGATTGTGGATAGAGGAACAACATTTTTAATGTGCAAGCAAAACTTTCGTTCTTTTTACCATTCCGTTCAAATAGGGTATCCTGCATGGCAAGAACCCGGGCAGCGTTTGTATCCTCAGGATACATGCGCAAAAAACAATTCATTTCGGTAATTATAAAATTGGTTACTTGTTTGTCGTTACGCTTGTATAATTCCTGTAGATAGGTAAAGTAACTTTGAGCATCGACCTGAGCGTAAAGTGACGAGATGGTGGAGATAACAATGAACATCAACAATGCTGAAAAATTGATTTTCATTTTCATAATCATATTCCTTTATATTCACATAGGTTTATGAATGAAAAAACTAATTATTTACATTTACTTTTGTCCAGGTAACTTTTACTTTTATCCAATCACGCCACTAGCAAATTCGGCAAGCGCCATGAAGTATTTTTCTATTTCCACTATAAATTATTTAACAATTTACGGTTAACAAATATTTATTTTTTTCGTTCTGACTGGAATTTATTCAACTGCCGGGTCCAATCAATTATTGTTTCGGTACAATCGCGAAATACATCACTGATATGCCTGATAATCGTTTCCGTCGTAAACATATTGGAAGGACGCAGGGCCAGGTAATTAATTTTCATTGGATTAGTTGGCAGGAAATCTCCGTACATACGCAACGTTTCAAAAGGCAGGCAATACCACAACCAGTAGTGACTGGAAAAATTAACAAAATTGATATACAGCGAACTGACTGGAGCATTACTTTCAATATTCTTGAAAAAGATCTGCACAGCAATCGATTCGGTTGCAGTCAAGCCATTATTGTGTTCACGAAGATATTTCTCATACTCCTGGTTTATAAAATAGGATAATATTTTGAGTTCAACAGGTTCAGTGCGGTATATTGTTATAAAGGGATGCGAAAAATCACGAATATATGAATCAATGCTTTTTAATAACCGCAGCCAGGTGTTTTCAAAACTGAAATTTTCTACCGGGACAGGAGCCTTGCGGATAAAAGTTCTCTTGTTATAAAAACTGGTTATCTCCTGAGGTGGAAGAGGAGCGGCGCTATCGCCGGCATCGGCTTCAGGAGCTGTGTCCGGCGTTGCTTGCATTTGATTAACCGGATTATTAATAAACCTGTATTTGTAAGGCATCATATCAGAAGCCGGTTCTTTACCCGAATTGATACTTAAAATCATAGAATCGGGTAAATTAGCATTAAAAACGGGGGTTTGTTTTAATTTTCGCTTATAGGTCCATTCCATTACATTGTTTTGAACATAATCAACAATTTGATCGAGCGTCAGGTTCCTGTCGTTTAAACCAACGCCATTTTCCAAGGCATTATTCAGATAATAGCTAAAGATACCCTGTTTATATTCGGGAGATTCATTTGCATATTCATTTTGGGAACAACTGCAAAATGTTGCATAACCGTTCTCTGAAGGCATAATTATATTCAGGAAATTTGCAGACATTCGTGAAATCAACTGCCGGCCTGGCGCAAAATGCGAACGGCATATATCGTACAATTGTAACTTGAGCCTGGCGCGGGACATGCTTAATAATTTCATCAATTCACTCAAATCCACCGAAGTACTTAACAGGTAGTCCAGTTGCGTATCCTGAGCCAGAAGATAGGGCCGGTTAAAAATATCCACGCCATAACTGGCAATATACACTAAAACCAGGTCTTCAGCTTTTGATTCATTGGCAATTTTATTAAAAACATTTAAAATATTCGTCCGCGTAGGAATTGTGAATAGAGCATTTTTTTCACCCGGAGGAGTGGCTAATAAATGGATTTTACTTTCAGAATAGCCGCACTTTTTTAATGCATTGTATAAACGCATGGCATCATTTGCGGCATTGGGCAAATTTTTTATATCATCCTGGTATTCTGAAATACCAATAATTACAGTAAAGTGATTATGAAAATATACTTTATCCACGTATTCTTCTTAAAAAAATATTCTTTTACATATTTCCGGTTTAGTTATACCTTCTTCCACCACTCAATTTTCTCCAGGGCGTCTCTGGCAAGCTGCATTAATAAATTAAATTTAAACGGTTTGGGGAAATAGTAATCAAATCCGGATTCCATACATTTATTCTGGTTAAAAAGATCGGTATATCCGGTCATTGCCACTATATATGCTTGGGGTTTTAATCTTTTCATTTCAGAGCATATATCAAAACCACTCAAGCCCGGCAGCTTGACATCTAAAAAAACAATAACATAATCTTCATTTTTAAACAATTCAATTGCCTCTTCCCCGCTGCCGGCGCAGCGAACAAAAAAACCGGCATCCTTGAATGTTAATTCCAGAATATCGCGTATCTGTTTTTCATCATCAACAACGAGTATTTGTTTTCTCATTATTAATATACCCTCATTCTGAATATTGTGAACTAGTTTTCAGGAATATAAGTATAACAATTTTTTCTTAAAATTCAAGCATAATTCCTTAAATTTGTATAAATAATGCAATTTTTAAATCTTGCAATTCATTTGAGCAATTATTATATTATTAATAAATTTAGCAAGAGAGAAACCTGAGCAAAGTATGGATCCTTTATTTATACCTTCGATAATAGCCCTTGGCGGCATGGGATTGCTGTTTGGCGCCGGTCTGGCATTTGCCGCAAAAAAATTTGCCGTAGAAGTAGATCCACGAGTTGCGCAAATCATAGAAATTTTACCTGGCGCTAATTGTGGTTCATGCGGGCGCCCAGGTTGCAGCGCCTATGCCGAAGCCGTTTCCAGCGGCGCATTACCGCCCAACCGTTGTACACCGGGTGGTAAAAATGTTGCCGAACGAATTTCATCCATTCTGGGACTGGTCGGCGTTGAGATGGAAGAACCTAAAGTAGCAGTTGTTCAGTGCCAGGGCGGTAAAAATGAAGCCGTTGAAAAATATCTTTATGAAGGGATCCATGATTGCAATGCTGCCGTTTTAATCGGCGGCGGGCTGAAGGGCTGTCAATATGGCTGTCTGGGATTAGGCTCTTGCGTCAAAGCCTGTCCTTTTGATGCGATGTATATGAACGATAACGGTCTGCCGGTGGTAATTGAGGATAAATGCACAGCTTGTGGTATATGTGTATCCACCTGTCCCCGTGGCATTATGCGGCTCATCAGCCGGAATCAAAATGTCTTTTTGGGTTGTGTTTCCCAGGAAAAATTAAAAGCGGTAAAATCGGTATGTACAGTCGGTTGTTTTGCCTGTAAAATTTGTGTAACACCCAAAGTAACCCCATCGGAAGCAATTGTGATGGAAGGTAATTTACCTGTTATTAAAGATATTCAAAATAGTGAATTATACGAGGCCGTGAAAAAATGTCCGGCCGGTAGTTATGTGATTCGAGAAAAAAGTAAAATCCCTGTAGAACCTGAACAAGTATAATAAAGGATAAAAAATGGCTGAAGAGACCTATAATAAAGTAGCAAAGATCATAGATAGCATACGCCCGGCGCTGATAGCCGACGGCGGTAATGTTGAGTTGATTGATGTAGCAAATGGAATTGTAAAAGTTAAATTGCAGGGCGCGTGTGGCAGCTGCCCGATGGCACAAATGACCCTGAAAATGGGTATTGAAAGAGAAATTAAAAGACATTTGCCCGAGATCAAAGAAGTTGTATCGATATAAAAATCAGGCTAAATAAAATTTAAAAAAAGGTAATCATGATTTTCTGGTTACCTTTTTTTATAACTCGAAAGAATCATCAGAGGGGAGAAAAAATCCAGGTGTGATAAATTCTTTAAAACCTGCTCAATCTTTTATAGTCAGTCTGTTAATTTTCGACAACATCCTTCAGAGTCTTGCACAATTCAACTATCCGGTAAGGTTTGGCAATTACACCGGATATTCCATACTCTTTATAATTCGCCATGATCGGATCATTGGAATAACCGCTTGAAACAATAGCTTTGACTTGCGGATCAATCTCTTTTAATCGTTGCACAGTTTCTTTACCTCCCATACCACCGGGAACTGTGAGATCGAGTAATACCACATCAAAGGGATTGCCGGCCTGCTTGGCGCCTTTATATTGTTCCAATACCACACTACCGTCGGTAGCCAATTCAATTTCGTAGCCTACACCTTTAAGAATATCCCCTACCATTTGCAAAACTAGTTCTTCATCATCCATCACCAGAATTTTTCCGGCGCCCCGAAAAGCTTTTTCTTTTTCTTTTTCCGCCTCTTTTACCTTTTCCTCAACAGCCGGTATATATATAATAAAAGTCGATCCTATACCCTGTTCCGATTCTACAGTAATAATGCCGCCATGTTTGCGAACAATTGAATAGGCAACGGATAAACCCAGACCACTGCCCTTTTGCTTGGTGGTAAAATAGGGATCAAATATTTTATTCAGTTTATCCGGCGGGATCCCGATTCCCTGGTCGATAATCTCAATTTTAACATAATTTCCCGGTGTTAAAGAGCGAAGCGCCGAATCACCATCAATGCGGATATTTTCAGCATTGATAAAAATATCGCCGCCATCGGGCATTGCCTGATCGGCATTTAAAACAATATTGTTAATTACCTGGCTGATCTGGCCCTTGTCTACATTGACCGGATGCAGGTTAAAGGCAATATTAAAGAGACAACGTTCATTTGCGCCGCTCAGGGATAAATTGGCGGTTTCACGAATCAGGTCTTTTATATCGCACACTTTTTTAACCGGCTCGCCGCCTTTGGAAAATGTCAGAAGTTGCTGGGTGAGAGTTGCCGCCAGGTCGGTACTTTTTTCAATATTTTCCAGGTATTTGGAAATATCCTTACCCTTTTCATAATTTAATTTAGCAAGCTGTGCATTACCTAAAATTACCGACAAACGGTTATTAAAATCATGAGCTATACCTCCGGCTAATAAACCAATGGATTCAATTTTCTGGTTTTTCTGAACGTCTTCTTCCATTTGTTTGCGCTGGGTAATATCACGAAACACTAAAACAATCCCGTTCACTTCACCCTTGGCGTCATTATGGATCGGCGCCCAGGTATCATCAATATGAATTTCATTGCCAAATTTGGAAATTAAAATTTTAGGATTATTATAATTAAAAACCGCATTGCGGCTGATGACGGAATTGATAGGACTAGTCAGGCGTTTACGGGTCACCCCGCAAATGATCGTAATAACGTCATCAATATGTTTTCCCCGCACTTCTTCCAAAGTCCAGCCGGTTAAAGCTTCGGCCACCGGGTTTAAAAAAGTAATTTGCCCGGCTTTATTGGTACTGATCACCGCATCGCCAATACTTTTCAGGGTTGTCGAAAACCACGCTTCCCTATCGCGTAATTTTTTTTCAATCTTGTATTTATATAAAGCCATCTCAATGGCGATCTGTAATTCTTTGGTTTCAAAGGGTTTTAAAATATAACCGTAGGGTTCGGTACGTTTAACTTTATCGAGGGTTTCCTTGTCCGAATAAGCGGTTACATAGACAACCGGTATATCGAATTTCAAACGCATAAAATCGGCAGTTTCAATACCGGTCATTTTACCACCCAGCCGGATGTCCATCAACACCAGGTCGGGGCGGGTTTCACGGGCTTTTTTTAAAGCTTCTTCCCCGGAAAGGACAATATCAATAACAGTATATTGCAGTTTTCTTAAATTACGCCATAATAAATCGGCAAGTACCTGGTCGTCCTCTACGACCAATAAACTTTCTTTACCACTCATCACGGTTCCCTTTTTCATTATGCATTTAATGCATAATTAGTATTGTATTGCCTGCAATTCCCAATGATTTTCAAATATATAATTTAAAATTTTTTTACATGAAAAAAAGGACTATTTTACTTTTTCAAAAATTTTTTTCAATCCTTCCAATGTTAAAAACGGTTCCAGGGTATAACCTGAACCCAGTTTGTTTATTATCAATCTGGCCAGCCCACCGGTTAATACCACTTTAACTTCCTGACCCATTTCCTGGTTTATACGATTAATAAATCCTTTTACCATTTCTACAGTTCCGTACATCAAGCCGGATTGCATGCTGGTTTCGGTTGATTGACCGATAACGCTCTCCGGAAAATGCAATTCCACCCGCGGTAACTTGGCTGCCCGCTGATGCAGGATCATTGCCGACATTTCTATGCCGGGAGCGATGATACCGCCCAGGTATTCTCCATTTTTGGTTATTACATCAAAAGTGGTTGCAGTTCCTAAATCGACAATGACCAGCGGCCCGCCAAACTTTTCATAACCGGCAACGGCATTGCAAATGCGGTCGGCGCCAACATTGGCCGGATTATCATACATTATTTTTAAGCCGGTTTTTATCTTGCTGCTCACCACAACCGGTTCCAAGCCAAGATATTTTACAGCAACTTTTTCAAATGTTGCCGTGACATTGGGAACTACCGAGGATATTGAGACGCCCTTAACTGCCGATATATCATAGCCATGTTCACTGCAGATGTATTTCATGAGAATCCAGGTTTCATCTTCAGTTCTATCGATAGCGCTGGAAAGCCGCCAATGGACTACAAGTTCGTCCCCAACAAATACACCTGTAGCTATTTGTGTGTTCCCGATATCTATGGCTAATAACATTCAATCACCGCAAGCTAAATTCATTAATATTTACAAGTTTTAAAACTTCATTTCCTGTATCTATAACCGCTGCTCCGGTTTCGGAAATACCCCTGAAAATCCCGTCAATCTGTCGATTACGGGCAAAAACAGTAACTTTAGAATTGTAATGATAACATAACGAATTCCATTCACCGGCAATCTCTGTCTCCCAACGGGCCGGAAAATCATGCACTATTTCTGTTAATCGGAATAAAAACTTACACAAAAAAATTCGTTTATCAAAATGTTTTTTTTGTAAAATCGACAATGAAATGGCAGAATTTTGCAATTCAGCCAAATCATTTGTTTCCTGGCAGATATTTATACCATAACCGATAATAAAGTATTTGATCCGTTTGGCATAGCTGGCGCTTTCGCACAATATACCGGCCAGTTTTTTCCCCTGCACATAAATATCATTTGGCCATTTGACCCATGCCGGTACCTGATATTCATCACGTAAAAACCGGGCAAGCACTATCGCAGGTATATATGAATAGATCAGAGCTTGTTGTACAGTGATGTGGGGGCGTAGCAAAATTGAAAAGGTCAATCCTTTACCGGCCGCATTATGCCATTTACGGCCATTGCGACCGCGGCCATGGGTTTGCTGTTCGGCACACACCACTGTTCCGGCAGCATATTCTTTTTCCGCCAGGTCTTTCAGGTAATCATTAGTTGAAGTTACTGAGTCAAGGTAGATAATATTAAATCCGGCCAGTTCTTCCGTATGTAAACTATTACAGCTTACTTTTTCAGTGTCCATAACTTTCCCGATTCCAGGGGATGGAATGATTTGATGACCTCTTTCAACATCGCTCTGTCCAGATGAGTATAGATCTGGGTAGTGATAATATCGGCATGACCAAGCATTTCCTGAACTGCGCGCAGATCCGCCCCGCCTTCCAGTAAATGCGTGGCAAAAGAATGGCGTAATGAGTGGGGACTAATGAACTTTTGAATACCGGCCAGCAAAGCATATTCCTTCAACAGTTTCCAAATACTTTGCCGGCTCAGTTTTTTTCCAAAACGGTTCAAAAAAACCCGGTCTCCGGATTTACCCAAAGCGGCCAGCGCTCTCCGGCTGGTTTGTTCATAGTTCCGCACCCATTTGAGTGCTGATTTACCAACCGGTACATAACGGATTTTATTTCCCTTGCCAAGTATCCGCACAAATTCATCATCCCAGATTATATCCGGTACTTTAAGGTTGACCAGTTCCGAGACCCTGACGCCGGTGGCATACATAAATTCCAGGATGGCGCGATCACGAAGGCCCTTGTCGGTTGTAATATCCGGTTGCAAGATCAGCTTTTCAACATCTATCTGATCCAGCACTTCGGGTAATTTCATCCAGGGTTTGGGCACATTGATATTGGCGGTGGGATCGCTATCGGCAACACCTTCGCCCAGTAAAAAGCGGTGAAATGAGCGAACCGCCGAAAGATTGCGTGAAATTGAAGTTGAGGAAAGATGCAGATCGTGCAATAATTCGAGAAATGTTTCAATGTCCGGTTGTTTAATCGTATGAGGTGATGCGCCCCCCCGGTTTTGTAAAAAAAACAGATACCTTTCTATATCGCGCTCGTAGGCTTCAATAGTGTTCAGGGCTACCTGCCGCTCGATGCGCAGGTAATCGATATAGTTCTTGAAATGATCAAATAAATCCATTACTATATGTAAAGCACTCTTACTTTTTTGTATCGGGAAGTATTTCTTCCGCTAACGACAAAGCCACACCCGACAGCATAATTTCCGGTCCCAGAGTTGTAAAATCTCCCGATAATATTTCTTTATCTACATTACAAAAAAGTGAACAACCGGCGCCTTTTTCAATAATTAAACCGGATAATTTTCCGCCGCATTCGCCGATAAACGTCACTTCGCCGAGTAACTCACTGACGACATAACCGGTGCAAAAATGCAATTGCAGATGAGCGCAGGGTGAATAGACGGAAATAAGGTTTCCGGTTTCCTTCCCTATCGGAATATCAGGATAGATCTCAAAGGATATATGCATATCTGATTCATTATTGATCAAAACGAACCGGTAATTATTACCCTTGAATTTTGGTTCCGTTCCCAAAACCCGGGCAATTTTATCAATATCTTTCTGGGTAAATACTTTCATTTTAATCCTGAGGATTTTTTAATTTTTAATACCAAAATCTAGTCAACAATGTTTCAAGTAAAATAGTGAATTTAAAATAATTTACAAATAGTTTATTTTAAAATAAAACGCATTTCCTTCGCTTTAGTTCTTTCTAATGTTTTAAAATCCAAACAACAGTTATTTACCTTTATTACGGATTGCTATTGCTTTATTGGCAACATCACGTAATGTATATACTGCCGTTTCAATATCTTTAGTATTAAAAATAGCATTACCGGCTACCAGAACATTGGCGCCGGCTTCAACAACCAAAGGAGTTGTTTCTGCATCAATACCGCCGTCAACCTCGATATGATAATTTAAATTATTATTCAGTTTATACTGATAAAGCCAGTTTATTTTTTTTACCATCTCGGGAATAAATTTTTGGCCACCAAATCCCGGTTCAACGGTCATAACTAGTACCAAATCGACCATGTTCAGCACTGGTTCCAACAATGTAACTGGTGTAGCCGGGTTAAGGGTAACACCGGCCTGAATACCCAATTCATGAATTTTTTCAATCACATTCCATAAATGAGGACAGGCTTCATAATGTACAGTGAGATTATTAACCCCGGCGGATACAAAGTCCTTGATATATCTGTCGGCATTTTCAATCATCAAATGGGCATCAAGCGGCAGTTGGGTCAGATTACGTATACCCTCAATGATCAAAGGGCCAAATGTAATATTGGGAACATAATGTCCGTCCATCACATCCAGATGAATCCAGTCGGCGCCGGCTTTTTCTACCAGGTTGATCTGGTTTTTCAATTGTGAAAAATCGGCGCTCAAGACCGATGGAGCTATCTTTACCATTGCAAATTATCCTCATCTTTGCCCAGCAACTTGCTTAAAACAAAACCTAACGTGTCATCTTTACTGACACGTGTGCCGGAGGCAATCGTCTGGCTGACTACAGTGTTGGGCAATATTTTATCGGTAAGCTGAAATTGTACAAGTCCTAACGTCAAACCTGCCTTTTTAATACTGATGACTGCTTCTTCGCGGGATTTTCCAACCAGTGAGGGAACCAGTATATTATCCGGTTCCAAACCCAGGCTAAGGGTAAAATCAACCATTTCATCAACTTCAATTTGCCGTCCGGCAGGGACAGATTGTTCGATGACTACTCCAACCGGAACCTGATCATCGTTCTGGTAGGAAATTTTACGTATCTGCAACTGATTTTGCTGCAAAATGAACCTGGCATCACGTTCGGAAATACCTTTAATATCGGGCATTTCAATTATCTGTTTACCCTTGCCAATTGTCAAGTAGATGCGGCGTCCCTTTTTTACCAAAGTTTGTGCGCCCGGATTTTGAAATATTACAAAACCAGGCGGATAATTACTATCATATTTTTCTTCGCCAACTACAGCATCAAGTCCTTTTTTATTCAATATAGCCTGCGCCGTTTGCATGCTGGTAAAGGATACATCCGGCACTTGAACATTTTGCCATTGCCGGGTATAAGCAGGTAAAATGAAAATATCCAATATAAAAGATAGAACTATTATAATAAAAGCGTCAAGAAATATAAAAGCAATGATTCTGGTTTTCCGGTCTTTTTTTGTTAAATCATTAATAAGGTCCATATTCAAAATCCAATTTTTTGTAATTTCACTGCAAAACTACCATCCATTTTATGCCGATGTGGCCAGGTGCGAATATACTTGTCATCAATAATAAAACCGGCGGGTATTCGCTCCGAATCCGGTCTACAAAACGTAAATTGCGGATTATCTTTAATAAACCGCTGTACCAGGTTTTCGTTCTCATCTTTATCGATGGTACAGGTGCTATAGATTAAATATCCATTTTTTTTAACATACCCGCCGGCTCTAGTCAACAGGCGAAATTGAAGTGTGGTTAATTCCGTAATATCTTTATTGTTACGCTGCCAGCGTATATCCGGTTTTTTATGTAAAACACCCATACCGGAACAGGGAGCATCGAGCACAACCACATCAGCCGCTGTGGCGGGAAAAGCCGCAGCATCAGCCACCAGCGGATGGACGGACGTAATACCCAGCCGTCTTGTCGCAGCAGCAATCATTTGAGCCCGCGAGCGGTTCACATCGCCAGAGATTATGAGCGCCCGGTCATGTGCCAGTTCCGCCAAGTGCATGGACTTGCCGCCTGGCGCGGCGCATAAATCAAATACTACCTGGTTTTCAACCGGCGCCGTCAACCGCGCTACCAATCCGGCGCTTTCATCCTGAACTGTTATCCGGCCGCTTTCAAGAAAGTCACGTACAATAGGCGATTGGCTATCATGAACACGGTAAAATCCGTCGATCTGTCCATGTTCAAAAGCGACCTGGTGTGTTGAAAACTCTTGTTCCACATCCTTAATCCCGATCCGTAATTCATTGACCCGAATCGACAGAACCGGACGTTCATTTAAAGCCTCACACAACGCGCTTGTTTCTGCTAATCCAAACTGCTCCAGCCATCTTTGCACCATCCATTCCGGTAAAGATTGCATTACCGCCAGGTATTTAACCGGATCATTATTCGCATTCGGGTATTTAATCTTGTCATACGTGCGCAGAAATGTACGCAACACACCATTTACCACTTTGCTCCATTTTTCATGAACCGTGTGTCTGGCCAGTTCAACGCTTTCATTTACCGCTGCAAAGTCCGGCGTTCTGGACATATAGATGATCTGGTACAAACCTGTCCAGAGTATTCTTTTTACTACAGCCGGGGTTTTATCGGGAGCAGTTAATAATTGATTAACAATCCAGTCCAACTTTTTCTTCCAGCGGATTGTACCACGCACCAATTCGCTTAAAAAGGCCCGGTCTTGTTCGTGTAAATCATAATCGTTGAATATGCTATTCAAGACCAGATCGGTATATGCATGATCATCTTCTACCCGGTTAATGGCCAGTAAAGCCAGGGAGCGGACATGTGGCAATTTATTCGATTTGTTCATAAATCATACCGGTAGTGAACTGCCGAACTGTTCATATACATTAACCTGGTGGCCGCGGACAAATTCTTCAATTTGCATTATGCGTTTACCTTCAGGCTTGAGTTGGCGAATGGCTATCACACCTCTACCGGTTTGAACCTGAACTTCACCGCTCCTGGTGATAAATATGATCTTGCCGATATTTGCCGGGTCGCATTTGTCGGTCGCAACAATCCGGGTTTGAATAATTTTCAACAACTGACCGCATAAAAAAGTAAAAGCCGCCGGAACCGGGGCTAATCCACGCACCAGGTTGTGAATATCAACTGCACTTTTATTCCAGTCAATAACACAGAGTTCCCGGGTGATTTTAGGAGCCAGGCTGGACGCGCCGGTTTGTGGTGTCGCTTTAAGGGTATGGTCAGCCAGTCCCTTAATTGTAGCCAACAACATTTCCGCGCCGGTAAATGCAAGCAAGTCATGCAATTCACCGGCGTTCATATCCGCTGTAATCGGCACTTGCTGCTGCAATAACACCATACCGGTATCGACCGCCTTTTCAATAAAAAATGTAGAAACTCCGGATTGGGTTTCACCATTGATCAGCGCCCAGTTAATCGGGGCAGCGCCCCGGTACTGCGGTAATAAAGAAGCGTGCAAATTGATAGTGCCTTGCGGCGGCATAGTAAAAACACTTGCCGGCAATATTCGAAAGGCAACAACAATAAAAAGGTCGGCCTGCCAGGCTTGCAACTCGGCAAGGAAATCGGCGCTTTTTAAATTATCGGGCTGTAAAACAGGCAACCCGGCAGCAAGGGCAGCTTCTTTAACTGCTGAAGGCCGGGTTTTTTGACCACGCCCGGCAGGTTTATCGGGCACTGTAACTACGCCAACTAACTGGTGATTACTGGTAATTATTTTTTGTAATGAAGGCACTGCAAATTCCGGGGTGCCCATAAAAACTATCTTCATAATAACCGGTTTTAATTCTTGGCCGGTTCTTCGGGTTGCACTTTTTGTGCTATCGAGGAACGGGCGACTTCGATCTTGACATTTTCTGCAATTTTCAGGATCACAACGGTATCGTTCTTTTTTGTACCTACAATCGAGCCGTAAAT
Organism: bacterium; assembly: GCA_029561455.1. Taxonomy (GTDB): domain Bacteria; phylum Zhuqueibacterota; class Zhuqueibacteria; order Residuimicrobiales; family Krinioviventaceae; genus Fontivivens. The sequence continues at coordinate 314,285 of JAKQIY010000068.1, forward strand.
TCCGCCGGCTGTGACAACTTCATCACCTTTTTGCAGATTATCGAGCATCTGGCGATGTTCTTTTTGCCGTTTAGCCTGAGGCCGAAAGATCAACAGATACATAATTAAAAAGATCAATACTATAGGTAACAGGGAAATAGCCGGGTTGCCGCCACTTGTTTGTCCGCTGCTGTTCGGGTCCGTTGCCATTGCAAAAACAAATAACACAATTGAATTCATACTAGTCTCCATTTATTGATTATTGAGTTAATTAATTTCATCATTATTTTTATATTTTTCAAGGAATTCTTTTTCCCAAGCTGAAAAATTTCCATTCAGTATGGCTGTGCGGGCATTTTCCATCAGGCGCAGGTAAAAATGGATATTATGATAACTGAGTAATTTCAAGATCAGCAATTCATGGGCATTGTACAGATGCCGCAGGTAAGAACGTGTAAAATTTTGACAGGTATAACAATCACATGCGCTATCCAACGGTAGTAATGATTCCCGGTGCCGGGCATTTTTAATCGACAACGGACCAAATGTTGTAAAAGCCATACCGTTACGGCCATTACGGGTTGGTAATATACAATCGAACATATCAATACCGCGCGAAATTCCTTCCAGCAAATCTTCGGGTTTACCAACGCCCATTAAATAGCGCGGTTTGTTTTTGGGTAACAGCTCGGTGCACACCGAGGTAATTTCATACATCTCTTCACGGGGTTCGCCGACAGATAAACCGCCGATAGCATAACCGGGAAAATCAAGCTCCACTAACGCCTGGGCGCATTCGCGGCGTAGTTCGGGAAATGTACTTCCCTGAACAATTGCAAAAATATCCTGCTGAAAACCATGTTCACATTCGGTATTTGCAAATGTGCTTAAACTCCGTTTAGCCCATCCAATGGTAATTTTATTGGATTTTTGTACATAGCGAAATTCGGCAGGATAAGGAACACACTCATCCAGCACCATCATAATATTGGAGCCCAGCTTGCGTTGTATTTCAACAACTTTTTCCGGGGTAAAAAAGTGTTTAGAGCCATCGATATGAGACTGAAAGGCAAAACCTTCCTCGCTGATCTTGTTTAGATCGCTCAAACTGAAAACCTGGTAACCGCCGCTATCGGTTAAAATTGGTTTATGCCAACTGCTGAATTTCTGTAAACCACCGGCGTGAGCAATTACATCAGTGCCCGGCCGCAGGTATAAATGATAGGTATTACCCAGGATAATTTGCGCTTTAAGGCGCTGCAAATCTTCGGGGGAAATAGCTTTAACGGTAGCCTGAGTGCCAACTGGCATAAAGATCGGGGTTTTGATGACTCCATGCGCTGTATGCATTATGCCGGCGCGCGCCTGGCTGCCGGGATCGGTCTTTAATACTTTGAATTGCACAATAAAATTCCGCTAACTTTTAATATTCTAATTTAATATCTTGTCCAGCGCTTCCTGGGCAGTGCGGGCGGCTATTACTTCCAAGGCAAACTTTTTAGTAATTCCTTTTTTATTACCGGCCGGAATGACAGCGCTGCCAAAGCCCATTTTTTCCGCTTCCGACAACCGCGCCTCGATATGTGAAATGGAACGCAGTTCGCCGCCCAGGCCGACCTCACCCAGCAGCAAAGTTTGTGGATCGATAAGCCGGTTGTTGATATTGGATGCAATACACGCCACAACGCCCATATCGGCGGAGGTTTCGTCGATGCGCATCCCTCCCACTGCATTGATAAAAACATCCATATTGCGTAACCGGTAACCCAGACGTTTTTCCAGAACCGCCAGCAGAATAGCAATGCGCTTGTTATCAAAACCGATGGTTGTTCGCTGCGGCATTCCATAATTGGCAGGAGAAACCAGCGCCTGAATTTCAACCAGAATCGGCCGTGTACCTTCCATACAACAGATAACCGCCGAACCGCTGGTGTCCTTTTGCCGTTCGGAAAGGAATATGGCGGAAGGATCGGGCACATCCAGCAACCCTTTGCCGGCCATTTGGAACACCCCTATTTCACGGGTGGAACCAAAACGGTTTTTCACAGCCCGTAAAATACGATAAAAATGTTCCCGGTCGCCTTCGAATAATAATAATGCATCTACCATGTGTTCCAGCACTTTGGGACCGGCCAGGTAGCCTTCTTTGGTAACATGGCCGACAAATAATATCGGCAGGTTATCGCGCTTTGCCACCTGTATGAATTGCAACGCACATTCACGTACCTGGGAGATGCTGCCGGGAGCGCTTTCCAATTTGACCGAATACATGGTTTGGATCGAATCGATCACTACCAGGCCGGGAGCCAGGTTATGGATGGACTCCAGTACAGCTTCCAGTTCGGTTTCGGCCAGTATATAGAGATGGGCGGAAGCGAGCCCTAACCGGTCGGCGCGCATTTTGATTTGCCCGGTAGATTCTTCACCGGTAACGTACATGATCTTGAAATTGTCCCTGCTCAGTCCGGCTGCTTCCTGCAGCAACAGCGTCGATTTGCCGATGCCGGGATCGCCGCCGATCAGAACCACCGAACCCGGCACAATGCCGCCGCCCAGCACCCGATCCAGTTCCCGGCTTTTGGTGGGAATCCGCGGAGTATCGTCGGTGCGAACCTCATCTATAATTACCGGGGGTTTATAACCCGCGCCGGCATTTACCGCACTCATCTTGACGGAAGGGATTACTTTTTCTTCAACAAAACTGTTCCATTCACCGCAGGATGGACATCTTCCCTGCCAGCGGGGCATATCAAAACCGCAATTCTGACAAATAAAGTGGGTTTTATCTTTTTTAAGTTTGGTCATCAGTTAACTGGGTTTATGAAATCGAGGCTGCCGGAAATATTTAAGCCGAATGCCCGGTATTTTTATCATGCGCTTAATTATTCATGATTGTTCAATAATATAAATTGAACAAATTTGGGCAAAAAAACAAGAGTTTTTTGGCAGGAGCTTGATTAATTAAATATAAATTATTAATTTACAGTATAAAAATAAGGAAGTATTTATGAAACAAGTTCTGGCTTTGTTAATCGTTCTGTTGCTGTTATCATGTACCAGTGAAGAAAAACCCCGTCTTGCTTCCGATCAAATTCAACTGGGAACCGAGGTGCTTAAAACTTATATTACCTTGTCCGCCCAGGATACTACCGCTGTGCACTCCGAAGCGCAACTCTTTGATTCTTCCCTGAAAATGCACAATATGACCAGGGAAGAGTTTAACCGGATTGTTGATTATTTTAAAAATAATCCGGATCGTATTAATGATGAACTGACTGAAATTAATGAACACATTGATCAGTTAAAACTGGATTAACTAGCGCCGATACAAGCCATTAAGACGGATATAGTCCTGCACCGGCTCAGGGACAAAAAAAGTGATGGATTTTTCCTGCTGTACCCGCTGGCGGATTATGGTCGATGAAATCTCCAGCAACGGTACCGCAAGCCGGTTTACTTCCGGGCGTAAATTGCCGGGAGTATCATCCATTAAATAATCCGGGCGGGCGGCAACAGCCAAACGACATATCTCCAAGATCTGCTGCGGCTGTTTCCAGGTATGGAATTCTTTCAGGTTATCGGCTCCGATAATCAGGTAAAAATCTTTTTGCGCCAGATTATACTCGTCCCGAAGGCGCTTTACAGTATCAATCGTATATGATGTTCCCCCTTGCCGTATCTCCAGATCAGAACAGGCAAACCGCGCATAACCGGCTATAGCCAGTTCAAGCATCCGCAGACGATGTTCCCCGTTTGTTAAATGTGGATTATACTTATGCGGCGGAGCTGCGCAAGGCATAAAAATTAACCGGTCAAGATGCAACTCATCACAAGCAATATTGGCGATTATTAAATGCGCAAGATGAACCGGATCAAAAGTTCCCCCGTACAAGCCAAGCTTCAAGGATAATGATGCTCCTGTTATTTATTGGTTACTTTATTTTGTTTTTCAATATCAATAGCCATGGCTTCAAGTTTTTTTCGTACTTTGGTAATTAATTCATGCTGGGGATATTTTTTAATAAAGGTATTAAATGCATCACCGGCCTCGTTGTAATTACCCAACTTGCGATAACACTCTCCAAGCCAATATTGCGCCAGGGGTGCATAACCGGTATCATAATAATTTTCCAGTACTTTGGTAAAATATATAATAGCGGCATTATAATACTGCATTTTCCGGTATTGATCGGCAGCGGTATAAACCTTATCGGCTAACTTGGATTGGGCCTCAAGCAGTTTCTTTTCTACAGTTTCAATCAACGGACTGGTATAATAATCTTCAAGAAATTCCTGAAACTCTTTATTAGCTTTCAGAGTGTATTCCTGATCCAGGGCGGGTTTGGGGGAGAGTTCATAATAGCTCAAACCAAGTTTGTACTTGGCATCATCCACATATTCCGAATTCGGATATACTTTTAAAAGACGTTCATATTCACTGGCCGAAAGAATATACTCTTTGATAAAAAAGTGACATTCCGCCAGGTAATATTGGGCTTTGTCAGCCAGCGCATTACCGCTGTAACTAAGCGTAATGATTCGAAACTGGGTTTTGGCATCAAGATAGTCCCGTTTTTCAAACATCTTTAAAGCAATTTTCATGCGCTCTTCAACCGGAATATCGGAACGAATGCGTTGCCGGCTGCAGGAGCTTAAAATCACTGTAAAAGTTAGTAACAAAATAAAAAAGGAAAAACGTATGCTTGTCGTTTTGTTATGTTTCATGAATTTAACCTGTTTGTTATTTACTTCTGAATGAATAAAAAATATAAATTACAATTCCTGTTATTACCATAACTAATACCGGTTCTACTAAACCGGATATAAAACTTTTGGATTTAGCGCCTATAGTGAATAAAAATTCCGGATTTTCCAGTTTGTCAATCTGCCTGACCAGAATAGTATCGACGCCGGTCATTTGCCTGGAGCCGGAAAAGATCACCTGCTGGTCGGGCGCCGTAACCTGTACGAACATATTAATAGTTGCAGTCCGCAGGCACCTATCTCTGCTCAGCCCGGGTGCCGCTACATATTCAATTTTTTGCTCTAACGGTCTAAATTCAGTAAAATAATTTTTTCCGTTATTCAAGCCAACAGGCGCAATGACCTGGTAAATATTTTCAAAACCACTGCTTTGGGCTGCGCTGAAAAATTGTTCATTAACAAGCCAGTTCAGATCACGATTTGTGCCGGAATTAATAAAATAGAGCTCACTGGAATCCGGTTTTTCACCGACGAGCAGCGTTTCCATAAAACCGGCCCGAAATAGATTTTGAAAAACCTGCAAATTACTCGGCGGCTGCTCAGTCTGCGCCCATACATCGATAACGCTTAGAGCGACATATAATATAAAACAAGTTTTTCTAATTATTACCGGCATCCACAACTTTAACGGTTAATACAGTTCCGTGTTCCTAAAATCTTAATAAAAAGGTTAAATAATGATGATAAAAATTTTGCTTTTCCTTTTGCCAAAATTGAACACTATAATTAATGGCAAAATCATTATAACTGAAAGAATTATCGGTAGAAAAAAACCAGTTTGTGTTTATCAAACCAAGTCCGAGTGAATATACATCAAGCTGCGAATCCTGCTCGCGATACATACCGGCGCGAATTGCCATAGCATCCATCGGCACGGCTAATAATCCAATATGCAGTTCACGGGTATATTTTTTATTATCTTCGGAAACATTATAAGCATCAAGATTAAAGGAAATACTATTATAAGGTCTGATATTAATGCCAATATTGATCGTTTCATCGATTATGCGGTTTTGTTCCAGCATATAGTGAGAGACGAGCGTTGGGAAATTATAATAGACAACACCGACGGATACATGCGTATTAGGATTGATCTGAACGCCATACGAGGTTCCATGGGAACGCTTAATAGCGTCTTTTTCGCCGGCGCTGAATAAAAATCCCGAAGCGCCGATAGCAACCTGATCAGCCAGTTTTAATTTTAGGGCAAGAACATCATAATTACAGTCCAGCACATATTTGCTCGTAAACATCTCGTCCATTTTTTGATCTGAGGACGTGAGCGAGTTTTGCAAAGGCTCAGTCAAGAGCAGGATAGCCGTGAAAGTCGGCAAGGAAAAGCCGATACCTTTAAAAACAATACCTGCATAATTTAACCAGTCAACGCCATCAAGATGTTTATTTGCGCTTAATTCATTCTTGTCCCGGACTAGTGCTACTGCGCCGGTTGGGTTGATAAAAAAAGCAAACCTGGGACTTTCCGGGTAACGGAAAAGGTCAAGAGACGCCGGGTTATAGATTGCGCCCGATAAACCAAAATTATCTGCAATACAAGCGCTGCCTGAGGCACGTACCGGCGCCAGCACCGTGTTTGTCATATTATAGTAGTTATTATCGGCACAAGCATTTTTTATGAACATAATACTGCCTGATATTAATACCAGGTTAATAAAGGAATATAAAACCACTCTATTCATAAAGTCGATTATTTTCGTTTAGCAATACTAAATATCAAAGCCGTCAATGTGACGATCAGCGTTATTAACGGCAAAAGGAATCTGTATTTTGCATAAAAAGTACAGGAAGAGGTTAAAGCGACTTCCTGCTCAATCAACGCTTGCTCAAAGAGCGCCGTCGACCGGCTGACATGTCCGTATTCATCAATAAAGCACGATACTCCGGTATTGGCGCAGCGGGCAACAGGAATACGGTTTTCAATCGCCCGGAATACCGCAATCTGCTGATGCTGATGCGGGGCCGACGTTTTTCCAAACCAGGCGTCGTTGGTAATAATGATCAAAATATTGGCGCCCATCCGGGTTAGTTTGGCAATATGATCGGGAAAAACTGATTCATAACAAATTGCCACTGCCGCCTGGTAAGCATTACCGTTATTTTTATCCAGGTACCAGGAGCGTGGATGAAAAGTAAATAACTTGTATTCACTGCCTTGAGAATAATCACCAACGCCGAGAGCCATGTCAAATAACAGGTTTTTCAAGACATTGAACGGAAAATAATTTTTATATGGTACCCGTTCGGAAAATGGCACCAGCAGCATTTTTGCATATTTTTGAATATAATCAAGATTTGCTTCAAAACCAAGCGCAGAGTTGTAATACCGGTAATCGCCATTATCATCATAATCAAAATCGACCGAACCGGTTAACAGAGCAAGATTGGCGGTATCGGCAATCATTTTTACCCGCTCCAGGTAAAACATTTCATAGCGCAGATAAAAAGGGGTTGCGGTTTCCGGCCAGATCATCAGGTCAGGCTGACCTTTAATGGCGCTGTCGGCAAGGTCGGTATAAACCTTGAAATTACGATCATACAGATCTTTGTCCCATTTCTCAAATGGATCGATGTTTCCCTGCAATAGGGCAATTTTTATTTTTTCAGTACGTACACCGTTATCGGACATGCGGATAATACCATGCACAGCCGGCAGCAGAAATAAAATTCCAAGTATTATCGCTAAAACCGATCTCAATCGCGGCAACGACCACTTTTTCCACAAGAGAAAAATGGTACAATTAATACTAACCACCCAGAATGATACTCCAAAAACTGCCAGGTATTCAGCAAACTGGATGAACGGTAAATAATAGGATTGTGAATAACCAAGAAAATTCCAGGGAAAAGCGGTTTCACCTGCAGATTGCAGGTATTCAACAGCAGTCCACAGGAAAGGAACGACCAGGTAGGCTTTAAATTGTAAACGGCGGTATAAAAAGGTATGTAAAAACGCATAGAAACCCCAGAATAGGGGTAATACAAGTAACGCGCCGATCATTCCCGGTACAGTTACCCAGCCGATCCAGAATAGCGTAGCAATATCGGCAAACAATCCGCTAATATAACCCCAGCGAAATGCGCTAAAACCGTGTTTGTCTTCCAGCAATAAAAAGAACGGAATCAAAACAAAATACGCTAAAAATCCGGTTTTGAATGGGGGAAACGATAAACCAAGCAACACGCCGGTCAGGATTCCAAGTAATAAGTTTCGTTTCATCAGGTTTGTTATTTCCGGAGAATTGCCGGTCAACATTCGGCAAATATCTGCAATAATTAAAACTTTCTAGTCAGATCGTGTAAATCATCAATATTATAACTGTTAATATTACAACAGATTATAGCTTGTTAACAACTATCAATTTACGAAAAATTTGGTAAAATAAAAAACAGAAAAATAGAGCTAACCCCATTCCGGGTTTGTTGAAATACTTGTAACTATAAACTGCCGGTCTGTTTAAAAACCAGGCGTGGCAGATAAATTGTCGAATCTGATTGTGAAAGAACAAAGTACAAATTTTTATTACATTCACCCTTGCGCCAGGTTGTTCAGTGGTACAAGGAGGTAACTTGAGTATTAAATATTGTACAACAGCACTTAAAATTATGAATCATTGTTCTCCATGCTTTCGTACAAAAGCAAGGCGATCCAGAAATGCCTGTAATAAAAAGGCGGCGGCAATCTGGTCGATACGATCCCGGTTTTGAGATGGTGATTTTCCCTGGGAAATGAGTGATTTTTGGGCGCTAACGGTTGTCCAGCGTTCATCCCAGTGCAATACCGGTATGGTAATTTTTTGTTGCAGCGCATTCGCGAAATCCCTGGCAGCCTGGGCGCTGTCACCATAGCTTCCATTCATGTTTATTGGCATACCCACTACAATGGTAATAATTTCATTTTTTTTGCAAATTTCGACTAGTTCATTAACGCTTTTCTGAGCACCAGTATTATGTATAGTACATAATGAAGATGCCAGCATTTGCATGGGATCGCTCATGGCAACACCAATCCGTTGCTTGCCATAATCGATGCTTAATAACCGGCCCGGTGTTTTTATGCCTGATAATGAAATAGCAGATTTAACAGAGTTTAACTGATTTTCATCATTCTTCAACTTTTTTTTCACCTTTTTTCAAAGGGGTTTTCAGCTTTTCTTTTAACAGCTTGCCAGCTTTGAAATGGGTTTTACGGCGGGCAGGAACATAAATTATTTCGCCGGTTTTCGGATTACGCGCTTTGGGTTTTGGCTTGGTTTTCTTTACTTCAAAAACGCCAAAATCGCGGATTTCAATACGGACTTCAGGATTCGCTTCAGTCATGAATTCACGCAAAGCCTGAAATACTCCGTCCACAACCTTTTCGGTCAAATAAATTTTTTCTCCAATGATCTTGGCCGTCCGTTTGGATACATCTTTTTTTGTGATCGTACTTTTTTCATTTTGCGCTGCCATTGGCTTGACTCCTTTATTTTTTTGTTATCTTTGTTTTTATGATAATAGAAAACGCCTGCCGCGACTTTATTCATTAAAGCGCTTTACTGAAATTACACCATCGATTCTATTTATACTGTTCATTACCCTTTTTAAATGATCGAGATCATACACTTCTATACTCAAAGTGCAGGTAATCAGCGAATCTTCTGCGGTCATTTTAATACTTTTAATTATACAATCTGCCCTGGTGATCGTATCGGACAGATTCGGTAATAGATTATTTTTTCTTTCGCTCAAAATATTCAGCCCGGCCACAAAGCGATAATTTTTGTCCACATCCCATGATACCTCAACAATCCGATCGGGATCCTGCATCAACTTGAGTAAATTCCGGCAATTATTGGTATGTAAAACAATGCCCCGGCCTCTGGTAACAATGCCGGTTATCGGTTCGCCGGGCACAGGGTTGCAGCACTTGCCAAAAGTGATCATTATATTATCAATGCCGGCAACTCGCACACCATGACTGGATTTGCGCGCTTTTTCAATGATCCGTGAAAAAACATTCTTTTCAGGCTGTTCTTTCTTGTCTTCAGGAATGATACGACGTAAAATTGTATCAATTTTTGTATCACCGCGGCCAATAGAGGCCAGCAGGTCTTTGTCATCCTTTAACTTCAATTTCTGCGCCAAGTCGGCCAGATCGATATTTTTCAGCTTTATAGAATATTTAAACAATGCTTTTGCCAGCATTTCTTCACCCAAAGCCACGCTGCTGTCAAACTTGGAATCACGCAGCCATTTTTTTATTTTGCTCCGGGCTTTGCTGGAATTAACAAATTTGAGCCAGTCTTCATTCGGACGCTGACTGGTCGAGGTGATAATTTCAACAGTATCACCATTTTTTAATTCATGGCTGAGCGGCACAATACGGCCATTCACTTTAGCAGCCAGGCAATGCAAACCGACATCCGTATGTACATTAAAAGCAAAATCAACCGTTGTGGAATGCAGCGGCAAACGGTGCAAATCGCCTTTTGGGGTAAAAACAAACACTTCATCCTGGAACAGATTGATTTTTAAATGTTCCATAAAAGACGATTTATCCGGTTCCTGGTCGTCAAAATCAAGCACCTGGCGCAGCCATACCAGGTGTTTATCAAAATCATCCTCGCGGGATTTGCCTTCTTTATATTTCCAATGGGCAGCAATGCCTTCTTCGGCGGTACGGTGCATTTGTTCCGTACGAATCTGAATTTCGAACTTTTTACCTTCCGGGCCCATCACGGTGGTATGGATGGACTGATAACCATTCGATTTCGGCGTTGCAATATAATCTTTAAACCGTTCATGCAAGGGATTGTAAAGAGAATGGACAATCCCAAGCGCATGATAACAATCTTCCAAAGTTTCCACGATAATCCGTATTGCTAACAGGTCATGTATTTCTTCAAAAGGCACACCGCGTTTATTGATTTTGTTATAAATACTGAAAAAATCTTTGGCCCTTCCTTCAAAACGGGCCCTGACATTGGCGTCGGCCAATGCCTTGCGAACAGGACTGGTTATCCGGCGAATAGCGTTTTCGCGTTCACGTTTGGTCGATTGTATCCGGTTAACCAGATCCTTATATATTTCCGGTTCCAGATTTTTTAAAGACAAATCCTCCAACTCGGATTTGATACGCGCCAAACCTAACCGATGCGCCAGGGGCGCGTAAACATCGCGGGTTTCAAGTGCTATTCGTTTGCGCTTTTCTTCCGGCAGGAACTCGATGGTTCGCATATTATGCAGCCGGTCGGCAAATTTTATCAAAATAACACGAATATCTTTTACCATCGAAAGCAGCATTTTACGGAAATTTTCCGCCTGCTGATCTTCCGTACCAAGTAATTTCAATTCAGAAATCTTGGTAACACCATCAACAAGCTGGGCAATATTATTGCCAAACTCGCGTTTAATATCTTCTATGCTGCTCTTGGTATCTTCAACTACATCATGCAAAACACCTGCGGCAATCGTTTCCCAGTCCATTTTCAGACCGGTCAGTATTTTAACCACTTCGAGCGGATGTTCAAAATAGGGTTTGCCGGATATTCGTAACTGATCGCCGTGCGCATTAAAACTATATTCAAAGGCTTTGCGTAACAAAGCAATGTCGGCGGTCTGGTCATAGCGCCGGATTCGCTGCAACAAACCCTCGAATACCTTTTGGTAATCATTATGTATTTCCACCGCAGGCACGATAGACCTCGATCATTAAAACGGATCGGCTGGAATAGCCGGGACTTCAATGCTATGCTGTAAATCCCGATCCGCAAATTGTACATAATCATTCAGGAATATCAGTTCAATCGTTCCAGTCGGACCATTCCTTTGTTTTGCTACAATAACTTCGGCAATTTTTTCCAGTTCCGGCTCGACAATGCCATAAGCAGCCGGGCGGTAAATAAACATTACCACATCGGCGTCCTGCTCGATAGCGCCTGACTCGCGTAAATCGGACAACATTGGCCGCCGCTCGCCGCCGCGCGATTCAACTGCGCGGGAAAGCTGTGATAACGCCAGTACCGGTAAATCCAGTTCCTTGGCCAGGTTCTTCAAAGATTGCGAGATCATGGCAATTTCTATTTGCCGGCTTTCCACCCTCCCTACTCCACGTAAAAGCTGTAAATAGTCAACTACCAGCAAACCAACCTTGTGCTCGATCTTGAGCCTTCTGGCCTTGGAACGCAATTCCATTATATTAATACCCGGCGTATCATCGATATAGATTGGCGCATCCGCCAGGTCGCCGGCAACCCGGCTTAAATTCTGCCACTGGTTATCCGGTAATTTGCCGTTGCGCACCTTGTGCGAATCGACGCGCGCTTCGGAACACAACATACGCATAACCAACTGGTACGAAGCCATTTCCAGGCTGAAAATACCGACCGGCACACCGCCTTTGATAGCGGCATGTCGGGCGATATTCAGAGCCAGGGCGGTTTTTCCCATCGATGGCCGCGCCGCCAGGATGAGTAAATCCGAATTTTGCATACCGGATAATAAATTATCCAGTTCCTTAAAACCGGTGGGAACTCCGGTTATACCGCCTTCCATTTCGTGAAAGCCTTCGATCTTCTCCATGGTATAGTGCATAACCGGACCGATGTGAGAAAAATCTTTGCGGTTTTTATTTTCCGACAACGCAAAAATCCGCTGTTCGGCTTTATCAATAATATTCACCGCTTCATCGCCGGCGGTGTAACATTCCTCCTGCACGGTGTTCGATACATTGATCAGCTTGCGCAGAATGGATTTATCCAATACAATTTTACAATAATATTCAACATTGGCAGCAGATGGAATACGCTGGACCAGTTCCGTTAAATAGTAATTACCTCCTGCCGATTCAAGAGCATTCTGTTTTTCCAGTTCATTGGCCATAGTAAGAATATCCACCGGTTCATTTCGTTCATACAGCGAACGCCCGGCAAGAAAAATTTTTTTATGGGCTTCTTTATAAAAAGCCGTATCATCAAGCTTTTCCATAACTGTAGATAAAGCCTGGGCATCCATCATCATTCCGCCTAAAACCGCTATTTCGGCGTCTATGGATTGCGGCGGCATTCTTACTATCGGAACATCAGTCATAAATTCAATATGTTATATTCAATTCACCTGCGTGCGATTATTATATAACCGCTGCAGCATTTTCATATCTTCCCAGGTTTCACGCTTTAACCGGGAATTATTTATTAATATTGCCGGGTGATGGGTAACAATGACATGCGCAGAGTTATAATCTTGAACTTTGCCGCGCATATTATCAACATCATCACGGGATTTATATAATATTTGTCCGGCGGTTTTACCAAAACATAAAATAAATGCCGGATTTGCAGTTTGCAGGCGCTCAATTAATTGCGACGTAATACTTGCAACGCTTTGCGGCGTATCATCACCCTTGACCAGCAAGAACAGCAATACTTTATTTCGGTCAAAATCAACCGAGGCCAGGATTTTGGACAACAATTCACCGTTCTCGCTGTTCCAAAAAGCGTCTGGCTCGCTCTCTTCCGGCCGGGTTGTATCCAGCGCTACAGCTATTCCGGATTCCACGCTTCCGGAACAAATGACAGTATTTTTCTGTACCGGTGCAGGCGGACGCAGCGCTGTGCTCAAAGGTTCCCTGGAAACGACAAAATCGTCGCCATACAATTCAATTTCCTGTTCCAGGAATTGCTGAACCTGGTCATTAATTATTGTCATTGCGCCGTTTCAACTTTGTTTTATTAATTTCAACACGTTATCAAGAATAATTTCCGCCACCTGGGTTTTGCTCATCAGTGGATAAACACTACCTGGGCCGGTTTTATCTAATAGTGTCACTTTATTGGTATCGGCCTGAAAAGCCGCGCCGGGTACATGTGGATTATTAATCACAATAAAATCGCAATTCTTTTCTAATAGTTTATGTTGCGAATTTTCCAAATCATTATCCGTTTCCACAGAAAAACCAACATGTACGCGATTGCCCTTGTCTTTACCTGCGCGCGCCAGTATATCGGTATTGGCGACCAGCGGTATTGAATTCGTCAGCGCCTTTTTTTTCAGTTTGTGATCCGAGTACTGCGCCGGACGGTAATCGCTTACTGCGGCAGCCATGATCAAAACATCACAGGTGTTTAACCGTTGCATTACTTCGTGTTCCATTTCCGCTGCAGTGCGAATCCGAACAAATTCTACCGCGCCGGGTGGAGTTATAACAGTCGGGCCGGATACCAGGGTTACTTCAGCGCCGCGCAGACGCGCCTGCTCTGCCAGAGCATAGCCCATTTTACCGGAAGAGCGGTTAGTCAAATAGCGCACCGGGTCGAGAGGCTCTTCGGTAGGGCCGGCAGTGATCAAAAACCGTTTTCCGGCAAGATCATATCTACCATACAATACCCTTTTTACCGCGTCAATAATTTCTGCTTTATCTGCTAATCGACCTTCTCCCACTTCACCGCAGGCCAGTTCACCACTGCCAGGACGAACAAAAGTGTAACCATGGCGAACAAGTTTTTGCTGGTTTTCCTGGTAAATAGGGTTTTGATACATGGCCGTGTTCATGGCCGGGCAAATAATGATCGGAACTTGCGTTGCGGCAATTGTGGTTGTCAGAGCGTTATCGGCAATACCGGAAGCGAGTTTACCAATGGTATTATAGGTTGCCGGACAAACCAGCATAACATCAGCCCATCTCGCCCAGTCTATATGAACAGTATAAGAAACCGGATTTTCAGGAAACAGGTCGAGCAGTACAGAATTTTCCGTCAGAGTTTCAAAAGTTAATGGCGCCACGAATTTGGTCGCTTTACGGGTCATTATGACTCGCACCAGGGCGCCGGCCTTTTTAAATTCACGGATCAATTCCGCCGTTTTATAAACAGCAATACCGCCGCTTATACCGACCAGTATTTTTTTTTCAAAGAACATGCCGGTACTATTATTCTTCTACCTGGTTTTCCACTCGTTCCAGTTTGCCTTCGATCATTTCCTGCAAGGCAATTGTTGTGGGTTTTGGTAATTTCAAAAACTGGCGCTCGACGATATCGGCATTAATTCCTTCATCGTCAAATTCTTCAGTCTGGGAGATCGCTTCCGCTTCATCATCCAGAATACGTTTTTGCAGTTCATTGATCTGTCGGGCGCGTCGTGCTACCATTACAATCGCTTCATAAATCGTTGATGCATTTTTTTCAATTTGTTCCAGAGGTAATGTTTCTGCCATAAATTTTCTCCAAAATACACTCTATCATTTCAAGAGATTTGTTTACGAATTATAGTTTTTACTTTTATAACTGTATCGTTAATTGTATCATTAATTATATTATATTCAAACTTTTCGCCTAACTTGATCTCCTCGGCAACCCGCTGCATGCGCTTTTCAATTTGCGCCGGGTTTTCAGTTGAGCGGCTGCGTAGCCGCTGTTCCAAACTTAAAAGATCGGGCGGTTGTAAAAAAATAAGTACAGTATTCTCGGCAAATAATTTTTTAAAAGTAAATGCTCCATACACATCAACATCCAAAAGAACGATGCGGCCCTGCTCAAGCCAGTCATTGATCGGCTTTGCAGGGGTGCCATAGTATTGGCCGTGGACAAGTTCATGCTCCAATAATTCATTCTGCGCCAGCATGGCTTCAAATTCTGTTCGGCTGACAAACCGGTAATCCTGTCCGTTTATCTCGCCTTGACGGGGCGCGCGGGTGGTAATGGAAACAGAGTAAACCGCCTGCAGTTCCCGGTCATTTAATAATTCTTTAATGATGGTCGTTTTACCGCCGCCGGATGGCGAGGATATGATGACCAGCAAGCCGCTTTTCCTCCTTACCATAGCTTCCCTACCGCTATTCGATGTTTTGAATCTGTTCGCGAATTTTCTCGATTTCATCTTTGACGACAACCACCAGATGTGAAACCTCGGCCAGCGAGGTTTTGGAACCGATCGTATTCGCTTCACGGTTCATTTCCTGAAGCAGGTAATTCAGCTTGCGGCCTTGTGAAGCTTCATTTGCCAAAATATCAAGGAACAATTTATTATGACTGTGAAATCGCACACATTCTTCTGTAATATCGATCCGGTCGGCGATCAATGCCAGTTCCAGTTCCAGGCGGGCGGTATCGACAGCATCATCAGGTACAATTTTTCTGATCCTCTCACGCAATTTATCCAGGTTCTCCCTGGGGGCATTGGCGGACATTTCTTCAATTTTTATAATGATCTGTTCAAGATTGGTGATCCGAGCCACGAAATCGGAATATAAATGCTCGCCCTCGGCATTACGCATAGAGTTAAGAGCTACCAGGGCGCTTTCGATAGCCTTTTGCGCACACAACCAGGTTTCTTCATCGACATCGGCGTCAATATCGACTGACAATATATCCGGTAATGCTAACAGGGTATTCAAATCAATATTACCCGGAATACCGGAATCGTTCAATTCCTGCGCTACACGGGTATAGGCAGTGATAAGACTTTTATTTAATACCAGGTCCTGGTACTTGTCGGTTTCCGAAGTGATACCGATCCATAAATTCACCCGACCGCGTTTGATATATTTACTAACCATCTCGCGGATTTGCTGTTCATAATTTGCCAAAGAACGGGGCGCTTTCATTACCAGGTCAAGAAACCTGTTATTAACGGTACGGATTTCAACAGTAATTTCCATATCGCCGACAGTTTCAACACCGCGTCCATAACCGGTCATACTAAAAATCATTAGCTATCCAATGCAGATAATACATAACATATCTTAAAATCAGAATTTAGCGCGATTTATATTTTAAGGATTTTTTCAATTATAGTCAACTGAAATTTTTACATTTATGTGAATTTTTCCATTTCAGGGCATAGAAACCCCTGCAGCAATTCACTATAGTAAAAGTAGCGACTATTTGCGGAGAAATTTTTGTTCTTCCAGGCGTAAACGAAACGAAATCCGGTGAGTGGATTCCAGTTGATCGTGGCTGAGGAATGCATAATCGAGGTCCAGGCGGGGTAATTTAATACCGGCGCCGGCGGCAAGGCATCCCAGGTCATCGCGGCCAAGACGGAGCGCAACTACGCGCCGCACCGTCAATTCCAGGCCGAGCCGCGGATCAAAACTGACCGCGCCAATATTGGCCTGTGAAGCAAATTTACGGTTCTCAAAGCGAATATCCCCATCAACCGCAAGCCATAACTGGCTGGCTAACAAATTGATGGTAACCGGGTATGCTAATCCTGCCTTCAGGGTTGGTGAAATTAATTCTTTTGTACCGGTATCCCAGGCCAGAATCGTTGTGGTGACATCCTGAAAATTGACACCTGCCAACAGTTTATCAACCGGATTCCAAAGTGCGCCAATATCAAAACCCACTCCCCAGGCGGAATTATCACCGGCGCCTTTATGAACAAACTTGACATTTGCCCCCAGTGATAATTTGTCCGATTTTTTGGTAGCATAACTCAAAAACAGGGCATATTCCGCATCGGAAACATAACGATCAACAACCGGGCGATTGTACTCGCTCATCTCCAGGTTTTCTTTTTGCAATACGGGTATGGGAATATCATCTACTGCAAGACGAATGATATTCAAAGCCAGGGTTTCACTTTTACGGAACGGCATGGCAAAGCCGGCATAATCATAATTAACGACACCACCAAAACGCCGCGAATGCATAGCGGTTAATTCGGGATAGTTGATTGTTGTCAATCCGGCGGGATTCCAGTAACCAAAAGTAACATCGCCGCCGATAGCAACATGCGCCCCTCCCATACCAAGCGATCGGGCTCCAACGCCGGTACTCATAAATTCTCCGGCATACTTTGCTATACCAAGAGCAAAGATCTGGGTGCTTAATGCAAGAACTATTACCGCTGTTATATATGGAATTTTTTTCACTGGTTTTCTCCGTAAATAGGTTATACCGCTGCTCAATCCGGTCAGTCGTTTAAAAGTTGTCGCAACTGATCCAGTTTATTCAAAGCCTGAACCGGGGTCAGTTCATTGGGATCAATTTTTCGCAACTCGTCCTGCAAGGATTGTTCAAGTTCGCTGAATAAATTCATTTGGGCGGTTTGTGCTGCCGCTTTTTCCTGATGTTTGGCCAATTTAGGTTCATTATTGGTATTTAAACTCTCTGCTTCCAAATTCTTTAAAACTTCTTTAGCCCGGTTGATAACCACTTTCGGCAACCCAGCCAACTGTGCAACATGAATACCATAACTGTGGTCGCAGCCGCCGGGGATGATCTTGCGCAAAAAGACAATATGATCGCCCCATTCCTTTACGGCGACATTATAGTTTTTTACACGCGGCAGAATGAGTTCAAGTTCCGTTAATTCATGAAAATGTGTGGCAAAGACGGTTTTTGCGGCAATTCGCGGCGTGTTGTGTAAATATTCAACTACCGCCCAGGCTATCGACAAACCGTCAAAAGTACTGGTACCCCGGCCGATTTCATCGAGCAAGATCAGGCTTTTGGGGGAAGCATTATTCAGAATATTGGCGGTTTCATTCATTTCAGTCAGAAAGGTACTTTCACCGGCGGCCAGATTATCTGATGCGCCAACCCGGGTAAAAACCCGGTCGACCAACCCGATATTGGCAACACCGGCAGGAACATACCCCCCCATTTGCGCCATAATCACAATCAGCCCGATTTGCCGTAAATAGGTCGATTTACCGGCCATATTCGGACCGGTTATTATCAAAATCTGGTCATTACGATTATCAATCTTGATATCATTGCAGACAAACTGGTTACCGGGCGGTAGCAGTTGTTCCACGACCGGGTGCCGGGTATCGCGCAGTTCGATAATATCGGTTTCATTGATGGCCGGCTTGCGGTAATCGTTATCATTAGCGACCTGCGCGAGATTGGCAAGGCAATCCAGTTGCGCCAAACTACGGGCATTTTCCTGAAATTGAATTGTGAATTCGAGGATATAATTACGCAGTTCGTTGAATAACTGGTATTCAATGGAGGCCATTTTTTCCTCGGCGCCTAGAATCTTTTCCTCGTATTCTTTCAACTCTTCGATAATATACCGTTCCGCATTGACCAGGGTCTGCTTGCGGATATAGTAAGAAGGCACTTTGGACAAATGCGACCGGGTTACCTCGATATAGTACCCAAACACCTTGTTAAAATTTACTTTAAGAGACGATATACCGGTCTTCTCCCGTTCCTGAGTTTGCAGGCGGGCAATCCAGTCTTTGCCGGAATAGGCAATATCACGTAATTTATCCAGTTCTTCGTTGTAACCACGTTTGATTATTCCACCTTCAGTTATTGACAAAGGTGGATTTTCTACGATCGCACGGGTTATTTTTTCAGCCACATCCGTCAAGTTATGCAATTTATTTTGAATAGATTGTAAATGCTCACAATCGATTCCGGCAAGCAATTCCTTAACCTCTTGTACAACTTTAAGAGTAACGGCAATTGCGCCTGCATCGCGGGCATTTGCGCGTCCCGTTGCAAATTTTGCTAAAAGGCGTTCCAGGTCGCCGGCTTGTCCCAGCACATCGCGAATTTTATTACGCAGTTCCTGGTTCGTATACAAGAGTTCGACCGCATCTAATCGCCGGTTAATTTTTACCATGTTATTCAGGGGATAAAGCAGCCAGTTCACCAACATACGACCGCCCATTGGGGTTTTAGTTTTATCCAACACTGAAAGCAGGGTGCCGCGCTTGCCGGATAGGGACATGGAATTGACCAGTTCCAGGTTACGGCGCGTGGTACTGTCTATAATTAAATGCTCTCCCTCCACACTGTGGAACAGGGTATTAATATGGACCAGTTTTTCAGTCTGGTTCTCCTTCAAATATGCCAGTATCGCTCCGGCGGCAGCTATACCGGTCGAATAATCTTCTACCCCAAAGCCTTTAAGCGATAATGTTGAAAAATGACCGGTTAATAATTCATAACAATAATCATAATTAAAAGTCCAGTCATCACGCTGGGTTATGGTCATATTCAGGTAATGATCACCGATATCTTTTAATAACGGGAATTGCGATTCACCGATCAGCATTTCAGCGGGACTTACAGAAGCGATCTTTTCACCAATCAAGGTGAGGGGAATTTCACCCAACTGAAATTCGCCGGTGGAAACATCGACCAGCGCAAAACCGCATTTGTTTTTAGCAAAAAAGAGACTGAGTAAAAAGTTGTTGCGCTTGGTTTCCAGCAGGTCTTCGGCAATGGCAGTGCCCGGCGTCACAACCTCGATCACTTTGCGTTTAACAATTGTTTTGGCAAGTTTCGGGTCTTCGATCTGCTCGCAGATAGCTACCCGCAACCCGGCCTTGATCAAACGGGCGAGATAACTATCCAGCGCATGATGCGGGAAACCGGCCAGGGGTACATCGGCAGCCTTGCCGTGCGCCCGCGAGGTGAGGGTTATCCCCAGCACTTCAGCGCCGGTTTTGGCGTCATCGTAAAACATTTCATAAAAATCACCCATCCGGAATAATAACAAATCATTCGGATGATTGTTTTTGATCTTTAAATATTGCTCCATTAATGGAGTTTTAGCCAGGTCTTCGCTCACGGGTCGATTCTGAAATATTAAACGTTTTTGAATGTACGGGTATTATCGATCCCCCAATGTAATTTAGTGCGTAAAATCTCAAAAAAATCTTTTTTCCCCATTGAAAGCCACTTCAAATTAAAGTTGGCTTTACGAATAGTAATTTTCTCGTCCTGGTTCAGGGTCATGATGCTTTTACCGTCAATATTGATTTGCGCCGACCCCTGACCGGAGGGATTTACAGCAATTTCAATTATACTGGTATCGGACAAGACAATCGGCCTTACCGTCAAAGAATGGGGGCATATCGGTGTGACGATCAGGGCTTTCATATCAGGCATCAGCAACGGGCCGCCGGCAGATAAGGAATATGCGGTTGAACCGGTCGGAGTGGCAACGATAACACCATCACTGCGATAGGTATTTAAAAATGTGTTATTGACTTGTACATCAATAGATATAAGCCGTGGCCCCAACCCTTTGTCGACAACGACATCATTAAGGGCTGAAAAGCGGTGTTGGCCGGTTTTATTTGTGATCGTAATATCGAGCAGCATCCGGTCGATAATTGTATAATTTTCCTCAAGCAGATTATCGATTGTCTCTTTTAATTCTGTAACCACCACTTCGGCTAAAAATCCCAATCCGCCGGAGTTGACGCCCAGAATGGGTACGCCGGAATGAGCGACCACATTCGCAGTGGCCAGGATTGTCCCGTCGCCGCCAAAGGTGACTACAATATCGCTAGCCTGGCCAATATCTTGCAGGGGAACGCTGGTATCACCAGGCCCCAAAGGTATAAAGTCCTGCAACTCGCGGGCATAAATAGTATTGATCTCCCGCTGTTTTAAATAGTCGACAAATTCGCGGATCACCTGGCGAACTTGCGGTTTATTGGTGTTGCCGACCAAGCCGATTATCATAAGATCAATGCCTGTTAAATTTAAACAAATTCAACCGGGTTAAATTTTTATATGCTTTGGCGCTCCTAACCTGCTGGACAATGCCTTCCGTATCCAGGCCGAGTATATGCAGAAGCGTTTCTCTTTCACCCTGTTCAACAAAAGAATCGGGTATGCCACAGCGAATTATTTCGATACTGGAAAACTTGTGATCGGAGAAATATTCAACAACTTCGCTGCCCAGGCCGCCTTTGACAGCGCCGTCTTCAAGGGTTAATACCAGTTTGAAACGGGATGCAACCCGGGTCAGCATCTCAGTATCCATTGGTTTTAAAAACCGGGCATTGATTATTTCAACCGATAACTTGTCTTGCCGGTATAAAATTTCTGCAGCTTCAATTGCGCGGTGAACCAGAGGACCGATGGCAATAATGGCAATATCGTTGCCGGGACGGATTACCTTGCTGACGCCTATCGGCAAATTTTCAAATGAAGCGCTTAAAGGAACACTTTCACCGGCGCCGCGCGGATAACGAATGGCAACCGGCCCGTTATAATGTACTGCCGTCCATAACATGTGCCGTAATTCTTCTTCATTCATGGGCGCCATAATGACCAGCCCTGGTATAGTGCGTAAATAGGCAAGATCAAACACTCCATGATGAGTTGGGCCGTCATCGCCGACAATACCGGCGCGATCCAGGGCCAGGGTTACCGGCAGGTTTTGCAAAGCCACATCATGGATCACGTGATCGTAACCGCGTTGTAAAAAACTGGAATAAATAGCCACCACCGGTCTGTAACCGCTGGCTGCCAGTCCTGCTGCAAAAGTAACGGCATGGCCTTCGGCTATGCCGACATCAAAAAAACGTTCGGGGAATTTTTGTGAAAAGTCGTGCAACCCCGTGCCCAAAGCCATAGCGCCGGTGATAGCGATGATCTTATCATTGTTCTGCGCCATTTCAACAATGGTCTTGCCGAAAACACCGGTGTAACTGGGAACGTCCGATTTGCTGGTAACAATTCCGGTAACCGGGTCGAACCGGCCTAAACCGTGAAATACGGAAGCGTTCTTTTCCGCTGGTTCAAAACCCTTGCCTTTTTTGGTTAGCACATGAACGACAATGGGCCCGTGCAGTTTTTGCACTTCATGAAACAGGCGGATCAATTCCGGTATGTCATGGCCGTCTACCGGACCGAAATAGCGAAAACCCAGCCGCTCAAACAATAAACCGGGAATGACAAACGATTTCAGCGAATCCTGCAGGCGTTTGACTCCGCGCCGGATATGCGACCCCATCGTCGATAGTTTGCCGGTCAGTTCCCACACTTCAGTTTTAATTTTATTATAAATGGGATTGGTAATTAAATTGGTCAAATATTTAGATACCGCGCCCACATTCTGTGAGATGGACATGGTATTATCGTTGACAATAACAATAAAATCACGGGTTGTAGCCCCGGCATTATTAAGGCCCTCAAAGGCCAGACCGCCTGTCAAGGCGCCGTCGCCGACTATTGCCAGCACTTTGTAGTCATCCCCGGTCAGGTCACGGGCGCAGGCCAAACCAAAAGCTGCGGAAATAGCAGTGCTGGCATGTCCGACGCCAAAAGCGTCATATTCGCTTTCACTCCGTTTGGGAAATCCACTGATCCCTTTATATTGACGGATGGTGGGAAACTGCTCGCGTCTGCCGGTGATGATCTTGTGCGCATAAGCCTGGTGGCCAACATCCCAAACCAACTTGTCGGCGGGCGTGTTGAACAGGTAATGTAACACCAGGGTCAATTCAACAACCCCCAATGAAGGCGCCAGATGTCCACCGGTAGTGGATACCGTATTGATAATGTATTCGCGGATCTCCTGCGCCAGGGAGGTTAATTCTTCAATATCCAGTTTTTTTAAATCTTGTGGCGAATTTATTTTTTCTAACAACAAGTTGATCTCTGTTTTTTTATTCAGTTTCCGGTTCAAGGTGAAATGTATTATTATCAACAGATAGAATTTGCAATTTATTTTCGGCTTTATCAAGTTTTTCCTGACAAAATTTTACCAGGGCATTGCTTTCTTCAAATAAAACAATCGTATCATCCAGACTCTGGTCGCCTTTTTCGAGTATATCGGCTATCTCTTCCAGCCTTTTCATTGCTTCTTCAAAAGTAATTTTTACCATTACTCATTCCTGTATAGTATTAAAAATTATTATTCACGACTGATTGTGGTTACAATCCCTGTCAGCCGGCCCTGGGCCAGTTCAACCGAGATTTGTTCCTGCACATCCACGTCTACGGCATTTTTAATGATCGTCTGGTCGGACGCACGCCGGCAAATGCTGTAACCGCGTTTTAATATCGAGGCTGGATTTAAATCCGTTAACCGGTACTGCATACGCTGTAACTGCTGGCGGATCAGGGCCGTTTTATGAAAAGAGGCCATTGAACAAATATGAATCAATTCATCGAGGCGCTGTCGGTGTTGATTGATAAAATCCTGCGGCCGCCGGAAGCCGTAACTGGTTTTTATAGTGTGCAGGGTATCCCGGTAGTCGTTCAGAATTCGTTGTACGGATTTCCTGCAATAGAGATAGAGGTCGCTAACAGCCGCCTGTATTTCATTTATATCCGGCACAACCAACTCCGCCGCTGCTGATGGCGTTGGCGCGCGTAAATCTGCTACAAAATCACTAATGGTATAATCAATTTCGTGTCCCACAGCCGATATGACCGGAATTTTTGAGCGGAATATAGCCCTGGCAACTTGCTCCTCATTAAACGCCCACAGATCTTCCAGCGAACCGCCACCGCGCCCGACAATGAGTACATCCACTTGTCCGTACTCGTTAAATTCATCAATAGCCCTGGCTATATCTTTACCGGCGCCGTCACCCTGTACTACAGTTGGCCGTAAAATCAGTGTTGTCGATGGAAAACGGCGTTGAATTACATTCTTAATATCGCGGATTGCCGCGCCGGTTTGTGAAGTAACAATACCAATCGCAGTTGGAAAACGCGGAATAGATTTTTTATATTGTTCATCGAACAGGCCTTCTTCATGTAAACGCTTTTTCAACTTTTCAAATGCCAGCTGCAAATCGCCAATACCGGAAGGTAGCATTTTTACGACATCGATCTGATAGGTTCCGCGCTTCTCATAGACCCGGATAGCGCCAAGCACATTCACTTTCATACCGTCAGTTGGCGCAAAATGCAAAGACAAATTTCGGCTTTTCCATAACACACAGGAAATTTGTGAATTGGGATCTTTGAGTGAAAAATACATATGCCCGGAGGAATGATGAACAAAATTCGAAATTTCACCTTGTACCCACACCGGTGGCAAGGTGGTTTCCAGAATTTCTTTAATTTCCAGGTTAATTTCGGAAACGCTATAAATTACTGTTGTTTCAAAGGTATCGGATAAATCCATAAATTAAAATTTACTTTTGTTGAGAATAAAAAATACCTGAATTGAAAAAGGCCAGGATAAAGACCTGGCCCTGGACAAAAGATACTCTTATTTCTTTTTATGTCTATCCTTGCGCAATCTTTTTTTCCGCTTGTGAGTGGCTATCTTGTGCCGCTTTCTTTTCTTTCCACTTGGCAAGTTAATCACCTCCGTTCAAAATAATACAAAAATATTGTTACTTGTTTAAAAATTCTTTCAAATCCTTGGATGGCCTGAATGCAGCGGTCAAATATTCCGGAACATTTACCGGGGTATTGGTCAAAGGATTGCGTGCAACCCGGGCTTGCCGTTTAACGACGCGAAAATTCCCAAAACCTCGTAACTCGACACGTTCTCCTTTGCGCAGCGCATAACTAATAGTAGCTATAAAACCATCGACAACCGCCTGCGTTTCAACCTTGGTCAGGCCGGTACCTTCTGCTATAATACTGACTAGATCAGCTTTTTTCATAAATCAACCCGTTTTAGATCGTGATTGATGAACCAGGCACAGTACTCAATCAAAAGGTCATCATATATTTCATTTGCGGCCAAAGACTTAAATGCCGGCTCAGTAAAACTTCAGCATCTTCAGTAAGCATTTCAAACATGGTCATTTTCCGCAGACGATCGCGGATTACTTTTGGCTCGCTTTTAATTCCGCCCATTTCAGCCGCAAGGTTAATTGCGTCATCAAAAGTGCCCAGGGTATCGATTAAATTATAGGTCAGCGCCTGTTCACCGGAATAAACCCGGCCATCGGCCAGCTTTAAAACAGTATCCCGGGATAATTGTCGTTCATTAACCACCGTATTAACAAACTGTTCATAACCGTTATCGATCCAGCTTTGAAAATATGCCATCTCTTCCGGCCTTATTTCCCGGTATGGCGACCCGGCATCTTTGAATTTACCGCTTTTTATTACAGTAATGCTTATGCCGATTTTATCTAGTAGTTTACGAAAATTTGGAAATTCTGCGATAACACCAATGCTGCCGGTGGTAGTGCCTGGATTAACCATAATGGTATCAGCGCCCAGCGCCACATAATATCCACCCGATGCGGCCACGCTGCCCATCGAAACCACGATTGGCTTGCCATTGTCCCGCACCCGTTTCACATGCTCGTATATTTCCTGCGATGCGGCAATACCACCGCCAGGACTGTTGATTCTAAAAACGATCGCTTTAACCGTTTCATCTTTACCAAACTTTTTAAATTGCCGGACAATATTTTCGGAAGAATAGATAACCCCTTCAAGTTCTATAATGGCAACTTTTTCACCAACACCGGACAGCGCCATATCGCTTTTACCGCCAATTTGCACCATAAAAATAATAAAGAAAATTGTACAAATAAATATTGCGCCAAAGATAATGCCGCCAATAATCCAGTCTTGTTTTTTTGCCATAGGCTTTTTTTATTTCCAGTTTATAACCACAAAGGAACAGAATGTTCTGCAAATATTACCATTTAAATAAACGGCTATTATATTAGAAATTTTTTAGCTAAAAAGCAAGTTAAAAATCTTGTAAACAATAGTTAAGGCCGGGTTTCATTTAACAAAAGTTATGCCCGGATGAGTCCCGAATAGATACTATCGAGTCGATCAACCAAAAGGTGTATATCAAATCGCCTGACGGCCAGGGTAGTATTGTTGGCGGCAATCGTATGCCGCAGGTGGTCATTCTGCAGGAGAGCAAGTATGCTGTTACCTAATAGTTCAATATTGCCGGGCGGCGCTAAAAAACCATTCACCCGATTTGTGATCATATCGGTTAGTCCCCCAACTTGTGTGGCAATTACCGGTAAACCGGCGGCGAGCGCTTCGATAATTGCAATGGGCATACCCTCGGCATAGGATGGCAGAATAAACATCCAGCTTTGCGCCAGCAAAAGCCGTTTTGGTTCACCAAATACCGGGGGAGTTATTACCACAATATCCTGCAACCCTTGTTCTTGCAGGCGTGAGTTCAACAAAGAAAAGTTACCCGGCCCGGCGGCAATAAAACGCGCGGTGACGCCTTTGTTTTTGATATAATTAGCTATTTTAAAAAGATCATCAATACCCTTACGATGCGATAATTCACCCAGGAACAACACAGTTGGTTTTTCGGTTTTGGCTGTTTTGCTGTTTATA
Organism: bacterium; assembly: GCA_029561455.1. GTDB lineage: Bacteria > Zhuqueibacterota > Zhuqueibacteria > Residuimicrobiales > Krinioviventaceae > Fontivivens. The sequence goes on from JAKQIY010000068.1 coordinate 341,023, forward strand.
TATGCAAGAGTATTTATACAATTTTCCACCATGAGCACGCGCGTCTCTCCCGCTATCCCTGTAAAAAAATCCTGCCAGTATTGTGACAAAGCGATCACCCGGTCGCAAAGCATTATTATTTTTTTAATCAAGCCGCGAACCGGTGTCCGGCTAGAGTTGTAAAAATGATCAAAACGGGCGCCATGTATATGTAAAATAATCGGTTTAGCGAATAGTTTACCGGCCAGAATGAACAGCGCTTTTTCCCAAAAAGAACTGTACGAAGCAGTGTGAATATGGATCACATCGACAGGTTTGGAGACTAGAATTACCAGGTAGCGAACCAGGAACAATAAAGACAGCGTAAAACTGTATAACGTTAACAGGGGATTCCGCAGCAAAGCGGCGCGATAACCGCTATGTTTTAAGGAAGCCCTCCGTATCAATGTCGGTTTGGAATTATCTATATGTATAATGGCATACTTGCGGCGCAAGCCGGAATGTAATATCTCCTGCATCATGGTCTCCATGCCCCCGGTAGCCGGAGACACTGGCCCAAGTAAAAGGATCACAGGTTTGCGATAGTCTGACATTTTAATAATCCATCGCTAAATACGATTTACAAAATACTATACAGGGATTGCCGGCGTGTGTCTGTGATCAGATCCTGCGTAATTTCTTTTTTGGTGTTTTGGGTCGCGCTACATATATAAAAGCCAACAGCCAGATAATGATCCATAAAATGCACAACACCCACCAGCGATTGAAAGCCAGCACGATCACGTTAATAGCATATAAAAGATGAAAAAGCCAGTTTGGAGCCCGGCTGACATTACGCTTTTGTATATTCAAACCGGTCAACGCAATTATCCTGCCGATAAGGATCAACGGTGTATAGATATATAAAAAATACTTGATAAACCGGGGTTCGATGAAAAATGTTAACAATATGATTATTGTTACCAGCAAATCGATCCAGATCTTTTTTAGTAATTTCATGTTTCTCCCTCACTCAATACTTTTATTTGTCATATCCATCGGGATTAGCAGCCTGCCAGCGCCACGAATCGGCGCACATATCAAATAGATTCTTTTCCGCCGACCAGTGCAGTTCCTGTCCGGCTTTGGCGGGGTCGGCATAGCAGGAAGCGACATCACCCTGACGGCGCGGCTGTATTACATACGGTATGCTCCGGCCAGATGCCTGCTCAAAGGCGCGGATCACGTCCAGCACACTGTAGCCGTTGCCCGTTCCCAGGTTACAGGCCAGCAATCCAGGATTTTCATACAATTTTTGTACCGCTTGAACATGCCCCAGCGCCAGGTCAACGACATGAATATAATCCCGTACCCCGGTGCCGTCCGGCGTGGGGTAATCACTGCCAAATACCGACAGTTTTTCTAGCTTGCCGACGGCTACCTGGGTTATATAGGGAAACAGGTTATTGGGAATGCCGTTTGGATCCTCCCCTATTCTGCCGCTGGGATGAGCGCCCACCGGATTAAAATAACGCAGCAGAATTATGTTCCAGTTCCGATTGGAGGCATAGAGATCACCCAGGATCAATTCGATCATATACTTGGTGCGCCCGTAGGGATTGGTCGGCTGCAAGGGCAAGTCCTCGGTGATCGGTACCTGGCGCGGTTGTCCGTAAACGGTAGCCGATGAACTGAAAACCAGGTTGCGGACATTAAACTGCTCCATTACCTGGCACAAATGCAATGTACCGGTAATATTGTTATCATAATAACGCAGGGGAATACGGTTCGATTCGCCCACCGCTTTCAAGCCGGCAAAATGAATGACGCCGGTGATCTGGTTTTCTTGAAAAATATGTACCAGGGCATTCTTATCCAGTAAATCATCCTTATAAAAGCGGAGCGATTTGCCGGTGAGTTCTTTCACCCGTAATAAAGCTTCCTCTTTACTGTTATCCAGATTATCGATGACGACAAGATCATAACCCCGGTTCAGTAATTCCAGGCAGGTGTGGCTGCCTATATAACCGGCTCCGCCGGTAATCAATAAACTCATGGTTCGTTATCACTCCATAACAAATTCCCGCGGCCAGTAATCTTCCGGCGGGATAGTAAATTGCATCTCTGTTTTCAATACCGGATGGGTAAATTTAACCCGGCACGCATACAATGCCAGGGCTTTATCGCCGAATTTTTGTTGTGAACCATAACGAAAATCGCCAACCACCGGATAGCCTCGCTGCGCAAACTGTACCCGTATCTGGTGATGCCGCCCGGTGCATAAATCAATTTCAACCAGAGAAATGCCATTGTGATGCTTTAGCAGGCGATAGTTCAACACGGCTTGTTTACCGGTTGCTGCCGTACCTGTTGTACTGTTGATACCATTACGGACGATGTAATCAGTCAACTCGTCTTTTTCCGGGGGTCGGCCATGAACCAGGGCCCGGTAAATTTTGGTAAATGTGCGGTTACGGATTTGCTCATTCAAACGCGCTGCCGCCTTGGAGGTGCGGGCAAATACAATGATCCCGGCAACCGGTCGATCCAGACGATGAACAAGACCAAGATATACCTGACCTTTTTTATCAAAACGGGTTCGCAGGTATTCCCGGGTTTGATCAAACAGGGTCTCATCGCCGGTATGATCGCCCTGCACCAAAAGCCCGGCAGGCTTTTTTACGACGAGCAAATGATTATCCAGGTAGAGCAAATTGTCGGCAATCGGGTTCAATGGCAAAGGTGTTTGTTTATTTAATTATTATTCATTCAGGGTAATATAATAAAAATATCTAGGAAATCCACAGGATATATCAATCTTGTCCGTCAGGTAAGGGCTTATCACCGGATTTTATCAACTCCTGGTATAAAACCGGTATATATTTGAGTACATAATCAAGGTCATCTTTGGTGGTTTGCAGTCCAAAGCTAAAACGGATCGTGCCGTATTTATGTCTATCGACGCCGATTGCATGTAAAACATGTGAGGTTTCCCGGCTGCCTTCGCTGCATGCCGAACCGGATGAAACATAAACCCCGATCTTATTAAGACCAAGTAAAAATGAACCGCTGTCGATTCTGGGAAAACCGATACTGAGATTATGCGGCAAACGGTGCTGCAGAGAACCATTAACAATAATATCGGGAATATTACGATAAAGCTGGTCGATAAAGTAATTTCGCAATTCCCGCAGTCGGGCGCTTTCGTTAATCATTTCAGCGTTCATCAGCCTGGCGGCCGTTGCCATCGCTATTATATGGCCAACATTTTCAGTGCCGGAGCGTAAATCTCCCTCCTGCCTGCCGCCATGCAGCAAGGGAGCCAGATTACATTCTTTATCGACAAATAAAGCGCCAACCCCTTTTGGGCCATAAATTTTATGGCTGGAAACAGACATCAGTGAAATCCCCAGTTTTTTTGGTTGCAATGGAATGCGGCCAAAAGCCTGAATAGCATCCACCATAAAAGGAACTCCGGCAGTTTTACAGATTTTGCCGATCTCCGGCACTGGATGAATTGTGCCGATTTCATTGTTTGCCGCCATTATGGAAACCAGGATAGTATTTTTCCTGATATGCCGGGCAACATCATCGGGATCGACAAAGCCATCATGATCGACATTCAAAATTGTTACTTCGTATCCCAAGGTTTCCATGTACTGAACAGACCGTAATACCGATGAATGTTCGGTATTGGCAGTTATTATATGGCCTTTTTCCTGATAATGGTTAAGAGCAATACCTTTAATGGCAAGATTATTGGCCTCGGTACCGCAGCCGGTAAAAACAATTTCTGTCGGCTCTACCTGGAGGCATTGCGCCACCTGCTCATGAGCAGAATTGATCAATTCCCAAGCCTGGCGGCCCGGTTCGGTACTGCTGCTCGGGTTGCCAAAACCCATATTCCCTGAATAATAATTTAATAAAACTTTTTTCACTTCTTCGCGGATAAATGTTGTGGCATTATAATCAAGGTAAACCTGGCGATAATCATTAACTTCAATTGTCGGTATGGACTTGCAGGGGAAATGTGCGGAATGCAGGGGAATATCCACCCAATTATAAACAGAGTACAAACCATGCGGGAATAACCTGTTGATCTGGGTTTTACTTATACCCAGTTGTTTTTTAAAATTATAATAGAGCGGGCCGACTTTATTTTTTTGATAATAACGATAAGCATAATCTAGAATTGCATTATGTTCGGCGGTTAGCACGACATTATTCGATATTGCCATACGCGATATTAAAGTTTTAATATAATTATTCATTAATAAAAACCAATCCTTAAAAGCAGTCCGTATGAATAAAAAATTACTCTGCAGCGCCTGGATATAAATGGAACGGGTAACCGGTTTGCGATTCTTCGATGCTATGGACCAGGTCGATAAATAATGGATACGGAATGCCAATTCCCATCCTGTTAGGCCCGAATTCTGCTATAAGTCGCGCGCCGACACAATAGGTAGAAACATTGATTTTTTGTGATAAATAGGGACGGACGATCAAATCCGAGTTGACAGCCCGGACTGCGCCCATGCTGGCCTCGATACGTTCCCCGGTGTTGAACTGAAACGCCTGTACAAACCGGGCCAGTTCGACCGGTCGCACACTCATAACGATAACATCAGGTTGAAATTCGGCCTCATCCCAGTCCGGCGTATAAAAAAACACCGCTTTCATAACCGGTGGTTGGATAGCAGCCATCCCCTGTATAGCTTTTTTTGCAATAGCTCTGGTTTTAAAACGGCCAACATCAGCGCTACCAAAAAGACAGAAATCATTCCTGCCGGAATCCCGGCAGGCATAGACTATTCCTTCGGTAAAATCACGCGGCGTTGGCGGATTAAAATTCTCGCCAAGGTTCGATTGTTTTTTCATAATATCGGTATAAACGCGGGAATCACCCAGCGGTTCATTTTCATTTTGATCAACCAGTCCAAAAGTTATTGCCGCAGCAATACAACCAATATTATCACGGGTTAAACATACCGCATCCCCCAGTGACGATTGTTTTGTCGCCTGGCAACTGGTTATGCTGATATCGGTAGAGTAATAATCCCACACACATTCGGGTATAATATCACCATTTTTAAAAAACTTGACCGCCGTAGTGGGAATTTCCAATCCATCCACATCAAGGGCGGTAATTAAATCTCTATATAAATCCTTCAGGCGAAATGCCATATTTTATTTCATGATAACAATATATCATGCCTCTGTTGGTTCAAAAATTTTACTTACCATTACCGTATCATCATGGGTTAAAACATGGTCAATATCCAGTAATATTTTAACTTTGCCAATGGTTTTGGCAATCGCCATAATAAAATCGGTATTGGTGTTCACTCCAAACAAGGGTTTCTCTTCAATATCTTTTACCTTAATATCGGAAACTTCGGAAACAGAATCCACAATAATTCCCATTAATACAGTTGCCCCCTGGTTATAGATTTCCAGGACAATAATCACGGTACGTTCGCTATATTCAATAGCCGGCATACCGAAACGGAGACGTAAATCAATAACCGGAATAACATTACCGCGCAGGTTAAAAACACCTTTGATGTGATGAGGTGTATGAGGAATAGTACGGATTGTTTGCATTTTAATAATTTCTTTGATTTTTAATATATCAATACCGTATTCTTCCCGGCCAAGCGAAAATGACAGGTATTTACCTTCAAGGTTTATCAAGGACTTGACAGCCTGCGATTGCTGCACCGCATGTTTTTGTACCAGTATTTCCTGGGCTTTATGAGTGGTTTCCACTTTGACGGCAGCTTTACGGGGAGTAATTTCGGTATCCTTACAAGCTTCATTGGCAAAGCGCAGGTCGACAAATTCTTCCAGATCGATGATATTTCCCAGCCCCATGTTATCATGCATATAGCGTTGGATTCGATCCAATTCTTCAATCGAGGGGTACAGATTTTCCGTTTTGATCCCTTTGGGTTCGGTAAGAACATTTTTAATTAAGGCGGTTTTCAAGCCCAGAGCTCCATTCGGGTCTAAAAAGCCGACGCCAATTTCGGCGGCCAGGCCGGGCTTTTGCGCTATAAATTTTCCGGCATAGACCAACATTTTTGTAAATTCCTGAATGACCTGCGGGTATTGCTCGGTTAAATCTTTTTGCACAGTGACAACACAGCAGGGATGATTATCCCAAATCTCACTGGAGATAAACTGCAACTCGGCAATTCCGGAGGCGATTGCTTTGGTTCCTAAAGGTTCCGCAACCAGGTAACCGCATGCTTTTTCATTACTGGCCAAAATCTCCGGCATTTTAACCGGTGGAACGACTTCAAAACTAACATCAACGCCGGCCTCACCGGCATAACCGGGGTTCAAACCGATACCGGTAAAAAACATATGCGCCAGGATATGATGAATGGACATAAGATGCGGCAACAAAAAGGACTTGTTGCGGAAAAATGCCTGATAGGGTTCTACATATTGTCCACCTTTTTTATTACGGACAAATATACTACCGTTGCGATGGGCAAATAAAATTAACTTGATCGGCACGCCATAACTGAATAAATCCATAGCGATTGGCGCCAGCACACAGGCGCCATCCAACTCGCCTTTTTCCAGTGAATCGGCTACAGGATTCCAACTGGACAGGCAGCGCGTCTCCAGTTCAAAAGTTTGCGGTTGCAATTCACCGGATTTAATCAGGTGCTTTAAAATACCAAGCACCAGGTGATCGGTAATCTGTATGTGACCGATCTTTAATACTACTTTTCCAGAACCACTTTGCTGGATGGTGTGTGAAGATTTTTTCGATTGAACTTCCTTAACCCCAAATGCTTCTTCAATTTTAACACTTAATTCATTTGCGTCAAAAGGTTTGGAGATAAAACTGCTCACTCCGGCGCTTTCGGCCTTGGCTATTTCTTTTTTCTCACCGCGACCGGTTGCCATTAAAAATGGCAATTTAGTAAATTCGGTTGTATTCCTAACCCACACTAACAAATCAAAGCCGCTCTTGACCGGCATGTTCCAGTCACTAATTATTAATTCGATATTTTTTTCACTCTGCAGAATGTCAATTGCATTTTGACCATCAACTGCTTCGACTACATTCTCAAATCCAAGACTTTTCAAAGTCTTTAATTCCATTTTACGCATAACAGCAGCATCTTCAACAAGCAGAATTTTAATATCAGTATTAAGCGGCATAAAACCTCCAATTAAAAATATGAACAACACTATATTACTACAGAAGCAAAGCAAATAATATCAAATTAACTAAAACATATTTTCAATTTTTATGCCAAAACAGAAAAACCAGGCATCGGAAATTGTTAATTACAACTGTTTATAAGTTCTGAAAATGAAATATCTGGTGAAAACGAAAAAAATATTTTTCTGTAATAACAGATTCAAATATTTATTTTTATTCAATTTGAAACAAATAGTCGTTTAAAGTATCAAATTCATCCTGAAAATGGTATATAAAAAAGTGTTACAGGTAGGTAATTTTTACAAGTAAGAATGATCTTTTCATTCCTAAAAAATGTAAAATGCAATATTTTTAATATTATATTTTCATATCGGAAAGTAATCAAACCGATATGACAAAACGGTATACATGTAACAAAAAATGCAGGTCATGTGAACTGAAAAAGTCCAGATATGATCCTGCATTTCAGAATCGAGAGGATTGGGTTTTAACGAAAAAAAAGTTTTCGAAAAGATACTTGTGAACCAGATTATTTTTCTACAGCTAATTTTTCAAACTCCGGTAAACCGGGATAGACAGCCAATTCTGTAATTGATGTAAAGGCAGCCTGTTTACCGGACCAGTGCGGCGCTGAACCGGCATTACCGATTATTCGAATCGCTGTGGTAGTTACTAGCTTGAAAGCCAACAGGTATTCTACAAAATGAGGCTTGTTATAGGGCTCCGAACCGGTAACCAGCGCTGGAGAAATGATCAAATCATGCACCGGAATCCAACGTCCGCTATCATCCTTATACTCAACATCAAGCGATGCAAACCAGCCGCCGAATTCTTCCATACTACCGGTAAAGAAATCAACAAGCCCAATTTGCTGCGGCTCGGCCCATTCATAACCGTAAAAATCGACTTGCGATGTGTTCAAAGCGGTAATACTGTAAAAAGCAGAGTTATCACCATATAATTTTCCATCACGAATGACAGCAATATCACTGGCATATAATGAAGGGCCAACCGTTAACCACATCGAGTCCCGCACCTGTAAATTGGTATTCTGCACATTAGCAATAATTTGTATAGCCGCAGCAGCGAGGTTTTTACCCCGAACCACCAGCCGGAAATCATTGGTCAACATTTGTTGGCCGTCGGTGACTTGCAGGGTAAAATCATAAATGCCGGATGATCCCGGTGTACCGGTCAAATGGCCATCGGTCAGAACAAGACCCGGCGGTATTTGTCCGGAAACAACTTGCCAACTGAAAGGGCCTGAACCGCCGGACAGCATAAAATGGTAATTAACGGGTACGCCGGTTTCCAGGACCGGCATTGGCGCAACAGGGAACTCCAGGGGGGCTGTAAAACGAGCTTGGGTGTTTATCAAATAATATTCTATACCGTTTTCGGTAATTTTTTTACCGCCTTGAGCCAGTATAATTTTTTCACCCATTAATGCTGTTTTGGCTGCCATGTCGCGTAAACTGCCGTTTGGCATATCATAACGGGAGACATTAATATATTGGTCATTGAACGGATACTGCCAGTTCAATTCCGGAAAAGGAAATAGCAGATCGTGAGGTAAACCTTTTGAGCCGCAAATTACTCCCAGTAAACCGGACATGGTTGCAGCCTGGTTATCGGCGTCAAAACCCATTGCACAGGCATAGTCCAGGGTCTTTTGAAAATCGCCCTGACCATATAACAAGGCAAGAATACCACAAGCGCCGTTCAAAATGGCATTCCAGATCGTTCTGGTTTCAGCGGGATCATTATAATAATATTTTTGCGCCATTTCTTTACGGGCTTGCTGCCAGTTATTCGGATATTTTTCATACAGGGCTTTCATTTCATCAACAACTCCGGCAAACCGACTGCCTTGCGGCAGTGCTGCCGAGCCTGCATCAATTAATTTTTCAATATCCGTTTCAAAAAAAGCTGCGGCATACATGGCGCCATAATGAACTGTCGGTTCGATACCCCAACTATCGTTGGTAATTCGTGCGGCCCAGCCCGATTTGTCAGCTGCATAGCCGACCATGCCGGGGGAGGCAACCGCCCATATTTCATTGACCAATTGTGGATCAATTTGGAACCAGTGCGGATTGTATTGTTTTAATCCTGTTACCGGTGGAGTATAGCCAAAATTCATGGCAGCGACAGCGGCGCGGTTGGCAAGCCAGACACGATCCCGGACATGATATTTCCAGGACTCGGTCAGTTGTTGGTAGGTAGGTTCCGGCCCATACTTTTCCATTGCCAGCAGGTACATGTATTCAATATCGGTATCATCATCTGAAAAAGCGCCGTTCAGTTCTTTTAAGGGTTTGGAATTTTCTGTATAGCCATAGGGGAAATTTTCCGGTCCTGGTTCGTTAATATAGGCGTTTTCATGCGGTAAACCATAAATATTACCAATGCATTGGCCCAGCCAGGATGCATATACTTTATCCTGGTATTCTGCAACAGCTATCTTTTGGTAAACCGGTTGTTTGGCACATGACCAAAACATGACAAGGCATAAAAATAGAGATAATAATAATCGCTTCATTTTTAAATCCTGAATAGCAACGGGTGTCTGCCGGGCAGACACCCGTATGGGTTAAAATAAACTAGTTATTACTGTTTAAAAATATACTTATTTCCTTTTTAAAAGGCGCGGATGGCTGTGCACCCAGTTTGGTAACGGATAACGCCGCAGCAGCATTGGCGAATGTAACCGCTTCGGTAATATTGCGTTTTTCTGCCAGTGCTACCGCCAGTGCGCCATTAAAAACATCACCGGCAGCGGTTGTATCAACAGCAGTCACTTTGAACCCCGGAATTATACCATTAAATTCCGGCGTGGAAAGATAAGCGCCTTTAACACCCAAAGTAATAATTACAGTAGCTATTTGTTTATCATGCAGGATTTGGGCGGCCTGTCCGGCGGTTCTTTCATCAATGACATGGATACCGGTCAACAATTCAGCTTCGGTCTCATTGGGAGTTATTATCGTAATGTACTTTAATAAATCATCAGGCAAAGGTTGAGCCGGCGCCGGATTGAGAATAACGTCAACGCCATGCTCATAACATAATCGCGCTGCGGCATGGATGGTATCGACCGGCGTTTCCAGTTGCATAATAACTATTTTTGCCCGGGTTATTTGTTTTTTAGCATTTAAAACATCACTAACGGACAAATTGGCGTTGGCGCCAGAAGCGACCGCTATACTGTTTTCGCCATCTTGAGCCACAAAAATTTCCGCCACGCCGGATGGCGCTGTTTTGTCCTTAATGACATGTTCTACATTAATGCCGTCTTTAATAAATCCCTTGATTGCTTGATCGCCAAACATATCATCACCGACGCGGGCAACAAAAGCCACCTTCCCTCCTGCCCTTGCAGCCGCAACAGCCTGATTTGCACCCTTGCCACCCGCAGCAGTTGTGAATACTCCTCCCAGGATCGTTTCACCCGCTTTGGGTATTCGGGGTACTTTAATAATCATATCTGTATTGGAACTGCCAATCACTACAATATTCATAACCGTTATTCCTTAAATTTATTTCCAAACCATAATCAAACAATCCTGGCAATGATAATAATTGCCAGTCCAATAATAAATAACAGAAACATTAAACTGATCAGGGTATTGGTTCCTTTGGGAGCCGATTTAAATTCTTTCCAGATAAATACACCCCAGAAAGCCGCCACCATAGTAGCGCCCTGGCCTAAGCCGTAAGATATAGCCGGACCGGCTTTTTCGGAAGCGATCAAACTGAATAAATTACCAATTGCCCATATAGCGCCGCCCAGAATACCAATCCAGTGTAATTTCATATTGCCTTTAATAAAATAGTCCTTATAGGTCACAGAGGCGCCGCTGAACGGTTTGTACATAACAATCGTGTTCCAAACAAAGTTCGAAATAAATAAACCGATTGCAAATACAAAACTGGCCGTGTAAGGAGTCATTTTCCCAACTTCCGGAGTTTCAAAATTAGTAGCCATGGATTTAACAATAAAGCCATAGAAAAATCCCATAGCGATGCCGCATAGCACGGAAAGTACCAAGCCCTTGACAATATTTTTCTTACCGCCGGAGGGCAGTTTGCTGTAGGCAATCGCATCGAGAATAATAGCAATAACAACCAGGGCTACGCCAACGAATAAAATAGTCGGGTCGCCTTTGGGATTCCTGATATAATTATCAACCACGCCAATTACCAGGGCCAAACCAATCCCGACCGGGAATGCAACCGCCATACCGGCAATATCAATAGCGGCGACGAGTAAAATGTTGGCAAAGTTGAAAATAATCCCACCGATTATTGCCGAGACAATAGCTGCAGAATCCGCCTGACCCAAATCGGCCAGAAAACTGCGACCGCCAATGCCAATACTGCCCATTGTTAAACCGGCAAGCAACATCAACAACACGACACCGAGTGAATAATCCCAGTAAAACAATTGAAACCGCCATTCCTTACTGGCAAGTTTTTGAGTATTACCCCAGCTACCCCAGCATAACATGGTAATAAAGCACATGAAAACCGCAAGCGCATAAGATTGCACAATAACCATTTTCTTTCTCCTCTACTTTATTTTATATAAATAGATGAATTACTCAACTTTTCTGCCTAAATTTTGTTTAACATACCGATCAAGCAAGCGTTTTAGAAATTCTTCTTTGTTTATTGAAATGCCAATTTCACAATTGAATTTACCGGATTCATCAATAACTGTGAGACCGTCGCCAATGACTTTGACGCAAGCAGGTCGGGTTGTGAACAAATCGGGCCACAATAACATACCAACCGCTACGCAATCAAATAGCGTTGGGGTTTCGTATCCCCATAAAGTATATAGACTGCAAATCGCACTAGTCAATGGCGACTGCCTCATCAACAGCTTTAAGCGGTTCTCCGCGTCCCATTTAACAAATGTGGTAATATCTAATCCGGCATAGGTGATCCTGGCGCCGCTGGCAACAAATGCTTTTGCAGCGTCCAGATCGGCCCGCACATTCCATTCTGCTTCCGGTATCGGACCTGTGCCATAGCCCATATAAAATGACCCGAACATGGAATAAACATGTTTGGCTAGTTTTAATGCATCCGGGTCTTTTTTCAGAATATCCTGCATATTGGGAACCGGGCCTACAGTAAACAGTATCACTTCATTCGGGTATTTTTTCAGATTTTGAATGATAAAATCGGCGGCGTTTGTATTCACCGGTTTTATTTTATCAAACCCTTCCCCCCAAATAAACTGGGGGGAATAATTATCGACAGTTTTACGGCCGACAATCACCGGAATATGTTCCAAACCGGTCTCGTACAACATACGGCAGGCAATTTGCGCCCGTTTAGGAGTATTTCCATAATCCATAACCAGTCCCAGGACTTCCAGTTCAGGGCTAGCTAATAAGAGTGACAGTGCAAAGGCATCATCAATATCATCGCCCAGATCGCAATCAAAAATCACTTTTTGTTTTTCCGCAGATGATGCGGCCGACAACAAACACAAGATTAAAAGAACGGACAGATATATCCTTTTCATATATTCCTCATTCGTTAAATCAACAATACTCCCTTTATGAGATGTTACTTTTTATCGTAAACCACAGCGGCTTGAATTTTTAACCTGGTATCTGTGGCCTTGGCATTCTTTTCACCTTTGTTGACAATGGCTATGGTATGTTCACCGGGAGCCAATTCCAGATTGTGATAGAGAAATGCATTGTCGCCGCCGTAATTGCTGACCCAATAATAATTATCGATGGTGCGCGCCAATTGCCCGTCAACCAACACATCTGCAATACCGCAATCCTGATCCCACTTACCAACTATTAATATACCTGTACCAGTGAACGTGAATTTTGCTTCAGCACCTTTGGCATTTGTAACTTTGGAACCGGGTTGTTCCAATACTACATATTCGGCAGGCGGCGCTATGGTTTGCCATTTGCCGCTCCAGGTCCAGTTGGGATCATTAATATTAGCGAGAGATACCGGTTTAATGCCGGGGAACGAAACTTCAAGCTTTGCCGGCGCTAACGGGAGTTGAGTTTTGACATATAAAACATCATTTTCAATTTTTCCGCCATTCTCGGTAACCAATTGTTCAGCATATTTCAGGGTATTTTGCACAACTTTATTAAAGGAATATTCTGTAAAGATAAATATCGAATCGGCAATAGCATCGATTCCGCCCTTCCATTTACCCGGGATATTGGAATAGCCGTCGCGAATGCCTAAAACCGCAGCGGCATTGGACGGATTACAATCCGAATCCTGTCCGCAACGTATAGAGATATCCATTGTCTTTTCATAATCGCCGTTACCATATAACAGGCCCATCACAATATATGCGCCGTTTACTTTGGCGTCGATGTTAAACGGATTGAGCGGGCCGCTCAAATCGGTATCGCCCCACTTTTCCTCAAATTCGCCCCAGGCGGACTGCCAGCTGTCAGGATACTTTTGATAAAGCGTTATAACATCCTGAATGCATTTTGCATAATCGCTTTCCGCCGGGATAGCCAGCAGGGCATTACTGACAATTTTATTAATATCTTTTTCAAAATAGGCCTGGGTGTACAGAGCGCAGACAAACATTCCGCCATAGACGCCGTCTCCATAGTTCATAATATGACCGACATTATCGCATATTGCATTAGAGGTTTGCGGCATTCCCGGACACATAAAACCGATATAATCTGCTTCGATCTGAAAATCAATGGCATCAGCCCATAAACTGTACTTGGGACTACCTGATAATGGCGGCATAATGCCGTCAAAGAAATTCTTGCGCGCCTGAACATTTGCGCACCATAGCATATATCCGGCATTGGCAAAGGATTCCGCCAGTTTATCCGCCGGAGCATTAATGCCATATTTGTCCATTGTCATCATAAAACTCATTTGCACATACAGATCATCCTGTTGCAGGGAATTGGTGACGCGATTTGGTTCCCAGGTCAGGCTATCGGTATACATTTCCCCCATGGCGCGGAATTCTGTAGGAGCGCCATAAGAAACCCCAAACATTTTGCCGGCCCAACCGCCGGCTATTTTATCCTGTAATTCTGTTACACTAATGGTTTTGATATCGCTTTTTGAACATGCCAATAACGACATTAAAAGAGAAATGAAAATTACTAGTACGATTTTTGTTTTCATCTTTTTTTCCTTTTTCGGCAGATATGATTAAAGAGTTTACTCAAACTATCTTTATCTGTCCGCTAACTTGATTATAATTTTTAAATTTACAGCAGGAACATGTTAAAGGCCATGTTCCTGCTGCGGTTATATCATACTAATCAGATAAAGGGTCATACCGGATTAGTATTTGGGAGTTAAGGGTTTATCGGTATAAGTAATAATGTCGCCTATTTCAATTTGCGCTTTATCCGAAGGATTTAGTATTTTAATTTTTACGGTATGCTTTGCATTAGACAACTGATACTGCCAGAAAAGCGGATCTTTTCTGATGATATATTTACTCGGCATTTTCGAGGTTTCCACCAGCTTGCCATCGATATACATCTCGACATCAAAAATGTAATCGTCATCGCCGGTTTTACGGACAGAGCCGGTAGTGGCAAAACCGATTCCTTCGAATTCAAAGGTGGCCTCATCGTTAAATTTTTTGCCTAGTTGAGCGCGTTTAGCCGGGTAATGTCCTTCAAAGCCAACCTCTAATTTTACCGCTTTAGGTTCCTGAAAAGTTATGGTTACATCTTTATCACCAACCTGGCCGCCGTTCTTTTTAATCACTTCCAGGGCTTGATTGAATGACATCGTATAGGTATCATTTAACGACATGGTGGTGTATTTAAAATCCATATCTTCAACTTTATCAATGCCTTGTTTCCAGAAAGCCGGTATATTGCTGTAACCCAGCATTGTACCAAGAATACCGCCGGCACTGGCCGGATTGCAATCGGAATCATCGCCGCCACGGGTGCTGATGGATAGTGTTTTTGTATAATCGCCGTCGCCATACAGTAAACCTAACAAAATCCAGGCGGAATTAATATTAGCGTCAATATTAAAGGTCGTAAACACACCATCCGGGCAACCAATATCCTGACCCCATTTTTGCTGGGTTTTGAACCAGGTCATCTTCCAGTCATCCGGGTATTGTTTATGCCATTTGATCACATCGCTCATACACTGGTAGTATTTACTCTCTTTGGGGATTACTTTCAGGGCTTCATTTATAATATAGTTCAAATCATTGGAAGTAAAAGCCAGGGCATACATCGCGGCGACATAGACGCCACCATACCAACCGTCGCCATAATTCATAATGTGGCCAATTTTATCGCAAATTTCAGCTGAGGTATTGATCATTCCCGGACTCATCAACCCGGCAAAATCCGCTTCGATCTGAAAATCAATGTCTTCAGCATGGGGATTATAGTGCCAATGCCCTGATTTTGGCGGCATGATTCCGCGCAGAATATTATAACGCGCGGCAATATTAGCGTGCCACAACAGGTATTCGGCATTGGCAAATGCTTTGGCAAATTCATCAGCCGGGGCGTCGATGCCCTTTTTATCAAAAACATCGACAAATGTCAGGTCCATATATACATCATCATACAAACCGGGAACATTTTCATAAAAATATTTCATTACATTTTCATTCCACTCCAGTGGTTGATAATCCTGGATAAAAGTGCTGCGGTACTTGAACTCGGTTGGGCCGCCAAATGAGCAGCCGATAACCTGTCCGGCCCAGCCGCCTTTAATCTTGTCCTGCAAAACCTCTTTGGAAAGAGTAATAGTTTTTGCATTTACGGTTACAACAACCAGTGCTGTAAATAACAAGATAATTAATAATTTGTTTGAAACCTTCATATTAACCTCCACTTTTATTAGTTACTTGATTTATTAATATAATCATTTCTTTTCACTATAAGGATCGTAACGTTCGAATTCACGACCCCAAATATTTCTCAGCATGACGGCATATTGTACCGCCATAGATATACTTAATTCTCTGCCCCAGTAATCCTCTTCATGAATACCATCAGACTGACCATAAACAAAGGCAATATCATTCTTTACAAGCAATTGCATAAAATCGTGTGCAGAATTTATTAAACCATCGCCTGTACCGCAATCCAGGTAAATGTGCGGTAACTTTTCTTTAGGGATTTGCAATACCAGTTTAAAAGGATCAACTGCATCAGCGTCTTCCGGTTTAATAAATGGCTGACCTTGCGGCGTTCTCTCTACTATACTGGAAAAACCCCTGATATTGATATTATTATAACGGGTAACCGTATCAGCAAGCGCCTGTTCCCATATTACCCAGGGCTTTTCACCTTTTTCCAGCAACAAACGTTGACTCGCCGCCCACCCAAGCGCGCCACTGTGACTGCCGACAGAACAAAACAATTCAGGATGGGAAAGCCCCAAAGACATAGCGCCAAAACCGCCCATTGAGATGCCGTTTATAGCCCTTCCCTTACGGTCGGCAATTGTACGATAATGGTTGTCAACATAATTAATTATATCCTTACATACATGATCGGCAAATTTGTAAGGCCGGTTATCAGCTGAATAAGCCCAGTTCACATACCAGGAATTACCGACATCAACCATAACCACTATCATATCGAAACGATTCAGATATTCAGGGACTGCATATTTAAATTCATGATAATTGGAAGTCAGGCCATGACATAAATAAAGAACCGGATAGCGTAAATCCGATTTGTCATAGTTACGGGGTAAAATAACATTTATATGCATATCGCGTTGCAGGGAACTGGAAAAAAATGTAACGTCAGTCACAGGTAAGGGAGGGCGTCCGATATGGCCGGGAGATATTTTTTTTTCAGTATTGCATTGCAATAATATACCGATGAAAAAAATTAAAATTATCAATCTCAGATACATTATCTTTTGTTGATCCATTATTGTCCTCTGCTGAAATAGAATATCATTAATCATCAAATCACGAGTCTTTCTTGTTTAGCTTTAGCAAATACAAAAATACCTCAGCCGCATGCCAGGTATGAGGTGATGAAATTCGGTTGACGACATACTCCTCATCGATAATTCGCATACCATTATAATTAGCTTCACTGGCATCAATTTCCCAGGTCAACGGGTAAATTCGGTTGCTGATCGGACTGGTTTTTTCACTAAAAAAATGATCTTGCGCCCAACTGATATAAGGATACTTATCATCTTTCCAGAGATTTGTTTTTACATAATAGTCAGTATAATCCCACCAGAAAAGGGGTGAATAATTATCTTCAACCTGTGGAATAGTATATGTGTCTTCTATCCCAAGTTTACGCAAACCGAACTTGAGCCATTTTGTTTGGTATGCCGGGACATTATGAAAATCGGAACGTCCTTCGATATAAATTCCATTACTGTCCTGAATAGTGATCTTTTGGCATTCATCCAAAATTTTAGCTACCAGAGGATGATTTTGATCGGCAAAAAATGACAACAAGTATAGAGTTTGACCGAGGTTATCAGCTTCATTTTCCGGTAAGCCATGTTTTGAGCCATTATTATGCTCATAAGGATCGTCAAGGCTTGTAACCCAGTTTCCTATCAAATCTATATTCCCGGTTTCCTGTAAACACATCGCCATCATGGCTGCATCGCGGCGCCAGGGATTTGTATAAACAAAATAATTGGGTACCGGTTTACTGTCGATTATATTGACCAGTATTTCCTGATGTAAAACTTTGAGTATATCACTATATTTATGACCGGAAAAATCGGGTAAACGAACAGGAGAATTCGTTCTGGGTACTAGTCGGGTTGAATTATTTTCGGTAATGAAAACTCCTGTTTCATTTTCCACAATCATAATTTGTTCACCGGTTGAATTGGTAATTTCAACCCGGTATTGGTTTGGTATGATGATCTCATGTTGTACAGGCCATTCAGCGATTAATTCACCTGTCAGGCTTTTAATTAAACTTCCATTTTTATATAACAATTTTTCCCGGTTGCCCATGCCGAACAGAAAAAATTTCACATCCGGCATGTCTTTAACTCTGAATTCGGTTCTGAAATGATGCAACTGTTGATGATATGCTTGCAGGGCAGTTTCTGAATCGTGATTGCATGCCCAATTTTGAAAGAAAAAAATAAAAAAAAGCAAGCCGGTTAGTATTACCAGTTTTACAGTTACAGTTTTTTTCACTCTTGTTTTCATCAACCTGCTTTTACTTTTAATCAATCCACACAAAGGTAATTACACTTTCAGTTAATAGGTGCGTTAGATAATTTAATAAGAAACACTAACCGTTTCTGATCCCTGAATAATTGCAGGGCCGGCGCTGGAGCCAATCAGGTCGGCGCCGGCGGCAAAAAGGGCCACAACTTGTTGATAGCTTTTTATTTGCCCGGATGCCTTGATTTTTGCCCGCCCGGTTAAATGCTTTTTTATAAAAAGTATATCCTCAGGGGTAGCTGCAGAACCGCCGGGTCCGATGCCACTGGAATTTTTTATATATTGCACACCGGCTTGTTCTGCCAGGGTTATACAATTAATTTTTTCCTGTTCATTCAGAAATCCAAATTCGGACATACATTTTACCGGACGTTTACCTGCAGCCCTGACTATGGCTTCAAGTTCACGCACAAATTCGCGGATCATGCCGCTACGTAAAAATCCTATATTCGGCTGAAAATCAAATTCATCCACACCTAGCCGGATAACTTGTTTTACCATTGCCACTTTCATGGCCGTGGTTTCACCCCCCATCGGGTAACAGATTGCTGTGGCTATCCGAACACCACTGCCATTCAGTATTTTACGAGCCAGGGAAACCCAACAGGGCTGAAGCATTACGGCATGAAAGCCATACTCGGCGGCCTGTTCACAATGCAATTTTATCTCTTCGTATGTTGCATCCGCGCGAACATTCGTATATTGAATTTTTTTAGCAAGTTCGGTATAAAGCACAGTATTACCACTCTATTTTTTCGAGTCAAAAACTAACCAACCGGTATCGACAATTATTTCATCTTTAAGCACCGAATCCTGCATCAATTTAACTATGACTTTATAGGGGAACTTTAGGTCCAGTTGAGCAAGATCAACCATACCACTAGCGCCGGTAATTTTCATCTTTTCTTCTTCCATCATTGTTAAATTGTTTACAGTATTGATTTGGATAAATGAATTATCAAGCGGTTTTACGGCTTTGATATTCAGAGTATTACCCTGTTTATCAACTTGCAGATTTTTCGGCATGGCTATTATGCAAGACATTACATCCGTTGGTTCTTCCGGAAATACCAGCACTGTCCGACCATCCTGTTTGACGGTTGGAATTGTTTGATGATTCCAAACATCGACATAATGCCAGTCATCGGGGTGAGAAACCAGCATAAACGGACCGATCAGCCGGTTATCCAGGCTACGGTCAACCTCTTCCCGTCCCAACTGGTATACCGGGTATACGCACTTGTCCGTAACCGGGAAAGCATTGACAAAGACATCGGCGCGTAAATCTGTGACCAGCGGCATCGGATTATCGGTTAAATAGGCATCACGGTTTTCATGGATAATACGGCTGTAGCGATGGATCAGTACCCGTTCATTCCAGGAATAGCGGTTAATTTCACCAAAAATATCTTCCCATACAATAAACCCGGTGCCGTTAAAAAGCGCATTATAAATCAATTCATCCCGGTCACGCGCGCCGCGATTGATATTATGTACATTATGTTCCGGTATAATAAACCGGAACAGATCGACATTAGGCATCTTATTAGTAGCATTACCCTGCTGGTTCCAACTGCCTGTAACCAATTCGGCAGCAGCCAAATCCGGCCGGCCTTCACTGACAAAAACATTATCAGGATTCACGGCGTCCAACGCAGTACGAAAAGCGATATCCGATTCACCCATGGTATCTAGAAAAACGCCATCCGAACCAA
The DNA here is from genome assembly GCA_029561455.1 of bacterium. Classification (GTDB taxonomy): domain Bacteria; phylum Zhuqueibacterota; class Zhuqueibacteria; order Residuimicrobiales; family Krinioviventaceae; genus Fontivivens. The sequence goes on from JAKQIY010000068.1 coordinate 361,082, forward strand.
TGGCTTTAGCAATTTCGGCTTCGCGTTCAAAATGTCCGGTGCGGCCGTTCATAATATCCCAGGGCTTGTAGGGGATGTAAACATGCACGTCGCGCGTATGGGCTTTGTCCACCATTTCCTTTACGCCGGGTAATCCGCCGGGCAGATCAGAGTACATGTCAAACTGGTTGCGGTTATCGATCCCCATACGTGGATAATCATGCCAAAGCAGCATATAATCATAGCCGCCGAAATTCAATTCTCCTTCATCCAGAAACTCATCGATGCGAAAACGGTTATCTTTAGGATCATAAATATCATGTCCATACAGGAAGGTAAAATGCGATACAAAGCGCTGCCGGTATTTTTCCTGGATGGGACGTTTATAGTATGTGAAATCGAAATTAGCGCGAATATATTTTTTAAAAGCCCAAAAGGCAGCATGCCAGTCCCCCTGGTGCGGACTGATGAGACAGTTCAGTAACTCGGTTTTTTGGCCGGGTTCCTGGGTTAATTTAAATACCCGGGAAATTAAATCATTTTTATCCGTAAAATTCAGGAAAAATTTTGAAGCAAGAAAATGAAAATAGACGCCGTTATTGCTTTTTTCATTATAAATATCAATCGGCATTTTAGGATCTTCGCTCGATGTAAAATAAAATATAAAATCATCGGCATTATCAATGCAATAAAAGCTATTCTGCGTCGGTAACAGGTAATGCATATCGGCCGTTTTGCCTAACTGGAATCTTTGCAAAACCGGAAAATAAATATTATTGGTCACGGTTTCGGGATCACGATAGGTTCGTCCGCCGGTTGAAGTGTTGACCAGTTGTACCTGCCAGGATAATTTGGCGCTGTTATCCAGGGCAAATGTTTGTGTTATCACAATCGGATTTTCCACATAACCGGATTGCTGGCTAATGGTCACCGCCTTCCTGCCCTCTTGCTGTTCCTCTGTAAAGGTAAATAATTGATAACCGACATCGCTCAAACTCCAGGGCATGCGTACAGATATAAACAGTAACGGCGGATTGCCTTGCATCAGATCGATTCCGGTGGTTTTATCCAAAAGCCCGGCAAGATGAATCCCTTTCTCGCACAATAATTTATATTGCACACTGTCATTTTCCAGAATAATGTATTTCACCATATCCTTGTTCGGCAGGTACTGCAATTGAATTTTGGCGTTGCCGGCAACCGGGAATAAATATGTACAGATTAATATTATTATGAATATAGGGTATATTTTATTTTTCATGTTATTCTCCTGTAAAGAATAGCGTCAAAAGCTATTAATTTATTTAGCATCCTTGACACAACGGAAACCGATTGAGGAACTGCGGTTCAATGCCGGGGTCATATACCAGTACTTGGTCCGCTGGTAATTCGCTATAGGGCCTCCCTGCATATACCAGAGACTGCCTTTCGCAAAGAAATAACTGCCGCCGCGTATCCATGAAAAATAATGATAACCGTCCGAGGCAAAGGAATCCGTCCATTCCCACACATTCCCGGTCATATCCAGGCAGCCGTAAGGACTGGCGCCTTGCGGATAACTGCCAACCGCTTGAGTATCATCGGAATCTATATTTGCCTTATTGGGATCGTAAACATTCCCCCATGGCCAGTCACGGCCATCGGTGCCTTGCGCCGCTTTTTGCCATTCCTGTTCCGAAGGGAGGCGCTTACCTGCCCATTTTGCAAAAGCACAGGCGTCTTCAAGTGAAATCCACACCACCGGATGATTTGCTTTACCGGCCGGATACATTCCGTTAGACCAATGCTTTAAAAAGTTTTCCGGCCATTGTGGTTTATAATGGGTGGCATCAAGGAATGCTTTAAATTGCTCATTGGTTACTTCAGTTTTATCGATATAAAATGCCGGTACATAAACTTTTTCATTAAAGCGATACCTGAAACCGTGATCGTCATAAACCAGGGTATCGAGGGTTAAGCCTTCACGCCAGCGATACTCAACATGGAATTGAAACTCCCCGGCCGGAACCAGTTGCATGCCTTTGGGCGCCGCGGAATAGACAATATCATTATTAATATATACTGAAAATATGAATATTGCAATTAACACATAAAAGATCTTTTTGCGGTTCATGTGTACCTCCTAATAGCGCAAAAATGATTACAGGGAATTACTGATAGCAATAATAATCACAGCCACAATCAGCAGCGACATACCGTAATATAATAACATTCTGGCTTGGCGTGCTGCCCCTTTCCACTCGCCCTTCCAGAGTCCCCACAGGTTACCGACAATAATTGATAACGATATAAACAATGGCCAGCCGACAATTACCCCCCAACGGCCCAGTTGTACCGCGCTTATACCATATAAATAAAAACTGCCAATCCACATAATGGCCATAAGAAAACCCCACAAAATATTTTTACCGGTATGGGGGTTAAAATAGTCCCGGTAATTTTTATGAATTAGCATTAAATATAAACAATATGCAAAGTTGACTAAAAATCCGATTGTAAAAAATAACGACCAGACAATATTACCGGCAATGGTTTTGGATACCCCGGAATCAACAGCCGCCTGTACCAGATTGGAGCCAAAAGCCATACCAACATTAGGCAGACACGATAATATTCCGGCAAATATAGCTATTATCAGGCCAACTGTAATGGTGCTGCCTTTGGTTGTTGTCGCAGCAGCTTTTGGTTGTTTCTTTACCCCGGCCTGCGAGCAAACGATGATACCGAGAATTGTAACTATCACACCAATGAGTAACACTATGCCTTTGGTCTGCAACATTGCATCAGGGAAAAAGATGAGCAATGGGATTAATGCTCCGAGACTGGCAATTATACCCATAATGATTGGATACCCCAGCGCCATACCCAGTTTATCCATTCCCAAACCAAATAAAACTGCTCCAATTCCCCACCCTGCTCCAAACAGGATGATGAATAATAAATCCCTGGAGGCAGCCATTCCCAGAATCGAAAAAATATTGGGAAACAGGATCAATGCTATGATCCAGTTAAAAACAAGCATACCAAATAAGGAAAATGTAACCCACGAATGTTCCCACTGCCATTTTTTGGTCATGGTCATGGGTAATATAAATGTACCCTGAAAAAATCCGGCGATTAAAACGAGTAAAAATCCGTAAACTATTATCATGGCATTTTTCCTGGATTAATTGTTAATTTAAATTACTTGTCAATTGAACTGATCAATTCTGTTTTAATAAATACACACTTTTTTAAATTTTTGTCAAAATTTCCTTAATCCTGGCATCAACCTGATCGCGATAGGGATACGATTCAATCGTTTCCCGGTATTGGGTGGAAAGCGATGCGGCAGTTATGCCTATGGCGATCGCTTCCGGCAGGGGTTTATTTTCGCTTAATCCTACGGCAAGTCCGGCGTTAAATGCATCACCGGCGCCCACGCTATCGACGACCTTAACTTTAAGCGCCGGGATATGCTTTACACCCTGTTTTGAAGCCCATAAAACGCCTTTAGCGCCCAGGGTGAGAATAATATTTTCCGGTCCCAAATCTAATAACGCAGCGGCCAAATCCTCATCAGGAATAGGATCATTGGGCTCCAGACCGATACATACACGGCCTTCTGTTTCATTTGGCACCAAAGCAAATACAGAACTGAGATCGTAACCCCGTAAATCTACAGCCGGGGCAGGATTGAGAATGAATTTAATACCCTGGGCTTTTGCTGCCTGGCCGGCAGCCAGGGCGGTATTGACCGGAATTTCCAAAGGAGATAAAATTACATCGGCTGATTCGATGATGTGTTTATGTTTATCAATATCCTGAGGTAAAAAATCACCGTTAGCGGCAATATCGATAACAATTGAATTGGTGCCTTTGGAGCTAAAGATAATAAAACCGACAGCCGTAGGAAATTTTTCCGAGTACAAAACACCGCTGCAACTTACCTTTTCTTTTTGCAGTAATTCTAGAAATTCCTCGCCAAAATTATCCCTGCCGATTTTTCCCATAAAGGTCGATTCAGCGCCAAGACGAGCCGCACAAGCAGCCATGTTTGATCCTTTGCCGCCATGGGTAGTATGATAATTATAACCCATTACGGTTTCTCCTTCAAGAGGAATTCTTTTTGTATCCATGACCAGCGCCACGATATAACTTCCTACAACCGTTACTTTACCCATAAATAAACCTTAAATTTTGTTAAATATCACTTTAAACTATTATTATGAAATTGTTCTTATAAAAATATTTACACTCATTTCAGTCCATACATAGCCAGCACATTATCAAGTGGAATATCGGCCTGTAAATGATGCGAACCGGCCATAATGTAACCACCGTTTTTACCCAATACATTAGCGATATACTGCACATTTTCTTTTACCTGTTGTGGCGAAGCATGTGGTAAAAATTGTTGAACATCGATTCCACCGTGAAAAGCCAGCTGGCCGCCGAATTCCTTTGCCAGCCGTTCCGGATTCATATTCCTTGCCGAAGGTTGAACAGGATTGAGAATTTTTAAACCCATATCTATCAATGTCGGTATCAAAGTATAAATTGAACCACAGCAATGCATCATCACCGGTTTATTATATTTGGCAGCTATATCAATCAATTTTTTATGAAATGGTTGAATATATTCCTGGTACATAGCCGGGCTTATCAATAAATTTTCCTGGGAAGCTACATCATCATAAAAATAGACAATATCAATTAAATCTTCCGCTATATCCAAAACCCGGCGTAGATTTTCATAATGCACTTCGGCAATACGTTCCATAACATAAACAACCATATCAGGATTCATAGCCAGGTCGAGTTGAAATTTTTCAAAATTATACAGTGACCAGGCCGTTTCAAAAAATGAACCCACCCGCCAGCGAATGTTATATAGAGCTGTATCATTCAGATCATTTATGTAATCGCGTAAATGGCTGAAATCCCACCAGTCCGGCTCCGGCCAGTGATATTTTTTTAAATCATCAATACTCGAGGCTGTTTCAAGGGGAAATGAAGCAAACTCGTCCAGGAATCCAAACGGGGTTTGCACTCTTTTGCGATGCGCCCCCCAGATATCGCGTGAAGAACCGTCGGGCTCAATTTTACGCCACATACCGCTTAATGAAGCCCTTTCCTGTGAACTTTTTAAATTAACTTGTGATTCATCCACCTGCGGATTATGGCAGAAATTATCATAGTAGACGATTCGGCAATCAACATCCAGTTTTTTCAATATTTCTTTTCGATCATCAGTCCCGAAATATTCTGCCAGCTTTTGCCAAATTTCCGGTACTGCGGCAAAATCTCTGGGGGTACGATCCGGTTTTTGATAATGGATCGCATTGTTTACTCTATCCTTATGGGATCGGTCTTTTTCGGGCATAGTTAATTCCCTGAATTTTGAATTCAACAAGGGTTACTTTATTACTTTTTCGTTTCTTCCCAAACCGTTTGCTCAAGCGGCAATGAGGTTGGGGTTTTATAGGGTATATTAATAATATCACCTTTAATATATCCACCATTTTGTAAAATATTCCATTTCCCAACTTCGACTGTCTTGTCGATTAAGTCATTCCATTGTATCTTTTGGGGGAAAATTTCTTTAATTGCAATATTATCGATGGGTAAATCTTTAAGTATACTCCATTTTACAGGGATATTTTGTAAACCCATAACCGTTCCCAGAATACCGACGACACTGGAAGGATTGCAATCACTATCGCGACCGCAACGCATGGAGATATTCATCGACTTCCAAAAATCACCTTCGCCATACAACAAGCCCATATAAATATAGGCGCCATTGATCCGCACATCAACCCCGCTGACCAGTTTGCCATCTTTAATACCCCATTTCGGTTCCAGCTTTTTCCAGGCATCCTGCCAGTTCGGATATCGCTGGTGCAGATCAAGCACATCTTGCACCATCTTGGCATACCCGCTTTCCGCCGGAATTGCTTTTAAACTATATTCCGCTAATACTCTGGGATTCTTTTCAAAAAATGCCTCACAATACATAGCCGCAACCGCCATACCAGCATATACGCCATCGCCATAATTCATAATATGCCCGACTTTGTCACCCCAGGCATTACTGATACGCGGCATTCCGGGGGATATTAGACCAAATAAATCCGCTTCGATCTGAAAATCGATGGCGTCACCCCAGGGAGTATAACGGGGATTTCCGGACAGAGGTGGCCAAATACCTCTTAAAAAATTGTCATACGCGCCTTTGTTGGCACACCAAATTCTTTCGGGATCAATATAGGAAATCCACTCCTCAGCAATTTCACGGGCGGTAACATCCAAACCATATTTATGAATTGCATGTAAAAACATAAATTCAACATACAAGTCATCCTGGTCGGACATCTCTTCCGGTTTATATATTTCCCAGTTCTGTTTGTCAATTACAAATTGTTTGGCAAATTTCCGTTTTTCCTGCCAGTCTCCGGGGTGTTCATTTATTTTTTGTTCAATTTCAGGTTTAATGCGATACCAATCTTCAAGGTCAAACGGTACAATTTCACCCTGCCAACGACCCTCGGTCCATTGAGCATACAACACACCTATTGCCTGACCTAACCAACCACCAGCTACTTTATCTGTATACTCTTGAAGGGATAGCTGTCTGCAAGGCTGTTGTTCGCTGTAAACAGGATATATGGTTATACATAAAAATAATAAGATCAAATAAATAATTGAATTTTTCTTAATCATTATTTTTCCTTTCCCGAAAAATAATCACAACACCGTTCTTGTTGAAACAAGCAGATAATAATCATATCTTTCGGTAACCTGAAAAATCCCGACTGCCTGCAAGTAATACAGGCAGCCGGGAAAACAAAGACAAAATTAATCAACTTTGAAACATACCGAGAACAAATGTACATTTGTTAATCGGCCATAATCCAGATACGCATAATCAATTTGTCCGGTCATCCCACCCATTGAGAAATTAATACCGGTACCCAGGGTAAGACCCTGTTCATCATAGTTGAATTTATAACCGCCACGCAACATGAGCACTTCCATTAAGCCATATTCCAGGGCAGCATGAATCCGTTCGGGGCCGTCATTGGGATGAACGCCTTCCAGGAAAGCAGACAGTTTATGCGGTGAATCGGTTTTAGGTTCGATTATATCATAACCGATACCGGCCCGGAAATCAATCGGCATACGTACGCTTTGCGGTAAACCGTACAACTGGGTAAAACCGACAAATTCAGTATCCGGACCAAAATTGCGGGCAACCATAGAGAGACGTAAAGATCTGAAACCGGTTCTGTAATAAATACCATAATCAGTGTTCCAGTTCTTCACTTTTGTATCATCCAGTTTTTCCTCAATATAACTTATATTACCACCAATAGATAATTTGTCGGTAATCATCCTGGCATAGGATAAACCGATCATGACATCTCCGGCAGTAAAAGTACCCAAATCACCACTGCGTTCAGTTAAACCGATACTTTCATTATAGACGTTTTCCGTACGATACATATCGCCGATATCCAGATTGGCGAAAAACAATCCAAAGTTTCCCCACTTGCCGAAATTCTTGGCAACAGCGGCAGTGAGGTATGCGATATCGGCTACATAATTGATCTTGGTAACACTAATATCAATATTTTTTACATCAACCAGGTTAGCTGGATTGTTAAAAATGGCGGAAACATTATTTTCAGTCAAACCGCTTTTGATATCAGCTAATGCAGCAGATCGTGCCGAGGTTGGTAAATGTAAAAACTGCCAGCCGGTTTGACCAACCCGGTTAAAATCCGGGGGTTCAAATCCCGCAACCGGCGATTTTGGTGTTTGCGCCATTAGTAATGGAACATAACACAGCACAAGTAAAGATATTAGTAAATATATCTTGATGTATTTATTCTTCATTATACATCCCTCCGATTAAATGGGAATTCAAAGCTCTTATTTAATAATTACAAATTTACCGATTTTTTCTTCTCCTTCATGTCCGGCTACATGTGATTCGACATGGAAGAGATATGTACCTGGCGCTACATACTGGAGATATTTATTTACCTGGTAATCTCCAAGAGCTCTTGATCCCCACGGTTCTGCGCCGCTACCATCATTATGCTCAATTGTCCTGATGTGCTCGCCGGCCAGGGTGTAAATACGAATCGTGCATTTGGAGGGGACATTAACAAACTCGATACGGTATCCTTCACCTTCACCACGAAGTTGACTGTGTTGAATAAATGGATTTGGGTACACACGAATGTCACTCATTTTATTGCTTGGTGCAGCCATAGGATAAACAGGATCCAGGTTGGCATTAACCAGTCCACTTTCCAATGATGGCACACTGGTTACTGAAGGATTAAAAGGCCAGGGGGAATTGTGACCAGTATCATAACTGGTGACGGCATAATAATAACCAACACCTAATTGCAAATTAGAATCATTGTAAGTTACCATACCGTCTTCCATTTCAACATTAGCAACGGGAATATCACTGACCAGGGTCCAGGGACCAACATTTCGGAAAGTAGAACGGTACACACGATAACCGGCAACATCAAAGACACCATAATCCGGGTCACGGTAAGATGATTCAATCGCCGGCCATTGTACTTTAACACCCAATGGCAAGGGAGTCAATGTCAGGGAATTCATGCCGTTGGTTGGGGTTGGCGGTGGATCGGGACATTGATAACCATTGTTATATAATTCAATAGCAGCATCAATATTTTCCCACAAACGTGTAGCACCATCTTTAAGGTGACTTTCATTTTCAGTACCACCAGCAGCTACCCGGTTAAAATCCATCATACCACAAGCGACAGCCATAACAAATTTAATTTCGGCGCCCGGCGCAAGACTATAAGGACCGGTAGCATACAGGTAATCGGGCTGCCGTTCATAACGGGTTATGGCGCGTGCAGTTAAACCCAAACGACTGGCTTCAGCAGCTAATGAATTGCCAAACTCATCCGTCATTGGTAAAGGTTGATCATATTTTAATGAAGCTAAAATATAATCATCCGGATCGAAATCGACTTCAGGGTTATCATTCATGATATCTAACTGTACCCGATTTGATTGCTGATTTAAATTGGCTTTATCAACAACGTTCATGTGATCGCGTTCATTTGGATCAGCTTTTTGCGGTTTTTCAATCCAGTAATAAGTAAAATATTGTGGAGCGCGGAATTCATGATTTATAGCCGCAGGTGAAAAAATATCAGCTGGTTCACCTTTGTCGCTACGAGTCAAACCATAAGAACGTACAACAGGTTGATTGTCGGAATTCCATAAAACATCATCATGGAAATAGAATGCTTCATGGTCAATATCCCATTCATATTGCTCATCATCATCCCAGCCGCCGGCTATCGGGGTGGCAATGGAGATTTCCGCAGTCGGAGCAAACCGGAAATTGGTAATATTATGAGTTCCAGTATTCTTGAAAGTATACTCGTAAATGATGAAATCATCATATTTCGGATAACTCCACGCTAATGCCCGGAAATGCATTTCGACGCCATATTTCACCATTAAACATGAACCGCTGACAATCTCTTCAGCCAGCATAGATGGATTGGTCATGTTATAATTAGTTTCCAGTTTAGTATCGGAAAGTGGTGAAATATGAGTCGGGTTGGGATCATAAGCCATACAGAGGCGGAACGGAATACCAATGCCATCGACTTCACCCCAGGCCATCCAACCGGACCATTCGCACATACCATAATGATCATTCATATTTGACCCAAGCAAATGTCCGGGATAATCGAATTTGTAAAATTCACTTCCTCCTGATGTAGGTTGACCTACGGAAGCTGTATTCCAGATTCGAGCCCATAATTTGGAGCGGGTCAATTCTTTATAATTCCATCCGGCCCCGTACACCTGGGTCATTAGAACCATCAGGGCTAGGATGGTAATTGATATAAATCGGATTATTTTTCGATTCATTTATTCTCTCCTGTAAAATTAACTGCAATACATTTTTCAGAATAATTAAATATGATTTTCTTCATTATTCATATTAATCACTATTTAAAATTCCAAGCTAAATGTAAAATAAATCATACGTTTCGGGTTGCTGATCGAATTGTAAAACCACCATACGGAATTTTCACCGGTTTCACTGCTTTTCGGCATAATACCCTTTTCTTCCCAGTTATCCAGGTCTTCGCCACCAAGCAATACCCGGTCATAGTAATTAAACAGGTTGAATACTTCTAAACTCACAACCGGGGTGACTAAACCCATCGGGAAACTTTTAGCCAGTTTCAGGTCGGTACGATGATGTGGATACCAGCGTTTGTTGTTTGGGAAACGCAAACCGGTATAATCTTTTGGATACCAGGTGTATTCCGGGCCCGAAAAATATTCGTGATACAGACCGATAGTCACATCGCCAAGAATTCCCTTTACCAAAGTTTTGGGAGTTACATAATTCACGGATCCCTTGATAATTGAACTGCTAATCCAGGATACTTTTTGTTCACTATAACTATGGGGTTGGTCGACGCGTGTTGCATCTTCATAGTACATCCAATAACCGGTAACACCGCCGGAGCTCAGACCATAATTAAAGGTTAAATTTGCAGACCATTGATTGGTAAACATCTTTTCCATCACAATTTCAACACCACGAACATCTTTGAATGCATTATTGGTGTAAAAGATATTATCATGACCATCGTTTGCAATATTGCGGGTATAGGACCAGGTTGTGAAATTACCACTTCCCCAGCCGGTTTCAGCAAAACCGCCGCCCGAAACATTATATGTACTGTTATGAGAGAAGCGGGTTAAATTACTCGCATCTTTATAATAGGCGGTTGCAGCAAGGCGGAACATATCAAAAAAGTTCTGGTCATAACCAACTTCATATTGGATCGTACGTTCATAAGTCAAGCCTGGATGTCCATAATAACCCTGCCACTGATCCATACGAACGGAACTGAGTGGACTGCTATCATACCAACTGGTGGGGAATCCCAAAATTTTTGCCCACGAGGGTCTCTGGTAGAAATGCCCATAATTGAAACGCAGTTTGGAATTATCGGTAATGGGGAATGACAAGCCAATACGCGGTGACAGGGCAAATTTCCAATCGGAATTTACTGTCATTCCATCATTTGTTTTACCGGCAAAGGCGCTTTTATAATCAGAAGTTACACCGGGTATTACTGCAAACCAGTCCTTTTTATCCATATAGGATTGCCAGATTGGCGTGGTATTCGATGGATTTACACCATCGCCGCCATTCCAGGTTTGGAAGCCAAGTGGATCATAAATACTAGTTGCATAATCATGCATAGCATTGAATGCATCCAGACGTAAACCAACATTAAGGATCAGACCTTCATACTCCATTTTATCCTGAGCATAAATAGCTCCTTCAATCGGTTTACCGTCAAATACGTTATCAAGGTGCCATACATCGCCAGCCGGGAATTCCATATAATAATGTTCATAGTTCAAATCAGTATACTTGAATTCAAAACCACTTTTAATCTGATTTGCTTTATTGACTTGGCTGACCATATCGGTTTTCAAGTTCAAAACTTTGCTGTCGCTGTAATTATTCACCTGAATTTGACGCGCTTCAAGCCTGAAATTTCCACCCAAATCAAACCAACTATCACCCCAACCCATCTGATCGAGCGAGGTTGACAATTTGTCATAATCCTGTAGTTCCGTCATTTTATCAGTAAAATAAGATAATTGTACGGTATAGAATGTAGCTGGTGACAGTGTATGCTGCCATTTCATAGTAGCCATATTAACGGTTTTTTCTTCAGGGCCTTTTAACCAGTACCCACCCCATGGGCCATAAGCCTTATTATCATAAGGATCACGGATATCGGCATTAGGTTGCCATCTGGCTTCCTGGGAACTTTCCATATTGTTCCAGTTACTTTCCGTATAAGTAGCGCTTGAATATCCACCGCGCAAATAATTTAAGGTTAACTTTTTATTATCGGAAAGGTAGTAATTGATTTTGGTTTGGATATTATATTCCGGGTTATATTCCTGCGCTTGTGGGTATATATTCACACTACGTTTATAACGACCGGTTACTAAGAAATTGAGATTATTAGTTATAGAACCATATAAGGTTCCTTCAATATCATGCTCAGGACGTTTGGTATAGTCACCCATGATCGGATCCGGGGTGATCTGTTGCCGATATGTGCTTAACAACTCTTCAGCCGTAGGAACTCTAGAGCCGTCCCAGCCGTAAAACCGTTTGAAATAGTTGGCAAAATTATTACGCTTGGTTTCGTCTGTTAACTCATTTTGCCAGAAACCGAGATTATAATGTGTGTATTTATAGAGGTCATTGCTATAAATATTTGGACCCCAATGATACTGACCCGCAGGTCTTACACGATATTGCACAGTGCCATGATATTTTCCTTCTGTCCGGGAAGCTTCTTTAGTTACAACATTAACGATACCGGACATGGCGTTTCCATATTCAGCATTGTAACCACCGGTAAGCAATGAAACTTCCTGCATAGCCGAGGTATTCAACCGCTGCCAGTTATCGGAAAGGATGCCGCTGTTCATTGAAGTACCATCCAGATTATAAGAAACTTCGGATGCCAAACCACCTCTAAAGTAACTGGTTTCACCTGTAGAATAGATACCGGTTTGCTGACTTATTGCATCCTGGAGTTTAATTACTGGGGCTCGATCCAGGTATGACGCATTCATAACTCCCACACTACCCGTGACATCTTTTTCGACAATAGGACGTTCCGAGACAATTGTAATCTCTTCGCCTTCAATCACAGCTATTTCCAAATTAAAATCAGCGGTGACGGTTCGGTCGACAGAAACCAACACATTAGATTGAACGACTGCCTTATAACCCATCATGTTTGCACGAACCGAATAGTTCCCCGGTGGGTCATTAATGATAAAATAATAACCATTAATATCAGTTGCAGCTCCCAGTTGGGTACCGGCGATAGTAATGTTCACACCAGGCAGCAATTCTCCACTTGCTTTATCTTTGACGGTGCCGGCGATTTTCCCCGTGGTTGCAGCGCCTAACTGATTAGCAGTAATTATCAATAATAAAAAGATAAACAATATACTGCATTTTTTCACAATAATCCTTGACATTTATAACCTCCTTTTTTGTGCTGTTAGTTAACTACCACCCTATCTTTTATAACGGTTTACTTCACCTCCTTTAATTAATAAATATTTCTGCTTGTTGAAAATTCATTTACTTAAAAATTTTACTACAAACATGTTGGTGAATATCAATGATTAGCTGTTTATATTAATTTTTGGCATAAAAAATGTAACAGTTTACAAATGAACAGGTTATGCAGTTTACAAGAAAGGTCAATTCTGAATAGTTTTGAATTAATTGAAATCATTTTTCCGCCAATAGTTAAATTTTTGAAAAATTGAAGGGAAAAAAGGATTTACTAATTAATTCGTGAAAAGCAGGTTGAAGGAAAATAATGAGGGAATTTTAAAAAAATACTTGTATTTATAACATCAAAATAATAAATTACTACGCATAGTTGTATAAACTCACTATTTATTCAACCTATGTATCATGCTGCTGATCAACGGACTTGGCGGTTCCTGGTTAGCAGCATTTTTTATTGCATAGAAACGACTCCTCTGTTTATTTGCTTGATAATATTTTTTGAAGCTGATAAAATTTTTACTGAACTACGTTTTATTAACTTTGTCGACAGTAAAACATATTCACCGCTTGGGCGAATTGTAGAATCAATTTGGCTGATCAGATGTTTTACAGCAATTTGCCCCATTTCTTTGTTTTGTTGAGATATTGTCGACATTGGAGTAGATAGATATTCGGAATAGGGTTGGTCATCGAACGAAATAATTGAAATATCATCGGGAATCCGTAATCCCTCTTCCTTTAAAGCGCGAATCGAGCCAAGCGATATTAAATTACTCAGGGCAAAAATAGCCGTCAACTCTTTTTCTTTTCTTATTAACAATTTGGTTTCCAAAAACCCATTTTGCTCACCAAAACCATCCCCTACTATCAATCTTTCATTAACAGGTAAATTATAATACTGATGCGCTTCAATATAACCACGAAGACGTTCACTGTTTGGCATTGTATGCCGTAAACCCTGTATGCAACCGATTGTTGTATGCCCCGATTGGATTAAATAACTTACTGCCTCAAATGCTCCCTTATAATTATCCGATGCAACATAAGGAATGTCAACATCTTTAAAATACCGGTCAATTATTACCATAGGCATTCCCGTTTGATATACTTTTTCGATATGTTGGGATGTTTGTCCAACCGGTAACATAATCAATCCATCTACTTTACGGTTTTGCAATAACTGTAAAGATTCAATTTCGAGGGCGGTATTTTCATCGGTATCACATAAAATGATGGAATAATGATGCTTGCGGGCTTCGTGTTCAACATTGCGGGCTATACTGGAAAAAAAGGGATTGGATATATCCGGAATGACCAAGCCAATAGTATTTGATTTATTCATTCGTAATCCTCTGGCCAGCGGATTAGGAGTGAAATCTAATCGCTGGGCAGCATCTTTAATGGCCTCCTGGGTCTCTTTGCTGATCCGGTATTTATCAGCCAGGCCGTTAAGTACCCTGGATACGGTAGAAACGGAATAACCTAACTGATCGGCAATTGTTTTTAATGTTATTGCGGGTTTCGCCATTTGGTTGCTCTTTTTGAACAAAGGTTTGCATAGAATTATACAGAAAATTAAGATTATTGTCAAGACTTTTTTTTCAAAAAAAGAATCCGGGCATTATAATGATAATCATACAAAATACATAATTGCATTATAATCAACAAATTAAAATATTAATTTAATTTTTTCTCATCATTACAATAAATATCAAAATTGCGCAATTGCGCAAATCTTACAAAGACCAGAAACTTAATTTAAGTATTGAGCTTTATTGTAAATATCCCTAAGTTAAAACATAGCATAGAAACTTTTCATTATTGCCTGCTATGCGAAACGGTCTTGAAATTAATACAACTAGACAGGAGCGACGGGTATGACCCTGCCCGATTTATCAATAATTATTGGATATATTATTACAATTTTCATTCTGGGATTCAAAAACTCAAAAAAAATCAAGAATACAGGTAATGCATCCGAATTTTTACTAGGTGGCCGCCAACTTACGCTGCCGGCTTTTGTTGCAACCCTGGTAACTACCTGGTACGGTGGCATTCTTGGCGTGGGCGAGTTCTCATATCGTTTCGGTATTTCCAACTGGCTGGTATTTGGTGTACCCTATTATTTTTCAGCGCTCATTTTTGCATTTGTAATTGCGCAAAAAGCGCAACAACAAACTTTATATACCATACCACAACAATTAGAACGTGTTTACGGGCGGAGAGCATCGTTGTTTGGCGCATTGTTTGTTTTTATTTATGCAACTCCAGCTCCCTATCTGTTAATGTTAGGTATAGTGATACAATATTTTTTTCACATTCCCCTAGTGTTGAGTATAATAATCGGCGCCATATTCAGTACTTGTTATGTATATAGCGGTGGCTTTCGTTCGGTGGTAAGAACCGATATAGTCCAGTTTTTATTCATGTATGCAGGATTTATTATTATTCTGCTATACTGCACTAAACAATTTGGCGGTTGGCAGTTTTTACGCCAGCATCTACCTGCCGGCCATTTTTCATGGCATGGCGGACAAGGAGCCGGTTATATTATCATGTGGTTTTTTATCTCTCTTTCCACCCTTACCGAACCGGCTTTTTATCAAAGATGTTTTGCCGCGCAAACTCCGCAAATTGCCCGCAGAGGCATTATTATTTCCGTGTTATTTTGGTTGGCATTCGATTTTATGACCACCTTTACCGGTTTGTATGCACGGGCGTTATTGCCCAATCTGGCCAATCCCGTTACCGGGTATCTTGATCTTGCACAACTGGTTTTACCGCCCATAGTCCTGGGATTGTTCTTTACCGGTTTGATAGCAACAATCATGTCCACAGTAGACAGTTATATGTTCATTGCCGGCATTACTATCGGCAGGGATTGTTTATGGCGGTTACGTAATAATAAAGATGAAGGACTAATTCCATATTATACCCGAATCGGTCTGCTGGCGGCAGCCATTACCGGTATTATCATTGCCGTTTATGGACAGTCGGTTGTCAATATTTGGAAAGAATTAGGCTCTATCAGCACCCCTGCCCTGTTGGTTCCAGTGGTCAGTAGTTTTTCCTCTAAATGGCAAATGGATCGGCGATTGGTTACCGTTACCATTTGCAGCGGCGCTGCGGTCTCCTTCCTATGGTCGCTTACCCGGTATCTTCAAGCTTGTCAAAATCACTATTTTTTGCACCTGGAACCAATTTACCCCGGTTTGCTTGTAACGATAACAATGTATTTATTTGATAAATTGTTTATATCAGGTAAGCATAAAGTTAAAACCAACACCGGCAGTTAAAAACCCGTCGCCAAAAATATCACGACATTTTTCAATTGCACCCTCACCGGTGCAATGCGCCGGGGCAATTGTTTTAACGCCGGCAGCTTGCAATTCGCGATAAACAGTAACTATATCGGCTGGCGCTGTATGATGCAAATGAAATCCGCCTAGTAATAAACTCACCGGTAATCCGGGAAACATATCTTGAGCGCGCCTGACAATATTTACAATTCCCGGATGGGCGCAACCGGTAATAATACTCAACTCCCCATTGCCTTTATATATTAGCGACTGCTCCCAGGCATATCCCGGCAGTTCGCCGGTCGAATACAAATCAGGCGCAATCTCAACAGCTTCCCTGACCGGAATTACTGCCCGACACATTCTACGAATGATCCGAATATCATCTTCCAAAGCGGAAGCTGGCAGGTATACCGGGCTTTGTGGGCAGGCCTGTAGTAAATCCGGCAATCCGCCAACATGATCCCAGTGCATATGCGATATGACCACTTTAGACAAGTCATAAGGATCGAGGTGTAATTTGGCCAGATTATCCAGCAAAATTCGTCCATCATTGCCGGTATCAAACAAGATCATCTCGTTTCCGGTCTTGATAACACAGGCAAAGCCCCATTCCGGTTTCACCTCAGGGATCACACAATTATTATCAAAAACAATAGTAACAGAAAATTTCATACTCACGGGAAATAATTTTTATTATACTACAGAGATTTTTTTATACGTCGTTTCAAGGCTCGCCGTTGCGGTGAACAGAAAAAACAGACAAAAAATATTAGTGTTGCCGTTAACACAATAGCCGCCCCGGATGCAATGTTCAAAAGAGCAGATAAAAACAGACCGATCCACGATGACAGCACACCAAGAATGATGGAAAGCAGCATCATTCGCTTGAATTTATCGGTCAATTGAAAAGCGGCGGCAGCCGGGGTAACGATCAATGCCGATACCAGTACAATACCGACGGTTTTAATCGACATGACAATTACCAATGCCACCAGGGTTAACATGACAAAATTCAACAATCGCACCGGTAAACCCGCCACCCGCGCCATTTCCATATCAAAGGTAATAAACAGAAACTCTTTGAAAAAAATCATAATAATTAAAATGACCAGTGCAGAAAGAATAACAGAAACCCACACATCAAAATTGGTAACAGCCAAAATGTTGCCGAAAATATATCCAAAAATATCAACATTATAGCCCTTGATAAAGCCGATTAGTAACACACCAAAAGCCATTGTGGATGCAAAAAAAATCCCAACGGCTGTATCTTCACGAACCCGGTTTTTTTCACTGATTATACCAATACCCCAGGCGGTTAAAATACAAAAAATAACTGCGGTAAAGAATGGATTAATACCGGTCAAAAAACCGAGCGCAACACCGCCAAATGAAGCATGTGAAATTCCGGCGCCGATGAATGCCATTCCCCTTAAAACTACATATACTCCAATTACAGCGCACAAAATACCGGTTACTGTCGAAACCAGCAAAGCTCGTTGCATAAAACTATAATGTAATAAATCGATCACGACTGTCGTTCCTTCATATAATCCACATGCCCGGGTTCGGGAACAACAAGATGTGGTACTTTGCCATGATGAAAAAATACGGCTTCGCATCCGTACATCTTTTCCAGATTTTCATTATTTAATATTTGTTCGGGAATACCATGCGCCACCAGAGTTTTGTTTAAGCAGGCAATAACATTCACATAACGTGAAATGACGCCAACATCATGCGATACTATGACCATAGTCAGGTGCAGACCGGAGTGCATGCTGTTCAGCCACTCATAAAAGCTTTCGGTAGCGCCGACATCGAGGGCGGCGGTAGGTTCATCCAGGAAAAGAATTTTAGGTTCTAAAGCCAGGGCCCGGGCAATAAGAACCCGCTGACGCTCACCACCCGATAATCTGCCGATTTGACGATCCATTAAATGGGTTAACTGTACCTGCTGTAATGCCTTGTCAACTGCGGTATGATCCTCAGCCCGGGGCCGTTTGCCAAGTCCGATTTTACCGCAACGTCCCAACATGACGACTTGTTTAACACTTATGGGGAAATGATAATCAATGGTCATGTGCTGGGGCACATAACCTAAAAGCTGCCGTTTGTTACCTAATTTATCAGGGGCAGCGTCAAATACACGGATAGAACCGGAAACAGGCTGAATCATTCCTAAAAGGGTGCGTAACAACGTAGTCTTACCTGAGCCATTGGGACCAAGAATACCCCAAAATTCACCCTCACAAATGTTAAAAGTAACATCCTTGAGTATAAGCTTGTCTTCAATTTCAACAGATAAATTTTCAACAGAAATAATGGTTGCAGGACTTGACATCTTTTATTCTTTCATCGCGCCGGCCATTTGCCGGATATTATATTTCATCATGTCGATATAATTGGCAATATGAATATATGAACCGATCGGGTCCAGGGATATAACAGAAATTTTACCTTCCTGGGCAATTGATTGCGTCAATCTGTCCGGAATTTGCGCTTCGGTAAAAATTGCTTTTACCTGCAACTCTTTAATGGTTTCGATTATGTCAGCTACCTCCCGCGGGCCGGGTTCAAATCCGGGTGATTTTTGTATAACTGCCGCCTGAACCAGGCCGTAATGCCGGGAAAAATATTCCCATGCTGGATGGTAACAAACAAATTTTTTCACTTTCCAGGAACTAATCTCCCGGGAAAATTCAGCATCAACTTCTTGCAATAATTTAATATATTGTTCGGCATTGGCCCGGTAGACCTGGGCATGTACACTGTCGGCCAGGATTAATGCGTCTTTGATGTTATTCACCTGGATGATTGCATTTTGCGGATTCAACCAGATATGTGGATTTCCTAAGGGGTGATGAACCGCTTCATCATCACCGTGCTCCAAATCGGATTCCTCAATAATCGTCACTCCCAGCGAGGTATCGACGAGCATAAAGTCTTTGCGGTTTACGCTTGCTTTAATCTTATCCGCCCAATATTCAAGTCCAATCCCATTTATAACCAGCATACGGGACTCGGAGATTTTAACCAGCAATTCAGGTTTTAACTCAAACGTATGGGGATCAGTATTGGGTGGAATTACTGTGAAAACCTCTACATAATCGCCGCCAACCTGGCGGACAAAATCTGTAACAGGCTCGATAGAAGCTGCTACTAAGATTTTATCCTGGCCGGTTTCAATTTGTCGGGAACAAGCTGAAATTAACAGCAAAAAAGCTGAAAAAACAATAACCGGATGAAAAAACAACTTAATTTTTTTAACTATTGCGTCCATGTATTACCTCACATTGCCGGAACTAATTATTACCTGAATTTTTGGAACGAACAATAATAACCCAATACGTAACTTTGGATATGAAACTGACATTATGGTATTGAACCAAATTAGCAATTACTTTTAAAATTAGAATTGACATCTAATAAATAACCAATAATTGGGGAACAAAATCTTGCTTGCATGGAAAATCATAACATTAAACCTAATAATTGGTTTATCTTCAATCATAATATAACAATATAATTTTTTAAAAAAAAGAACAGATACATTTTTAAACGAATTAATTAAGCCGGATAACAGCTTCACTATCTATGGAGAAAAAAGAAAAAATAAATGAGATGAAATAATTATTATCATGTGTTTGTTTGAGAATACGTAAAATGGGTTGGTTAATTATACGTTCAACAATCCAGTCTTTTGAAATTTTAAAAATAACACAGGAGGTTTTAATGGCAAGCTACAAAATCAGTGATATTGAAGGAATTGGCGGGAAATATGCGGAAAAGCTGAAAACTGCCGGCGTTAAAAGCGTCAATGCTTTGCTGGAAAAAGGCGCTACAAAAAAAGGACGCAAGGACCTGGCAGAAAAAACTGGTATTGATGAAACACTGTTATTGAAATGGGTAAATATGGCCGATTTATACCGGGTAAAGGGTATTGGTAGTGAATACTCTGAACTTCTGGAAAGAAGTGGCGTCGATACGGTAAAAGAGTTAAAAAACCGTAAAGCCGATAATTTACTGGCAAAAATGCTAGAGGTCAACGAACAAAAAAAGCTGGTGCGTCAGGCGCCAGGGTTAAAAACTGTGGAAAAGTGGATTGATGAAGCGAAAAAGCTTGAACCCAAAGTAACCTATTAAGCATCATGTTCATATTGAACACCGGGATAGCCGGTAATCAAAGAAATATATTATTCAAGGAGGAAAATCAATGGGTCTGTTTAGTTTTATGAAAGATGTCGGCGCCAATTTGTTTGGCAAAGGGAAAAAAGAATCCGAAGAAATAAAAAAGTTGCTGCAAGCCGAACTGGGCGCTCACATAACCGGTTTGGAAGTAGAATTTAAAGATGAAATAGTAACACTTGCCGGTAATTGCGATACCCTGGCCACCAAGGAAAAAGCCGTTCTTTTAGCAGGTAATATTAAAGGCGTTGCCAGCGTTAACGGCGACAAGTTGTTATCTCCCCCTGCACCGCCCAAAGAAGAAACTGAATTCTATACCATCAAACCCGGCGACACGCTATCGAAAATCGCTAAAAAATATTATGGCAATGCCATGAAATATCCGGTAATATTTGAAGCAAACCGTGAAGTTATAAAAAATGCCGACCTCATCTATCCGGGCCAGCAAATCCGTATCCCCAAAATATGATCAGATACGGTACTTATGAATGTATAAAACGAATATAAACATATATTAAAAAGGATGTACAATGGCTACTTTTATCGATGAATTTATGAAAACAATGGGCCCGCAGGTGGGTAAACAAATGGCAGCGACTCTAGGAATTAATAAAAATACTGCCATGCAGATATTACCCCAGGTCGCGCCGCTGATTTTAGGAGGCCTGAAAAACCAGATGCAAAATTACGGCGGTGAAGCACGGGTTGATCACATATTAAATAAATATGGCAGCGCCAGTGTTTTGGACAATATCGGTGGCTTGTTCTCACAAAAAGCCACACAAAGCAATCCCGATCCCCGTTTGGGCGGATTATTAGGTGAATCCGGAGTGCAAGCGGCCAATTTACTGGCAAAACAGTTTAATTTGAATCAAAACACAGCTATGCAAATTATTCCCATGCTGGCGCCAGTCATTTTGGGTGCGCTGACAAAAAAACGCGATGTGGGCGGCGCAGGTTCCAGTGGTATAGCTGCACTGCTCGATCAGGACGGCGACGGCAGCATTTTAGATGATGTCGCCGGTTTTCTGATGAGTGGTTTGGCAGGTTCAGGTGGACAAAAAAGCAGCCCACTGGGCAGCTTACTGGGCGGATTATTCGGCAAACGAAGGTAATCATTCTATTATGAGGATATTCAGATGACGAGTAATTTTCGAACCTTTTTTTTCATGACGGTTCTGACTGTTCTGTTTGTCTGGATCGGCAGTGTTTTGGGCGGGCAACAAGGGGCAATAATTGCCTTTATTGCTTCGGCTGTAATGAATTTCTGGGCGTACTGGTTCAGTGATAAAATGGTGCTGAGCCAATACCGCGCTCAGGAAGCATCGCCGGACAGCAGATTGTACCGGATGGTTGCCGGTCTGGCGCAAAATGCCAAAATGCCAATGCCCAAAGTTTATACGATCCCGGATAACAGCCCCAATGCGTTTGCTACCGGACGAAACCCCAACCATGCAGCAGTATGCGCTACCGACGGTTTAATGAACTTGCTGAGCGATGATGAATTATCCGGCGTTATGGCGCATGAACTTGCTCATGTCAAGAATCGCGATATTTTAACCAGTTCCATAGCCGCCACGCTGGCCGGGGCTATTTCTATGCTGGGACAATTTGCCAGGGTTTCTTCAGGCAGCGCCCGTTCCCGGCAAAATCCTGTACTTATGTTATTCATTTTAGTTGGAGCGCCGTTAGCAGCCGTTATGATCCGCATGCTCATATCCCGCATCCGTGAATATGCGGCCGATAATGGCGGCGCCCAAATTTCCGGCAAACCGCTTTCACTGGCCAGCGCTCTCAACAAATTACAATTGGGAGTTCAACGTGTCCCCATTGAAAGAGGCAATCCGGCGCATTCACAAATGTTCATAGTCAATCCCTTTCTGGGCGGGTTACAAAAGTTATTCTCTACTCACCCACCCATCGAGGAGCGAATAAAAAGATTACAAGCAATGGCATAACAAGAATTAACAAAAAAGCCTGAATACAAAATTCAGGCTTTTTTATTTACATTTGTGTTGGCTCAGGCGAGCTGCGTTGTATTTCCCGGCAAATACCAATGGGGAACCCATAAAAAAGTAAGCAACTGGATTTGAATGGCGGTCTTTTGCGGCCGAACCGTAATACTTGCCAATTCCTCAAGTTGGGGATCGAATTTAATCGCCGCAGCATCAACTTCTTCCTTGAACCTGTTCTGTAAATCGTCAAGTTCTTGTTGCAAAATTTCAAGATTTTCCCTGGCGCGCCCGACGTCGGCAGCCTCTTTTTGCGTGCGGCTGGCATTACGCATAGCGGTTCCGGCCCGGTTCAGGGTAGTACGGTTCACCGCTTTCCTCCCCAGAAATGCTCCTAAAATGGTCGTGCCGATAGAAATTGCAGTTTGCACTTTTTGTTGCGAAGCCTGGTGCGATTCACGGGCAATGCGATCTTCAGCAGTGCGTATCTTACTTTCCAGGGCGCTGATCCGCGAGGCATATTTATCTCGTAATTTTGTAGTCCATTCATCGCGGTTTTCACGGGCCAGTTGCGACAGGCGAATGCGAAAATCACGTTCCGGTTCACCGGCGTTCGAGATAACTTTTAAGGAAGGACTTTTAAAAAGAATACATTTCTGCGAACGATACAAATAGTCCTGAAAATCGGCGGACCAGTTTTTGTAACTGGCTTTATTGCCGGCCGGTTGGGGCAGTTCGGCAAACCTGGCCTCTCCCTCGCTTTGTACAAGTAATTCGGTCTCAATAACATCGGTAGATATTGCCAGTTCCCAATTCACAGCAATTGGGCCGGCGGTTATTGGAACGATCATTTTTAAATTTTCCTTTTGATCGACGCCTTTGCTATTATCAAAAAAATGCACCAGGGCGCTGCCATATAAATATGGCTGGTAAAATAATTCTGCCCCTGCCGGCTTTATACTGCGCACCGGCATGAAAAATTGCGTAATGTCCGGCGGCAACACCGGAGGCTGACTGGATTTGGCGGTAACCCCAACATGAGGTTTTACCGATTCGGCAGGTTTTAATGTTTCTTTACCGGTTTGGTTCAATACTTTGATTTGTGCACGGGTTAATGGCCCGGCCAGATAAGACATAGCCCAGCGGGTTTCAAAAACTACCGGACTTTTTTCATGCACATTATGCAGTAAAAAAATTCTTTTTCCCAAACCGGTTATGATTTGTTCCAACTGTTTTCGGTCCAGAGATGGGCTATCGAGACCGGAAAGGCCATCCAGAATTCTGTCACGGTCACGGTCGGTTTGCAATCGACCGATGAGCCAGGTGCCGGTGTTGGATAATCCTTTATAATCCAGGTCCACCGGATTCTGCGTGGCCAAAACAATACCCAGTCCAAAGGCGCGCGCCTGTTTTAACAAGGTTAACAACGGCTTTTTGGAGGGCGGATTGCTAATTGGCGGCATATAGCCAAACAACTCGTCGATATATAATAAAGCGCGCAGACTTGTAGTGCCCGATTGAGTCCGCATCCAGCCAATCACCTGGTTCAATAGCATAGAGACAAAAAACATCCGTTCGGCATCGGCAAGGTGGGCGATATAAAAAATGGATATCCTGGGTTTACCCGCTTCGTTGTATAACAAGCGGCTCACATCGAGCGCTTCGCCTTCCAGCCAGCTTTGAAATGCCGGGGCGGCAAGCAGATTATTCAGCGCCATGGCCAGTTCAAACCGCTCTTTTGGTGGATAAAAAGATTCCAGTTCAAAAACCCCGATTTTAGTAAAGGGTGGATTTTGCACCGCCTGGATCAAAGAGGACAGGTCTAGGTCTTTATTTTGAATCCAGAAATGGCTGAGAATATTGGATAACAATATATGCTCACGGCTTTTCAGTGGATCGGCGTCAATGCCCATTAAACCCAGTAAACTGGTGGCGGTATTGGCAATTCGTTCCGAGAAAATATCACTATCATCAATAACCGGCTGTGGCGGCGCGGCAAACGATTTGAGTATGGAAATCTGCCGCCCCGAGGTGCTGCCCGGAGTAAAGATGCTTAGCTCAGCAGACTCTTTAAATTTGCGGATACGACCGGCATCCTGACCCCATTTACCCAATCCATTTTTCCACAGTTCGGCTTGCTGTGCGGCATAGGCATCTACAGTTAAACCGGCCTTACGTGCTTCATCCTGGTTTACCCAGGGAGTAAATTCCGCCGGGGACAATTCCGGAAAACTCAACGCCAGGTTGGTCATATCGCCTTTGGGATCAATAATGAGCGCCGGAATACCGTCAATAGCCGCTTCTTCCAATAGTGAAATACACAACCCGGTTTTGCCGCTGCCGGTCATTCCCACGCAAACAGCGTGAGTGGTCAGGTCCTGGGAATCATATAATAACAGGCTATCGGTGCTTTTTTTATTTTCATGATCGAAAATACGGCCCAGGTAAAAGGAACCGAGTTTTTCAAAATCTTCCATGCTGGCCTCCTGGATAAATTATGGAATTAAAAAATTTCGTTAAAATCAATATCTAAAAAAAGTGTAGTCTAGAAAACTATACATTTAAAATAACATTCCCGGATTACAATATCAATAAAAAAGCGGTGGACCGATCAGTTGTCACACCGCTTTTATATAGAATTTTATTATAACTGTAACTAGTTCAATTCATGAGCGCCCTGGGCTGCTGCAGAAATATATATTTTAGCTTCAGTCCCGGTTGTTTTTTTATAGTGCGAATAGATGAGCTCACAGACATGACCGACTTTATCTTTATCCACCAAATTAACCGTGCAGCCGCCAAATCCGCCTCCGGTCATGCGGGCGCCCAGTACGCCTGGAATTTTCCTGGCGATATTGACCATGATATCCAGTTCGCGGCAACTGACCTGGTAATCATCGCGCAGGCTGTCATGCGAGGCATTCATTAACTCGCCAAAGCGTTTCAAATCATTTTTTTGCAATGCGTCAATAGATTCGACAGTTCGCTCATTTTCCGAAATAACATGCCGGCAGCGTTTTTGAACAATTAGCGGCAGTGTTTCCTGCAGTGGTGAAAATTTATCCATCGACACATCACGCAGCGCCTTGATCGGCCCCAAAGCGCTACTCAATAGTTTTACACCGGCTTCACATTCGGCCCTGCGTTTGTTATACTCCGAAGCGGCCAGTTCGTGTTTGACCATGGTATTGCAGATTACGATACGAATTTTATCCGCAGGCAGGGGCACCTGTTGAAAAGTCAGGTTGCGGCAATCCAGGAACAAAGCTTTATCTTTTTCGCCATGAATTGAGATAAACTGATCCATTATTCCGCAATTCATGCCGACAAATTTGTTTTCAGCCCGTTGACCCAGTTTGGCCAGCCGGATGTTATCCATTTTTGCGTTCACAGTGCTGAGTAATGCTAATGCACAAGATATTTCTAGAGCCGCCGATGAACTCAATCCGGCGCCAACTGGTACTTCGCTTTCAATATGCATATCAGCGCCGGTCAGTTTAAAGCCTTCATCTTCCAGCATTTTGACAATGCCTACCGGATAGTCGCTCCAGTTATTGCGCTTTTGCATTTTCTCATCCAGAGGAATCGATAAGGCTTCTTTCATATTTTCGGACCAGATAGAGAGCATACGGTCTTTACGCGGTATTATAGCAACCGCTGTATAATTTTCCAAAGCCATTGGAAAAACAAAACCGTCGTTATAATCCGTATGCTCGCCAATCAAATTAACTCGGCCGGGCGCTCGAAAAATACGTGGTATACCTTTAAAATGCTTATTAAAATTCTTGATGATTAAATTACGATCCATTATTTCCTCAATACACCAAATAATTAATTGATATTATTCAACAAAGTAACTATAATTAAAGTAATAAAGATGTTACCAGAACAGTGCATATAATACCACCAATATTATCAAAATGGCATAAGCGCTGATATTAAAAACTGAATCAGTTTTAAACATTTTCGACGGCAAAGAGATAGCTTTGGCATCATCATCTTCTTTAGAGGTTACCAAGCTTACACCGGCAATGATTGCCATTGTAATAATCAGCGTATAAAACATTTGATCCATAAAAGGTAATGCAAGTGCAGGGGTTTTCAACAAAAAGGCGACCAGGATCGAAAGTAACACGCCAACAATTGCACCTTTATTGGTGGCTTTTTTCCAGAACAAGCCCATTAAAAACACACCCAAAATACCAGGACTTACTAAACCGGTATACTCTTGAATATACTGGAACATTTGTTTGATATTACCCATGACCGGCGCCAAAAGTACAGCAATAACCAGCGCAACACCGGCGGCAAGTCTGCCCATACCGACTAGTTGTTTTTCAGTAGCATTCTTTTTAAAATAAGGTTTATAAATATCCAGGGTAAAAATGGTTGATGTTGAATTTAACATTGAAGCCAGAGAAGAAACAATAGCGGCAGTCAGAGCAGCCAATACCAGACCTTTTAAACCAATTGGAATAAACTTGCTAATTAACCAGGGATAAGCTTTATCATAATTTATTGTACCACTAGTTGTCAGGAATGATTCCTTTACACCATCAATTATTGCAGTACCGGCAGGCTGTGTAAATAAAACAAATGCAACAATACCGGGTATAACCACAAAAAGTGGGATCAACAATTTTAAAAAAGCAGCAAAAGCAAGTCCACGTTGGGCTTCTTTTAAAGATTTAGCGGCAAGCGCGCGTTGAATAATATATTGGTTAAAACCCCAATAGTAAAGATTGGCAACCCACATACCGCCAATTAAAACGGCAATACCCGGAAGATTGGAAAATTGCGGGTTATCTTTTTTAAGAATCATGTGAAATTTATCGCCGGCAGTGTTTGCCAAATGATTAATACCGTTTGCTAGTCCACCATCAGGAGTTAAATGATTTAAGGCAAATATTGTAGTGATGACACCACCGATAATAAGTAAAGCAACTTGTAATACATCTGTCCAGGCAACAGCGGACAAGCCGCCATATAAGGAATAAGCGGCAGCAATAAAGGCTAACCCTAAAATAGCATAAATTATTAAACTGCCATCACCATTACCGATAATAGTATCAATCGCTTTTCCTCCCAAAAACAATACAGAGGTCAAATTGACAAATATAAAAAGAGCAACCCAAAAAACAGCCAAAATGGTTTTTAGATTTGTACTATAACGGGCTTCAATAAATTCCGGAATTGTATATAATTTTTTTTCAATAAAAACCGGAAGAAAAAATTTAGCAACGATAATCAGAGTAATTGCAGCCATCCACTCATAGCTGGCAATTGCCAAGCCAATGGCAAAGCCTGAACCTGCCATACCAATAAATTGTTCAGCCGATATATTGGCGGCAATGAGCGATGAACCGATTGCCCACCAGGGCAGTGATTTGCTGGCCAGGAAATAATCCTGAGCATTCTTTTGATGGCCTTTTTTTTCTCGGGATACCCAGAGACCTAATCCGATTATAGTAATTAAATAGCAAGTAAATACTAAATAATCATAAATTGAAAAATTCATTCAAGGCTCCTTTATATTTTTTATTGCCCGAACATTGATTTTTTTTAACAAAATAGTGATTTAAATTTTATGAAAATAATTAAAATATCATTACTAGTCAAGAAACATTTAGAAAATGAATAATGTTTGGAATTTATAAACTGAATTCACACTTCGGGTTCAAATATCTTGTCCAATAATTTCACAAATTAGTCTTAAGGAAAAAAGAAGTTTTGGTTAGCAATCTTTTAATAATTATGGCATAATTATTGATAATTATTAAGAGGAAGAATGTGAAAAGTGGTATTTATTTTTTAGTAAGTAATATGGCAAAAACCCACTCTAATAAAGCAGAAAAATAATTGTTGAATATAATGTCTGACTAATAATTGAATATAAATATCGCCAGATTTGTTCAAAAGTAATGGTATTCATCATAGAATAAAATATTATGGTTTAATTAAAAATTTATTGGTAAGTTTAAATATGTACCCAAGGTTTGTAAAAAGATGAGACGGCAAATAATATTATTATTGCTTTTTTGTAGTGTTCTTATCGGCAATGCGATCAGTCAAATTAGCGAATATTCGGTCAAAGCAGTGTACCTGGAAAGGTTCACCCGTTTTATGCAATGGCCGTCAAATATTGCTTTGGAAGATACAACGCAAGAATTTATTCTGGGGGTTATAGGTGATAATCCTTTTGAAAATAAATTGGAAGAAATCTATACCGAACAAAAAATTAAAAATAAAAAAGTAAAACTTGTCTATTATCAAAATGTCTCGCAGATTGAAGAATGTCATTTACTATTTATTGCCCGCACTGATAATGATAAACTCTTTAAAATTCTCTCATATTGCAGCAACAAACCAATATTAACAGTAAGCGATACAGGAGGATTTGGCGGTTATGGTGTTCACATTAACTTTTATATTAGCGATAACAAGGTAAAATTTGAAATCAATGAAAAAGCATTACATAAAGCCGGACTCAAATGCAGCTATCTTTTATTGAAATCAGCGCGAATAATTAATCCGGTTGGAGGTTTTTGATGATAAAGATCAAAAATCTCTCCATAAAAAGTAAATTGCTCGGACTGGTTTTATCGGTTTCTTTTACCATGCTCGTTCTTGGTTTTTCGTTTGTAATTATTAACTATGTTTTAACTCTGAAAAAGAACATGGTAATCAACATTATGATCAATGCCAAATTGATTGGCGAATACAGTGTCGCCCCCATGATGTTCGATCAACGCGAAGGCGCCCAGGAAATTTTGGAAAAGTTACAAACAATACCTTCAATCGTTAATGGTTATATTTTTTATAAAAATGGTGAATTGTTTGCATCCTATCAAACCAATAAACATATAACAATAGATCAAAATCTTATCAGGGAACCGGGGTATCTATTTAAAAACAAATATTTACACGCAACAAGACAGATCATCTATCATAATACAAACTATGGAACAATTTACCTGGTGGCTACTACAGGTGAATTGAATAATACTATTCTTCGTTATCTGTTCATGATGCTGATTGTTTTAATTGTTCTCTTTATCATTACCTACTATTTGGCTTTAAAACTGCAAAATATAATATCGCAGCCATTACAAACACTGGTCGAAACTACTCAGACTATATCTAGGGAAAGTGATTATTCTATACGTGTATCCAAGTATGGCAATGATGAAATCGGACAGCTCTATGATGAATTTAACGAAATGCTAAAACAAATTCAGGAAAGAGAAATCGCCCGGAATATGGCCGAAAAAGCAGTGCGCGACAGTGAATTCCGCTATCGTACTTTATTTCAGCTCTCTCCCATTCCTATATTTGTTCATAGTAAAGATCATTTTGTTTTTATAAACAATGCGGCTATCGCAACGTTAGGTGGACAAACCTCCGGTGAATTTATTGGTAAATCAATTTATGATATTATTTTACCGGATATTTTCACTGCAGATGAGCTAACCCCTAGAACTGGTGAAAAGTCTGGGCTAACTGAAAAAAAATACTTACGGCTTGACAATCAAATAATTTATGTTGAATCTGTAGAAAGTCAAATTGAATACAAGGGCGCCCCTGCCGCCCAGGTTGTTTTCCAGGATATTACAGATAGGAAAAAGGCCGAACAGGAAATTCTTAAACTGAATGAGGAACTTGAAAAAAGAGTTCAAATCCGTACCGACCAGCTGAAAAAGATCAACATTAATCTGAAAAAGGAAATACGTAACCGCAAGTATGTTGAAAAAAACTTGCGTGAAAGTGAAGAACGGTTCAGGGCAATTTTTGAATCCACCTCCGATGGCATAGTAGTTTGGGATCGAAACTATATTTGTCTGTATGCAAACCAGGCATTTTATAAATATATCGGTATGGAAAAGAAAAAGATCACCGGTAAAAGCCTTGATACCGGCTTGGGACATTTTATTGATTACAGTTCCAATTGGCGGCAAAGAATTAACCAGGTTTTAAATAGCGGCCAACCGGTATGGGCGGAAGATAATACGATAATAAATAATAAGCAAGTTTTTGGCGAATCAATTCTCTCACCGATACGGAATGAAGACGGTGAAATCTTTGCCGTGGGTATAATTTATCGTGATATCACGGAACGGAAATTATACGAAGAAAAAATCAAAAATTACGCCGCTAAACTTGAGGATGCCAATAAAGAACTGGAAGCATTTTCCTATTCCGTTTCCCATGATTTACGTGCGCCGCTCCGTTCAATTGACGCTTTTTCCAAAATCGTGCTGGAGGAAGAATTGCCCCGCCTTTCGGATAACGGCAAGAAATACCTGCAAATAGTGCGCGATAATGCGAAGCAGATGGACCTGCTCATCAAAGATTTACTCGATTTTTCACGTTTGGGAAGAAAACCGCTGGTCAAACAAAGTGTGAATATCAGGGAACTGGTAGAGTTTACGGTAAAAGAGTTGAGTACAAATTACGCATCTCAAAATCCGGCGGTTATTCAAGAACCGTCATTAGATGTGCAAGTTAAAGCGGACGCCTCTTTGCTTAAACAGGTTTTTGTAAATATAATTGATAATGCTTTCAAATACTCCAGTAAAAATCCCAATCCAATTATCACAATCGGCACATTTAAACAAAACAATGAACTCGTCTGTTTTGTAAAAGACAATGGTGTGGGTTTTGACATGCGATATGCCGATAAATTATTCGGTGTATTTCAAAGACTGCATAGAAGCGATGAATTTTCCGGAACTGGCGTAGGCTTGGCTATTGTTAACAGAATCATTACCCGCCATGGCGGTAAAATATGGGCCGAATCGGAAGTGAACTTTGGTACTACTTTTTATTTTACTGTGAGTGATAACTAGAAAAACTACTTTACTGGAATGAAATTAATAAATATCAGGAATTTTATTATTTCGTTTTTGTTAATTAAATGACAAAACAATTTAATTCTCAGGAACCCGCTTTGTCCGATTCTACTCAAAATATTAAAATTCTGTTGCTTGAAGATAATCCTTATGATATCGAGTTAACCAAGCGGGAACTCTACAAGGCCAATATTCATTTCTCCCTGGAACAAGTTAATAACAAAGAAGCCTTTGTAAACGCTTTGACCGCTACGAAACCCGATATTATACTGGCCGATTATAATCTCCCCCAATTTAATGGCTTGACCGCTCTTGAAATCACCAAAGCTCTTGATCCATCAATTCCATTTATTATTGTTACAGGAGCAATTGCTGAAGAAACAGCCGCAGAAACGATCAAAATGGGGGCATGGGATTTTGTTGTCAAGGAAAGATTATTCCGGCTGGGGCCGGTAGTTATTAATGCAATTAAACAAAAACAGGAAAACGAGAAAAAACAACAGATTGAAAAAGCGCTGGTTGAAAATGAAATACTATTGTCTGCTTTTATGAATTCTGTAACTGACGGCTTTTCCCTTTATGATTCAGAATTAAGAATTTTAAAATATAATCAAACCTCAAAATGGTTTTTCAGTCCGGGCATTTCGATGATCGATGGGAAAAGTATACTGGAAATATCGCCATCGGTAAAAACATCAGGACGTTATGAAAATTATCTTAAAGTCATCAAAACCGGCATCCCTTATAATACGGAAGCGATTATCGACCATCAGCAAATGGGGCAGCTCTTTTTGCAAATAAAGGCATTCAAAGTCGGAAATTATCTGGGTATTATTTCAACAGATATAACCGAACAAAAAAAAGCGGAAAACGCCCTGCGGATCAGCGAAGAGCAATACAGAACCCTGGTGGAAGGTTCAGGCCAGCCGATTTGTATGATTGATGAAAACGGACAAATATTGTTTGTAAACCAGATAGCCGCCTCTTATATCAATAAAAAACAGGATGAACTGGCCGGCAACAACATTAGTAATATTCTGCCCGAACAAATTGCAAATTTTTATTTAAGCATCATTAAAAAAGCTATTCAGCAGAATCAACTTATTGTTAATGAAAATAAAGTACCGATTGGTAATGATTATTACTGGCTGGAAACCCGGATTTTTCCAATTAAAAAAGATCATAACAGCATTCATTCGGCATTGGTTTTTATTTTGGATATTAATGAAAGGAAGAAATCGGAAGAAGAAAGAAACCTGCTCTATACAGCGTTTAACCATACCTATGAAATAGTGATCATTACAGATCAGCATTTTATTATTCAATATGTTAATCCGGCTTTTGAGAGACTAACTGGTTTTTCCCGTGAATCGGTTATCGGCCAAAACACCGATATTTTACAATATCCGATACAAGACAAGAGTATCCATGATGAAATAACAGCTACAATAAAACAGGGTAATATCTGGCGTGGCCATCTCACTGCAGGAAAAATTGATAACAGCGCCTTTGAGGCGGAAACAACCATAGCCTCGGTTTTGAATGATGCAGGCATCATAACCAATTATGTTATCGTCATCCGCGATGTTACAGAAGAAAAAAAGCTGGAACTGCAATTACGTAAATCACAAAAACTGGAAACGATCGGCACGCTTGCCGGTGGAATTGCCCATGATTTTAATAATATCCTGGTACCGATCATAGGTTATTCAGAATTACTGACGGAAAAAATTGATCCTGAAACCCCGGAATATACTTTTTTAGATCATATCCTCAAAGCCGGAGCTCGCGCCAAAGACCTGATCAACCAAATTTTGACCTTTAGTCGTCGTGTTGAACAGGAACGCCGACCAATTTATGTGCAAACGATTTTAAAAGAGGTTATAAAATTACTACGCGCATCCATTCCGACGAGTATTGAAATTCGTCAAAAAATTAATACCAATTGCGATACCGTGCTGGCCGATCCCACTCAACTGCACCAGGTGGTTATGAATTTGTGTGTCAATGCCTTTTATGCAATGCGCAAAGAAGGTGGAACGTTGACCATTGAATTGGATATGTATGAATTAAAGGATGATACAGGTAAATTAAACCTGCCCAAAGGAGCTTATGTAAAACTTTTCGTCAGCGACACCGGCGAAGGAATGGATCAGACTATACTGGAAAGGATATTTGAACCTTTTTTTACTACCAAACGGAATAATGAAGGCACCGGCCTCGGCCTTTCGGTTGTTCATGGTATTGTTTTAAGCCATGAAGGTGAAATTGTGGTTGAGAGTCAACCAAATGTTGGCACATCCTTTACAATCTATCTACCGGCTTACGCTAGTCCACAGCAGGAAAAAGTGGAAAATACCGAGTTACCCAAAGGACATGAACGAATTTTATTCGTTGACGATGAAGAAGAAATTGTCGAACTGAATTTACAAATTCTTGAACAGTTGGGGTATCAGACTACCGTTACCTCCAGCAGTCTTGAAGCGTTGGAAATATTTCAAGCCCAGCCCGATCAATATGACCTGTTGTTTACCGATTATACCATGCCGAAAATGAATGGCCTGAAACTTGCCCAGGAAGTGAGCAAAATAAAACCGGGGATACCTATTATACTGTGCACCGGGTATAGCGAGAATGTTACCCATGAACAAGCACAAGCTCTAGGTATTAAAGAATTTGTCTTTAAACCATTAACAATGAGTTCCATTGCCCAGATCATTCGCCGGGCTCTGGATGACCGATAAATTTATAACCGCGATGATAAATGTAAACGCGCTTTCTCCACGTACTCGCTATATGGATATTCATTGATCAACTTGTTAAAATATAACCTGGCGTTCATTTTATCCTGCATTTTATAATAACATCTGCCGATCATCATAACCGCATCATCATTTTTATCAGAAGTTCCCATTGTCAAAACTTTTTGAAATGTTTCCAGGGCAGCAGCATAATTTTCCTGGCCAAAATAACACTCGCCGATCCAGTAATGACAATTAATTTTAAAAGTGTTGGAGGGGTACTCGGAGATTAGCGTATTAAATTCTCGCATAGCCTCGGTATATTTTTCCCTATGATATAAAGACATGGCGTTTTCGTAACGTTGTACATAATCACTGGTATTTATACCAGGTTGCTGGGGTAAAGGTGCAATTGTAGTCGTTTGTACTTCCGGCACTTTTGCCGGGGGTTTTATTTGCTCAACAGAATCGTTGGCAACTGTAGAGGCTGAAGAATCCGGTTTGGGAGTGTATACCGTAGTATCCATTTGGGTATTCTGGACTATCCCAGGTATTGACGATACATTTTTAGTGGATTTCTTTTGCCAAAAGAATACAATGACCAATGCAATAACTAATAAAAACATTAAAAATGGTACAACTGGAATCCCTTTCTTTTTAGGGATTTTGGGGGGATTGGGTTTAATAGTTCCTGTCATTCTCGTATCCTTTTAATGATTGCGATTGTTTTTAAATAAATCCGGGCCATCTGTGTCTACAGTTTCACACTAAACGGATTTACAAGCGTTATGCAAGCATTGCATTATATTAACAACTTTACAGGTATTTTACATTTCAATCAATGCACAATAATATATTTGTAACTCTGAAATTTAATTTTAATTATTATAAATGCAAGCGAAATTTCATAATTATTATAAATAAATCTGGAAAAAAAGAAATTCACCTGCCGGGGTAACTGAACACTCTAATTGACAAAGTAATTTTCAGTGTTCGATCAGAATTCTAAAAGAACAAAAAAAATCTTTTTCTTGCAAAAAAACTTTTAATATAATATATTGCTTAATCGTTTAATTTTTTGAGTACATATTGAGTTCTTGTTACAAACAAGCGTTGTTTGCAAATCCTTTTCGCAATACTACTTTTCGCATCGACAGGATAACTACTCTATGGCAATTAAAACACCCTTCACCCGTTTATCTCTACTGAAACCAAAAAAAATTCCCTTGTTCAAATCCTCCGGTCAGATTCTTTTTTTAACCGGCGTTCTGATCGGAGTAGTGATAATTATCCTTTTTAACCTGATGATAAAACACACATCCACAAATGAATTTTGTGAAATTTGCCATGTCCATCCACATGCGACTATCAGTTGGAAGCAGGGGCCGCATTACGATAATGCCCGTGGCATTGCGGTTACCTGTGTAGAATGTCACCTTCCTCCTGGCGGCAGCCTGCACTATTATACCGAAAAAGCCAGGCTTGGTGCAAAGGATGCTTATGGCAAGTTATTCAAGGATATTTCAAAAATTAACTGGGATGCAAAATCAACAGTTGAACATGCTGCTAGTTTTACTTATAATGAATCATGTGTGCGCTGTCATTCCAATCTTTTTCCCATCGGCCTTACTACCAAAGGTCAGGATGCGCATCTTTATTATACACAGCAAAAAGATGACGAACTATTATGCATCAACTGTCATTTGCATACCGGTCATTACTCCGACGAAGCACAGCAGGAATTTGATTTTCGCAAATCTACCGGTAAAGCAACCGAAAAATATATCAAACCAGCACTAGTCACAGAATTTAAGGATTTTACGGAATTTATTCCCGGCAGCAACGTAAAGTTCGATATGATAGCAATTCCCGGTGGAACGTTCAAGATGGGCAGTCCCGATAAAGAGCCGCTGCGCAGCGCCGATGAAGGCCCGCAAGCGCTGGTAGAGATTAGCCCATTCTGGATGGGTAAAATTGAAGTAAGCTGGGATGAATACGAAACCTTTTATGCTCAAACCTCACGCGAGGGACGTTCCGACACCCAGGTCAATATAGTGCGCGCCGGCAGTGGCATAGATGCGATTACCGGACCAACCCCTCCC
The DNA here is from genome assembly GCA_029561455.1 of bacterium. GTDB lineage: Bacteria > Zhuqueibacterota > Zhuqueibacteria > Residuimicrobiales > Krinioviventaceae > Fontivivens. Next base: position 397,342 of record JAKQIY010000068.1, read on the forward strand.
TATGGCAATCCGGCGCAGGGTTATGGCAAGGAAGAACGTCCGGCCATTACTATGACCTGGTATGCGGCCAATATCTATTGTGAATGGCTGTCACAGGTTACCGGTAAAAAGTACCGCCTGCCTACCGAAGCCGAATGGGAATATGCCTGCCGCGGCGGCACGGAAACAGCTTATTTCTTTGCCGGTAATCCCAAAAAATATACTGCAGAAAGTTTTTGGAATAAAATTTTCGGTCCGGATACTTCCGTCATCAACACATATATCATTTACAAGCAAAACAGCATTGGCAAGTCCCATTTACCTTCGCGGGTTAAAGGCAATTCGTTCGGATTGCTGCACATGACCGGCAATGTCAAGGAATTCTGTTCGGACTGGTATTCGCCAAAGATATATGCCGACTATCAACAAAACGGACAGATTAAAAATCCAACCGGTCCGGTCTCCGGCGAGGAACGTGTGATACGCGGCGGTTCCTATAAATCCGATGCCGCCCAGGTTCGTTCCGCCGCCCGCGATCATACCCTGTATAACAAATGGATGAAAACCGATCCGCAAATGCCAAAATCGTTATGGTGGTATTCGGACTGCAACGATGTCGGGTTCCGGGTAGTATGCGAGATAAGCAATTGATTGTAATATATTACACCAATTAAAAGTAGACAGGAGAAAAAAATGAAGGAACAAAAAACTGATTACTCACGCCGGAATTTTATCAGCACAGTAGCTGCCGCCGGCGCGGTTATGGTGGCTTGTAGTGGTAACAAAGTCAATACTGCACAAGTCCCGGCCTTTCTCGATCAGGCTCCGGATGGCAAAGAATTACGCGCCGGATTGATCGGCTGCGGCGGTCGTGGTTCAGGCGCTGCGCTGGATTTCCTGAATGCCGGTCCAAATCTTAAAATTGTAGCCCTGGCAGATGTATTCAAAGACAGACTCGATGACTGCAAGGGCAAACTGGCTAAAGAAAAAAATAATAGTGTTCCCGAAGAAAATTGCTTTCTCGGTTTTGACGCCTATCAAAAACTGGTTGAATGCAAGGATGTCGATGTTGTATTGATCGCCACTCCCCCGCATTTCCGGCCGATGCAGTTTGAAGCCGCAATTAATGCCAAAAAACATGTCTTTATGGAAAAACCGGTAGCAGTCGATCCGGTTGGCGCGCGCTCGATCATGGCCACTGCCAAAAAAGCCGAAGCATTGGGCTTGTGTGTGGTAACCGGCACTCAACGCCACCACCAGAGAGAGTATGTATCAACATACAAACTGATCAAAGAAGGCGCGATTGGTGAAATCGTTTCTGCAAATTGTTATTGGAACCAGAACCAGCTCTGGTACAGAACCCGTCAAAGCGGCTGGACGGATATGGAATGGATGATCCGCGACTGGGTGAACTGGACCTGGCTCTCCGGCGATCATATTGTCGAGCAGCATGTCCACAACCTGGACGTCATCCACTGGTTCACCGGGCAAAAACCGGTCAAGGCAGTCGGTTTTGGCGCGCGGCAGCGGCGTGTCACCGGCGATCAATACGATATGTTCAGCGTTGATTTTACCTATGAAAGCGGTATGCATGTACACAGTATGTGCCGGCAAATCAATGGTTGCGTGAATAATGTTTCCGAATTTATCCGCGGTACCAAAGGCTCTTCCAACTGCGCCAACACGATATGGGATGCCCAGGGCAAGGAACTGTGGAAATATGCCGGTGAAGGCGACAAATCGCCGTATGTACAGGAACACATTGATTTTGTAACCGCTATCCGCAACAATACCCCCATTAACGAAGCTGAAGCCACAGCCATTTCCACAATGGGCGCTGTTATGGGTCGCATTTCCGCTTATACCGGTAAAGAAGTGACCTGGGAAGAAGTGATGAATTCAGATATGAAGCTGGAACCCAAAGAATACAAGATGGCAAATATTGGCGCCAAAGTTGTGATCCCGGTTCCGGGCAGTGAAAAAGACTGAGGACGATAAAAGCCCTGTGCAACACACAGGGCTTTTTAAGTTATATATGAGTCAAAATTAAACTTGACTCTTAACTAAAAATTGACTATTTTATATCACCGAAATCGCGGGGTGGAGCAGTCTGGTAGCTCGTTGGGCTCATAACCCAAAGGCCGCAGGTTCAAATCCTGCCCCCGCTACTACTCAAGGATCAACGCAAGTTGATCCTTTTTTGTTTGGGGGATATCCTACTTGTAAATTATTTTTACACCTGGAATTGTATCTATAAATTTACTTTTTTGAGGAAATAACTTTTCAATAATTGCATTGATATTTACGCCTATACCAAAAACATTTGGCTGCAATGTTAAAACCTTATTTGCCTTTTCTATAAATGATTCGCGGCTTTCCGATTGTGATTCAAGTTTTCTCAATATTTTTAAAATTTCATTTAAATCGGATTTTTCTTCCTGAATATAACCCAATAACTCTTTGACGCTATATTCTTTATCCGAACCATCGGGGATATATAACTGATTGCCGGCTTTATCAAGACGCAGTAAATGTTTATAACTGACCGTAATTGCGGGTTGATCTGGCATGGGTACTTTTTCAACTGCATCAATTTTTTCAAAGCTGCTGTTAATATCACGCAAGTTAAATAAAATGATTGAAAAATACTCTCTTCTCTGGCTGCCCGCTACATAAATGTATATTTTTTTATCACGCTCATCAACTTTAATCACCGCTTCCGATTCAAATTCTTTATCTGCAAGCACCACCCCTGTGCGCCACTGTAGTTTGCTATCTTTAATGTCCCTGTTCATCTTGATAATAAAGCGCGGTATAATGGATTTGGGCAGGAAATCATACTCGATGATAAAACGCAGACAGTTATCATAAGCAAAAGCAAACTCCGGTTCCGGGACCGGCAGCAAGTTGGGCAGCAAAATCACATCATGATCGATTTCGTAACAAAGCTCAAATTTTTTCATCAGTTCAATAATGTATTTGTGTTTATCGGCGGGAAACTCGTAATCGTCATGATTCTTTTTTTGTAATATCTTGTCCAGAAGACGTAAATGCAGGCGGCCGCCCTTTTCCGCCAGTTCCTGGGAATTGATGATCCGGTACACCGCGCCGGTCACCCATTTCGGTTCCAGGACATGCACATCGCGCAGGGCAAAATCCTTAAAATGCACCACCACGCCGAGGTCATGCAGAAATTCTACCAGCGTCTCCCGGCCGGAATCATTTGGAATTTTTTGAGATTCACATATTTCGCAAAACCGCTGCACATTTATGAACGGCTCAGTCATTTTTTGTAATACTTCTTTTACGCGGAACCAGCTTAACGACCAGGTGATATTCAGGTGTTCCACATAAGTAAATGCTTTTTCAAGGGCTTTGATAAATTCTGCAATTCCTTCCCCGTTTTGACAGGAGACCCGGAAATAACCTTGTATAGACGGATATTTTTCGCTGAGGAATTTACGGTTGATCTCAAAGCCCGGATTTTCATCTATTTTGTTGATCACCACAAGTATGGGAGAATCGCCGCCGAAACTCTGAATATGCTTGAGCCAGTATTCTTCATCCTGTTCCTTGCGGCAATCCAAAACAAGGATATAAATACTACGTTTAGATAAAAAGAATTGATGAGTATGGTGCATGATCTGCTGGCCGCCAAAATCCCAAAAATGAGCGTTAATAGTTTTATCATTCACCGTATAGGCGTTATCACGAATTAGGATTCCATGGGTTTGTTTTTCATTAGCGTCATATTTTTCTCCAAACATTTGTTTGACAAGCGAAGTCTTGCCTGAACCACCATCACCGATCAGGAGTACTTTAACCTCGTTCAATGATTTATACTCGCTTTTTAGGGATCGATAATAATCACGGATAGCTTTATTACCTTTTTGAATAATCTCGATTGGTGGTAGTTCAATGGGATTGCCATATACGCAAACAATATTATAGCCTAACCATTCCCATTTTATTTCCATATCCAAATCAAGTAAAAATTCTGGCAAAATTTTTATTTGATTACTACTTAAATCAAGTTGTCCAAGGTTTTTTAGCTTACCGATTACTTCAGGTAAATAATTAAATAAATTTTCACTTAAATCGAGCATATTGAGGTTTGTGAGTTTACCAATAAAATCGGGTAGAATTGTTAATCTATTTTCTCCTAAATATAACATTTTAAGTTTCGTTAGTTTGGAAATAGTTTCGGGTAGAGTAGTAAATTTATTATCAAATAAATCAAGCTCAATAAGATTTAAAAGTTTTGCAAAAGAATCAGGTAGGGTAGATAAATGATTCTTTCTTAAATCAAGCCAAGTCAAATTTATAAGTTCTCCTATAGACTCTGGTAGTGTAGTCAATTGATTATTCTTTAAATGAAGTATTGAAAGATTTTTGAGTTTTGTTATTACCTCTGGAATTTTGGTAAATTTATTATTATTTAGACCTAATATTTCAAGATTAGTTAATATTGCTAAAGTCTCAGGCAAGTAAGCTAAATTACATCCCTCCAAATAAAGACCATCAATTCTTTTATTTTCATTTAATAAATAGCCTATGTGGTCATTCAAACCAAAAGTTTTTGGATTTAATTGCACTAAATTCAAACCAATTTCCAGTTCCAGTTTCCGAATTATCGCTAAATCATCTGTCATTGTAAAGCCCCATCAATAAAAGTTATTTGTTTTTCCCGGCGTGGTGTAGTCAGCAGTCCAGTGAATGTTATTTAATATAAGAGCAATACGGGTAAAAGGCAATGAATTTTGTTATTACAGAGTGAAACTACCTAAAACTGCTTGCCACAAATTCAATTCAGTCTTGTTTCGATGGCGGAGCAAAGCGGGATTACTCGGGATAGTGTTCGCATTTTAAGAATTGTTTGTTACAAACTATTCCGCTTTACAACTCATCTCAACCAGTCAATTCCAAAACTTTGTCATTACTTCCCTTCCCTTCCCATCTCAACCCAAATTTGCCCAATAAAAGTAAATAAAGTAAAAAACTACTTGATTATTACAAAAAAATCATTAAATTATTTGCTAACTTTATGTAGATACATTTGTTAGTTGTCGGCCTTTTCCGGGAAACGCCCGGACAGTCGAATTCAACTTTCGGCGGCCTGACCAGGGTTAAATAAAGTTTTATGAAAACAGTCTCGGTAAAAGTAATAAATTCAAAAGTGTTATTAATTCATTATTATAAATATTTACAGTCAGGCCAGACTTTTCTATCTCCCCCACTCTAAAAAATTGCCCGGAAATTAAGTTTTAAATTTTTCGCTCTGGTATTATTGCACAAGTTGTTATAAAGATTTAACAACAATAAATATATAAAGTTGAAAATGTATTAATTTAAAAAACCAAAAATAACAAATATCTAAGGAGTTCACAATGTTTAAAAAATTACTTGCCGTATCGTTTGTCCTTTTTCTGGCTGTGGTCATGTTGTCCAGTTGCGCCAAAGCTCCCCTCAAAGCCGTAGAAGCAACCAAAGCAGCCCTGGCTGATGCCAAAACCAAACAAATCGACAGTTATTTCCCCACCGAATTCAAAGCCCTGGAAGATTCTCTGACCATGGCTCTGGCGGAAATTGAAACCCAGGCTACCAAATCCGCATTCTCCCGTAATTACCAACGCGCCCAGGGTTTACTTGATCAGGTAAATGGTGATTTGCGCGATCTCGGTTTGAAAATTGACGCCCGCAAAGAAGAAGTTAAAGCCCAGGTTACCCAGAAAATTGTTGATCTGGAATCCGGCGTAGAAGATGCGTTGACATTATTGCAGAAAACCAATAAAAATAAAGATACCCGTCCAATACTGGATGGTTTGCAAACAGACATTTCCCTGGTTAAAGTGTCGATCAATGATATCACCAAACTGATTGATGCGCAGGATTTTGTTGCCGCACAAGCCAAAGCTGTTGAAGGTTTGACTAAACTGGAAACCATCACTGCTCAACTGAATGAACTTGGCAGCAAATACGGAAGAAAAAAGTAATCTGCTTTTGATTATCACCACCGGAAGCTTAACGCCTCCGGTGGTGATTTAATTCCTGTCTTTTATCACCCCGGTGTCACACAATTGTATTCAAAAAAATTATTTGATCTCGATTCGCTTTTCAATATGTTTTTCGGGGACAGCATGAAGTAAATCGGTTTCATCTTCAGTATCTTTGGAAATCCAGATCATTTTTTTCATCATACCATCACTGCACAATCCACTATTCATGCAGCAGCCGGGCATATCGAGGCATAAACAGCCCTCAGTTTTATCCCAGATCTTTTTTTGTTCATCAGTCAACATGGCGCGTTGTTTAAATTTCAGAGCCAGATCGAGTTTCTTGAGTTCAGCCTGAAATTTGGCGGTTTCATCAACAATTGCATTCAATGTTGAAAGATCGGGATTATCCTTGAGTAATTCGGCAGAGAAATCCAGATTTTTAGCTTCCAGCTTGTTTTTCCAGATGAGCTTGGCTTTATCGTTTTCCAGCCGGGCAATTTTAAAATCCTTTTGTTGTTTTTCGCTTAATTCCAGTCCGGGACAACATCCACCATCACCCATGACTACAACTTTATGAGCATTACAAGCATTCGATGTCACTTGCACATCGACATCTTTTTGCGCAAAACTTGTAGTTCCTGCAATTAACAGTAAACCAACGATTAATATGAATATTTTTTTCATGTTACTTTCTCCTGAATAAATAATTATGGTTTTTTATAGATAAAATAATCCGGCCGGATTTACTTTATTTTCACTTGTTTTTAATTATATCACTTCCCATTTCCTTAATTTCAATGGTAGTAGCTTTTTGATCATCGACTTTAAACTCCCTATGTACCATCACCCGGCGCGGACTGCCCAATGATTTTACCAATTCTTCCCAGTCCCGTTCCGGCATCAATTCACGGATACCAATTAAATGATCCACTGTTAAACTTTCCGCTTTGATCTGTTTTGCGCCAATGCTATGTATATAAAAATTTATCGAATCACGTTGCGGCGGTTTATTCAACATCAAGTGAATAATTGCCTGTCGGTCAGATTCAATATCCTGGCAGAGGCAATGCATAGTATCAGCCCACACCATACGCTTTTCAGTGATCGAGTCCAGATCAGCCGACATTGTTTTTATATCTTCACTTTTAAATACAACGATACTTTTATTCATACCGGGCTCTTTTTTGGTCATCCACATTATGTCGTCTGTTGGTAATGCGTTCTTTTTCCAAAAATAAATCAATGTGCCAATTACAGAAATATTGACAGCTACAGAAAACAATAATATCATTAAGGTCCATTTTTTCATAATCGCCTCACCTGCCTGCCTGGCTGCTTAACTGAATATAACCGGCGGTAATCGAATCATCAGGAATGACAGGCATAGCGTCATTGCCAAAATATTGCCGGGCAATATTACTTTGTTGTGCAGGTTCGTTAAAAATTACCTGGTGCATTTCAATTCCGAGTAAAATGCCTGCCAAAAGTCCAACACATACCGCCGCTGGCATAACCAGTTTAATCATCCAGACTTTTGCCGGCTTTTGTGATATATGAACCGACTGTAAATTAGCAAGGCGGTATTTGAGACGGTAAACAAAGCTATCAGCTTTTATTGGAATATTCTGTTCATCCAGTAAAGCATTCAGACAGAGAATTTTTTCATACTCGGCTTTAAATTCTGCATCTTGCTTCATTAAGGTTTCTACCTCTTGCGCGCTCGGCTGATCAAGTTCACCGTCGAGCCAGGCATCAAGGTTATGTTTTATTTTTTTCTCTTTCATATCGGTACACTCTTTAAACACATTTCCTGTTACTTTCTTGCACTTGATCATTTAAATATTTTGATAATGAACAAGCCAGTTTCTTTTTAGCGCGGTGCAGACGGGATTCTACTGTAGCTACGCTTACTCCTAGAACATCCGCAATTTGCTGATACGCCAAACCCTGGAAACGATGTAAAATGATCACTGTTCTATAATTGTCCGGTAATGCAGCTACAGCCCGGTTAACAGCAGTAAATTTTTCTTTATCCAGTAATTCTTTTTCAGGATTATTGGCCTGATCTTCTACAAGCAACAAATCATTGCGATAAGCACCTTGTTGCCCGGTAAATAATGAAAACAATATCTTTCTTTTGCGGCTGCGCAGGAGGTTAAGACAATGATTTACAGAAATCCGGTATAACCAGGTACTGAACTGTGCTTCAGGTTTGAATTCATCGAGTGCATAGTATACCTTGATAAAAATATCCTGAGCAGCATCGATGGCATCCTGACGGTTATTTAAAAACCTGGCACATAAATTTATTACCATAGCCTGATGGCGTCTCACCAGATCATCAAAATTCGGTGCAAAATTATCGGACGCCGGCACAGCCGACTCTGATTCATTAATAATTTTTGGTTCTTTCAGGGTCATTAAAATTTTAACACCACAACTGGAAAAAACTTGCACTTTTTTTCACGAAAATTTAATATATAAAATACACTTTTCAAAACTTTAGACAAGGACATTTTATTGCCCGGTAAAATGGACAATAACAGAGAAAGATTTACCTTATTAGCGGCCACCAGATTACACAAAAAAGAGTTATCATAAATAAAGAATGAATCAAGTTCAATATTTACAAGATAAAATAATCAATTTTATTATCGAAAATATGGCACACAAATTGCAAAATATATAACGAATAGTACAAATAACAAAGAGGTGGGGTTATGATACAAAGAGATAGAGTGAAAGTTTTAGCCAAAATGACTAGGCTGTTGGTGTGTGTATTGCTGACCGCCAGTTCGTTTTCTGTTGCCGCAGATAAACCGGAAAATTTATCAATAATGCAGCAGCCGGTGGATTTCAATAATAATAGTCCGTATTTTATTCTTGGCAGTAATGATCAGCAACCTTTTGCCCCAACGCGTGAATTCACTTTTACATTATTGCAAGCCGGCAACCTGGAACTGGTTATTTATGACGTTGAAGGTCAGCAGGTGCGTACCCTGTTGACAGGGTACCTTGAAAGTGGCGACCATGTAATCGTGTGGGATGGTAATAATAATTCCGGCGAACCGGTATCCAGCGGTGTTTACCGCTATTCACTACGTGTACATGAACTGGAAGAATCCCAATTCATTACTTTTTTGCGCTAAGTTAGTTGCTGCAATTCTTGAAAAAATTATTCAATTCTTGCATATCACCGGTATAATCCGGTGTATGCTTACCTTTGTCCCGGTTTAGCGGAAAAGTATTCAGTAAAAACGTGGTCATTCCGCATTCAACGGCAGCCATATCATCGATATAATCATTTCCAATCATTAAACATCGCTTGGGATCACAGTTGATTATCTCGGCTATTTCCAGGAAATAATCGACATGCGGTTTACTGGTGTGCATAATGTCACAGCCCGTAACAAGTTTGTAAGAAAAGTCATTTATCTTGCCCCATTCCAGGCGTTGGCGGATTGCCGGCTGTGGGAAAATTGGCAAAGTGGCGATAACAACATTATCGGTTAGCTGTAATGCGGTTTGTATACTTTCATAAGCTAATGGCACTGGTTTTACAACCTGTAAATTTTTATACTCGTTTTCATAATAAGCATTAAAAATTGCCAGCGCCTGGTGTTCCAATATACCGGTAAGACGGGTAAATTCCCGCAGGAATAAATCCAGCAAACAATCTACAGATCGCCCGGCGGTCAGCATGGCTTGATTAGCCTGTAAAATCAATTTTATATAATCTTTGTCAGGACAGATTTGCTTTATACGGGGACCAAGGGTTTGAAAATACTCAGTTACAAACCTGTGCATATCATTTTCAACCAACGTTCCATCCAGATCAAAAAGAATCGCATCGAACATAAATTATCCTAATTTAAATTTGAATAATTTATGAAATAGTATAATCAAATCACACAAAATATTATCAATCGGGGTGAAATAACTCAGTTTTTAACAGCTTCAACCCAGTATATTTCAGGATTTTCAACAGCTTTAATTTGAGCAAAACCCGCCTTCTCTAGTAAAACGGCCAGATCGCGGGAAGCCGGCAGCCGGTCAAAGCAGACAATTCCATTAAGTTTTGCATGAAATTGGTTGAGCTTGCGGCTGCAACAGGAGTGAAGTATTAAAACCCGTCCACCAGGACTTGAAATTCTGTAAATTTCCTGCAAAGCAGTCAGGGGCTGTTTTATATGCGGAAAAACCGAATAACAAATCACTTTATCGGTAAAATTATCCCTGAATGGCAAACGGCACACATCGGCGCATGACCATTGGCAATTTTCGGCAGAATGAATATTCTTCCCAACAGTCAGCATTTGTTCGGATATATCGATGGCAATAACCTGGCCGCCTGGACCAACCAGATGTTGTAATATGGTAGTCAATCTCCCGGTGCCGGCGCCGATATCCATCACCACATCTCCCTGTTGAACCCCGAATTTATTCATATAACTTTCCAGGTTCGGCTCGCGCGATACCATAGTATCCCATACCGGCGCCAGGTGATTGAAATAATCCCGGTGTGAAGCAGGTGGGTTATTTACGGTTTGTAAAGATCGGTTCATGTTTGATCCTGTTAATTAACAGACTGGAAACAATTATTATCAGAATAATACCCGGCAATCCTTTTAAAATATAAGCCGCAGAAGCAAGTTGTGGAGGTAAACCCAAAACCGAGGCCAACGGTATTACCATAAAAAATAAAACAATCCGGCTGCATAGCAAACCGGCAACTAAAGGCCAAACAATTCCCCACCGGGTTCTGGTATAAAGCAGGGAGGTTATCAAACTCAAAGCAAGCAATTCAAAAATCATTATGTAAAGAATCGGCGGGGAGAGCGGCGGCATACCGGTGAATAAAAAAGATACCAGCGGCGTTAAAATTCCGACCAGCGCGGCAAAGGAAACCGGTAAAAAGAAAGCGGCAGCTGCCACAGGCCAAAACATCGGCAGAAAAATACTGCCTAAACCTATGCTATGAAACACGATCGGTAATAAAACCCCAAGCGCGATAAACATCGCGCTCAGGGTCATTTGATTGGTGCGTTTAGTCATGTTACAAACTGATATTCATGTCAACCATATAGGTTCTTCCCGGCATGGGATATCCATAAATGGTTTCATAATCAGCATCGAGGACATTTTTTAAAGAAATTTTAAAACTGATAAAGGGTATGGGCGGTTTTACCAGTGCAGCGCAGTTGACCAGGTTATAATCGTCCATAGGAGTTGCATGGAAATCGGCGCCGTAAATATCCATTGCCCGCAGGTAATTAGCGGACAGGTTAACATAACGCATATCATAAGAAATATTTAAAGTTAACTTTTTCGCAGGAATTTCAGCCGTTTCATCTTCAAGATCGAGTTTGGTCCAGGTGGCATTTAAATTCAGATGCCTAATCGGCAGCCAGTTGACGACAATTTCATAACCGGAATGCATAAATTCTTTACTATTGAGGAACTTTATATTGGGACGTTGACCGACCTGGCGGATCATATTCTCGCCTTCAGAGCGGAACAAACAGGCATCTATGTTTATCTGATCACCCACCTGCTGTGATAAACCAACTTCATAATTCCACATCTCTTCCGGTTCCAGTTTTTCATTTCGGGGAGGCATAACATATAGTTCCCGTATTGCCGGGCTGCGAAATCCTTTGGCAGCCGATGCCCGCAGGGAAGTGTTGGACAAAACATGGTAAACCAGGCCGGCTTTGGGCAGCACTTCCTGTCCGTACAATTCATGCTGTTCAATCCGCACGCCGCCTGATACGATGAAACGTTGGAATAATAACTGCTGGGTGTGAATATATGGCGCCCATTCGGTCATATTTTGTTCAGTATAGTCGAGCATCGGACTCTTAACAATACTGTCTTTAGCATCACCGCCGTATTGTTTATAATCAAAACCAACAGTTGTAGTATTGCCATAGATCGGCTTGATATTATGGTACATCATCACACCGATCGTATGATCGTTGGATCGCCAGTTATCATATATTTTATGCCTGCCAAAATTACCATGCACTTTCAGGTTGGATTCGCCTAGCGAGCTTTTATGTACAACAGAAAGATCGGCTCCTGAACGCCTTATATCATACCAATGATCAACATAGGAAGATTTTTGGGTACCGGGATCGAACATGTAAATATTGGACAAATTGGCATTTAAAGCAATATTGGTATTTTTGAAAAGATCGTAACCGATATGCGCCGTGTAAAAATCGCCTTCATAGCCCGAGTAATCACGGTGTCCATCGGTTTGGCGGGTAGCCGCAGTAACATAGTATTCCAGTGCGCCAATTTTTCCGCCATGATAACCGGAAAGTTCTTTGCCCGAAAAGCTGCCCAGGCCGCCGCTCACGCGGGTGGTAAATCCATCTTGCGTCATTTTTTTTGAAACGATGTTGATCACCCCGCCCATAGCATTAGTACCGTACAAGAACGAAGCCGGGCCGCGCACCACCTCAATACGTTCAACACCGTCGAGAGAATAAGCATCCGGGATGGGGTGACCCATCATACCCATAATATCAGGGCGGCCGTCACGTAAAACCAGGACGCCGGTAACCGGACTCCCACCTACCCCGCGGATGCTAATGCCGCCGGCAGCGCCGGAGGATATGCCATAACCCATAACATTCTTTTCCGTAATATTAATGCCGGGCACCAGATCTTTAACCAGTTCCAAAACGGAATGTGTTGGAGCGGTCTGAATCATAGTTTCATCAATCACGGAAACACTGGCGGCCAAATCCTTTTGTGCACCCTGCACTTTGGTCGCAGTTACAACAACCGGGTTAAACTTGTATTTTACAGAATCAACATAGACTCCTGATTCATCTGCAAATACAAAATTTGTTACTAAAACACATAACGCAATTAAAATAAATACACATTGTTTCATTACAGCCTCCCGTTTATTGTATGACATGGAAACATTATTTAAGGTTTTTTCCTGTAGTTGTGGTAACCAGCTTGCCATGCTTAATCCCTTTCATTCCGATTATTTCATCGGCGATTTGCCTGATCTCACTGGCGCGACCGCGTACCGCCGAAACTTCCAGGCAGTTTTCATGATCGAGATGAACATGCATGGTAGAGATGATCTGGTGATAATGTTTATGTTCTTTGGCGATTTTATTGTGAGAAATTTGCTGTACATGATGATCGTAAATGATGGTAATGGTGCCGATAGTTTCCTGGTTTTCATTTTCCCATTCATTTTGCACCAAGGTATCACGAATTAAATCGCGAATTGCCTCGGAACGGTTGGCATAACCTTTTGCCTGAATCAACTGATCAAATTTTTCTAGTAATTCGGTATCAAGCGAAATACCGAATCGGGTTAATGTACTCATCGCTACCTCGTGTTACGTTTTTTAAAAAGATAACACTCTTTTTTATTAAATGCAATAATTATTTTGGGGAAGAATTATATCAAGTTTTTGCAGGATTGCTCAGGAAAAAATCATACTCGAAAAAGTGACCGTCGAATTCAGGTTATCTATAACGGCGGTGTTGTAATCCAGCAACTGTCCGCGGGCCGGCGGCATTAAATCGAGCAGAGCGGTTAATGCGGAATACCCGCAAACATGAAATGGATCGTTGGTGCGTTTAAATATCTGTTGAAATTCAACCCGATCCTGGACGGTAAGAGCGTTGAGTAGTTGGCGGTCGTTTTGTTCAACATGAGCCAGGTAAACCGGGTCGGGTCGTTTAGGATCGCCATACTTTATTCCAACATGGGCAAAATCGACGCTGGCAATGTAGCATACTGTGCCCCGGTAAACCGACAAAGCAGCTTTAACAGAATCAATAAAATCGTTATAAATTTTTACTTGTTCCGGGTCGCCAAAAAGCTGGTTTGAGAATGAGCATAACACCGGTAAAATTTTAAAATTCTTAAAATAATGATTCAGGAAAACCGTTTGCAGTTCAATGCTGTGTTCTTCACGGTGAATCAATTCTTCAGCCATAAAGTCGTTGTGGCAGCGTTTCAATATGTCATTAACCAGATGCGTATCGGTAATTGCCGCGCCGTCCGGGGTAAGAAAATTTTTATCAGTAAGGGCAAACAGGTTTTGTATACCATAATGACCGATGCCAAGAATAACAAACAAATCGACCGGAGGTCCATTTAATAAAGAACTATATGTATGGGCAAAGGTTCTACCCCCCAGACGGATATCTATATGCGGGGCAACAACAGCTTTAATCGGTACAGCGCCGGATACCCCTTTATTGACATGAGGAACATTCTGCATCAGTTTATCCAGAAACCCGGCAAGCGCAGTCGCATCCTCCGGGTAACTGCTGCCGGCGCATACCGGCAGACGGTTGGGTATTTTTCGATATTCTTGCTGAATTTCCAAAAGCTTTTCAGCAGCACGCTGGTTATCCAGCAAACACGACTTATCCAGCATTTCAATTAATTCCTGCAAGCGGTTTTCAAACAGGAATTTGTTGAATTTCTTCATATATGAAGCGCGGATTTCCATAACGGACGTCTTTCCGTCAAAAAACTCCAGCAGGTAAAATAAATCCTGGGAAATAAATAACTGCTGCGATGATAATTCAAACTGGTCACGCAGCCCGACAAACGTTTCGCCATTCTCATCGGCAGCGAGAAAAGGTTCAATTCCGTTACGTAACTTGGGATACATTTGTGAAAACAATGGCGTTAGATCGTTGGTCTGGTCAGGAGGAGTTGCAGAACGTCGCAGGGTCACCGGCTAGTCCTCAAAAAAGTAATGAATGAATTAAAATTTTTTCCGTTAATAATCAAAACCAAGTTATGACACAATTATTGACTAGCTGCAATCATCCATCAAAATGGTTATCAGGTGTTGCTGTATACGGATTGATGATTGGTATGTTTATGGAATCACCCGGTTTCAGTAAATTCCATTTCACATTCTGGTTATAATACGCAATTAACCAGTAAGGGATATTGAATTTTTGATTACAGATTTTCCAGATATTATCACCGGGCTGAATTTCATAAACAGTGGTACCGGTTATATGATATGCATTGAATAGCTGATTGCGGATTACCTGATGGAATTCTATTCTTTTACGGTTGAATTCCTCTTCGCTTACCTGGTTAAATGCCAGTTTAATTTGCTGCCCAACCTTGATTTCCTGCCGGTAATGTAAACGGTTAATTATCCGCAAATACTGGGCGGATACCCGCAGCCAGTCCGCATAATGGCCAAGGGTCTCTTCCGGCAATACTCTGATCCAGTGTGATTCAAAAATATTAAAATTGAATACCTGGGCAAGCTCATCTTGCGTACCGACTGATTGTAAAGAATAGTCCGAGGGAAGTTCAGGACCATAAATTTCACCGCCGGCAACAACCAGGCTGTAAGAATTTTGAGACAGGTCACTCTGTTCAGGGGAGTTGTTATCCCAGGCATCCGTCAGTTCCGCAGCAGGTGACTGCGGATTTGATTCAACATGAGCACAATTCACCGGCAAACCGGGAATTATGGTATCAATCGGCACAATATCTATAGCGGCAAGCGCAGCAGAGATAAAACCAGGTTGTGGTAAACTATTGCTTTGCTCTGTCGCAATATCCGGCGTATAATCTAGCCAGGCCAGCAGCGACGCCTGATAACCGGGTAGTAAAGCCAAAGTAGTATCCAGCATTCCGGTAAAAGGATTCTCGGAAAAAGAATAAAGAACATCCTGGAAATTTTTACCCGGTTCCACCATTTTGTTATTATAGGTCCAGTATGATTCTGCGTCATCTGTAATTGATATCTCCTTTTCCGGCATCAGGTAAAAAATCGTATCGAGGGAAACCGGTTCATTTTTTTGCTGTTCTTCAGGCAGGTCGGCCTGAACAAGCGAAACAGGCGGTTGAACTCCGTTTAAAAAAGCCAGGCGCGGATCATAATTATCTATATGCGGTAATCGTAGATTAAAACCGACCGGTATATCACAGTGCGCATGAATTACCGGCGCCCGTAATGCCGGATTATATTCTTTGATCAATTCACACGGTAAAGAAAGTCGTTCAGCAAGTTTATTAATATTCATATTTTCCGGTAAAATAAAACCGGTCAATATTTCCGGTTGCTCCATTGCCAATGAATCAAAATAATAATGACAATGTTGAACCACCCAGGTTGCGGCCAGAAATTCGGCATAAAAGTTACGCGATGCAAAGCCAAAGGATCGGCTCTTGTAATTACGTACAACATTGCCAAAATTATCGGCGCCAAATTGACGCCTGGCGCGCGCCATACCATTAACACCATGGTTATAGGCTGTTATAGCCAAAGGCCAGCTTTCCAGTTCCTGGTAATTATGACGTAATAACCGGGCGGCGGCATCTGTGGCAGCATAGGGATCAAGACGCTCATCGACAACATTATTTATTTTTAAATATAACCGACCGGTAGAACGAATGAATTGCCAAAGACCGGCGGCGCCGGATTTTGAAAATGCAAAATTGGTAAAAGATGACTCAACGTGGGGCAGATAACAGAGTTCCTCAGGCAACTGGTAACTTTTAAAAATTCTTTTAAATTCGGGTATGAATTTCCCGGATCGTTGCAACCCTGCTTTAAAATTGTCGGTCAAACCACGTTGCCCACGAATATTTACTTGTGCTTTGCTATACTTGTCCGGATCATTACTGTCCAGCCATAACAGGTATACATGCCGTTCTTGATCAGTTAACTGATCATAATCAATATGATCTTTGCGGGCAAAAGTTCCAAGTATCTCACGGTATTCACGGATCAGTGAGGTTACAGTCTTCCAGCGCTCGCGGGGTCCGGTATCTGGTGAAGAATAATCGTTCAAATTTATAACCTGGTAAACAATATCCAGGTGTTCCGCGTCATGAATAACTACATCATTCTGGGTATATATTGAATAAATATAAACCCAAAAATCAACATTATCCTGAATTTCAGGTGGTCGCGGAAAATTCTCTCCGGCGTGTAAGGGCATAATACTGAATATCATCCCTAGTAGCAGGATGAATAATCCGTTAAATTGGAATTTTTTCTTGTCAGATGTGCGCGTCATATTATCCACTCGAATTATTCACGATACCGGTACTGGCTTGAAATGAAACAATTTTTCATTTGAATACACATTTCTTTACAGCAACAACAAAGATAAACAATTGAAAATTTTTAAAATACATAAAAAATACGATATAATTATTGCAAAAACAATACCAGTTAATAAAACCATAATAATTACAGTAACCTGAAAGCGCCGGATCATATTTTTATTTTTACCGGGCTTTCAACTTTTCTTTTCTGCAATGTCAATACTGAACAAACGAAATGGTGCAGAAAAATTAAATCCTGGTAAACGTAAATAAATTACAGTCAATTATAAACAGCTTGGACAAATGAGCGAATCATTGCAATGTATCCGCATCAATTTCATCCCAGTCCGGTTTTTCTTTTGCCAGGAAAATATCGATGAGGCCGGGGTTATAGCGGATAATATTCTGAACGATATGCAAGAGTTGTTCTTTATCCAGATTTTCAATTTCTTTCAGCGCTTTACCAATATCCAAAAAATCCTGGCCGTCATATATCCATGAATACAGTAGTGCAACCGCATGTTTACAGGTACGGCGGGTTTTATTACAGGTGCAGGAAGTAACAAATTCCTGTCCATGAACTGTAATTTCTACATCAAAGCCTTTTAGAATGTTGCCAACTCGCCCGGAAAGTTTATTGCGGAACACAGTAGGTCTGGTAACTTCGCAATTCTCATAATAAAGACGGGTTTCGCCATTGGTAACATCCCGGTCGTATGCTTCTACCTGTTGAAAGGTCAAACTCTGTAATTCGACACATACCTGGTCATTATTGTTGATCAATGATTTAATAACTAATTCCTTCCTTTATTTATTATAGAATCACAAGATTGGCTTGTTTATTTAACAACATGACTACCTACTTAAAAAATCCTGCATTTTCTTGCGTCGTGCTTTTAATTCGGCAATTTTCTTTGCCGATTCGGCAGCATAAGGACCATCCGGTTCAACCTGGATAGCCAGTTCAAACTCACTGATGGCATTGCTATATTCATCCTTATCTTTTTTATTATAAGCCATAGCCATGAAATAATGTGGTTCGCCGCTTTCAGGGTTAATTGCGGCGGCTAGTCCGAATTCGGCTATGGCATCCCATAAACTGGCGACCGTTGCTTTACGGTATAACGGCATAGCTTTGGTCATATGGATAAAGTATTTAGCTTCCCGGTTATCCGGGACAATTTCAAGCGCTTTGGAAAACTGTTGTTTAGCGGCATCGTACTTTTTACTATTATAATGATCCCGACCAATTTTTATATAATTATCAGCGGTATTTTGCGTGCTGCGAATCTCCTGAACTTTACTTTGTATCCGCACTGAATCACTGTAATTGTGGATTGCTGAAAAAATGTGCAGCGCTTGATCCAAACTGCCGGACTGATATAAAGCATCGCCGATTTTTTCCTGAACGGTGTTATCATTTGCCCGGTATTGTAAGGCAAGCCGGTACTTTTCAATAGCCTTATTATAACTCCTGGCAGCTAATAATTCATCCCCGGCCTGAACATGGATAGCAGCAATTCGCTCATTACATATACTATTAGCAGAATCCAAATTTATTCCCTTGATAAAATAGACCAGGGCGCTATCCGACTGCCTGAGCGCTAACCAGGACTGGCCGGCCAGGGTATAGGCTAAAATATTTGTAGAATCAGCGGATAGAGCAGCCCGACATTGCTCGATCGCTAGTTCATATTGTCCGGTAGAATAAAACTCGTTGGCTTTTTTTATAGGCGTACAAGCGACAATTAAGATAACGTACAAAAGAATAAACGGTATACATAATTTCCGGGTCATAGAAATTGTTTCCTTTGCCTGATCAGAATCCATGATAATTGAATCAATAATTTACATAAATATGATCGGTTTTCAAAAAATAATTTTTTAGAGATTTAAATATGTAAAATGCATCATCCGGTTATTGACAAAAAAAATACTGAGCCGTCCTTGCAACTGATTTAGGGGGGTCACCAGTTGCGGGGGGTGGACGCTCGGTATTATATTCAAAACTTGCTTGGATAATGTAACAAAACGTTTTTAAATAAACAATAAGGAATATTCCGTATTATTATGTAAGGGATATCCTCAAAGCAATAATCATATAGAAAAACTCATCATTAAATCATTAAAATAAATACCGAGCCGTCCTAACAACTGATTTAGGGGGGTCACCAGTTGCGGGGGGTGGACGCTCGGTATTATATTTGTACAGCTAAACAACTTGATTAAATATATAATAATCGGCTATAAAAAACAATCGGTAAAAACCTGTAATCTCGTGTAAGGCATTTACTGACAGCAGGATAATAAAATCAAGATAACTCGATTAGCTGTTCTTTTATCGCATATTTTACCAGATCGGCAAAATTATTTAACTCCAGCTTGTCCATGATCCGGTAACGATGGGTTTCAATAGTTTTGGAACTGATATGTAATAAATTGGCGATTTCTTTATTGCTATACCCTTCGGCAAGTAATTTGAGTACTTCAATTTCCCGGGTACTTAGCACACCATCCTTTTTAGTGCCGTTGATCTCCGGTTCAGTAAGCCAGTTAGTAACAATCGCCCTGGCAATAGCAGGACTGAGATAGATCTGATCCTGCATTACAAATCGAATTGCAGAATTCAATTCTTCGGAAGCGGAGTCTTTTAATAAATAGCCCGAAGCGCCATTCGCCAGACTCTGTTTAATATATTCTTCAATATGATACATACTGAGAATTATAACCCTGGTCTCCGGGGATACCAGTTTCACTTCCCGGATTGCTTCTATACCCCTCAATTTCGGCATAGATATATCCAAAATCATAATGTCCGGTTTTTCTTTTTGGGCAATTTTTATTGCTTCAAAACCATCGCCGGCCTTCCCAACCACAGTTACATTTTTAAAAGTCGCTAAAAGATGTTCAATGCCTTCGCGTACAATAGTATGATCATCAACAACGACAATTCTTATCTTTTCCATGCTATGCCTTGTATTTTACCGGAACAATTGCTTTAACAAATGTCCCTTGTCCGGGTTCGGAATTAATCATGAACTCACCGGACAGGTATTCCACTCTTTCTTTCATACCGATCAAACCAAAATGAATTTTCTTATTTTTATCGATTGCATCTATATTAAATCCGACGCCATTATCCCTGATACATAATATAATATTTCCGTCTTGAAGTTCCAGATTTACACTAACCTCGGAAGCCCGGGCATATTTTGAAATATTGTTAAGCGCTTCCTGGACAACCCGGTATAGCGCAAGTTCAATTACATTAGTTAAAGAACCATCAAACTTTTCACATTTAAATTCTACTGCAATTTTACAGCGCCGGGAGAAATCTTTAATATGTTCCCGCAAAGCAATTTCAAGGCCAAAATCATCGAGTAATTGCGGTCTCAACAAGGCGCACAGGTTTCTGGCTTCGTTCATCGCCTCCGACAATGTGTGTCGTGAAGCGGCAAGCTGTCGTTTGGCTAAAGCTGCATCGGTTTTCATAGAAATTGACATCGCGCTCATTTCAAATTGCAAAGCTGTTAATATTTGTCCAAGAGAATCATGTATTTCCCGTGAAATGTGCGCGCGTTCATCTTCCTGCATTTGTACCAATTGTGCAGCAAAATTTTTACTCTGTTCGATGGCCAAAACCTGGTCGGTAATATCGATATTCATGCCAATAAAACCGATCACATCACCGCCTTCAATAAGAATTGGACTGATAATCATCCGGTAATTGATGGCTTTTTCGCCAATGTGTAATAAATATTCATGCTGCATGACCTGGCCATTTTTCCGGCTGTTAATCACCAGTTGATGAATGATCTGTAAAAGCATCAGATCATTGGCGTTTTTTATGCCCTTTTTCTTTACCAGGTTTTCCCAGTTCTCCCGGAATTTATTGTTGGTGTCACGAAGCATACCGTTCTGACCCAGGTTAAAAACTTCAAAAGGAATATTGCGAAATAAAGTTCGGTAACGCGCTTCACTGTTGCGGATTTCCATTTCAGCTTTTTTTTGCTGAGTAATATCCTTGAAAAATCCTTTAATTCCTTTAACAATACCATTTTCTATTACCCGTCGGCCATTATAATTGATCCAGAACTCTTGTCCGTCAGGCCGCCGCAGGGGTATTTCACAACCGGGTTCGGGTTTGCCGCTCATAATCAATAAAAATCGTTTTTCAACATCAATTTCCGATGTCAACCAGGGTTTCTGGTTATTTAAAAGGTTCAGGGCATTAAGATCTTCCTGGCTTATACCGAAAATATTCATTGCCGCTTTATTTAAATACTCTACGATACCATCTTTATTTATAAAATAATAACCGTCAATAGAACGTTCGATAATGTCTCTAAATTTTCCTTCCGAAGCTTTTAAAGCGGCTTCTGTTTCCTTGAGTTGAGTAATGTTTGTCATAACACCACGAAAACCGATAACCTGGCCATTTCTTTTAATGGTTGTCGAACGTCCGATAACCGGGAAGAAACTACCGTTACGTCGTAAAGCTAAATATTCGGAATTTCGGGTAGGTTCGCCATTGAGGATTCGTTGTCGGTTCTCCCACATGCGCTTTCGATCCTGGGGAACGATCATATCCTGGGCATAAACGCCTTTTTCCAATTCCTCCCTGGTCACTCCGGTACTGGTTAAAGCGACCTGATTAACAAAAGTAAACTTGTTATCCAGATCAATTTCATAAACAATTTCCGGTAATAATTCGGCCAATTCACGAAACCGCTCTTCGCCGGCGCGAAGCTGCAATTCCATATCTTTTTGTTCCTGAACATCTCGCCCGACACCAATTATTTCAATGACGTGCGCCTCCTCATCAATAATTGCAGTCTCTACCCATGAAAACCAGCGCCAACCCTCTTTGGTTAACATGCGACATTCCAGGTGGCAACGATGCGGTGGCGTTAACAGGTTTTTCATGATCTGTTTGGTACTTTTACGGTTATCATAATGGATAAAGGACATAAAACGCTTACCAAGTAAGTCCTGTTCATCTTTATTAAAGGAAACACAAAAGGAAGGGCTGGCAAATAACAGATATCCTTCGGCATCCATTTTAATAATCAAATCGCCCTGGTTTTCAACCAATGCTTTATATTGTTCCCGGCTTTTCTGTAAATCTCGTTCTGTTTTAATCCGTTCAGAAATATCACGAGATATTCCCTGAACAGCATACACTTCACCCTGGTCATTTTTTAACGGCACCAGCCAACTGCCAATCCAGAGTTTTTTACCTGAAAAAAAAGTCTCGGTTTCAATATAAAAAGGTTCGCCGTTAACAAATACTCGGCGCATGCTGTCTTTTTGGCGTTGTGAATCACCACTTGAAAAAAAGGCGGTTTGTTTATTGCCGATAATCTCGGTCGGGGTTAATCCGAGCGCCCGGGCCGCATATTCATTAACATAAAGTACAATACCTTGCCGGTCAATAATAAAGATCATATCCTGAGCCGCTTCGGCAAGACTACGATAACGTTTTTCACTTTCCAGCAATTTCTCAGTAATTTTTTTCTTCTCGGTTATATCATTTACAACCCCGATTATTGCTACAGGAACATTGCTTTCATCCCGAACCAGCAGAGCATTAACTTCCACATAAACCCTGGTTTTATCGCGCCTTTGCAGAGTATATTCCCTGGTGTTCATAATCCCGGTTGCAAACAATTCTTCCAGGTTTTTATCATCCATTTCCCATTGTTCAGGAACAATAAATTCTTTTATAGTTGTTTTTTTATCTATTAACGGTAGTGGCTCTGAAGAACCAAGTATATCAGCTAATTTCTTGTTGATCTGTAAAATATTTCCATCAGCAGTAGCGAGAACTAGACCCATTGGTGATAATTCAAACAATAGCCGGTAGCGTTCTTCACTCTCTAATAATTGTTGAGTGATGTATTTTTTTTCACTTATATCATTTAAAACACCGATTGATGCGGCAGGATTACCAGTTGCATCCCTGATTAATATCACATCGACTTCGACAGTAATATAGTTGCCATCGGTTTTTACCAACTGATATTCCCTGGATTGCATAAAACCGTTAGTCAGTAACTCTTTAACGTTTTCATTATCTATTTTCCTGTAATCGGAAGCTACATAATCTCTGATCTTTTTTCCGCTTGCCAGCATTTCCCCGACAGACGAATAACCCAGCAACTGCGCAATTTTATTATTTGCTTTCAGGATAGTACCATCAAGGCTTGTGAGTACATTCCCCATTGGTGATAATTCAAATAAAACCCGGTAGCGTTCTTCACTCTCTTTTAAAGCAATTTCAATTTTCTTCCGTTCAGATATATCTCTTAAAACCGATAAATATGCCCTCTTGCCATGATAATTAATTACCATAGAGGCTATTTCAACATAAAAAATCTCACCGGTTAATTTAATAAAGCGTTGCTCAATGAGTGGAAAAATTTTATATTGATTTAATCCGGTGACCGGTGAAGACAATAGTTCTTTATCTTCAGGGTGGATAAACTCTAACAGATTCTTTCCAATCAACTCGGCTGGACATTTGGCGCCAAATAAAGCCACGCCATTTTTATTCACATAAATTATTTTAGCGTCTCTATGGATACAAACAGCTTTAAAAGAAACCTCAATTAATTTCCTGTAGCTCAACTCTGTATGGCGTATGTATTTATTAAATTTTTTACTGTGGAAATAGATACCCATTAAATTTACATAAAGCTGTAATAATACCAGTTCATGATCTTGAATTTTGAGATGTGAATCAGTATTATCGAGAAATACTAATCCGTTTAATTTAAAATTTACCCATAAAGGCAGAGCAACAACAGACCCGATAGATAATGATTGCAATAATTTTTTTTCATTACCGGCTTTATCCGGTAGTTTTCCTGTCTCCGGAATGATAAGGTATTCATTATTTTTTAATTGCTCAATACCCCAGGGATAGTCCGAGATATTCAGTTGTCTTAATAGATCGCCCAATTGCAGGGCAGGGTGTTGATACCATTCTGCAACAAATCGGATGCGGGTAAACTGCCGGTTAAAAATAAATACACAGGTCCTTCTGGCGTTAATAACATGGGCAAGGTCCTGAAGATATGAATTAATATCCTTCTTTTCCCGGAAAAAGTAAGAAATGTTTTGAATCTGTTCCAAAAGACGTAAACAACAATTTCGGTATTTTTCGGTTTGTTCATACTGATCTTTATAAGTATTTCTTTTTTGTTCAGTTACCGTTTTGTTCTCATCAGTATCAGGGCTATCCTGAACTAGCGAGTCCTTTGGTTCTGATAAAGTCAAGTAAAGTATATTCAGATCGTTTTCATCCTGAACCGGTTTTACAATATCCACCCGAACCGGACGTGGTGAATCTGTTAAATCATTTGTAATCAATGTTGCCGGTATGGCCGGTTCGGACAGATTTTGAGAGATGAACAGATCGGGCCAGGTTACGCCTTGCTTTGTTAAACACAGCCAGGTATCGACCGAACTGCCGGTTAAAGAATGTTCTTCAGTATGTAGTAAAGCGGCAAAATAACGGTTGACATAAAGGATCGCCCCGGATGAATCGACAACACATGCCGGCACAGGGGCAGAGCCAAGAGTCTGACATATAGTCATAAAACTGGCAGTAAATCGGTTTTGTTGGTTTTTATTCATGTTTTCATTTTGTCCAGAAAATTGACAATTTACCCGATAATCAACTAAACCCCAAACATGGAGTAATCCTCAATTATTGATAAAACCCGTATCTAAAAGCCCGCGCGCCGGTTATATATTGCAAATATAATTAATTATTGCCGCATAAGCAAGTATGAAACCATTTGTAACTCAGCCAGCATCGGTCATTAATTAATAATGTTGTTATTCACTTTTTGTTTTTATAAATTATCACGGATGAAATGTTTGATAATTCAATAGCATATATGATGTTTCCCTATAATTTATTTTTGGGCAATTTGTTAACAAAAACAGATATAATGCGTCTAACTAAAAAATCAAATTAAATATTTTAATTACAAATATAATAAAAGCGGGAAATACCCACAGTAATGCTTTCGGAACGATTATATCCCCTGCGTTTCATTTCCAAATACTTGCTGCATTATAAATGGCAGTTGACGCTTGGTTTGGTATATATCATTATTATGACGGGATTGCAGGTCTTGACCCCCTGGTTATTACGTTATGCCATTGATTATATGCAAAGCATTCATCAAACTCCAGGCGTTGTAATGCCCGATTTTACCCGGCTTCTGATCGGCGCTTTTCAGTTGACTACCCCCCTGTCCATTATTTTCTCTTTTTCACTGCTCATAGTCATAGCGACCATAATACAAGGAATATTCCGCTTTTTAATGCGCGATACGCTCATCGGTGTTTCCAGAAAAATGGAGTATGAACTGCGCAACGATTATTATGCCCACCTGCAAACTCTGACGCCGTCATTTTTTCAGCGCAATCAAACCGGTGATTTAATGGCCCGCGCTACCAACGACCTGAACGCGGTGCGTACCATGGTCGGGCCGGGAATCATGTATTTTATCTCGACCTTTTTTCTGTTCATCATTGTCATTGTCTTTATGATAAAAATTAATGCCAATCTCACATTCTGGGCATTACTGACAGTGCCTCCCAGTGTACTGGTCATTTACAAGCTGGTCTCAAAAATTGAAAAACTGTTCGACCTTATCCAGTCGCAATTTTCCGCTTTGACCTCCACAGTTGAAGAAAATGTATCCGGTATTCGCGTTATTAAATCTTATAATCGCCAGGAACATGTTTTACACAAATTCAATAAAGTAAGCAGCGAGTTAATAACCCGAAACATGGCGCTGGCGCGGGTGCAATCGACCTTTCGTTCATTTATTCAGTTCATAACCGGAACCGGTACGTTGATCATTCTGTGGGTTGGCGGCCATAAAATTATTGCCGGTACGCTATCGATTGGCGGTCTGGTGGCGTTCTTTTCCTATCTCATTATGCTCACCTGGCCAATGATCGCCGCCGGGTGGGTGTTGAATATGTGGCAGCAGGGTATTGCCTCGCTGAAAAGACTGATCTCCATCATGGGAGAAAAACCGGAATTTGCCGATGATGCTCGAACCGATCCTGCGATTACCCGCATAAATGGAGAAATAGAGTTCAGGGATATCTGTTTTTCCTATCATGCCGATGAACCGGAGATATTAAGCCATGTCAATTTAAAAATCAAGGCCGGTTCCACGGTGGCGATTGTCGGGCCGACCGGTTCGGGGAAATCTACCCTGGTGAACCTGGTGCCGCGCCTGTTTGAGCCGCACGATGGACAACTATTCATAGACGGACACGATATCCGCACCATTCCCCTGCAAACCCTGCGCAAAGCCGTCGGTTATGTCCCGCAGGAAAGTTATCTTTTTTCCGACACCCTGCTGGAAAATATTGTTTTTGGCTTGGAAAGTTATCAACCGCAGGATGTGGTTGCGGCGATGGAAACCTCGCAGATCATTCGCGATATGGATCAGTTTCCTGAAAAGCTGGAAACAATCGTTGGCGAGCGGGGCATCACCCTGTCCGGCGGCCAAAAGCAGCGCACCGCCATTTCCCGCGCCGTAATTAAAAAACCGGCTATCTTGATCCTCGACGATTCCCTGAGCGCTGTAGACACCTATACTGAAGAAGAAATATTGAAACAATTGCGCCGGGTGATGGATGATTGCACCGCAATCATAGTCTCGCATCGTATCTCTTCCATCCGGGACGCCGATGAAATCATTGTTCTCAATGAAGGTAGAATAGTCGAACAAGGCCGACACTCCGCCCTGCTAAAAAATAAGGGGCTCTATTACAACTTGTTCCAGCGGCAGCGGCTGGAAGAATCTTTGCAAGAAATGCAGTGATATGAAGGAACAAGAAGAAGAGTTGACCGGCAAGGCGTACGATAGCCGGTTGATGAAAAGACTGTTACAATTTATCAGGCCATATAAAATCCAGATGGCCCTGGCGCTTTTATTCCTGGTCATTTTTGCTTTTTGCGAATTGCTGGGCCCCTATCTCATTAAAATAGCTATCGACAGTAAAATCGCCACCGGGGATATGCATGGATTGTTGATCATAACCCTGATATTTTTACTGGTTCTGATTATACAATTTATTGTGAACTATATGTACCAGTATTTAACCCAGTGGCTGGGGCAGCATATCATGTATGATATTCGTAACCAGATTTTTACGCACGTGTTAAAACTGCCTCTCTCCTTTTTCAACAAAAATCCGGTGGGACGACTGGTAACCCGGCTGACCAACGATGTTGAAGCCCTGAATGAAATGCTTTCCAGCGGCCTGGTGGCAATATTTGGCGACCTGGTTGTATTGATCGGCATTGTCATTGTCATGCTCAATCTCAACTGGCAACTGGCGTTGATCACTTTTGCCATTATGCCGTTTATTTTTTACGCCTCATGGTTATTCCGGGTCAAGGTACGTGATTCATTTCGCAAGGTACGGCTGCGTATTGCCCGTATCAACAGCTTTTTGCAGGAAAACATCTCCGGCATGTCCATTGTGCAATTGTTCCTGCGTGAAAAAAAGAATTACAAGCATTTTGACGAATTGAACAAAAGCCACCTCGACGCGCATCTGGAAACGATCCGTTATTTTGCCATTTTCTTTCCCGCTATCGAATTGCTCAGTTCGGTTGCCCTGGCGCTGATCCTGTGGTATGGTGGATTTCGTATATATAACCAAACCCTCACTATTGGCGTTGTTGTCGCTTTTATCCAGTATGCACAACGGTTTTTCCAGCCGATCCGCGACCTGTCCGATAAATATAACATCATGCAGGCGGCTATGGCCTCAAGTGAACGGATCTTTATATTACTGGATTCTCCAGAACAACAGAACACCCTTAAAGAGCCGACAGCGCTAAAGGCGGTTACCGGAAAAATTGAATTCAAGAATGTTACTTTTTCATATAATGGCGATGAGCAGGTGTTGAAAAATATCTCGTTTACCGTACATCCCGGTGAAAAAGTAGCTATTGTCGGCGCCACCGGCTCCGGCAAAACCACCCTGACTAACCTGATCACCCGTATGTATGAATTGCAGCAGGGACAAATTATGATCGATGATGTGGACATTGCCGCTATACCGGTTAATAATTTGCGCAAAATGGTCGGCATGGTGCAGCAGGACAATTTTATCTTTGCCGATAGTATCCACGATAACATAACCCTGGGCAATGACGACATTACCCCGGATAAAGTGGCAGCGGCAGCCCGTAATGTTAATGCCCATCATTTTATAAACAAACTGCCGGACAGGTTCGATTATACCTTATTTCAGAGAGGCGGCAATATCTCGGTAGGACAAAAGCAACTGGTGGCTTTTGCCCGTGCCCTGGCTTACGATCCGCACATACTCATCATGGATGAAGCGACTTCCAGCGTGGACACCGAAACCGAATTGTGGATCAGGGACGCCACCAACAAGTTGATGACCGGACGCACCGCCATCATCATTGCCCACCGGCTCTCCACTATACAAAATGTCGACAAGATCATTGTTTTGCATAAAGGCGAAATCCGCGAAATGGGCGCCCATGCCGAATTGCTGAAAAAACGCGGCATTTACTATCGTTTATACCGCTTGCAGTTTAAAAACACCGAGTAGCGCTCTGACCTGCTTTTTTTAACCATTATTGACAAGGTATTATTATGCCCCTGGTAATAATAGAACTGAGCGCCGGTCACCCCAAACCCTGGTTGCAGCAATTAATGACCACCGTTATGGATGGCGTACAAAATGTTTTAAAGCTGCCGGCAAATGACCGAAACATCCGCTTGCTGGAATACGAACCCGATCTGTTCACCATGAAAAAGCCGTACCGCATTTTGATAGAAATAACCATGTTTAGCGGCAGAACCCCGGAAATCAAAAAAGCGCTATATCGCTGCATTGTCGATGACCTGCATGAAAAATTGGGCATAGAGCGAGATACGGTATTCATTGTGATCAACGATCAACCTCTGCACAACTGGGGGGTGCGCGGCGGTATTCCGGCCACTGAAATTAAACTGGATTTTGATGTTAATATTTAAACAATCCCAGGCAGCAAACCATGAACTATAATCCCGGAAAAATATTATTTTCGTATCTGGTACTATTGACGTTCGTTTTTACCCTGCACTGCTCTCCTGCCGGTACAGCAAAAAAGCCCAACTTGCCGAGCCATACAAATTTCAAGTATAACCGGGATTTGAACAGCGAGATCATCTATTTTATCCTCATCGACCGCTTTTGCAACGGCGATCCGGGCAACGATTACGGTAATAATCCGGCCAGTCATATTCCCTGGAAAGCGGAACTGCATAATGATGCGGCGCTGAAAACCTACCAGGGCGGTGATCTGCAGGGTATCATTAATAAACTCGGTTATCTCGATTCACTTGGCGTTACAACGATCTGGCTATCCCCTGTCTTTGACAACAGCGATGCGGATTTTGTCGGCTGGTATCCCTATCATGGCTATCACCCGGTGGATTTCTATGCGGTGGATGAGCATTTTGGCGATATGAAAGTTTTAAAGGAATTGATCAACCGGGCGCACACACGCGGTATCAAGATCATTCTCGATATGATCTGCAACCACGTAGCTCCGGATCATCCCTGGGTGGTTGATCCGGTCAACTGGAACGACCAGGGATACCGAAACTGGTTCCATCCACACAGCGGTGTCGATGCTTCCACCAGTATACAGGACTGGCAGAACCAGGAGCAACTGGAAAACCGGGAACTAAACGGCTTGCCCGACCTGGATCAGGACAACCCGCAAGTCTATGATTTTCTGCTGAATGTAGCCCGTTTCTGGATCGCGGAAACCGGCTGCGACGGATACCGCCTCGACGCCGTTAAGCATATTCCGCAATCATTCTGGATAAAATACTGCCGCGACATCCATAACATAGCCGGGTCGGATTTTATACTGCTGGGCGAAGTGTTCGAAGGCAGCACGGCTTATGTAGCCCGCTACCGGGCGCTGGGTTTTAACTCGTTGTTCGATATTCCCATGTACTATACCATGAACCGGGTCTTTGCCCAGGGCGCCAACATCAACCTGCTCAGCGAACAATTAGCGGTCAATGATAGCAGTTATCACGGACTGGTTCTCAGTACCTTGCTGGATAATCACGATGTGGCCCGTTTCAGTTACCGGGCCGGAACCAATGCAGCGGACAAGCTGATCCCCGGACTCGTTTTTATGTTCACGCAAAGCGGTATGCCGATGATCTATTATGGCACTGAAATACCCCTTCCCGGGGCTGCCCCGGAAAATGAACAAACCGGCGCCGGGCAGGATTACCTGAATCGCCTGCCGATGGACTGGGGCAAGGTTTATACAAACAATACAATAGCGGCAACAATAAAAAAACTGACCCGATTGCGTCGCCAGTCTTCCGCCCTGCAAAATGGGCTGACCTGGGAATTATATAAAGATTATGGTATCTATATCTTTGTGCGCTATAACTCGTCCGGGGCGATTCTGGCAGCGATAAACAATTCCGCTTGTATGGAAACAAGAGTTATCGCGGTGGAAAAAAATTTTCTAAAAAACTGCGAAATGACCGACCTTGTAAATAACTTATCCCTTGTTATAAATACCGACACACTGTTTATTACTCTGCCGCCGTTCAGTGGGGCGCTGTACGATTTTGGAAAAGTGATAAACCATGAACTCCTGCCTTTACAAACCAGCCGTTGCGTTTTTACACCCCGCCTCACCGGGGATTACCGGATCATACCGTTTAGTTATACTGCCGGCAAAGGTAATAACATTACTGGCATCGCCGTAGCTGGAGATTTCAACGGCTGGTCGCCGGTTACCGATCTTTTGATGGATGAGGACAATGATGGCAACTGGCAACTGAACCTGCCGTTAAAACCGGGAAAATACCGCTATAAATTTGTTATCAACAGCAGCGAGTGGATTGCCGATCCGGCAGCTGTGGAATTTGAACTCGATCCCTACGGGGGCAAGAATTCATTGTTAATCATTCCCTGAATACTACAGTATTGCCGTGTTCAATTGTAAAACAAAGTAAAATACCATTTATCAATCAAAAAAAAGGGAACCCATGAGGAGTATCAGAGTAATAATCGTCATAAACTTTATACTTTTTTATAATTTAATTGCACAGGAAAAAGAGACTAGTCCCGTAACCGCAACCCGATTAAGCGATAATCAGCCATATAATGCTGACGAGTTGGCAATTATCGATATTGCACAAGAATGGATGAGCTTTTATAACCAGGGCAATGCGGCGCAGGTCGCCGCACTCTATACAGAGGACGGTTACTATCTTTCCGCCCATATCCTGGCGCATGGCTGCGATGCAATTCAGGCGTATTGGGAACGCGGAATTGCCGCCGGCGGTCATATCGATTTTATCAGGCCGCTCACGGTTTATCATTCCGGCATACTGGGTTATTATGCCGGGATATATCAGGCAACCAATGCGGGAGTGACAGTGGATGGCCGGATATTAATAGTTGCAAAAAAAATTAACGATAAATGGTTCATCGCTGCCCATGAAACTGTTGTGCGGGATCAACCGTAATAGCTATCAGTGTAGAGTTGGGTTTCCTTTTATATTATATTCACCTTGATAAAATTGTCAGGTTTATAGGGAAGCAAAATATTATTTGTAGAGCAAGGAAACTGGAATTAATAACAAATTTTAGTGCTGGTACGTCTTAAAAAAAGTTCAAAAATATAGTTCCATATATCTAAAATTGCAGGAGGAATTAAGTGAAACAAATCCATTCAAATTTATTCACCGGGGTAAAACTACTCGTATTCATTTGTATAATTGTCCCTATCCTGTTCAGCAGTTTGCCGGCAGCAGCACAAATTATTGTAGAAGGCAAAATGCTGGTAGCGCAGAACGACAGCGCCAATGCCTGGCAACTGCCGGAGATCACGGTTTATGCCAATAAAGAAGCCGGTAAAGCGCAGGATTTACCTGTAAGTATAACAGCAATACGGCAAGAAGACATTGCCAAGGTGGATATTCGCCAGTTAAAAGATGCGGCGGTTTTTGCGCCTAATGTACTGCTGGGCGATTTTGGGCCGCGGCGGTTGAGCAATCCCTATTTTCGTGGTATCGGCGCGGGGCCCAATAATCCCGGCGTAACCACCAGTCTGGACGGTGTACCACAGTTGAGTTCCAATTCCGCCAGTATTGATTTTATAGATGTGGATCAGATAGAATTTGCGCGCGGCGCCCAGGGCGCCCTGTTTGGCCGCAACTCGCTCGGCGGCGTTATTAATATCAACAGCCGCCGTCCTTCGCCGAACTGGACCTTTGAAACGCTCGATACCTATGGCAACAATAACCTGGCAGTGGGAACATTGCGTATATCTGGGCCGATCAAACCCGGCGCCCTGGGAATCAGCGTGGCCGGAGGTTATTCCAGTCGCGATGGATTTACAAAAAATACCGTAACCGATAAAAGTGTAGATACGCGTAAAGCAATTGCCGGTAAAGCCCAGCTAGTATATACCGCCGGAAAAAAGTTTGAAGCGCGGTTGATCAGCAGCTTTGAACAGGATGACGACGGCGACTATGCTTTGGGCGATCTGAAAGCGCTGCGCGCCAATCCTTATGAGGTTGCCCATGACTTTAAAGGGTACACCGAACGGGATATTATGGCTCATACCCTGTTGTTAACCTATTATACCCGGTTAATAGAAATTAACTCTATATCCGGCGCCGGCTGGTGGGAAATCAGAGAGGAAACCGATCTGGATTATTCTGCCAATCCCCTTATGACCAGTTATAATCATGAAGAACAAGCCCAATACACCCAGGAATTACGTTTTTCTTCACCATCAAGTTATCCCCTGGTTTTAAACAATTCTTTGCAATTAGGGTGGCAGGCCGGTCTTTTTCTTTTTAAGCAGGATTATGACCGTCACAACCGGCTCAACATGCTTCCGGCGATGACAGGCCAACCCATTGCCATGGATAATGAAACCAGGTCGGATATTGTTACCAACGGTATTGGGGTATACGGCCAGGCGACTTTGCAGGCCTGGGAAAAACTGGTATTGACCGCCGGTTTACGGTATGACTCGGAAAATGCGGAAACGACTCTCGGTAACGAGCCGTTTATGGTAACGCCAACCAGACAAGAGTTAAAAAAAGACTTTAAAGAAGTATCGCCGCAGGTCTCGCTCGGTTATCATATCAACCCGGCAGTTATGGGTTATGCCAGCGTTGGTCGGGGTTACAAAGCCGGCGGATTTAACGCCGGTACTACCGGTGATAAAGAATTTTATGGAGAGGAACACAGCCTAAACCGGGAAATTGGCATTAAAACCCGTTGGCTGGATAACCGGGTGCAGATCAATACCGCGCTGTTTGCTACCAATTGGGATGATCTGCAACTTAACGTTCCCAATCCCGATCCCCAGGCCTCTGTTTCTTATTATGTTAAAAACGTCGGCGAAGCGGAAAGCAAAGGCCTGGAACTGGAAATGCAATGCCGTTTGCTTAATGGTTGGGATGTATTCGGCAGTTTTGGTTTAGCCTCCGCCAAATTTATCAATGGCAGCCAGATGCAGGGCGCAACCCTTAAAAACAAGGAATTACCCCTTACCCCGGAATATACCGGTAATATAGCTGCGCAATATGCCAGGGTAATAGCCAATGCGTTTACCATGTATGTCCGCGCCGGCGTTACCCTGTGCGGGAAATATCATTATGATGTTTCCAATACCAAAGGACAGGACGCCTATAACCTGGCCGATTTCCGCCTGGGGGCACAGCGTAATGGCTGGCTGCTTGAAGGCTGGGTGAAAAACGCTTTTGATACGGAATATATTCCGATAGCATTTGCCTATCAACTGGCTCCCTCCGGCTATCTGGGCGAATATGGCCCGGGAATAACCGGTGGGGTTCGCGTTGGGATCAAATTGTAGAATATTTACCAAAGATCGGAACAAGGGGTCGATCCTCTTGTTCCGATTAGTTAACGGATTGTGGCTATGAATTAGATATTTCAGATTCCTTCATATTATTCCTTCCTGGATTTGCGTTTTATCTTCTTTTGATATTTTCCATTCCTGTTTAAAATATAATTTGCAATTATTTCCGGCATATCCTGAATAAGCAACAAGTTATGTTTGTTTTATAATTATCATATATTTTAAAATACTATGAAAAAAGTTTACAGGTTTATATGCTTCCCTGATTGATTTTCAGATCTTTATTATTAATATTCAGTTTTACTTTCATAAAAATAGAATCTGGGAGAGTTATGAAGACAGTAAAACCGCACATTGTTCTCGTCGAAGATGAAATCATCATTGCCCAGGATTTGAAACGTAATTTAATCAATATGGGGTACAATGTACCTGCTATTGTTTTTACCGGGGAAGAGGCGCTTGTACAGGCGGAAGCATTAATGCCGAGTCTTGTATTGATGGATATTAAACTCAGGGGAAAAATTGACGGCATAGAAGCGGCGGGAGAAATACAAAAAAAGCATAATATTCCGGTTATTTATATTACCGCCAATGCCGACCATGAAACAGTAGAAAGAGCCAGTAAAACCGAACCTTATGGTTTCATTTACAAACCAATTCAATTGAGCGTCCTGCGCACGACCATTGATATGGCGTTATATAAGCACAGCATGGAAAAGCAACTACGTGAACGGGAAATCTGGCTGAATGCGACATTGCATAGCATTGGTGATGCGGTTATCGCCACAGATACAAAAAACAGAATAACTTTAATGAATTCGGTCGCTGAAGAATTAACCGGCTGGAAACAGGAAGAATGCAGCGGGGCACCATTAAACAAGGTATTCAGAATAATTGATAAACATAACCGTGAAACTGTGGTCTACCCGATAACCAGAGTTATCCAAAGCGGGCTACCGACCAGCCTGAACATTGAAACGCTCCTGCTCAGCAAGGATGGCAGGCAATTCCAGATAGCGGACCGCACTACAGTAATTCGTGATACAAAAGGCACAATTACAGGAGCGGTGTTGGTATTTCGAGATGTTACCCAGGAACAACGCATAGAACAATCATTAGAGGAAAAAGAGCACCGCCTGCGGAATATCATCGAATCGACCCCGTTAGGAATGCATATCTATGAATTAAAGGACGATGGCAGACTTTTATTTACAGGCGCCAACCCGGCTGCCGACAGGATACTGGGTGTCGATCATAATATTTTTATCGGTAAAACAATCGAAGAAGCTTTTCCACCACTGACTGAAACGGAAGTCCCAACCAGATACAAAGAAGCGGCGCAGTCGGGTAAATATTGGAAAACGCAGCAGATTAATTATGAGGATAACAAGATCAAAGGCGCTTATGAAGTTCATGCCTTCCAAACCTCGCCCGGTAAAATGGTTGCGATGTTTGAAGATATTACAGAAAGAAAAAAAATCGAAGCGGAACTCTATTTAAAAGACCGTGCCATAGCGTCTTCTTTTAATGCAGTAATTATTTTTGATCTGCAAGGCAATATTACCTGGATCAATGATGCTTTCTCCAAAATGTGGGGGTATTCACGTGAAGAAGCAGTGAAGTTCAAATGTATAGAAATGGCTGCCGATAAAGAAGCTGCAACAATAATTTTTAATGACTTGAAAGCCAAAGGAACCAGTTTGGGTGAATTACTGGCACAACGCTGCGACGGCAGTTCATTCTACACCCAATACTATGCAAGCATTGTTAAAAATGATTCAAACGACCCAATAGCATTTCTGGTTATTTGTGTTGATATTACCGAACGGAAACAAGCTGAGCAGGCAATCCGTGTAAGCGAAGAACGGTTAGCCTTTGCCCTTACAGCTGTGAATGATGCAATATGGGATTTCAAACCTCAGCAAGGATTGCTATACTGGAGTCCCCGATATTATACAATGCTTGGTTATGAACCCGATGAATTCAAACCATCAATAGAGAACTGGCGCGCTTTATTACATCCGGATGATATAATGGCAGCGGAAACAGCGTTAGCTGATTGCCTGAAAGGTTTTGCTGATGATTATAGCCAGGAATGCAGATTACGGGATAAAAATAATAACTATCGCTGGATACTTGTCCGCGGTAAAGTAGTAAAAAAGGATAGTAATGGACAAGTATTGCGTATGTCCGGCACTCATACCGATATTACGGAACGTAAATTGGATGAAGAAGCGCTAAAACAAAGTGAAGAACGCTACAGGAATTTTATGACCAATGCAACCGAAGGTATCTATCGCATTGATTTTACACATCCCGTTCCCGTAGATCAACCTTATCCGGAATTGGAAAAACAGTTTACCGATTATGCTTTTGTTGCCGAGGTGAACAAGGCGTTAGCGGCGATGTATGGGTTGCAGCCGGAAGAAATGGTTGGCCGTATGGTGCGTGATTTTGCTCCTAATTGCGGCTCTCAAATCGGCGCCCTGGTATTAACCCCGGATTATAAAATTATTGACCGCGTGGAAAAAGAACTAAAAGACGATGGTTCGCCTTTCTATATTATGGAAAGCTATACCGGCGTTGTCGAAAATGGTATTTTGAAAAGAGTGTGGGGAGTGCAGCGCGATATTACTGAACGAAAAAAAGCGGAAGAGCAAATTCAACGCGCCCTGGCTGAAAAAGATATCATGCTCAAAGAAATTCATCATCGGGTGAAAAACAATATGAACGTTATTACCAGTTTGCTCAACCTGCAGGCGGAAAGAATTGAAACCAGGGAGCAGGCAAAAGCTGCTTTTGAGGAAAGCCGTAACCGGGTTTATTCCATGGCGCTGGTTCACGATCAACTCTATAAATCCGCAGATTTCTCCAGCATCGACATGAAACCTTATATTTTTACTCTTGTTCAGAAACTGCAGCAGGCATACGTTGCAGATAAAAAAATAAACCTGGATCTGAAAGTATTAAATGCTTTTTTGAATGTAAATATCGCGGTTCCCTGTGGCCTGATCCTCAATGAATTAATAACCAATGTTTTTAAACATGCTTTTCAGGACAGGAAAACAGGCAATTTAATTGTTTATTTTCAGCCTTACCAGGATAGTATGTATGAATTGCAGGTTCAGGATGACGGGGCCGGTCTGCCGTCTGATTTTAATATTCACTCATTAACCACCCTGGGACTGAAATTAGTCACTATACTAACCGAACAAATTGATGGTGTTTTGGAAATTAAACGTGATGCTGGGACAACTTTTATCATCAGGTTCAAGAATTGATTGCCTCGTAGAGTATATAAATATTAAAATATAAAAATCTGGGACATGTGCAAGGTAACTGGATAATTACCTTGCACAATAAAGTAAGGTTATCTCATTATTACTTTTACCGAATCCACACAAATCGAGCCAAACACCCCTACCCCACCATTTATCTGGTTAAAATCTGTACCTGTCAACGCGGCCAATTCATTCTTGCGGGCATAATCATATAACATCCGGTCGATAGCCACAATTTTGATCATTGCCGTATCGGAAACAACATTCTTGGGCCCATTCAGGTATTCATTATTAACATATTTAAGAGAGGCCGGTGATTTATAATATAAATCGTTTTCATCATTATAAATATTAATCCATTGCTCAGGGTAATTTTGACCTTCGTGAGAAAAAGCATATCTTTTAATAAAAAAAGAAATACAATAAGCAACCGTTTTTTCATCATTATCATTCCATTTCACCAGCACATTCCTGATATCACTGCGTTTTATTCTACTAAAATTTTGTGGCACATAGATCTCCGGTAATTCAGGAACGGTTGTTTGACCGGTTGTATGACGGCCATCGGGAACCGTAATCTTTAATTTATAGGTTTGCCCGGGTAGTACAGTCAACTCTTTGTTAAAATCAATATACATTCCGGGAATAACATAATCATAATCCCATTCATCATAATCATAAAAGGATACAGGATTAATGCCTGTTTTGTACATCAATTCGGTGGTATCGGCAGCGCGCGACACTGTTACAATTGCATCTTTAACCACCAGCTTTTCCCGATCTATTTCGTAACTTTCATTCAGTTGCATGGTACGTTCCACCACCACAAACTTTTGAGAGTTATTGTTGGATATGATACCGAACACACTTAATTCCGGTGTATAATTGGGCAAATAGACTTCTTCCTTGGTAGTAAATCCATTGCAGGAAACCAGCAATAAACATATAAATATCAATAAATATCGCATAACAGACTCCATTAAAATTCAAAGTTAACGCCAATGGTCGGTACAAAGGGAAACATTCCAATCCCTTGCCGGGTAGGCGGCAATAATTTGCCGTCAGAATCAGTTTTTGAGTCCAGGTCATAATTATACATAAAAATATTCTTATTGTTGGATAAATTAATAATTTGCAAGAATGGCTGCATGGACCAGTGTTTAAATTGATAATCGCGCGATACACTCACATCAAAACGGAAATAGTTCGGATAACGCTGCGAGGCTTTATCGGCTTTTACCGGTATAGGATAAGCAGTTACCGAATAGGGTTCATCATTAATCATGTAATTATTCTTCCAGCCGATGGTTGGGGTCTCCGGAAAACCGGTGGCAAAAGTCAGGCGGCTGCCCAACTGCCAGCGATCTGAAACTTTATACCCGGCAACAAGGGTCAGGGAATGACGGCGATCGTAATTTGGATAATAGGAAATATATTCTTTTTTAAATTTGGCTCCTTCAATAAAATCCGAAGGTCGCCCGGTTTCTATAGTTTTACGCGTCCATGCCAGTGTATATCCAACCCAGCCGGTTAGTTTGCCGTATTGTTTGCGTAACAAGAACTCCATACCGGCAGCATGGCCCCACCCTGTTAAAAAATCGTCATTTTCACCCTTGTCTCCCAACTCATTTAAATCGAGTAAATCATCATAATCTTTATAATAGGCTTCAGCAGATAGCATATATTCATCATTATGGAACAGGTACTCTATACCGGCAATATAATGATTAGCCCGAACAGGTTTATAACGCTGATCTATCGGGAACCACAGATCCAACAATCGCAGATAACTGAGAAAATCAATATCTTCGGGATTAAAAGTATAAAAATACTGGTGATAAACGCCAAACGAAGCTTTGAGGTTGATATTATCCTGCAGGCGATAGCGGGCGCCGATACGCGGGTCGGCGCGGAAATAGTCGCCCAGGTTATAATAGGTCAAACGAACGCCGCTTTGAATATTGAATAAAGGCGAGATTTTCCAGTCATCCTGGATATAACTGGAATAGAACTGCGATTCACGCTGATAATCCATAAGTTTATATTCGTTGAACTTTAAAAAGATTTTAAACCGTAACTGCTGGTATTGCAATCCGAGTTTCACTTCATGTTTTTCGGACATGAACCAGGTCATGTCGCCGTTTACAGCATAATCCTGGATCAAATCTTCCGCCCTGCCGTATTCATCAGCATAATCGCCGGTATACTTGACGCGAAAACGACTGCGGGTAAAAAGAAATTCGGAAAACAGTTTGGGATTAAATATGTACTGCCACTTTAAAGCCGTGGCAAAATTACCGAAACGTATATCAGTAATTTCATTTGTTTTACTAAACCGGCCGGTTCCGTCATTGTAATTGTAAACATCTTCTTCGACATGCAATATATCATCCCCATAAAAACCGCTCAAGGTGATTTTAGTGTTAGGCGAAAAGGAATAATTGACCTTACCGTTAAAATCATAAAAATAATAAGGGAAATTGAAATCGGAATCCGCCATATTTCCACGAATAAAAGTATTGTACAAAACATCGAAATAAGTTCTGCGCCCACTTATTAAAAATGAGCCTTTCGGGATCGGGCCTTCCAGTAACAACCTGGAACTGAGCAGGCTGACGCTGCCTTTGCCATGAAATTGCTGGTTGTTACCGTCTTTGTTGGTTACCGATATCACCGAAGACACGGCATTGCCATAGCGGGTCGGAAATCCGCCAAGTGATATATCCACACTTTTAATAGCGTCGGTATTAAAAGTGCTGAACACCCCGCCGAGATGGTATGGATTATAAATCCGCACATCATCCAGTAAAATAATATTTTCGGATGGGTTGCCGCCGCGTATATACAGGGCGCTGGAGAAATCACTCTGGGTGGTAACGCCGGGCAAGGTTTGTAAAGCACGAAACAGATCCGCTTCGACCAAAGCGGGCGCCGTCTGGATATCGCGGGGTAAAAGCTGCACATTGCTGAGTTCGATCTGATTTTCGAATTTCTCCCGCTCAGCTGTTTTGATTACCGTTTCCCCCATTAAAACGCTTGGAGTTAACTGGAAATCAAAGGTAATAATTTCACCACCGGCAAAGTGCATCTCTTGTTGCGGGGCAGTATAGCCCAGCATCATTGCTTTAATTTTAAAATTACCATCGGGAATATTTGGTATGACATAATACCCATTCTCATCAGCGGCATCACCGATATAAAGACCTTCAATAATGACATTAGTATATGGTATAGTCTCGCCATTTTGTGCATCCCGCACAAAGCCTTTCAATGTATTATGCCGGATCTTTTTATTGCTTTTATCCACAGTGGGTGTAATGATATATTGCTGGCCCACTTTTTTCCAGGTAAGCGGAGTGGATTTTAACAGGATATCAAGACCACCGGCAACCGACACTTTATCGGCCTGGGCGGTAATAATAATACCCCTGACATGTTTTTCCTGGTAAACGATAGGCAAGTCATATTTTTTTACAAGCTGGTTCAAAGCCAGCCGTAATTCTGTTTTATTAAATGAAAAAGAGATCAGCTTGTCAGATGTCTGCGCAAACAGGGCCCCGTTAACTGTCAGTATCGGTATGAGCAGGAGATGTATCAAAAACAATGATTTGATTTTCAAAGTGGTACTCCTTATTTACAAGAATGCTGAGAGTTTTTAAAAGTTCATAAATATCGCCGGCTTCAAATAAACCCGTCACTTCTGTTGCCGCCAGGGACTGGTCATCAATGCGGATTTGCACATTAAAACGGCGTTCAATTTCATCGCACACCTGGCGAAAAGTAGAGTTGTTAATGTTGATCTTGTTGTTCAGCCAGGCCGGGAATTGACCGAAAGCCAGGTATTGCGGCGCTTCCGGAAATTGTCCTG
Source organism: bacterium (assembly GCA_029561455.1). Taxonomy (GTDB): domain Bacteria; phylum Zhuqueibacterota; class Zhuqueibacteria; order Residuimicrobiales; family Krinioviventaceae; genus Fontivivens. The sequence continues at coordinate 438,497 of JAKQIY010000068.1, forward strand.
CCCGGCAGGAAGTATATTGCTGTGCAGTCAGGTATACACTGCTATCGCGGCCGGCATTATGAACAGTCAATTGTACCTGTCCTTTATTGACCGCGATTTCAATACGGCTATTGCGTTCCCTTACATTGAATTCAGTGCCAATAACCCGGACAGTCCCGGTTTCAGTGCTGATGATGAAAGGATGCTTGGAGGCAGTAACCTGGAAACAAGCCTCGCCGGATAATTGTACGGTACGATTTTTTTTGTTAAAACCTTTCAACACCTGCAACCGGCTGTCATAATTTAACTGTACAAGCGATTGATCGGCTAATTCAATGGTTTTTTGTTGCCGGTAAGCGGTGCTAAATTCCATCACATCATTCGACCGGTTAAATAGATGATAAGCAAACAACACGGCTATACAAACCATGCAAAATCCGATAGCCGGTTTCAGAAATAAATTATGACGTCTGTATGGGGAATGGGCAACAAATTCTTCCTGCCTGATCCGGCGCCGGATCAGATCCCATTCTCCTTCAACATCGGGAGGATCGGGAAGTTTATAATAACCCGGCTCATTTATATCAACTGAGCGGGATGATTCCGATCCACCTAACGAATCTCGTTTGTTGCTGAATAACCTGTGAATGATGGAATTCATAAGTTCCTCTCAAAAAAGGACAGCTGTGCGGCCGCATTGCTGTGAATTCACTATATATACGGCCACGCGGCATTTTACACCTATAAAAATTTATGAATTTTTTTACGAATTATATTTAAAGCATAGGTTAATTGATTTTCTACCGTTTTAATGCTGATATTTAGTAATCCGGCTATTTCAGGGGCAGTTTTATTTTCAAAACGGCTAAGCATAAAAACGGAACGGCATCGGGGCGGCAGGTAACGGTTGATAACCCGCACCAGAGCCTGTTGCAACTGCTGTACATGCACTTCATGACCAGGGTCGGGGGTATAGAATAAATCGGCGCCGGCTCTGCGTTCTTCACAGTGGCGCTCGATGACACGACGATGCCGGTAATGGTCTTTTAACAGGTTTTCAGCAATAGTTACCATAAAAGACCAAAACGATCGATCAGGGTTCAGGCGTTGACGATTTTGCCAAATGCGGATAAAGGCTTCCTGGGCAATATCGCGCGCTAAGTCATAATCACGGCAACGTATATATATATAACGGAACAGCGCCGGATGACAACCGGTAAACAAGTCATGAAAAGCGGACATATCGGATGATATGATTCCGGCGACCAACGATTTAATCTGTTCCTGATCCATAATAACCGGTTCCCTGCTTGAATACCCAAGTGAAATGTGAATATTGTTAATTTAATAAAAAATCATAAAATTACCAAGAGGCAACAGCAATAATCCAGATTATAAAATAATTATTATAAACCAGGGGGAATTGGTTTTATTTCAAAAAGACGAGGAATATGCGGCAGGAATTACTAGACTAATGGATTCACAACCATGAACATACAGCCAATTGAGCAACTCCGGGGAAAGCCGGAATCATACTAAGCAGAAAAGAGTATTGCTTACAAATTGATTACAGGAAAAATCCACATTCATGTTCGCGTCACATTGCCCGGGGAATGGGCATAGACAGGAACGAAAAATGGTCTAATCTGTCCGGATTACATATACAAATCAATATGGCCTTTGGGGGCAACATTGACATTGGATTGGTACATCATTTTCAACAGGGAATTGGCCTGCTGTTTAGACTGATCCAGAGTCTGCTTGACCACGGCCATAGAGATTTGCTCACGAACACTTGCGGCTTTCATATCGGCGGCTATTGAAGCCAAATTTGTCATATTACTTATATCCATACGGTAATTATCGACACACCGGGGGAAAACTTGAGTATGAGGATATAAAAACATTCATGACTTTAACTCAAAAATAATCTTGATTCTAAATATTAATAATAATATATTAGTACGTGGAATAAGTATAATTTTAAGGCCCAATTATGGTACAAGCAAAATTTAGTATTTGCGAATCACATATTGAATTCTTGAAAAATCATTCTCAATTTGGATTTAAAGATAAAAGCGCTATGGTTCGGCTTGCTTTAGAAGAATTAAAAAGAAAGCTCGATTTGAATGAATTAATTGTATCTGCTGAACTTTATTCTGAAATTTATAAATCTGATAAAGAATTAATTGATTTAACCGAAACAGCTCTTAGCAATTGGCCGGAAGAATGATATTACAACGGGGTATGGTAATAAATGTAAATTTGAATCCGACATTGGGTTCTGAGACCGGAAAAATTCGTCCCTGCATTATTGTTACAAATAACACATTTAATGAACGAATACCGGTAATACAAGTAGTTCCGTTAACTGCATGGAATGAAAAAAAAGCGAAAATAAAAACCAATGTGGTCATTGAACCAACAGAAGAAAACGGTTTGACAAAATTATCTATTGCGGATTGTTTACAAACACGTCCAGTTGACATTCAAATACGAATGGAAAAGATAATTGGTAAAATATCCAAAGAAAAAATGCACATAATAGATTATGCTCTAAAAATTGTATTTGCACTGGACTAAAAGCATCAATTTCCCATATCTCCATTTGCTCTCTCCTCAATCTTTTATATAAAAAACAAAATATTGCCTGGTTACAAAAATTCAAAATCAGTTCCAAATTCCTTCACAAAAATTTTTTATTGCAATAGCAAAGAAAAATGACTACTATGGATTGAGCATGCGTTTCGTTAAGAGCTTTTTAAATGGGTAATAAGTCATAGCAATAAACAATTTTTAGTTTTAAAAAAATGCAGAACATAACCTTGTACCATGCGTTTCTATTTTATTACCCGATTATACTGTAAACGATTTTCGGTATTAATGCACACTAGTCTTAATTGAAAGGAGTTATTGAATGAACCGCAGAGATTTTCTTAAAAACACTGCCGGGGCGGCGCTTTTTACCGGAGCAATTCCGCTTTTAAAAAGTAATAGTTTGGCTGCTCAAAGAAAGTTGGATAAAATCGGTTTGCAGCTTTACAGCGTCCGGCAGCTTATGCAACAGGATTTTACCGGCACGTTGACTCGCGTTGCTCAGGCCGGTTATGACGAGGTTGAATTTGCCGGTTATTACAATCAATCCCCTGAAGCAGTTAAAGCATTACTTCAGGAATTGAAAATCACCTCCCCCGCCAATCACTCTCAATATAACACCCTTAAAGAAGATACTATTGAACAAACCATTGCCGCCGCCAAAATCATCGGCCATAGCTATCTCATCTTACCCTCATTGCCTATGGAATTTCCGCGCGCGGGCGGGCAACGCCCCCCTCAAGGCAGCCAGACGGGACAAACTTTGCCGGCAGATCAGCAGCCCCCAAAACCCGAAGGTCAGCAGGGACAACCTCCCCAGCAGCCTCAACCCCGGCCCCGACCGCAGATGCCGGCGTTTACCCTGGAAAAAGTGAAAGAATTTGCCGCTATTTTCAACCGCGTCGGCGAAACCTGCAAAAAAGCCGGGCTGGGGTTTGCATATCATAACCACACTATGGAATTTCAGAAAATCGAAGGCAGCGAAGATATTATGTACGATGTGTTGCTAAAAGAAACCAACCCGGACTATGTCGGTTATGAACTGGACCTGGGCTGGGCAGTCGCTGCCGGCGCCGATCCGCTGGCTTATTTTGAAAAATTTCCGGGACGTTTTCCCTTTTTCCATGTTAAAGATATGAATGCCGAAAAGCAATCAGTAATAGAAGGACAGGGTATTATTGACTTTGCGTCTATTTTTGCCCAATCTGCTAAAGCCGGTGTAAAATATTACATCGTCGAATACGAGGGCCGCGAAGAACCCATGGCCAGTGTTGAAGCTTGTGTAAAATATTTAAAAAATTTGACCTTTTAACTCTGCCGTTCTGATCAAGTGTGCACAAAATCATTAAAGGAGAAAGAGTAATGGAATCGAAAAACAGTCAGGAAGGTCAGCAAAACAACCAATTATCCCGTCGGCAGTTTATCGGCCTGACCGGTGCGTCTATGGCTACGTTTACAATTGTACCGCGCCATGTATTAGGCGGTGACGGTTATACTGCGCCCAGCGATATGCTCAATATCGCCGGTATTGGTGTGGGCGGTATGGGTAAACGCAATATGATGTCGATATGTACACCGGAATCGATGTTGGAAAGTATGAAACAGCAACAACCACCGCAACCGCCGCCAAACAATGAACCGGTCGATCCGGCCAGAGCCGAACGGCGCAACCGTTTCCGTGAACCAAAACACCTGGCCAACATTTATGCCCTGTGCGATGTTGATCAAGAGTACGCCGGTGAAACTATTAAATCCTATCCAAAAGCAAAAATATATCAAGACTATCGCAAGATGCTCGATGAAGAAAAAGAGATAGATGCGGTAGTTATCGCTACTCCGGATCACACTCATGCCGTCATTGCCATGTATGCGATGGAACGCAGCAAGCATGTTTTTTGTCAAAAGCCGTTAACCCGGACAATTTTTGAAGCCCGGGCCCTGGCCGAAGCGGCAAAAAAGTACAATCTCGTTACCCAAATGGGTAACCAGGGTCATGCCAGCGAAGAAGCCCGCCTGATCAAGGAATGGATAATGGATGGCGCGATCGGCCAAGTCCATGAAGTTAAAGTCTGGACCAACCGGCCAATCTGGCCGCAGGGCGACCTGGCTCGTCCGGCAGAAACGCCTGTTCCCGCTAACCTGGACTGGAATTTATGGCTGGGGCCGGCACCGGAAAAACCTTATAATCCCGAAGTATGTCATTTCAAATGGCGCGGCTGGCGCGATTACGGCACCGGCGCTCTGGGCGATATGGGCGCGCATTTGATCGATCATCCGTTCTGGGCGCTCGATCTTGGGCTGCCGCTCAGCGTTCAGGCCAGTTCATCAATTTACAGTAACGATGCCTGGCCCCTGGCGGAAATAGTGACCTATGAATTTGCCGCCCGCGGTGATATGCCCCCTGTGAAAATGACCTGGTATGACGGCGGGTTAATGCCTTCCCGTCCCGATGATCTGGAAGACGGCAGGTTTATGGGCACCGGCGGCAGCGGTGTATTCTATTATGGCGAAAAAGGGATGCTTATGCATGGCGACTATGGCAATTCGCCACGCCTGATCCCCGAAACTAAAATGAAGGATTACCAAAAACCGGAAAAGACTCTTCCCCGCTCTTCCGGGATACATGAAGAATGGATCGAGGCTATTAAAAATGGTGGTAAATCTACTACCGATTTCTCTTATTCCAGCCTGTTAACCGAGACTATGCTGCTTGGTAATGTCGCAGTATTGATGAAGCATAAAAATTCCAAGCTAAACTGGGATGCCGCGAACATGAAATTCACCAATATGGAAGAAGCTAATAATCTTCTCCATTATGAATACCGTAAAGGCTGGTCATTATAATACTAAAAATATAAACCGGCGCCGGAAAACAACGCGTGCGCCGGTTTTTTTCCATTATACGGTACAAGCATTTATGTTCAAGTTTTTCAGATACTCTGTTAGGAAATTCTGCGATATTATATCAGACCAACCATTATAGTAGATTTTTTTATTGCTTTAATAATAAAAAAACACTAAAATCTTGAAATTGAATTAATCAATAAACATTATTATGTTTGAGGAAGTCGGGATGAAAACGATTTCAGGAATTATCGTAACAGTATTTGTTACGTGTCTGTTATTCGTAACAATATTTGCCGGTATTAGCAATGCACAAACAAAATTAACCGGTACGGAATTTTCATTTATATTACCACAACAAACCCAATGGCAAACCTCGGTTGCCGCTCCCTTCCAGGTGTCGGCATACAGCGGGCAATGCGATCTGGGAGTCGTGGCTTTTGGCGGCGAGGGTAATCGTAAATCCGTCTATATAAAAGATTTAGCGCTGGGCTCATGGCAAAGCTTTACAGAAGCGCCGTTCTCAGTATCCGGGTGCAGTGGCGGTAATGATTTTGGTCCGATTATTTTCGGCGGCGCTAATAATCGCCAGGTAGCTTATATGCGTAAATATGCGGAAAATTTATGGAAAACCCTGGCAGATGCGCCATTCGACATACTCGATCTGACCGGTGATAATAATTTCGGCCCGGTCATTGTCGGCGGCCCCGATGGTAAAAAAATTGCCTTTATGCGCAAGTTTGCAGAGAATACCTGGGAATCGCTTCCCGACGCTCCCTTTAGTGTTCGTGCTATTGCCGGAAATAATGAAAAGGGTATCATTATAGCCGGCGGCAATGATAACCGGCAAATTGCCATATATAATATTTTACAACCGGCAAACTGGAAAGCGTTAGCCGATGCGCCTTTTTCAATTACAAGTTTATCCGGAACCTTTGATTACGGGCCAATTGTCATTGGCGGTTCCGACGGACGCCAGGTAGCCATGATGACCAGCTATCGCGAAAACCGCTGGGATTATGGTGTACAAATACCGGTTGCGGTGAACAGCATTGCCGGCGCCAATAATACCGGCATGATCGTCTGTTCCCTGCAGGGTCATGGCAATGGCGTCGGTAGTGCATCCGGTCAGCAAAAACGTAAAACCGTTCTGAAAACAGCAGTGGTCGGGTTCAGTGAACGGGGGAACCTTGGCATTCAGGATGCAGGAGAAATTATAGCTGAATGGATGATCCCGGCGCTCAATAAAACCGGCGCTTTTGAAGTATACGAACGCCTGGCGCTGGACAAGGTGGTGCAGGAACATGCGCTGGGACAAAGCGGCATGGTCAGCGATGAAGCCATGGCGCAAATTGGTAAATTGCGCGGCGTTCAGGTTATTATTACCGGCAGTGTGATTAAATTCGGCGACGTCATTTCAGTTACCGCCAAAGTTATTGATGTGGAAACCGCTAAAATAATCGATACTGCTGATATTAAAGTATCTGATGTCAATGCCGTTTCCAATGAAATCGACAAACTGGCATGGGAATTAGCCAAAGAAAAATAATTCCCGACCGGTTATTTTAAAAGAATATTTTGATTTGCTAAAGGGATTGATATGATGGTAAAATTATTCAAGACACTTTTCATTGCTTTTATGATCACTATTATTTCCAGTTTACCGCTTTTAAGCGCCGGCAATACAATCAAACCGGTAACCCCCAATGCGTCACCCGAAGCCAAAGCCTTGCTGGAATTCATATATAGCATATCCGGCACCTACACTTTAACCGGGCAGCATAATTATCCCAATACCAGGGATCGCAATTCGCAATATGCCGCCAGATATATCGGCAAAACCCCGGTATTGTGGAGTACCGATATGGGTTTTGCTAAAGATGGCGATACGGATTCATACCTCGCCCGTCCCGATATTGTTAAAGAAGCGAAACGGCAGCACGAACTGGGTTCGATTGTAACCATCTGCTGGCACGCTGTACCTCCGACCGCCGATGAACCGGTCACATTTTCCCCCCGCAGTAACGCCAAACCGGAATCACTGGCAACCGTGCAGGGACAATTGTTGGATCAACAATTTAAAGATGTACTTACGCCGGGAACAATGTTGTACAAACGCTGGTGCGCCCAGGTAGATTCAATTGCCGTATATTTGAAAAAAATGCAGGAACTGCATGTCCCCGTATTGTGGCGTCCTTACCATGAAATGAACGGCGACTGGTTCTGGTGGGGCGGGCGGCATGGCAAATACGGCACTGCCGCGTTGTACCGGCAAATTTACGACCGCCTGGTCAACCATCATAAACTGAATAACCTGGTATGGGTATGGAGTATGGATCGTCCGAATAAACCGGCTATGCACTTTTCGCATTTTTATCCGGGCGAAAAATACCTGGATATTGTTGCACTTGATGTTTATGGCAGCGATTTTAATCAATCCTATTATGACAGCCTGGTGATTCTTGCCAAGGGTAAACCGGTAGTACTTGGCGAAGTTGGCAACCCTCCTGCCCCGGAAATATTAAAAAACCAGCCGCGCTGGGCATTCTGGGTCGTGTGGGCAGGTATGGTTCGCAATACCACTAAAAAACAATATGAAATTCTGGCAAACGATTCGCGCATTTTATTCCAGGAGGATGAAGCATATATCAGGGCTATTGCCTCCTATCGCGCAGCCTGCGGATTGCCGCCGTTGCAAGTTAAAACCAAACCACCGGTCAATTTCTCCGGGGAATGGATTTTTAATGAAGAAAAAAGCAGTACCGATAATTTTGGCGGCGGTCAGGCAGTAAAAATGCTGATTACTCATAACGAATTAAATTTATCAATTCAACGTTTTTTTGTCGTCGAATGGGGCGATGACCGAATTATGGAAGAGATCTATACTCTTGACGGTCAGGAGGTTAAAACCGAATACCGCAATATGCCGCGGATTACTACAGCAAAACTTTCACCAGATGGCAATACCCTGAATATCGAATCAAAATCGTCCTATACCAGGGGCGAACAAAAAATTGAAATGACCAGCAAAGAGTTATGGACTTTGCAGGAAAACGGCGCCATATTATCGATTAAACAGACATCGTCATCGCCCAGAGGCGACCGGACCAGTATATTGATCTTTGATAAAAAATAAAAAAGAACCAACCAGAACAGGAGTTCATAAAAACTCCTGTTCATATATCACAAGCGGATTAATTATATAATAACCGCGAAATATAAAATTTACCCTGACAAGATCAGATTATATCTTTAAACAATTTAACACATCAATTTTCGCTTTACAATCCTTTTCTTTATTCACCCCATTGCAATGAATGACCTCCTGCACAGCAACAGTCAGTTAATAAAATGGAGAACGCCGATATGATGGAAAAATTTGCATTTATGATTGGCTCATGGGACCTGGAGTATCAAGTTCCCCAAAGCAGCTTTAGCAAAGCGGACACGGGATCTGGAGTGGGCGCCATTAAAAGGGCATTAAACGATAAATATGTCAATTTTGATTACGAATGCACGCTATCGGGAGGAGAAGCCAGAGCGCATGGCATATTTGCCTGGGATGGTAGCATAAATATCTACCGGTATTGGTGGTTTGAAGATTCCGGCAGTTATATGCAGGCAACCTGCGATTTTCTAAAAGACGGTCTGCTGTTTATGAACTGGGAGAACAGCCTGCTAAAGCAAACCTTTCAACAGGTTAACCCGAATAAGATCATTCTGAGTATGGACAGTCCGGATAATGAAGGGAATTATGAGCAAGTGCTCAAAGTGATAATGACCCGCAGTAAATAATACCGGAAATATTAATGCTAATGGAACCAGGCAATATAATTGTTTAAAGCGGTTCCGGGGTAATCCGGAACCACTTTTTTAACATCAGGTTATTTTATCAAGATCACTTTACTGGTTAACTGCACTTTATCAGCAGGAATTTCCATACGGTAAACATATACACCACTGGGTACAACCATACTGTTATTATCTGTGCCATCCCACCTGGCCGTATAAAGACCGGCGCTCATTTTTTCATCCACCAGGGACTTGACCAACTGACCACGCATATTATAAATATTTAATATAACATTAGCCGGTTTGGATAGTCTATATTGTATATTGGTATTCATGTTAAAAGGATTCGGGTAACTGTGAAACAACTCATATTCAACCGGGATGCCATTTTTTGTAAATAAATTACGTGAGGTTACAGATGTCAAGGTGCGATCAATAATTCTTACCCGGTCAAAAAAGATATCAATCGTATTTCCGGCGATATTAAATTTAAACACATTACCGGGATCGGTAAATGTATTCACAAATGTATAGGGACCGTATTCACCCGCGCCATCAATTACGACATCTTCGGCATAATAGGTTGTCCAGGGATCCTGATTCATTTGCATGGCAATTTGGATTGTTTTTCTTTCTTCGGCATCACTATAAAACCAAATCTCATAAGTGTGATCGGGGACTAACGGCACATTCTGCCATAACTGGATATGCCAGTTTTCAGTACTGCCATTTGTTATATCAATATAAATATAACTTGAATCTTCAAAATACATATCATTGTAAATATGCGCAGTTGATGCAGCGCCCTGGTTATTTTGTAATTGCCAGGGAGCTATATTAATATCAAAATCACCATTTTTAAGTACATCACCGTTGCTAACATTGCCAACCCGAATATGGATTGTATCGGAATCCGCTTGATTATTATCGGTGTCGCGAACACGGGCAAACACATTATAATTTCCGGATTTTACATTTTTCCATACATAAGATAATGGATCGCCGGTAGCTTTGCCAATTACCGTATTACCATAATAAAAACGAATATCTTTAAAAGTTCCACTTGTGAGAAGCGGGGTAGCTGTAAGAGTAATATTGGACTTGGCGCTATAAGTAGCATCTCCGGATGGATTTGTCATCGTAACGCTTAAATCGGCAAATGCAAATTGCGCGGTAAAGATTACCAGTACAATCATTAATAATGATCTGTGTAACAATGAGCGTGTCATAGTAATTACCTCCGTTTTGGATTAATCGCCTATCTTTAAACAAGTGTCATTAAACATAACGGATAATTTATTATTAATCTCATCAAAAACAAGATTTTTGTTGTTTGACATTATTTTAAATAATAAATGCCACCCGTGTATACGGGTGGCAAAAAACACTATCACAAGTAATAAACGTGACCGTTATTATTTAACCAATAAAACCTTACGGGTTAACTGTACATTTTCCGCCGGTATATTCATCTTAAAAATGTAAACACCACTGGGGACAACGAAATTTCCATTATCGGTTCCATCCCAATTAGCGGTATACAGACCGGCATTAACTTTTTCATTAACAAGTGATTTTACCAGTTGTCCCTGTATGTTATAAACGTCCAGAACAACATCTGCGGTTTTGGAAAGACGATACTGAATGCTGGTGTTCATATTAAACGGGTTGGGGTAATTGTTCATTAATTCAAAAGTATTTATCGAGCCTGTTGTGGGATATAATTTATGTGAAGATACCGATGTTAATGTACGGTCAATAACCTGAACTTCATCAAAATAAATATCGATTGTATTACCGCCTACACAGAATTTGAACTGGCTGGTGGGATCATCCGCAAGACAATCATACATAACCGGTCCATATAATGCGGCGCCATCGATTTCCACGCTTTGCCACAAATAGGTTGAATAATCATCATGGCTTTCCTGCATGGCAACTGTGATGGTCTTTTTTTCTTCAGAGTCTGCCATAAAGTAAACTTCATAGGTATGTTCGGCTAAAATTGGAAATGTTTGCAATAACTGAACATGCCAGTCGGCCGTGCCACCATTGGTTATATCAATATAAGCATAGGCGGAATCATTAAAATACATGTCCATTCTACGCTGAAGAGTTGCAGCCCCACCTTCATTGCCTTGAATGGACCAGGGAGCAGCGGTAAGATCGAAACCACCATTAATAATTTTATCTCCCCGGCTGACATTACCTACCCGAACATGAATAGGATCGGAATCTACCTGGTTACCGTCAGTATCGCGTACCCGGGCAAAAATATCGTAATTTCCAGACCTGGCATTTTCCCAGGTATATGAATAGGTTGGCAGGGAACCGACGCCTTTACCGATAATAGCGGTACCGTAATAAAACCGCACATCACGAAAAGTTCCGCTTGTGAGTTGAATATCAGCGGTCAGAGTGATAGGTTGTCCTACCGGAAAAACAGTTTCATCAGCAGGATTTGTCATTATAACAATAATATCGGCAAATAACAGTTGATATGGCGCAATAAAGATAGCCAAAACAAAAAGGAACAGAAATCTCATCGCATTTTTTGACATGATAATAACCTCCGCTTTTAAATATTGTATGTTAATAATTTAACCAAGTATCACGAATTATAAAGATTGAATTTATACCCATTTTCCAGACAAAACTTTACATTAACATCTTATTATAAAAAATAATTAATAAAAAAGCAAAATAAAAAAACCTGAATAGAACTTTTTGCTTTTTTAATAACACCGCCTGTATAAACAGGCGGTGTCTGGTATTTATTATTTCAGGAGTAATGCTTTATGAGTCAACTGTACTTTATCGGCCGGTATTTCCATACTAAAAATATAAACACCGCTGGGCATTACCAAACCGTTATTATCGAGGCCATCCCATTGCGCGGTAAACAAACCGGCAGCGACATGCTGATTGATTAAATTCCTGATCAGTTGTCCATTGACATTGTAAATGTTTATCATCATCCCTGCAGGCTTGGACAGTCGATATTGAATATTAGTACATAGGTTGAAGGGATTGGGATAATTACGCAATAATTCATAGTGTGATATCTGGCCGTTATGGGATGACAGATCCCGCGAGGTTACCGATGTCATAGTACGGTCAATTATACGAACACGATCGAAAAAGCAATCAATGTTATTACCACCGATATTAAATTTGAACAGATTTGTCGGATCATCAAAGGTATTTACAAAAGTATATGGTCCAAATTCAGCTGCGCCATCGATTTCAACTTGTTCACTAAAATAAACGGTGTAGGGATCATGATTCATCTGGTAAGTCAAACTGATTGTCTTTTTTTCTTCAGCATCGGTATAAAACCATAACTCATAAGTATGATCAGGCACCAGGGGTACGAGATGTTGTAACTGAATATGCCAATCTGCGGTGCTGCCGTTAGTAACATCAATATAAACATAATTGGTATCTTCAAAATACATATCGCTATAGACATAACCGGTAGAAGTTGCGCCTTCATAGTTTGAAAGCACCCACGGTGCAAGGCTATAGTCAAAATCGCCGTTCATAATCACATCGCCATGACTAATATTACCCACATGGATCAGGATAGAATCGGAATCAACCTGGTTGCCATCAGTATCACGTACACGGGCAAAAACATAGTAATTACCGGACTTGACATTTTCCCAGGTAAAAGAATAAGTGGGAAGTGAACCGTTAGCCTTACCCATTGATCTGTTGTTATAAAATAACCGGCAGTCGCGAAATGAGCCTTCCGTTAACTCAACATTGGCGGTGAAGGTAATATCCGACCCAACCTGGAATGAAGTTCCGGAAGCCGGATTGGTTAAATTGACTGTTATAGCAGCACGGGTTTGTTTTACAGGAATAAAAGCCAATGAAACCAGCACAGTCACAAACAATAATTGTAACAAACGTTTTTTCATAAGACTATCCTCCATATTATTAATTTACAATCTAATTCTACATTTATTATATAACCTTGATCAGAGAAAATTTGTTTCATACTGTCACTTATGAAAACAAGAATTAATTCTCCGACCACTAGTAGAAAGTATAGAAAAAAAATCAAAAAGTAAAATAAAAAATTGTAAAGAAATGTTTCATAACTTACTTTGAAACAGGAATAATAATCTGTCTTCTTGAAGATATGAGCATCAGGGGAATTAAAGAAAAAATCAGGTATGCGATGTAATAAAAAAACCCGCTACTTATAATCTGTAGCGGGCCCTGATTTTGTGGAGCTAAGGAGGATCGAACTCCTGACCTTTTGACTGCCAGTCAAACGCTCTCCCAGCTGAGCTATAGCCCCATTTCAAGTGACAATAAATTAGTTATTTTAATCAATAAAGTCAAGTTTTAATTTTTACAATCAAGGTTAAGCAACAACGTCCATCTTTCATATTTATTAAAAAAACACCAACTGTAACGGAATTGTAGAACAACAAACTTTGTTTAAATGTTAAATTTATTTTCAACAGTTTTAAAAAATCAAAGAAAAGTTTGTGTTTGCTTTACTTTTGGGTAAAATCACCACCCTGGTATATGGGTTAATTAATTTTTAGTATTAAAAAAGGAAACTGGTATGAAACATTTTATTCAAGTTATATTTTTTATCCTGGTCACTTTCTTTCTATTCAACCAGGCTGCCGCAGGCGGATGGCAAACCCAGAAGACCCACTGGCCAAGGACTATATATGAAGCGGCCGATATGACAATCATCAAACAACATCTGGCTGCCGCACAACAAGGTAAAGAGCCTTACAAAACATTATGGGATCGTATCCAGGCCAAAGCCAATACTCCATTACAACTGGGCAACAAAAGCTGGGGAACACAAAATGCCAATGCCAGCATAATCAAAGCGCGGGCATTTATCTATGCAGCTACCGGCGATCAAAACATGCTCAAGACCATCAATGACGAAATGACAAGTTTTTATACCGGTGAGGAAATTCCGGAATATGGATTAAAAGGACTCTCGTTTAATATCACCAGGATGAAAAACCTGAAATCATCGGTCATGCAATCCATCCACATGGCGCAATCATTAACCCTGCATGTTCAGGCCTATGATATTCTCAAAGGCGCTGGTTATAATTTTGGGGGCGCGGAAACTAAAGTAGTAAATAATATTGCCACCCTGGCAAAGCGCTTGTATGATATGTCGAACTGGCTTTCCAGCGGCGCTAAAACTGCCAACCTGCTGGTGGAAGATGTGGAAGAACAAAATAATTTTCAATTAAAAATATCCTCGGCGCTCGGCCTGGCATGTATTTGCTTGAATAACAATGCCGCAGCGGACAAGTGGATCGGTCGAGCCATGTCCAAATTCTGGCAGGTATATAATTACCAAACCACCCCAAAAGGCGGATATGGCGAAGGACCGTTTTATTTTGTTTATGCCGGTTTAAATTTTTTACCCTTTTTCAAGGCATATAACCTGTTCCTGGACGGTCAATCCGCTACGTATGAAAACTACCAGGTTCCCAATTTTATAATGAATGACCGTGTGGCAGCGACATTCGACTGGCATGTAAAAATACGCATGCCTAACGGCGACCGACCCGGTTATGATGATGGCTATTATACACCTTTTCCTACTGCGATATTGCTTACCGCTCCGGGTATGGCCGGTTATTCGGAAAATATCACAAAAAAATTAAATCCCGCGTTATTAACATGGGACTGGCTGAATACCGAAAAAATGACCGAAGGTTATGAAAATAAGTATTTTTCCGAATTCGCCAACCTCGATTTGACTGTCGATATTTTTTGCAATTTTGACGCCTCAATTACCGCCGCGGAGCCTTCCCTGCCTCCCTCCCAGTTCCTGCCGGAAGCCGGTAATGTGGTATTCCGCAGCGGCTGGGATAAAAACGCAGTCTATTTCCACATGCTGGGTGAAAACGGCCCCATGCGCGCTTCCGGCGGTGTGCACGAGCACCCGGACGCCGGCAGTTTTGTAATTTATGCGTATGGCGAACTATTGGCCGCCGATGCCGGTTATCCCGGCTATCCGCAGCATGACAAGGTAAATCAAGCCAAAAACCATAGTGTGCTGCTGGTTGATGGAAACGGCCCGACAACCGATGCATACTTGGGAAACTTTTTCGATACCCCGGCGCTGGATGGCGCCTCCGTCACTATGTCCTATGGCGGCGCCGATATTATCCGTAATGTGTTTTTTGTGGATAACAAGTATTTTATTATTAACGATCAGTTAACCGCCGCTGTTTCACATAATTATACGTGGCTGCTGCACGGTTTTGCCGGGGGAACATTGGCCAATAGTTCCTTTGCTGCTGCAAGCAATGGCGGCACGTGGAAAAGGGCTAAAGCCAGTTTGGAAAGCCGGGTATTTTCCTGGCCGGGGCAGGCAGTATATGAAAATGATGGTGATTATCATTCCATTCAGTTTGCCGGTGATAAAGAATTACCAAAGCATAGCCTGCTGCGCGTTAAACAAACCGGCACAAAGAGTTATTATACAGCAATGGTATATCCCTCGGCAGCAGGGATGACTGCGCCGGAAGTTAAAAACCTGGGCGGCGCATCCGGTGCCGGATTTTTAATTACTGGCAAAAGCGGAGACTGGCTGGTCAATATGGTACGCGGCGATTCCGCCAGGGTTCGCCTGAAAACAGCCATAAAAGATGTTGCTATTGCCGCTACTGACGGCGTTATAGCTATTGTCGGCAAAAGCACAAGCGATTTCCCGGCCCGGATTACCTATATGAAAAACGGTAAAAATATTTTCCTTGATAAAACAGCTATTGTGGGCGCAGATAAAGTATGTACTTTAGCATTAAGTTTTGATGATACTAAGAAAATATATAATGGCTATTATGACGGCGCTGCCGGTACGACTACAATATCATTATTATGGACCCGTACAATGCCTCAAGTAACCGGGGCGAAAAGTTACCGATTTATTTCCAAAACTAAAACCCTGGAACTGGATTTTGACGCTCCGGGATATTTTACGATCAATTAATCTGTTATACATATTCCCCATGCTACAGGTAAAAGCCGGTATCAGTTTCAAGATACCGGCTTTATAATTTCAGAGATTCACATCATGAATTTTAAAAACCATGACCGATAGTCAGATCCGAACTAATGTCGTGGTTCAGATTATTCACTGCTATAGATACCTTGACCACTCCGAAAGGCAGATCCAACCCATAGGTTAAACCGAGTCCTAGCACCGTTTTATCATGGCGGAAAAGACGTTTAAAATTGTCATTAAACTTGCCGCCATTGAGAGTAAGGGTTAAATAATTAAGCGGATAAACTTCATATTGAATTGCCATACGCGCGACCAGAACATTGCGGGCAGTTATTTCCATATTATCCAGTCCCAAAAACGGAAACATGTAATTTTGCAGTGGATGAAAACCGCCGAAAAAGAATTTCTGTTCGCGGGGTATAGATTTGCCATGGCTATAACCGGATACATAATTCGTAATCACTGTTGCAGCGGATGTGATCCTGCGGGCGTTGGAATAGTTGAATATATAGCGTTCAAAGGAAGAGTTGTCCCCAGCCGGCATGGTGTTGAATCTTTTCGCTTCAAGATATAACTGGCCGCCGCTATGAGGGAACTCGGAATTGTCAAAGGTATCAAATTCAAGGTAGGCAAGATAATTACGGTAATCATAATTAATGTTTTCCTGGCACCAGGCTTGAGGAATTATACTGGGGCGCAGCACATTTCTTTGCCGCTGTAGTTTGGCCCCAAAAGAAACCGTATTGGATATAATAGTTCTGATCGATAAATCTCCGTTAAAATCGGTAAGTTTATACCGGGCAATACGTGTATTATCCTGGTAATAATCATGTTCATAATCACGTATACTGTAATTCATACCGATACCGATGCCGGGCCAGAGATTGGTTGGGAAAAAATAAGAGCCGTCTAATTTACTGTTGCGTCCCAAGCGGTTATCAAAGCATAACCTGGAGCCATGTCCGAACATATTCCTAAAGGTCACATTCAACAGGAATCCAGCATCGTGTTTACTGGAATAATTAAAACCAAAATTTATATAGTCGGTCGATTTTTCCACGACATGGAGCACCAGGCGGCAGCCTCCGGATTCCGGTTTCAACTGGTATGTTAGCCGCTGAAAGAACTGGCTGCCGTACAACCGGTTAATGGCATTATTCAGGTCGGTCATCGAAATGCGACAGGGAGGTTTAATATTAAGCCGGGACTGGACAAATTGCTTCGATACCCTGTGCAGTCCGTCAATCTGCAGGCCGGTGAGATTGATTTCGGTAATATTGGTAAATGGCAGCGGCGCTTTTTCCATAACCCGATATTTTTTTAAAGAATCGGCCAGGGCAACAAGTTGCGGTAGAATTTTGCGGGCGGCAATCTCTCCGCTTTTAATCAAGGTATCGGCGCGTGAAAAATCCATAATGGTAAATTCATCTATATCGGGATGTATAACCAGATCACAAAGGGGCAATTGCTGCTCGACATTGGTTTTTACCTGGTAATTGATGGTCTGCACCATGACGCTTAAAACGGAATTGAGTTTGTCGCTGCTCAACAGTGCATCGGATACATCGACGGCAATAACAAAAGTAGCGCCCATATCCAGGGCGTCGCTCACGGGCAGGTTGCGGGCGGTACCGCCATCGATGAGCATGCGACCGTCTATTTCCACCGGGGTAAAAACGGATGGAATAGCCATACTGGCGCGAATTGCATCTGGTAAAAACCCCTGACTCAAAACAACCGGTTCATTAGTTTCAATATCGGCAGCCAGGCAGCGAAATGCCCTGGGGAATTCTGCAAAATTTTCCACGTGATGATAAGGCAAAGTTAGCTTGGTCAATAGGGTAGAAATTTTTTGTCCTACGATCAACCCGGAAGGCAATACAATCTTGTTTTTATAAATGGGAAAACCACCGACAAACTTGCGGGAATCATCCTTTTCCAGGAACGGCAGATCGCTGCGGGCAGGAGCGTCGTCAAACAGGTCGATCCAGTCAATTTCTTTGACAATCTTTTCCAGGGCTTGTGCGTCATAACCAATCGCATACAAGCCGCCGATAATAGAGCCCATGCTGGTGCCGGTAACAATATCAAAATCCAGGCCTGCCTCTTCCAGAACTTTGATAACGCCAATATGCGCCAGCCCTTTGGCGCCGCCGCCGCTTAACACCAGAGCCATTTTGGTATCCTGTGAAAAAGGCGTTCCGGCGTATCCCGGTTTAAAGGTCATAACAACCGTTAAAACACAAAAGAAAATCGGCGCACAAATCCAAGACAAGATGATTTTTTTCATTACGGTTCCTGTTATTTAATTACATTTTTACCCGTACCTAATGGATCAAATCGGGTCGGGGAAATTTATGCCAGATAATTAAAAAAGTGAGACGTTCAGGATACGTTTAAACAACGTGAATGTTTCTGTAAAAATCCAGATAAATACTGTAATATCATTACCGGTTAAAACCAAGTTCAGAAAAATTCATATCTAATATTTGTCCCCGGTTCCGGGCTACGACCGGGCTATTTAAAGACGCTGGGAACAAATCCTGCCTGGATTTTTGCCGCGATCATCTGGGCTATCTCTTTGCGGGTCAGGCCGAAATATTTAACGCCCAGGGTGAATAACAAATCAATTTCACCTTTATTAACAGAATCATCCGCCAGAGCGATATCGATTAGGAATGCAAACAAATTAAAGCGTTCGCCAGGATTCATCTTAACAATCGCAACCAGGGATTGCGCAAACAGGTTCTCAACCTTACCTGATTTGACTATGGAATCCAGGAACTCTTGCGGCGATATAGTGAAATTTGCCAGGGTATACAAAATAGAGGTCATTTCCTCTTCATTGATCTGCTCATCCACCCCGGCGATGATGAGGCCGCCGGCAGCGATGAAATTTTTGCGATGCACGCCGATCTCCGAGTCATCGATGGTGTACAACAACTCACATAACTTTTGCACGCCGGTATTCAGGGCGGCGTCGCTGTATTTTTTATCGTCGTTTGCATAATTCCGGAACAAGTCCGATTCGCTGAACAACCGTAACGCTTTTACGCGCACCGGGTTGACCGGATGGTCAAAATATTGGACGGTTTTGGTTTGCTGCATTTTTACAACCTGATTTTCCACTTCGGCCAGGTATTCCTGCGGTGAAAAAGCAATCCGGGTCGTATCCAGTCCCGATGACAGTTTAAAGAAATTGGTTACACATTTATCCATAATGGGACTGGCAATATAGCCGAACCGGTCGGCGGTTAACTCGGAGACTTTTTTCCATAATTGAATTTTATTGTAAAATATCAAAGGAATAGGATTATCTTCAGTAAACAGGAACTCGAATATTCGTAACAGATCGGAATTGCCGGTGATCAAATGACCGATCTCATGTCCCAATACAAACATGAGTTCATCGTCATCCAGCTTTTCCACCAGCCCGGAATTGAGAACGATTATATGGCTGTGGCTTTCTTCGGCGCGGTATATGGAAAACGCATTCAACGTCGGTTCGTTGGCGATGAAATAATCGGTCTTGTCGGTAAATCCCAGTCGTTCCTGCACCTGTTGGCACAGGGAATACAGTTTAGGTGACAGGTTTTGGGAGATTTTAAAATTCATGCCTTCAAATATGGATTTGACGTTTTCCTTTTGCGGTTCGATTTGTGCTTCGTTAAGCAGCTTTTTAATGATTTTCCCCTCAAAGGTTTTATATAACTCGTCGCTTAATTGCCGTTCCAGACCGATGCGAATATTGTCATAATTCATTTCATTCTCCGCGAGTTGACTAGTCGATGCAGATATTCTATAAAAAGTATATTCATCTATTTACAGGTGATAACCCTGAGATATAAATTCGCTATATCATCATTAAAATACAAGCAAAAAAAGCAGGAAATCCCCCTTTTATTCAAACTATCTTTATTTGCGAACCAGTCTCTCCCTTGTATAACTGATTAAACCGCCGGCGTTCATTACCGCCTGACGCGAACCGGAAAGCGGTATAACCGTAAATGATTTGCCGGTAGTTTTATTCACAATGCGGTTGTCCGCAACGACAAGCTCATCGCCCTCTGTCGCCTCAATGTCCGGTGCAGTTAGTGCCTGCAAGCCCAGGTTGACGGCGTTTTGTAAGAATATACGGGCATAACTTTTTGCGACAATCACCAGTTCATGTCCCTTTAAACACGATACCGCCTGTTCGCGCGACGAACCGCAGCCAAAGTTATTCCCAGCGATTATGATGCTGCCCTGCGGGAATTTTTTGTCATTCAATTGCTTGTTGAATTCTTTATAATCCGCAAATGCAAACGCCGGGGTTTCAGTGGGCAATACTGTCGCCATAAACCGACCCGGATAAATAGTATCGGTGGAAATATCATCGCCAAATTTTATAATTACTTGCGCCATCACTTATCTCCTTTCCTCACGGGGATCGGTAATTTTGCCGGTAATGGCGGAAACAGCCGCCGTTGCCGGAGAACACAGGTAGACCTCAGCATTGGGGTTGCCCATTCTGCCTTTAAAATTACGATTAGTCGTCGCCAGGGCGGTTTCGCCATCGGCCAGCGCTCCCTGGTGCACGCCCAGGCAGCAACCGCAGCCGGGGTTCATGATTACAGCGCCGCTGGCCGCCAGATCGGCAATATAGCCTTTTTGCAACGCTTGCCGGTAAATACGTCCCGAAGCCGGGAACACCAGCATACGCACATTATCCGCCACTTTTTTGCCTTTTAATATCCGGGCGGCAATTTCCAGGTCGTCCAAACGGCCATTGGTGCAGGAACCGATGACGATCTGGTGCAACGTCTTTCCCGCGACCTCGCGTACCGGCTTGACATTATCTACGGTATGGGGACAGGCGGCCTGCGGTTCCATGTTGGTCACATCAATATCCACTGTTTGTTCATATACAGCGTCAGGGTCAGGCAATACCGGTTCGATGGGCTCCTGCACTTCCGCCTCCTGCTGCAGATAACGTATGGTTTCCGCATCCGCCGGAATGATGCCGGTCGTAGCGCCGGCTTCAACCGACATATTGGCCAGGGTGAGCCGACCGGATACCGACATCTTTTCAATGACCGGCCCATGGAATTCCAGCGCCCGGAACGTTGCACCATTGGCGGTCAACATGCCGATGAGGTACAGAATAATATCTTTGGGATAGATATAACCGGGCAGTTTACCGCTCACGTTTACCCTGATAGTTGCCGGTACTTCCAGGTTCAGGATCGCGCCCAAACACCACACACTGGCCATCTCCGTAGCGCCAATACCCATAGCAAAGGCGCCCATTGCGCCGTGGCTGGTCGTGTGCGAGTCTGTGCCCAGCACCAGGCTGCCGGGATGCACATAACCATACTCCGGCAATACCTGGTGACAAATGCCGCCGACATCGCCGCGGATTTCATGAAATTTCGTTATGCCCTGTGCGGCAACAAATTCGCGGATTTTCTTTTGGTTATTGGCGGTTTTTGAACTCTCCGCCGGGACGCGATGGTCAAAAATGATAGTAATATTATCGGGATTCCAGACCCGCGGTGTTAAACCTGTGCCCTGGTATATTTCCAAAAACTGGTTGATGACCAGCGCCGCATTCTCATGCGACATCGCCAGGTCGACCGCAGGTTCAACTATATCGCCCGGCCTTACCTGGTTCTTACCGGATTTAAAGGCCAGTATTTTTTCTGCTATGGTCATGCCCATAGGTGATCTCCATATAAAATTAAATAATTCCCTGTTCTTTAAAAGCAGATAATTGTTCATCAGTATAGCCAGCCTGGCGCAAAATATCTTTGGTATGCTCGGCAAGTCTTGGCGGCGCTGACTCTATTTTCCCGGGTGTGGCGGAAAATTTGGCAGTCAAATTGAACAACGGTAAATCTCCCAGTTCGGCATCTTTTACTGTAGCAAGCGTCTGCCGGTGTTGCACCTGCGCGGCGTGCAGCGCCTGGTCGAGACTGAGAATTGCGCCGGAGGGCACATCATGATTATTAAGAATCTCCACCCATTCATCGGTGGTTTTTGATACCAGTTTTTCTTCCAGCAACGGGGTCAGAGCTTTACGGTTCTTTTTGCGGTTATCCCGCTCCTGGAAACGCGGATCGGTCTTTAATTCCGGCACACCTAACAGGTCGGCCACACTCTCCCACTGTTCCTGTTTATTTGCGGCAATATTAATATAGCCGTCCCTGGTTTTAAAAGTGCCCGAAGGCGCGGCGGTAAAATTGTCATTACCCAGCAAGGTCGGCGGCTGCCCACCGATGAGCAGATTGGCGGCCACCCAGCCGAGCAGCGGCATAATGGAATCAAGCAGAGCGATATCGATAAATTGTCCTTCGCCGGTCTTTTCCCGGTTATATAGAGCTGCCATTATAGCAAATGCCGCATTCAAGCCGCCGACAGTGTCGCACACAGGAAAGCCGCAGCGCAGTGGATTCAGAGTCTCATCACCGTTAATATCCATCACGCCACTCAAGCCCTGAATGATCTGGTCATAAGCCGGTTTTTCGGCATCCGGGCCGGTTTGCCCGAACCCGGAGATGGCGCAATAAACCAGGCGGGGATTGATCTTCTGCAAAGCCTCATAACCGAGCCCCAGACGCGTCATCACATCGGGACGAAAATTTTCAACAACCACATCGGCGGTTTTAACTAATGTACGGAAAATTTCCTTGCCCTGATCGTGTTTTAAATTCAGGGTAACCGATTTCTTGTTGGCATTCTGGGCCAGAAAACTGGTGCCCATCAGTTTTTTATTCAGATCCGGCACACAGCCAAGCTTGCGCGCCAGGTCGCCCTCTTTCGGATTCTCGATCTTGATCACTTCAGCGCCCAGTAACGCCAAATGCAAAGTACAAAACGGGCCCGAAAGCACATTGGTCAGGTCCAGAACGCGGATATGTTCCAGTAATTTCATAACACCATTTACTCCTTAACAATAGCCGGTATGCCGGCTTTTAAAAGTCTTCCTGATAATTCACGGTTCAATTCCAGGGCGACATCCTTACTTAGCTGCAACAGGATTTCCAGGTCTGGCAATCCACTAAATCCTTCACGTTGAAAAAGATAAACCAAGTCTTCGGTGCAGACATTGCCGGAACCGATTTTTGTAAAGGGACAGCCGCCGAGGTTGCCGAAGGCCGTTTCAAATACGGTAACCCCACTTTGCAATGCGGCGTAACAATTGACTATACCGGCGCCAAAGGTATCGTGGAAATGGCAGGCGCATTCCACATTCTTGTCCAATTCCTGAATGCGTCCGAATAACTCCATAACCTGGGTGGGATAAGCATATCCCGCCGTATCGGCAAGACTGATGGACAATAACCCGGCGTCCAAATATTGCTTGACAATATCCAGTACGGTCTGCTCCGGCACCCGACCTTCAAAGCCGCAGCCAAAAGCGGATTGTACCGAAACCTGCACCTTCTTTCCTTCCGCCAGCGCCTTTTTGGCCATGGGAATGATACGACTCACGGCTTCTGCAGTGGACATGCCAGTGTTTTTAAGGCTGTGGGTATTGCTGGCCGATACACCCATGCAAAACATATCCACGCCGCAGGCCAGGCCGCGCTCCAGTCCCTTTTCATTCAATACCAGCGCTGAAAGAATAACATTTTTCGGCTTTTTCCCGGAGGCGTTGAGTTCGGCAAATAACCGGTCGGTATCTGCCATTTGCGGCACTTTATCGGGGTGCACAAACGAGCCGACCTGGATCATGGGTAATCTCGCGGCAAACAGCATTTCCAACCAATGTTGTTTCTTTTCCAGGGAAACGATCTGCTTTTCATTCTGCAGGCCGTCGCGCAAGCCCACTTCATGAATGATGATTTTATTTTTTACAGTTTGCACGCTACCGCCTCGGCCATTTCCATCGTAGTATTTTTCCCGCCCATATCATAGGTGCGGGTTTGGCCTTCTTTAATGACAGCGGCAACCGCAGATTCAAGACGATCTGCCTTGTCTTTTTCACCAAGATAATCGAGCATCAGTTTGGCGGCGAGCAGCATAGCCAATGGATTCACTTTATTCATGCCCGCATATTTCGGGGCGCTGCCGTGCGTGGGCTCAAAAACCGCATAGTTATCACCAATATTGCCGCTGGACGCAAAGCCCAATCCGCCAACCAGCTGCGCCGCCAGGTCGGAAATAATATCGCCAAACATGTTTTCTGCCACCAGCACGCCATAGGTTTCGGGATTTTTCACCAGCCACATGCACATGGCGTCGATATTAGTTTCCCAGAGATCAATGCCGGGATAATTTTTTGCTACGTCGCGGGCGCAGCGGGTCATTAATCCGCCGGTTTCGCGCAGCACATTCGGTTTTTCCACCAGGGTTACGGATTTGTAGCCATATTTTTTGGCATACATAAAAGCTTCATTAACGATATTGGTGCAGCCGGTTTTGGTCATAATCCGGGTGGACAACGCAATTTCAGTGAGCGGCACATCTTTAAAGCTTTTCATTTTATTATTATTAGCCAGCAGTACATCGAACACCGCTTGCGGTAAAGGATGGAACTCGACACCGGCATACAGGCCTTCGGTATTTTCGCGGAATACCACCAGGTCGATATTCTCCTTATAATTTAGGGGATTACCCGGGTAAGCCTTGCAGGGCCGCAGGTTGGTACGCAAGTTGAAAAGCTGGCGCAGTTTAACTATGGGTGAAAAATATTCAAAACCCTTGTTTTGCAATTCCGGCAGCAGTTCCCGGGCAGCTTCGTCTTTGGGTTTGGAAGTAATTGCCCCGAACAATGCAGCATCGGTATTTTTTAGTATTTGTATGGTACGGTCCGGCAGGGCGTTGCCTTCTTTTATCCAGAATTCCCAGCCAATATCGCCATGAATGTATTCAGCATCAAGAGCCAGTTTGTCCAACACATGCCGGGCGGCATTCATTACATCGATGCCGATGCCGTCACCCGGCAGCCAGGCAATTTTATATTTCGCCATAGTATTACCCTTTATTTACGTGGTTATTTTTTTGAAAATTTTTTCCAGTATATCCAGACAACAATCAATATGCTCTTTTTCCACAATCAAAGCCGGGGCAAAACGCACCGAGTTGGGCCCACAGCCGAGAATGATGAGACCCTCGTAAAACGCCAGTTCCAGTATCTTGTTGCGGATTGCCGGGTTGGCTTTGATGCTCTCGCGATCGGTTACGATCTCCATACCCACCATCAAACCCATACCGCGTACATCGCCAATAAAATCATAGTCCGGTTGCAGCTTTTTGAGTCGTTCCAGTAAATAGGCGCCCTGCTTGGCAGCGTTTTCCACCAGGCCGTTTTCGATCAACTCGATAGTTTTCAAAGCGGCGGCGCACGAAACCGGGTTGCCGCCAAATGTGGAGGCGTGGGAACCATACGGCCAGTTCATTACCTCGGCTTTGGCAATGATCGCGCCCAGCGGCATTCCGGAGGCTATGCCCTTGGCTATGCACATAATATCCGGTTCGAGCCCGAAATGCTCGCTGGCAAACATTTTACCGGTGCGGCCCATACCGCACTGGATTTCATCGGCCACAATCAGGAACCCATGCTTTTTTGACAATTCCTGTAAACGGGTGACATATTCTTTGGGAGGCACAATATAGCCGCCCTCGCCCTGGATCGGCTCAAAAAACACCGCGGCAATTTCACTGGGCGGCACGGTTTTTTCAAAAATAGTCTCTTCCAGGTATTTAACACATTCGAAGCGACAAAAACCATACTTTTGCCCAAACATACAGCGATAGCAATAAGGATAAGGAATGTGCGTAACATCCGGTAACAAGGGCGAAAAACCCGCCTTTTGTACGATCTTGCTGCCGGTTAAGGATAATGCGCCATAGGTGCGGCCGTGAAAGGCGCCGGTATAGGCCAGCAGTCGGGTGCGATGGGTGTTATAGCGCGACAATTTGATGGCCGCCTCGACCGATTCCGCGCCGGAATTGGTAAAAAACACCCGTTTGTTCGAACCGCCGGGCGCCAGTTCACTCAGCTTTTTGGCCAGGTTGGATTGCACCTGGTAATAAAAATCCGTGCCGGACATGTGGATGAGCTTTTCCGCCTGGTCTTTAATGGCCTGCACAACCTCGGGATGACAATGGCCGGTGGAACACACTGCAATGCCGCTGCAAAAATCCAGAAACTCATTGCCGTCGATGTCTATCAGCTTCATGCCTTCGCCCCGTTCCGCCACGCAGGGGAAATCACGGGTATAGGAAGGAGAAACATACTGCTTATCGGTTTTAATGATCTGTTCAGCTTGAGGACCGGGAAGTTTTGTACGTAAATGTGGTAAGGAGTATGCCATATTCGTGACCTTTCTCAATCAAATTTAATACCTTGCGCCAGTACAGTGGTGCGGCTCCAGTTAATTGTGTTTGTCTGACGACGCATATAAGCTTTCCAGGCATCCGAGCCGCTTTCTCGTCCCCCGCCGGTCTCTTTTTCACCGCCAAAAGCCAGACCTATCTCTGCGCCACTGGTGCCCAAATTTACATTTGCAATACCGCAATCGGAACCGGCATGGCTGAGATATTGTTCAGCTTCGATGAGATCGTTGGTAAATATCGCTGAACTCAGGCCCTGCGTCACATCATTCTGAATATGGATAGCGTTACCGAGGTCGCCTTTATATTTAATGAGGTATAGGATGGGCGCAAAGGTCTCTTCCTGGACAATGGCGAAATGGTTCTCTACTTCGGCAATAGCGGGAGTAACATAACAGCCGCCGGGGTATTTTTCGCCGGAAAGTTTCTCCCCGCCATAAATAATGCTTCCGCCCTGGCTTTTAATATCACGCAAGGCGTTCATCATTACATCCACCGCAGCGGTATTGACCAGCGGGCCCATCAGGATATTCTCATTCAGGGGACTGCCGATAGTGATGCGGGTATAATAATTCTGCAACAATTCTTTAAACTTTTCATATACGGATTCGGCAATAATCACCCGACGGGTGGTCGTGCAGCGCTGCCCGGCAGTACCGACCGCGCCGAACAACACGTTTTTTGCCGCCAATTCCAGATCGGCATGCGGGGTGATGATAATAGCGTTATTACCGCCCAGTTCCAGTATGGTCTTGCCGAGCCGTTCGCTGACGATTTGTGCAATATGTTTACCCAACCGCGTCGAGCCGGTATAACTGATCAGGCCGATGCGTTTGTCGTTATTGAACAGGTCGCCGATTTCCGAACCTTTGCCGGTCACCAAAGTAGATACTGCCGCAGGGGCATGGTTTTCCTGCAATACCCGCGCAAATATTTTCTGACAGGCAATAGCGGTTAACGGCGTAGGACTCGCCGGTTTCCATACACACACATCGCCGCACACCAGGGCCAAAGTCAAATTCCAACTCCACACCGCCACCGGAAAATTAAATGCGGAAATAATACCAACCACACCCAATGGATGCCATTGTTCGTACATACGGTGCTGCGGGCGTTCGCTATGTGTTTGCACGCCATACAACATGCGGGACTGGCCGCAGGCATAATCGCAAATGTCGATCATTTCCTGCACTTCACCCAAACCTTCCTGGATGGATTTACCCATCTCCAGCGTTACAAGTTTGCCCAGGGCCGGTTTCTTTTCGCGCAGGGCAACGCCTAGCTGGCGAATGATCTCGCCGCGTTTGGGCGCCGGTATTAAACGCCATTGTGCAAAAGCTGCCTGCGCTTTTTGAATGACCTGGTCATAGTCATCCTTATTGGCCGTTTTAACAGAGGCAATGACCTGACCGGTTATGGGGGTAGTTACCTGAATTTCCCTGCCATGGCCGAACCAGTGTTCGCCATCGCACACGCCGTCGTTGACATCACTTAAATCCAGGTTGCGAAAGACATTTGCAATTTCTTTGTTAATGTCCATAGTCTGCTCCTATGGTTTATAAATGTCCCTTAATATTGAAAAGTCATTACCAAAAATGGTTTTGACTTGTGATTCCAGTCTATTGATCATTTTCCAGCTATAAATTTCATGTTTAATAAAATCTTTGGCAACGCCAACCAGGCTCTCGTTGGCAGTGAGCACACCGATATTGGATTTATTCTCCGCAATAATCGCTTGCAAAAGATAAGCGCTGTCCATCACCATCGTAAATTCACGTCCCCCCTTTTCCATGATCTTTTCTTTTTCCAGCAGGTGATGATAGATTATACCGAAATCCAGCGGTAGTGTGCCATATTGAATGATAACGATCTTTTTATCGCGCTGCTGTTGCAATTCCGGCAGCAGATCCTGCAATTCTTCATCCCAGCAAAACAGCAATATTTCTTCACGGCAGGATAATATCAGTTCACGGGCTTTGTTGATCAGATCCTGGCGGGAATTAATATCCCAAATATAATGCGACCCCAAGCCCTTGGCGCGCGGCAAGTGCTTTTTAAGCAGGCTGATGGAAGCGGCGGTCTCATCCTGAAATTTTTTCAGCAGAATGTCGATATCCTGGGGAATATACTTGACCGGCTCGGTTTGCACCGGGGTGATGACCGATTTATCCAGCAATTTACTGATCACTTCATAGATTTTGGAAGGCGGTATACCCGAATTCTTGGCCAGTTCATAACCGGTAACGGGACTTTTATTGACGAGGGCAATGTAGGCTTTGGATTCCCAGGTGGAAAAGCCGAACCGGGCAAGATTTTCGGAAATAATTGAAATGGGCATAGCCACTCCTGCTATTAACTACCTATGTAGTTATTATAGTAAATTTCCGGGGAATTGTCAAGGGGAATTTTGCAAAGGCGGTATTATATAATTGATAATAATAGCTTGTGTGAGGTACAGAAGTAATATTGAATCTTGTTTATCCTTCGTGTTCTTTGTGTCCTTCGTGGTTCAATCTTTTCATTTTACCCGAAGGACACGAAGAAGAAATTTTTCAAAGAATAATCTAATAACCTACTTGATCAGCATCATCTTTCTCATATCCGTAAAGCCCTCGGCGTCCATGCGCAGGAAATACAGGCCTGATGAAAGTTTATTACCCGCATCATCAGTCCCGTCCCACACAACTTGATAATTACCCGGATACTGATAATCTTCACACAAAATCTTGACACATGAGCCCTGAGTATTAAGAATAGTCATTTTAACTTTTGACAGATTCGGCAACTTGTAGATAATATTTGTGACAGGATTAAAGGGATTCGGATAGTTTTGCATTAACGCATACTGTTGTGGTAATTGAGTGGCAGGTTTTAAATCAGTTGTAATTGATGTTGTAAAGGTCATATCCTCACCATACGATGTTCCGGCAGTACTGTTCGCTTTTACCCGGTAATGAAAAGTAACATTCGACTCCAAACCATTCAAGACGGCGCTAACTGCGGTAGTATTCGTACCGGAAATCGGACTATTGGCCGCAATAATTTCACTGCTATAATCAGCAGTCAAACCATATTGGAATGTTACAGTTGACGAAATACCGTTTGCATTTACAAAGCCATTTAAAGTAGCGGAAGAATCCGTAACATTCGTTGCCGCGGAAGTAATTACAAAAGCAGGGTTACCGATAGTTGCAAACGTTGCATCCTCACCAAAAGTTGTACCGCCAGAATTAGTTGCCAAAACCCGGTAATGAAAAGTAGTATTGGGAGTCAAACCGTTTAACGATGCCTGAACTGAGGTTGTCTCTGTGCCGGTAACAGGACTACTGGCGGCTGTTATTTCACTGCCATAACTTTCAGATACACCATATTGAAATTTTACGATTGCTGAGACTCCATTTGGATTTACATAGCCGTTTAAAATGGCGGTGGATTGAGTTATATTTGTTGCCGGGGATGTGAATACAAAAGGAAGATTTGCAGTGGTGGTAAAAATGGCATCATCGCCAAAAGATTTACCCCCGGAATTGGTAGCAACCACACGATAATGATAAATAGTGTTGGGTGTTAAGCCAGATATTTCAGCACTTACATTTGTTAAAGCAGTACCGCTCACCGGACTGTTAAAGGCGTATATTTCACTCCCGTAATTTTCTGATGTTCCATATTGAAAAATTACGGATGTGGATTGATTGTTGGCATTAACCTTGCCATTCACAGAGGCTGTGGTTTGGGTTACATTTGTCGCCGGGAAAGTAGTAACGACCGGCGCTTTGGCAGTTGGCGTAAAAGTGAAATCATCACCATAGGATGTACCGGCTGAATTGGTCGCAACAACCCGGAAGTGATATAGAGAGTCGGCTAACAGGTTTGATATATCAACATGGACAAGTGAAAAAGTAGTGCCATTGAGCGGACTGTTAATGGCAAACACTTCATTACTATAATTTGTCGATATTCCATATTGAAATTTTACAGTTGTTGGCAAGCCTCTGGCATTAACACGACCATTTAACCGGGCGGTTGTAAGGGTAACATCCGTAGCTTCACTGGTGATAGCGACAGGCTCACAATTTTCACAAGTATTGCCAGCTAAAAGAACTGCTGTGCCAAACAAAGAAGCGTCCTGCCAGGAATTATTGTCATTACTCCACCACCTGGTCTCGCCACTGCGGTACAAGCTGGGATCATCCTGGTCGTTGAACTGGACTTCAAAACCAATGAACATATCTTCCTCAGGTGTCCAGCCAAGTTCTGAATACGGTATTTTCCACTCCATAGTCCAACCCCACTCGGTCACCTGGCAAGCATAATCGGCAGCAGGGGTATCGGAGAATAAACGGCGCAATTGCTTGTCATTTATATCATAGGGAATACCGTCGTTTGTAAAATCATTTTTGCTATTGTCTCCGTCAAAATATAATTCAAAGCCATCTTTTTCCCAGTCGCCTCCAACTTCCGTGCTGATTATGTCATCACGGACATTGGCAAAGAAATAGAAATAGTTATCATCCCACATTACCCGGAAATCGAAATCCATATCGTTCCAGTCATCAACTCTTTCATAGATGTTCCAGGTATCATCCGGGACATAGGCATTTTGAGTAATATATGTATTACTGGAGAAATCCGGTGAAACATCCCAAATTTCCTCCATAACACCATCAATTTGCGGCTCTGCAGGCGCTTTGATAATTCGTAGTACTTCTCCTGCAATATAGTCATCAAGGGCAGCGGTGCCGAAAATGCTGGGATCATACCAGGAATTGTTGGAAACGTCCCACCAGCGCCAACCGGAATTGCGTATACCGGTATCATTATCATTATTTTGAATCTCAAAACCAAATTCCCATTCTTCAGCCGGTATAATCTGTAAATCGGCAAGGGGTATAGACATTTCCATAAAGTAACCAATATCTGTAAAGGTAAAAACGAATACGATCCCTGAATTATCCATACCCCAGTCTCCACCGGAATTACCATACCCACGATCTATATCAGTACCATATAAATATGTTGTATTGATACGTAATTGCACATCATCATAACCATCAAAAAATTGAGGCGCTTTAGAATTATCAGCATCAAAATATAACTCGATGCCATCCTGGTCCCAGGGGTTAGCAGCATCAGAATTTATAATATCATCATGGAAAATAAAAAACCCATACAGATTTTCATCATCATAAAGTAATTTAAATTGACCCCATAAATCAAACCAGTCATCCGGGGGATTATCGCTATCCAATGCTTTTGTCATAACCGTATTGGTTACACTGTACCAGATAGGGTCCATTTCGCCGTCTATCACTGGCGGTACTTCAGCCCTGGGTATTTGGAGTATCGAATTCACGTCCAGGGTGGCTTGTAAAGATGTAGCCAGGGAAAAAATCACAACAAACAAAATTACCAATAAAGAACAGGATCTCATAAGACCTCCTTTAAATGATGTTTTTATGTAATTTAGTAAGCTGTTTTTATTTTAGTAGCAATTAATACTTTGATTAAAGAACAACTTTAATAACCAGGTGATGATCTGGTTAGTATATCAATCATAAAAATTAAGGTATAACAAAGAAATAAATTGACAGTTATTAAAGAATTCTTTAAATAGAGGGGCAGAGAATATCAAGCAAAGTGGAGGAAAAATTTATTAAATTCTTTTTTTATCAGTAAAAATTATATTCGATACGTCACGATTTTTCTTAATATGGGGTCGATTTCTTTATATATTGATCCCAAAATATTCTTCACAACAAAAAAGCGGGAAAGTAAATTTCATGGTAATGGATTTATTTATCATCAGATTCAATAAATTGAATTTTTTGCTACAATTATTAATCGTGTCCTTTTTACTAGAAAAATTATAAGTAAAAATGACATCTTAATTCCCAGTAAAAAATGTAATCAGATCCGAGTTCTGCAATTAAGCAGGTATGTATAGTTATAGTTAATACCTGTTACGAAATTCACCTCCTACTTGACCAGCATGATCTTTTTCATATCCGTAAAGCCATCGGCGTCCATGCGCAGGAAATACAGGCCTGATGCTACTTGAGCGCCCGATTCGTCCGCGCCTTCCCATAACAGTGGATAGCGGCCGGGGCCCTGCGCGCCGGTGAACAGCGTCCGCACCAGTTCGCCTTGCAGGTTATAGATCATGATCTTAACATGCGAGTTCACCGGCAACTCATAAACAATATTCGTCACCGGGTTGGCGGGATTGGGGAAATTCTGCTGCAAGGAGAATTGCTGGGGTACAGGCAAGCTGGCGGCAATATCAGTCGATTCCAAAGTAGTAAACGTCATATCCCGGCCATAAGCCGTGCCGGCGGTACTGGAGGTCACAACCCGGTAATGATATGTTGTGTTGGCAGTTAAACCTGTCACATTTGCGCTTACCAGGGTGGTGATTGTATCGGTAACTGTACTATTTACTGCCGAATACTGTTTATCATAATTTAAAGACTCACTATATTGAAATATTACAGTGGTTGGAATCCCTTTAGCATTTACCTCGCCATGTAATACGGCGGTAGTTGGCGATATATCGGTTGCCGTTTGCGTCTGCACTACGGGTAAATCGGGAGAGGTGGTAAAGGATGTACCATAGGTATAGGTTTTATACGAACCCCAGTTAGCTATTACCCGATAATAATAAGTAGTATTTGGGATTAAATCGAACAAATCTGCATATGCCTCTTTATTTAATGCATTAATGACAGGGCTGTTGGCAGCGATTATTTCCTTACCATAATGTGGATTGTTACCCCATTGAAATTTAACTCCGGTCGGTATTCCTTCATAAACCACCTTCACATAACAGTTAATCCGGGCAGATATACTGGTTACATCAGTAGCTTCACACACTTGCACATCAGGCCAACAATTGCCACAACAATATCCAGATACTACAATTGCAGTACCAAACATTGAAGCATCCTGCCAGGTATTATTATCATTACCCCACCACCTGGCAATGCCGCTTCGTAGTAAAGCAGGATCATCCTGGTCATTTAATTGTACCTCAAATCCAATAATGTTATCATAAGGATCAAAGCCCAGATCAGTTAATGGGATCCTCCATTCCATAGTCCAACCCAATTCAGTTCTTTGGCAAGCGCAATCATCAGTCGGTGTATCGCTAAAAATCTGGCGTAGATGTTTATCATTATCATCATAAGGAATACCATTATGGGTAAAATCATTTTTACTGTTGTCACCGTCAAAAAATAGTTCAATGCCGTCTTTTTGCCAATCTTCTCCTGCTTCTGTGCTGATCATGTCATCGCGGACAGTGGCAAAAAAATACAAATAATAATCGTGTGTCATAACACGAAAATTAAAATCCATATCATTCCAGTCATCAACACGTTCATAAATATTCCAGGCTTCATCAGGGATATAAGCATTATGAGTTACAAAAGTATTACTGGAATAATCCGGTATACCCTGCCAGGCATCATCCAAATAACCGTCAATAACAGGTTCTGAAAATGAAGGTTCAATTCTTAAAGTATCACTGGCAATATAACCGTTCCAATAAGTAAAACCAAATTTACTGGCATCAAACCAGGAACTATCGGTAGAACTCCACCACCGCCAGCCGGAATCACGTACTCCTGTATCACTATCATTGATCTGCACTTCAAGACCGATTTCATCATTATAATGCGCATCAAGTTGCAGTGCGTAAAGTGGAATAGAGATTTCAAGATTATAGCCAAGTTCGGTCTGTTGAAATGCGAAAACTATACCGGAATTATCAAAACCCCAGTTGAAGCCATTATTACCATAATATGCTTCAACATCAGTACCACTCAGCCATTCTGTATTGATGCGTAACTGCACATCATTAACACCATCATAAACACCTTCAGTATAGGAATTATCAGAATTAAAAAAAAGATCAATGCCGTCCTGATCCGTTGAATTGGCGTTTGTTGAATTGATACTGTCATCATGGATAATAAAAAAACCGTAAAGGTTCAGATCATCATGCATTAATTTAAATTTTCCCCACAAATCGAACCAGTTATCTGGTGCAGCTTCTTTTTCCAGGGGTTTGGTCATTATAGAATTCGTAACACTGTACCAGATCGGGTCCATTTTCCCATCGATTACTGGTGCAAAGCTTGCACTAGGAATCAATTGCAATAATTCAGCATCAAAGGAAGCGTATATTGAGTTGACCTGGAACAATACCACAATCAACATAACCAGAATAAAAGTTAGACGATACATATTGACCTCCCAAAATCAAGTACCAATAATTTTTATGCACACTATTTGATCAGCATGATCTTTTTCATATCCGTAAAGCCATCGGCGTCCATGCGCAGGAAATACAGGCCTGATGCTACTTGAGCGCCCGATTCGTCCGCGCCGTCCCATAACAGCGGATAGCGGCCGGGGCCCTGCGCGCCGGTGTACAGCGTCCGCACCAGTTCGCCTTTGAGGTTATAGACGGTGATATTGACATTTGACCCAACCGGCAGCTCATAAACAATGTTCGTCACCGGGTTGGCGGGATTGGGAAAATTCTGCTGTAAAGAGAATTGCTGCGGTACAGGCATGGTTGGTGCAATATCAGTCGATTCTAAAGTCGTAAACGTCATATACCGACTATAAGCCGTGCCGGCGGTACTGGTGGTCACAACTCTATAATAATAAGTTAAATTCGGAAACAGGCTGGTCAACCTGGCTTTTACAGAAGAAAAGCCTGTATTTGTAAGCGGACTTTCAAAAGCAGGTATTTCATTTCCATAATCAATCCATCTGCCATACTGAAATGTTACCGTTGCTGGCGTTTCTTTTATATCAACCTCACCCTGTAATAGCGCAGTTGTTGAAGTAATTTCGGTTGCCGGTAAAGAATGAACGACCGGCAAAACGGATGAGGTTGTAAATGTTTTATCTTCTCCATCAACATCACAAAACAATTGAAACGCATTCACCCGGTAATGATAGGTGGTATTGGGCAACAAATCTGTAAGTTCAGCAAAAACAGGAAGTGTTATATTTCCAATAATGGGACAATGGATAGCTGTTATCTCTTTATCATAATCTGAAGTGAGTCCATATTGAAATTTAATCATTGTTCCTGAATCACCATTATGGACAATACCATTCAAGCGGCATGACGTCTCTGTTATATCGGTTGCATCACATGTAATTGGAACAAGGTCACATCCAGAATCACAGACTGGGGGAATGTAAGCAGTTCCAAACATGGAAGCATCCAGCGAGGCATTATTATCATTACCCCACCAGCGCATAGCGCTGCTGCGCAACAACGCCGGATCGTCCTGATCGTTTAACTGCACATCAAATCCAAATTCACTGTTCCATTCCGGTGTCCAGCCCAGTTCCGAATAAGGTATTCGCCATTCCATGGTCCAGCCCGACTTGGTTACCTGGCAGGCACAATCATTGGTCGGAATATCGCTAAAAACCTGGCGATAATGCCGATCATTATCATCATAAGGAATTCCTTCATTAGTAAAATCATTTTTACTGTTATCGCCGTCAAAGTAGAACTCGATTCCATCCTTTTCCCAGTCCTCTCCGGCTTCGGTACTAATAATGTCGTCATAGACATTGGCAAAAAGATAAAAACAATATGAACCGTACATAATACGAAAATCAAAATATGCATCTTTCCAATCTTCGAGTCGTTCATAGATATTCCAGGCATCTGGAATGTATGCAGTCTGAGTAACATAATTATGACCTGAAAAAACAGGGGCTTCACTCCATGATTCTTCCATAATACCATCAATTACAAAATCAATGTATGATTTTATAATAGGTAATTTCCCATCAATAGTCATATAATCCATCCCGGCGCTGCCCCAAATACTGGGGTTTTGCCAGGAATTGCCGCTGCTGCTCCACCATTTCCACTCAGCGGAACGGGCATCTCCATCATTATCGTTGATCTGTACTTCAAAACCGAAATCCCAACCGACGGTCCCTTCCATCATTAAATTGGTAAGTGGAATGACGCTTTCCAGAGCATACCCAAATTCGGTAAATTTGAACGCCCAATCTATACCGGATCTGGCAAAGGGGGCAGACGGCCACTCTCCAGTTGTGCCAAAGCCGGTTTCCGGATGAATACCGTCCGGCACCCATTGGGTATTGAAACGTAGCTGGATATCATCCAGAGTGTCAAAAGTTTCCATTTTGCTGTTATCGGCATCAAAATAGAGTTCGATTCCATCTTGTTCCCAAGTGTTGACAGCTTCCGGCTGAATAACATCATCATGGACATCAATGAACAGGTAGAGATTGCTATCGTCCCATAATAATTTTACTTTACCCCACACATCGAACCAGTCATCAATTGTATAACCGGTGACCAATTTTTCCAGCAGCAGGTTGCTTACACAGTACCACACCGGGTCCATTTCACCGTCAATGACCGGCGGCACTTCCGCTTTGGGGAACCAGTAAGTAGAATCGGCATCCAGAGTGGCCTGGGCAGCTCCGGTATGCAACAGAATAATTACCAAAGCGATCAGCAATAAAGTAAAACGATACATAATGACCTCCCTATTTTATCAGCATGATCTTTTTCATATCCGTAAAGCCATCGGCGTCCATGCGCAGGAAATACAGGCCTGATGCTACTTGAGCGCCCGATTCGTCCGCGCCGTCCCATAACAGCGGATAGCGGCCGGCACCTTGCTCGCCATTATAAAGCGTCCGCACCAGTTCGCCTTGCAGGTTATAGACGGTGATCTTGACATGAGAACCAACCGGCAATTCATAAACAATGTTCGTCACCGGGTTAGCGGGATTGGGGAAATTCTGCTGTAAAGAGAATTGCTGAGGTAAGGGGATGGTTGTTGAAATATCCGTAGAACTCAAAGTTGTAAAGGTCATATCTTCACCACTACCGGTATGACAGGAACTGCTGGCGACAAAACGGTAATGATAGGTTGTATCTGGAATAAGATCATGTAAATCACCAGAGAATATCATTTCATATTTATTTTTAATGGGTGAATCGGTAATTATAATCTCCGAGCCGTAAGAGGTAGTGGTTCCATATTGAAACCGCAAATTAGTAGGGTAGCTATCAATATAAGCCATACCGTATACCCGTGCGGAAGTGGAGGTAATATCGGTTGCTTCCATAGTTATCGCAATTGGCCAGCACTCATTGCAACAACAACATCCCTGGATATTTATAACTGCAGTACCCAGCATGGAAGCATCCAGCCAGGCATAATGGTCGGTTCCCCACCATCTCATGATGCCGCTGCGTTTTAATGCCGGGTCATCCTGATCATTCAACTGCACATCAAAACCGATTTCCAAACCTCTTTCCGGGTTCCAGCCGAGGTCGGTATAAGGAACACGCCACTCCATGGTCCAGCCGGTTTCAGTACGTTGACAGGCATAATCATCGGCGGGAATATCACTGAAAACCCGACGCAGTTGCCGGTCGTTGGCATCATAAGGTATACCCTCATTTAAATAATCATTTTTACTGTTGTCTCCGTCAAAGTAGAGTTCAATACCATCCTTTTCCCATTCTTCACCAGCTTCAATAGAGATAATATCATCATAGACGGTGGTAAAGAGGAAAAAAAACTCTTCATTGCTCATTACCCGAAAATCAAAGTACATATCTTTCCAGTCATCAACCCTTTCGTAAATATTCCAGTCATCGGGAACATTGGCAGTTTGTGTGACATAATTATGGGCGGAAAAAACCGGACAATGCTCCCATGCATCATCCAAAATCCCATCAATAACCGGTTCATCGTAAGCACCTTCAACCGGCAAGCTTCCATCAGTAGAGATATTATCCATCCCGGCGCTACCCCAAATACTCGGTAGCTGCCAGGAATTGCCGCTGGTGCTCCACCATTTGTATTCGGCGGAACGGGCATCTCCATCATTGTCATTGATCTGTACTTCAAAACCAAAATCCCAATCTGAAACGCCTTCCATCAGCAAATTAGCCAGAGGTATGCATCCTTCCAGCACGTACCCAAAATCGGTAAATCTGAATACCCAATCTATACCGGTTCTGTCAAAGGGAGCAGCCGGCCATTCCCCCATTCCGCCAAAACCGGCTTCCGGATGAATACCGTCCGGTACCCAATCAGTATTAAAACGTAACTGTATATCATCAATCGTGTCAAAAGTTTCACACTTACTGTTATCAGCATCAAAATACAGTTCAACGCCATCTTGTTCATAGGTGTTGGTCGCGTCCGGCTGGATAACATCATCATGAACATCGATGAACAAGTATAAATGGCTATCGTCCCATAATAATTTTACCCTGGCCCACACATCGAACCAGTCATCGATTGCATAACCGGTCACCAATTTTTCCAGTACCAGGTTGGTTACACTGTACCACACCGGGTCCATTTCGCCGTCGATGATTGGCGGTTCACTTGTTTTTGGAAACCAGTAAGTAGAATCGGCATCCAGAGTGGCCTGGGCAGCATTAACCTGGGACAATGCAATAACAGCAATTATCAAAATAACCGGAAACCGTAACATAATACCTCCCAAATTTTTGAACCCGTCTGGCCCGCTAAATAGGGTAATATCCACAGCAGGTTTGGAAAAGATTATTCACAAAAACAGTATTACAAAATGCACTTTTAATAATGATCACTATTGCTGCGTATGTGGAGTAATACTTGTTCATATACCCGCACAAAAAAAGTGAGATGCATTATTGCATCAAAAAAAATCGCCCGTGTCAGGAACAAATTCCTGGTTAAATATATTAAATTAGTAGTTGTTTGTCAATTCTTTTTTCAAAAATATCAAAAATTTACGGATTATTAATTGAAATCATAAATGACAAACCAGGCAATAACACAACCGATCCGGGGTGAACAAGATGGTTGTTTTTTTTATAGCAATCTCGTATATTCGTCAATGCCGGCTCTTGCAGGCGCGGGCAAATTTGCGTTTACCAATTCTAACCAATTTCATATAATTAATAACCGGAAAAATATCCACAAACCAGAGATTGCGGACCGATAAATGAACCGAACGACTACCAACCCAGGATATAAAATTCAAATAATGACCGGATACGGGCTAGTGCTCGCCACCCTGTTGCTGTTTATCACCAACTCTCCAGCCATCGCTGCACAGCAGGAAGTGATAATACTGCCCGAATCGGCGGACAAGCTGGTTCTGATCCCGGGATCAAGTATCGGTAATGACTGGCGCAATAACCTGGAAATAGAAGAGGACGGCTGGCTGCTGTGCATGGGCGCTCCGGGGGGAGTTGGTTTTGATCTTGAAAAAAAATATGACCAGTTTATCAGCCTGGATGTCAGCGATTATATGTCCTTGTCCGCTGAATTCCCTTCGACCACCTGTTATATCCGCATTAAATTCGAGTTAACCGGCGAACAAGTAGATGATATATCCCTGTTATTGTTAAAAATACGTTATGACGACGGATTTGTCCTGTATTTAAACGGGGAGCGGATTGCTGCCGCCAATGCGCCAAACCGCCTCAACTGGGATTCTCATGCCACAGCGCAACATGATGGCGCAGAACCCGTCGAATACAATATCACTTTGTTTAAAGAACTGCTGGTTGCCGGAGAAAACCTGCTGGCCATTCAGGGTTTGAACAATTCGTCCAGCGATCCGGACTTTCTGATCCTGCCGCAACTCGTCTCCGCGCCCAGTCCGTTTAGCGATACGACCAAATCCAATTTACCCCTGGTGTTCATCGATACCGAAGACCAGGAAATTCCCCAGGATTATCGCATCCCGGCATACATGGGAGTTATCGACAACGGCCGGGATCAATGGCATTCTCTGCAGGATTCACTCAACAATTATAATGGCCGTATCAATATTGAAGTGCGCGGCTCCAGTTCCGCTGGCTGGCAAAAAAAACAATATGGTTTGGAAACCCAGGATGAAAACGGCAATAACCTGAACACCCCGCTGCTCGGCCTGCCGGAGGAAAACGACTGGATATTGAACGCTCCCTATATCGACAAATCCCTGCTGCGTAATGTGCTCACCTACCGGTTGGCGCGGGATATGGGTCGTTATGCTTCCCGCACGCGGTATTGTGAACTGTTCCTGAACGAGGACTATAAGGGTATTTACATTTTAATGGAAAAGATCAAACGCGATAACAATCGCGTGGATATTGCGGCGCTTGATTCAACAGATGTAGAAGGCATTCAGGTAACCGGTGGGTACATTCTAAAAATCGACAAAT
This sequence comes from bacterium, assembly GCA_029561455.1. Taxonomy (GTDB): domain Bacteria; phylum Zhuqueibacterota; class Zhuqueibacteria; order Residuimicrobiales; family Krinioviventaceae; genus Fontivivens. Next base: position 479,275 of record JAKQIY010000068.1, read on the forward strand.
CCGGCGATGACGGTTTTGCTTCTGCCTACCGGCCTGCAAACGGACTGAACCGGACGATTTTTTACCAATATCATTACCCGGCCGATGATGAAATCCTGCCGCAGCAAAAAGAGTATATTCAAAACTTTATCAGGGAATTTGAAGACTGTATGGCCGGGGAGAACTATAACGACCCGGATTCCGGCTATCAAAAATATATCGATATGGATTCGTTCATTGATTTTATCATTATCAATGAACTGGCCAAGAATGTGGATGGTTACCGGATCAGCACCTTTCTCTATAAAGAACGAGATAAAAAGAACCAGCTTGGACTGCTTTACGCCGGTCCGGTGTGGGATTTTAACCTCGGTTATGGCCTGGCGAATTATTATGACGGCGAAGACACCGACGACTGGATGCTGGAAGAGTTGTCGTTTGGCGAGGGAATCCAGGGAGACGGCTCGCATGTGCCCTTTTGGTGGAGCAAACTGTTTCACGACCCGGCCTTTTCGCGACAATTCAGGCAGCGCTGGCATACGCTGCGCGCTGATGTGTTGGCTATTGACCGGATCCATCAGTTCATCACTGCCTGCGCCGATACCCTCGACGCCGCTCAGGAGCGGAATTTCACTATCTGGACCGGTCCGGGAGAGCCGCGTAGTTTTGGCGACGGCTTTTGGCCGGTGCCGGATATATTTTACTCATTTTCAACTTACCAGGATGAAGTGGATTATTTAAAAGCCTGGATTGAAGAGCGTATAATCTGGATTGATGAGAATATCGACCATATAACCGCCATCACCGGCCCGGAAAAACAGTTGCCTTTGACATTGCAGCTTGCCCAAAATTCACCCAATCCGTTCAACAGCGAAACCCGGATAGAATTTTGTCTGCCCACTGCCACCACGGTTTGCCTTGAAATATACAATGTTCAGGGTCAAAAAATCAAAACCCTGGTGAACCGCCGGGAACCCGCCGGAACTGTAACTGTTAAATGGGACGGTCTGGATGAGTACGGAAGACCGGCCGCCAGCGGCATGTATTTCTGCCGCCTGAGCGATGGCGGCAATTCCAGCCTGGCTATAACCAGAAAAATGCTGTTGCTTAAATAGTGCAGAAGATCATTTCTCACTCTGATGAAATGCTGAAAAATTGTAACGCCAATATTAAGGATAAATGATGCCCCGTAAAACCATAACCCGCCGTACTTTTATGCAAACCCTGGGCAGCAGCGCCGCGGTGCTGAGTCTGCCCCTTGCTCAATGCAGTAAAAACGACAAGCGCTTGCCCAATATCATCCTCATCCTTGCCGATGATATGGGATACGGTGATCTGTCATGCCTGAACCGGGACTCGAAAATTCCTACTCCCAACATGGATCGAATTGCCGGTGAAGGCGTGATTTTCACCGACGCCCATAGCGGTTCGGCAGTGTGCACGCCAACCCGCTATGGACTGTTAACCGGTCAATACTGCTGGCGCACGGAACTGAAAAAAGGAGTTTTGTGGGGTTATGATCCTTTGCTGATAGATGTAAACAGAATAACCCTGGCTTCACTGTTGAAACAGAACGGTTATGTGACCGCCGGCATCGGCAAATGGCATTTGGGCCTGGGCGCCGAAAAACCGGTCGATTACAGCAAACCCCTGCGGCCGGGCCCGAATGAACTGGGCTTTGACTATTATTTTGGCATCCCCGCCTCGCTGGATATGGAACCTTACCTCTATTTTGAAAACGATCACGTGGTCGGTTTACCTATAGAAGAAACCGGCGGTGGTAATCGTGACAGCGACGGCTACTGGCTGTCCGGTCAGATTATGCCGGGATTCAGACACATAGACGTCCTCCCTACCCTCACCCAAAAAGCAACGGCGTTCCTTGACGATCATGCCGCGTCCAAACCGGGCGCGCCATTCTTTTTATATTTACCCTTGTCCGCCCCGCACGATCCCTGGGTTCCGGCCCCGGAATTTGCCGGTAAAAGTAAAGCCGGCCGGTATGGGGACTTTGTCGCCCAGGTCGATGGCACTGTGGGCCAGTTATTACAAACTCTGGAGCGACTTGAAATGGCCGAGAACACCCTGATCATTGTCACCAGCGATAATGGTGCGGATGTGCGCTTTCTCGATCCCGCTTTTGGTCATAAAGGAAACTTCAAGTTCCGGGGACAAAAATCCGATATCTGGGACGGCGGACACCGTATTCCCTTTATCGCCCGCTGGCCGAAACATATCAAACCCGGTTCGGTCTGCGCCAACCTCTTGTGCCTGACCGATATGCTGGCTACTGTGGCGGCGATTGTCGGTGTTGAAATGCCCGCCAACGCCGGCGAGGACAGTTTCAATCAACTCCCCGCTTTATTGGACCGGGCACCGATAACCCCGGTGCGCGAAGCGGTTGTACACCATTCCAGCGAAGGGATGTTTGCCATCCGCAAAGGGAACTGGAAGCTGATAGCGGGACGCGGTTCCGGCGGCTGGACCGACCGGGGCAAGCAAAGCGACCCGCCGGGACAGTTATACGATATGAGCGCCGATATAAACGAGCGGCAAAATCTATATGAAAACTACCCGGATATTGTTAAAGAGTTGACTGCTCTGCTCGATCAATATATTCGCGAGGGGCGCAGCAGATAACAACAGGGATGGCCCCCGGCCATCCCTATCGCACCAACAGCAAATTCTATTTAATTCAGGGCTGCACACAATAAATCTATGCTATAAAGCATGGGGACAATAATGATGCATTACCAAAGCAAAAGTAAACCGCCCGGCTCTTACCGGTTTTCCGGAGTAACAAGTTCATATCTTTGGGTTTTATATAATGCAACATTGTAAAAGTTGCAATGTCAGAATGAATGTTAAAATATTGAGCCGCCGGACGGGCAGTTTGCATTCCCGGAAAAGGATTTAAATTTACAGCCTTTCCGGCGGCCTATTCCTTCAATAACCAAAGTTAATTAGTTATCATATAATCTATTTTACTTGAATTACAAAAATTAACATTTTTGAATATTGCGAAATTAAGGGCTGCCAAAGGGCAGCCCTTCACCAAAAGATACTACCGAAGCAGCATCATTTTTTAAGGTTTTTTCGATTCCATTTGCCGGGTAAAAGAACATCACCGGCGATACCGGCCTGTTTACATTCCGGCAAGAGAATCTGAGCATTAATCTCTGCTTAACACCTCCTGTATGGCCGGCATTAAGCGGATTAGCAAGTAATTCAGGCCAGAGTCCTGAATAATTGTTAATCTGAAAAAAACTGTAGCGCATAACCTTAATCTTATAATACAATGATAAATTTATTAGTTCATTGAATAAACATATTAGTAAAACACGTCTCTTTTTTCAATTATTTACCTGTCTCCACACATAAAATTTCATTGTTTGAAAACTCTTGGTCGGTCTACAGTCTTACAATCATGCGGCTCCCCCCTGTTCATTTCAGTAAGATATGAACAGGGGTACTGCGCATATCAATGTCCGGCGGTATACCTGACCAGTTTCTCTATGCCGGGTATCACCATGAGTTCCGTTTGTGCGCGGGGTGCGCCAGCTTGTTTCAAAATTGACAGTTGTTCATCCAACCATTTTTTATCCGGACGTTTGTGTTGTCCAATATTATCCAGGGCTGTCAAGCCAATGGCAGCACAGTTGGCGAGATCTAAAGAAAGCGATTCAATTTCCGCCAATATCGGGCTGGTTTTAATCACGGGTAGCAATTTGTCATGATTATCTTTCCATATTTGCAGGTGTTGCTTTAAAATTTCTGCGCTATGCTCCCCTCTGGCAGGTTCTGCCAGGTAATTATCGACCAGTTCACAAAATTCCCTGGCCACAGGCGCATCGGCAATAGCGGCATCGACAACCCGGGTTAACGGCGAATAGGACGTATAATCCCGCTGCGCGCCGCGGGTGTAAATCTTCACGGGTTCCAGTAACTCAACCAGGGTTTGCAGGGGAACAATATCCTGGTTATTGGTCAAACGGCGCAGCATCATATCATGATTTTTAATATGGGTCAAGCCCAATTCTTCCAACCGGAAGCTGGTAATGTTTAAACGCCGAAACATATCGGCAAGATCGCGTACCGTTCCCGGCGACCAGAGCCGTTCGGCTATGGCAGCCGTGCGCGGCCAGATACGGGAATCAACGGTCTCCGGGGAAACATATTCAGCCCACATAGTCGCCTCGCCGCCGAGAATACATTGTTTTTCCTGATCGGTCAACGGCATATCGGCAGGCATCGGGTCATTCAGGTAATGGAAGGCGGTCGGTTGCATCAGATCAATATAATATCCATTGGATAAAATAGTCCGGTACCCCTGCCGGGCCGCATCGATCAATGATTCCCGGCCCCGCCAGGATTGAATAACTATACTTTTTGGCATACCGGGATGCAATATTTCATCCCAGCCGACCATCTTTTTGTGATTTTTTTCCAGAATTGCCAGCAAGCGGCCATTGAAATAACTTTGCAAGGTATGATTATCTTTGATATTATTGGCTTGCATAAAAGCCTGAATGTCAGGATTGGTATCCCATTGTTTGCCGCTGTTTTCATCGCCGCCGATGTGCATATAATCATCCGGGAACAAGGTGCAGATTTCTGCAAAAAACCGGTCGAAGAAAGTATAGGTTGCCTCAATAGTGGGATTAAAAGTCGGGTCGAATACTCCCCATTTGCGTTCAATGGTGTACGGGCCCGGGGCGCTGGCCAGTTCCGGAAAAGCGACCAGCCAACTGGTGGCATGACCGGGAATATCAAATTCCGGCATTACCCTGATACCGCGGTTGGCGGCATATTGAATTATATCCTTTATCTGGGCCTGGGTGTAATACAGCCCGTCGGAACCTTGCAGATGCAATTGTGGAAAGGTATTACATTCAACGCGGAAACCCTGATCCTCACTAAGATGCCAGTGCATAACATTCAGCTTGACTGCCGCCATGCCGTCAAGGTTACGTTTTACCATATCCACCGGCATAAAGTGGCGACAGGCATCGATCATCAAACCGCGCCAGGGAAACCGGGGCCGGTCGTTGATTTCCACAGTATGGAAAAAGTATCCTTTTTCATCAGCATCGAGCAATTGCAACAGGGTTTCGAGTCCCCGCATCGCGCCAATATCGGTAGCTGCATTCAATGTTACGGCAGTTTCAGTTACCAGGAGTTGGTAAGATTCATCTTCGCCCAGTTCTACCTTGCCGGGTCGTTGTACATTGATTTCCATCCGGGGATGTTCACATTTACTGCTTCTGGTAATAAAATCCTGCGGCAGAAACAACCCTGTGCGTCCGGCCAGGCGACGCAAGGTATTGGTAGTGTATTCATAGATACGGTTATCGGGATTGCCCTGCACCAGGGCGGTAAATTGCTCATCAAGACGAAAACTGGAATGGGTTTGCACAACTTGTTCCGGGATCGGCATCAGGTTCAATTCCTGAGCCGCCTGTGTAAGGTTGGCGGTTACGAGTATGCAGCCGGTTAACATGAGTAATATCCATTGGGTTATTATATTCTTCATTGTTGTTCCTTTTTACTTGTTCAAACTGGCAAAGCCGCGTTTTTTCAGATCATAATAAATAATGGCGGCGGCAATAGCGCCTACCAGGCAAAAGATAAAACCGCTAACAAATTGTAAAAGAACTAGTTTTCCAATACCAAACAGGAAAGAATAGACAAGAACTACACCACAAAACCAGTCCAGAAACAAGCGGCCAAAACCACTGTCGCTTTTCACATCGGGTAAATTTTGAGTAATCCGTTTCCAACCGAGGCCGCCGGGGTGAACCCGGCGATAAAACTTTTCCAAAACGCTATCCGGCACTGGTTTGGTAATAAATGTAACCACCAGCCATACCAGGGTAGTACCCAGCACAATGGGATACAGGGTAATGGGCGAAGCAAGGCCGAATACATTTTTCGCAATTGGATAGATGATAAGCGGAGCGATCATCGCGGATATTTCCGACCAGGCATTAATTCGCCACCAGAACCAGCGCAAGATCAGCACGGCGCCCATTCCGGCGCTGGCGTTAATAATGAACTCCCAGGCGCCGGATATAGTTGTTAAAAAATACCGGGTAATAAATAGTGAAAAAGCGATCATAACAATTATACCAAGACGTGATACCAGCACATAATGATTTTCTTTGGCAGACGGCTTGATAAAACGCCGGTAAAAGTCATTGATTAAATACGATGTGCCCCAATTCAATTGCGAGGCAATGGTAGACATGTACGCAGCCAGGAACACCGCGATCAACAAGCCCAGCAAACCGGCAGGTAAATAGCGAACCATTAATTTAGGGTACATAACGCCGGGATCAACTGTATTTTCATATTTTTCATAAAAATCCAGAAAAGCCTGATCTTGTTTATCCATTGTAGTAAGCGGCACTTTATTAACATACACCTGCACAACCCGGTCGTATAAAGCTGGATTTTCAGTTTGCAGGGCGCTTGGACTTTCCGCGCGGGGTAAAATGACCAGGGCAGCCAAGGCGACGAGAATCCAGGGCCAGGGACGCACCGCATAATGTGCTATTGTAAACCATAATGTGGCAAACAGGCTATGCTTTTCATCTTTGGCCGACATCATACGTTGCGCAATATAACCACCGCCGCCGGGGTCGGCGCCAGGATACCAACTGGACCACCATTGTAAACCGATATGAGCGATAAATGCACCGGCCGATAGAGCCAGAACTCCGCCGGTTACTCCGCCAATCGTCATTTTACCAATGCGGGGGAAAAAGTCCAAAACCTGGGGCGCCAGGTGCTGCCGCAAAGCGACCAGACCGCCAACCTGGGGTAATTGCACGACCACAATTGCCAGAATAATGCATCCCAGCATGGCAAAGGCAAATTGAAAACTGTCGGTTCGGGCGGTGCCCAAAAGACCTGATGCTGAAGAATAAATCGCAACAATTACAGCCGTAATCACAACCAGCCAGAAAGAATCAAATCCGGGTATGGTAACATAAAAGATCTTTTGCATGGCTTTGTGAACCCAGCCCATAACAATGGCATTCATGAACAAACCGAGATACAGGGCGCGAAAACCTCTGAGAACGGCGGCGGCTTTGCCGGAGTAGCGCAGTTCTACAAATTCCACATCGGTCATAATCCCGGCGCGGCGCCACAAGCGGGCAAAAAAGAATACTGTCAGCATACCACCGATAGCCAGGTTCCACCACAGCCAGTTACCGGCTATGCCGTTTCGGGCGACCAGTTCGGTTACCGCCAGGGGCGTATCGGCGGCAAAAGTAGTAGCCACCATTGCCGTACCGGCCAGGTACCAGGGCAGGTTACGGCCCGACAAAAAGAACTCGCCGGTGTCCTTTCCCGCCCGTTTTGAATAATAAGCAGCAATTCCGAAAATGATAATGAAAAAAGTTATAATGACCGAAATATCCAAAAGCTGTAATTGATGCATAATACTCCCTACTTGATTAATATCATTTTGCCGGTTCTATCATATTCCGGAGTTGACAACTTGTATAAATAAATACCGGAGGGTAGATTATCCGCATAAAAGCGAACGTTGTGACGCTGCGGTGGTTGAATGGAATCGACCAGATTGCTCACCAGGCGACCGTTCGTATCAAATACATCGATACGAACAGGTAAGGTTTGAAAAATTTCGTAACAAATAACAGAGCTTGCATTGAATGGATTGGGATAGTTTTGTAACAACCCAAAAGTATCAACTTGTCGGGGTTTAGACTCTACACCAGTGGCAATTTGTCCGATAGCGTTTAACAGGGGTTGCTGGTCACTGATTACATCTCCCCCTAAGGCCCAGATCATAACACCGGCGATCTTTTTGTCGAGCGCGTATTTAAATTTAGCGGTAACCGAAGTGGAATCATCATAGGTGATAAACAATGTTCGGCTGGTATTGAGTAAATAAGGCGCCTGGGCGACGTTATCCCAATAGCGCGTCCAGCCATTACCGATCAGGGGGAAAATATCGCAGAAATTCAGATCGGTACCGCCGGTAGCCGGGCCATATAACAGTGAAGCATTGAATTGACGACCATAAAAGGGAATGCCAATAAGGATTTTTTCTTTGGGAACGCCTCGGGTACCGGTAAGATAATAGTAACCTTCGTTTACGGAGCCGCACTGATCTCCGCCGGAAGAATATAAAGGAGAATTATGCCCGGCATGATCTGTCCAACTGCCATGAAAATCATAGGTCATACATCCGAACCAGTCTATTGAACTGGTTAAAGAATCGTAATCGATCCATTGACCTGCCCAGGAACCGGCGGTGACTGCCATCGAGATGATCAAATTTTGTTCCGTAGTATTAAAAGCCGCGCGCATTTCCTTTACCAGGCTGACAAGATTTTTTTTATCGGCAGCATTGGCCGGATGTTCCCAATCGATATCGACGCCATCATAATTATTTCGCAGACAAAAGGTTATAATATTGTTTATAAACGTCTCACGGCTTTGCGCAGATGCCGCCATTACCGGGAATCCATCGGAGCCGCCCCACCCTCCCAATGCAAAGGTGATTTTTTTTCCGGCGGCGTGTACTTTAGTATTAAGCTGCGGATAGATAAAATCGGCATCATAGTTAAGCAACCCATCACTGCCGGGAATAACAAACGAGTGAATAACATGAGTAAGATTATTCATCGCCAGGTTTTGAGCGGCCAACGTTGATTTTTGCCAAGAAGGGTAATAACCTGCCACAATGGTTTCAGTATATGTAGTCGCCGGCAACAGGAATAATATAATAAAGAAAATAGGTAAAACAGCTAATATGGTTTTTTTTAAGGACATAAGATTTGTTTCCACTTTCACAGGTCGTATTCAATATATTCATTCATTGAATTAATATATTGAATATTACAAAAAAAACTCTTACATGTCAAGGACAATTTTATAATTTTCGAAAAAAAAATTATATAAACAATTTTCGCAGGAACAACGAGGAAGCTCCTAACGATACGGAATAGATACCAATATCGGAAAAACGGATATCTGGCATAATAATACCAATCGGGAAAATACTTTTCAAACTATTCTTAACATTTTTAGTAATATAATCATAGATTAGCTCTCTGGCTTCGGTTATATCACCGCCAATGACGATCAGGTCTGGATTTAAAAATTCAACAATGCGGATAATTTCCGCAACGATAAATTTGCTGAAACACTTGAGCACATAATTGGAAATGTGGCAATTTTGTTTGCCATAAAGAATAACTTCCGAGAGAGAGACATTGCCGGTTTTATGCAAACAGGCGGCCAGCGGTTGGTCGTCGCCGTACTTTTTTATCCCCTTTTCAATTAATTTACGCAGCGCGGGTAATTTTACAAAAATTTCACCCGCCGTACCCTGGGCTCCTTCATAGAGGGTGCCGTTCAACAACATCCCGGCGCCCATTTCGCGGATTTTTTCATTCAAGGTTAAAAAAACCACATTCGGTGGTAAAGGTTCCGGGGAATCGAGATGCCACCACACTCCGAGCGCGCCGGCGTTTGCGTCGTTAACTATTTCAACGGGCAGCGCCAGCGAATCGGCCAGTTGTTTTTGTAAAGCTATATTATGTAAATTCAGGCGGCGGGAATAATGCACCAACCCATGGGTACGGTCAACCAGTCCGGGTAAGGCAACTCCCACGCCGATCAGTTTTTCTTTGGGTATGTTTAATTTTTCGATGGTTTCTTTTATTAGTATAGCGGCAGTTGCCGCTGTTTTGTCACCATACAAATCGACAAAATCTACAATATGCTGTTGATGAATAACCTGGCAGGCAAAATTTATCACCGTAATACGGAATTCATAAGGTATTAATTCCACTCCCACAATAAAACCACGATCCGGCTCAAGGCTCCATAAGGTTGGCGGTTTGCCGGCGGAACCAGGTAATGAGCCTACACGACTCACTTTAATAAAACCTGCCTTTTGCAACGAACGTAAAATATAAACCAATGTGGATGGCTGGTACTTGGTGATGCGGGATAATTCAGCGCCGGAAATTTCCTTGTGACAACGGATTGTATTTAATACAATTTTATGACTGGGTATTTTTATCTGAAAAGACTTGGCAATCATCAGGGTTCCCGCTTTATAGATCAGTTACCAATGAATTTTAAATAATATAATACAACAAAAAATTTATCAAGTCAATAACCGCTATTAAAATTTTTCACTAATCTGCATGGCCAGACATGCCGAACCAACCAATCCGGCATTTTCGCCAAGATGCGCCGGCACCAGGGTAATAGTTTCAAAATTAGTTTTAAAAGCAATTTGAGCCAGCGTTTCGCGCGCCGGTTTAAAGATCAATTCTCCGGCATTGGATATCCCCCCGCCGATTACGACCCGCTCCAGATTTAACAGGTTGGCAACATTGCCCAGTCCCACACCCAAACTCTCACCCACTTCCTGAAACAGTAAAAGCGCGGTTTTATCGCCTTTAACTGCGGCATTGTAAATATCTTCCGGGGTTATATTATGCGGTTCGATTTCCCGTAGTATAGAACGGGGATAGTCAACGAGTAATTCTTTGATTCGGCGTTGAATGCCATATTTTCCGACAAATGCTTCTACACAACCACGACGACCGCAGGCGCACAAGGGTCCATCCTTCTGGATTATCGTATGGCCGAACTCGCCGGCAGCGCTGCGAGATCCATGATAGATTGCGCCGTTCAGGATCAATCCACTGCCCACACCCGAACCCAGGGTGACCATCAGCATTTCAGTTACTCCCCGGCCGGCGCCAAACTTATATTCACCTAACGCGGCCAGGTTCGCATCATTGTCAACTGATACTTTAAAATCCAGGCGCTTTTCAAGTTCATAGCCAATTTTTACATTTTTCCAGCCGGGAAAATTAGAGGCTTCGACCAACATTTGATTTTTGATATCTATCAAACCGGGAACGCCAATACCAAATCCTTTGACAACAAAATCACTGCCGGCTGCATGTATCAATTCCCGGGTATAGCCGGCAATTTTATCAAATACATATTTATAACCAAATGGAATTTCTGAATCTAACTTTTTTTGTAAATGGATTGTTCCATTTGCTAATACCAGGCCAAATTTGATATTCGTACCACCCAAATCCATACCAATCCAGGCAGCCTGTTTTTGAACATTCACTTGAACTCCGCTATATAAAATTTATTACACAACATCAAGATATTTCAAAAATAATATTTTTGGAAATATAAATTACAAAGTAGTTAATTTTGCAATAATTTTTTCTTTAAACAAGAAAATAATCAAGTCGGGACAATATTTTTAAATACCGATATTTTTTATTATAAATCCGGCTCATCACTATTACTGGATTCAATTTTATTGCGTAACTCGATGGTATGTTCATAAAATTCAGCAAGATCCATTTTCACCAGAAAACACAAACCATGACTGGCCCGCAAGCGCGGGTGAGAATTCCCGGTAAAAAATTCTTCACCCAGACAGGTTTTCATTATCTGAAATTGTTCTGCCTGAATTCTTTGCGCCAAACGTGAAAACGGACCATCATATTCGTAACTTGGGAATGAAGCATCCCGCTGGGAACCAAAGGAATTCCGGAAAGTACTTTTCAAGACTTCCATAGAATTTAAAGAAACCGGTACAAAGACATTTACTTCAGCAGGATGAAAACGATACCAGACATTTCGATAGCCCCATACTTCTATATTGGAAATATTGGTTTCATTTTCATAAATCTTGAGAGCCTCGGCAACAGCCTGCATTACCTTGTAATGGGTATCGGGGCCGCTGCCCTCCGGGTCAAAAGCCACCGACACCACATCCGGCTTGATCTTGTGGATCAACTGGGTGAGCGGCCGCACATCGCGATCGATTTCCGGTTCTTCGGTAAAGATCTCTCCCTTGTAAAATCCGAGCCGCAAATGGTTAACCGACCGGGAATCAAAACCGAAATGCGCCCATAATACATCCGCTTCCCATTCTCTGATCATCCCTTTAAGCTGCTGAATATAGGCAAGATCTTTTTTACCGGGGTATTGGGTGGAAAAATAATCGATCAATTCATTGATGCGATCTTTTAAATGCGTCAGGCTGTCTTCTTCAAACAGGAACACCAGGTCGCGTAAAATTCTGCGGGCGTTGGCTTCATCTTTGAGCGATTCGCTATAGTTGGCAATACCATCCAGGTATCGGGATACATCGCGGTTACGGTAATTTTCATTAGCCGGGTTGAAATAGCCCTCAGTCATGAGACGGGCAAAATTCGGGGTATCGATAAATTTCAACAGATTACGAAGCATATTTAAAACATAATGATTGGTTACGGCATTAAAACCGCTGGTCATATAATTGAAAAAATGCTTGTTTAATGGGGTACGCACCAAATGATAGATATAGGGTAAATATCCCAGCATGATATCATCATGATGCGGGGCAGTGTGCATAAATGTTTTATTCTCAATAGTCTCCAGGCCACGCTGTAATTTGTTGATCAAAGAGGCTTCAACCTGGGACAAGACTGTTTTATAATTGTCGCCGCACATTTTTAAAACCGCACGGCTAAACCGGTTAGCTTGCAGCTCTTTAAAGCTGAGATCCCGAATTCGTTTACCCTTTTCAAGCGACAGATCAATAATTACTTTCTCGATCTGCACCTGGGATAGGGTTACCGATTTGCATAAATCTTCATATTGACGTTCCACCAGCCGTGAAGCGGCGCCATGCGTCAGGTAGAAACGGGCATTAGGTTGGCGCTGTAAACAGGTGGCCGGATACAGGTTATTCTCTTCGTTTTCTACAGACTGGGCAATGATCCTGGCTTTTGCTTCACCCGCAGCGATTATAATTGATACAGCGTTTTTATTAAAAGTAATAGTCGACAAACCGACGGTTATCACCAACCGGTTTTTGGAAACTTCAATACCGCCAAGGTCGGTTGCGGCAGCAGCCTGGGTTTCATAATTCGTCGCCGTTAACCGGGTCGTTGAATAATGATCAGAACCGCGTATATTAAAAGCAATGTGGCCGTCCGGTCCAATGCCACCCAGGAAAAAGCCGATCCCGCCAATTTCTCTGATCTTACGCTCATAATCGGAACAATATTGATCGACAGCTTCAATAACGTTCTTTTGTATTTGCTCCACGCTATTCTGGGCATGCCGGGTCCGCAGACCGAGGTCGACAATATCATTCGGAAAGACATCTTTGAGGGACATTCCGACCGGCACGCCTACATCCTGGCAATTGATCAGCATGGCCTTTTGCGGATTAAGACCGAATCCCTGGATGTAAAACTTTTTAACATAATAATGAAAACTGTTATGTTGTTGGGGATTGATTGGATAGAATTCATCTATTTGTATAAAATGCAGACCAGACATCACTGGTTTCTTTTCCGGGTTAATGCCATTTTCCTGCAGATCTTGTTGTACTTGCGGCAAATGCCACTTGTCCAGGTACCAGGTTACCCATTTAATAAAATGTTCCGGGGTTTTACCGGTTGGTAAAGAGATAACGCCATTCGGATTCTCCTGTACCCATTCCAGGAAACGTAACGCCGTTAATTTGCCCAGAGCAGGGAAATTTTCCACCTCGACGATCTTAATTTTTTCAGTGGGTGTGTACCAAAACTTTCTACCTGACCGTTCCAGGAAGACTTGTTCAACCATGGATTGGATTTTATTGATAGTGTTTTTTTTGATCATGGCTTTATTCACTTTAATTCATTACGGTTTTGACACGGATTAAAGAAAATTGTAATACTAGTAGATATTTTCCCTTTGTATTATTACAACACACCATAAATTTCAAATATACAGGGGAAAAGTGATTTTACAAAAATAAATTTGTTCAATGAATGAATATAATATTTATTTTTTCAATTGTCAATAAAAAAGAATAGTTTTGAAACAGAAAAGTACAAGTAAGGATAGGATTATAGAGGGAAACTATAAATAGTTGTTATGATATTGATGTATCTGATTATAAAATCAAACTAATTTGCAAAAAAGATTTAGAGAGCTAAATTAATAATATAATCATCAATTACAAGAATAATCACTATATTAGTAAAACAGGTGAGTTAGTTAAATTTATTTACCGGGGAAATAATGAAAGAAAATGAAACACCAGCAGTAGACTCAAAATTTACTTGACCCCCTAACTGATTGGCAATCAATGAATACACCAGCATAAATCCCATAGAACTGGCTCGCGATGGGTCGATATCAGCTAGACCTACCCCATTATCTTTAACAACAATATGGATTTTATCTTTATGTTGTTGTAAAGAAACAAGTAAACGAGCATCCCCGTGCCAATTTTCGGGATAGGCGTGTAAAAAGGTATTGGAAATAATCTCGTTCAAAGCCAGACCAATTGGAATTGCCTGGTCGATTGGCATTTGTACAGTATCCAATAAAAGTTCAGGCTGTATTTTTGATGAAGCGGGAGCATACGATAAATATAAATAATTAACCAGCTTTTGAATAAAAACATTCAAGTCAATCACCGCAGTATTGATCGATTGGTTCATTATTTCATAAGACATACCAATAACTTTGATTCGGTTCTCATGAGTTCGCAGCAGGGTCAGATTATCTTTATTTTGCTGTAAACTGATTTGTAAACTTGTCAAGCTGGAGATGATTTGTAATGTATTACGGATACGATGCTGAACATCAAGAAGATGTGTTTTGTAAAGATTTTCCAGCCTGGTAAATTCAATTTCCCGTTGCTTGCGGGTTTCGACCAGTGCTTCAATTTTGTCCAGAGTTTTCATCATATCACGAATATTAACCGGTTTTCGGAAAAAAGCAAAAACCCCGAAATTGACAGCATCAATGATATTATTAATTTCTGCATAACCGGTAAACAAAATTACCGGGGTGCCGGGTTTTTGTTTTTGAATGGCGCATAAAAATTCGACACCATTCATTTTCGGCATTTTGTAGTCGGTAATTACTGTATCGAATTCATAATTTATAAAATTTTGCAAGGCAAGTTCGGGCTGATCAAAACAAGTACAGTCATGACCTGAGGGCTCTATGGCTTCTTTTAAACTTTGTAAAACAGTAGATTGATCGTCAACAATCATTATTTTCATTATCGGGACCAGATATTAAAGCTATAGGTTGTTTCAGGTCTAATCATTGCAGGGCAGACAAGAAAAAACAGCAACAAGAATAATTTAAACCCGGCGCAAAAGAACCATACCTCACCCACAAAAAAAACCATTCAGAATCTCCGCAATTTGCACCGGGTATAAACATTAATTATAGTATTGGTTATGTGAATAAAGAACAGTTTTAGTGACCTGAT
Source organism: bacterium (assembly GCA_029561455.1). Lineage (GTDB taxonomy): Bacteria > Zhuqueibacterota > Zhuqueibacteria > Residuimicrobiales > Krinioviventaceae > Fontivivens. Next base: position 494,555 of record JAKQIY010000068.1, read on the forward strand.
AAAGATAGTAACAAAACATGCAAAAAAAGTGCTTATCAGGTAATAATGCCGGCAATTACCAGGCATTACAGGTGGGTTAAGGCATATATTATGCCATAGAGGGGTGTATAAAAGAAATGATGTTACTGGTTGATTTTATTGAATTTTTAGCAGTAATAACAAAAAATCAACCTGCGTGTAATATTACAAATCAGTGTCTAGAAATGATTTTTGTATACTATTTTGTATAATTGTCTAATTCTCCAGTCTTTTCAGGTATGTATGCAATACCCGCAAAGAAATCCCCAAATAACTTGCGGTTTTGGTTTTATTTTGATTAAATCTTTCCATCGCCATACGAATAATATTCAGTGTATACTGGTTAATATCCAACCGCTCTTCCGGCAGGTTAAATTGTTCAAAAGAATTATTGTCAAGCAACGGTTCTGCTTTGACAATTGAGCCTTTTAACAGGTTATCCAGGTGTTTTATATCTATCACCGAATCTTCCCACAAGAGAGCAATCCGTTCAATTGTACTTTTTAATTCGCGGACATTTCCGGGCCAGTTATAGTTAATTAATCTTTTTTCAGCATCATGGCTAATACTTTTAAATGAAGTTTTATTGACAATTAACAATTGATCCAGGAACATCTGTGCCAGGGGAATAATCTCTTCTTTTCTTTCGCGCAAAGGCGGTATGCGAACATAACCTACATTTAAACGGAAAAACAAGTCTTCACGAAAAGTTCCTTCTTTTACCTGCTCCTGTACATTGCGGTTGGTAGAACAAATTATCCGGGCATTGCAGTTTAGTTTTTTTAATCCCCCAACCTTGTAATATTCTTTTTCCTGGATCACACGTAAAAGTTTAGCCTGGTGTTCGACCGGCATTTCGGTAATTTCATCCAACAGAATCGTACCCTCACCGGTTAGTTCCAGTTTGCCTTTTTGTCCCTTGGGATTGCCACCCGTAAAAGCGCCGGATTCATACCCAAACAATTCACTTTCAAACAAGCCTGAATTGATCGCCGCGCAGTTGAGAGCAATAAAAGGGGTAATAATATCTCCGTTGCCGTAATGGATGAACTTTGCCACCATTTCCTTGCCGGTGCCGGTCTCTCCTTCCAGCAAAACCGGGATATCAGGATTACGATGCAATTTTTCTGCAGTAGCAAATACTTTTTTTAAAGAGTCGGAAAAAATTCCAATATCGGCCGTACCAATTACCTGAATTAAAGCTTTGCGCACCTCGGTCAGTTCTTTTTCAATTTCACTTGTAGCTTGTTTGACCTGTTCTTTAAATTCACGAGTCAGTTTTTTATTTTCCTGTTTCAGATCGAGGTATTCGGAAACACGGTCGATGATCTGTTTTAATTCATTTATATCAATTGGTTTTAGAAGATAATCATAGGCTCCGTCTTTCATCGCCGTAACAGCGCGTTTAAGATCGCCATGCCCGGTAAATAATATTACCTGGACTTCTTCAATATTTTTATCACCCTTGATGGCTTTAAGCAAGTCATAGCCATCCATATAGGGCATTTGAATATCGGATAAAACCAAATGAACCGGATTTTTTTTTAAATACAGTAACGCGTCGCGGCCATTGCCGGATTCCACTACCTGGTGACCGAGATAACTTAAAAATGCTTTGATACTTTCCCGTATTTGCTGATTATCTTCAACCAGTAAAATGATCATTGTGTACTCCCTCTTATTTTGAACCCAAAGTTATTCTGAATAAAGCGCCACCGGTTTTTACATTTTCCGCAGTAATTGCTGCGCCAATGCTGCTGAGAATATTTTGCACAATTGCCAACCCCAAACCCATCCCGTCCTTGCCAATTTTTGTTGTATAAAAAGGATCAAAAATACGGGTAATATTATCTTCGGAAATTCCCGGCCCATTATCTTCCACTTCAATAATACAAGAATCATTTTGCAAACGGGTACTCAGGATAATTGTTTTATCCTCTTTTTCCAGAGAATCCAAAGCATACATGGCATTAATGGTAAGATTGATGAGTACCTGTTCCATTGGAGTTTCATGGGCAAGAATAAACGGCGCCGGCTCGTGCAGTTTTAATACTACTTTGATGCGGTGTGATTGCAGTTGCTGACCGATAAGGGTCAGGATATTATCAATAATAGAGTTAATATTAATTTGCGCCGGCGGCGGCGCCTGGTCAATTTGTGCCAGGGAGCGCATATGTTTAATTATATTGTCGATTTTATCAGCTTCCCGGGAAATAAATTGTAAATTTTGTTCGAGGTTCTTTTTCATCAATTCCGGATTTTCTTCTCCCCAATATAAAAGGCTATCGACTTTGATTTTCAAGGCAGTAAGCGGTTGGTTAATCTCATGTGAAATGCCGGCAGCCAGCGTCCCCAGCGAGGCCAGGCGTGATGCACGGTCAGCCAGTTGCAGGGCATCTTCCTTCATTTTTCGTTCCGATATATCATGGAGAACCGCAAGCAATAAAGTATTTGTTTCAGAATCATAAAAAATTGGAGTGCTGGTGATCTCATAATATTTATTACCAATTTTTTCCTCTTTCCTGGCAAAGGATGTTTTGTAATGTAAGATATTTTTAAAATCTTTTATTACTAATTTTGCATATCCTGAGGGCATTATTTTATCAAGGTCTAGCCCTTCAACTTTATCTTTACGGCCAATTTCATTTAAAAACGCATGATTGACAGCAATGGTAATAAATTTTTTATTATCAAATTTTGCCAATAATATCATATCCTTAACACTGTTAAAAATCATGGCCAGCCGTCTTTCACTATGCTGTAAATCTTCTTCAGCTTTTTTTCTTTTAGTAATATCGATATTGATTCCTAAAATACCCAACATACGATCGCCATCTTTGATAGGTGCAATAATATTCTGATAGGTACAGGGATTACCGGCAGGGTCGTGAAATTCAACTTCTTCGTCGATTACTTGTCCAGCATAAGCCCGGGCATTATTACATTGCCAAAATTCTTTAATATCGGATGGTACATCCACTTCTTCAGGTATTTTACCGGTTAAATCATTCCAGATATTTATTGAATATTTGTTTTGTAAAAAACATTTTCCATTATTATCCCTGGCCCAAAGCTCAAAAGGGAAATTATCAATAACCGACCGGAGCAGCACATCTTGTTCACGTAGTGTAACTTCGATTTTTTTATTTTCACTTATATCTGAATGGGTGCCCACCATACGTAAAACTTTACCGGACTGGTTTTTTTGTACGGTTTTTGCCCGTGAGCGAATCCAGATCCATTGATTATCCCTGGTTCGTAGCCGGAATTCATTAGATATATAATCTAGCGGCTTATCTTTCAACTGCTGCAAATCAGTCTTTACCCTGCTAAGATCATCCGGATGCATTAATGAATACAAGGTATCGAGGTTATGAGGATAAGAGTCAGGAGGGTAACCAAGCATTGTAAACCAGCGTGGACTAAAATAGGCTTTACCCGTTTGCGGATTAAAATCCCATAACCCATCATTAGCGCCTTCCAGAGCCAGGGTCAAGCGCTCTTCACTTTGTTTCAACGCTTCCTGAGCCTGTATTTGTTCAGTTATATCGTGCATAAAAATAAGGGTTGCGGGTTGCCCATTCCAGGTAATAACAACAACATTAATATCCATCCATTTCACATCTTTATTATTCGCAATAATACGAAAAGAATAACGGGCCGGAATCTGTTCTCCCTGCAAACGTTTGGTATAACGCTGCATTACCATCCCTCTATCATCGGGGTGCAGAAATTCATCTATGCCATGCGATACCAGCTCGGCACGTGAAAAGCCCAAAATTTCTGTGGTTTTAAGATTTAGAAAAACAATTTTACCGCCCTGGACTACAAAAATTGCTTCGTTGGCGTTTTCGAAAATCTCCCGGTATCTTTTTTCACTTTCCTTTAATGCGTCTTCAAAGGTCTTTCGTTCCTGGATGTTGCGGATTACGGCCAGGGCATGTAATTGTCCATCAATAACCGCTTTCTTTATTGATACTTCAACCCAAAAATTTTCCCCGTCTTTATTGCGGGCTTGCCATTCATACACTTTAGATTCATTAGTAATATTTCGTAATAAATTTACATCATCATCAACAAGGGACAAAATTTTCCCTTTTATCAAGTCCTTTAAATGGGCATTGATAATTTCAGCAAAAGAGTAACCAAACAATTCGAGAAAAGCATTATTAATATCTACTACCTTGTTATTATCAATATTATAAATAAGCATGGCATCATTTGTTGAATTGAATATTTCCCGATAGTTCCTCTCGCGATTGCTCAACTCTTCTTCATTTTGCTTGCGCAACAAGGCGCCAATAAAGATCTGACTGATCATATTCAAAATTGAAATTTCCGATTCAATCCAGACCTGTTTTTCCTGGACTGATGTAAGACCAATTATGCCAACGATTTGCTCTTTATAAACAATCGGTACCTTAACCAATGATTTTGCGCCCTGTAACTGGATCAGCTTTTTTTCAAAACCGGTCTGATCTTTGCGGTTCTCCAGGTTTTCAATATTCACTTCCTTATTATTTAAAATGTTGTCAATACGCAAATTATCCGGATTAACGAGAATATTTTGCATTTCATCCTTCACACATGCCAGTTTCTCATTACACCAAAGGTGGGTCATAGTCAAAAGCGATAGATCGTTATTGAAACGGCATAAATAACCTGAATCAACTCCGATAAAAGCACATATTTCCGCCAAAGCTTGTTCAATATTAGTATCAATTTCCTCGGGAGGCAGGCTGATAAAACGGGTGGATATAGTTAAAATTAATTTTTCAAGTTCGGTCCGGTAATGGATAGCATGTTCGGCAGTTTTACGTTCAGTAATATCGTGAATTATTGCCTGAAGATAGATTTCATTATTAAATAATATACGATTTAAACTAACTTCAGTTGTGAAAAAAGTTCCATCGGGACGTGAATGAGTCCATTCAAATAGTATCGTTTCATCGGTATTCTTGGCTTTTTGAATAATTTGCCTGGCTTTGACATGAGAATTTTGCCCATCCGGCTGTAAAATGGGAGAATGTTGCCAGGGGCTGCTGGCTAGCAATTGTTCACGTGGACAACCGAATAAGTGCAACGCTTTTAAATTACAATCAATATACTGATCATTATGCATGATAAAAATTGCATCGCCGGCATTTTCAAATAATCTCCGGAAACGGCTTTCACTCTCCCGGAGAGCGGTTTCCACAATTTTTTGATTGGTTATATCATTAAGAACAATGATAAAACGATTGTTCAGAGCCATAACATGAAACTGGATATGATGTTTCTTTTTATGCTTGTCAACAATTGTCAACAAAGTAATACTAAACTCTTTTTCTTCATTTTGTATTTGAGCAAGTTCTTTTCTCCACAATTCCTGTGCTTCTTTTCGATAAATGGAATCTGGATAAGCTAATTGGAACCAGGCTCTGGAGTTCAAAAAATCATTTTCTGTATAACCAAATGTGTCTTTGAACTTTTTGTTCATCAGGATGACATTATCATTTTCATCTATCACTATGGTGGGAATTGGAGAATATTCTATAATTTTTCGGATGTCCGATTCTTTTCTTTCCTGCTTTCGTAAGTCTGATAAGATCAGAAAATATAATATTAAACCGGTTATACTAAGAAAAACCCATCCCTTTATTGATTGTAAGAAAATCATAATCGAAAAGTTTTGAATTATGTATTCAAACAGCATATCTATGAAAATTGTCCATAGCACACCAATCAAAAGATAGATAATTACTATTTTTAACGGGGGTCTTGCTTTGACAAATTTGGTACTTAACTTTTTTAGTGTTTTCATATAAAAATCCACTTAAAATTTACCAGTTATAAATGTATTTTCCCAGACATGGAATAGTACATCGAGAATAGAAATTTTCACTATTTCTGAATACTGCGTCTAATTACAATAAATATAATATATCTGGTTGGAAATTATGAAAACAAAACAAATCTAGTGCCAAATATATTCATTGTACCGGAAATGTTGATGGGAAAAATTCAATCCGAAATGTTGTTGGATAGGAGTAAAAATATGGCTCTTTGGTTTCAATAAAGTAATTATAACGATTGCCCCGCAGTTTGAAATTTAAAATAACATAATACAACGTTAGACTTTTTCCTCTGCGAACTCGGCGACTTTTGGGGTTTCCTTTCTTCATTTTTACCGCAGAGGCCGCTGAGAACGTAGAGGAAAACATTAAAAAAATTGATATTATATTACTTATGGATTCCTGATTATTGGTGATAAATATGTTTGTTTGCATAGATAGTAACTAAAATTTTTATTTCAGAGTAAGTAATAATGTAATCAATACAAATCAACGAAAAACTGCCTCAACCAAGTCTTAAAAAAGAATATGACTGTATTTATATTCTATAAAACAGTATTGGAACTACCCATAATAAATAATCGAGTCAAAAATATCTAGTGGAATAATCAGAAAAAAAGATAACCCAGGTTGATAAAAAACGCCATGCCGGTTAATATGGAAACCGGCATGGCAAAAAATCACTCAATTCCCAAACGTTCTCGTTTCTGCATTGCCCCTCTTTTTTGACGATCACGCTCCATTTTGCTTAGACGAATATTCAACGGAGTAACTTCAACAACTTCGTCTTCGGCTATAAATTCAATGGATTGATCGAGGGAAAGCATACGCGGCGGCCGCAGGGTTACAGTAGCTTCAGAAGTTGAACTACGCATATTGGTGAGTTTCTTTTCTTTGGTAATATTAACATCCAAATCGGTATTACGGTTACGTTCACCGACGATCATTCCTTCATAAACTTCGGTACCAACTTCAAGAAACAATTCGCCGCGGTCTACCATAGCCAGGCTGGCATAGGTATTTACCTTGCCGGCGCGGTCGGCTACCAATGCGCCGCTGGCGCGCTGCGGAATTGGACCGAACCAGGGCTCATAGCCCTTTAATAAAGAATTCATTACTCCGGCGCCTTTGGTGTCGGTCATAAAGTGGCTGCGGAAACCGATAAGGCCGCGCGAAGGGATATAAAATTCAATATTCACTCTGCCGCTGCCTTTATTGGTTAAATTTGTCATGCGCCCTTTGCGTTTGGATAATTTTTCAGTAACAATGCCCACAAAATCTTCCGGCACATCTATAAAAACATGCTCAACCGGTTCACAGGTAACGCCTTTAAGTTCTTTGGTAATGACCCTGGGTTTTGATACCATAAACTCGTAACCTTCACGGCGCATAGTCTCGATTAAAATGGCCATTTGCAACTCTCCTCTGCCCCGCACTTCAAAAGCATCGGCCCGCTCCATCAATTTCAGTTCAATAGCAACATTTCCCAAAGTCTCTTTTTGCAGCCTGTCACGCAAATGCCGCGAGGTTAAATACTTGCCCTCACGCCCGGCAAGGGGACTGGTGTTAACATAAAAGATCATGGAAACGGTGGGTTCATCGACATGGATACGAGGTAAGGGCTGTGGGTCTTCAAACGCGGCAATGGTATCGCCAATACGAACATTTTCAACCCCTGATATAGCAATAATGTCGCCGGCATACACTTTATCCACCTGTTTGCGGGCCAGGTTTTGAAAAGTATACAAGCTGGAAAATTTAACGCCCGCTTTGGTTTCATTTTCGCCGCACAAGCTGTACAATTTATTCATTTCCAGAACGCCATTATGCAAACGCCCCACAGCTATTTGGCCGACATAAGAATCATAATCGAGATTGGTAATCAGCAACTGCGGCGGCAGGTCGTCATCTGCTTCTGGTCCCGGAATTCGCCGGACGATTGTCTCGAACAGGTTATAAAGATTATTTGCTTTATCATCAAGGTTTAAATGGGCAACGCCGAGTTTGGCATTGGTATATAAAATAGGAAATTCAATTTGCTCTTCAGTGGCGTCCAGATCGATGAACAGATCATAAACCTCATTGATCACTTCCTGAATTCGGGAATCCGGCCGATCTATTTTATTAATAACTAAAATAATGGGTAGCTTTTTAGCCAGGGCTTTTTTTACCACAAAACGGGTCTGCGGTAAGGGCCCCTCGCTAGCATCGACAAGTAATATGGCGCCGTCGACCAGGTTTAAACTGCGTTCCACCTCGCCACCAAAATCGGCATGGCCGGGGGTATCGACAATATTGATTTTTATGTTATTGTACCAAATCGCTGTATTTTTAGCCATAATGGTGATGCCGCGTTCCCGTTCCAGGTCCATGGAATCCATGACCCGCTCTTCAACATGCTGGTTTTCACGATAGATGCCGCTCTGCTTCAGCATGCCGTCGACCAGGGTCGTTTTGCCATGATCAACATGGGCAATAATTGCTACATTGCGAATACTCTCTTTACGCATACAAATTCGTCACTCCATATAAATTACTCATCCATGCTTATCAGGATGAAAAAATAATCCATTTAACACACAAGTGCAATGTCACAGAAAACATGCCAGCTTGACCATCGGTAAATTATAAATCCGGTTAAGGGTAATACAGGATGGCATTCCCGGTATATTGCATTTATATATATTAATTTACAACATATTTCCGAAAAATACACGTTTTATTTTATGCGTAATCCAGATCGTTAAAAGAATGAACCGCTTTTACAAACGCCGCCAGTTTCCGTTCATCCAGCTTGTCATCGGTGCGCACACCACTGCACAAATCTACACCGAAAGGCCATACTTCTTCAATGGCTTCGGTTACATTTTCAGCGTTAAGACCACCCGCCAGGTAAACCGGCACGGCAACGGCTTCACAGATTTTACGGCTAATGCTCCAGTCGTGGGTGCGGCCGGTGCCACCCAGTTCCTTGACGGGCAGCGCCGGGTTGCCGGAATCCAACAGCAGGGCATCGACATCGGGAGCAACTCGGAGCGCCTCTTCTATCGCCTCCTCCCCGGTAACATGAATAACCTGAACAATGCCCACGCCCGGCAAAGCTTCTTTCAACTCCGCCAAAGTACCCTTTTGCAGGCGGTCGCATAACTGGATAGTATTGGTACGGCAGCGCCACTGCTGTTCGATAATGGCGCTGACGTCCTGCTGGCTGGTCAGCAAGAAAGAAGCCACACCGGGAGGAATGGTGCGGGCAATTTCAGCGATCTTGTCCTCAGTAATCACTCCGGGGCCGCCCGGCATATCGGAAACCAGGCCAATAGCCGAAGCGCCATAGTTGATGGCAAGACGGGCTTCCTGAACATTTTTTATACAACAAATTTTGATTCGAATATGCATAATGATTATTTGCTCCTGTAGTATTATTATAAATTACAAAAAAAAAATCTATAATAAAAGATGACAATTATACTTAAAATATAGGGTAGCCAAGAATTCTTTTGGTACAATATTGTTTATTGTGGGTATTTTTATCAAGTTTAATCATGTGATTACAGAAAAAACAATCTGGTTAATAATTCATTACAATATTTTGATTAAAAGAAAACAAACTCCGGTAATGTTCCGGTTTTAGATTTAATACTGGCTAAAAACATATAATTTAAACTTGTTTTCCCTCTGCGGTCTCTGCGTCTTTGCGTTAAAAAAATGAAAACGCAGAGGCCAAGTACGCAGAGAAAAGTTTAAATGTTTGTTATTTATAAAATTATTCATTTATTGCTATATGTTTTATTTCTTATTAATCAAACAGAATAGAATTATTATAAATTGTATTACTATTCATGTATCAGTAAATAGGACTTGCATATTGAATTGTTTACAGACATCACAAAATTTTATACTTTAGAACAGGAAGTGGAATTATTTGCTCATAAAATTTGATCTTCTTTTTTTAAAATAATCCACAAAAAACCATATAGAGCCACTCCTTTAATATTCAATGATAAAATAAAAAAACTTGCATTAAAAAATCATAGCAGTTAATTTATATTTTGAAACCCATGGCCGGTTAGCCCGTTAAAATATGAACCAGATTAACCTTGTGTAATGATTCTCCTGGAGGGAAAGACATAACTATGAAACCGCTCGTTAAATTTGCCGCCTGGCTGGACCGGAAAACATTCTTTTCTTGCCGCTTATGGGAATTTAACCTGCATAACCTGACCAGGTTATTTCCCTGGTATTACCTGTTTACAGCGTTGTGCAAACATCCGCGCAAAACAGTACGGGGTTTTGTACGTTATCAGAAACTGGTCCGTGCGTCCAATAAAAATCCTCTTTATGGAACCATTGCCTATAGTGCCCTTTTAGAGTATTTAGCAACTACACATCGTAATCCCGAGCGGTTTTTAATAGCGCCTGGGTTTTGCATGAAACCGTATGATGAAGAAAAAAACCAATGTCTGTGTCCCGCCGGGCATTTCAACCACCGCTGCATTATTGCTGAACAACCCGGCATACTGGTAAAAAAGCGAGTAAACTGGCCTATACCCTGCAATTATTGCAGTATCGGCGCCCTGGTAAGGATTGCTGCCGGAATTCAAGCGGATTTTTATATTATGACCTCGGCGATCGACATTGCCCGCGATGTTTTTCGCCCGGCATTACAGGGGCATGGCGCCAGAACCGGATTGTTCCTGTTATGTCCTTATTCTGCCGAAGCATTTACCTTTGGGTTGGCTACAAGCGGTATATATGGCTCGCTGGTCACCTTTTGCGCCGGTGACTGCCGCAATCACGCCGAGTTTACCAGCGCCGACATTGGTATAAAAAACAAACAAACTCATGTTGATAAACCGTTATGGGAACAGCTCATAAAGGATTTACAGGCTCTCGGCAATGGTTCTGGCGTCGGTGCGACAAATAATAATTCTTTTTCACAGGCAGGCCATGTTTACCGTTTTGAAAACCAACCAAATGAATAGTTCTATGAATAAATCAATCCAGATTATTAAAAGTACAATATTGATAGTTTTATATATTATTGTGTTGCGTTTATATCTTTTCAATGATTTGAATAAACACCTGCCGGGTATAATTGCCGATTCCTTCTGGCTAACCTCTATTTCTACTTTATTCATTATTTTTTTATTACGCAATACCGGTTTGAAATTACACGCCGCATATTTTCACATTCGTAAACCGGAACTGTCCACATCGATATACAAAATTATCGGCATACCTGTTTTTAAAAAAATAATCGAAAAATCCCCGCTACCCGTATCCACACTAAAAATGTCGCTTAATAACAGATCCCGGTCGGCTATTTTGGAATTGGAACACCAAATGCAGTATGCGGAAACGGTCCATGTCTTTGGTTTTTTGCTAGTTCTGGCGCTTACACTTGGTTTTGCCTGGCAAAGAGATGCTCGGTTCTTGTTTTGGTTTACTGTTTTTAATATCATCATGAACCTGTACCCGGTTTTATTACAAAGGTACAATAGGAACAGGATAAGAGTAGCGCTTGAAAAAATCGCTATCAAAAAGCAAACCAGTGTAAAATAATTTTTGATGTTATAAAAGAAATGTGCAAATTGATTTTAATCATATCAACCGGCAGTACAAATAACAGGAGTGTAACATGAACAGAAGACCAAAACCGCTTTACAAGAACTTGCACAACATTTTATTCCTTTACATCATCATCTTCATTTTATTGAGCCAGGCTTGTTTGGCGCAAAACACAGCGCCGGTCGCCAATCCCGATCCGACCCGGTACGCCAAAGATATTGAGAATTTTAAAGTCTGGGATATGAAAAACAGCTTTCCCGAACAGGCGCTGTTGTTTGCCGGCAGTTCCAGTTCAGTTATGTGGATGTCGCACGATGCCTTTCCACAATACCCGGTTATTAACCGCGGCTTTGGCGGCTCACACATCTCGGATGTTCTTTATTATATCAATGATGTTATTATCAAATACAAACCGGCGGCGATAGTGTTTTACTGCGGCGATAACGATATTGCCGGCAAGAAAAGTCCTGTGCAGGTATTTAACGATTATTTATCCTTTGTAAAAACCATTCGCGATAACCTGGGCGAAACGCCTATTATATACATACCAATCAAGCCAAGCGTGGCCCGCTGGGAAATGTGGCAAGAGATGGAAAAAACCAATACTCTTATTAAAAATTATGCAGAGAAAACCCCCAACCTGTATTATGTGGACACCGCCACCCCCATGCTGGGACAAGATGGCAAGCCCAACCCGGCGCTTTTACTGGAAGACGGGCTGCATTTGAATGCTGAGGGATACAAACTCTGGAACAGTATTCTGGCGCCGATGCTGGAAAAAGTGATACACTAAAAGTACTATGCATCGCATAAAGGCGATGCACTCCGAATATAAAACTTATAAAGCCCCTTTACTTCAGCCCAGGCTTAAATATGAAAAGGCGGGAAAAACACCCGCCCTTTTTCATATAACTGCCAGCACTCCTTTAATATAGCCAATAGATTCTGCGCTGCCGGGTAGCGGGTCATCTTCATCCTTTTCATATTCCAGGGAGACATTCCCTTTATAGCCAAGCCGCAACAAGGTAGCCAGGAATTTGGGAATATCGATCACGCCGCGGCCAATTTCAACCGTCGTGCCTTCGGCTGTAGAATCGGAAACATCCTTGATATGCACATCGAACAAGCGATCAAAGTACAATTCTGCCTGAGCTGCCGGATCGAGGCCGATGCGCTGCACATGACCGATATCGAGGCATAAACCCATACGTGGATCGCGGTTCTTTATCCGCTCATAGGCATCGGCGGGAGCGGAATAACGCTGGTCGCCCGGCCCATGATTGTGTATAGCGAGTATAATGCCGGTCTCTTTAACTTTTCCCTCGACCTGATCAAGCAGTGCATGTTCCGGCACACCGATGATCATCTTCATTCCTGCCGCTTGCGCGTAACTAAAAACGCGGTCAATTTCCTGTTCGTTTTGCATATAGACCACACCGCAGCCATACAAATCCAGTCCGGCATCGCGGGTTTTGGCGGCAGCAGCCTGAATTTCATCCACAGAGCTGTCCAGGGAAAGGTGAAAATCCTTGAAAGCAATATGTTTCAAGCCCAGCCGGTTAGTCATAGTCAAAGCATCGTCAAGAGCAAACTTGCGTAAAGTATAAGAAGCCATGCCCAAATTAAGCCGTTTGAAGCCGTCCGGTTGATAGATGTGTTTCTTTTCCGTACAAGACGTGCCGGAAATGAATAACGAACCGGCGGCGATGCCGGCGCCGCTGTTTTTAAAAAAATCCCTCCTCGACTGTAAAGACATAAATTTTCCTCCAAATAATTCAAATTATTCTGATAAAAAGAAATTACCGCCCTGTATATTAAAAATCAACAGAAAAATACCGGAAAACGAAAAGTAACATGCAGAGCTGTCGATATTATTAAGAACAATAGTGTATAAATATATTAAAAACAGTAATTAATAAAATTCCATCCACTGATAATGAAAAAATAATTTTACTTGAATTAAACCGGATTTTTTCTCATAATAATAACATAATCATATAAACGGTTTTGCACAACACTAAACCGATGCCAAGCGGTATTTAAACGCGGTTGAAATAAAAAAGGGAGTTGCAATGAAACCTAAACTCTTGTACATGTTCTTTTTGGCAATGCTGTTGACAATAATTGTTAGCGGTGATCAAATAATAGCCCAGCCAGAAGGGTTTAATTATGATGAAGCGCAAGTGCCGGTCTATACCCTGCCTGAATTATTGCAATGTACGGATGGGACTCTAGTTACAGATGCCCGGATCTGGATAAAAAAACGTCGCCCGGAAATTCTGCGGTTATTTACAGAACAGGTTTATGGCAAGGCGCCGGGAAAACCGAAAAACATGAAATTTTTGGTAATCTCTACCGATAAAAACGCCCTGGGTGGGGCGGCGACTCGTAAAGAAGTAAAAGTATTATTCACCGGCGATCCGGCAGGATCGAATATGACTATCTTGCTTTACATACCCAACCATAAAAAAGGCAAAGTACCGGCGTTTGTTGGTTTGAACTTTGATGGGAATCAAACAATCTGCGAAGATCCGGGAATCACTATAACTGACCAATGGGTGGCCAACGATGAAGAATTGGGCATTACCGAAAACCGGGCAACAGAAAAAACCCGCGGTACTGCTGCCAGCCGCTGGCCGGTGCAGCGTATAATTGAACGCGGATATGCTGTGGCTACTATCTATTATGGTGATATTGATCCTGACTTTGACGATGGTTTCAAAAATGGCGTCCATCCCCTGTTTTACAAACCGGGACAAACCACCCCGGCCGCGGATGAATGGGGTTCCATAGCCGCCTGGGCCTGGGGACTGAGCCGGGCCATGGATTACCTGGAAAAAGATAAAGATATTGATAAAAAGCATGTCGCTGTGCTGGGACATTCCCGGCTCGGAAAAACGGCGCTTTGGGCAGGTGCAACCGACCAGCGTTTTGCAATGGTGATATCCAACAATTCCGGCTGCGGCGGCGCCGCTATATCCAGAAGGCAGTTCGGCGAAACCGTAAAACGCATTAATACCCATTTTCCCCACTGGTTTTGTGATAATTTTAATGCTTATAATGATAACGAAAGTGCCCTTCCGGTTGATCAACACATGCTTATAGCCCTGGTAGCGCCGCGTCCTGTTTATATAGCCAGCGCTGAAAATGACCTGTGGGCAGACCCCAGGGGCGAATTTCTGGCAGCAAAATTTGCCAGCCCGGTGTATGAATTACTGGGCGCAGAAAAATTTTCGCTGCAGGATATGCCGGGCCTGAATCAGCCAGCCATAGGCACAATCAGTTACCATATACGTACCGGTAAACATGATATAACTCTTTATGATTGGGAGCGCTACATGGATGCCGCCGACCGGTTCTTTAAATAAGCAAAATTTTACAAACCCGGAATTGACATTTCCAGTTCCGGGTTTGCAAATCTATAAATCTGTAAAAAGCATAATTGGAACAGATATTCCTGTTTCAATCGTCCTACAGTTATATATTGCTGCAAATTTGATTATACAAATCAAATAATTACAATAAATTATATTCGTGCATGTTTTTTGTAAAAAAGAGATTTTGATCAAAAAAACAGTTGCAAATAATAAATATTATGCTAATTTAAACACCAATTTAATTGTCCCTGGATTATCACAGGGTAAAAAATTATATTAAAAAGCAAAGGAGTTTTAATGTCATGTTATCCATCCGAGTAAATGGCCCTAAAGGCAAGAGTGTTTTTGCCGAAAAACAATATCAAAAAGGAGATTTGATAGAGAAATCTCCAATTATTGTTATTCCTTCAAGTCAATGGCCATATATCGAAAAGACCGAAATCTTTAATTACTGTTACGATTGGGCGGATAATAACTCGGCGGTTGGATTGGGATATGTATCTTTGTACAATCATTCTTATCACCCCAATGCCGCTTACAAGAAAAATTTCCAGGATCAACTCATAGAAATATACGCCATTAATGATATTAAACCGGATGAAGAAATTACGGTAAATTATAATGGCAATCCTGAAGATAAAGGGGAAATGTGGTTTAACGTTGTGGATTAGAACCGGGCATAAAATTCGTACCTGCAAAACTTTCTTCCAAATATATAATTTAACATGACAGATTTAAAAATCTGCATTGGGATAAATATGTTTCCTTCCCGCCGTTAATAAATATTATAGTTTAAAACGGCGGGAATAAAATTGTTTTGTTTTTTAAAAAAAATCCCTAAGTTGTAAAATCCTACTGAACAGAGTTGAAAAAACAACAATACATATTCAACACACAAACAGCTTTTTCATTGATGTAAATTTATGAAACAGAATAAAATTGCAGATAAACGACGGAAGGAGAAGTAATGCAAAAGATAGCCAGAAGAGATTTTATCAAATATTCCATTATAACAGGCTCGGCAGCATTAATTGGCGGACGAAAATTTACCGCAGCTTCCTATTCCCAGGTACCCGGCGCCAATGATCAGATTAGAATAGCAATTGTCGGTTTTAACAGCAAGGGAAAACAACATATTGAAGAATTCTATAAAGTTCCTGGCGTTAAAATAGTCGCCCTGTGTGATGTTGATAAGGACATCCTCGAACGTGAAGCAGCGTTATTCAGAGCACGTGGTGAAACCGTAACTATGTGTCAGGATGTTCGTAAAATACTTGATGACAAGAATATTGATGCGCTGGTAATTGCTACTCCGAATCACTGGCATTCATTGCTCGGTATATGGGCATGCCAGGCAGGCAAAGATGTATATGTGGAAAAACCGGTTTCGCATAATGTGTGGGAAGGCCGGCAACTGGTGAATGCAGCGCGCAAGTATAACCGCATTGTCCAATCCGGTACTCAAAACCGTTCCGATACGGGTTTACGGGAAGCAATGGCCTATATTAAAGAAGGGAACCTGGGTAAAATACAATGGGCTTATGGGCTATGGTACAAACAACGGTTCGGCATTGGCATGGTTACAACCCCGCAAATCCCGCCGGCCAATATTGATTTCAATTTATGGACCGGGCCGGCGGAAATGAAACCCCTGATGAGGAAAAATGTTCATTACGACTGGCACTGGTTCTGGAATACCGGTAACGGCGATCTGGCCAACACCGGCGTCCACCAGATTGATGATTGCCGGTTCATGCTGGGCGATCCCGGATACCCCAAACGGGTAATGTCATTCGGCAGTCGCTTCGCCTTTGATGATAATGCAGAAACACCCAATACGCACCTGGCAGTATTTGAATTTGCATCGGCGCCGCCAATTATCATCGAGATCCGTAATTTGCCTATGAAAAAAGGCATGACCACAATGGATCATTTCCGCGGGGTGCGGGATGGCGGCAACATTATCCAGTGCGAGAACGGCTATTTTGCCGGCGGTCGCGGCGGCGGCTGGATTTATGATAATGACAATAAAAAAATAATACAATTCCCGGGCGACGGCGGCGGCAGTCATGGCGCTAACTTTATCGATGCGGTACGCAGCCGCAAAAGCAGCGAGCTGCACTCGGAGATTATACAGGGACATATTTCCAGCGCCTATTGCCATTTTGCTAATATTTCATGGCGGCTTGGTGAACAACGATCACCGGAGGCAATAAAAGAACAACTCTCCGGCAACCAGGTTGCGCTTGATGGTTTTGAACGGGTGTTGGGACATTTAACCGCCAACGAAATTGACCTGCAAAAAACCCCAATAACCTGCGGCCCCTGGCTGGAGATCGATGCCGAAAAAGAAAAGGTTAAAGGGAAACTTGCCCGGCAAGCCAATAAACAGCTGTCCCGGAAATATCGCAAACCTTTTGTCGTGCCCAAAAAAGTTTGATAGTATTGTCTACCGGCCGGATTGCTTTTTAGATAACAATACCGGCCGGTATTTTTTCGTTAACGCCCAAATCAATCACATAAACAATACAAAATTCTGCCAATTGCTATCCAAAATCTTTTTTTTGTATTTATACCCATCATATCCAATGTTTAACCGGCAGCATTTATTTTTATCTCAAATGAAAAATCGTTATTATGTATAGTTTTTAAAGTGGTAGTTTTGTAAATTAACACCCATAAAATTAATAAATTTTAATCACCCACTTTAAACCGGAAAGAACCTGGTCATTGAAAATAAAAAAACTGGAAAAATATGCTAAAAAGTGGGGGGCAGATTTTTTTGGTATTGCGGACTTGAAACCGGCCCAACCGGATATTATAGCACAGGGCGGCGCAATGGTCGCCGATTATCCCTATGCTATCTCTATGGGTATATCCTTAATGGACTCGATTGTCGATGAATTGCCAAAACGTGAGCAGCGCGCTGTTGCGGTTAGTTACAAGCACCATAGCTATGATATTATTAATATTCGCCTGGATATTTTAGCCTCGCAAATGAGCAGTCTATTACAAAATAAAGGTTTTCGCGCCCTGCCAATCCCCGCTTCAAAGCGTGTTGATGATGAAAAGATTTGCGCTGTGTTCTCACACAAAATGGCCGCACATCTGGCCGGATTAGGCTGGATCGGGAAAAGCTGCCTGCTGATCACTCCGCAGCGTGGACCGCGTGTGCGCTGGATAACAGTACTGACCGATGCGCCGCTGCAAGCCACCGGCAGTCCTAGCAAACAACATTGCGGAAATTGCCGGCAGTGCGTTGATATATGCCCGGTGGGAGCCTTTACGGGAGAACCGTTCCGCGCAAGCGATAGCAGGGAAATACGCTATGACGCGGCAAAATGTCATAATTACCATGAAACTCTGAAACGGAAAAATGACTGGGCAGTTTGTGGATTATGCTTGTATGTATGTCCTTATGGCAGAAAAAACAGCCTCAAGCAGCACAAGTTACAATAATTATTATCCATACCGGGCGATTATTCACCGCCTGGTGGAACAAAACCTCAGCGGATACGTTTGAGGGTGTAACTATTGAACACCAGTTTATAAAATAATTGTTCCGGTTGTAAACCAAAACATAATTTCAGCGACAACGCAGTTCCAATTTTTGCATATATACGACCACAGGAGTCCAGTGTGACAGATTTTAACAAGCTATACCATTCCGTAATCTATTTTTTATTTATCATTCTTTTAACATTTCTCTGTATAAAACCGGTAGACGCAAAAACGAGCAAACCGGCCGGTACACCGGTAATAGTATTTCAAACCGACGCCTGGGGTTTGGAAAATAAATTTAATGCGGCCCTGGCAGGCCTGGAAAAAAATATTATCCAGGTTTATGGTTATGCCAATCCGGTATTGGTGGAAGGCGCAGAATATGCAGGGATTTGGCTGGAATGTGGGCCGATGGAAGGCGCTATCTACGGCATTATCAATCCCCAGGTTGCCAAAGATAATCACCGGATTTTTTTTCAACAACAGCACGAGGATGGCTACCTGCCCTGCTGGGTGCGTAAAGACCGGATAGGTACGGCGCAGATTCAAATGGTGGTGCCGATTGCCGCAACCGCATTTAGCGTATTCCAAATGACCGGCGATACCACTTTTCTTGCCGAGGCGTATCAAGCCTGCGTCAAATGGGATTCCTGGCTGGAAAAATATCGTAATACCCGCAAAACCGGGTTATGCGAGGCGTTTTGCGAGTATGATACCGGCCATGATAACAGTCCCCGCTGGGAAAACCTGCCCAAGAAATGCCCGGAAGACAATGCCCGTCTCTGTCCGGCTGTGGGCTCATTGCCTTATCTTGCCCCGGATCTGTCCGCAACAGTATATGGAGGCCGCCTGGCGCTGGCGCAAATGGCCCGCCAACTGGGTAATCCCGATGCTGAAAAATGGACAATGAAAGCCGAAGAAACCCGCCGCGCCTTACTGGCTTTGTGTTTTGATCCGGAAACACTGTGTTTTTACGACCTGGACAAAAACAACCGCTTTATCCGCATTCGCGGCGATGCGCTGACCCGTGTTCTCTCGGAACATGTTGTCGATCAGGCTCTTTTTGAACTGATCTATACGCAACAGATCAAAAATCCACAGGCTTTTTGGACTCCCTATCCCCTGCCCTCTATAGCTGCCGATGATCCGAAGTTTGTGCGTGATATTCCCCGCAATTCCTGGGGCGGAGCCTCACAGGCGCTTACCGCCCTGCGGGCGCCGCGCTGGTTCGATCATTACGGTAAAAGTACAGACCTGGTGTATATGATGGGTAAATGGATCCAGGCGCTGGTAAAATCGGATGGATTCAGGCAGCAAATCGATCCCTGGAGCGGTGAATTTACCCCGGCCGGGGATGGATATTCACCAGCCATGCTGGTTATGCTTGATTACACGCAGCGGTTGTATGGCGTACGGCAAGAGGGCAACCTGCTGGAATGGTCCTGCCTGTTGCCGGAAACCGCGACCAGAAGCAGTTTTTCCCTGCAAACCTCCGGCGGAAAGCTGGAATTGAATATTGACCAGAATGCGGCGCACTTGAAAATTGCCGGCCAGGTAGTAGCTAACGTGCAGGGCGCCTGCCGGATAGTAACAAACAACCAGGGACAACTCATCAGGATTATCGGTATTTGTCCACAACCAGTTGCAATTACCATAAACCGTCCTGGTCGGGAAAACCTGTATCTTAAACTGAACCCGGATATGGTATACCAGCCATAAAAACCTTATGATATATAATAATCTATAATAAACATCATGAAAAAAACAACTCTTACGCTTGATGTTGCTCGTAAAATTGCTCTCGACGCTCACAGATTAGCCGGGAACTTTATTCTCCAGGCCAATAAACAAACGGTTATGGATTTTATTAACCATAGCGGTTATGTGCAAATCGATACCTTGTCAGTCATTCAGCGCGCCCAGCATCATGTATTATGGACGAGGCTGCCGGATTATAATCCCCACTTGTTACATGAACTTCACGCCAATGACAAAAAGATCTTTGAATATTTTGCCCGCGCCGCCTCTTATCTGCCAATGGAGAACTATCGTTTCTTTTTAGCGCGCATGCAACAGTTCAACGATCCCATCGGCAAATGGTATAAAGACCGAATGAAGGAATATGGCTACATGATGCAGCCGATCCTCGAACGCATTCGCGCGGAAGGACCATTGGCATCCAAAGATTTTGAAAAGCAGCCCCTATCCGAACAAAACGGAAAACCGGCCCGTCAAGCCCTCGATTTATTGGCGCTGACCGGGGCGCTAATGGTGCAGGAACGGCGTAATTTTCAAAAGGTATACGACCTGACCGAACGGGTGTTGCCGGCGGGGATTAATTTAAATATCCCAAATGATGAAGAGTTGGGAAACTTTGCGGTAATATCCGCATTGACGGCAATGGGCATTGCGCGTGAAAAAGAAATAGCCGACTATTTACAAGTAGCAGGAAAAAACGTAATCGCACAAGCTATCCATTCACTCAGCGCAGCAAGGATAATAACGCCTGTACAAATTGAACAGAACGAAAAAGTTACCTTTTATATTCTAACAGCGTTTTTAAACAAATTACACAATATTAACATAGATTTGGACCAGGTGCACCTGCTCTCCCCTTTTGATAATCTCATCATATTCCGCGAACGCGCCAACCTGCTGTTCAATTTCGATTATTCACTGGAATGTTATGTCCCCCCCGATAAACGGCGTTATGGTTATTTTGTACTGCCAATTTTGTGGGGTGAAAGAATTGTCGCCAGAATGGACCCGGCAGTTGATAAGAAAAATAAAACGCTGGTCTTACACAGCCTGTTTTTTGAGCCTGAATTCAAAGAATATGCTCAGTTCATGCCGGCTTTTGTCAATAAATGTTACGAATTAGCAAAATTCAATAATTGTGAAAAGCTCATTGTTGAAAAGACATATCCGGAGAACGGGAAAGAGCACACAAATAAATACTTTAATCTTTGATATACATCACATCACAGGATTAGCGGTTTTCGTATTATAAATCATGCAAAAAAATACTTAAATAGTATTGCATTTTTGCCTCAATTCTTTTAAATTAAAATCACTTTTGCATTGGGCCATTACACGTTTCAGATTGCCAGGCATGAGGCAAACAATTAAATTGAACACAATACAGGAGGAAAAGAAATGAAAAAAGTAACCAGGGCAATCATTTTATTAATGTCTCTTGCAATGTTATTTTCTCTGGGTTGCGGGGATGACGACGATGATAACGGTAATAAAATTGTAAATCCAGGCGGAACAACAACAACAAACTCTATGAAGGCAACCATTTCCGGGAAGTACAGCGTTAATTTCAATGCTTCCATTGTTGTCGCTTTGAAAGTTAATTCCGTCAGCGCTCTGACAATCACAGCGACTCAACCAGTTTCCGGGACAAATTACAGTATATCTCTCTCCCTGAATGTTACACAGGGCACCGGCACATTCCCGGTTGGAGAAGATTATACCGGTGTAAATGATGGTACCGCCATGTTTAATAAAACCGTTGACAATGAGACGGAAATGTTTTATGCTAATACTGGCAGCGTGACTATTACGGAAATGGGAACAAGGATCAAAGGCACATTCCAGTTCACTGCAACCAACCTTGATGGGGAAACAGTTACTATAGCCAGCGGCTCTTTTAATGCCGCCCTTTCAACCCAGGAATAAATATATTCAGTAACCAACAGCGGCGCTATGCCGCTGTTGGTTATATTTCATGCCCCTTGCCATCCGGGAAATTATTATCTTTGAATAATTACCAATTTCTAGTGCCCCAATTTTAATCAATGAATTTTAATATTTACTATATTCTAATTCTACTTTCTGCCGATAAAATCCATTACCGCATTGATAAATGTCAACGGGTGAGTCGGGCAGCCGGGAATATAAAGGTCGACCGGTACTGTGTCAAAGAATGTACGGTTTAACTGCTCGGACCCGGCAAACACGCCGCCGCTGATCGCGCAGGCTCCGACGGCTATAACCAGTCGCGGTTCGCCAATGCTTAAAAAAGTGTCGCGCAGGGCCGGCGCCATATTCCGCGATACCGGGCCGGTGATGACAACTCCATCGGCATGGCGGGGCGAGGCGACAAAATCAATTCCAAAACGGCCCATATCAAAATTCACATTTCCGCACGCGTTCAGTTCCATTTCACAGCCGTTGCAGCCGGCCGCCGATACCTGGCGCAGCTTGAGCGACCGCCCGAACAGACGGAGAATTTCACGGCGTACGGTAATAGCGCTCTTTTGGAATTCTTCAGACGTCATACCGGAAGGGATGACCAGTTTTTCCCGGGTGGTGGCGCCAAGGCGGTTACAGGCGCTGAAATGGATCGCGCCGGACGGACAAACACGGGCGCAATCGCCGCAAAAGGTACAGCGCCCCATATCCAGGCGCAGCGGGTCAGTTTCAATGGCTGAGGTCGGGCAAATATCGATACAGGCACGGCATCCGTTGGCGCACTGGTGTTCATCCAATAAAGGAAAACCCCGGAATATCTCCGGTAATTGCGCGCGCCGCAGGTTGGGAACTGCCTGGTAGCCGTGTTTTTTACGTAATTTTAAGAGTTCAAACATTTAATATCCATCTCTGTTATAAATCGAATCCACAATATGAAAGATTAAAACTTTTATTACACAGGGGAAAGTCGGAAATTCCTTCATTCCGCACCGCCAGAGCCAGGGCGATCCAGTTATGATAGGAAGGATCCTTGATCCTGTACCTTTTGATTTTACCGCGTATATCCGTAATAGCAATGTGTGAAATTTCACCGCGCCAGCCTTCAGCCAGGGAAACAACCAGGGTTTCCGGGGGCAATTTGGCAGACGATATCTGTTTCAACTCTCCGCTATCAAGATTTTGCAGTTGCTCACGGATGATGCGGATGGACTGAATTATTTCAATATAACGAATATAGGCGCGGGCAAAAACATCGCCGGAATTCAGGGTAATGGCATGTACCGGGAACTGGTTATAAGCGCCGAACGGGAAATCCTGGCGTACATCGATTGCCAGGCCGCTGGCGCGCGCCGCCGGGCCGACCAAACCGAGTTCACGCGCAATAGACGTTGAAATAACCCCGGTTTTTTCAAACCGTGCCGAAGCGGAAGATGATGAAAACAACACTTCTGCAGCCAGTTCTACCTTTTCTTCAATATCATCGAGTGTCGCCTCAATTTTACTTTTTAAAGCCGCAGAAATATCATAGTTCACCCCGCCAATAGTCAACAATCCTCTGCCAAAACGGCTGCCGCAAATTGCCATCGAGGTATTGATAATTTGGGTGCGCATTGCGCCAAAAACATTGTTGCCGGTCAAATAGGCCACGTCGCCGGAAAGAGCGGACAGATCACCGAGATGTACGCCAATGCGTTCCAGTTCCAGGGCAATCGTGCGGATCAGCCGGGTTTGCCGTGAAACCATTAATCCTTCGAGGGCTTCACAAGCCCGTACAAACGCCCCACCATGCCCGATAACCGTATCCCCGGCTATGGATTCCGCCAGGTGCAGCAGGTAATTGGGTTTTTCGGCATTACGGATAAATAAATTTTCAACGCCGCGATGTTGAAAACCCAGTTCAATTTCCAAATGATATACCTGTTCACCATGACAGGAAAAACGAAAATGCCCCGGTTCTATCACCCCGGCATGAACGGGGCCAACACCAACTTCATGCAGTTGTTCGCCCTTCATGCGCATAAAAGGATACGGAACCTCCATATCTGAAATACCGGCAATTCCACGCCGCACCGGTTTTAGCCAGGGATGTCCCTGCGGTTCAATACCGTATTGTTCAAAAACTTCACGCTCAAACAGGTGCAGCATCGGGGCTTCTGCGGTCATGGATGGATAGCTGTTTTCGCGGTCAAAAACAGCGGCGGCCATATATAAGCGGGACAAATGATCATCGGCCAAAACCGCATACAACAGCGCCTGGTCAGCTTCACGGTCGGCGAAAAAATCCACTACCCTTTTACCGGCAGTAACGGCTTGCAACAGGTCTTTCCGGAAGGTTTCTATTGATAATAAAGGAACTTTGGCCAGGGGCGCGGTTTGTAAATTATTTAATTCAATCCAGTTCACCAGGACACTCCCAATTTAATATAAAAAAGCCGCAGCGCTTTGAATAAACGATAAAACCGGTTGCGGAATAGACAAACCAATAGCGGCAAGTAACAACAGAAAAACCAGTTGCGGTAAATATGCGGCCAGGTTGAGTTTGCCAGTTTGGTGATCGCCGGGTTGATAATCGCCGAATGACATGCGGAATACAGCCCCGCCCATACCGAAAATGATCACTACAATAAACAGAAAAAATGGTGCAGCCAGCCAGCCTTTGCCAATTTCGAAAAAGGCAGTAATTAAAATAAATTTACTTATAAATGCCGGGAATGGCGGCAACCCGGCAATAGCTAACATGGAAATGATCCATACCCAGCCAGTCAACGGTTCGCGGCGCAGTAATCCCTGCACCCGGTTGATCTCTTTGCTGCCATATATGTGTAAAATATTACCGGAGGTTAAGAACAACGACGCTTTGGAAAGCGAATGCGCCACGCTGTGTAACAAAGCGGCGTAAACGCCGGTTTTGCCCAGGGCAATTCCGATGAGTAAAATACCCATATTTTCGATGGATGAATAAGCCAGCATACGTTTGTAATTGGCAATATTCAGCATAAATACCGCACTGACAAACAGCGATAAAAACCCGGTTACCAGCAGCAGGGTATTCGAAAAAGCTGCCAGATCGGCGCGGATCATAATTTCGTGAACCCGTACCAGGCCAAGAAATGCTGTGTTAAGCAAAGTGCCGGAAAGTAACGCCGAAACCGGCGAGGGCGCTTCAGAATGTGCGTCCGGCAGCCAGGCATGAAATGGCGCTACACCGGTTTTAGTGCCGAAACCAACCAGGATAAACGCAAATGCCATTTTCAGCCAGAAAGGATTGATCTCTCCTGCGCGTTGATACAGATCGGCAAAAAACAAAGAGCCGATGCTTTTACTGCCCATAGACAGAATAATGATTCCCACAAATGCCAGGGCAATACCGACAGAACAGATATAAACATATTTCCAGGCCGCTTCCAGGGATGACTTTTTTTGCTCGAAATAGATCAACAGAGCGCTGGACAGGGTTGTGGCTTCAACAAATACCCACAACAGCGCCAGGTGACTGGAAAAGATTACGCCGGCCATGGCAACAACAAACAATAGCAGCGCTGTCGTATACAACGCTTCCTGCCGGGTTGTGGTTTTATGTTCGCGAAAATAATAAATACTATAAATAGCCGAACCGCTAAATACCAGGGCCATGATCGTAAAGAAAAATAAACCGATCGGGTCCAGTTGAAAATATCGTGCTAACCAAACCGGGGGAACACTCGGCGTCAGTCCACTCCACCAGCAGAGCGCAGCAGCCAGATACAAGACTGCAGAGCCTGTTAACGACAACCGTATCACCAGGCGATTATTCCATAATAAAACCAGCAAAGACAGAAACAGCGGTATAAACAATATTAAAATAAACATACCTAGTCTTTCAATTGAGTTAAAACATCGATATGGTTGCCATCGTACATGGATTGAATTTTATTAAAGAAAATGACCAGTAAAAAGATGCCGACAAACAGGTCGAGCAGTACGCCAAGGTTTACCAGCATCGGCATCTCATTAGCAACCGATAAAGACAGCAAAAAAATGCCGTTTTCAAGCATCATGTAACAAAGGATATGAGTAATAATCCGCTTACGGGTAACGATCAGGAACAGACTGGCAATAATAATGGCAATGGAAACGCCGAAATAGAGCGGTTTTATGCCCTGTTCCGTATGGGCGGTCCAGTAAGCAATGACAAAACCAAAGATGAATATCATACTTGCCAGCAATAAAGAATATAATTGCGATATATTGGGTTCAATTTCCCGGCCAATTTCATTACGTCGTATCACCTGTAATAAAAAGTAAGGAATAACTATGGTCTTGATGATCAATGTTTCCAGTATCAAGAACGCAATATTGAGCAGGTTGATCTCATGGATATCGATCACTACCAGCAGGAACAGCAACAAACCTTGTAAAGCCAGGGTTTTGATAAACGCTTCGATACGACTGGCGGCAAAAACATATAATATACTGGTGCCAAGCAATATTAAGAGAACATCGGACATTAAAAGCCTCCATGTATCAGGAACATGACAACGGCAAAGGCGGTCAGTGAAAATGCTGCCATTAAAAATATAAATTGCGGCACATGAGTCATCCGCAGCCGGGCGATCCAGGACTCTACCAGGCCAACGGCAATAGCGGCGATGGCAAGGACAACCAAATACAACGCCAAACCGGCAGCCGTTCCGGTTCCGGTTGGAATGAGCAGGTTGGCGAGCAGCGTGGCTATAGTCACCATTTTTAACCCAACCGCATACTGCATAAAAGCCAAATCCGAGCCGGAATAGTCCAGGATCATCACTTCATGGATCATGGTCAATTCCAGGTGGGTGTTGGGATCATCCACCGGCACGCGCGCACATTCGGTGAGCAGCATAATAAACAATGATATAACACAAAGCGATTTGACCAGTATGGTAAAGCCGGTACTGTAATTCAACAACTCAAAAATTGCGGCAAAAGAGGTGTGCCCGGTAACCAGCGCTAATGAACCGACAAGTATAAAAAAAGCCGGTTCAACAATAGCGGAAAAAGTAATTTCCCTGGCCGACCCCATGCCTTCAAAGCTGCTGCCGGTATCCAGGGCGGCAATAACCAGCATAAACCTGGCCAATGCCAAACTGTAAGCAAACAAAATAAAATCACCCGGAAACGACAGAATAGCGTTGTGCTGCGGTAATGGAATGATCAACGAAGCAAACAACACCGCCGCGACATTCACCGGCGGAGCAATACGAAAAACAAATGACGTGGTTTTGCTGATTACCTCGCCCTTGCGTATTAATTTATTAAAATCAAACAAGGGTTGCAAAATTGCTGGACCTTTTCTTCCGGCCCATATCGCTTTAATCCGGTTGATTATACCCGGTAATATAAAGGGCCCCAAAACCAGTATTAAAGCATAAAAACCTTTTAGCATCAATGGACTCCAATTATCCAGATTACAAGAATAAGCAAAAAGATCAATCCATACAAAATATATTGTTGTGTTTTACCGCTTTGAATCCAGGCAAAGCGTTGCAGTGTTTTCTGCAGCAGGGATATGGAAGGCCGGATCAGCGATTGTTCGGTTACATCATCGGTATCACTGGTAAACTGGGCGCCGCTGGGGAACAGTTCGCGTGAGGATTCGACCACGCTCTTGCGCGGAACCAACGCTGAACCCATTTCCACAAAAGATGCGGCAAATGAACTGGCGGTATATTGTAAACGGCTGCTTTCCGCCTGGTAACCGCAGTCCCAGGTTTTAAACGTTGCCACAGATTTGCCGCGCAATAACAACCACCGCAGCAGGGTAAAGAATAAAATCAAGCCGCCCAGGATCAGCAATGCCCGGTTGATTTTTTCATATATAGTATATAATTCAAACCACACGGAAACAGCAGAAAAGGGCAAAAATTGCTGGACAACAGTCCAGAACAGCGATAGCACCAGAGGGGTAAATAAACCGATTAATATAATTAAAAATGCCAGCGCTGCCATGGGGATCAGCATTGCGGGCGAGGCTTCAGCAGGCTGATTATGCCAGGCGGTGCGTGGCGATCCTAAAAAGCAAATGCCGAATATCTGCGTAAAACACAGCGCCGCCATTACGCCGATAAGAGCCAGGCCGGCCAGACCAATAATAGCGGTCAGATGAAGAGCGCCGCCCGTTGCATTTAATCCCTTGACCAGGCCAAAGTAAATAGCAAACTCGCCGATAAATCCATTAAAAAGCGGCAGACCACTGATCGCCAGGGAACCAATTAAAAACAAAGCGCTGGTAACCGGTAAATAATGCGCCAAACCTCCCAGCTTTTCAATATTACGGGTGTGGGTTTTGGAATAAACAATACCGGCGCCAAAGAATAACAAACTTTTAAAAGTAAAATGGTTGAATATATGCAGCAATGCGCCCAGGAATCCTGCCAGGGCTATCAATTGCCGACCGGAGACAATCCCCAGCATACCAACGCCGATGCCAAGGCCGATTATGCCGATATTTTCAATGCTGGAAAAAGCCAGTTTTTCCTTCAGGTCCTGCCGGGCGATGGCATTTAAAATGCCGAGTAAACCGGTAATCAGCGCAACCCCAAATACAAACCAGGCCAGCCAGGGAGAGGGAACACCGAAAATCAACAACATACGTAATATTCCATAAATACCGGTTTTGATCATCACTCCAGACATGATGGCGGAAACGCCGGTCGGCGCTGCGGGGTGAGCCATCGGCAGCCAGGTATGCAGGGGCACAAATCCCGCTTTGGTGCCGAAACCGAGAAAAAACAGGATAAAAATGAAGGTCGCATTCACGGGATTGGCAATTGACAAGTTTTTAAAGGAGGCAAAATCCAAACTCCCGGTTTGTATGGCGCTCCAGCCAAAAGCAGTGAGTAAAAATGCGGCGCCAATTTGCATTGCCACCAGGTAATACAGCCCGGCTTTGCGAACCTCTTCTTTACGATGCTCAAAAGTGACCAGGAAAAAAGAAGACAGGGACATGATCTCCCACGCAATTAAAAACAACAGCGCATTTTGAATAATTACCACCATCAACATGGCGGCTATCAACAACCCCATAAAGAAATAATAACTGCCCAGGGAATAGCGGTCGTCATCCCGGTACATTTTCATATAGCCGGCCGAATAGATAGCAGCTAAAAGACCGCCGATACTGATAATGAGCATAAAAAAAGCAGCCAAAGGATCCACAAGCAACCCGGCATTGCCGATGGGACCGGAAAAATTTAAATTTATTGATATGACCGGGCTGCCATACAGAATTTTAATGACCGGGGGCAAAATAAAAAATTGAGCGATCAGGCTAATAACGATAAACAGCATTCCCCGCCACTGTTTTTTTGCCGGAATAGCCAGTAATCCGCCAAACAAAAACAGTCCTGCGCCTGTTAATAATGTTATCAATTAACCGGCTCCTTTCGCAGCATTTCCATCTCTTTAACCTGGATATAATTAATAATATCACGGGCCGGGGCGCGCTGCTGCAACAAGTTCTGGAATTCCTCATTATGGCACAAAAAGGAAAGTTTGGATAGCACTTCCAGGTGCCGGCGCGGACTGTAAGTAAGTAAAATAAACAAGGTATGTACCGGTTTGCCATCCAGCGCACCAAAATCCAGCGGCTGCTGCAGAAAACAGATAGAGACGCTGGTATCAGCAATGTTGGTTATCATCGGGTTACGGGGATGAGGTATGGCAATACCATTACCAATGGCAGTCGACATCATACTTTCCCGGTTCAGCAACGCGGCTATTAAATCATCTTTACTAATACTTGCCGGGATGTTAATTCGCTCGATGGCATTATGCAGTACATCGCGGACAGTAGTACCGGGAATATCTTTATATATCCCGCCATTACGCAACAGATCGGCAAAATTAGTGGGGCGTTCGTTATTACCCAGTTCCGGCAACCGCGACGACAGTTCGATTTTATTGCTTAAAATCCACTCATTGATCTCCGCCCGGTTAAAACGGTACTGATGCTGAATACGGTAACAAGGTATTTTTTTTTCCTTGATCCAGCGGTATACTGTTTTTTCGGAAACCTGGAACAGATCGACAATATCTTTAATTTTTAAATCCATTCTACCCTCAAATTGAACAAAGATAATATAACAAATTGTCAACTAAATATCAACAATTATCTTAGAAAAGATACTTTGGGCATTAATGTCCGGTATTGAGAAATAAGATACTCTCATCTAGTTTAAAAATATCAAGGTCGGATGAATAAAATACATGCCACTTATAAAAATTCTTGATATAATCATAATTTTTGAATATAGTAATAATGGAAAAAATTGCGGACAGGCGTCAACATGGAGAACGTCAATCTTTCATACATTAACGGAGATAGCAAAAGTGCAACAGTGTAAATTTATCTTTATAATATTATTGCTCAGCGGTTTTTTTATAAATTGTGGCAGGAATTTGGCTTCCCCGGAAAATCAAGTCACGCCAACTAAAAACGACCATTTTGAATTTGTATTATACGATGAACTCTCCACCGCAATAACCTCAGATATAATTAAAGAACTGGAAAACAATTTTTCCCGCATCACCACAGCTATGCAAATTACCGTCATGCCGAAAGTAAAGGTGCAAATCTGGGGGGATGAATCTCACTATCTTGAAGACCAGGAAAGAATTGCCGGTCGCCGCTATCCGGGTTCAACCGGCTATGTCTCCGGCCTGGACGGGATGTGCCTGTTATTTCGTAACAACTCGCCGCAGGCGGCGGTGCACGAATTCGCGAATGTGGTATCCCTGAATGTTAATTCCTCTATCGGCAACAATCCCCGTTGGTTGTGGGAAGCGGTAGCAGTTTACTATGCCAATGATTTTACCGATCCGGGCGTGCTGTCCTATATCAAAGCGGGAGACTATCCAACCATCGCTGAATTGAATGCTGATTTTAATAGCGGCAATCATAAAATTTACCAGCTTGGTTATAGCCTGGTTGAATATATCATCTCGCGTTGGGGGGAAGCAGCAATAGTGAATTTGATAAAATCGAACGGCAACATAAAAACATCGCTGCACATAACGACAACGGAATTTGAAAGCGGCTGGCGTAGTTTTATTGAAAACAAATATCTGGATGCCGGAAAATGATAATGGATCATGTTTCACATTTTTTATATTATATATCAATAGGAGATAATAATGAATTATAAAAGACTTTTAATAATATTTCTGGCTCTGTTTGCCTGGCAGTCCTGTTTATGGGCAAGTTCTCCTTTTAAAATAAAGGGAACCCTGCCGTGGCATAATTTTTTGTCCGGGCCGACTGCCTGGAATGAAGGGGATTACCAGGCATACCTCGATGATATGCAGGCGTTGGGCATGAATTTCATCGGTTTTCACTGCTACACCGGCGGTGCGGAACGCTATGCCCCGTATGTGGAGCCAATGATCAGGATAGAATACCGAAATGTTGTGCCGTTAACGGGGTTCGACACCTCCATCACCGCGCGCTGGGGTTACCGGCCCCTGGAAATTAAAGACTTTGCATTTAATACCGGCAAGCTGTTCTCATCCGGCCTGACTGCTTATGGAGCAGACTGCGCCATACAGGCGCAAACTAACGAGCAGCGTTACCAGTTGGCGCAGCAACTGATGCGCAGGGTGCTGGCATTGGCGCATGAACGTGGTATAAAATTCGCAATGGGCTTTGAATTCGGTATCCATCCGCCCGAATTTGCCTCGATTGTGCCGCCGGATTCCTGGATTCGCGGCGCCAACCTGCCCGATCCGACTCATGCTTCTTCCATAGAAATTCTTCACAATACTATTGATAATATTTTAACCGCGTATCCCGGTATCGACTATATCTGGCTATGGCTGCATGAACACACCATGTTTGTCGGCCGGCCGCAAATGTCCGGCGCATTCAAAGAATGTTATGATAAAAACGCCGCCTTTTTTGCCGACGCCACTAACCCGGATGCCGCATTCACCGGCGTCTGGTCGCTCGAATATATAAAAAATGCTTACAGTTACATTAAACAGCAAGCACCGCAAGTGCAGGTCATTATCGGCGGCTGGGGCGGTGGTAACCAGTTGCCGGTCGTACTGCGGGGTCTCGATAAAGTTTTACCAAATGACATTATCTTTTCCTGTCTCAATCCCAACCAGGGCGAGGAGCCGCAAATACAGGTATTGGCAGAAATAGCCAAAAACCGTCGTGTTTGGGCAATACCCTGGCTGGAGGGCGACGCCAGGTTATGGCATTTGCAGCCGCGCGTTTCTATACTGCGCGAGCAGGTGCACCTGGCCGTAAAACAAAACCTGGACGGAGTACTGGCGATTCATTGGCGAACCCGTGAAACCCGGACGAATATGAAGGCATTTGCCCAATTTTCCACTAATCCCGATAATATGCCGACTGTTGAAGATTTTTATAAACAGGTCTGCCGGGAGGAAAATGGCATACAAGCGGAAAGACAACTCTCCCCCCTGCTGGCGCAAATGGATCGCGAACGCCGGCTCGATCAGCCGGAATCACCGGAGTATTGGCCGTATAATCCGCAATGGGGCTGCATAGAAGCGGATCTGGTTGCCAGACTGGAAAACCTGCATTTGGTCGTCCAACAGTGCAAAAGTTCAGCTTCCACTAACGAACTAGATAATTTAAATTGGCTGGACGCCAATATTCAATTTACCCTGCTGCTCGACAAGGTCAGCCGCAGACTGGCGCCGGCGTATCGGTTAAAAGAACGCTGGTTAACGGAAAATCCTGCTCCCCATAACATCCGCGACGATGTGCAGCAAGCCCGGCTTGAATTCGACAGCGCCCCGGTTGAAGCGTTGTTCAACACATTCCAGGGCCGCGAACTGTCGCGCGGTGAACTGGGGGTTCTGTCTGCCGTCAACCAGAAATTATGGCTGCAATATATAGAGTTGGATCATTTTTTACACGAACTCGACTAGAATGTTTTTTGGTAATTCAAAATAAACACTTATATTACCAGTTCTAAAAAATGAACATATTCATTAATTTATTAAAGGTGTAAAAATGCCGGTGACACAATACACAATACTAGATAAAAAAGTAATCATAAAACTAAGAGACCGGATTTGCGAGGATTCGGATGAACTGTTATCCAGCGATTTGTTTCGCGCGGTAGTTGAACGCTGCATTACCGACCTGGTGCGTAAAGAATCGCCCTTGTTGCAGGTATTCAATAAAAAGACAGCTATAACAGAAAAAGATATATCGGTATTTCTGGAATTCATCAAGTACCTCGCTAAAATGCCGATGCACCTGGTGACCAAAATTGTGCCGGACTCTATCGTATTCACCAACAACCAGGAGCTATTGTCTGACTTTATTGAGCACTTGTATAATTTCTGGCGTAATTATGAACGGTTCATTATTTGCGATTCCGAGTATGAACAACTGGATAAACGGCCGTACCGGGTTTTCAATGCGACCATTGAAGCGCTGACCCATTTAATTCGCGGCACTTATCGTGATATTGAAGAAAATATCACCGGCAGCCATCCCCGTATTTACCGCCAAGTGCGCGCCGGTGCGGAAATCGCGTCCATAGCACTGATGAATAAACTTACGTTTTCCGATCCGGTTTATCAGCAGTTAAACAATGTCTCGGTGATCCGACAAATATTGTTATACCCGCCGTTGATCTTGCATCCGCCCATGAATAAACGCACCGGGAAATTCACCCGCGTCTCTGAAAATCCACTTACAAAAATCTCACTCAATCCCGGTGAATGGCTGTGTTACCCGGCAATGGTGGGCGAAATGCTGATCCTGGTCTATTTTCAACAAAAATACTATGGATTGGGTTTTTCGCTTAGCAACCTGTTTGAACTGGCCGATGATGAACAGTTAAAACAGAAACCGGCAGCCGTATACCTGTATGGTATTCCGGATCCGGAATTATATGAACTGTCTTCCTTCCCCACTATCTTTTATGAGGACCAGGAAACCGATATGCTGGTCGGCGCGGTACCGGATAAAGATGAATTCGGCTATTTCGGATATCTTAAAAAAATGATCCTGACCTTGTACAACATCAAAAAGATCAAAAGCGGTAAACTGCCCTATCACGGTGCAATGGTAAACATACGGCTCAAAAACAACAAATCCGCCAATATTCTGGTGATTGGCGATACCGGCGCCGGTAAATCCGAAACCCTGGAAATGCTGCGCACTTTGGGTAACGACATCATCGAAGATATTACGATCATAGCCGACGACATGGGATCGCTGGATATTGACAAGTCCGGCAACATCATCGCCTACGGTACGGAAATCGGCGCGTTTGTCCGCCTCGATGACCTGCAACCGGGCTATGCATTCGGGCAAATCGACCGAACCATCATCATGAGTCCCAACCAGGTGAACGCCCGTGTTGTTATTCCGGTGACAACCCATAATAATATTACCAGGGGCTTTCCGGTTAATTTTATACTCTATGCCAATAATTATGAAGAACCGGATGAAGAACATCCTGTCATACAGAGACTGGAAACCATGGAAAAAGCGCTCGAAGTGTTCCGCGAAGGTACGGCCATGAGCAAAGGCACCACCACCAGCACGGGACTGGTGCACACCTATTTCGTCAATGTGTTCGGCGCCGTCCAATATAAAGCCGAACATGATGAGATAGCTAAAAAGTTCTTTGCCCAAATTTTCAAAAATAGCATATTTGTCGGGCAGATGCGTACACGTCTTGGTATTGCCGGCTGGGAAAGAAAAGGGCCGGAAGAATCCGCCAAACAATTGCTGGAATTGATTCAGCAAATGTCATAAATGATGGGCTATAACTGCCTTGCCCTACAAAACAACCAGGAGAACATGCCGTTATGAAATGTAGATTCTTGCTAGTTTTGGTCTTAATTTTTACAGTATCCGGCCGAGCGCAAAAGGCGCAGGATTTTTTCCCTAAAGCGGATTTAATGAAAATCGGCGTCTATTATTATCCCGAACACTGGGATGAGTCGCAATGGGAACGCGACCTGGCTAACATAGCCAAGCTCGGCTTTGAATTTATACACATGGCCGAGTTTGCCTGGCCGTTCATGGAACCACAGGAAGGTAAATTCACATTCGACTGGCTGGATAAGGCGATCGATCTGGCCGGGAAACAAGGTTTAAAAGTCATTTTATGCACACCTACCCCCTGTCCCCCGGCATGGCTGGCTGAAAAACACCCGGAAATATTTTACGAGGATATCAATTACCGCATCCGCGAACATGGCTCACGCGGCAACTATTCCACCTCCAGCGACCTGTTCCGGGACTATACGCAAAAAATAGTCTCGGAAATGGCCCGACGTTATGGCAATGACGCGCGGGTGTGGGGCTGGCAACTGGATAACGAGCCGGGTGCGCCAATGGATTACAGTGACAAAGCGCAGGAAAAATTTCGCCTGTGGCTGAAAGAGAAATACGGGACCATTCAGGCGCTGAACGACGCCTGGGGTAACCGGTTTTGGGGCGTTTTATACGATAATTTTGAGCAAATCCGCATTCCCGTACCGAATATCCTGTACGGCCTCAGTCCCCATGCGCGCCTCGATTATGCCCGTTTCAACGCCGACCAGATGGCAAATTTTCTGGACTTTCAGGCCGAAGTTCTGCGCCAATATATCAGCAATAAACAGTGGATCACTACCAATTATATTTCCAATTCTACCCAAGCCGATCAGCGCCGCACTGAAAAACTGGATTTTATAGCCTATACGATTTACCCGGTTGGGAATGGCGATTTTTCTTCGCCGGAGCAATTTCGCCTTGGCTGGCTGGACGGGATTGCCTTTGCCAATGATTTTTACCGCTCCATTGACGGCGTCACCGGGGTGATGGAATTGCAGCCCGGCCAGGTAAACTGGGCGCGAGTCAATCCCCAACCGCAACCGGGCGCGGTGCGCATGTGGTTGTGGCATGCTTTTGCCGGGGACTGTTCATTTGCCTGCACCTATCGCTACCGCCAGCCGTTGTACGGCTCGGAACAATATCATTACGGCATTGTCGGCACCGACGGCGTGACGCCGCTGCCGGGGGGACTGGAATATTCCCGGGTGACCGGAGAAATGCGGCAATTGCGCAAGGCTTATAATCCAAAAGCAAAGTTACCTGCCGCATACCAGTCGCGCCGCACTGCTATTTTGTGGAGTCACGATAATTTCTGGGATATAGATTTACAGCCGCGTACTTCCGAATGGTCAACCTGGAATCATGTCTTTAAATATATGGAAATTGCCAAATCCTTTGGCGCGCCGGTGGACTGGATTGCCGAGGATACTGATTTTAACGCCTACCCGTTCCTCATTGTCCCGGCCTATCAACTAATTGACCAGGGATTAGTTGCTAAATGGCAGGAATATGCCAAACAGGGCGGCAATCTCATTATCACTTGCCGCACCGGTCACAAAGACCGCAACGGCCATTTATTTGCGGGTAAATGGGCCGAGCCGATCCTGGATCTGATTGGCGCACAAATCGAGTTTTATGACCTTTTGCCGGGCAGCGCCCACGCCACAGTGAAAATGCAGGGACTGGAATACAAATGGCATGTGTGGGGCGATGTTTTGCTGCCGGAACCGGGCACTGAAACCCTGGCAATCTATGCCGATCAGTTTTATGCCGGTAAAACTGCGGTGGTCAGCCGCAAACTGGGCAAAGGCACAGTTACCTATATTGGCATCGATACGGATGACGGCGCGCTGGAAAAAGCGGTATTGCAAAAGATTTATAACAATGCCGGCGTCCCGGTGCAGAATTATCCTGCCGGTGTTTATGTGGAATGGCGCGACGGCTTTTGGGTGGCGGTCAATTATTCCGCGCAACCCTATACCCTGGATATTCCGGCTAATGCCAAAATAATGTTAGGCGAAAAGCTATTACCCAGTCCCGGCGTCACCGTGTGGATGGAAAATTAATTGTCTGTTTCTTGCATTTTTGAATTAACAAAAGTGAACATTAATGAAAACAATAATCCGATTATTAGCTGGCAGTTTCATAATATTACTGTCGTTAATTATTTTCACTTCCTGCGCGCGCAATTCCCAATCTTCCGGCAAGTACAATTCCTTCCACCCCGGTGAAATCTGGCTGGATAATAACGGCGTCGCCATCAATGCGCACGGCGGCGGCATTTTGTATGAAAATGGCATATACTATTGGTTCGGCGAACACAAGATAGCCGGGAAGGCCGGTAATGTCGCGCAGGTCGGCGTGCATTGCTATTCCTCGCGCGACCTGTACAACTGGCAGGATGAAGGCATTGCCCTGGCGGTGGTTGAGGATGATTCCACCCACGAGATTGCTAAAGGCTGCATCCTCGAACGCCCCAAAGTCATTTACAACGCAAAAACCGGCAAGTACGTGATGTGGTTTCACCTGGAACTCAAAGGCAGCGTCTACAAATCCGCGCGCTGCGGCATTGCCGTGAGCGACAAGGTCACCGGGCCATACACATATATACACAGCATTCGTCCCAACCGGGAAGCATGGCCGGTAAATGTGCTCGATATTCATAAAAAGCCATATAATACCGATGCCAACGCAGCTTTTACTGGCGGCAGTTTACCCGGTCACCCGGATACCTTGAACATACTGGGCCGGGATTTTGCGGCAGGACAAATGTCCCGCGACATGACCCTGTTTGTCGATGACGACGGAACCGCTTACCATATCTGCGCCTCAGAAGAAAATAGTACTCTGCATACATCGGCATTAACGGATGATTACCTGGCAACAGCGGGGAAATTCAGCCGCGTATTTGTCAACCGCTTTATGGAAGCCCCGGCGATTTGCAAATATAATAACAAATATTATTTCATCGGTTCCGGCTGCACCGGCTGGTTGCCCAATGCGGCGCGCTCCGCGGTCGCCGATTCCATTATGGGCGGCTGGCAGGAATTGGGCAATCCCTGTGTGGGGCCGGACAGCGCACTGACCTTCCACTCGCAAAGTACTTTTATTCTGCCGGTGGCCGGTAAAGAGGGAGCATTTATTTTCATGGCCGACCGCTGGAATCCCGAAAACGCCATCGATGGCCGCTATGTGTGGTTGCCGCTCGAATTTAAAGATGGCCGGATTATTGTACAATGGCGGGATGAATGGGATTTGTCGGTTTTTGATAAATAAAAATTTTCCGCCTAAAGGCGGGACTACTAACTCCGGACTACTTTTTTCAAGCTCGCCCTGGGAATGTTCCCCAGGGCGCCTTATAATAGGGCTGTATCAAAAGCCCCCGAAAAGTGGAATCATTATTGAATATTAATTTAAAATTACTTTATTGTCATTCCGAGGAGCGAAGCGACGAGGAATCTTGCTGTTTATGATATAATAAAAAACAAGATTTCTCGCTTCGCTCGAAATGACAAGTTTGAAATATATACATCCAAGCTCGACCTGGGGATGTTCCCCAGGTCGTACAATAATGCAGGACATGTTGTCCTGCAAAAAAAACGCCACCACTATTGCAAGCTATCTAAAAATGAAAAATATACTGATTAACATATTATACAAATAAAATAAAAACCGATCAACTTAACCAGTTCGAGGGAAAGCAAATGAAATCCAGATTTCGTTTTCTTGTTGTATTATTCATTACCTTTTTATGTCTTCTTGCCAACATTCAAACCGTAACCGCTTCCGTATTTATATCTCCCAACGATCCGAATATTCAATACGCCGGCCGGACAGATTTTACCGATCCGCAGGCTCCGATTTTGTATTGGTCCGGCGCTTATATCACCGCATCCTTTACCGGTTCATCGTTGCAAGTCCAATTTGACGATACCGGCGATAATTATTACAACGTGATCATCGACGGCCTGGATGCAAATCCGCTTATCATCGATTGCGAAAAAGGCTTGCACACCTATACCGCCGTTTCCGGTCTGCCTGACGCTGTCCATACCATCAGACTTTTCCGGCGCACCGAGAGTTTTTCCGGCCCGACAATTTTCAAAGGCTTTATTCTCGATGACGGCAAACAACTGGCCGCCCCTCCTGCCCGCCCCAAACACAAAATCGAGTTTTTCGGTGACTCCATCACTTGCGGTATGGGCAACGAAGTCCCCGATAAAGACGAAGACGAAAATAACGCGAAACGCAACAACTACCTGGCTTATGGTGCCATTACCGCCCGAAATCTCGATGCGGAATACGTCTGTATCGCCAAAAGCGGCATTGGTATTGTTACCAGTTGGTTTCCGCTGGTGATGCCGGAATTCTATAACCGCCTCAATCCGGAGGATTCGACAAGTCGATGGAATTTCAGCACATGGACACCGGAGGTGGTGGTCATCAACTTGTTCCAGAACGACAGTTGGCTGGTCGGTAAACTCAATCCGGTTCCCACACCGGTGCAGATCAGCGCCGCCTATTATGATTTCGTCAAAACCATTCGCGGTAAATACCCGCAGGCGGTCATATTTTGCGCGCTGGGCAGTATGGACGCCACACGTAAAGGCTCACCCTGGCCCGGCTACATTCAAACCGCGGTAGAGCAATTTAAAAAAGATCATAACGACGCCAAAATCCACACCCATTTTTTTGCTTATGACGGCACCGGCAAACACCCGCGGGTGCGGCATCACCAGGCAATGGCAAAGGAATTAACCGAGTTGATTAAAAAAACCATGAACTGGTAAATTGTGTAATGCAGTAAACCACATACATTAAATGAAAGGAAATGGTTATGACAAAAAGAATACTAGTTCCCTTATTTGTTATCATACTGGTTTTGTGCGGTATGAGTATGGCGCAAGATAAGACAGGTTTGAAAGATTTTTTCAACAATAATTTCCTGGTCGGTGCGGCGACGGGTTATACTTTTATGAATGATTCACTGGTTGTCGATCTGTTAAAAACTCATTTTAATATTCTTACCCCGGAAAACCAGGGAAAATGGGGGCCCATTCATCCGCAGCCCGATAAATGGAATTTTAAACCCATGGATGACCTGGTGGCTTTTGCGGACAGCAACAACATGCAAGTGATCGGCCATACCCTGGTGTGGCATAGCCAAACCCCGAACTGGGTGTTCGAGGATGAAAACAAACAACCGCTCAGCCGCGAACAGTTATTACTGCGTATGCAGGAACACATCAATACTGTGATGGGTCGTTATAAAGGCAAAATTCTCGGTTATGATGTCGTCAATGAAGCGGTGCTGGATGGCGATGCCAGCGAAGAGATCCTGCGGAACAGCAAATGGCGGCAGATTATCGGCGATGATTACCTGCTGCAAGCCTTTACTTTTGCCAAACAAGCGGACCCGGACGCGCAGTTGTATTATAACGATTATGATATGTGCGATCCGGTAAAACGCGACCGGGCGGTGAAACTGATTAAAAGCTTGCAGGACGGCGGCGCTCAAATCGACGCCGTTGGCATGCAGGGGCACTGGAATATCTACTCCCCGACCCTGGAAGAAATTGAAAAAAGCATCATCGCTTTTTCCGAACTGGGCGTTAAAGTAATGATCACCGAACTGGATATGAGCCTGTTCAATTCCAATGAAAAAGGCGACCTTTACCGGGAAAGCATACCGGACAGTATCGTACAATTACAATCCGACCGCTATGAACAAATATTCAAACTGTTTCGTAAACATGCGGCTGTGATTGACCGGGTTACATTTTGGGGCACCACAGATCGCTCTTCCTGGCTGAACAACTTTCCAGTGCGCAACCGCATGAACCACCCCTTGTTATTCGACCGTAATGCCCAACCCAAACCGGCGTTGTACCGCATAATGCAGCCAAGCCTGTAATTTAACATGATCAATAATCCCGGAG
Organism: bacterium; assembly: GCA_029561455.1. Lineage (GTDB taxonomy): Bacteria > Zhuqueibacterota > Zhuqueibacteria > Residuimicrobiales > Krinioviventaceae > Fontivivens. Next base: position 535,326 of record JAKQIY010000068.1, read on the forward strand.
GCCGACTTTGAAATCCATAAACACATGGCGGTTAAAGATATTCTTATCCGCATTTGTATTATTACTTGACTCACTCTCCTCTACGTTCGCACAAAGCAATAATTTAACATTATGGTTCAAGCAGCCAGCCGGGGAGTGGAACCAAGCTATGCCGGTCGGCAACGGGCGACTGGGCGCAATGGTGTTCGGCGGTATCGAACAGGAACGCCTGCAACTGAACGAGGAAACCGTCTGGGCCGGGCATTCCATCGAACGCTACAATCCCGAAGCAAAAAAGAACCTGAACAAGGTACGCGAATTGTTGTTCGCCGGGAAATACGCCGAGGCGCAGCGCCTGGCGCAGGACAAGATCATGGGCGTTGCTTATGAAGAAACCCTGAATTCCTACCAAACCCTGGGCGATTTGCATTTCACTTTTGCCAATCATACCAACGCAACCAATTACCGTCGTACTCTGGATTTATCCCAGGCGATTGCACGGGTCGAGTATGCTATTGGCAATGTGCATTATAAACGGCAGATATTTGCCAGCGCTGTGGATAACGCTCTGGTATGGCGCATGGAAAGCGATACCCCAGGCAAGATCAGTTTTAAAATATCTCTTTCCCGTCCGGGTAACCTGGCGGCGATACAGGTATTGGCAAACCGTATCATCATGACGGAACATGTCAACAATGGCGACGGCGTGCACATGGAGACCCAGCTTGCCCTGCAGTGCGAAGGCGGCCGGGTAATGCCCGATTCCGCCGGCCTGCATGTTGAAAACGCCGATGCCGTCACCCTGCTGCTGGTCGCCGCCACCGATTATCGCGGCTCTGATCCGCATCTCTCCTGTTCCCAGGCGCTGGCGGCGGTAATAGCCAAGCCGTTCAACCAGATAGTGGAAGATCATATCCGCGATTACCAGGAGCTATTTAATCGTGTTTCCCTGAACCTCGGCGATAGCGACGCCAGTTATTTTGCTACCGATGAGCGGCTCGATGCCGTGAAACGCGGCTCGCCTGATCCGGGACTGATTGCCCAGTATTTTCAATTCGGCCGTTACCTGCTTATCAGCAGTTCGCGGCCCGGCTGTATGCCTGCCAATTTGCAGGGCATCTGGGCGGACGGCCTGACTCCGCCGTGGAGCGCCGATTACCACATTAACATCAATATTCAGATGAATTACTGGCCGGCTGAAGTAACCAACCTTGCCGAATGTTTCTTACCCTTTGCCGAATTCATCGATGCTTTACGTCCGTATGGACGCAAAACTGCACAGCAAGTCTATGGCTGTAACGGCATCGTCGCCCATTACACCACCGACGCCTGGCGCTTTACCGATCCCATCGGCAGTGTATTATGGGGTTTGTGGCCGCAGGGCATTTCCTGGGCGTGTTTGAATATTTGGGAGCATTATCTGTATACTGGCGATAAAGAATACCTTGCCAACCTGGCCTGGCCGATCATGAAAGAATCCGCGCAGTTTTTTACCGAATACCTGGTTAAAGACCCCATAACCGGCTACCTGGTCTCCGGGCCCTCTATTTCTCCGGAAAACCAATATCTCACCGGGGATGGCGAGCGGGTCAGCGTCTGCATGGGTCCGACAATGGATCAGCAAATTATTTATGACCTGTTCAGTAACTGCATAGAGGCGGCAAAAGTATTGGGTACGGATGCAAAATTCAGCGCCAAACTGCAAAAAATGCGCGCTCAACTGGCGCCGATGCGCATCGGCAGCGACGGACGGCTGCTGGAATGGCCGCAGGAATTCCGTGAAGCCGAGCCGGGCCACCGCCACATATCGCATTTATTCGGTCTGCATCCAGGCAGCCAGATCACCTGCCAGCGCACCCCGGAACTCATGCAGGCTGCCCGCAAGACCATCGAATACCGCCTTGCTCACGACGGCGGCCATACCGGCTGGAGCCGTGCCTGGATCATAAATTTTTATGCCCGTATGCGCGACGGTGAAAAAGCGTATGAAAACATTACAGCCTTGTTAGCCAAATCCACACTGCCCGGTATGCTGGATAATCACCCGCCGTTCCAGATCGACGGCAATTTCGGCGGCTGTGCCGGCATTGCGGAAATGCTGCTGCAAAGTCATGTCGGCGAAATCGACCTGCTGCCGGCGCTACCGGCTGCCTGGCCGCATGGCAGTGTAACAGGTTTACGCGCCCGCGGCGGTTATACTGTAGCCATGCAGTGGGATCAAGGAGCTTTAAAGCAAGCGGATCTGGTTGCCGATAACAGCGGCCCCTGCACAGTTCGGGTTCCGGCGAACCGGACAATTATTGCACTTTCCGCTAATGACACATCTGTAAATTATACAACTGTAGAAAACGGACAGGTCATACACTTCCAGGCAGAATCCGGTACAAGTTACCGGCTGGAATGCAAATAATTTTTTAGCAGGTTCCTATGAAAATGAAAAAGGTTTTGCTACTTGTAACCCTGGTTTTTCCAGGTTTAATAACCACAGGGCAAGTAACGGCTGCTGACCAAACCAGTGTTGTAAAACGCATCTATATTTGTCCCGATGATCATACCGATATGATGTGGACTGCCGATACCCTGACGTACCGCAATGAAATGCTGAAAATGCTGGATTATTATTTATACCTGGCGGACAGTACAGAAAATAATCCTGTTAATTTTCAAAGCCGCTGGAATTGTGACTGTAGTAACTGGTTACGGTTTTATGAAAAGTACCGCACTCCGCAGCAGTTCCAACGCCTGGTGGAGCGAATTCAAGACGGCCATATAAGTGTGATGAAGAATATTGAAAACGCCAATTACGGAGGCATGCCCGCCGAGGCTGTGCTGCGCGAACTCTATTACGCCGGTTCGCTGGAACGTAGGTACAATATCTCTTTTCCCATGGCTATGGCGCAGGAAAACCAGACCCTGGCCTGTGGTTTGCCTTCGTTATGGTCTGGGGCAGGAATAAAGTACAGTTGGCGCGGCGTGTGCGACTGCGCCACCCAAATTCCCAAATCCGGTGACCGCGAGCACCCCATTTACTGGTGGACGGGACCGGATGGCGGCAAAATCCTGCTGAAATGGTATTCTCTGCAGGGTCGGGGTGATAACCAAAGCTTGGGCGGTTATGCTGAAGCCCATAATCCATATCGCGCAATCGATTTGTGCGATTCATTATGTATGACGCCCGGCTATCCCTATAACATTGCCGCCGCTTTTGGCTACGGCTGGGATGCGCTCAGCAGTTATACCAACAGTTTTATCAAAGCGGCGCAGCAAAAAACCAATGCCGAACGGCAGGTCATCGTCTCCAATCAAGTCGACTTTTTCCGCGATTTTGAAAAGAACTATGGTGCAGAGTTGCCGGAGGTTTGCGTCTCCTACGGCAACGAATGGGATATACTTACCGCTTCCCTTGCCGAAGTGACATCAGCTTCCAAACGTGCGGTAGAAAAACTACGTTCCGCCGAAGCTATGGCAACCCTGGTCTCTTTACAAAAACCGGCTTTCATGCAACCCTTTGCGCATGAAGGTATGCAGGCCTGGGTAAATATGGGTTTGTATTGGGAACATGATTGGACTGCCGACAGCCCGGTTATACCCCGTAATGACCGCGCCAATTGGGCGCGTGATTTATCCAGACAGATCAATAATTATGTCGACAAACTACTTGCAGAATCGGTTAGTGAGCTTGGCGGGATGATCGCTAACCCGGAACATAAGGAAAGATTTTTTGTTTTTAATCCCCTGAACTGGAGCAGAACCGATATTGCCGATGTGAACTATACAGACAAATTACCGGTATCGGTTATCGATTTATCCACCGGCAAACCGGCGTTTTCCCAGGTAGTTAATATTGATGGGAAACAACTGTTGCGTATTCTGGCAACGGATGTGCCGGGCGTCGGGTATAAAGTATTTGAAATCATTCACAAACAAACCAAAATTGATAACAAGGGTTTCAAAGTGGACGCCGCTAATGGTATGATGGAAAACGAATTCTATCGCTTAAAGATAAACAGTAACGGCGCTATCACCAGTATTATCGACAAGACCAGGGCAAACCGGGAAATGGTGCAAACCGTAAACGGGTATGTTATGAACGATCTGGGGCCGGGACAGGGCGCTCTCTCCGTTGAAAATGCCGGGCCGGTTTCGGTTACTCTTAAAGCAGTCGGCGCTGAACCATTACAGCATACCACCCGTATTACCCTGTTCCGCAATTCCGCCCGCATCGACATCAGTAATGAGATCACCCGGAATTTTAAGGAGGTGGTCACCTGGAAGTATGCCTTTAACCTGGATTCCCCGGATATATGGCACGAAGAGACCGGTGCCATTTTGCGCGCCAAATTGCAATCCGCCGGCGGGCATTACTCCGACCGGGCTAATAATTCACGGTATGATTGGCTGACCATGAACCACTTTGCCTATATCAGCGATCCTCAGGGCATGGGCGTGACGCTTTCCAACCGGGATTGCAGTTTTATGCAGATCGGCAACAGTACTGTTGCAAGTCTGGATTCCGAAACTCCGCTTATCAGCGTGCTGGCCGGTGGCCAGGTGGATGGGCCAACTTTGGGTATACCGGATCAGGGCGGGGATAGTTACTTTTTACAACGATTTGCCCTGCGCTCGCACAGTCAGTTTAGCAAGGTACAAGCCATGAAATTCGCCCTGGAACATCAGAATCCATTCACGACCGGACCAGTATCCGGCGGCAGCGCCTACCCGGAAAAGCAATTTTCGTTGCTGCAAATCTCCGATCCCGCCATTATCCTCTGGGCGCTCAAGCCGCATGAAGACGGCATCCGCGAAAACGGTATTGTCCTGCGGGGATGGAACCTGGATGACCGGGATAAAGAATTTACTATCCAAACCATAGATAACACCTTAAAAAGCGCCCATCAATTATCCCATGTGGAAACGCCGCTAACAGAAATAAAAACAACTGTTAATAAAGTAAAAACAACTATTAATGCCAGGCAAATGCAAACCATTGGTTTACAAATTAAATGAAAAAAGATAATGCTTAATGTACGCACGCACATTATTTAACAAATCCGTGCACATTATTTAACAAAAAATATAAAGCTAAGTTCAATAAATTGCAATAAAAAAAGGCGTATAAATCCGGTTTTATACGCCTTTTTGATGCTTGTAACGGGGATTAATTGACCATCAAACCTACTTTCCTTTGCGTGCGGCCTATGTATTTGTGGTATGCGCCGGAGCCGGTCCAGTCCCAGATGGGGGAATTGTTTGCTGTACAGCCACCGGTGACAAGGGGGTTTGTAC
>JAKQIY010000069.1 GCA_029561455.1 bacterium
CTACAAAATTGTCATCTGCGCCATCTGCGGATAACTTCGATAAATAATTTCCCCATTCCCCCCTATAAATAATCTTGACATTCAGCTTTTCTGTGGTTAATTTATACAAAAACCGGGAATTGTATGAATCAAAACAAAAAAATATCCGTAATACTACCGGTATATAACCGTAAACATCTGATCATGCGGGCGATCAATTCACTGGCAGCGCAAACCTGTAAGGACTGGGAACTGCTGATCATGGATGACGGCAGCAGCGACGGCCTGGCGGAGATGCTCTTTCCCCTGCTCGATGCCAATCCACACTGGCGTTATTGCCGGCACAGTCATCGCGGCCTGGCGCTGACCCGTAACCTGGGCATTGCAACGGCAAGCGGAGAATATCTGACATTTCTGGATTCGGACGATGAATACAAACCCGAGCACCTGGCGGTACGGCTCGATTATATGCATTCTCACCCGGACGTAGATTTTATTCACGGCGGCGTGGTACTGAACGGTCCCCCGGAATCGCATTACGTGCCCGACGCCGTTCATAAAGGCAAAATGATCCACCTGTCCGAATGCTATATCGGTTCCACCTTGTTCGGCAAAACCGAAACTTTTCGCCGCAGCGGCGGGTTTAAACCCCTGCCCTATTCCGCCGAATCGGAATTTTTACCGCGTATCGCCGCGCAGTTTCGGGTTGAAAAAGTGGCTTTTCCAACCTACATTTATTACACCGGCTTGCCGGACAGTATTTGCACAATAAAAGGGCAAAACGAGGGTATAACAACCAGATGAACATAACGGAACAGCACGAATTTATTAACAACATCATCCGCCCCGCCTGGATCGAAATCGATCTCGACGCCGTGGCGCAGAATGTCCGCAACATTAAACAATACCTGGGCGGGGTGCAATATCTTGCCGTGGTCAAAGCGGACGGCTATGGCCTGGGCGCGGTGGAAACCGCGCAGGTCATTCTGGAAAACGGCGCCGATCGTCTGGGCGTAGTGATGCTGGATGAAGCCATACAACTGCGGCGAGCCGGTATAACTGCGCCGATTCTCAATATGGGGAACATTCGCGCGGATCAGGCGTATTATGTCCCTGAATATGGTCTGGAACAAATCGTCTTTCGTCCCGATGTGGCTAAAGCTTTATCCCATGCGGCCGGGGCTAAAAGTTCGATTGCACAAATTCACGTCAAGATCGATACCGGCATGAGCCGTTACGGTGTGCGCTATGACAAGGCCGCTGCGTTTATCGAGAGTATTATCAACCTGCCGAACCTGGAGATCATCGGCGCCATGACTCATTTCCCCAAATCGGACGCCATTGATAAAAGTTTTGCCCTGCTGCAAATCGAACGGATGCTGGCTATAAAAAAAGCGCTGGTAAATAAAGGCATAACCATTCCGCTATGGCACACCGCCAATAGCGGCGCCACGCTCGATCTGCCGGCCGCCCATTTCGACATGGTGCGGGTGGGACTGATGAATTACGGCTATTTCCCCTCGAGCGATGTGCGCCGGCCGTTCACCCTGCATCCGGCTATGAGCGTTAAAGCCCGGATCATCAACATCAACCGCATCCGCCGCGGCGACAGCGTCGGCTATGGGCGCAGGTTCATTGCCGAAAAAGACGAAACCATTGCCGTACTGCCGATGGGCTATTCGGACGGCTATAGCCGCAAGTTAAGCCAGGTGGGACAGGTGCTCATCAAAGGGCGGCGCATTCCTATCGTCGGCGGTCTGTGCATGGATGCTTTTTTCATCAAGATCACCGATCACCCGGATATCCAGGAGGGCGACATTGCCACGCTTATGGGCATTGATGGGGACGAAGAAATTTCCCCGCATGACATTGCCCGCCTGGCCGGGTCCGTATCTTATGAAGTCATATCCTGCTTTGGTAAAAGATTGCCGCGCGTACACATTCGCAACGGCAAAATCGTCAAAATCAAAAATTATTTGCTGTCCTGAACTTTATACAACACATGGAGACCTGGTTATGCCGAAGAGAATGCTGATCATCTTTTCACTATTCATGCTGACACTAGTACCTTACACCCATGCACAAAACGGTTTTGCAACCTATAACAGTCGAAATCATCCTGAACTCAAATGGCAGGAACTGGAAAACGAACATGTGCGCATTATTTACCATCAGCGCCTGGAAGCGACTGCGGTTATGGCCGCAGCCATAGCCGAAAGCTGCTACGGGCCGATCACCCAAAATCTTGGTTTTACGCCAAAGCAGAAAATCCCCATTTACATAACCGACCAGGACGACATCACCAACGGCTTTTCCGCGCTGGATAAATACATTGGCATTTGGGTAAATGTGAATGATTATATCGACTGGACCACCGGAGAGGATAAATGGCTGCGCATGGTCATCGGCCACGAATTGGTACACTATGTACATTTTGCGGCCACCAGAACCTGGGCCGGTATTATCGGTGTTGGTTTTAACGGCACACCGGGCTGGTTTTACGAAGGTATGGCCCAGTACGAATCCGAAACCTGGAATGTGCACCGCGGCGACCTGCTGTTGCGCTCGGCGGTGATGGAAGACGAAATGAATTTCATGCAGGGCAAGTGGCCCACCAACGGTGGCCTGATGTACGCCGCCGGCAATTCGATGGTTCGCTACATTGCCGATCAATATGGCGACAGCACGTTGATGAAAATCATTCACCACCGTAAAAATATCCTCGGTTTGTCCAATTACAGCTTTTCCGGGGCGTTTAAAAAAGCCATCCCCAACAAGTCTATGGATGATTTTTACCGCGAATGGCGGCGCCATGTCAACATCTATTACAATACCAGCTATGGTCAGAAAGAACGGTATGACGATTTTAGCAAAACAGTAAAACTGCCTTTTGTATATGTTAACAGCATACAAATATCACCGGACAAACAATGGTACGGTGTGGTGGGTTTGACCAGCCTGGATGAACCCATCAATAAACTATGCCTGGTGAAAAACGATTCCACCACCAGTTTACGCATCCTGGTGCAGAGCGCCGTCAATCCGCATTTCAGCTTTTCTCCGGATGGTAAACGCCTGGTTTATGCTCAAGCCCGGCGTGGTCGACACGGTTCGCTGCTGGAAGAATTGTTTGTTTGCGATCTGCGCGGTAAATCCAAACGGATCACCACCAACCTCGGCGCCTCACAGCCGGACTGGTCCCCTGATGGCGCGAAACTGGTTTGTGTGATAGAAGACAACGGTACAGCCAACCTGTACACGCTGAAACCCGATGGCGCCGATTTGCAGCCATTAACACATTTGACTGGCGATGTGCAATTATTATCCCCGCGCTGGTCGCCTGACGGCAAGGCAATAGCCGTAACATTGAACGATTCCCTGGGCAACCGTGAAATTGCCCTGGTGAATGTGGAAAACGGCGAATTAACCTACCTGACGACCGATACCGACGACAACCGTACGCCGGTGTGGGCGCCGGACGGCAAAAGTCTGGTTTATACCGGCTATCAGTCCGATACGCCGGATATATATCGCAAAAATATCCCCCCGGATAACGAACCGCCGCAGCAGATTACCGACACCGCCGCCGGCCTAAACACCGCCGCATGGGATGGCGACAGCCTGCTCTGCCTGCTGACCGATTCCAGGCGCAAAGCCGGTGTGGTAAAACTCGACGCTAACCGGTTAGCCGCCGTTAAACCGCTGCAAATCAATCCGCGCTATACCTCATGGCTGACCCACGAGCCGCCGCACGGCCTGCCGCCGATGCGTACTGCGTCCATTCCGGCAGCGCCGATTGTTAAACAACAAACGTACCGGGCCTGGCGCAACCTGCAGCATTACCTCACCGTGCCCTTTCCCGTCGAGGTTGAAGATCACTGGAATATTTTTTATCTTTCTGCCTGGGCCGAACCATTAGGCAAACACATTATCAGCGCTTTTGGTTTTGCCGATCTGGAACAGCCCAAGGACAGCCGTTATGCGCTGGTCTATATGAACAACGCCTTTGGTCCGGCCATCACTTCCACGCTGTTCCGTATGCCGGCCACCGGCCAGGTGCTGGACGGCAAGGCGTTGGTCGAAGAGGCGCAGGGCGGTTATATAAATATTAGCTGGCCATTTAATTTCGGCAATAACCTGTACGCCAACCACACACTGGCTGTGCAGGGCTCGTGGACAAAAAACGATCCATACAATAAAGAAGATTTTAAGGATACGTTGATTCCGGTGGAAAGCTACAAGGTTGGGGAATTCAGCCTGTTCTACACCTGGAAACGGCAGCGATTTAATTACAGCAATACCATCCATCCCAAACAGGGCGCCGGCTTGCTGCTGGAAGCCAACTTTGCGGATGAGAAATGGAACAGCGATCTGACCTATCAAAAAATGACCGCCGACGCCTTTGTTAACCTGACCGTCCCCGGCATGGGCGATGTCTTCTATCTGCGCGGCCTGGCGCAGGGCGCCAACGGCAAGTTACCCGCGCAGTACTTTATCGGTTTTGACAAGTATGATCAGCCGGATTTCGGCATGGGCATAAAATTCTCGGACCGGGAGCGGCTGCGCGGCATCAGCGAGTATATGTTCGGCGACCGGTTATGGCTAGCTACCGCCGAATACCGCATCGACCTCATCGAGAATCTCGGCTGGCAGGCGGCGGGCATTACCCTGGGCCGCGTTACCCTGGCCGGATTTACCGACATTGGCTCGCTGTGGTACGAAAAGCAATCCTCGTATAAAAAGGCAACAATTTATAAAACCTATGGCTGGGAGCTTAAAAATGAAGTGAATTGGGGCGGCTTTGTGTTCGCCCATGAATTTGGCCAGGCCTGGGTGTGGGACAGCGATGACGATCCGGAATTGTACTATCGCATTCGCGCCGTGGCGCCGTTTTGAAAGATAATCTGGAACAAGGGGCTGTTGCCCCGTGTTTTGAAAATAACACACAGCCTGGAACAAGAGGCTTTTGCCCCTTGCTTTGAAAATAACACACAGCTTGGAACAAGGGGCTTTTGCCCCTTGCTCTGAAAATAACACACAGCCTGGAACAAGAGGCTTTTGCCCCTTGTTTTGTTGTATTATAAACGAAAAATAGAACTTTATGGCAAGATTTTATTATCAAAACACAATAAGTTCCTTCCTTATTGATGACAATCAAAAAATTCTTGGAGAGTTAGTTAGTAAACATGAATATAACCTTGAAGAGCAACAAAAAAATTCTTGGGCAACTCAAATAACTCTATTAAAAAAATGGCTTAAAAGTATTGATGGGACAATTATCTTTGAATATAACATACCACGTATGGGGAAAAGAATAGATTGTGTTCTTTTAAGTAATTCAATAATATTTGCAATAGAATTTAAAATTGGTGCGGAGCAATATGATTCCAACGCTATTGATCAAGTCATCGATTATGCATTAGATTTGAAGAATTTTCATGAACAAAGTCACAAAAAATATATTGTCCCAATATTAATATGTACATCGGCAAAATATAAATCAACAACTCTAATTTTTGATGATGATCAAGTTGCAAAAGTAATTCTTTGTTCTGGAGAACAATTACCAGATATAATTAAAACAACAACAAAACAATTTAGCACAATTAAAATCGATTCCAATAGTTGGTTGAATTCTATTTATAAACCAACACCCACAATTATTGAAGCTGCGCAAGCATTATATAATGGACATAAAGTAAAAGAAATATCCCGTTCAGACTCAGGAGCAATAAATTTATCAAGGACAGCAGCAGCGATACACTCAATAATCTCATATTCAAAAGAAAATAAAAGAAAAAGTATCTGTTTTTTAACAGGTGTTCCAGGGGCTGGGAAAACTCTTGCTGGATTAAATTTGGCAAATTCTTGGCACAATAGTAAAAATTCTGAGCATGCAATTTTTTTATCAGGCAATGGACCATTAGTGAAGGTCTTACGAGAAGCATTAGCAAGGAATGAGGTTATTGTATCAAGAGAAAGAGGAATAAAAACAAAAAAGAGCATCACAATGAGAAAAGCAAAAGCTTTTATTCAGAATATACATCATTTTAGGGATGATGCTTTAGATTCTACACTTGCACCTAATGAAAAAGTCGTAATATTTGACGAAGCCCAAAGAGCTTGGACCTTAAAGCAAACGGCTTCTTTTATGAAGATAAAAAAAGGCAAATTAAATTTTAACCAATCCGAACCTGAATTACTTATTAGTGTGATGGATAGACATAAAGATTGGGCAACAATTATATGCCTAATTGGTGGTGGACAAGAGATTAATACTGGGGAAGCAGGTTTAATTGAGTGGTTTGATTCGTTAAATAAATCATTCAAGAATTGGGATATATATATTTCAAGCCAATTATCTGATAGTGAATATACTCAGGGGAAAGTGTTATTTAGTAATGAGCTATTAAAAAGAATTATCAATAATGATGATTTGCATCTTTCTGTATCGGTAAGATCATATAGGTCGGAAAAGGTTGCGGCTTTGGTTAAATCGATTCTTGATATTAATAAATCAGTAGCAAAACAATTATTAAAAGATATTAAACATTTTTATCCAATTGTAATAACAAGAGATCTTACTATTGCAAAAGGATGGCTAAGAAGCCATGCACGAGGATCGGAAAGATATGGTATTGTTGCGTCTTCTGGTGCAATCCGCTTAAAATCTTTTGGTTTTAATGTTACAGCATCTATTGATCCTGTAAATTGGTTTTTAAATAATAAACAGGATATTAGATCTGCTTACTATTTAGAAGATGTTGCAACTGAGTTTGACATACAAGGATTAGAATTAGATTGGGTATGTGTTGCATGGGATGCTAATCTAAGATTCTCAGATAATATATGGGAATTAAAATCATTTCATGGTAGTTCTTGGCAAGAAGTAAATAATGAAAATAATAAACGATACTTGATAAATTCTTATCGTGTTTTACTTACTCGTGCAAGACAAGGAATGATTATTTTTATACCAAAAGGTGATGAAAATGATCATACCCGTTTACCAGACTATTATGATAGAACTTTTAATTATTTTAAATCAATAGGGTTTGAGGAAATTTAAAAATTACAATACAGGAGACCCAATCATGTCAAAAATCAAACGCGTCGGCATACTCACCGGTGGCGGCGATTGCCCCGGACTGAACGCCGTTATCCGCGCCGTTGCCAAATCGCTCATTACCCATCACCACATCGAGGTGATCGGAATTGAGGATGGCTTTGAAGGGCTGATCGAAAACCGCACCCGGCCGCTGCATTATGATAATGTATCCGGTATTTTGCAGGTCGGCGGCACTATACTCGGCACTTCCAATACCGCCAATCCCTTTCATCACCCGGTAGTCCAAAACGGCAAGACTGTTTACGTGGATTGTTCCGACCTGGTCATCGCCCACATGCAGGATCTGGGCATGGAAGCGCTGGTGTGCATCGGCGGGGACGGCACTATGACTATGGCCAAACAACTGATTGAAAAAGGCGTGCGCGTGATCGGCGTTCCCAAAACGATCGACAACGATCTGTATGGCACGGATATTACGTTTGGGTACGATACTGCCATGTCCATTGCCGCCGAAGCGATTGACCGCATCCACACTACCGCACAGTCGCACCACCGGGTGATGCTGATTGAAGTCATGGGTCGTTATGCCGGCTGGCTGACGCTGGGCGCGGGCATTGCCGGGGGCGCGGATGTGATCCTGATTCCGGAAATTGAATACGACCTGGAAGCGATCTGCGCGGCCGTCAAAAAGCGCGAGGATATGGGCCGCAAGTTTAGCATTATAGCGGTTGCCGAAGGCGCCAAACCCAAAGGCGGTGAACTGACGGTCAGCCGCATCGTCGAAGGCAGTCCCGATAAATATCGCCTCGGCGGGGTAGCCGTCAAGCTGGGTAATGACATTCAGGATCGCACCGGCGTGGAAACCCGTGCCACGATTTTGGGACATTTGCAGCGCGGCGGCACACCGACTCCCAACGATCGGGTGCTCTCTACCCGCTATGGCGTCGGCGCGGCGGATTTGATCGGCGCCGGACAATTCAACCGCATGGTAGCGCTGCAGGGCAACAGTATCGTGTCCGTACCCATTGCCGAGATCGGCGGTAAAACCCGCACTGTGCCGATGGATTGTGAATTACTGCACGTAGCCGTGCAGGTCGGCACCAGTTTGGGGGTTGATAAAATATAGCCATGATCGCGCCGGGGTTGCATCCCGCGGTGGAAACGAGTAGGATGGGGCCTCTGCCCCATCATTTTTTAGTTTGCTCGCAACAGGGTTGATCAGAAAGAATTATCCGCAGATGACACAGATTTACACAGATGAATACTCTGTTCGGACTGGGGATGTTCCCCAGTCTGCACTATAATGCAGGGCATCTTGCCCTGCCGAGCCGCAGGCCCGATCTGCGCTATCTGGCGTTAGGCATACTAGACTGATCTTTAACAGTTGAAAAAATTAAGTTATAAAAAAAACAATAGGATATACCACTCCATTTTTTTCTTGGCACCACAAATGTTCGCTCGCGCCGGGGTTGCACCCCGGTGCGTCAACGAGTAGGATGGGGCCTCTGCCCCATCATTTCCTGCTCGGACTGGGGATGTTCCCCAGTCCGTACCATATTGCAGGGCATGTTGCCCTGCCGGGCTACAGGCCCGTCGTATGCTTTACCGTCCATACTGTCCAATTAGTCCACCACTGAATTATTTTTCAAGGGGCAAAAGCCCCTTGTTCCAGGGTTTATATTTCATGCTCGGACTGGGGATGTTCCCCGGTCCGCACAATAATGCAGGGCATCTTGCCCTGCCGGGCTACAGGCCCGTCGTATGCTTTACCGTCCATACTGTCCAATTAGTCCACCATTGAATTATTTTTCAAGGGGCAAAAGCCCCTTGTTCCAGGGTTTATATTTCATGCTCAAACTGGGGATGTTCCCCAGTCCGCACCATAATGCAGGGCATTTTGCCCTGCCGGACCGCAGGCCCGTCCTGCAAGCTGTTTCGCCACTAACGTGGCTTGTTGCTGGTTTGTGGGGTTGCTATAAACATTTCACCCCTGACGGGGTTTTGACAAGATCGCGCTGGGGTTGCATCCCGCTACCGGAACGAGTAGGCTGGGGCCTCTGCCCCATCATTTCCTGCTCAAACTGGGGATGTCAGGCTGTCCCAAAACCCAAGTCCCTCCGCTCCAAACTCCAGTTTGGAGCGTAAGTTGGATGCGAAACTCAGTTTCGCAATTTGCTCGCGCCGGGGTTGCACTCCCCTGCTTGGACTGGGGATGTTCCCTGGGTCGATCCGCCTTATAAAACAAAAATCCCCGCAAGCTCTAATAACCTGCGGGGATTTAATTTAAATTGCCTGATCCAAAAAATTAACGTACCAGGATCATCTTTTTAATAGCTGTAAAATCACCGGCCTTGATCTTGTAGAAATACACGCCGGAACCGACCTGGTTGCCCAAGCTGTCCTTGCCGTTCCAGGTAACGCGATATGCGCCCATACCCTGGCTGGCATCGATGAGCGTGGCAATTTTCTCGCCGCGTACATTAAAGACGCTCAACTCAACCTTGCCGCTGTGTTGCAACGAATAGTCGATAGTTGTTTCCGGGTTGAACGGGTTCGGATAGTTTTGCTCCAGCATATAGGCGGACGGAGTCGTTTGCGGACGCGGTTTAACACCGGTAACAACGCGCTTGTCAAAATCCCAGCGGTTATAGAATATCGGGTCGATGCTGCCGAACTGGGCGTTGATGAACGCGGTGGGCTGGCTGTCGTCGATATTTTCCACATGGTTATTGCCATAGCCGCCTTCGTTATCGCCGCCGCAAATCCCGAATTTGAATTCCTGGCCGACAAACACATCCGAGCTGTCCTTGTAAAACTGGAACTGGATAGTGAAAATGCTGTCACCGGCCACAGCGTCACCGTGGGTGCCGTCGTCGTACATGCGTTTATTCTGCAGGGTCATCAAATGTTTGCCCCAGTCCGGGCCAATATCGTTGCTCCAACTACCGGTGGCCGGGCCATTGATAGCTACGCCCATTGCCAGAACACTGTCAGGATGAGTGATATCCACCGTACCCTGAATATCTTCAAGAATATCATGACCGTATTTGATCTGGGCGATAGCCGGACGAACATCGCAGGTAAAGGTGACCAGCACATCCCGCGAAAGCGACGACAGGTTCTTGAAGAACGGCATACGATCCGAAGCGCCGGTGCTCGCTACCGTATCTGCTACTGAAGTGGTTGGCGAAGAAACAATCACCTGGCGGCGCTGCGCCTCACCGGTTGTTGTACCATTATAAAAGAAATTGTAATACAATTCAGTGAATTCCTGACTGCCCTTTTGTACAAAGTACTGGTAATCCAGGGTATCGCCAATAGTAGTAACCACCTCGGCAGCGCCGGTATACAGGGAGGTAAAACCAATGCGGGTCATGGGAACAGTAACCACTTCATTGGCAGTGCTGAAAAAGCCCACCTGACATTCCAGGGTATCGCCAAAGGAAAAGCCTCTTTGTGAAATGGCTGAGGACATATCGACCAGGGCTTCAAACTGCAGGGTATCATCATGAGTGGGGGTAATGGGGCCGCCGCCGGTCAGATCGAGTTCCCAGTCCACACCGCCCGGGGCTTTATCCCAAAGAGTGCCGTTGGTGATGACAAAATCGATTGTGCGGATAGTATCGTTAGTAGCAATGGTTATTTCCCACTTGTTCTGTGCCGTCAGGATCATGGGCGATTGTACGGAAACGCCTTTGGTATGAACTATTGTGCCTTCCGGCCACATAGATGCCGGCGGTTCTTTCCATTTGCCATAACCGACTTTATTGATACCCCAGTGTAACTTGACGGTTTTATCAAATTTCTTGATAATACCCACTTCAGGATCATAAGTCAGGGTGATAACATCGCCGGGCTGGGCATCTTCCGGCACCCAGGATACCGCGCCGACAACTTTTTGCGAAAAGGCGGATGATACCGCGAAAAATGAAACCAGTAAAACAAGCATGACATATTTTTTCATAAGCGAACCTCCTTGAATTGTATTTATGAATGATTTACCTTTATACTTGTCTCTCCACATACTGCTGCCTGGGTTGTTACCCGGTTAAAAAGTAACTCCCAGGGAAAACATATTAATATCTTCCAGCAAACCAAAATCGGCAAAAGTATAATCAAACGCCCACGAAAAACCGGGGCCGGTGGAAAAATTCAAACCCATGCCCAGGGTGAGGCCCTCTTCGCTGTCTTCGCGGAACAGGGATTTATAACCGCCGCGCAAAAACAACAGGCGGTATAATTCCATCTCTGCGCCGACATTCAGCACTTCGGAATTATCACTGGGACGCAGCGCATCAATTGCGGTGGTCAGACGTAAATTCTCCTGTTTGAGTACATCCATTGCCAGGCCGACCCGGAAAAATAACGGCAGCGGCCAGTCGTCAGTTTTAAGCCGCGACACAATATTCTCATTATGACCGATCGCATCGGGATCCAGGTCTACCCGTTTTAACAAATCTTTGCCGTCCAGGCGCATATCAGTGCCGAAATTGGTTATGCTCATACCAAGACGCATATCATGCAACTCGGTAATATACAGCAATCCAACATCAAAAGCAAATGCAGAAGCGGATTCATTCCACAGCTTTTCCTGGATATACTTGGCATTTCCGCCGATGGAGAACCGGTCGGTCAGATTCCGGGCATAAGATAAAGCAATGGATATATCGGAAGCGCCCCATTTTTCACCGGTGCCTTCCGGGTCCAGCACTGTGGTTACCTCTTCTTCGCCATAGTTCAATTGGGTAAGGCTCAGACCGATGGCATTGGTGCCGTCCAGATTGAACATTAAACCGATCCAGCTAAAATCGGTATCAACCAGCCAACTGGTATAAGCAAAAACAAACTGTGAACGCCCCGCCCTGGCGATGCCGGCCGGATTATAATAGAGAGAAGTAGCATCGTCGGCGACAGCGGCAAAAGCGCCTCCCAACGCTGTAGCGCGTGGCCCGACACTGATCCCCAGAAATGACGCCGCGGTCGTGCCGACCTTGGACTGCCCGAACGCCGAACCGGTAAAGGCAGCAAGGAGTGTTAGAACCAGGATGGTTGCGGCTGTATGTGCACATTTTTGAATCATGATTTACTCCAGTTAATATTTTAAAATTCGACTGAAAGCAAAACTCGTTACTGAATCACTTGATTAAGGCAATCTTGCCGCGTTTGGTACCGACCTCAGAGTCGACCACGTAGAAATAAATACCCGCGGCCACATCCAGGTTTTCCTTGGTTTTCAAATTCCAGGAAACAGTGCCGTCCTCGATATAACTATCGTGCTCCAGGGTTTGAATATGTTCGCCGCGTGAGGTGAACAGGTAAATTTTAGCGCCGGCCGGTAAATGAATAAAATCGATTTTCCGCTCGCCGCGCCCGCTGGATATTGCCGGCGGCAGGGGCAGTTCATGCGCAGTACCCACCACATAGGGATTGGGCACCACTTTGACCTGCTCCAGGGTGGCGGCAGCCTGTTTTTTGTCAACAGATGGTTTGACTGTTTCAAATTCAAAAACATCACCTTGCCGGAACGGTTTTTTCACTTTAATTGTCAGGGTATCACCCATGACAAAATCATAAGATTTGGTGGGTTCCGAAGGCTTGGTCGTGGTGATAAAATACAAGTCCCAGCTAAACAACACTGCGTCGTTATTTCCCTCTTCTATAAACACCAGTTCATCGCCTTCGGATAGCTTTTTATCGCGATTATTATCATAAAATAAAAAGTCGATATACTTTTTATCCGTAATATTATAGATTTTGAAATTTACTTCATAAGCTTTGGAATAGTACTTTTTAATTTCCAGTGAAGTATCGGCAACCTCATTATAGAACTCGATACGATAATCAGCGGGATGTTTAAAGCCGATCAATTTTTCCGTTATGAAATCGGCGTCGACTTTAACAAAGGTAAAGCTGTTATAGGCCCGTTCCGGGTTAGTCCACACACAATTAGTCGTATCTATCACAACAGTCCAGTAATTATGATAGGCCAGGCGTACACCGTCGAAAATATCGGAATCGAGGGTTTCCGAAACCCAGGGGCTTTTTTCAATATAGGGGCTCCGGTATACCGGGTAATATTGGTAGGTGATATAATAGGTTTCGCCATACAGCAGGTCGCGTACCTGGCGTCCCCTGATTTTACCGTTCACCGGGTCAATAGTATATTTTTCTTGCGGCACAATGCTGCCGTCGCTATCGGTTATGGTTATGGTACCTTCTATCAGATGCTGGTCGGGCAGACGGACCAGGATGGTATCGCGCGCCACAAACGGCTTGGTTTGGCCGGTCAGGTCGCGTACCGAATAAAGCGTAGTAATGGGCACAAAATATTCTTCCGGATCTTTATGATCGATAGCCGGCTCGCCCAGGTCGGGAACGCCGTTATACTCGGTGCCGTCCGGGTCTTCGCTATCAGCAATGCCGTCACTACCCAGGTCATCGGTGCGGATATTCCAGTTATCATTGTTATCTACGCCGTCGGCGGCTGTATCCAGGAACTCTACCCGGTATTTATGCCCGGTAACGGCAGATTCATCCACTACCGTATAGAATACCCTGCCCGTACCATCCGCCTGAATTTTGGAGAGTTGTACACTGTTTTCCGGAGGAGTATAACCGGATACCGGGGCATTGGGCGTAACAACCGCGGTGTTTTGAAAGGCGGTTACCACACCGGTTGGATCAATATCGATGCGTTTGTCATTCTCTTTGGGGAAAATATCTTCCAGTTCATCGCCATTATCATAAGCCACAACCGCATAAAAATAGCGATGGCCGTTTTCCACATCATAATCGACAAAGCTGTGCTCCAGACCGGAATCATTGCCAAGGTAAAAAGAGGCGCCGCGGCCTTCCTGGAACAATTCTGCGCTCGGCCGGAAATACCCTTTAATGCCGTCATCGAAATCGAACTGAGCCAGAGGTTTATAAGAAATCGGCGTGCCGTCGGTATCGGTAATGCCGAACACTTCATTAAAATTATGATCGGTTGCCTTGTAGATCTTGTAGCCCTGAAAATCATATTTCTTTAAAACGGGGTCAAAAGACTTTTCCGCTTTACGATCCCAGTAAATCGTTACCTTGCCGTCGCCGGGGGTTACGCTGATGGTGGGTTTATCCGGCGCGGGCGGGAAGCGGTAATCGCTGTCATAGATTTTTTGCACGGTTTCGCGGTTTTTCAGCAGATCGACAATATCTACCTGCGGACCGCCACCCTGACCATAGACCAGCGCCAGGGAGAAGAACTGGCTTTCGCCGGCGCGCAGCGGGAAATACCCGGAGCCATAGGTAAAATCGCCGTCTTCGCCGCGTTCCGGTTTGCCGTTGACAATAGAGGCCGGCACTTCAAAGAATCCGGGGGCCAGGCGATTCCAGAGGTCTTCATCATCGGCCATGGAAAATTCACCCGCCGGGGAAAAATATTCAAAGCTGGTCAAACCAATCTGGTCGGATTCATCCACATCGGTATCGTCAAAATTCGGTTCGTTGTTTGTCGGCATACCGTCGTTTTCACCCCGGTCGTTGGTGCCGATCAAACCGTCGGCGCCGACATCGTCAAATTCGGGATTCCAATCGCCGTCATTATCAATGCCGTCGGTGCGCTTTTCATCAATCATCAAGTCCATAACACCCTGGCCGGTTAGATAATCTTTATACCGCACCGGGTTCAACTTGTCAAATAAAACTTTACCTTCTTTGGTTTTACGGATTTGCCGGTAATGCAGGTAAAAATTCTCGTCGATCAGGCCGTCCAGGTCGTTATCGATACCATCATAGGCATTCGGGTTAATGATCTCTTCCCCGCCAAATACCAGCACATTGCCTTCGGACAGTTCGGTGATGCCGGGGACGATCTCGATTTCGTACATGCTTTTCTGGTTCATGCGGGTTTTAAAAGCCTTGCCCTCGGCCGGCACAGAATCTATAGTCCGGTTATAATCTTTGTCGATTAATACAACTTTATCGCCCGCCTGGATGATACGGGGGTTGAAACTGGTTTCGGCAAAATAGGGGCCGGTGGCAGGTATGGCGGGATTGGCATTGGCGTCGCCGTCATTATCAATACCGTCGTAATGGTTGCCGGGGCTTTCCAAAAAAGCATAACCAACCACACCTACATCGCCTGTCCAACGGGGATTTCGGCTGGCGTTATCGTCAAAATCCGCCGTAAAGGTCAGGTCTTTTTCCACATCAAAAAAGGAATAATCATCATCGTATTCACGATAATCTTCGGTGGCGGTAACGCCGATGTATGTGCCCACCAGCATACCGAACAAGACTTTGGAATAATCGGTGGTGCTGGTATTGGTTATTTCATATAGCCAAAAAATCACATCCTGGGCCAGAAAATCCTGCCACTGCATGCCACGGACTTTGACCTGCAATCCCAGGCCGTTGCGGGCAGGATTGGTAGAATCGGGTTTAAAAGCCACATTCCACTTGTTAAAAGACGGCACATTAAACTCTTCATCATTATTATCATCCATAATAAAAAAGCACTCTTCGGCAGCGGTGGTGGTTTTGCCGAAAAAGCCGTTCCATGAGCCGGGCCAGCCGGGATCTTCGCTGTCATTCATTTTATCCGGCCAGTATGGCGGCCAGGAACTCGGATCGCTGTACAACGCCACGCCTTCTTTATCTTCATTAAAATAGCCGGCAATCGGTTCAAAGCCCCATTGTTTGCTGCTGGGGGAGATTTCGGACTGCTTGGTGGGGCGGCTTACCGGGCATACGACCACGGAATGAAAGGTTTGATCACCTTCGGTCACTTCAGCGCCAACCAAAAGGCTGACATCGCCGATATAGCCATTGTTATCATATATCCAGGCGCCGCGTGTTCCTTTGGAAGCCGGCTGCCCGATAACTCCCCAGTTGCCGAATACGGACTTGACCAGGTTGCCGCGCATAACTGCCGAGCGGCGGTATTCCAGGCCGCTCTGGGCAAATAACCGGGTCAGGGAAAATCCTGAAATTAAAAGCATGATGACGATAAAATAACGATACGCTTTATTCATGTTTCGCTCCATGTATTAAAATGCGTTTCACGCTTGTCTAAAAATCTAAAGATACGCCAAATTCCACCCGCCGCGGCGCCGAATAATAGGTTGCCTGGGTGTACCATTCGTCGAGGGAATTGATGGTTTCCGCCGGATTGGTCGCGCGGTCGGTTTCCTTGTCCGTTGAATAACCGGCCCGACCGGTATCGTTGAACACATTGATCTCATTCAGGGTGTCGAACAAATTAAAGACCCGGACGAATGCGGTAAGGTTTTTACCACCAACGACAAAACTTTTAAACGCCCGCATATCCACATTATAAGTAGCGGGTTTGCGCTGGCTGTTGGTCAGCAGAGTGGTAATATCCTCGGAACGGCGGGGAGTATAGGGCAGGCCGCTGCCGTATTGGGCAATGAGGCTGACGCCGTAACTTTTACCGGCATAAGATACCGTGCTGTTGACGGTATGTTTTTGATCCCAATCCAGAGAGGTCAACTGCACTTCGGGCATGGACCCGCCGGCCAGGGCATTGCGGGCCGCTTCCGGATCGGAGTTGCTGCCTTTGGCTAACTGCAGGGTATAATCGACTGTGGCCGACAAACCGCCGCTGAACCGTTTGTTAAGAGACAGGATAATACCCTTAACCAACCCGAAATCGCTGTTGACGAATTTACTGTAACGGGCCGAGCCGCCAAAAATTTCGATTTCTTCGGCGCGGGTGCCGGTCAAGCTGCGAATATCACGGAAATACCCGGTGATGGATAAGGCAATATCATCGGCTAACTGTTGCTGCAAACCGATTTCGCCGCTTACGGTTTGTTCCGGTTCCAGGTCCGCATTACCGATAACGCCCACATTGCCGGTGCCGGAACCCAGTTCAAAATCGGGATTCTGGTATAAACGTTCAAAATGCGGGATTTGCAAAAAATGACCATAAGAGAAATAGATCACGCCGCGGTCGGTAACGGGAAATGAAACACCCAGGCGTGGCGACAGTTTAAACTTGGCGGTAGCATCTTTGTACCAGTAAGCCTGGCGTTCCGCCAGGGTTACAGAAGTTTCCCCGGCCTCGCGGATATTGTTATTTTCGGTGCCGTCAGGGTCATGAGTATTGGCAATTCCATCCGTGCCGTAATCGTGATAACGGTTTTCAGGTTTTATGGGGTTATAGATATTGGGATCGCTCTCGTCGGTTAACACCACGCCGTCCGGTTCAAAATAATCAAATCGCACGCCGACATTCACAATCAAACTGTTGAATTCCATTTTGTCCTGTATATAGGCAGAAAATTCCAACGGTTTATGACGGTATTGGCTGTGATAAGTTGTGCTGTCCGGCCAGATTTCTGTTTTGATATATGGCCCATCCCATACCGGGTCGATCGTCAATTGGCCAAGCGCCGGACGCAGCACATAATCCTCGCGGTACACATCGTGGGTGCGCATTTCCACACCGGTCTTAACCTGGTGAGTGTTGGTGACCTGACTGGTTAAATCGAACTTGCCGAGCCAGGTTTTGGTTTCGCGCCGGAAAACCGAATTATCCAGCGCGGTGCCGGCGGTGCCGGCGGTTTTAAAGCTATACGGCTGCTGAATAGCCAGGTCGGAATGTACATAACGCGGGTCGTGGTCGTTTTCATAGACATATTTATCAAAGCTTTTATTGAAATAGGAAACGCCCACTTTATAAAAGGTATTACTGTTCACGGCATGGGTCAACTGCATAATGTGTGTTGAACCGTAACGATACTTGGACGGCGCGCCATCCGGATTGTATTTAAAATCGCGTTCATGGTCAAAACCGCTCCATTCGCGGTAATCGACCTTGTCGTATATATAGTTATAAGCCAGTTTAAGGGAAGGCGTAAAACGGTACACCAGCTTTGCCTGTCCATACAATTTTTCTTCAGAATTCATGGGCACCCAGGCGCCATCGCCCTGGCCGTTTTTATGCAGTGCCCGGAATTTATTGTAATAATAAGCAAAAGAATCTGGATTGGTGCGCACTTCGGTAGCCAGGTTATTGAAAACCACCATGCTGTCGATAACAGCGCTGCTGCCGAGGATATATTCAAAAGAATGATTATTGCCATCAACGTCTTTACCGCCCCGCAAATACATGGGAGCAATTTCCGCCAGCAGGTCGCTGTTCATGGTCACGGTGCCGGTCACCGCGCCGGGATTATACCGGCGTTGGCCGTATAAATAGCCGTCGTTATAATCGTAACGGCCATTGACATAAAAAAACAGTTTATCTTTGATCAAAGCGCCCTGCAAACTGCCGTCCACATCGCGGATCGCCGCCGGGTTGAGATGGTCGATATGCGAAAAGATATCATCATGCCCGCTGAGGTAATCGCCATAATAAGTGGTGATCGAGCCGCCGAAATCATTGCTGCCGTCTTTGGTGGCGATATTAACGATGCCGGACATGGCCTGGCCGTATTCCGCATTAAAGGCGCCGCTAACCACTTGCAGTTCCTGTACCATGTTCTTGTTCACTTCAACCACCGAACCACCGTCGTAAACATCGGTAACCGGCATACCGTCGATCCAGTAGCTTATTTCACCGGAACGACCGCCGCGGATATGCAGCCCGCCCCCGGAATCTTTAATCAATCCGGCCTGCAATTCAACGGCATCCATCACTTCGGTTACCGGCAGGGTGGCAATCTCTTCTGCGCCAAGCACGGCGGTTGAAGCGGTGAGGTCTTTAACCACCATCGGCCGTTCGGCGATGATCGTTACCTCTTCGCCGGATTCCAGCACGGTTTCCTGCATTTGAAAATTGATTTTCGTAGTGAGGTCGATAGAAACTTTGACATTTTGTACACTCACATTCTTGTAACCGATCATCTGCGCGCGCAGGGTGTAAATACCGGGGGGCACATTTAAAACATTATAAATGCCGTCCGTGTTCGAGGCGGCGCCCATAGTCGTTCCCTCGATCACGATATTGGCGCCGGGCAGTCCTTCGCCCGTTGCGGCATCGGTTACAACTCCCGAGATTTTTCCCGCCGAACCCGCGAAAACGCCGGTAGCCAGAAAAACCAGTAAAATAACAAGGCACATTTTGTGGTGATTGATCATATTGTTCATAATTATTCCTTAAGATTTTTTACAAACAATTCTAATACACGACAGGAAGGTTTAAAAATCTCACCCTTGATTTATAAAGCTATGGAGAAAATGTAAGCGAGAAGAAGTTCATAGATATATTGATTTTTTCAAATAATCAATTATATAATGATAATATAATAAATTAAAATTCAAGACCCTAATTATTTTGAACGAAACAACGCAGAAGTGTAACAAATTATGAATTGAGGTTTATTTCAAATAAAATGGGAAAAAACCGGTTCAATTTTATATACAATGAATAAAAATTTATAATTTATAACATCTAAACCCGGGGTGTCTATATACAAGGAAACCGGATAATTAAGAGTTTGAGAAATAAATATCTGACGGGTATTGTTAGAGTATCGACTTTAACAGGAGGACATTTCATGAAATTTGCACAAGAATTTAAACAGTTTGCCATGCGCGGCAATGTAATGGATATGGCGGTCGGTATCATCATCGGCGCGGCGTTCGGCAAAATAGTTTCCTCATTTGTTGCCGATGTACTCATGCCGCCGCTGGGGCTGCTGATCGGCGGGGTGGATTTCAGCAACCTGGCCGTAACGCTGAAACAGGCAGTTGGCGATACCCCCGCGGTGGTGCTGGGCTACGGCAAATTCATCCAAACCATTGTGGATTTTATCATTATTGCCTTTGCCATTTTCCTGGTCATTAAGGGTATGAACAGCCTCAACCGGAAGAAAGAAGAAGCGCCTGCCGCTCCAGCGGCTCCCCCCAAACAGGAAGTGTTGCTCACCGAGATCCGCGATTTGCTAAAAGAGCGGAAATAACTTTTTTCTCACTTTAAACAAAAGTTCTTAGGGGTTAACTTGTACGCTCTGGATTTCACAATTCAGGGCGTATTTAGTTTGGGGAATTGTGTAGCCCGCGCCGGGGTTCTTCGGTAAATTACCGGTAGTTCTTATGTTTAAAAGTCCCTTGAAAAGACGGATCCAAATTACTAATATTATTCTGTAATAAACAATACATAGTAATAAAAAAAGAAAGGATCCGTCATGCGTAATATAAGAAAACTCGATTTTTCAAACAACAATTTCTACATTGGCATTGATGTACACAAGAAGAGTTGGTGTGTAACCCTAAATAGCCAACAAATGAACCTTGAGACATTTTCGATGAATCCATCGCCTTCTGAATTAAAAAAGTATCTCAACAAAAATTATCCTAACGGAAAATATTTTAGTGTATACGAAGCCGGTTTTTGCGGCTTCTGGATTCATCGCGAATTATGCAAATTGGGAATTAACAACCTGGTTATAAATCCTGCCGACGTACCGACCACCGACAAGGAGAAACGTTATAAAACCGATAGCCGGGATTCACATAAATTAAGCCGGGAACTGGCCAATCACTGTTTACGAGCGATATATATTCCGGATGAATTTGCAGAATCTATTCGCGGTTTATGCCGGTTACGGGAACGGATCGTCAGCCATCAGACTCGCCTGAAGAACAGGATCAAGTCCTTCCTGACAGTGAAAGGGAAAGATTTTACACCCAATTCGGAATGTAAACATTGGTCCGCAAATTTTGTGAGAACTCTTAAAGAGATGACCTTTTCTCAGGAAATTGATAAACAGACCTTCCAGTTCCATCTGAAGGAATTAGAAGAAACCCGGCAACAAGTATTAGAGGTTACCCGCCAATTACGCAGTCATACCAAAACCGACACCTGTCAGGCAATCATAAAATACTTGTTAACAGTCCCCGGAGTAGGATTTATTGTTGCCATAACTTTCTATACGGAAATTATAGATATCAGCCGCTTTAAAAATAATGACCATCTGGCTTCATTTGTTGATTTTACGCCAGGAACGCACAGTTCCGGAGAAAAGAATCGAACAACCGGCCTGACACCCAGACGGAATAGATACTTACGCTATCTTTTAATAGAAGCAGCATGGGTTGCTATACGTAAAGACCCGGCATTATTTATACAGTACTCAACGTTGCTGAAACGTATGCCAAAACAGAACGCAATCATACGGATCGCCAAGAAAATGGTAAGTCGAATGCGTAATGTATGGATTAAAGAAAGGCCTTATTTATTAGGCATTCTCGAATAGTACACATAACAGTCAAAGTGATTTTTTGCGCAATTGCCGACCGTTTTTTGCCCCTTGCACAAGGCAATTATATTGTGATTAACGCCTGTGTTTCTTGTAGTTTACGGCGGCATATTAATAACGCATTGAAAAGAGAATGCAGCATCGCATGTACGTTTTATAACATGGATTGGCTGTTTATAACAGGTTAAAGAAAATCACTAATTTGTGACTGTAGGTACTAATGTTATTTTTGGTCTCTGCAATAAAAAAATACTCGCCTTTTCCGAGACTGTCAAGGCTACCCTCCGGCGGAAAAGAACCGGCCTTGACAGTCTCGGAATGGCGAGTGAAAAACTTTTGCAGAGACCAAAAATGGAAGGGAGTTTTTTGTTTATAAAAAAAATGCGGATCTGCCATATTTTAGCTAAAAAAACACTTGACTTTTAACATAACAGGGGCAACCCTTGCGGTTGCCCGTCTCCGGTTACGGGCAGGGGCGAGCCCTGCCCCTACAGATCGCGCCGGATATTTATCCGGCATGATCAATATATTCATTAATTGGCGCAAAACATTGTCCTGCCTTGTCCATGCCGTCCACAAACCATACGCCGGATGACAATCCTTTTTTCATGTTGTTTTATTTGCTTTGTATAATGCAGGACAACATGTCCTGCCCTATTTTACGTCCTGGAATTGATTTCCAGGGCGAGCTATCCCCTTTGCTTTTATTTCCAATCTCCTGATTGGAACCGGCTAGCTCAAAATCTCTGATTTTCTGCTTGCCAAAAATATTATTTATTGTAAATTGTCCTACATCTATATAACTCATGAAAAACACATTCTTCCCTGATGAGGGCAATTAAATGGCTAACAATCTTTCTTCTCCCAACTCCCCCGCCATCACCATCGCCAACCTGGGCAAAAAATTCGGCAACTTTACTGCCGTGTACGGTCTCTCCATGCAGATCAACCGCGGCGAGGTATTCGGCTTTCTTGGTCCCAATGGCGCCGGTAAAACCACCACCATCAACATGATCAGCGGCCTGAGCAGAGCCACCTCCGGCCAGATCAGCTTTCACGATTCCCCACCCGGTGGCAAACAGGATATAAAAACCCGCATCGGCATCTGTCCCCAGGAAAATATCTTTTGGCCCAAACTGACTTGTCTGGAGCAACTGCGCTTTATGGGCGAAATGTACAACCTGTCCCGCCAAGCCGCAGCCGCCCGCGGCAAAGAACTGCTGTCCCTGATGGGACTGGACACCAAAAGCAACGCGTTGGCGGCCAAGCTCTCCGGCGGCATGAAGCGGCGACTCAACATCTGCCTGGCGCTGGTGCATGACCCGGACATCCTCATCCTGGACGAACCCGAAGCCGGACTCGACCCGCAAAGCCGCATCCTGGTGCGTGATTTCATCAAATCCCTGGCTAAGGGCAAGACCGTCATTCTCACTACCCACAATATGGATGAAGCCGACCGCTTATCCGACCGGGTGGCGATCATCGACCACGGTAAGTTGTTATTGCTTGATACCCCGGCCAACCTGAAAAAATCCATCGGCGAAGGCGATGTGCTGGAAATTACTCTCGATACCCACGAACAGCACACCCTCGACGCTGTCACCGGCGATCTGGGTGCAATCTGCGCGCGGATCTATGACAACGGCTCGGCGCTGATCCTCAAAGCCAATGACCTGTTGCAAAAGGTGCCGGAGATTACCCGCATTATTACCGACAGGCAGCTCAAGATCAATAAAATCACCCTGCGGGAAAACACCCTTGAAGATGTATTCATCCATTTAACCGGGAGGAAATTGCGCGAATGAAACTGACCTCCGTTATCGCCAAGAGCGCCCGCGAACAATGGCGCCACTTTTGGATACTGGTTCTGACTGTGAGCATGGCGCCGTTTTTCATCTTTGTCTATTACCTCATCATTGGCGCCTCAACCCCGCATTATGACCTGCTGGTCATCAACCGCGATCGCGGCCTGCAAACGGCTGCGGCGCGGCAATCCCATGGTCAAACGCTGGCGGATTATCTGCAATACAGCAAAACGGACAGCCTGGGATTCCCGGTTTCCGTGCAAGCGATACAGGACAGCGCCGCGGCCATGACGCTGTTAAAAGACCGCAAAGCCGATGCTTGTATTGTCATTCCCCCCAACTTTAGCGATTATGTTGAGGAGTTAACACTAGCCGCTCCGGCTCAGCCGTTGGAAATTGAATTCATCGGTGATTTAACCAACCTGAACTATATGGTCACGGCCATCTGGGCCAACGAACTGGTTGCAGAATTCCTGTATCATTACAACCGGCAAGCGCGCGTGCTGCAGGTCAAAGAGACCAGCCTGGGCGTTTCCGGTAGTATCAGCGAATTTGATCTGGTGGTGCCGGGTTTACTGATCCTCGCCCTCATCATGCTCATGTTCCCTGCCTCCATCGCCATTGTCACCGAAGTGGAAAACAAAACCATGCTGCGCCTCAAACTCTCGCGGCTCACCGCCCTGGAATTCCTGGCCGGCATCAGCGTCATTCAGGTTGTGGTGGGACTGGTCGCCATTCTGCTGACCCTGCTGGTGGCGGTTATGCTGGGCTTTCACTTTACCGGTTCCCTCTTTCCCCTGCTGCTCATTGCCGTGCTGACCAGCATTTCTATCATCGCTTTCAGCCTCATCCTCGCCGCCTTGACCAAAACCGTTAACGAAATATTGATCGTCGGCAATTTCCCCATGTTTTTATTCATGTTTTTTACCGGCGCGGCTTTTCCCATGCAGGGCAGGGAATGGTTCAGCATAGCCGGGTACCCGGTGAGCTTGCAGGGACTAATGTCCCCCACCCACGCCATCCGCGCGCTGAACAAGGTGATGATCATGAATTTACAACTGGGCGATGTTGTACCGGAAATATGCGCCCTGTTGATATTGACTGTTATTTATTTTATTGTCGGCGTCTGGCTGTTCCAGCGGCGGCACATGCGCGTGGAATAAGTAATTATCCGCAGATATCGCAGATGACGATTTTTCGTAAGGGCAACCCTCGCGGTTGCCCAAAGCTCACGCCGGGATTCACTCCCGGTTGGTAACCGTAGGGGCATCCCTCGCGGATGCCCTGCGTACAATAATACAGGGCATGTTGCCCTGCCGGGCCGCAGGCCCGACCTGCAAGCTGTTTCGCCACTAACGTGGCTTGTTATGGGGAAACGGGGTGGTTATAAACATTTCACCCCTGACGGGGTTTTGGCAAGCTCGCGCCGGGATTCACATCCCGTTGCGGGAAAAAATGGTTCAATTCTGTAATACATAGGTTTTCGTAGGGGCGATGCATTCGTTCCAGATGTTCTAAAAATTACACCTGTTTCTCTGACAGAATGCATCGCCCATTTAAAAACATATCCGGTTTTCCGGCAAGAGCGTAGTATTCAACAGGTAATTTTTAAATGGGCGAAACATCCGGGGAAAATATAAAATTATTCTTGCATATTATTGTTCTTTTGCATATCATTATCACAGGAAATGCGAAAAGATGACGATTAACAACTTCCAGGGCGCGCATTACCTGAACACTGTATAAAAAAATTGCAAATATATATAGAAAGGGTAAAACGCTTACACAAAACAGATATTATTAATGGATATGGCAGTGTAGCCCGGCCCAATGCCCTTGCAAAAAAATACCCAAATGCTTCATGGATATTGCCTGGCAACGAGTATTTCCCGCGCCTGATATTTCCAAGGACCCTGAATCAGGCATATTCAGGAGACACCATCAGGGTGAATGGATGATCCAAAGAGCCATACATGAGGCCAAACTAAAATCCGGTATTGCCAGGCATTTTGGATGTCATACTTTACGTCACTCCTTTGCAACCCACTTATTAGAAGCTGGTTATGACATCCGAACAATACAAGAATTATTGGGGCATAAAAATTTGAATACAACCATGATTTACACACACGTTCTGAATAAAGGCGGTAAAGGTATTTGCAGTCCTATTGACGCTATATTGCAATGAAGTTCAGTTATATTATAAAGTTGTATAACATAAAATAAAAGCTATTGTATTTTAATAACAAATATATAATTTTAAAAGACTTAACATATTGTATGTTTTTATTATGTAACATATTTATGCTTTCTATAGTTAGTTATCAAACTCGTTTAATACTATGTTAGTTGATAAAAGATGAAAAATAAGAATAAAAAATTTCTTGCCATTTTTCCATTTATGGGAAAATGGTCTGTAGCAAACAGAATCGCATTCCTAATGTTGCTATTAGCTTTTGTTGGCATATTGTTTAATGCGCTAAGGATCGTTCTTGATTATAGTCACCCTAACTCTCAACCTTCTAATTTTAAAACTATTGATTCATTAGGTTTCAATTCAATTCAAGAACAAAAAAGTGATTCATCATTAGAAAGGAATCAAACGATTCAAGAAAGCAGTACAAACCTGCATTCATTAATAGTTCATGCCGTAAAAAATGCAAGAATTACAATTTCTAACGAAAGAGTCAATAGAGTTCAAAATACATATATTAGCGCTCAACTTGAAGAGGGTCAATATAAAATAATTGTTGAAACTGACTCATTGATTTATATTGCGAATATTTATTTGAATAATAAAAAATATCTTAATATAAGATTAAGAGACATGAAAGATAAAAATAATTTAACGGGAGATATTCAATGAATAAACATGCTTTAAATTCAATCGCTGTTCTATGTATCTGCTTTTTTTTCACCAATGGAATTTCACAAGACTTACATTTAGTCGCACTTGATTTTTGGCTTGATTCCGTCCCAGATTCGTTAAATTATTTAGAAAAAGAATTGCCCGAAGCACTTGAGGCAGAAATTCTAAACTCGTGCAATTCTATAAAGGTACTCGAAAGAAACCAACATTTGGATGTATTAGAAGAAATTGAATATGAGTATAATCGAGAAGGGATTTTTAATGATTCTACGATTAATAAATTAAATAAACAGATAGGAGCGAATTCTGCCTTAATTGGCAAAGTAAAGCACAGAGCTGGCGAAGTTCGAATTGATATAAAAGTAGTAAAAATAGAAACTGGCGAACGGCAATTTCAAGGCTACAGCATTGCGAATATTAATGACCTTCAATCTTTTAGTCAAATTGCTTTAAATATGAGGGAGCTATCTCAAAATCTTTGTCATCACTTCCAACCGAGCCAATCTATCCCTGATTTTGAAGTAGAATATCCTCAAAATCAGCAGCGATTGCCAGCGAATCAGGTTATTACTGCCTACGGCACTCATTCAATTTCACTTGAGGAAAATGTTTGGGCAGTACTGGGAGACACTTATGGTAATTTTTATCTGCAAAATCCCCCAGTTCAATTGCGAAATGAGAGATGGTCTTGTACAGGAATTCGACCAGGTAATGGCATTATAGAAATCAATTTTGTCAGAGTGACAAATGCAGGTCATATGAGTTTTCAAAATAAGGTCTCAAATAGTGATTTTGGAGCATTTACAAACTTGCCGTCAGGTAGTGAGATAATTTCAAAAGTTTATATAAATGTCGAATAGGAGAGTTTAAATAAAGCAACTAACCCAAAGCTGCACCCGACTGCAACAGCAGAGCGCTTTGGCTAGTTTTTGCGGGATTTGAACAACCGGTACTTATTATATCTTAGTTCTATGCTGTTGCAGCGGGTGAGCTAAGCGTTAGCCCGTCCGCCAATATTTAAAAAAAAGGTTAATACATTCAATAATCTCAAAGGTGTGAGACCATGATTGCAGACCTAATATTAAAATTTCTTGATGGCTCAATCGAATTGCTAAAAATAAAGCAAGATAAGCGTAAAAACTATTTCACTACCTTAATCGAGCCGCTATACCAAAATTTTGAGATATTGCACCAAGATTATTTGCGGTCTTTTGAGAATTACCGACACATGATTAAGACATCTCAATCGTTTGATAGCGAACACCCAGTATTAGATTTGATTGTAAAAGAGCATTTGTTTTCTCAGTGTATTCGCAAAAAAATAAAAGCCGCATCAAAATTGTTTCCTGAATCCCCATATCCCTATTCTGTTTATAGACGCGGCAAATTATCAACAATAAAACCAAGTTCCAAAGCACGCGATCGAGATGAAATAGAAAAATTCTTATCAAGGGTGATTGGATACTTTGAGATGACATCTGATTATTATGTTTTTAATGATCGCCATGCAATGATAGATAACTCACCTAGAAGTAGCCTGATTTCTGGATTAAAGTTTATTTTCTCTATTGATCAGAAAACTGCGCTATACCTCATTGAGCAGTTAGATGAATCCTCACATGTCATAGTTAGAAACAGCAACCCTTCTGCCTATATGGGTGAAGGAAAGTACAAGACGCCAACCGATTACTATCTCTTCGTATTTTCATTTGAGAACTACAGGGCTAAGTCGAATCCAACAACAAAACTCCTCGATTTTGTTCCAGATGGGATGTGGGACAAACTGAGAAATGAACTTCAAACAACAAACGGCAACTTAAATAAAAACAAACTAAATAAAATTAAATCTGCTTTGGCAATAGGACTGATTGATGTTATCGTCGCCAATATTCAATCCGATTATGGAAACGTACAAGAGAGTTATATGGAGTTGAAAAAGAAATTTATTTTATAGAAAACCAAACACGGGCTAACAAAGCGTACACCTGACGTATGGGATTCTGCGGCATTTTCGAACATTTTTCTCGCTTCGAGTTTTTCCTACTCCCAAGCATTGTCCACGCCCGCCCACACGCAGGTAACGCAAACCGTTAGACAGTATATTAAATTCAATTCTCATTATATCAGATCGGATGGCACTACTGAAGAAATTGTTGATTTATTTTGTGCACATATCCTTTACAATGATCAAATCATCCATTCACAAGGTATTACTTTAGGGGAGAATAATGAGTTCTGGATATTAGGGAGCCTTGGCGATAAAGATAGTAGTAATGCTTTTCTCTCCTGATTGGGGGTGACGATAGACAAGATTTTTCAACAGCCGGGAGCTTACCAATATCTCGCCATCAGCAGCGCCGGGCGGTATGTATGGATTGCCGGGAAAAATGGCGCCATTATGAAATATTACCCGGAACCGACCGGCATTGCCCCAACAGTTCAACCAATCCAGTTTGAGTTGCACCAGAACCATCCCAATCCCTTTAGCGCCAATACGCAGTTTCATTTTACCCTGCAAAAACCGGGGCAGGCCCAGGTTGTTATTTACTACCTGTTGGGAAGGCGCATTCGTACCCTGGAAGCCGGTCCGTTAAACCCAGGCAACCATTACCTGACCTGGGACAGGCTCGACAGCCACAGCCAGATCGTTCCCGCCGGGGTGTATTTTTACCGCCTGCAAAACGCTGACGGTTCTGTTAGCACGGCTAAAAAATGGTGATTATGCAATGAGCTATATACCCTCAGGCATTGACTTTTATGTTATAAAAACGAATACAAAACAATTTACTAACAAAATGACAATGGTAAGATAAAACAGCAGGGCAGGCCCCCGACCCGCCCCGATTACACCCGCCTAATCCCCGTCCACGTTCGCCAATGCCACGCCGAACTTTTCCGCAACGTCTTCAATCACGGATTTGAGGGTCGCCACCGCGCAATCGTCCAGCGCCGTGGCGGTTTTGCCGGTCAGCGGTTCCAGTTCCGCATCGATTACCGGGTACATTGCGGCCAGCGCCACTGCGCCGTGTTCCGGTTCGCGCGTCATCATGCCGGTTAGCAACGGCGTCAACACCTGTTTCAGCGCCAGACCAATGATCGGCGCCAGCAATTCGATCAGTTTTTCCACCATAGGATCACCCCTTGTTTTGAGTTAGTTTGTGTTATTGTTGCGATTTTGTGAGTTTATTGAGCAGCTTTTTCTCGTTTTCCAGCGGATCGCCTCCTTTCTTTGCCCGGCCCAGCTTTTCACCCAGACCAAAGGTTGTCCATAAAAATCCGGCTTTGCAGACCCACGGCGAAATCACCGGCCCCACCGCCGGGATCAAATTCGCCGCACCGCCCAAGCCGATGAGCAGCAGTCCTGTTAATGTTTTTGGCATAGCGCCTCCCTTTCAAGTTCCACCCCTAAAGGGGTTTGTTGTTTAGTTTACTTTTTTGCTAGAAACATATCACCCCTCCGGGGTTCTGTAAAACTCTATTAATAAGATATTTAGAATGTGAATATTTAAAACCGAGATTATCGTCCCCCTTGTCCAAACCGTCCACAACCAAAATTTACCCGCTTGCCACAAATCTCTGATTTGAAAACTCTTTCACCCCTTTTGAGCTTTGGGAAGCAGAGATTCCTGAACAATTCCCTATTGCCG
The DNA here is from genome assembly GCA_029561455.1 of bacterium. GTDB lineage: Bacteria > Zhuqueibacterota > Zhuqueibacteria > Residuimicrobiales > Krinioviventaceae > Fontivivens. Next base: position 29,580 of record JAKQIY010000069.1, read on the forward strand.
GGCCATAGGCCCGACCTACTATTATTCTCCATCCGCCACAGTCTCAAAAAAGGTTAAAACCTGCGTTCGTTCCGCCGCCAGGCGACCCATACTGTACTGCGCGGCAATCCCCGGTTGCAAAAATACCGGCGCATACAAATCCGGATGGTTTTTATAATCCATGTACAGGTTCATCGTACTATGATTAGCTCGCAGCATTTCCAGTTTGTCCACCGTTTCGGGACGAACAGTGATCACCTCGATTGTATACTCGCGGATTTCCCCGGACAACAAATACAGCAGCGGACGACGGTTCTGCAATCTTTTGAGTACATAGTTACAGCGGCGGCGCGTCGTCACCAGACCGGTCTCCTGCGCCGCAAATTCAACAGCTTTAATTTCCGCGCCGTCAAAATATTCAATTCGCACCACCGTCCCGCTCATTGCGCGCCTCCCGCTGCCGGCGCGACCAAGCCAATGAGTCGTATGTCCAGGCCCTCGCGGAATGTCACCTGGCGGCCGATCAGTTCCACATCCAGATCAAGCGCCGGGGATTCGCTGTGCAGATGCACCCGGTCGCCGATGTTCAGCAACAAGCCCTGCAAGCTCGTCTGGAAGGCAACCATCTTGATGCCGTATTGCCATAACTCATACTTTTTGTCGATCACCGCCAGCGCTGTTTGTTTTCTGTAAAAACCGGGCAGACTCAATACCGCGCCGCGTATAAATCCATGCCGCCGGTAACTCTTGTTGGTATTTATCGATTCTGGAAAAGTGCATTTAACCAGGTAGCGGCTGTTTTCATAATCATAGCAATAACGAACGGTAAACTCGTTAATCATCGGCCGGGTGAGAATCTCCGGGTTCGGCAGCAGGTTGGTCTGTCCGGTGATCAGCACCGGCGTCTTGAGCTGCGGCCGGATAGTATAAATCTGCTCCACGCCCCAGTTATCCGTATATAAAAAACCGTCAAAAAGCGCGCATACGGTTTGCAGCGCCTGTAAAATGGACATGTCCCGGTCCAGCGACAGGCTGACGCAAATATTGGCAGTTTCGCAATACCCGTACTCCCGGTCAAAATTGTAATCCGCATCGGTCGCTTCCTGCTGCTGCACAATAACCGCAGTTCCCGCCGGAATATCCGCGCCGGTGTGGGCGGCAATGGTGAGACTGATCTGCGGCGGGTACGAGGTCTCGGCAGTGTTCCCCCCGTTGACGCTGACCATATAAGCGCCAATTTTCAGACCTGCCCCGGCTTTGATCAGGGTCGGCACAGTGACCGTTACCTTGACTTCCGTATCCGCGGTTTCCAGCGCTTCCGCCAGTACCCCGATATGCTTATCCCCGAAAAATGCCGAGGCAGCCAGCAAATGCGCAGGGATAGCCGCGCTACGGGACAACAGTTCATAAAGAATGCGCGCGGGATTTTCCTGCTGCCAGGAAAGCGCCGTTGTAAACCGGACGATTTCCCCGGCATGGGGATGTCCGCCCCAGGCAGCGGGTATAATTCGCAATTGCGTCCCTCCCTGGTTGTTGGTGATCACTGTCGATATACGATAGACCGTTACTCCCCCCTCGGCGACAAGAAAGACATAACCATTGCTGACTGCGAGACCGGTTGCATTGGCCAGGTAATGTGGCTCCCCGGCCCCGCTGATCGCTTCAAAATGCGCCGGCGAGTCCGGTTCAGCAAGATCAAACAGACTCAATGCGCCATCGTTCATGCTGGTGGTATACAAAAAGCCATCGCTGACCTGCAATCCATAGCCATCAGTATAATACGGCGCACCCGGTCCGCCAAAACTGCCTGCCAATACCGGCGAAGCTGGATTGGCAATATTCACAATGGTAATCCGGCCATCGCCGGTTTTGATATACGCATAATTCCCGGAAACGGCCACATCGGAGCCGCCATAATCCAGGGACAATGAGCCCGCCAGAGTCGGACTATCCGGATTGGTTATATTGATAATGAGAAATCGCCGGTCAAAATACGAAGCAGTATACAAGTACTGTCCGGCAATGCAGAAATTCCACAAGCCCTGCATGTACCAGGGAGAACCGCTGCCGCCGATTTGCGCGACATAAACAATATTGGCGGGATTGCTGATGTTAAAAATATAGATCGTATCGTAGCCCTGCACAAACAACCGGTTGCCATAGACTTTGCAGGAATAACAGAAAAAATCCTCCGGCACGCCCTCTTGTCCCGCCGTTTTGGTATCGACCAATACGGGATTGTATTTATCCGCCACATGATAGCATTTCAGCGCCCCGGTAAATCCCGCGCCCATGTCGACGTACGCGACAAACACGTAATTGCCGTTTTTTGCAACATCGGCGTACGAGGGGAAATCGGCAAAAGCGATAGACGACACTTTGACCGGCGCCGCAGGATCGACGGCATCCGCTATGACCAGCTTGCCGGTATCGATAACCGGAATATACAGATAGTTCAAATCCTTTATTAAATGCCAGGCGAATCCCATATCATTTTCCACCCCGGCCAGCCGTCCGCTATAACCGTAGCGCGTATCGCAGTGCAAGCCATCGACTCCCGGCCCGGAGACAATGTATTCATTATCGCTGATAAACTCTAGTTCCCAATTCCCCGGCCGGCAATTCGCCAATGGATAAACCAGGCTGCGGTTCAAAGTACCGTCCGCGCCCTCGCTCCACTGTATGCTGCTCGCCAGTTCGCCATTGCTGTTAATACGCATCAACTTTTTATCCGCGTCCCGGTCCACGCCTGTCAGGGACAAATCCAGGGTATTCTTTTGCAATTCCACCAGGGTCAATGTTATGTAACCGCTGCCCGCCTCCGGCGTTTTCAGCAATCGTCCCCGAAACAGGGTTACGGGATTAGCGGTGTTGTCGGTTCGTAAACGAATTAACACCTGGCTGTTTTCCAGCGCATTAACGTAGACAATACAACCGGCGGCAAAATCGAAACTTGTCGCTTCCTGCAGTGTCAGCAGGTCAAATTCTTCCTGTTTTTCAAATCCGGATACATGGCAGGTTTGCTGCACAATGCCGCCGGAACCGACTGCCGGGCCTTTGATCGTCACGGCTTCGCCATTGCTGAAAGCGACCTGCTGCTGCGGCGCTAACCGCAGCGTGTGTGAATTGCGCGGCGTGGTTTCCAGCAATTCACTCACCGCATCATGAAACGGACTGGCAGGATTACCCGGATTCAGACGTCCGTCCGGGTCGCGCAGGGTTACAACCACCTCGCGCATGGTCGGGCGGCGTTCCCAGGTCACATCCATATCCAGCGTCTGCGCCAGTCCTGATATTGCAGAAATACCGTATTTGCCATTCAGCATAACATTTTTGCCTTCAGGATCAAAAACCAGTTCCGGCATAAGATGAATGCCCGCTTTTCGCTCCAGTTCGTTCCGCCAATCCGGCGGTAATGATTCGTATCCGGCCATCACTCACACTCCATAAAGGTTAAGCGGTGTACATGCTCCGCCAAAGCATCGTCATGATAATGATAGAATTCCACCTGTTCCGGCAGCAAAAACGCCGTTAGGGATTTATCGGGATCATGGAGCATGGCGTAATACACCGTCTTTTCATTTTTATCATTCAGCAATGCGGCAATCTTTGCCCCGGTATCCGCTGCCGCTTCCAGGATATTGACTTGCAGAACCGCCCAGTCCTCGCCCTCGCTGCGAATCACCGGCTGGGTTTTTTCATTATTCTGCGCCTGGTAATGCCGCAATAACTGCACTTCCGCATCCGGGATTTCTTCAGTATAGAAATCCACAGTACCGGACTGCTGCACAAATCTTATGGCAATTTGTCGGTTCATTGGAATGGCGCCTCCGGGGTTTCCATATAGCGTTCCTTGAATTTCAGGCGCGGATAAATGACCTCATCGACCAGATCGGTCCAGGTATCACCCTCCGTACCCACAATTCCCTGCGCGCCGCCGCTGCCTTTGTGCAAACTCGTCATCACCTGCTGCGGTAAAGAAGACAAGTCCTCTCCGGCTAAATTACTTGATAAATTGTTTGGAGAATTATTAACCACAATATTATTATCTCTTTTCATAACCAATCCTGTTTTTGTGTTAATCTAATAACTTTAATATACCACCTGTTTCCTCTGCGTTCTCTGCGCCTCTGCGTTTAAAAACTCTTCTTGTTCCCAATCTCCAGAGACTGTGATAAAAGGAATTGTGTTTATTAATTAGAGATTTGGAGCCTGATTAAAAATGATTTTTGTAGGGGCGAAGCATTTGTTCCAGAATTTTTCAAATAGTTAAAATTTATTTGTAAAAATGCTTCGCCCCTACCAGATTTTTATGATAACTTGCATAGTAAAAGTGATAACGATAATTTTCCAAAGAGTATGCATTTCCTTCGTTCCAAACTCCGGAGACTGTGTGAAAACAAAAAAAATTACTATAAAAGTGGAGTGCATCGCCTTTATGCGATGCGTTGGGCCGAAGGTCCAAATATTATCTGAATTTTGAAAACCTTACTGATTATTACAGATATAATTAATGTTAGGTAACTATATATTTTTATTCAAACAATAATCGTTTCGAGGCCGCCTGCG
>JAKQIY010000009.1 GCA_029561455.1 bacterium
ACTGCAAAATGCAAAAGAACAAAGGATAAAAATTAATATTGAACGCTTTAAGAACACAAACCAACATCAAAAATCAAACGCAGCATGAAACCCTAAACTATAATTTTTTCAAATGAAAACTTTTTGTCTGAAACAATTAGTTTGCCGTTCGGAATAAATACTCCGTCCCCAGCTTGGTATATAACTGTTTCATTATCAAATTCAATCTTCAACTTGCCTTCCAGCACATAACCGATATGACCTTTTTCGCACCAGTGCAACGGCATGGCCGGGGTGTATTCCACCAGCCGTAACATACGGTTCCCCTCGCAGTATTTTTTATGCCGCACTCCCTGGATGGGCGTTTCCCAGTCAAGAGCAGAGAAAGAGATTTTATACATAAATACTAATCCAAAATTTGCAACATTAATCTGAATATTTACCAGGAAGAAAGAATTTACTGAAATAAAGATTGTAAAAAGTGTTTTATATCATTCAAAGCTTCATGATTAAAATCCCAGTGTCCTCTTAATGCCCCTATCCCCAGGTTATTTGCAATAGGCACACAGGAAGCCAGATAACTTTGCACATGGGCTTTCGGTGCATTGTATATCTTTTTTTCTTCATCTGTTAGATAATTTTCACAACACTTGATAAATTGTTCAACACATATATATTTTTTTTGTCTTTCAATTGTTTTAAGACAGAGGTTTTCCAGCATCCCGGCGCCTGAATTATCGGGAACTATGTAAATACCGATTGTCGGGTAAGTATTCTTTGTGATATTATTACTTTGATTTGGTTCTGGTAAATTAAAAGATTTTAATATAGAGCATATACTGTCAAAAGCAGAGTTCGCTTTTTCCATCTCCGCATCTCTAATAAAACCGAGTCTTATTACTTTATTGAAACCCTCTTGATTGTATAAAGCATGCATTTTATTTTTAAAATTGTCTTTTCCTTCAACATTAATAGTCTGAACTTCTATAACTTCAATAAGTTGCAGTAACTTATTAAAGAAATTCAATTCATCCTTGCCTTCAACTAAAAGTAATTTAGTCTTTTCTATTTTCTCAAGCATTACCTAACCTCAAAATTACTTTTTTGAGCCTCAATCAATACTTGCGGTGTATAGATATAAGCTTTGTGTTTATTTACATCTTTATCTATTCTGTAAAGTCTGATATCATCGCCAGTTGGATTTTCCTGATTGTAAATTTTTGAGAATGTTTCAATACATTCATAAGAATGAGTGGTAGCAAAAAGTTGAACATTATATTGTTTACATGCCGCAAATATGGCTTTCCACATTATCATTAATGATGAATAATGTAAACCGTTTTCAATTTCATCAATTAATAGCACGGCATTTTTTAATTCATAGATAGCTGCAACCATAGCCATTATACGTCTTATTCCGTCTCCCATTATATTTACCGGGAATAACTTTTCTTTGCCAAGATCAATATATATGATATCTCCCGGGCCCATTCTGATATCTATAATATTAGGTTCAATTTTTTTAAGGGTTGTAATGAGATCATTTATTTTTTTATCCACAATTAACGATTCCATTCTTAAATCCAAACCATTCATAATGGTTTGATTATTAAGATATGTACATTTTAATTTTTCTATGTATTTTTTTATAAATCGAACTTTTCCTTCATTCAGACTTATTTGAGCTTCATAAGATTCATCTAATTGATTTTGAAAAACTAAATTCAATCCTTTTACTTGCTTATCAAAATATGTAGATCTACTAATATCTTCATTCTTACTAATTGAATTTTGTGGAATTAAATCTTCAAAAAGCTGTTGTTGATTACTATCAAGGATTGGTGAAATAGTTAATGAACGACTTTCGTTTTCTATGATACCTTTAATCTCAACTGGATAAGAAAAATTTTGGTCACGAAAAATATATCTAAAATCATCATCCTTAATTAGTAAAATGTTTCGGAAATTATGTATATTAACTGGAAGTTGGGGATTTGACATACCGGATAATAAAAACAGAGCCTCAAGGATACTCGATTTTCCACAATTATTTCTTCCTACCAATAGATTCAGTTGTCTCATGTCATTTATTTCAAGCTCTTCAATTCCCCTAAAGTTATTTATATGTAATGATTGGTATTGCATAGGAATATCCCTTTATTTGTTAATCATTATAGGTTGTATAACGAAAAAATCTGATAAAAATGAGAATGTAAATAATTGCTAAACTGTGGGTTCTTATGTCGTTTAAAAGTAATAAATTATTAATATAAAAGCAAAATAATTCCATAGGTTTGAGAAAGACCAATAAAGTAATTATTAAAAGTAAAGACTCATTTTACTATCCGATTTGTATTAAAATGAGTCTTACTTGAATTTTATTCTTATTTGTCGAAATCAATATTTATTTTACATAATTCATCTGCCGTGTAATCCTCTGCATTCCCATAGTCAATACGCATTCATACATGCCACTGGCCACCGGCAGGCCGCTGCTGTTTTTCCCATCCCAGCGAGCGATATGAGCGCCGCCGGTTTGCTGTCCCTGGAACAGGGTAGCTGTTTTTTGGCCGAACATATTATATATTTCCAGGCGGATTTCCATATCTCTTTGTAATACATATTCGATAGTTGTCGAGCCGTTAAAGGGATTGGGATAATTCTGGACCAGGTGAAAGTCCATCCGGGTATCCGACCGGTCAGCTATTCCTGTTGCCAGCGGCGTCAGTTTTTCCGCTTCCATAAGCGCCAGCTTGGCCGCCAAGCGATTGCGTTCCTGTACTACCGCCGTTTCATTAAAGCGCGGGTGTAACGGATGCGCCAGGTTTTGCATTTCCAGTGGGTCGTTGACCAGATCGTACATTTCATATTCCGGCGCTTCTACGCCTGCCTGGTCAAAATAGCGCGCGTATTTCCAGTTCTTTTCCCGTACGTAGCGAATGCGATTGGGCGGTGAAACCATCTGCTCGATATTTTCCTGGCCGGCTTTTATGTCGTCAAAGGTGAACATGATCTCATCCTGCACGCTGGCCGCCGAATTATAGAGCAGCGGGGAAAAATCTACCCCGCGGAAGGTCCATTTATTCCGCTCGGGTACATTGGCAATGCTCGCCAGGGTCGGCATAATATCGATCAACGATACCAGGGCATCGCAGGTGAGCGGGGCAGGGAAGAGCAGGGGATTGGAGACCACCAGCGGCAGGTGGATGGCTTCTTCATAAGTAACGAACATTTTTTGACGCAACCCGCCGTGCGCCAGGCCCATTTCACCGTGATCGGCGGTGCGTAACACCAGGGTATTATCCGCCAATGAGCTTTGCCCGTCGTTGCGCGCATACAATGCATCTAAAACCGCGCCGATTTGCGCATCCACATCTTTTAACAGGTTGCCGTAAAAATTGAGATACTCGCGACGGCGTTTGTCTGTAATAAGCACACCCATGCCGACTGCCAGACGGTTGAGCAATTCCGCATGGGCTTTGGGTTTATAGTTGTTGGTCAGGTCTTCATCCAACGTGGGCGGTAAGTCGATTGTCCCCTGCAAATAGCTGTCGGCATAATCTTCCGTATAGGTATCGGGATAGCCCGCCACATCGTGGGGATTGATTAACGAGATGACCAGGGCAAAGGGCTGACCGGTATCCACAGTCTGTAAAAATTGCACGGCATCGTTGGTATAACGCTGGTCATGCCCGGCGCGGCCGCCGCCAAAGTTTTCGGGACTGACATCTTCGCCGCCGTCGGGCGGGTCCCAGCCGTCAAAGCCGAATGGCGCCAGATCTTCGCTGACCCACTCGCTGCCGACCGGGCGACTGAGGTGCCACTTGCCTTTGTATACCACATTGTAACCGGCGGATTTGAGCATTTTCGCCATATTTTGCAAGTCGGGCAGCAGGGGGTTTTCCTGCGCTTCTCCTTCCTTGCCGGCCGCTTCCGGCAGGGTATCGGTAACGCCATGCTGCGCGGGATAGAGTCCCGTGAACAGCGTGGCGCGGCTCGGCGAGCACATGGCGCTGTTGCAAAAAGCATTGGTGAATGACAGTCCGTTGGTTTTAAGGCGAGTCATATTCGGTAAATTCTGTTCTTCCCACCCGGACGGAAAATGCTGTATATAGCGTTCCTGGTCGGTGAGGATTAATATTATATTGGGCTTTTCAGGGAGGACAGCTTTGGAATAACTGTTATGAGCCATAGCCAGCCCGGCCAGGGTTGTCATAGTAGTGGATTTGATAAATTCGCGGCGGGTGAAACCGGTTTTCATAGAAGCTCCATAGAAGTAAAGTATTTAAATGAAAAATCTTATGAAAATTGCCGTAATGCAAGCAGCATGTATTGTGCCAGTGGATGTCAAGTTTTACTTGTTTGATTAAATAATTGTAAAAATACATAGTGAAATGAAATAATTCCTTGCCATTAAATGATATGATTGTTACCTTGAAATATATTAATATTTATCAGTTAAACGAAAAGTATTAAAAAAAATGAGGTAATCATGATACGATTAATTACATTAACAATAGGACTTTTAATGTATACTATCGCATCGGCCCAGTTCGCCGGTGGCGACGGCTCGCCAGGTAGTCCTTACCAGGTAGCTAATGCAGCGCAATTGAATAGTGTCCGCGATTATATGAGCAGCCATTTTATTCAGACTGCCAATATTGATTTGAATATTGCACCCTATAATACCGGGGAAGGCTGGGCGCCGATTGGCAATAGTAGTACGGTTTTTACCGGTAATTATGACGGCGGTGGACATACTATTAGCAACTTGTATGTTTATCTTGAAGATGGGTACGCCGGTTTGTTTGGCAGAATATCCAACGCGACTATAACAAAGCTGGGAGTAATTAATGCAGATGTTACCGGTCAATATAATGTCGGCGGCCTGGCTGGAGCAATTCTTGGCAATTCTATAATAAGTCTATGCTATACCACAGGACAAATATCAGTCATTGATGGAGGTTACGACGGCGGCGGTTTAGTCGGGTACTGCACCAATACTGCCACAATCAGTAATTGTTACAGTCATGCTAGTGTTGATGATGCCGAATCTACTGTTGGCGGGCTGTTGGGCGAATTATGGAGCGGTACTGTTGTCAATTGCTACAGTACCGGCAACGCTAATGCCGATTATTCGGATTTTGAGAGCGGTTTGATTGGCAGTACTTATTCTGGCACAGTAACTGATTGCTTTTGGGACACGCAAACCTCCGGCTTGGCTACCAGCGAAGGCGGCGGCACCGGTAAAACCACCGCGGAAATGAAAACCCTGGCTACTTTTACGGATGAAACAACTGCAGGCCTGACCACCGCCTGGGATTTTGAAACCAATCCCAATGACGATGCCGCTGACGGTGATTTTTGGGATTTTGATTTGACCGGAACAATTAACAATGGCTATCCCTATTTATATTGGCAGGATGGCGGCGAAGTATCCCTGCCGGTTGAGTTGTCATATTTTAAAGCTGTTATTGAATATAATACCGTTAACCTGATATGGAAGAGCGAGAGTGAAACCGATAACCTGGGTTACATTCTGGAACGTAATACAGGTTCACAGTCACAATGGATTTCAATTGCTTCTTATAATGCCAATACTGAATTACAGGGTAAAGGCAATTCCACTTCGGCAACAACCTATTCCTGGTTCGATAAAACCTGTAAAAGCGGCGAAACCTACCAATACCGTTTATCCGATGTGAATGTAAAGGGTGTTGTAAATATTCTTGCCACTGTAGAAATTACAGTTAGCGGTAATAGTTTACCCAATACTACCGCTCTGTTACCGGCATTTCCGAATCCATTTAATCCGGAAACGCAGATAACTTATCAGTTAGCGCAAAATGCCAATGTAAATATTACAGTAGTCGATCTGTTGGGCCGCGTAATTGCACATATAATCAGGGATAGAGCCCAGACAGCAGGTGAATATTCTGTAAGCTGGACCGGACACAATGATAACGGTTTGGTTTGTCCGACTGGTATGTACCTGGTTGTTTTAAAAGCGGGAGACTATACTGCTGCAGAAAAGGTTATGCTGGTAAAGTAAAAAAACTTGAATGCCCGCAGTGATATAATGTACAGTGCGGGCATTAACATATCAGTATACATATTTTGTTTGCTAAAAATCCTGGAATTCAAGCGCGGCGATAAAAAAGGGGATTGGGATTGTTGTTGTTATTCATTGGTTTTTTTCAATTGTTGTAAATAGTACTGTTTAAAATATTTTTGCATAATGACCAGTCCGCTGTCATTACGAACAGTGCGGTGGTCATAAGCGTATTGCAGCATACTGTTGAGCAGGTCCCGGTTTTTCAGGTAATAATCCTTGTCCTGCAATTCCTGCTTTTTAAGTTTATCAAGAGCGGCATCTGCCATTTGCCATGTGGCAATCCAGACCTGTATTTTTTCGCGTTCATTCATTACCGGTTCAGCCTTGCAGAATACTCAATACCTGTTTGTCAAGTGTGTAGCGCATATTTATGGTGATTTATATTCTACACAGTAAATAATATTTACCAAAAATCCAAGAATTATTTATGTGCATATAATTGCTTAACCGGCGTGGCAGGAGATAAAGCAGAGTATTTATTATACTAATTGCTGGTTGTGTCGGAATGATTTTTACTGTTCATAAACCACACGGCATGAATAAACTGGAAATTAAAGCATTTTATGTCAAACTAAATTGTAATAAAAAATTATCACTTGTTTGCTTGTGCAAATGTAGTTATATTTTGTGATAATTGTTTAGAATTTTATATAATGAGAGTTTAGTAATAAATGATTAAGGGCTTTTCAAAATATCGGGTGTTTATAACATTTGCTATTGTTTTATTGCCTTTATCAATTTTATTATTTCACTCTGAACATTGTTCACTGACAGAGTCGGAAACAGAGCATCATTTACATGACTGTTGTGAAATTTTACAAAATATAATTATCGAGAAAACAAGCATTTCCAACCTGAATTTTTTATCCCGTAATTTTGTAATCTCCTTTTTAAATATTTGTTCTGATCAACATGGGGCAACAAGTCAATTAATAGTATATTTAGAGTACCAGGATTTTCACTATCCCTCCCAGACTCGCAAGGTTTATCTTTACAATAACATCTTGCTGATTTAATTTCCTATCTGTTTTTTCAATATCAACAAATCCTTATAAATTTCATATTATTTATGTGTGGAGCATATATGAAAAAATTTTTAATTTTATTCATATCCATAATGTATGCAATAATTGTTTACGGTCAATCTGAAGTTAAAAGACTCAGTTTAAATGAAGCAATTGAAACAGGATTAAAGAACAATCCTGAAATAAAGGCTGCATCAAAAAACATTGCTGCCGCAAAAGCAAGGTTCTGGAGCGGTATTTCGTTGCCGCAACCGGAAGTTGGAGTTAGTTATGAATATGCGCCGTTGCACAGTAGTTTGCATAACTTTGGAGAAAGAACCCTGGAAGTTAGCCAGACGCTTGAATTTCCGACCAATTATTTTTTGCGGGGGCGTAAATTTAATATAATGGAAGAGATCGCTATCAATCAACTCGATATGATTAAACAAAGTGTTACCAGGCAAATTAAAACCAGTTACTACCAAGTTTTAGCTAAACAGAACCAGGTAAAATTCGCCGAGGAGAATCTTAAAATTTCAAAAGATTTTGACAAGAAGACCGAGATCCGGCTGAATGTTGGCGAGGGAACGAATCTGGAAAGACTTACCGCCAGGGTTCAGTATACTGAAGCATATAACAACCTGCAAATGGTAAAGAATGAACTTTCGATAGCATTCGCCGAACTCGCTTTTGCGCTTGGGTTCGGGAAGGAAAATTATGGTTCAAATTTCTTTTTAACGGATTCCCTGGCTTTTATTGAATATAAACTGGATTATAAAATCATCTGTAAATTATTGGAGGAGAAAAGTCCGCTGATCAAAAATGCAGAATTGAATCATGGCATAACCTCAGTTGATAAAAATCTTGCGCTATCTTCATTATTACCAAATATGAGCCTTGCTTATTTCAGACAAAATATTAAAGGTAGTAATGGCTTCTATGGCGCATCATTTGGCATTTCTGTGCCGTTATGGTTCCTGTTTGAGCAAAGAGGACAAATTCAGGAAGCGGTCGCTAACCAGTCAATTTCAGCATCTGAACTGCAATTTGTAAAGATCGAGACCGAACTCCAGTTAAAGAGCGCCTGTGCAGATTACGAAAATAATCTCCGGCAAGTTAAACTTTACCTGGATGAAATTCTTCCGCAAGCCGGGGAGATTTACAGAATTGCGACAAAAAGTTTTGACGCCGGAGAATTGTCCTACCTGGAATTTCTTCAGGCCAAACAAACATTGATCAATTCCCGCAACAATTACATGAGTACATTGCTCAATTATTATCAATCGGTTTTCCGGATTGAGGAAATTGTTGGCCAAAATACTATAACCGGAACAGGATCGGAGGAATAGATGATTACAAGAAGTAAATTATTATGCGCCATTTGTATTTTCTTTTTTGTGCTTTCTGGTTGTAACAGTAAACAGGAAATCCATGAGGAAGAATCTCATAATGAAAATAAACAAATAGTAAAATTATCGTTCGAGTCTATTCAACAAATAAACCTGGCAACGGAGGCGGTCTCCTTACAGCCTGTTATCGGTTATTTTACATTACCTGCCAGGGTAATCACCGATCAGGATAATGAAGCGCACATCGGTTCGCTGGTTCCCGGCCGGGTTCACCAGGTTTTTGTCCAGGCTGGAGACCAGGTAACCACCGGACAACCATTAATGACGGTTGAAAGTCTTGAAATCGGCGCGATCAAAGCCGGATTCCTGAAAGCCAAAGCTGCTTTTGATTTTGCAAATGCTGCTTATGCGCGACAAAAAAAATTATTCGATGAACAAATCGGATCACAAAAAGCATTGCTGGAAAGCCAGGCGGATTATGATAAAGCCCTCGCTGAATATAAAGCGGAAGATAAAAAAATTCACTCCATTAGTTTAAGTGATGAGGATGTGCTCGGCGCCCTGAATGGTGATGAGCATACTTCCGGCACACTCGCTATTAAATCGCCAATTAATGGTATTGTGGTCGAACGGAATGTTGTCATTGGTGAATATATCGACGCGACAACGACCGCTTTTAAAATTATGAATATTCAATCGGTATGGATTGACGGGCAGATGTATGAAAAAGATTTGGATAAGATAAACCAAAAAACCAATGTACTATTCACCACAACCCCATATCCGAACGAGAAATTTCCCGGACAAATTATTTACATTGGTCAAACAGTCGATGAACAAACCCGAACGCTGGTTGTGCGTGGCGAGTTTAACAATCCCCATAATAAACTGAAACCAAATATGTTTGGTGAATTGCAAATACCGGTCGGCGTAAATTCAAAAGCATTAATGATTCCTGATGAAGCCGTAGTTAATGAAAACGGACAGGATTATGTGTTTGTGCAAACCAGCGATACAACCTTTGAGAGGCGAACTGTTATAACCGGGACAGCAGCAAATAACAGGATCGAAATCAAAGACGGTTTGAGTGAAGGTGAGCGAGTTATATCGCAGGGTGTTTTTTATTTAAAAAGCGAATTGAAAAAAGATGAATTTTCAGGAGATGAGCATTGATGCTGGAAAAAATCATATCATTTACACTGCAACAGAAAGGAATGATCATTTTTCTTTCCCTTCTTATTGTCGCCTTTGGATTGTATTCTTATCTCACCCTGCCAATTGACGCTTTCCCGGATGTGACAAACATTCAGGTCGAAATTGTTAGCCATGCTGATGGGCTTTCCGCCCTGGAAATTGAACGCGATGTAACGTATCCCATTGAGATGGCAATGCGCGGTTTACCGGATGTTGAACAAATGCGCTCGGTAACCAAATTCGGTCTTTCAATTGTAACTATTATCTTTAAAGATAATGTCGATATCTATTTTGCCCGTCAGTTGGTGTTTGAGAGATTGAACGAGGCAAAAGAAAGCGTCCCCAAAGGTGTTGAAATTGAAATGGGACCGATTGCCACGGTCATGGGTGAAATCTATCAATACACCCTTGAAGGAGAAATACCCAAGGATTCTCTGCAAAACGTTGCTTATTTAACAAATCTGCGAACACTTCAGGAATGGATCATCACTCCGCAATTAAAAAACGTCGCCGGAGTGAACGAAATAAATTCTTTCGGCGGTTATTTTAAGCAATACCAGGTCATTTTATCACCGGAAAAATTATTAAAATACTCTTTAACCCCAAACGATGTATATACCGCAATAGAAAACAATAATCAAAATGTTGGCGGCAATATACTCGAAAAGAATTCCGATCAGTATATCGTGCGCGGTGTTGGTTTGATTAAAAGTATCGCGGATATTGAAAACATTGTGCTGAAATCTCACGAAGGAGTTCCAACTTTTATTAAAGATGTTGCCCAGGTAAAAATTGGTGAAGCGGTACGGATGGGCGCATCTATGAAGAATGGACAAAATGAAGCCGTCGGCGGAATAGTAATGATGCTGCGGGGTGAGAACAGCCGCCAGGTTGTCAAGCGGGTTGAAAATAAAGTCAATGAAATTAACGAAAACAACATTCTTCCCGACGGGATCAAAATCGTTCCTTATTATGATCGCAGCGACATTGTTAAAGCGAGCGTTAATACGGTTAACAAAGCATTACTCGAAGGTGCGCTTTTGGTGCTCATTGTTTTGTATTTATTATTAAAAAGCTTCAGGGCAAGTATTGTCGTGCTGTTTGCTTTACCGCTATCCCTGCTTGTAACTTTCTGTGTAATGAAGATTGTCGGATTGAGCGCTAACCTCATGTCGCTTGGCGGGCTTGCAATTTCAATCGGGATGATAATCGATGCCACAATCATCCAGGTAGAAAATGTGCAGAGGCATTTAAGCGAGAAAGGTCAGCAGACCAAGCTTTTAACTGTACTCAAATCGGTGTTAGAAGTACGAAAACCGAGTATCTTTGGCGAACTGATCATTGCCATTACATTTTTGCCGATTCTTTCCCTGGAAGGAATCGAGGGCAAGATGTTTGGGCCGCTTGCAGTAACAGTTGCTATTGCATTGCTTTCGTCCTTGTTGCTTTCCATCTTGGTTATTCCGGTTCTGTGTTCTATATTTTTAAAACCGCAGCCGGACAGTGAAAGTATGATCATCAAATATGCAAAAAAGTATTATATGGCGCTTTTGCATTATGTGATGAAAAAGAGGCTAATTCTTTTAGGTGTCGCCGGAATATTTCTGGTAATTGCCTTATTTTTATTCACCAGATTGGGAACAGAGTTCATTCCAATTATGGATGAAGGAGCGTTCGATATGGATATTGCTTTACTGCCGGGCGTCTCTCTTACTAAAGCTATGGAAATAAATCAACTCGCTGCGCAAAAAATGAAAGAATTTGATGAACTGGATGTGCTGGTATCTCGAACCGGGCAAACCGGGGTTGCCCTGGATACCAGGGGCGCGGATAAGACCGGTTACGTGGGAATATTAAAACCCAAAAAGGAATGGCAACGGAATATTTCCCGGGAAGAATTGGCCAATGAAATGCGCGAATCCCTGGAAACAATACCGGGAATTGCCTTTGGATTCAGCCAACCGATTCAATGCCGAATCGATGAACTTGTTGCCGGCACCAAAGCGCAATTGATCCTTAAATTGTTTGGGGAGGATATAGATATCTTGACCGGCAAGGCTGATGACATCGCCCAGGTTCTTGCCCACATTAAAGGGGGAACCGATTTAATGACGGAAAAAGTTTCCGGACAGCCATACCTGACAATAGACATCGACCGCTCGAGAATAGCGCGCTATGGATTAAACATCAGCGATGTGCAAAATGTCATTGAAATTGCTATTGCCGGAAAAACCGCTTCCCGCTTTTATGAAGAAAATAAAAGTTTTGATATTACCGTCCGTTTACCGGAAGAGAAAAGAAATTCCATTGCAGCGATTGAGAATATAGTTGTACCTACTAATTCGGGAATGAATATCCCGATTGCACAATTAGCCGATGTTAAAATGGTAGAAGGTCCGGTGCAAATCAGCAGGGAGGACGGTATCCGTCGTATTGGTATTGAAATGAATATTAGCGGCCGGGATATCGGCAGCTTTGTTGCGGAAGCAAAGCAAAAGATAAAAGAAAATGTTCAACTTCCGGCCGGTTATTATATAACCTGGGGCGGACAATTTGAAAACCAGCAAAGAGCGATGAAACGAATGATGGTTATTGGCCCAGCCGCCGTCGGATTAATTTTACTGCTCCTGTTCGTCACCTTCAGATCGGTTCGCCTGGCGTTGCTGGTGATTACCAATTTACCCTTTGCGCTTATAGGCGGAGTTTTGGCGCTGTTTATCTCAGGACAATACTTATCCGTACCCGCTTCAGTCGGATTTATTGTTTTGTTTGGGGTGGCCGTGTTAAACGGGCTGGTATTGGTTTCACATATTTCCCAATTACGTGAAAAGGGTATGGCATTGCAGGATGCGGTTATGGAAGGCAGTCTGGATCGATTGCGACCGGTATTGATGACTGCATTAATAGCAATTTTTAGTTTAATGCCAATGTTGATTGCCAGCGGAACCGGCTCGGAAATTCAAAAACCGTTAGCAACAGTGGTTGTCGGCGGTTTGATAACTTCAACAGCGCTGACCTTATTGATCATTCCGGCAGTTTACAGTTGGTTTGACAAGAAGAATGCCCAAACCGACATGTAAAAAAAGACCGGCTTGTTATTTCATCAACAAGCCGGTCTTTCAGCGAAAATTTTTGCCACTGCAATAGATAGAACTAGAATCCTTTGATACTGGTTCCCAAAAAGAGAATAAAATAAGCCGCAAATACCAGCCAGAAGGCCAATGGACTCAAAATAGGAATAACAACCAGCGCGCCTAATAATCCCACAATTGCGAGAATGAGCGAAATCGTCCAAGTTGCTTGTTTGGGTGCAGATCTTTTCATTAGATTTCCTCCGGTTTTTGATTGATGCTGATGGTTTAGTTATATCCCTTGCTGGGAATATATAATTATGGTAATTTTTTATTAAAGATGCAATTAAATTATAGCGTTAAATATAAATCCTGAATAAAAAAATTTTGAGAATAGTTTAAAAAATTCTTGACTTACATAGAACTATTATGTATATTTATTATACATAATAGTTCTATGTAATAAAAGACAGGAGTTAAATATGATTGATAAGGATTTAATGGCCGCCTCATCCCGTCCTTTGATACTGACTATTCTTTCCCAGCATGAAAGCTATGGATATGAGATTATTAAAAAAATCCATGAGCTTTCCAATGATGAAATTCAGTGGAAGGATGGTATGTTGTACCCGGTTTTACACAAACTGGAAAAGGAGGGATGTATAGAATCTTTTGTCAAGATCTCCGAAACCGGTCGTAAGCGTAAATACTATCGGATCAAATCTGAAGGCACAAAATTGCTGGAAACACAAAGGAAACAATGGAATGTTGTCAACTCTGTTTTTAATTTATTAATGGAGAAAAAGCCATGTTTGAGTTAGATAAAAATATTGAGAATTGGGTGAATGAATTTAAAGCCAATCAATCCATGCAGAACTCTGATATTGATGAACTCGAATCCCATTTGCGCGACAGTATTGCGGAATTACAGAAAAAAGGATTATCGCCGGAGGAATCATTCTGGGTGGCCAGGCAACGTTTGGGTGATACCACAATGTTAGTCAATGAATTTGCACATGTAAATCGGGCTTTACTGTGGCGCAAGAGGATATTCTGGTTGTTATCCGGTTATTTTCTGGTAACTACTATATCCTATTTGGCAAAATTCTGCGCTCTGCCAATTCATTTCATCAGTCTGCCATGGCTTTCAACTCAAGCATACACGTTTAACGTACACTACTTTTTGCCTGTTTCACTGTTTATTTTTGTTTTGTTTGTTGCCGGCGCGGTTTTGATGATCATTGCAACCCAGAAAGATATTGTCCCCGGAAAAAGATTCAGGTTTTTCCATTTTTTCACAGGATTGAAAGTGGGTTATAAATTTGTTTTTATTTTATTGGGATTTTATTTGTTCATCTTGTCCGGAAAGTTCTTTTCTCTCATGTTTCTTGTCAAAAATTCAAGTCCTGCAATGGCTGGTAATCTGTCGGAAGCGGAAGCGTTTTTTTCAATTCTGTGGAATGCTTTTCTGTTTATTACTCTTGTCATTTTTACGATCCAGTTGCAAAAGAACAAGCATGAGAGTGTCAGTATTGATTAGAATTAAACACAAATCGCGCCGAGCATTCGTCCGCTACGGGTGGTAGGCCAGGATGTGTATTCTGCAAATTGCTGTGCGTGGGGCTGCTTCAAAAGCTCCAATTTGAGAAAGGTAATTTAAAACACTAAAGCACACAAAACAAAATTGTCATTTCGAGCGAAGCGAGAAATCATGCTTTTACAATATGTTAAATATAAAAGATTCCTCGTCGCTTCGCTCCGCGGAATGACAAGAATGGTATAATGCGCCCGGCATATACATACCGGGCGATCACGTTATCATTCAGGTTGCAGGGGCGCGCGGATTTGTTATCATCCTTGTTGCCCCTGTTAGACCATAGTTATATGCGATTATTTTTTCCGCATTGACTTTTGATAATTCTTGATCATTTTACCAAAGGATTTATCTTTTTTGCGTCTCTCCAGTTTAGACATCTCATAAAAGGCAGCTTCTTTTTGTATCTTTAAATAGTTATTGTATCTTTCCTCTTTAATAATTCCCTGTTCAACTGCCGCCAGGACTGCGCAGCCGTCTTCATGGGTGTGGGTACAATCCTTATAATGGCATTGCCCTTTATAGGCGGCAATTTCATCAAAGGTTTCCTCGAGACCGGCTTCGACCGAGAAATTACCCAGTTCACGCATACCGGGAGTATCGATAAATATACTACCCGATTCCAGCCGGATGAGTTGTCTTCTCGTGGTTGTATGTTTGCCTTTGCTGTCCTTATCTTTGACTGCATTCACCGCCAATAACTTTTCGCCTAGCAAATTATTCAGTAATGAGGATTTACCCACGCCGGAAGAACCTAAAAGACAGTAGGTTTTGCCCGGTAAGAGTTGGTCCTGCAGGGTTTTCAAGCCATTGCCGTTTAAATTACTAATTGGTAAAAACAGGTATTTGCTATTGAATTGGCTGATCTTGTCATTAATTTCGGCAAGAACCTCGGCAGTCGCTAGGTCCGTTTTACTCAATATGATAATGGGCTGAATGTTACTATCATTGATCATGACCAGGTATCTTTCCAGGCGATTCAAATTAAAATTTGCATCGGCGGACTGCATAATTAAGGCATAGTCGATATTTGCGGCAATTAATTGAAACTCGACAGTTTTACCGGGGTCTTTGCGTTTTAATAAGGTTTTACGGGGCAAAATGTGGTGAATAATTGCCAGGGTATAGTCGTCAAAGCATTGCACAACCACCCAGTCGCCTACTGTCGGCAAATCGATACTGCTTTCGACATTAAACAGAAACTTGCCGGATACTTCAGCATACATTTCATGCTGACCGGTACTGACCTGGTAGTTGTTTTTATTGACTTCCATAACCCGGGCAATTGAAAAATTATCAGTTATTTCGAATGTGTTTCTGCTTTTAAACCATTCATCATAGCCGAGTTGTTCAATTGAAATGATTGCCGGGTTATTTATAGAGTCTTGATTATTATTTTCAGAAATATTGTTTATATCTTTTGGACCTTCTTGTATCGTTGACATTGTTTTCTCCATGTGCTAGCATTTGTTGTTCGGATTTATGTGTATTCGCTGCCAAAAGATCTCTCACAATATCCAGTTTTGTAGTTTTCATAAAATCCTCCTCATTATATGATCATAAATTATTAGTTCTTTGAGTGAATATGGTTTAAAAATTTTATTGTTAGTATACGGGGCAATCTGTTTAATGTTGCGTCCTGCCGAAAAATGCAGGACATATTAGATATTATAGAAATAATTTTAATTACAAGCAAGTATAAGATAATTATCCGTTATTTTGTTTGCTATGCAGGACTGAATTTCCTGGATGAGCAGGTAAAAATGATTTAGCCACAGATGAAACACGGATTGAGCACGGATAAAAGCTAGTCATCATATACTATCCGTGTTTCATCCGTGTCAATCAGTGGCTAAATATAAATGTGTATTTTGTAAACTCTGATCGCGCCGAGCATTCGTCCGGTGCGGGTGGTAGGACAGGATATTTATCCTGCTTTTTGCTTCCAATACCGGGATGAATATCCCTGCTTATAATACGCCCGGCATAAATATACCGGGCGATCATGTGATTTTTTTTATGAACAGATCGCGCCGGACATTCGTCCGGTGCGGATGGCAGGACAGGATGTTTATCCTGCAAATTGCCGTGCGTGGGGCTGCTTCAAAAGCTCCAATTTGAGAAAGGTCATTTAAAACACTAAAGCACACAAAACAAAATTGTCATTTCGAGCGAAGCGAGAAATCTTGCTTTTACAATATGTTAAATATAAAAGATTCCTCGTCGCTACGCTCCGCGGAATGACAAGAATGGTATAATGCGCCCGGCATAAATATACCGGGCGATCTCGATTTGGTTTTACTTGTTTCGGCATAAATATACCGGGCGATCATGTTTTTGTTTCAAGTTCAGATTGCGCCGGATAATTGTCCGGTGCGGATGGCAGGGCAGGATGTGTACTCTGCCATTGGCCGTGCGTGGGGCTGCTTCAAAAGCTCCAATTTGAGAAAGGTAATTTAAAACACTAAAGCACACAAAACAAAATTGTCATTTCGAGCGAAGCGAGAAATCTTGCTTTTACAATATGTTAAATATAAAAGATTCCTCGTCGCTACGCTCCTCGGAATGGCATGAATGGTATAATGCGCCCGGCACGGATGTACCGGGCGATCACTTAATTTTTTATTTTTTCCCTTATTCATTTAAATAGTACTGCGCCCAGATATTACTGGGGTCTAGTTTTAGCGCTTGAGCAAATTCCTCTTTGGCTTCCTTTACTTTTTGCACTGCAAGCAACGCCAGGCCTTTCTGGTATAACCGGTTTGCCTGGTAAATATTGCCTCTGCTTCCGGCTTCAAATGATCTGAAAAAATCACCTTCACCACTGCGGTTCGCCAATTCCGACAAGGCATTGAACTGTTCTTCGGCCTTGTCTTTTTGCGCCAGTTTCAGGTAGGCAAGACCTTTGTAATAAAAGTATTCCGATCTTTCTGCGTTAACTTCTGTGGCTTTTGTAAAGTCGATTGTCGCCGCTTTATCATCCCCACCTTTGGTGTGATATAAGCCTAACAGATAGTACATTTGCGCCTTGCGCTGTTGGGCCCTTCCCAATGGGTAATCGAGCGCTTTAATGAGCAACTTGATAGCATTATGTGTTTGTCCTGCTTTAAACTCGGCAAGCGATTTCAGGGTATAGGCATTCAAATAAATGTCCCGGAGTTGCGTAGCGCCCTCGCTTTCCACCAGGTTAGCGGTGGCAAGAATATCTATGACCTCGTCATATCTCCCCAGATTATTGAGCAAAGCCAACTCTTGAATATAGGTTTCACTGCGTTGTTGACTGTTATGACGATTGTTCCTGAATATTTTATCATACCTTTCTTGCGGCGTCACGCCGGAGCTTTGACAGACCAGGTCAAATTCATACATCAGCCGGGAATCATCCTGGCAATTGGCAAAAGCTTTTTCATAATATTCTAAAGCTTTGGGCAGGTCATGTTGATTGTGCAGGGCGGCCCATCCCAAATTGCGTTGGACAATATAAAAACTATTGTTCAGGGAATGGGATTTTTCCCATAATGTAATTGCTTTTTCAGGCTGGGGTTCAAAATACAAATTGCCCAGGTAATAATAAGCCATTGCGTCATCCGGGAAGCATTTAATTGCTTCCTCGAGCGCCGAAACTTCTTCATCCCGCGAGGGGAAGCAATAGAGCGACGGGTCTTTTTGCGCTTTTATAAAATATTGCCTGGCTTTATCCGTATTGCCCAGTTTTGTATAATAGTAACCCAGGGAATAATGCAGCATCGGGTAATTTATGCCCATATTATCGGCCCGCAGTAAAATATCCACCGCTTCTTGATAAAATCCGCAATTGGCATAAAAAGTAGCAAATTCAAGATAGGATTGCACTTTGCCCTGCATCATGCGCTGTAATTCCTGCAAATAACTGTTTGCTTTCTTGTCGTCTTTTTTTTGTTTAGCAATCAGATATAATTCATTCAGGGCCTGGTAACTGAGGGGATCATCATCCAGAATTTTTGCCGCCAGGCTTGTCACTTCTTCGGTCATGCCCAGTTTTCTCAACAGAACGGTTTTGAGGCTCAACAGCATCTGGTTATTGATATTGGTCGATAATGCGCGATTGGTATGATCCAATGCGGTTACATAATCGCCTTTTTCGCAATCCATTTCCGCCAACTGGTGGTAAGCGGGGGTGTGCCAGCCGGCGTTCCAGGTGGCATCGTACAAATTATCGTAAGCCGCTTTGGTTTTTCCAAGCCTTCTTTGGACCAGGCCGAGGTAATACAAGGCATCGCTGTCCTTTGGCCGGGTATACATCATGGTGATCCGGTCGACAGCGGTTTGCAAGTATTTTTCGGCGTCTTGCCATAGTTTTCGTTTACTATACAGAATACCCATTTGTGTGTTGACGCGATAATCGCCCGGATCGCGTTGCAGCGCTTCATTAAAGTAGGCATAGGGATCGGAAAAGGCATTATGGAACTGGCATATTCGCAGGCCGATCAGGTATAATTCTTCGTTCGTTTTTACATCCTTTGGCTGTGGGGGTGTTTTTAACGGCTCCGGCATGGGTTTGCCCAGCGGGTCCTGGGGCTGATAACTGAGGATGATATTCCCTTCCGAATCGTACAAGGCAATCTTGACATCTTTTTCATTGATATTTTTATCCAGTTTAATGGTATGACTATACGGTTGGGCCGGACTAGTATCAACCTTTTGGCGCATTTTTTCTTTGCCGTCAAGTGTCAAAACCACTTGGGCGTTTTTAAACAACCGGGTGGTGTTGATATTAATTGTTGTTTCCCCGTTTGCTTTTATTTTCATATTTAGCGCCGCATCGGTATTGGCCGCTTTCAGGCCGCCCAGTAATCGAATAGGATACCAGGTCATGGTGACGTCTTTGCTTTCATCGGGCTGCAACCAACTATAATCCGGCTGGTTATCCGTAAAAGCGCCGGCCATCAGTTCAATATAACGGCCGTCATTATCGGTGAGGCCATTGTTGATCATTTCCCCGGCGGGATTATTGCCGTCCGCCCAATATTTCATACCGGGACAAGTATAGTGGTTGCCGATCCAGGCGGTGCCGGCCTGTTTGGCATGGTCATAACCGCCAAAAAAGTCTTCCTGCGGATCCCATGAAAAGAACGATGACGGCACGCCGGTATTCTTCCATAAACTCAAATCCAGCCCCTGGAAATCGTAATTCATATAGCGCCGGTCGGCAATCGGCCAGGTATTCATCTCTGTTTTATGATGCCCGGTGATATATTCCACAGAGGGCGGAAAAATAACCTGGTAGTTGGTATCGGCATGAACGGAGGGATTGGCCCAGAACAGGAATGAATCGACAAACGGCGTGGGATTGCTGGGCCGGATTGTCATTTTAATAAGAGATGAATTTGGGAAAATAGTATAACCAATCAAAGCGCGCAGTCGATGCAGGTACTCCGTAACCGACAACCAAACCGTTACACTGCCGTCGTTATTTTTTTCTATAACATAATCCACCGGTTCAACTGTGGTTGCGCCGTGGTGATGCGGATACCCCCAGGCCAGGCTGCCGGATATCCAGTAACCGAGCATACCGATGAGCGTGGGTTTGATGACATGCTGGCGATAAAAAAAGTTATAGCCGTTGGTTTTATCAATACCTTCAAATATTCTGCCGCCCATACCCGGCATGATACCGATCTTGATGTAATCGTTTTCAAGAGTGATCATATTGTACTTTTTGTCTTGCTTGTTGCGGGTCAGGTTATCATTGTACGGGTAGGGATAGATATGCCTCTGCACGCCCTGGTGCGATCTCCCTTCGTAAAAGCGCGGCATAGGATTTGGCGGATCGGCAATATAGGTGGGCAGGGTGAGGGAATCTTCAGTTACCGTTACCTGGGCCGGGAGTGTACCGGTTAAGCATAATAACAGAATAATGATTCCACATAGAATCATCCCAGTAAAAATTTTTTGGCCGTTTTTCATGGATTTAATCCTTATATATTTTATTCGGTTTTATCTTGCCGATTTCTATGTTGGTATTTACTTAATTTCGCAAAAAAATGCAAGAGGTATTTTTTAACACATGTGCTACGCACCTTAATTTTTGCAGGCCATTATAACAAGATCGCACCGGGTTTTCTAACCCGGTGCGCAGGATGGCTATGGGTTTCTAACCCATTTTTTTGAGGTGTAGGATGGGGTCTTACCCCATCAAAAAATAAATACAACCTAAATGATGGGGCAGAGGCCCCATCCTACCCATTGTCCGCACCGGGCATCCGTCCGATGTGGATGGTTGGGCAGGATATTATCCTGCAAATTGCTGTACGTACCGGGCGATCTGAATAATCCATCGGGATGGGAAACAGGTGAGGAAAATTAACTAGTTTAAAATATTTGTCAATTAATTGAATTTTTCGTAGGGGCGAAGCATTCTAACACACTGATCTTAAAAATGTGAACAAAACCTGCCATGAATGCTTCGCCCTTTTAGAGATTGAACCAAAAACAATGTAACGCCCTGGCCGGAACATGAAAAATTTAAAAGGGCGATGCATTCTTGCAAAGAAACAATTGTAATTTCAGAACATCTGGAACGAATGCATCGCCCCTACGAAAATCTGACATGTTTGGGAGGTGCGCCGGACATTCGTCCGGTGCGGAGGATAGGGAAGAATATTTATTCGGCAATCTGGAAGGTTTACCGGGATTAAAACCCGGTGTGTCCTTCACCCGGCACGGATGTACCGGGCGATCATTTTTTTTTGTAAAAGGACACCCGCGAGGGGTGTCCCTACGGGTCATTCACAACTCGGGCAAATTTTCGCCAGCAGCGGGTCGGTGGGACAGCTATCCATATTGCCGCTCAGTACTTTATCCACCACCGCATCGCCGAACTGTTGTCGCGCCTGCGCTTCTAGTGCTTGTACATCATTTTCTATCGCAACTGTTTCCACAACGCTACCGGTTTCCGGTTCCGCTGCGGCGCTCACCGGTGAACGACTGCCGAATCCCCGCCGCGCGCCGCGTTTGTTTACCTGGGTGGTGTATTTCTCGCCCTTAACCGTCTTGTCGATAAAACAGTAATAGGTGGATTTGAGGCCCTGATTCCAGGCGTACAGGTAAATATCCTCCATCTTGTCCCGCAAATCCTCGTCGATATAAATGGATTTCGAAACCGCCTGGTCAACCGAGCGTTGGAAAGCCGCAGCAATATCAACTTGTCGCGCCGGGGCAATTTCGTAGGCGCTTTTGTACAGTTCCCGGTCGATAACGCCTTCCAGTTCCGCAATGTGCTGCACCGAGCCGTTCCAGGTTTTGATGGTCTCGTACATCTCGTCGCTCCACTGATCCGCAGCTTCCAGTTGCGCCATCAGCTTTTTGTTCACCACGATAAACTTGCCGGACAGCGTATCGCGCGCGTAAATATTGCTGAAATAGCTGTCGATTGTTGAAGTTGTGCCGGCAATGATAGAGATAGAAGCGGTCGGCGCAATAGCCAGCAGCACGGCGTTGCGGCGCGGTTTGTATGGATACGGCTTGCCTTGTTGTTGCATTTCCAGGTAATGCGGGAATGCACCGCGTTCCTTCGCCATTTGTGCGGATTTACTATAAGCGGTATTTTTCATAAATTCACCGATTTGTCCTGCCAGCGTTACAGCCCGGTCGGAATCGTAACTGATGCCCAAATCCAGCAGCGCTTCGGCAAAACCCATCACGCCCAGTCCCATTGGCCGCAAATCCATCGTATTCTTTTTCGATTCTTCCGAAGGATAGAAATTCCTGTCCATAATATTATCCAGCGCTTTCACGGCGGTGGCAATGGTATCGTGCAATTTTTCCCAATCCAGGTCGGTCTTGCCGGCATTCACATGTTTGGCCAAATTAATCGAGGCCAGGGTGCACACCGCTGTGGATTGCGATGAATTGGGAATGGATATTTCCGTACACAGGTTGGAACTGTTGATTACACTGTAAGCGGGACACGGATTCTGCCGGTTATGCGCATCCTTGAAGGTGAGCCAGGGATGGCCGGTCTTGGCCAGCTTGAACAGGTACTTTTTATAGAACTCGCGACCGTCCATTTTCTTCCACAGCCGCAGCTTGCCGGCTTCGGCTTGTTTGATGTACTCTTTGTACAATTTAGTAAACGCCTCGCCGTGCGCTTCCACCAGTCCGGAACATTCGGCGGGATCGAAAAAGTACAGCATTTCGCCTTTGTCGATGCGGCGCATCATTTCATCCGGCATCCACAGCGCCGTGTTCAGCGAGGGCGTGCGCAAATAGGCGTTGCCGGTGGTTTCTTTCAAATCCAGGAACGCTTCAATATCGACATGCCAGGGCTGGATATACACCACCTGCGAACTGCGCCGCCGCCCGCCCTGCTGAATGGCGTTTACCGTGCTGTCAAATATTTTGATAAAGGGGATGATACCCGAAGACTTGGCGTTCAGCGAATGGATGCGCGAACCGGTTGCGCGAATCCGGGTGACGTCCGTTCCGACGCCGCCGGCGTATTTGGCCAGCAGCGAGGTTTCCCGCACTTTATCCATTATAGAAAGCAGGTCGTCTTCCACCACGTTAATATAGCAGCTGCTGTATTGACTGGTGGTGGTGCCGGAATTGTACAGCGTCGGGGTAGAGTGGAGGTATTCCAAAGCGGACAGTTTGTGATAGATTTTAACAGCCTGGGTTTCGTCATCGGCAATGCCCATCGCCACGCGCATAAAGAACCACTGTGGTTTTTCAATCAGTTCAAAATTACGGTCGCGGCAAAAATAGCGGTCTTGCAGTACCGAGAGGCCGAAATAATCCAGCGTGTCGTTGCGGCTCTCATCCACGGCTTTTTCCAATACCATCAGATCAAAATTGAGTAATTCTTTTTTGAGGATTTTTTCCTGCACGCCGAAATGGATGAATTCGGCAAAGCTTTTAAAACGCAAATCCAGTTTGCGGGTGATGATCTTTAACAATTGCCGGGCGGCGAGCCGGTCATAAATAGTATTGCGCGGAATGAGTTGTTCGATGGCCTTCAGCACCAGGTAATCCAGTTCTTCGGTGGTCACCCGCTCCGGCACCTTTAAATCCACCTCTTTCATGATCCGGTAGACCAGGTCGTAATCGTCTTTAACATCCAATCCTTCCAGCAGCCAAAACACGGCGTTAACGATTTTACGGGTTTGAAATTTTTCTTCCGCGCCGTCTCTTTTCACAACAATTCTATTCATATTAATTCTCCCGGTCTCTAGTAATTGGTATATTCGGTGGAGGAAACTTCAAAAAAGTTGGTCAGTTTTTTAAAGTCCTCTTTTTGCAGGAATTTAAGTGGATTCTCATCAACATGAAAAGCCGGTTCAAAGCCGAGTTCTTCCATGCGGCGATCGGTGATGTATTGCAGGTAACGCTTTAATTCCCGGAAGGTAAGACCATAGATGGTTTTGCCGCCGAACATGCGTTCCAGGTATTCGAATTCCAGACTGGCGCTGTCAATAATGACCGTCTGAATCTCTTGCACAAACTCTTCATCCTGCACGATTTCCGGGGTTTCGTCCAGCAGAATCAGGATCGCCTCGATGCCGTTTTGCAGGTGCAGACTTTCGTCGATCAATACCAGTTCCACGCCTGAGACCACATTCTTCATTTTACCGGTGTCTTTCATGGCAAAGAAATGCGCAAAGGTGGAGTAAAAGAAAATCCCTTCCATGACTATGTTGTTCAGCAAAATGCTTTTCAAGATGAGCTTGCGTCCGGCCACTGTATAGGGATCGCCCTTGCCGTAGGTCAGCTTGTCCACTTCACGGATGATGATATCCTGTTTTTTGTACAACAGGGGATCGGTCTGGGTGATCCGGTACAGCTTGTCCCGATCCATGGCAAAGGACTGCATGATGCTTTCGAAAAAATCACTGTGAATATTTTCCACAAACATTTGCGTAGTAAAGGACATTTTTGCATACGGATCGATCAGCAGGGGAAAGAACCCGTTCACCAGCACATTGCCGACCAGCAGTTCCGAGGAGGAAAAATAGCCGACCGCCATATCGAACACTTCTTTTTCCACCGGGGTGAGCGCCTTGTAATCCAGCACATCCTGCTGAATATTCAGTTCTTCAGGGAACCAGATGGCTTTTTTCTGCTTGATGTACAATTCTTTAAATATCGGGTAACGGGGATTATCGCTGATGATGATATTATCGCGAACCGAGGTTTTACCTATAAGACCGGATTGCTGCATAATTATTACTCCTTGTTTACCGGATTGATTTATTTAACTTTTTCCTGGTGAAAGTCGGATTTTTTAAATTATACGGGACTGGCACGCCAGTTGTGTACAATAGTTTGGTAACGTGGTTTAACCACAGGTTTAGTATATATATTCCCATATATTGATTGTTTTATAATGTAATGATCTAAATATTGTATTTTACGGCAAACAAGCAAAAAAAAGAGACCGAAAAAGTGGGTCAAAACACAAATAATCACCAATTCTTGATCTGCATCAAGGACTAGAATGCGGTATTTACTAAATTAAGGCAGGGATGAACAGGAAGGAGGCACAGGTATGTCTGAGAATGAGGATACGCTGGTTAAAACCAAATCCGGCGATAATGATCAGTCATTAGATATATTAAAAATATTGCTTGATCCGACCAAACGGGTGCGATTTGAGCAGGATGTGATGCAGAATCTGGATATATTATATACGGAAGCAATATGTTTAACCCATGATACCGTCGATGCGGAAGCGCTGGTACAAAAAACTTTACTGGTAGCGTTTTCCCGTTATGAATATTATAAAAATGATATTCCGGTTGATGAATGGTTATTAATGATCATGGAAAGAACCTTTCGGGCAAACTAAACCTGAGCATCTGGTTTGGGCCTTTAAAGTACCTGGTTAATAACCTGAATTATATTACAAAAAAAAGGCGGCTGAAAAGCCGCCTTTTTTATTCGTACCTGTTCCTCTTGTACAACACCATTAGCGTTGCGATATTTTAACAATCCTGGCAAAGCAGGGTCTGGTATTTGTATCGACCCGCACAAAATAGATGCCGGGGGCATAACCATTCAAATCAAAGCGATTATCGTGGGGATTGTTAATGTGCAATACCATCTGTCCCAGTTGATTGTATATTTTAACAGATTTGGCTTTGATTCCTTCCTGCAGTTGATATGAAACCACACCGGCGGCAGGATTAGGCCAAACCGGAACGTCCAGTTGCAATTCATGTGAAACCGGGAAATGTTCTTCGTCAACGCTGGTTTGCGGATCTCCCCATTGAGAAGTGGTTGTGTCGTATTGCTGGATAATGCTTTTCGTCATATTATACCGGTAGACATTGTTGCTTATCGAGGTATCGCCATCAGTCCAGATCGTTGAAATACCGCCGAAAACATAAAAGAGCGTATCGCCATCGACAATATCTACCGAGAGGGGAACTTCAGAGACCGGCGGTAAATTGGTGGCCAGTATCTTGCTGTAAAGCTGGCCGTCTTTTGCAGTTATTACGCACAGATCGGTGCGGATCTCTTCGCCGTCGCCTGCTGATTTACGCAGGGGAGAATAGCTCCGGCCGCCCCACACATAGAGAGAATTATCAAGTAATAATGTAGCGCCTCCCTCGCGGGGCATTACAAAGGGGCCCTGTATTTGCGGGCCCCAGCCAAATCCGGCAGCGCTGCTATAGGTGAAATTTTCATAATTAAAGCCATTTTCAGTTTTACCGCCCCAAAAGTGCCATACATCGGCGGAATTGTCATAAATAGCGGAATGACCATACAACGCCCGCGGTGTTGTTTTGCTTTGTATATCAATACCATCCTCTGTAAAGGTCACCTCATAGAGTTCATTAGAGACGATACCGTCATGGATGCCGCCGTGGAAAACCGCCTTGCCAGTGGGCAACAGGTCCGGATTGGCAGATGCCCTTAAATCTGCCGCCGCGGCAGTTTTTTCATGATTATAGAATTTATGAAAACAGAGCTGGCGCCATTCTCTTTTTTGCATATTGAGCATATAGACGCTACTATCGCCATTAGCGCTGCGGCCGCCAAAGCAGTAAATATAGCCATCCTTTTGGTTTTGAATTGCCTGGTGGCCGGCCATCGGCGGCACCTTGAGCCAGGATTCATCGTAGGGTTTTAGCTGTACCCATTCATGGGTTCGATATTTATACTTCCATATTTCATTTGAGCGGTCAATGTCAAAATATTCATAATGGACTACTCCATACTCATCAGTAAATGAATATTGCTTGGCTTTGAACCCCCCGATCATTATGGCAACATGATCATCACCTTCTTTAAGATAGCTGGTGGAAAAGGCATAAAAGTCTTTCGGAGCTTCTAACTGCTGGGCCTGGCTTTCCACCGTTGGAAATAATAATACTGCCACAAACAGGCAGGTAAAAACATAGTGTAAAGTTCTGTTCATTTCATTTTTCCTCATTTTGTGATTTTCACAATCCTGGCAAAGCAGGGCTTGGTATCTGTATCGATCCGCATAAAATAAATACCTGGCGCATAGGCGCTCAGATCAAATCGGTTGTCACGGGGATTGTTTATGTGCATTACCATTTGTCCCAGTTGATTATATAATTTAACAGATTTGGCTTTGATGCCTTTCTGTAGTTGATATGAGACCATCCCGCCGGCCGGATTCGGCCAGACCGGTACATCCACATGTAATTCGGGTGAAACCGGGAAATGCTCTTCCTCGACAGTGGTTATTAGTTCACCCCATTGCGCCGCAGTTGTATCGTATTGCTGAATAATGTTTTTGTTTATATTGTAGCGATAGATATTGTCGCTGATTGAGGTGTCGCCCTCAGTCCAGATGGTGGAGATGCCTCCTGAGACATAAAAGAGCGTATCGCCGTCGACAACATCCATTGAAAGCGCCGTATGTGACACAGGCGGCAGGCCGGTTGCAATGATCCTGCCATACAGTTGGCCGTTTTTAGCGGTAATTGCACACAGGTCGGTGCGGATTTCATCTCCACCATCGGCTGCTTTGCGTAAATAAGAGTAGCTCTTTCCACCCCAGACAAAAAGTGTATTATCCGATGTCAGAGTAGCGCCGGAACTGCGCGGCATAATAAATTGCCCCTGCATTTGCGGGCCCCACTCAAACCCGGAAGCGCTGCTATACTGGAAATTATCATAATTATAACCGTTTTCATTTTGGCCGCCCCAGAAATGCCAGACATCGGCAGATTTATCATAAATGGCGGAATGCCCATATAATGCCCGCGGTGTGGTTTGGCTTTCAATTGACAGCCCCGCTGCAGAGAAAGATACTTTATGTAATTCGTTAGAGACCAGTCCATTGACAATTCCGCCATGGAAAACCGCCTTGCCGGTCTGCAACGAATCAGGGCTGCCGAATGGGCTGAAATCGACAGCAACGGCTGTTTTTTCATGACCATAAAATTTATGAAATCCAAGCTGGCGCCATTCACCTTTTTGTAAATTAAGCATGTAAACACTACTGTCGCCATTAGCATTACGGCCGCCAAAACAGTAAACGTAGCCGTCCAGCTTGTTTTGCAAAGCCTGGTGCCCGGCCATTGGCGGCACTTTACGCCAGGATTCATCATAAGGTTTTAGCTGCACCCATTCGCCGGTTTCGCGATTATGTTTCCAAATTTCATCTGAACGGTCAATTTTTGAAATTTTGTAATGTTTAATACCATCAATGTCGGTATACTCGTATTCCTTGGTTTTGTATCCACCAATCATTAATTCTACAACATCATCACCCTCTGTAAACAGACTGGTTGAATGTTCCCAAAAGTTCTCCGGACGCTCTTTGCCGGCAAAAATTTCCCCTTGTGATAAAAAAACACCTGCCACAAAAAGTATCTGAAATAAACAGTATGTAGTTTTGTTCATCTCGTAATTCCTCATTTCGTTAATTATCTTGCTCCATATCAAAATGAGATGGAAAGCTGAATTGTTGTTTTAAAACCGGATATATCTTGTTAATTAATTATTTTTACTAAATATAACTATATGAGCTAATGACTGTGGATCATTATTTTTACCAAACTTTGGCAAGTAAAAAAATAAAAACTGTAAATAGAAAAAACAAGAGATGCATTACTAAAGTATTTATTACTGGTTTCCGTTATGCAAGAAAAGGGCCATTTTGTAATGTGCTTTTCAATAAATCGAATTCCGGTTTATATATTTATATTGAGTTTACCAATTAAAATCTTTATTTTCAGTTTATGAAAGATGGTCTCGAAAACAAGCATAGAATCATCACCGCCTGCACAGGTTCAGGTCATGCCGAACCCGGACGCGGCGGTTCCGCCTGTATTGTGGAAACCGCAGATACAGCAATTTTACTGGATTGCGGCGAGGGGATTGCCGGTTGGATAAATTATTACACACTCGCAGAAAAATTTTCCGCCATATTTATATCCCACCTGCACCCGGATCATGTTGCCGGTCTGTTTTCGGTTGTGCAGAATATGTATATGGCAAACCGGATCGAACCGCTTGATATTTACCTGCCGGTTGAGGGAATCGAACCAATTCGTAACATGCTATCGGCAATGTATCTTGGCCCGGAAGTCAAAAAGAAAATTTTTACCTGCCGTTTTTTTTCTTTAACATCCGGAAGCGTTTGGCAAAACCAGGAAATGACTGTTCATGCCTGGCCTTCCGATCATTTTACCAAGGACAACATAACCGGCAATACACCCCGGCCGGCTTTTGGCTTTACTATCGAATCCGGTCTAAAACGCCTGGTTTATACCGCTGATGTGGCAACTATTCAGTGTTTTACTTCTGAAATACTCCCTGGGACAACCCTGATAAGCGAGGCCACTCATATCGATTACCGGGCGGTTGTCCGGCTGGCTTTTGATCGGCAAGTAAATAGACTGATATTTACTCACATCGACCCATCTGTTCATGATGAACTGAATGAATTCTGCCGCACCTGTCATTTTGTTACCATTGCCAGGGACGGCCTGGTCACCGAATGGTAATGTTGTTCCCATTTTACAATAAACAGTGTTTAAATTAGTATTTCAGGGTTGTTTCCGAGCAAAAAGTTAGCCGTTTTTGAAAATAAAGCACTTGATTTAGGCTTAATTTCTACTTAAATTTTGTTATAGAAAATGTGGGAATAATGGCCAAGTAGTAGATTTTTCAGGTGTTGAAATGATACTAGTTGTTGAAGATGACCAGATAACCCAACGAATCGTTTCCAAATTATTGGGTTCCACAAGATACCAGATAGATATTACTTCCGACGCCTACCAGGCAATTAATTACATAAAGCAAAATAATTATATCATTGCGATTGTAGATCTTGTGTTACCGGGTCCAATGAATGGGATTAATTTAATAAAAGAGATTAAAAAACATTCGCCCAAAACTAAAATTATTGCCTGCTCTTCCTATGGGAATCAAACCCATACCCGAATTGCCCAACGGGCCGGCGCCGATATGTTTGTGCTGAAACCATTCAAACCGGAAGAATTATTAACTGCCGTTCACAACCTGGCTCTGGTGAATAAAAAAATGGTAACGCCGATAACAACGGCAAAAGAGGAAGTGAAAGAAGAGTCCGGGAAAATACCGGAAATATTCAGTGGTTTTCCGACAACCCTGGTAGAAGAAATTATCAAGCATGGAGAAATTTCCCGCCTGGCGCAAAACGACAAACATGTCTTGAATTTTACTGAATATATCGCCACAGTTCTATCCGGTTCCGCGGTTTGTTTTTATCGTAATCGCAAATTGGGAATATTGAAAGTAGGAGAATCTATCGGGCATGAATTTATTGCGGAAAGTTTTGACCCCGATTCTACCGTTATATTGCAAGCTCTTAGCCCGCTGGAAATTATGGTAATCCGCAGTATCGACCTGATCAAATTTCTGCATACCCAGCGTAATGACTTGTTGCAACTTTTCAAAGTGAATGTCCGCACCATGCAGTTAAAAAGTATATTTAATAAGGAAGCCAGAACAGCTGTACCGAATACTGCGGATGAACAGTCACAATCTCCAAAACCGGATAAACCTGAAAAACCAAACAGTACCAATAAAAATATACCATCGGATTTATATGATTTTGACGCCACCGATTTACTTGGTTTGTAATTCAAATATTGGGGACAGAAGTGCATTATGGAAACGAAATTTAAAATCTTACCGATTAGCCGGAATGATAAAAACCGCGTACACAAAGCATTGAAAAAAGCCTGGGGTTCTTGTGTTATTATTAAAAAAGAACGAATTCACCAGGCTGATGAATTACCCGGCTTTGTGGCAGTGCAAAATGAAGAGATAACCGGACTGATCACAATTTATGACGACGGGCAGCAAATTGAAATTGTTACCCTGAGTAGTATTGATGATAACGAGGACATTAAAAGCACCCTGGTCGGGCAGGTTATTACGATGGCCAGGAATAATCATTGCTGTCGGGTATGGGTTATTCTTACCAATGACAACACTCCCTGCCTGGCTTTATTGCAAAAACTTGGTTTTTCAATGTGCCAGTTCTATAAAAATGCCGTCGATTTTACCCGGCACATCGACCCCGATTACCCGTTATGCGGGGTTGATAATATTCCGGTCAGGGATGAAATTGAACTGGAATTTTTATTGTAAAATCCGGCAGTGTGTTTATAATGACAATAAACTAAAATTTTGGGAACTGGAATTGATATCATAAAGTAAACTAGCATTATTGTCAAGGTAAACAAAAGGGTGCAAACCCCTGTTTAACCGGTTTTGATACGAACCGGTTCAGGAACTATCAGTTCCTCTTTACATACCTTTTTTATTCGAACTTTTGTGATGATCTTTTCATGGAGTGCATGTGAGCGAGATAATTGTCCCCGGACAACGGTGGATGAGTGAAATGGAACCGGAACTGGGTTTAGGGGTTGTAAAAGCGGTTGAACACCGGCGGGTTTTGATCAGGTTCGAGGCGGCGCAATGTGAACGCATGTATGCTACCGATACGGCGCCAATCCGGCGGGTACGCTTTCATCCCGGCGATAAAATACGCAGCCGCGACAGTCAGGAATTTACCATAATCCGCATCGAAGAAAAGGATAACCGGTTAATTTATATTTGTAATAACATTACCCTGATCGAAACCGATTTAAACGATTCCATCTCTTTTACCGGGCCGGAAGAACGCCTGATGCATGGGCAGGGCGACCCGAACCCCATTTTTAACCTGCGCCAGCAAACCCTTAAATTACGGCACGATATATTAAAATCCCCGGTGCGCGGCCTGGTGGGCGCCCGCATTGATTTAATCCCCCACCAGTTATACATCGTACATGAAATCGTCAACCGGCACATTTTCCGCGCCCTGCTGGCCGATGAAGTGGGGTTGGGTAAAACCATTGAAGCCTGCCTCATTATGCACCGCTTGCTTATTAGCGGGCGCATTAACCGGGTGTTGATCCTGGTTCCCGATGCGCTGGTTAATCAATGGTTTGTGGAACTGTTGCGCCGTTTTAACCTGATGTTCCGAATAATCGATGAAGATTATTGCTTTGATGTGCTGGAGAACGATCCCGATATTAATCCATTTGCCGACGATGCCCTGATCCTGTGCAGCGTCGATTTTCTGGCTGCCGATGAAGACCGGCGGCAACAGGCTATTACATCCGGGTGGGATATGCTGATTGTCGATGAAGCCCACCACCTTCAGGAAGGGGGCGGGTCTTATGCCCTGGTCGAGGAATTAGCCAAACAGACCCCGGGATTGCTGTTGTTAACGGCTACCCCGGAACAACTCGGATTGCACAGCCATTTTGAACGCTTGAAATTACTGGATCGCAGCCGTTATTATGATTATGAACAATTCCGCCGCGAATCGGACAAGTACCATGATGTTGCAATCATTGCCGGAAAATTATTAGATGAAAAAAAATTGACCCCCGAAGATGAACAGATCCTGGCGGTATTATTTGCCAACGATAACGAGCGTTTGCATCAACGTGTGCAGGAGATACGTTCCGGTCAGCAACAGGCGCGGCAAAGCCTGCTCAATGATCTGCTTGACCGGCATGGCCTCGGGCGGGTGATGTTCCGCAATACCCGTACCGCCATGCAGAATTTCCCCAAACGTAAAGCACACCCGGTAAAGCTGGAATCAGCCATGAATCCTGAACTCTGCCAGAGCCTGGTTGAAGAATTTTCCGGCGATGGCGGGCGGCAGCAATACAAGGCGGAATACGATTTCAACACTGATCCCCGCCTGGAATGGCTGGCGCATGTGTTAAAAGAGCATCGCAGCGATAAGGTGTTACTCATCTGCCGCACACGGCGCAAAGCACAGGCTATTTTCGATGCCTTGCAATTAAAGATCCATATCAAAGCCGCCCTGTTCCATGAGAACCTGACGCTGATCCAACGCGATCGTAATGCCGCCTGGTTTTCCGAAAAAGACGGCGCCCGGATACTGATATGCTCCGAGATCGGCAGTGAGGGTCGTAATTTTCAGTTTGCCCACCACCTGGTTTTGTTCGACCTGCCGGTAAATCCCGAACTCCTGGAACAACGCATTGGCCGGTTGGATCGTATCGGTCAAAAATCTACTATACATATCCATATCCCCTATATCCCCGATACTCCCTATGCCGTTCTGTTCCGGTGGTATCACGAGGGCCTGAACGCTTTTGAAAAAAATGTTCCCGGCGCGCAACAGGTATATGAAAAATTCAAGCCGCAACTCTGGGAAATTTTAAAAAGTATGGAAAATTCAGTTACAACGGCGGATATTCGTGTGGAGCAATTGATCGCCGATAGCAGGATTTTTTGTGACGCATTAACACGGCAGCTGGAAAGCGGTCGCGACCGGCTGCTGGAACTACATTCCTGCCGCACTGGTCCGGCTGAAATAATTACCAACTCAATCGATGATATTGACCGGAATGTCGCCCTCGATGATTTTATGCAGAAAATATTTGATTTTTACGGGATTGTCAGCGAAGATGTGCAAAGCCGCACCTACCATCTCATGCCGGGTGATCTGAAAGTAGACGCTTTTCCGGGATTCCGCGGCGAGGAAATGTCCATTACATTTGACCGCGCCAAAGCTATGGCCCGTGAGGATATTGATTTTATCACAATCGACCATCCTATGGTAACAGGCAGTATCGATCTGTTATTGGGTTCCGAACAGGGTAACTGCGCCTTTGCGGTTCTGCCGGATAGCGGAGAACAGGAACTGCTGCTGGAAGCTGTTTATCTTTTAGAGTGCATCGCCCCGCCTACTTTACATATCGGCCGCTTTTTACCGGCAACGCCGGTGCGGATCGTTGTCAATGAAGACCTGCAGGATTGTTCGGCAATTTATTCTGAAGAATTTATGCAGAAATATATTCGCGGTCATATACACGCCTCCGAGCTTTTGGAAAATGAAGAAGTCAAGACAGAGCTCCTGCCCGCAATGCTCAAACATTGTCTGGCCGGCGCAAAAAAACATGCCGGGCATATAGTTACTGCGGCTTTAAATGATCTATCCAGCCGGTTAGGCCCTGAGCTAGACCGGCTGCGTGCATTACAAAAGGTCAATGACCATATCCATGCCGAAGAAATTGTCATGGCGGAACGGGAGATAGCAACCGCAGAAAAATATGTTAAAACCGCGCAATTGCGGCTGGATTCACTGCGTTTGGTCATCAAGGGTAAAGTTTAGCAAAACCTGTCAAGTCGGATAATTCCGGCATACGTTTGTGAGTAGCAACCACACTATTCTGTATTCTTTATTTTGACCAGGAGAAATATGCAAGTTAAGAGCGAACCACAATGGCTATTATGGGCCCGGGAAATTCAGGCGTTAAGCCAGACCGGGCTGGCATTCAGCCAGTCCGTTTTTGACACGCAGCGATTTACCCGCCTGATGGAGATCGCCGCCGAGATCATTGCCCGGCATACCGATCTGGAAAAAGAGCCGCTGCTGGAAACCCTGCTGGTTCAACCCGGGTATGCCACGCCCAAAGTGGATATCCGCGGTGCGGTCTTTAATGACGGCAAAATACTCCTGGTGCAGGAAAAATCGGACGGTTTGTGGTGTTTACCCGGCGGCTGGGCGGATATTGGCGAGGGTCCCTCACATGCCGTTGCCAGGGAAGTACGGGAAGAGAGCGGTTTTATCGTTCGCCCCGAAAAGGTAGTTGGCGTCTATGACGCTAACCGCAGCGGCCGACCATTGGAACTGTTCCATGCTGTCAAGATCATATTTATGTGTGTAATAACCGGGGGCGAGGCAACGCCAAGCGAAGAAACCAATGATGTGCAATTTTTTGATTTTGAGGATTTGCCACCATTGTCCAGTAACCGTACAAACGAAGACCATCTTGTAGAAATACTGGCGCATTACCACGATCCGGCCCGGGCGACCTGGTTTGAGTGAGAGGCGGCTGCATCCGGTTGAGCGAATCTGCGGCTCACAGCATTTCATAAAGAGAAACGCTCCGGTAAATCGGCATGTGGAGTGCAACGCCTTTATGCGTTGCGATTTATTATTAACATTCAATAGGGCATTCTATAAAGAGAAAACGCTCCGGTTTAGCGATACATGGAGTGCAACGCCTTTATGCGTTGCGATTGATAAATATTATTCAAAGCTAGAAAACTCCCAGCAACTTGGCCGCCATGATAAATATTGCAATGGTCAGAACAATACGGATTACTTTTTCGCCTTTTTTTACCGCAATTTTTACTCCCCACCAGGCGCCGAGGGCATTGCCACCGGCCAACGCCAGACCATAGAACCAGTTCACGTTCCCGGTAAAAATAAAGATCAACAATGCCGGCAAGGTAAAAAAGAACACAATAAATACCTTGTGCATATTAACCCGGATAAGGTCCAGTTTCAACATGTTTTGTAAAATAGCCATCATAATAAAACCGACGCCGATTTGCAAAAAACCGCCGTAAAAACCGGTACCCAGCATAGCCAGCGCCACCAACCAGGGATTGGGATGCGCTTTTTCTCCTGCAGCAACAGATTTTTTCGGCAGTAGTATGGTGATCATTATTCCGATCATTACCACTCCGAGGATTTTCTGGAACAGGTCGTTTTCAATACGAACAGCCACAATAGCTCCAATAATAGCGCCGGGCAGGGTAAAAGCGGCCAGTTTCAGGCCGGTTTTAAAATCCGAATATTTTTCACGCCGAAAGGCAATAACGGCGGTAATGTTTTGAATAAACACTGCGAGACGGTTGGTGCCGTTAGCCAGCGAGCTATCGAGTCCCATAAAGATCAGCAGCGGCAGGGTAATGGAAGAACCGCCGCCCGCCATAACATTAATGAAACCCGCCGCCAATCCGGCGGCAAATAATAAAATTAATTTGAACAATTCCGGCATAATTATGTTGTTCCTTTAAAAAGTTCAATATAATTATTTTTCCGTTCATAAACACTAAATTTATATAAATGTCTGATTAAGGTTGATTTTTTGTTTGCAAAAGCTTGTCGGTATTTCGAAATGACCTGTTGCGGCCCTTTACCCGTTTGTTTTATACCTGGAAAACCGGTTAAACAAAAGTTAGTCTACTGAATCTGGATCCCCTCCCGGAATTATTCAATATATTTCCTCTAACTAAATTTTTTGTAGGAATTTTTTTTGAGGGAGTGTGTTTAATGATATGAAAACCAACAGAGGAGTTTGATTATGACCAAAAATATTGGTAGTAAGGATCGTATGATCCGTCTGGTTGTCGGGGTGTTGTTGATTGTTATCGGGATATTTACCAATAGCTGGCTGGATTTGATCGGCGTCTTGCTGGTAGTAACCGCTTTGATCAGATTTTGCCCTTTGTATATCCCGCTAAAAATCAATACCAATAAAGAACAACCCAAACAATAATTATCAAGTTTAAGCCCTGTATTCCGAGTGGAAGACAGGGCTTTTTTACATTTGCATGCTTTAGATTTTTATGCTGTTTATTATTAAACGCAACCTTGGATCA
Organism: bacterium; assembly: GCA_029561455.1. Taxonomy (GTDB): domain Bacteria; phylum Zhuqueibacterota; class Zhuqueibacteria; order Residuimicrobiales; family Krinioviventaceae; genus Fontivivens. The sequence continues at coordinate 36,240 of JAKQIY010000009.1, forward strand.
TTTCGTTTTTACAATTTTAATTGTCTTTTGATAATTACCTGCTGCAAGCCGGGCCAGGTACACGCCGCTTGGCGCGTCCAGGCCGGAGAGGTCGCGGCCGTTCCATTCCTTGTTATAAACGCCGGCATTCTGAGTTTCGTCAACAAGTTCACATATTTTTTGTCCCAGGGTATTATAGATGACCAGTTTTACCGGAACCGTACCGGCCAGAGAATAAGTAATGCGGGTAGATGGATTAAAAGGATTGGGATAATTCTGCTGCATAGCAAAACGCGCCGGGAGTTGTGCCAGAGTAACATCCCACTCCTGGGGCGTATCATTGCGCCTGGTGTCGATTTCACAGTTGTTCACCGTAACCCTGGTGTTGTGTAATTCGCCGGTAAAACTTTTCAAAATAATTGTAACCGGTACAGATGATTTCATTGCCTGAGCACTGATGGCGGCAATTCGTAAACGTCCGTTATTTTCCTGCCAGACAAGCATAACATTTTCCAGACCATCGGCGCGACTAACATCATCAACCCGGTATTTCTCTGTATCAATCGTCAGGTCGATGCCAAGTGAATAGTAACCGGCTGCTTCCTGCACCGTAACCGGTAATTCCAGACTATTTTGATCTTTGATTGTGATATTACCTGCCCTGACTAGTCCGGTTGTTTCCCTGTTCAATGCGGCGCCGGCCCAGTTGGCTGTTACATCGCCAATTAAAATACCGGTAAGATTCTGATCAGTTTGATTTGAATTCAATGTTGTGTAATTATAAATTGTATCCGGCTTTAACCAGTTGCTTAACGAGGGAATGATAAATTTCCATGAAGCGATTGCATATTGAGATACATCCTGTTCCACATAATAGCGCAGAATAATGGAGGCGTCAAAGGGACCGATCTCGCCATTGTTGCTGACATCGGCGGCGAGCTTTTGTTCCTCATTCAGAGCGAGTGAGCCGACATAATAGCGCAGAATGCATGCCGCGTCGTAGGTAGAAATGGCAGGTTCCTTTTCAGTGTTTTGGGATTTCACGGCTGTCAGTTCATAACTAAGACCATGTTGCAAATTGTTGAAAGAAAAATAACCTTCCGCATTGGTCATTATGCTATCCTGAGCGTTGCCGGATAATGCAACAGTTACATTACTAACCGGACTGTCGTTCATATAATACCTGGTATAGCCGGATATCGCCAGAACGCCGATATAGGTTATTTGTCCATTTGTTACCGTGGCCGCAGGCGAGCCTTCATTGAATATAAAATTTTGCATGTTCAGCGCGGTTGTTTCACCATGCGCATGATTTTTTGCAGCGCTAAAGGTGATCTTGAGTAAAGCGCCGACGCCTTTCAGGGGTGATGCTCCGGCTCCACTTATACGTACACCGCTTAACGTGTTGTTATATACCGGTTCTACCCAGCCCGAGGTTAGTGTATTTAGGGACTGCACTGCTGTTACCTGGAGATCGGCGGTGTTGAATTGCAAATCAAAGCCATAAGCATAGATTTCTTTGCCGGTAACGTCATCAACAGTCACAATTGCTGTACAGCTATCACCGGTATCAATCCCGCAATGCAAATTGGGCCCGATCGTTACAGCGACCGGGGTTCGGCAGCCGTTCCATGACACCTGGGGTGATTGCCAGGTATAATCATTATTAATTTCATTGCTTTCTGCAACCGCATTATTATAATCGACAATAGCCCCTGCATAATAGATTCCCGGAACCAATTGATCACAAATTTCTTCAAGATTCTGGGCGCCGGCAAGAATAATTATGCTGTTTGCCGCCAACCCGGAATGCTGGGTAAAGGTAAGCAGCTTGTCGGCTGTGGTAATGGTTTGGTCGGCAGATAAATACCAACCAATGCGGAAGCTGCCGGCAGTCCCTTCAGTTACATTTTTTATTGTGGATTGAAAATTGCAAACGCGGGTCATTGCATTATAATTAAATGTGTTAATGGCATTGTCGCCGCTATATATAACCAGATCCGGAGCAGCGGGAGGGGGACCGGTCCAGTTAATTGTGCCGCTATAAACATGACTGTTATCGTTCTCACTCGATTCGGTGATGGCATTGTTATAATCAATCAATGCGCCTGAATAGTATACTCCTGCAGGAAGTTGGGTGATGCTGAAATCATCAAGATCAGCGTTGTCGCTCAGGTTAACATATGCGCCGGCGGCGAGGTTTGTGGCAGTTGTATAGGTAAGCCGGTAATCGCCGGTATTGATCGTGGCATCGGCCGATAAATAGAAACCCACACGGAAGGATGAAACCGGCAGGTCTCCGGTATTTTCCACACTGATGTTGAATGTGCAGGTATGCGTGGTTGAATTATAACTGCAATAATTATTGGAACCACTGCCGGTATAAACTGCCAGATCGGTCTCTTCCGTTACCGCCGCCCGGGCGGAATACGAGTATGATATGGAACTGCTGTAACCATTGGCAACCAGGATAATTTCATTAAATGTGGATCCAAAATCGGCTACATTTTTTGAACCGGAGATACTTTCTACCTCGTTACCGGCGGCGCCTTTTTTTAGCAACAAACCCGGATTGGAACCCGTAAAGGTAAAATCCATGTTGCTGCCGTTGGAAAATTTAATATAATCAGCGGCGTATATATTCACCGATCCGGAGCCGGAGGCCGGGTAGCCGATCCAGCTTTGCGCCGGTGTAACAGGATAGGAAGCCAGGTTAATGTTATAATACCCGTATTGCCCGTCGTCTATTCCAGTATCATCCAGGTAATTGGCGGCTAGCCAGTTCTGGAAAATCTGGTTGAACGTTAAGGAATGACCCAGCGCTTGCAGCACATCCATAATGCCCTGGCTGCCATCGCTTTGTTCCTGAACAATGCTTTTTATGGTATTTGCTCCGCCGAATTGTTCATACAAATATAATATGAATAAAAAGCATTGTTCATAATCGGTCAATTGCTGACTCCAGGTGGTGAGTTTGTCATCGGGATTGCTGAAAAAATGGGTCGGAGTTCTCCAGCCGTAACCGCAAATAAATTCCGCATAACCTGAACATCCTTCATTCACCCAGGTATCTTCATCATCATCTTCATTCCAATGGATCATGTGCTGAAATTCATGCGCCAGGGTACGATAGAAATTGTTCGAGCCTGGAGTCGCCGGGTTGCAATCCATATAAAACATTTCTCGCTGGTTGCTATGGGTATAACTGGTTTCGTCCAGCGAATAAAAGTACCCGGCTGTATACACGGTAACCGCCGGGTTGTAATAACGATTATCTTTAATGTTAAAGATCAGGATGGTTATTCTATTATCGCCATCTATACCCGGTTTCCATTCGCTGCCGAAACAGTCCCGATCCGTATTATAAATGTTGAGATCGAATTCGTTGGCAATAGCGTCAATGGTTCCCTGGTCGATGGTTTCCGAATCCGCTACATAAACATAACAATGATCGCCAACGCTCTTACAGGTGGCGGTGATGAGTTCATCAGTTTTTGCATAAAAATCATAGGTCCAAAAATCTACTTGCTGCCCGACATAATCATCAATCGTTTTACCTTGCTCGTCCTGTTTGCCCCTGGCGCGCAGACGCTCAAAGGTCGGCTCGGTTCGTTTAATGCCCATCTGCCGCGCTTTCTGGTCAAGAATATGAAAACCGCATACGCCGGATAAACCGGAATCATCCGTAATGATTTCAGGAACGGGATTGGCGTCCGCGTTTACTTGCACTGTTGACAAGAGTATTAAAGTAAAGAGGAAAAGAAAGATATGTATATTATATTTCATATTTATCACTAGTTCACTCCTGTACACATTGACAATTGTATAATTATTTTACGATAGTCATAACTCTTGACTGACAGAAATTATCGCATTCAAAGCGGCAATAATAAATTCCGCTGGCTACTTTACCGGTAAAATTATCAACACCATTCCAGGTTATTTCGTAAACACCGGCAGAGTGATATTTGTGGATCAAGTTCCTGACCAGTTTGCCGCCGATGTCATAAATATTAATTTTAACAAATGATGGCGCAGCTACATGATATTTGATTTGCGTTACCGGATTGAACGGGTTGGGATAGTTTTGCCAAAGATAAAAATGTGCCGGCGCTTGCTCTTTTGGTATATTATCCGGTATTTTTATATATATATGACTCGACCGGGTTGAATCGGCATGAATTACATTGTCGAACAGAAATTCATCGATCTCAATATCACAACTGCTGCCGCACGCGCCCAGTACGCGAAAATCAATCCAGAACAGAACACCGCTGCCGGTAAGAGGTGCTGAACCACTGATGTCGGCATGGACCTGTCCGGGTGAAATTGTTACGTTCGGCGCTCCCCATATTTCTGTCAAAGCTCCTTTAGTATAAACGCCGCTGCACTCCAGGATGAGCGGATTGAAAACAAGGGTGAAACGTGCCGAGGTGAATCCCCATCCGGTCATGTCATTTATTAAAACCGGTAATGTAAAATGAGCCATGGGGACAACATTTGAATCGGGAATACTGATAATGATTGACGCTTTGGGCTCGATATTTAATGTAATATAAACTGTTTGGGGACTGGATTCGGCGCCGGCAGCGGTAACAACAATGCTGTCCGAATAAACACCAACCGCTAATTCAGTAATATCGAAAATGACTGTAATTGAATCGGGACCCTGGCCTGAATAACGCGATAGCGTCAGCCACTCTGCCGATTCTACCGCCGTCCAGTCAAGCGTCCCTGTTCCGGCATTGTCTATGTGTATCAAACTAGTAGCAGGATTTACTTCTCCGTATGTTACGGAGTAATCGATGGAATCGGGAGCGACTGCCAGAACCGAACCGTAAGTTACATCGACAACCCGGAATTCCCCGTTATGTGTTTCAGCCGCAGGGGTACCTTCATTGAATTCCAGGGATTCAAAAGTCAAAGGCGTTACCAACCCTGACGAACCGGTAACCATGAACCTGATAAAAAATAACACCCCGCTTCCGGACAGCGGGGCAGACCCGGCGGCGCCCAGTAAAACGGAACCATCGCCGATATTACTGGTTGGAGCGCCCCACTCTTGCAACAGGCAGCCATCAATCACTATCGCGGTCGCTTCAAGTAATGCCGCATCAAAGGTAATTTTTGTACCGGCAGAATAAATCTCTTCTCCTGTCACATCAGTAACATGTATGGGCACCAGCACCGTGCTGCCGGGATACCCTATGGCTGCCGGCAAGGAAACAGTAATAGTGGCTTTGGCATTGGTTATTAAAATGAAAAATAGTGTTAATAAAATATTAGTATAATACAACCGATACGTTGTTAAAGTCATTCACATCTCCGCTAGCCAAAAAACAGATTTCTTGTATAATCCCGATCAATATTTCAATAATAGTGCCATGAATAAATATGGATTATTTTTTTATTTTTAAAAACATTGTATTTTACCCTTACTGGTATGATTTGTACAAGTATAATATTATTATTAATTTATAAGAGTCGCTTGAAAAGTTATTTTTATGCAGTACAAGTGTCAAGTGATAGAGGCTGAAGCGTATTTAAAAATGTCACCTTTTCTTTTTGCTTGTGTGGCATTATGGCAACACCAGTGAATGTAATTGTCAGAAATTTTAATCAACAATACCATGATTAACACAACAAAACAAATCTCTTCAAGAAGTCAAGTTTGGAATATGTCGGGATTTTTTATCAGCTCTTATACTAAATTCACATCCGCAATAGGCCTGGCGGTACAGATCATATTTTTTGGAAAGCTGTAGACTTTTTAAAAATCCGTCTTCTTTTTTAAAATCGAACGGTAAATACCCCTTGTATTTGGCGCCGATTTGAAAGATCATTGTGGAGATTTTGTGAGGACTCAATGTCAGGGTTGTTGTAAAAGCCGGAATACCCAGGCGTTCTGCCATTTGTGCGGTTCTGGCCAGGCTGAAATCAAAGCATTTCATGCAGCGCTTGCCTTTTTCCGGCTCATTTTCCAGGCCGCTTATCGTTTGCCCCCAGGTATCATGGTCATACGTATCTTCTTCAATAACCACATGCCAAATTTGCGCCAGTTTGCGGGCATAAAACAATCTCTTTTCATATTCTTCCCGGGGAAAGATATTGGAATTGCTGAAATACAGGGTAACCTGGTAGCCATGCAGCATTAATCGTTCCCCGCTTGGCGCTGCGCAAGGCGCGCAACAGGTATGCACCAGTATTTTTTTTTCTTCTTGCATAACAGTTTACCAGGAATTGACCACATTCTGTGGTTTACCGGCAAGAAAGGCGCGAACATTCCCGGTTATTGCATCCATCAACCGTTGCCGTGCGGCGGTGGTTGCCCAAGCAAAATGGGGAGTAATGTAGCAATTCCTGGCGCTTAGCAACATATTCTCAAATGCCGGTGGTTCCTGGCACAGCACATCCAGGCCGACGCCGGCGATGCGACCGCTCATCAACGCCTCGGCCAGCGCATCTTCATCTATCAATTGTCCCCGGCTGGTATTGATGAGCAGGGCCGTTTTTTTCATCAAGTGCAAATGTTCTTTATTGACAATTTTTTCAGTATCTTTGGTCAGCGGGCAATGCAGGCTGAGAATATCACTTTGTTGGAACAACTCCTCCAGAGTGTAAACCCGTCTTATACCGGGCAGATCCTCTTGCGGGCCTGTTATGTCATAATAGATGATGTTCATTCCAAATGCCGATGCGATAGTGGCTACCGTACGACCGATTTTACCAAAACCGAGTATCCCCAACGTCTGACCGGCTAGTTCTATGAGGGGATAATCCCAGTAGCTGAAATCTTTATTAGCGGACCACCGTCCATAAGCAGTATTATGGGCATGGTGAGCAACCCGGTGAGTAAAATTTAATATGTGGGCAAAGACCAGTTGCGCTACGGAATTGGTGCTGTATGCCGGCACATTGGCGACGGGGATTTTTCGTTTAGCTGCCGCATCAATATCGACAATATTAAAACCGGTCGCCATAACGTTTATAAACTTTAATTGCGGCAATGCTGCAATCGTCCCGGCAGAAAAAGGGACTTTATTTAATAACACAATATCCGCCTCCCGGCAGCGGTCGATAATTTCACCAGGTGCAGTACGATCATAAATTACGCAAGTAGCCAACTCTTGTAATTTATCCCAGCTGAGATCGCCGGGATTCAATGTATAACCATCAAGAACAACCAGATTCATAACCAGTCTTTATAGATAATTTAATTTTCAACTGTTAACTTGTTTATCAATAACCGTTTATTTTCCAGATCTGCGGGTTGCTTTATCCGGGTATGTAAATATAACCAAATTAATTTGAAAATAAAAATGGAATCCTGTTGGTATTGTCTAACCATACCCTGCGAAAACCAGGCAGCGATTACTCGCTTTTGTTATATCATAAATAAAAAAGGATTGTTGCTGAATTTGATAAAAAATTAGCACACCGTAAATTTTAACGGGATATTCTAAAATACATTTGAAGAGAATTTATAACCTTTAACAAGTGTTTTATAATGTAATTCATAATGTGATCAATGAAAGATAGCTGATGTACTCAGTTTATATTTTATCGGACGGCAGCGGCAAAACTGCGGAAATGGCAATCAAGGCGGCCCTGACCCAATTCCCGGATCGCGAAGTGGAATTGATCAAACGGCCGGAGATATTAACTGTGGAGCAAGTGAAGCAAGTAATTGCCGAAGCCTCTCATGCAAACGGATTTATTGTTCATACTGTAGTTTCTGATGAGTTACGCCAGGCGCTTGAAGATACCGGCAAGTTGTATAATGTTGAAACCATCGATCTGATGGGACCGCTGCTGGCGCAACTCTCTTTGTTGTTTGATCTTTTACCGGCGCGTAAACCCGGTTTATTTCGCAAGTTAAATATTTCGTATTTCAAGCGCATTGAAACAATGGAGTATGCTATCCGTCATGACGATGGGTTGAGGCCTGAGGAATTGAACAAGGCGGAGATCATTCTGGTTGGCGTTTCCCGAACTTTTAAAACACCCTTGAGTATTTACCTGGCTTTTAAAGGCTGGATGACTGCCAATGTACCGATCGTACTTGGGATTGAGCCACCGGAAGAAATATTTAAAATGCCCCCGGAACGGGTTTTTTGTTTGACAACTTCTGCCACAAAACTGGCGGTGTTGCGGCAAAACCGGGAAGCGCATCTGGGCGGCACTACCGGTAGTTATGCCAAGTTGAACCATGTACAAATGGAATTGGAATATGCCGGCAAGATCTTTACCCGCCATCCCCGGTGGGCAGTCATTGATGTTACCAATAAACCTATTGAGGAAATTGCTTCGGAAATAATTTCTATTTTGAGGAAAAAAAATGACCAAAAAGAAGATGATGAGCAATAATGTTTTAATATAATTTGTTTTAAAGTTAACATTTAATGTAAGGTTAAATCGAATCATGTTTACCTTTTTTTCTTAATCCCGATAAGGGAGATATTTATATTATCTGTGCTGAAATAGAACAAGTAGAACGAAAATTAATAAATAACAGGTTATAAATAATAAATTAAATCATTTTATAAGAGGAGGAACAAATGAAAAATTTATTCCTGTTTGTAATTGTTATGTTATGCTTGACACAAGTGATGTATGCTCAACAGTCGCAGGGAAAAACCCAGATCGGGATTTTTGGCAGCGCTGAAAAACAGGTTGGTGATGATCGGGATGACAGCGGTATAAGTCCATGGTTCGGGATTAGCCTGGGCTATACTTTTACTCCCCGTATCGGCATGAACCTTGATTGGGCAATGGGCTGGAATCGTCCTTATGACAGCAGCAAGGATAATATTGGAAAATACTTTAAAACCCGTCCCGGAACCCCGGCTTATCGTACCTATTTGTACCCATTGGTACTTAATCTCAAATATAACCTGCTACCTGAAAAATCCATCAATCCTTATTTTGTTGGCGGTTTGGGATTTCTATTCTGGGATTTGCGGGATATTTCCGATAAAGACAGTATTCTACCGCTTACTCCCAAAGGTGAACAGGTTCACGGCGTTGAAAATAATTTCCTGATCAATTTGGGTTTTGGATCCGAATTTTTTGTTACCAATAATTTTGCTTTTGATCTCAGTCTGCGCTATCAGCAATTACTTGGCCAGGATTTAGATATGTCCGGGTTTGGCGATGTGCAGACCGGTAATATCGAAGCGCGATTGGGCTTAAACTGGTATCTGGCTGGTTGGAAAGATACAGATAATGATGGCGTAGAAGATAAATTGGATAAATGCCCGAAAGAAGCCGAAGATATTGATGGTTTCCAGGATTTGGATGGTTGTCCTGATCTGGATAATGATAATGATGGCGTGCCGGATACTGCCGATGCCGCCGTTAATGAAGCCGAAGATATTGACGGTTTCCAGGATAATGACGGCAAACCCGATTTAGATAACGACAATGATGGCATTCCCGATGCCAAGGATAAATGCCCGAATAAAGCCGAAGATAAAGATGGATTCGAAGATACCGATGGCTGCCCGGATCTGGATAATGATAATGATGGCATAGCTGACGACAAGGACAAATGCCCGAATGAAGCCGAAACTAAAAACGGTTTTGAAGATGAAGACGGCTGCCCGGATAAAAAACCGGAAGTTATGCTCGATAAAAAGCCGATGGTGCTCGAAGGTGTTACCTTTAATACCGGCAGCAGCGAACTCACCGAAAACGCCAAAATCGTGCTCGATGCTGTAGTTCGTACCATGACCGATTATCCCGATTTGACCGTGCTGGTTCGCGGCCATACGGATAGTAAAGGCAACCGCGCTTACAATATCAAGTTATCGAAATTGCGCGCGGAATCAGTCAAAGCCTACCTGGTAGGCAGAGGAGTATCAAGTCAGCGTCTGGAGACAGCAGGTATTGGTCCCGATGAACCGATCGATACCAATGATACTGAAGCCGGCCGCGCCAGGAACCGCCGCATAGAGTTTGTTAGACTCAAATAAGTAGTTTTTTATGTTAAAATAACTAAAACCCGTTTGGAGTAATATTTACTGCAAACGGGTTTTTTTATTAAATTTGAAAATACTAGCAGCAAAGAAATTATTTATTGCAATTTTCATTTATCCTCATTATTTTATTGTCTTTAGTAAATAGCAATTATTAACTTAACCTGTGGAGGGAAATGAATTGATCAATATTGTTCCCAAACGGATGTTCTTTACCAAGGGGGTTGGCTATCACAAAAATAAATTACAGAGCTTTGAATTGGCTTTACGCGATGCCGATATAGAAATGTGTAATCTGGTTACTGTATCCAGTATATTCCCGCCTAAATGTAAAATTATCACCAAAGCCGAAGGAATTACCCAACTTGTTCCCGGGCAGATTACCTTTGTTGTTATGGCCCGCGAATGTACCAATGAACCGGATCGTTTGATTTCGGCGGCTATCGGCCTGGCGCAGCCCAAAGACAAGAAACAATATGGTTATATCAGCGAACATCATGGCTTTGGCGAAACCACTAAAAAAACCGGTGATTTTGCCGAAGACCTTGCCGCCACCATGCTGGCTTCGACTTTGGGTATTGAACTCGACCCCGATACCGCATGGGACGAACGTAAAGAAATGTACGTTGTCGGCACCAAACAGTTCACCAGCACCAGCATTGCCAAATCTGCCAAAGGCCATAAAGATGGTTTATGGACAACCGTCCTGGCTTGCGCAGTTATGTTGATTGAATAATTTCTTATTTGGATAATATATGCCAGGTTCATTGTTTCATGAAATGCCTGATCTGATACCTGTATCATTTCAGGGCAAAAGCAGCATTCCTGAATTTATTAAAAAGATCGGTAGTACCTGTTTTGAAGCCCGTAATGTCTATCGCGGCGCCGAATTATTCAAACGCATGGCGCAGGATAATGATACGATCTGGCTGGGTATTGCCGGCGCCGGTATTGCCGGCGGCATGGGCGGACTGGTAATCGATCTGCTTAATGCTGGTTTTATTGATGTTATCTGTTCTACCGGAGCACAGACTTATCACGATTTACATTTTGCTTTTGGATTACCGGTCAAGTCGATCAGTCCGCACTGGGATGATGATCTGCTGCGCAAACATGGCGATACCCGTATCTATGATATTGGCATTCGCGAAAAAGAAACCCTGGAAGCCCAGGATGAAATTGTCCGCAGGTTTGTAAAGGAAAAGCATCAGGCGCTTGGACAACATACCCTGGCCAGTTGGGAATTTAATTACCAGCTTGGGTTATGGGTATTGGAAAACGCTAAACATCCCGAACGCAGTTTTGTCGCTACTGCTGCTAAATTGGGTGTGCCGATATTTTGGGATTCCCTGTCCAATCATTCCATTGCCATGAATCTGGCCCGCACCGACCGGGAAGGATTCCCGGTGCAGCTTTCCGGGCAGCGGGATATTTTCGATTCTGCCGCAATCAACTATTCAGCGCAAACTACCGGATTTGTTGAACTGGGCGGCGGCGGTCCGAAAAACTTTATTCAGCAGACCGGGCCGACCATCAGCCAGATATTAGCGGTGGATTATGAAGGAGCCGACCGCGGCCTGCAAATCGGTACGGCTTTGGAACGGGAAGGCAGCTTGTCCGGTTGTACATTCGGCGAAGCGGTAACCTGGGGCAAATACCGTAGCACCGATGAAGATAAGCTGGTGCAAATTTGGGGCGATTATAGTATCATTTTCCCCATGTTGGCAGTATATACCCTGGAATTGTGCAAACCGCGAACCTATAAAAATATTGTCGCCGCCATGCCGGATTTTATTCAAAAGCTGAAAGACGCGCAATGAAGCTGTATGCCAAACAGTATTTAGGTATAGAGCCTGAATTTACCAGGCCGGAAACATCGGCATTTTGCATCCTGCCGTTTCCTTACGAAGGGGGCGTTTCGTATGGCAAAGGCACCGCCGGGGCGCCGGATGTTGTTATTGATGCTTCCGCGTTTGTGGAACTTTATGACGAAGTGATCGACGCCGAGATGTACCGGGTCGGCATTACGACTGTTCAACCGCCGGTTCTTTCAGTAAACCATGAGGCAATGTTTCAACAAATATATAGCGCCAGCAAAGAGTTGCTGGATCAGGATAAATTTGTCATCGTCATCGGCGGGGATCATTCCATCAGTTCAGGATATTTTAAAGCATTACACGAAAAATACGATACGCTATCGTGCATTCAACTCGATGCGCACTCGGATCTGCGCGAGTCCTACGAGGGCAGCAAGTTGAGTCATGCTTCGGTCATGTCGCGCATCCGCGAAATGACGCCGCATACTTTGCAAATCGGCATCCGCAGCATGTGTGTTGAGGAAGCGGAACAGATCAAAGCTGAAAAGATTCCGGTCTGTACCATGCACCAGTATCGCAAGGGGTTGTTTGATATTGATAAAGCCCTGCACAACCTGCCCGACCCCGTATTCATTACTTTTGATGTGGATGTGTTCGACTGGAGTATCATATCCAGCACCGGTACCCCCGAACCCGGCGGTCTGCTGTGGGATGAAACCATGGATTTACTGCAAAAGATATTTGCCCGCAAAAATGTTGTGGGCTTTGATGTTGTAGAGCTCTCCGCCCGCGAGGGCGATGATAATTCCCCGTTTGCCATTGCCAAACTGATCTATAAAATGATCGGCTTTAAAGTTCTATCCGCTTTTCCACAGGATAAAATTCACTCTTTCAGAACCCCCAATGGCCCGCTTTTTAAACATTCGATAAAATAATGCTTGCCTTTCTCTCTATTGTATGATAAATTTATTTAATAAATTGTTTTTTTTAAATATAGCAAATCCAGTTATAATTTGTGTCCGGCATTTTGATCTGACTTGGCTATGAATTGTCATCGTAACAGTATAGCAACAGGGGATGGCTGCACTTTTTCTGCATTGGTCGCTCGCTATGTTTTCGGGAGTAATTAATGGAGTCGATTAAGGAATTATTTCGCATCGGCTATGGGCCGTCCAGCAGCCATACCATGGCGCCGCGCCGCGCCGCTGAACTTTTCTTGCAGGAATTCCCTGCGGCAGCAAGTTATCATGTGGTTTTATACGGCAGCCTGGCCGCCACCGGCAAAGGTCATTATACCGATAGAGCGCTGCAGGAGGCGCTCTCCGGTAAATTACACATAGACTGGCGCCCGCAAGAAACCCTGCCGCTCCATCCCAACGGTATGCGCTTTGAGGCTTACAATGCGGAAAAACAACTGACCGGCGCCCGCGAGTTTTACAGTGTTGGCGGCGGCGCCCTGCGCACCGCTGAAGCCTTTTATGACCGCAAGCGGGTGTATGATTTAACCACCATGTCCGCTATTATGCAGCGTGTCGCCGCTTCCGGCGAGACGTTTTGGGAATATGTGCAAGCTGTGGAAGGGATGGCAATTTGGGACTACCTGGAACAGGTGTGGTCGGTTATGAGCGCTGCCATTGATCGGGGTATAGTCGAGGAAGGGGTGTTGCCCGGCGGATTGGGTCTGGCGAGAAAGGCCTGCGCTTATTACCGCAAAGCCACCTTGTCCGGCCCGCAGGTTAAACAGAATGCGTTGCTTTCCGCCTATGCGCTGGCGGTTACCGAGGAAAATGCCTCCGGCAAGATGATCGTCACCGCCCCAACCTGCGGTTCCTGCGGGGTTTTGCCGGCGGTGTTGCGTTATTTAAAAGAGACTATTACCTGCAAACATGTCCATATTTTACGCGCCCTGGCAACGGCGGGACTCGTTGGCAACCTGGTCAAGGAAAACGCTTCCATCTCCGGCGCTGAAGTGGGCTGCCAGGGCGAAGTGGGCGTGGCCTGCGCCATGGCCGCGGCTGCGGCCACGCAGTTGCTGGGTGGCACTAATCGCCAAATCGAATACGCCGCGGAAATGGGCCTGGAACATCATCTCGGTCTCACCTGTGACCCGGTGAAGGGACTGGTGCAGATCCCCTGCATCGAGCGCAATGCCCATGCCGCCACCCGCGCCCTGAGCTGCGCCGATTACGCCCTGTTTTCCGACGGCACGCATCTGATCGATTTTGACCAGGTCGTTAAAGTGATGCAGGAGACCGGCCACAATCTACCGTCGCTCTACCGCGAAACCTCCTCGGGCGGCCTGGCGCAATCTTATCGCAAAAACCAACATAAAAAACCGGACAAGCTATGACATTGGAAGAACTAGGCTGGTCGCCTTTTTTTGCGGAACATTTTAAATCCCACCGGGATAAAGGGTTGGTACCGGGGCGTGTACTGCTGGCGCACAAATCGGAATTGCAGGTATTTAGTGAAAAGGGGAATTTTACGGCTAAAATAGCCGGCAAGATCCGTTACAATGCCGAATCAAACAGCAATTTGCCGGTCACAGGCGACTGGGTGGCGCTGCGCTTGCTGCCGGACGGCTCGGCGCTTATCGAAGCGCTGCTGCCGCGTAAAATCACGGTTTCCCGTCTCACTACCGGGTTTCGTAAAAAGCTGGTCGGACAAAATGAAGTGCAGGTGCTGGGCGCCAATATCGATGTCATATTTATTGTCACCGGTTTGGACCGGGATTATAATCTCCGCCGCCTGGAACGGTACCTGACGCTGGTTTATAACAGCGGCGCATCACCGGTGATCATTTTAAATAAAAAAGATTTGTGCGATGATTATGAGGAAAAGATCCTGGAAATCGAATCCATCGCCATCGGCGTGCCGGTTCATGCCATTACCGCCAGGGGTGATGATGATCTGCAGGAATTACTGCCATATTTTAAAAAAGGGCATACCGTATCGCTGCTCGGTTCTTCCGGGGTGGGCAAATCGACTATTATTAACAAGCTGCTGGGATTTGAGCGGCAAAAAACCAATCCCATCAGCGAGGCGGTGAACAAGGGGCAGCACACCACCTCGAACCGGGAACTGATCTTTATGCCGGAAGGCGGCATCATTGTCGATAATCCCGGTATGCGCGAAATAGACCTGCTGGCCGATGACGAGGATGTGGCCGGCGCGTTTCAGGATATTGACGATTTGGCGCAACACTGCCGTTTTAACGATTGCCGGCACGACAGCGAGCCCGGCTGCGCGGTCAAGCAGGCGGTGGATAACGGCGAACTGGATGCGGAACGGCTGCGCAATTTTAAAAAAATGCAGCAGAATAACGGGCGGGACAATCGCCGCTCCGGGGCTTTTCGCGCGGAAGAGCAGGAAAAGTGGTATCGCAAAGCCCGGCGCTAGGGGATTAATTTCTAAAAACTTTATATCGAGATCGCGCCGGGTTTCCTTCCACGGTGCGTGATGTGAGAAGAGGTTTCTACGTTTGATCGCGTCGGACATTCGTCCGGTAAAAATACTTGGATGGAAAGGAAAAGCTCACCATTTTTTATACCATATTTTTCAAAAATTATATTTATATTAAGAAAAATTTTGCATTCGACTTTGGTTTTTGACAAATAATTACATGAGCAAAACATGTTTTTGTAAACCAAAACAGGGGCCCAATATGGCAGAAAAAGAAGCAAAAGCGCGGATTAAAATAAACAAATACCTCGAAGAAGCGGGATGGCGTTTTTTTGATTCAAAAGAAGGTAAAGCCAACATTCTTTTGGAAAATAATGTAAAGATAACTGCAACTTGTTTAAATGAACTAGGGGATGATTTTGATAAAACAAAAAATGGTTATATTGACTTTCTTTTATTAGACGACAAAGGCTTTCCTTTTATTGTTTTGGAAGCTAAATCCGAAGATAAAAATCCTCTATTTGCCAAAGAACAGGCACGCCAATATGCCAACTCTCAACATTGCCGGTTTGTAATTTTATCCAATGGCGATTCTCATTACTTTTGGGACCTTGAAAGGGGGAATCCGCAAAATATCCAAAAATTCCCCTCCCCGGAATTTGTTTCAGGTTGTTCCATGTTTAAACCCGACCGACAAAGTCTCGTTAATGAAATCATTAATGATGACTATATTGTCCTGACCCAAAAACCGGATTATAAAACCGATCCTTCTTTTAAAAATGAACAAATCCGACCATCATATATTGAAATGAATAAATTACGCTTTTTGCGAAATTACCAGGTGAGGGCGGTAAACGCTATTCAAACCGCTGTGAAAAATGACAAGGATCGTTTTCTTTTTGAAATGGCAACCGGAACCGGGAAAACCCTGGTATCCGCGGCGGTTATAAAGTTATTCTTACGCACCGGTAATGCCCGCCGTGTTTTATTCCTGGTTGACAGGCTCGAACTCGAAGACCAGGCATACAAAGCTTTTGTTAATTATTTGAAAAATGATTATAAAACCCTTATTTATAAACAAAACCGTGACGACTGGCGTAAAGCGGAAATTGTTGTATCTACTATCCAAACCTTCCTTGCCAAAAACCGATACAAGAGAAAATTTTCCCCGGATGATTTTGATTTGGTCATTTCCGATGAAGCGCATCGCAGCATTGGCGGCAACAGTCGCGCTGTTTTTGAATATTTTATTGGTTATAAATTGGGACTAACTGCAACCCCTAAAGATTATTTAAAACATATCGATATTGCCGAGCTTGGCGAAAACGACCCGCGCGAACTGGAAAGACGTTTACTCTTAGATTCTTACAAGACTTTTGGTTGTGAAAACGGCGAACCAACTTTTCGTTACTCTCTCCTCGATGGCGTTAAAGATGGTTTTCTGGTCAATCCCATAGTTGTTGATGCAAGAACCGAAATTACTACCCAACTGTTATCGGACCAGGGTTATTCAGTACTCGTTTTAAACGATGACGGCGAACCCGTAGAAGAAGTATTTATGCATAGGGATTTTGAAAAAAGTTTTTTTTCAGAAAATACCAATCGCGCTTTTTGCCATGCTTTTCTGGAAAATGCTTTACGAGACCCTATCAGCGGCGAAATTGGCAAAACCATTGTGTTTTGTGTATCGCAAAATCATGCGGCTAAAATTACCCAAATCCTTAATGAAATGGCGCATTTAAAGTTCCCTGAAAAATACAAATCGGATTTTGCTATACAGGTAACATCCAGAATAATGGATGCGCAGCAATTTACTCTCAATTTTACCAATAACAAGTTATCCGGAAATTGTAACTTTGATCCTGTTTATAAAACTAGTAAGACCCGTGTTTGTGTCACCGTTGGCATGATGACGACGGGCTATGATTGTCCCGATGTTTTAAATCTTTGTTTAATGCGGCCGATTTTTTCGCCAACGGATTTTATTCAAATCAAGGGACGGGGTACCAGAAAATATAATTTTACTCAGGATGTCATTGATGAAAAGAGCAAGACTCAACTTGGCCCCAGACAAAAAGTACATTATAAAATATTCGATTTCTTTGCCAATTGTGAATATTTTGAGGAAAAGTTCAACTATGATGAAATAATAAAATTGCCCTCTGTTAGTAGCGCTACAAATGTATTTCCACCACCGCCTCCCCCAACGCCGGAAGGTTATAATTCTGTTAAAGATGATTCAGTTATTTATAAAAATGAAATCAGTATCGGACCGGAAGGAATGAAAATCGACCGGATGTTCTTTGAAAAATTTGAAAAGAAAATCATTGAACATCCGATTATCAAAGAGAAAGCGGAAGCCGGTAAATGGGAAGAACTGTTGGATTATATTGAAAAGAATATACTCGACAAACCGGAAGAATTTTTTACCCTGGAAAAACTGCGTTCCTCGCTGCATATTGACCGGCGCATTACCATGCGGGAAATGATTGAAAAAATATTCGGTATGATCCCTTATTTCAAGACCAAAAATGAATTACTCGATGAAGAATTTGATAAATTCGACAGCCGTTACCTGCCGAAAGAACAATATTTTAATTATGCAAAAACAGTATTCAAGGCGTATATTAACGATGTTGAATTTAGAAATATTATTGATACCGGCGCTTTTGCTCTGTTGAATGTGACCCCTTATGCCGAAGCGTTTAAAAAATTAACTCCTGAACTGCGCAAGGCAATACCGGAATACATTAAAGACTTTGTATCGTTGAACAAATTTGCGGCATAACTGTTTTTTAACATGGATAAACAAGATAAACAGGATTGAACGATGTTATATGAAGAAATAACCGGAAGTATTTTAGATTCTGCATTTATGGTAGCAAATGAATTGGGTGCGGGATTTCTCGAATCGGTTTATGAAAAGGCTATGGTCGTTGCTTTAAAGGAAAAACATTTGAATGTTGAAATCCAAAAACCGATTAGTGTTATTTTTCATAACCAAAATGTGGGTGATTTTTATGCCGATATATTGGTTGAGGATAAAGTAATTATCGAATTAAAAGCGGTAAAAGCAATTCTTCCCGAACACCAGGCGCAAGTTATAAACTATTTAAAAGCAACCGGCTATGAAGTCGGTCTGTTAATTAATTTTGGGACACCCAAAATTGAATATAAAAGACTAACAAGATATAAAGATATTTAAAAAGTTAAAGTGAAATGGATTAACAGGATTTTGGGAATATATATTTCCATCCTGTATATCCTGTCAATCAATGTTTTAAATATACGGATAAAATGCTAGACACCGACACCAAACGACGCATAGATACGGCCCGCGATATCCTTGTAGGTAAAGTTCCCGATCCCAAAAGTCAGGTTGAACAAATAACCATTGCGCTGATTTACAAGTTCATGGATGACATGGACAAGGAATCTGTGGCGATGGGCGGCAAAGCCAGCTTTTTTACCGGCGATTATGAACGCTATGCCTGGTCGAAAATTTTCGATCCCCGCCTGGGCGGTTTTGAAATGCTGGCGCTGTATAGTGAAGCCATAATCAAGCTGAACCAAAACCCGAATATTCCGCAACTGTTCCGTGATATATTCAAGAATGCTTTTTTACCATATCGTGACCCGGAAACACTGAAACTATTTTTAAAAACCATAAACGAATTCAGCTATGACCATTCCGAACGACTGGGCGATGCGTTTGAATATTTATTATCGGTGCTTGGCAGCCAGGGCGACGCCGGGCAATTCCGCACGCCGCGCCATATTATCGATTTTATGGTGCAGGTAGTCAATCCGCAAAAACATGAAACTGTGCTGGACCCGGCCTGCGGAACGGCCGGATTTCTTATATCGTCCTACAAGCACATTCTCAAAGAAAACACACAAAAGTACCCCGGTGACTTGTTAACCGGCGATGAAGCCAAAAAATTGTATAGCAATTTTAAAGGTTATGATATTTCACCGGATATGGTGCGCTTGTCACTGGTAAATTTGTACCTGCACGGTTTTGCCCAGCCGCAAATTATTGAATACGACACGTTGACCAGCGAAGAACGCTGGAACGAATATGCCGATGTCATTATGGCCAATCCGCCGTTCATGTCGCCGAAAGGAGGGATCAAGCCGCATAAAAGATTTTCGGTGCAGAGTAACCGCAGCGAAGTGTTGTTTGTGGATTATATCGCCGAACACCTGACGCCCACCGGCCGCGCCGCAGTGATCGTTCCCGAAGGTATTATCTTTCAAAGCGCCGGGGCGTACAAGCAACTACGTAAAATGCTGGTGGAAAATTATCTTTATGCTGTTGTTTCGCTGCCGGCCGGTATCTTTAATCCCTATTCAGGCGTAAAAACCTCTATTCTTTTAATGGACAGACAGATAGCAAAAAAGACTGATTCGATTCTGTTTGTCAAAATAGAGAATGACGGCTTTGGTTTGGGTGCGCAAAGGAGGGAACAGGCCGGTAGCGACTTGCCCAATGCGGTAAGTGCGCTTGCCGAATGGAAAAAAGCCATCAACATGGATAAACAGGATGGACAGGATAAAGAGGAAAAAATATCCTGTATATCCTGCTCATCCATGTTTAATTCATTTCTGGAGAGCGGCCTGGCTTTGCCGGTGAAAAAAGTGATGCTGGCGGAAAATGGGGAATATAATTTGACCGGGGACAGGTATCGAACGACACAAAAAAGGGGGCAACAGAAGTGGCCTTTGGTGAAGTTGGGGGACGTATGTTCTTTTGAATATGGTAAAAGTTTACCGGAGAAGAATAGAATATCAGGGCCTTATCCAGTAATGGGGTCTAATGGACGAACGGGTTTTCATAATGAATGTCTAGTTGAAGGCCCTGTAATAATTATAGGTAGAAAAGGATCTTCTGGTGAAGTTGTTTGGGAAGAACAAAATTGTTATCCCATAGATACAACATATTATATAAAAGTTGATACAAAGCGAATAAATCTAAAGTGGTTTTATTATATTCTCAAAAGTTTAGATTTAACCAAATTAAGTGGGGGTGCAGGAATTCCTGGTTTAAATAGAAATGATGCTTATTTAAAAGCAATTCCTCTCCCACCTCTCGAAGTTCAACGCGAAATTGTAGCGGAGATTGAAGGCTACCAGAAACTCATCGATGGCGCGCGGCAAGTGGTAGATAGCTGGAAACCGCAGATAGAAATTGATCCGCAATGGCCGATGGTTTTACTGGAAGAATACATTGATTTTGTTAGTGGATTGACACTCTCGATTCCAGAATGTGAAGCAGAAAATGGTATTCCAATAATTTCAATGAATAATATTCTAGAAGATGGCACATTGGTAAAAGAAGGTCTTCGATTTATTGATATCCCAAAGAAAAGTGGAATACACTACCTTCAAAAAGGAGATTTGCTTTTTAATTGGCGTAATGGGAGCAAACATTTAGTAGGTAAGACGGGTTATTTTGATTGGGATGGAGATTATGTATTTGCATCTTTCTGTCTTGGTATTAGACCTAAACCACAATTTTTTGACAACCGATATCTTTGGTATTTACTTAACATCTACCGTATTGATGGAAAATATCAATCATTTATGAGGCAAAATGTAAATGGCTTATTTAACCGCGAAGAACTGAAAATACTGCCCATCCAATTGCCGCCTCTGGCTGTACAACAAGAAATCGTTCTTAAGTTAGAAACAGAGAGGAATATTATTAATAAATGCTACGAGTTGATAAAAATATATGAAGATAAAATTAAAAGGGTAATTGACAAGGTTTGGGAAGAATAGGGAAGAGTAGGGTGGGTCTTGACCCACCATTTAATAGTTGTGTAACATATTGTTTTTATTAATGTATATGGTGGGATAGAATCCCACCCTACATTTTCTGCACTCGCTCCTGCCCGTGAATGCAAGGGGCAAAAGCCCCTTGTTCTGATTATCATTTTTTAATATTGGTTATTTTGTGTAGAGACAAGGCATGCCTTGTCTCTACGGGGGCATTGTTAAACCTCAAATAATGGATCATTAAAATCATTTCAACAGAATCATTTTACAAATCTGTCGTGAACCATCCGGAAATTCTACTGTATAAAAGTATACACCGCTGGCCAGCTTTTCCGCAGTAAATTCTTCCTTGTATTCAACACCTTCACGGACCTGTACTGCACGGGAATATACCAGCGTTCCTGTCACATCAAAAACCGAAAAACGAGCCTGACCGGTTTGCGGGGAAGTGAATTTTATAGTGGTGGTCGCATTAAATGGATTGGGATAATTCTGCTGCAAGCCAAACTCTACAGGGACATTGTTTTGTTCCCCAATTTCCGTCCCCGTAATGGGCAGAGTCAGTTCCACAACCAGGCCCTCACTGGTCAGCACAGCGTCGCTCGAAACGGACGCACCTTCCAGCGAGGCGCTGATGGTATAATCGCCCAGAAAACCGCGCACCTGGTATTGACCATCGCGGTTGGTCACTCCGGCAACATCCGTCCACCATTGGTTAAACACCAGGTCGGTATAGGCGTAATAATTCGGTTTGAAGGACCAGTCCGTGCGGATCATGGCGCCGGTAGGCCGCCACATCATGCCTTCCCAGAATCCCCACATTACGAATTTGTTGGTCGCGGGGTGACTGAAAATTGCCGTTATAAAGTCCCTGGTAAAAGCCGCCTGCGCTGCTTCATCGCGGGTACTAAAATCAAATTCAGTGACCTGAATGGGGATGTTATATTGCCCGAATCTGTCCAGAATAGAAACGATTTCCGGAATACCGGTGAGATTTTCATCAAAATGGCATTGCATGCCAATCCCACCCAGTGGCGCATTGCCGGCCTGCAATAATTCTATCACGCGCGCCAGGTTATCCTGAAAGCCCTTGACTCCGCCACCGGCCAGTATATTATATTCATTGAGGATCAACCTGGGCAGGGAATCGATCTCGTGCACATAGTTGTACCAGTCGATAAGAACGTCTTCACCCAAAGCATCCATAACATCATGATTCATGTAGGGTTCATTAACGACATCCCATTCCGCCAGCCCAAATTCCTGACCAATGGGAACCACCTCATCCAGATGCACTTTAATAGCATCGTCCAGGGCAACCGGGTCATCTTTCAATCCCTCGTAAAAGGAGGGCATCCATTGCCAGCCCGGCCAAACAAGCACATGACCTTTGGTTATAATATTATTCTCATCCAGCCATGCCGCCATTTGTGTGTAGGTATTACGCACATCTTGGGACGAATACCAGCCCCAGTCGTCGCTGTTACCGCCCATATAAAATGGAGTCGTTGCCCGGTTGAATAACTGTTTCAACGCCGCTTTGTATTTTATTGCCGTTTGATCGTTTTTAAGCACGAGGTCTTCGATAAAGGTACCAAACCCGAAAGCGTGGTTGGTCATTTTAACAGTCACGGATGCATTTTTCACCGCCTGGCCGTTGCTATTTTTTACCAGTACTGTTATATCGCCCTTGCGGTATTGTTCGATCCGGGCGGCGGCAGCAGCGCGCCACGGCGCATTTGCTTCCATGCCGTCATAATAGATCGGCGTGGTTGGCAGATCATCGAGATCAATATCCGCTCCAAGATTTAGGGCGATGATACCGCCTACTTCAATTTTTTGTTTCATAAAGCCGAGGTGAAAGGTCGCTTCCATTTGACCGGGATCATATTGCTGATCCGCCCGGGCGATAAGATAATGTTTTGTCCATGCCGGACGTATTGTTAGTGATTTGCTGCCGAGTCCGTTATAGGGCGGTCCGGCTTTTTGTATATACAGGAATGCTTCGCCGTTGCCGTCATCCGCTTCGGATTCCAGGACGCGGATGTAGAAAATATAAAACAGGTAATCATCTTTGTACACTGTTTCGGTGTTGCGCGGTGTTTGCAGTTGCGGTTCCCAGGAGTTTGTCCCGGCTTTTTTAATATCCAGTTGCTGGGCTTTGCTAAACGGCAGCAGGGAATCTACAGTAACAGTCTTTCTGGTCGTCCCGTTGTCCGAACCAAACGAGTAGCCGGTTAACCGGGAGCAATCGAAAAGTAATTCTCCATCAACCGGGAGATTGAGCCGTTCTGCGGCCAGGTAGGCGTCGAACTTGGGATCCGGTTGGGCTTGAGCAAAACTGCTTGTTAACAGTAAGCTGAGCAGCAAGAGCACGTGTTTTTCCATACGAGGTCACTCCAATAATAGCAGGTGATAATAATGATAATATTACATGAATTCGTATAAAGAGTCAAGTTGTTTTTGGGAAAGAATGAAAGGGCGGGAGCTCTGTCAAAATTGGATAGATTAAAAGTGATCCAGGTTATAAATCGGAAACAATGTTTAGCAAATTTTCCTTTAATAAAGGAATGTCTTTATGGATTGTGGTCCAGATTTCATCCAAATCCACCCCAAAATATTGATGAATTAAAATGTCTCTCAATCCGGCAAAGTCTCGCCAGGGAATTTGTTGGTATTTATTTCGGGTGGTATCGGATACAGATTTTACGGCTTCACCAATAATTTCCAATTGACGAATAACACCATCCTGGATTAAATGATTCTTCATAAACTCATCCTTACCAGAATTAAGGATATAAGATTCAATAAAAGTGATGGCATCCAATTAATGATGAAAATAAACGACTTTGTCAATTGGCATTATAAATCACCTTCAAGTCATCCATGATATTTTTTCGTATGTAAGGGCTTATCGACCTTTCGGTGACCAGGTCGACTTTTTTCCCAAGAATTTCGCTTAATTCTCTTTTAAGCCGGATAAGAGCTAACAAACCGTTACTTTGCGAAAACCGGATTACAAAATCAATATCACTTGTTTCCGTTTGTTCTCCCCGAGCATACGAGCCAAACAAGCCCAACATAGCGACATTGTTTTTCTTTAAAAGATCAATGACTTCTTTTCTGGTAAAAATCTCTTCAATCATGTAAATGGTTCCGTTATATTATCAACTAGACACGCTTAATAATATGAAAACAATAATTATAAATCAATAATTTTTTGAATTTTCATAGCATAAAAAATTAATCCTCAGGGTGGGATTTTATCCCAACCTACATTTCCTATACCGGGATATGTAAGGGCAGAGCTCGCCCCTGCCCTTATTTTATAGGAGCATCCGCAAATGGGCAACCGCAAGGTGGGCATCCGCAAGGGATGCCCCTCCGTGACATCAAATTTCCTTGACTTTGGTTCTTATCGCCATTATATTCTTGTATGAATATTATATTATTTGCGCCAATTTACACAAATCATCTCACCTTCCACAGGAGGACACGATGATCGATAATAATGATATTTCCCACGCCATGACCATCCACCTCGGTCAGCTATTCAACAAATTACCGGAAAAACCTGATTTTATACCCGGCATTCGCCGCGCCCCGAAACGCAGCGCCAACCTTTCCCCGAATGATATAAAACTGGCCTTACGCAACGCCCTGCGCTATATCCCGCAACCATGGCACGCGCAACTGGCCCCGGAATTTTTGGATGAATTGCAATCCACCGGACGCATCTACGGCTACCGCTTTCGTCCCACGGGCAAAATCACCGCTAAACCTGTGGACGAATATATCGGCAAATGTCTCAAGGGCCGCGCTTTCCAGGTGATGATCGACAATAATCTCGATTTCGACGTAGCCTTGTATCCCTACGAACTGGTGACCTACGGCGAAACCGGCCAGGTGTGCCAGAACTGGATGCAGTACCGGCTGATTAAAAAGTACCTCGAAACGCTCACCCGCGAGCAAACCCTGGTGGTGGAATCCGGCCATCCGCTGGGACTGTTCCACTCCTCACCGGGTGCGCCGCGCGTTATCATCACCAATGGACTGATGGTGGGATTTGCCGATAACCAGGAGAGCTTTAATCGCGCCGCCGCGCTGGGCGTCGCCAATTACGGACAAATGACTGCCGGGGGCTGGATGTATATCGGCCCGCAAGGCATTGTACACGGCACCTACAATACCATTCTCAACGCCGCCCGGCTCAAACTCGGACTTCATAGTGACGCCGATCTGTCCGGCGTGTTATTCGTCTCTTCGGGACTGGGCGGCATGAGCGGCGCGCAGGGACGCGCTGTGGAAATAGCCAACGGCGTGGCGATCATCGCCGAAGTCGATCCGTCCCGCATCCAGACCCGCTATGCGCAGGGCTGGGTTAAATGCGTTACCGAATCCGCCGCCGAAGCGTTCAACATCGCCCGCGATTTCCGAAAACAGAAAAAAGGCTGCGCTATTGCTTTTTATGGCAATATTGTCGATCTATTGGAATATGCAGTGCAGCACCAGGAACACATCGATCTGCTGTCCGACCAGACTTCCTGTCACGCCGTGTACGATGGCGGCTATTGTCCGCAGGGACTCGATTATGCGGCGCGCACGCAGTTGCTGCAAACCGATCCCGCTGCTTTCCGCAAAAGGGTGGACGCCAGTCTGCGCGTGCATTATGAACAGATTAAAATCCTGGCCGGCTGCGGCGCTTACTTTTTCGATTACGGCAACAGCTTTTTAAAATCCGTGTTTGACGCCGGGATTACTGAGGTCTGCAAGAACGGTCGAAATACCAACGACGGCTTTATTTTCCCCTCGTATGTTGAAGATATAATGGGACCGATGCTGTTCGATTACGGTTACGGGCCCTTCCGCTGGGTGTGTTTGAGCGGCAAAGCGGCGGATTTGGAAAAGACCGACCGCGCCGCCATGTCCTGCATCGACCCGACCCGCCGCTTCCAGGATCGGGATAATTACAACTGGATCCGCGACGCCGGCAAAAACAAGCTGGTGGTCGGCACGCAGGCGCGCATTCTCTACCAGGATGCGGCCGGACGCATGAATATTGCCCTGCAATTCAACAAACTGGTACGCGATGGCGCCATCGGCCCGGTGATGATCGGGCGCGATCATCACGATACCGGCGGTACGGATTCACCATTCCGCGAAACCGCGAATATCAAAGACGGCAGCAACATCATGGCGGATATGGCCGTGCAATGTTACGCCGGGAACGCCGCGCGCGGCATGAGTCTTGTCGCTCTGCACAACGGCGGCGGCGTCGGCATCGGCAAAGCCATCAACGGCGGGTTTGGGCTGATGCTGGACGGCAGTGCCAGGGTGGATGAGGTCATCAAAAGCGCTATTCCCTGGGATGTGATGGGCGGAGTGGCCCGGCGCGCCTGGGCTGGCAACGCCAATTCCATCACCACCGTTATGCAATATAACAGTCAGCAGCAGGAGGCGGATCACATTACCCTGCCGTTCCTGGCTGATGATGAATTGATTGAAAAAACAATCCGTAATGCAAAAAAGTAGATAGAGATTATTTTTGCATGGAATAACGGATAGGATGAGCGATGTCCTGTTAAAATAAAAACATTATGAAGAATATTCGATAATTAAAAAGGTAATATATTGTTTATAGTGAATTTATTATTAAAACTTAATCAAGTAGTTACAAAAAATAATCATGTTAATAATTCATTACAATATTATGATTGAAAGAAAACAAACTCGGGTATTGAACCGGGTTTATAATTAATATTGCCCTCAAATAGATAATTATAACTTGTTTACCCTCTGCGGTCTCTGCGTCTCTGCGTTAAAAAGAAAAACGCAGAGGCGCAGAGGACGCAGAGAAAAATTTGCAATTTATTTAAAAGAATAGAGTTCATATTTTCAAAGTAACCCACTAAAAACAATAGAAACAAAATTATTATATTAAATTCTTTGGGTTTAATGTCGAAATTAAGGTAGAATATTAGTACAAGGAGCAGAGAGTGGCAGCAATTCTGGAATGCGTACCGAATTTTAGCGAAGGCCGGGATATGGCGGTTATCAAACAGATTACCGACCGCATCCAAACCGTAGAGGGAGTTAAATTATTGAATGTCGATCCCGGCGCATCCACCAACCGGACGGTCGTTACCTTTGTCGGCCCGCCGGACGCCGTATGCGAAGCGGCTTTCCTGGCGGCGCAAAAAGCCGCCGAGGTCATCGACATGCGCAAGCACAAGGGCGAGCATCCCCGTTTCGGCGCTATAGATGTCTGTCCCCTGGTGCCCATTTCCGGCATAACAATGGAAGAGACGGTAATACTGGCCCGTAAGCTGGCGCAGCGCATTGGTGAAGAACTCGGCATTCATGTGTATTGCTATGAATACGCCGCGTACGATGAACGCCGTAAAAACCTGGCTTATTGTCGCGCCGGGGAATATGAAGGACTGCACGACAAGCTCGCCTCTCCGGACGGTAAACCGGATTTCGGGCCCACTACCCTGAACGAAAAATCCGGCGCTGTGGCCGTCGGCGCGCGTGATTTTCTGGTTGCCTACAATGTCAACCTCAATACAACTTCAACCCGCCGCGCCAATGCCATCGCTTTTGATGTGCGCGAAAAGGGCCGCATCAAACGGGAGGGCGATCCGCTCACCGGCAAGATCATCAAAGATGCTGACGGCAAGCCGGTGATGATACCCGGTTCGCTAAAGAACGTTAAAGCTATTGGTTGGTACATCGAGGAATATGGCATTGCGCAGATTTCCATCAACCTGACCAATATTCAGGAGACCCCGGTGCATGTGGTTTTTGAAGAGGTCTGCCAAAAGGCTGAGGAACGTGGTGTGCGCGTCACCGGTTCCGAACTGGTGGGACTCATTCCCTTACAAGCTATGCTCGACGCCGGCACATATTTTCTTAAAAAACAGCAGCGCTCCACCGGCATACCGGAAAAGGAGATCATCAAAATCGCTGTCAAATCGCTGGGTTTGAATGACCTCGCCCCTTTTAATCCCGATGACAAAATTATCGAATATGCCATGCAGCGCGACCAAAAAGGGAAACGACTGGCCGATCTGACCGTGGCTGATTTTATCGCTCTCACCTGTTCGGAAGCGCCGGCCCCCGGCGGCGGCAGCGTAGCCGCTTGTATGGGCTCGCTGGGCGCAGCGCTGGCGGCGATGGTCGCCAACCTCTCCGCGCACAAGCGCGGCTGGGATGAACGCTGGCAGGAATTTTCCGATTGGGCTGAACAGGGCAAAACCGCGTATGAACAATTGTTACGGCTTGTCGATGAGGATACACTGGCATTCAATAATCTGATGCAGGCCTTTGCCCTGCCCAAAAATACCGAGGCAGAAAAAGCAGCCCGCAAACAAGCCATTCAACAGGCTACCCGCCAGGCTATAGAAATACCCTTCCGGGTAATGACTGTCGCTTTGGACTCGATGACCGTTATCAAAGCCATGGCTGAAACCGGCAATCCCAATTCCATTTCCGACGCTGGAGTAGCGGCGCTGGCGGCCCGTTCTGCGGTTCTCGGCGCATTTTTGAATGTCAAAATCAATGCCGGGGGACTGGATGATAAAGAATATGTGAACAACCTGCTAACCCGCGGCCGGGAAATGGAGAAGCAAGCCATTGCCCTGGAATGGGAGATATTGAAAATCGTCAACGCTAAAATCGGCTCGTAATATGGACTCGATTTTATTACACAATGCCGCGCAAATCGTTTCTCCAAAGCCGGGAGTAATGCGCGGCCCGGAATTAAAGCAGCTTTCGGTGCACAAGAACAGCTCTCTCTTTATCGAAGATGGCGTCATTCAGGCTATCGGGCCTGCCAAACAGATGGAAGAGCGGATTGCCTTCCAGACCCGCGTCGTCGATGTGAGCGGCAAGTGTCTGCTGCCGGGATTTGTCGATGCGCACACGCACCTGGTGTTTGGCGGCAGCAGGGAGGACGAATTTGCCCGCCGCTGCGTCGGGGCCAGCTATGCGGAGTTGGCGCAACAGGGCGGCGGCATTATGAGTACGGTGCGAGCCACGCGACAAATGAGCAAGGAGCAGTTAATCCGCCAGGGATTGGTTTACCTGCAAAAAGCCGTGCATCATGGCATTACCACTATGGAAATTAAGAGCGGCTACGGCCTGGATGAAGCGAATGAACTGAAAATATTGCAGGTCATCAAAGAGTTGCACGTTCAGCAGCCGGTCGAACTAATCGCCACTTTTCTGGGCGCTCACGCCGTTCCCACCGGCGTTACCAAAGTGGATTATCTCGAACAACTGCACCGGATGCTGCCTCAAGTCGCCTCCCTGGCGCAGTTCTGCGATGTGTTTTGCGAAAGGGATTATTTTACTGCCGATGAAACGCGCGACATTCTGCGCGAGGCGGCCCGGTTCGGATTGAAATCCCGCGTGCATACCAACCAGTTCCACAGCATCGGCGGCATTCAGGCGGCCATCGACGCCGGGGCGGCCTCGGTCGATCACCTCGAACACCTTAGCGATGCGGAAATCGCCGCGCTGGCCGCTACGGATATGTGCGCCACCTTGCTGCCGGGGGTATCGCTGTTTTTGAACATCCCCTACGCACCGGGACGGAAAATCCTCGACGCCGGCTGCATTCCGGTACTAGCTACGGATTTCAATCCCGGCAGTTGTATGACGCTCTCCATGCCGATGATTTTGACCCTGGCCTGCACACAAATGGGTTTTAGCATGGAAGAAGCCATTGCCGCCGTTACGCAAAACGCCGCGTATTCGCTGGGACTTGAAAAGATCGGTTGTCTTGAACCCGGCTGGCAGGCGGATGTGCTGATCCTTGATTCCGATAATTACCAAAATCTCATTTACTTTTTCGCCGAACCGCAGATCGAGCAGGTGATGAAAAAAGGCCAATTTATCTATGACCGCAGCCTGGCCTGGGATATTGGCGGCGATCTCGATGAAGAGTCCGATGATGCCGAATCGCATAAAGATTTGTTTGCCTGATAATAGATACCATTTTTTGCTGATCCTGTTTTAACCTGGGAGCATATCCTTATGAGCCATACTATCACTATTGACCATACCCGTAAACTGACCCTGGAACAGATCGCCGCCGCCGGCGCCGGTAACGCCCGCTTTGCACTGGCGGAAGCCACCCGCACCATGCTGGCAGAACGCCGTCGCCAGGTGGTAGAGTACCTGGCGGGACAAAAGTACCCCGCGTATGGCTTTAACCGCGGCTTTGGGCACAATGTCGATCTGGCGGTGGACGAAGCGCATTTGGCGGCGCTGCAGGAGAATCTCATTACCTCACACGCGGTGGGGGTGGGCGAACCGGCCCCGGACGCCATTGTCCGCGTCACCATGCTGCTGCGCGCGCAATCCCTGGCGCAGGGCTATAGCGGCGTGCGTCCCTGTGTGGTGGAACAGTTGCTGAACATGCTTAACAACGACATTTTGCCAGTCGTGCCGGAACTGGGCTCGGTCGGGGCCAGCGGCGATTTGGCGCCGTTATCGCACATTGCTTTGGGAATGCTCGGTATGGGTAAGGTCCGGGTTAATGGTGAGACTGTCAATGCTGCCGATGCCCTGCGGGCGGCAGGTTTGCAGCCGCTCAAGCTGGAAATGAAAGAGGGTCTGGCGCTGAATAACGGGGTGCAGTACATGACTGCTATTGGTTTACATTGCTGTAGACAAATGCAAATCCTGCTGAAAACCGCCGCCATCGAAACCGCCATGACCGCCCAGGTGATGCTGGCCCCGGAAACGCCGTTTCGTCACGACCTGCACCTGCTGCGCCCGCATCCCGGCGCGCTCAAGGTGGCCGGGTGGATTTATGCGCTGATGCAGGACTCGCCCCTGCGCGAAGCGCACCGCGATTACCGCATCGACGGCGAGATCCAGGATCCCTACAATATTCGCTGCGCCGCGCAAATCCTGGGCAGTTGTGCGGAATTGATCGACGAGTGCGAAAAAGCCCTGCTGCTGGAAGCCAACAGCGTCACCGATAATCCTGTATTGCTGCCGTTAGTGGAGGAAAACACCCATCGTCCCGCCGGGCAGTACGCCGGACAATTTGTGGATATAGTCTCCGGCGGCCAGTTTCACGGTATGCCGGTAGCGGTACGCGTGTACAACCTGTTCCAGGCAATGGGCATTATGGCGGGTCTTGTTAACCGTCGTTGCGCCCGTTATGTGGACGCCAACCAGAACAAGGGTCTGGGGCGCGACCTGAAATGGCCGGACTTGTCCAATGCCGAACGCGCCGTATCCAGCGGGATGATGCTGCTGGAATACACTTCGGCGGCGCTGACCAATGCGATTTGGGGCGAGGCCATGCCTAGCCATTTGTTCAATATTTCCACTAATACGGGACAAGAAGACCATGTCAGTATGGGTACGAGTCTGGCCGTGCGCGTCATGCACAGTCTGCCGAAGCTGGCGAACCTGCTGGCCATCGAGATGGCGTACATCAGTCAGGCTGCGGCCATCCGCAAACGACTGCCGTATATCCCCTCGGTCGCGCCAATCTTTGACGAGATCAAGCAGAAACTGGGGACTATACAAAAGGATTTGCAAAGCCAGGAGAATCCCTTTACCCTGGAAATCCAGGTGCGCGAACATTATCCCATAACCCCGGAACAGCGCAAACTTAACCCGGTGTGCGAGAACATACTGGCCCGTGTCGCGGAAATCTTTCCGCCGGTCACCCACGACCGGGTTATGGCCGACGAACTTGCCGAGCTAGCGAGGTTTGTTGCGGAGGGGAAGGTGGTGGAGATGGTGGGGGTGTGAGGAGAATAAGATCGCGCCGGACATCCGTCCGGTGCGGGCTGTAGAACAGGATATGTATCCTGCAAATCATTGGCTTTTACAGGATATATATCCCGGCTTACCAACCGCCCGGCATGAATATACCGGGCGATCAAAAAACATCAGATTGCGCCGGGTTTCATAACCTGTTACATACTAAAAAATACTAATCGCGCCGGACATACGTCCGGTGCGGGCGGCAGAGCAGGATACATATCCCGGTTTACCAACCGCCCGGCATGAATATACCGGGCGATCTAAAATGTTGGATCGCGCCGGACATTCGTCCGATACGGACGGTAAGGCAGGATATTTATCCTGCAAATTCATTTATCTTTTCGGGATACATATCCCGGTTTACCAACCGCCCGGCATGAATATACCGGGCGATCAAAAACGTCGGATCGCGCCGGACATTCGTCCGGTGCGGGCTGTAAGGCAGGATATTCATCCTGCTTTATATTTAATACCCTAAATATTCTAAATCCAGTTTAATAATTGAATGATCTTCAAGAATCCAATTAGCTGCACTGCTATATTTCCAGTTTTCCTGTTTTATTACGAAACCTTTTCTTATTGGATTGTCATGAATATAATTTAATTTCTGGTAAAACCACTCATCCGAAAGAATTGCTACCGGGTGAAAATCGTCTTTCCATATCTTAAATTCATCATTTCTTTTTTCAAAGGAATTTCTAAATAAATGTAACATGATTTTTTCATTATCATTTTCCAATAAGCCATGTATTTGTTTTGATGTATGTCTTTTAAAATCCCTCATTATATTTGACAAATGAAAATTTTCTTTCGTACCAACAAGTAAATGTAAATGATTGGGCATAATAACATAGCCATATAATAGTAATCCTTTGTGTTGTTGGCAATATCCCAGACTGTCGATTATAATTTTAAAATATTTTTCCTCTTTAAATACAAATTGCCATTCAACAATTGTACATGTACAAAAGTAAATTAAAGTACTTTCCATATCAATTTTATATCTTTTCATTGTTTTTTCCCTAAAATTGGGATTTAAATCCCCGTTGCCCAACCGCCCGGCATGGATATACCGGGCGATCTAGTACTTTAAGGCAGATTTTCCAAATCGGCTAAATCTTTTGACCGACCGCTTGCTTGTTTATTCTTTTTTAAACTTTCAAGATCAATTATATTAACAGTCTCTCCATCAATAGAATCTACAATTTTTTTGGCATAACATTCCTGAAAATCAACTCCATCGATATTACAAAGAATTTCAATTCGTATTGGCGGCATACCCATACGGATTATTTTTTTTTGTACGGTAATCAATTGTTCAGACAAGTCCGGTGTATCAAACCCGAATTCTTTAACAACCTGAACAATTTTGCTGGCATTCATTTGATCCGTTGCCACCCATATATCCATATCTACTGTTGCGCGTGGGTAACCATAATAGCCGACCGCATACCCGCCAATCAAAAGGTAGTCAACATCATTATCTTTCAGCAATCTCAAGAATTCTTTCAAGTCTTCCGGTAGCCGCGTCGCGACCATATAATATTTCCCTCATTATTTGCATAGCTAAAAGCCGTTCCTGCGGGGTTTTGGAGAGCCAGTATGCTTTTTCGTCCCCGGGATCATGCAAATCCGCAACAGAAAAGGCGGTTTTATCAATTTTTAAATCATCCATTATAAAATCCATTGTTTTAATTACTTTATCTTACATATATTTTTTTAAACTCGCAATAAAAAAATGAATTTTAATATAATGGAAAAGTAATAAAATTAATGAGCCCCGGATAAACTCGGATTGAACACAGATAAAATCATAAATCCGTTTTTCATCTGTATCAATCAGTGGTAAATCAATATGGGTTTGAAACCCCCGGTCATTTCCCGTACCGGGATATGAATCCCGGCGCGATCAAGGGTTAGTCTCAGGTCAGCAAATAATACACGCCCGCCAGTACCACCAGCGCGCCGCAGATGCGTTTCAGCACGAGTACGCTTTTATTGCGCTGCGTCCAGTTCAGCCAGGACTGCACCTTGCCGGTGAGCGTCCCCGCCAGGACGATCACCCCGCAATGTCCGGCGGCAAACGCGCCCACCAGTAATAGTGCCGCGACGTAACTGGTTTGTGCGGTTTTGAATATTATGCCCAACACAGGGGCGATAAAGGCAAAGGTGCAGGGTCCCAATGCCACACCAAATAATAATCCCAACAATAATGCCGCCCGATAGCCACCAGACTTGCTCAGGCGCGGCATGAATGACCAGTTCAGTGGGATGATATCCATCAGGTACAAGCCGACAATAATGAATAGAATAGCGATGAGGATATTGCCGGTACGACCGACATCGCCCATCAGTCTGCCCAGCGAGGCGGTGATCACTCCGATTATCGCCACCGAAACCAGAATACCAAGCGAGAACACCAGCGACAGTTTAAACGCCCTGCCGATGGAGCGATCCTGCTGCCCGACAATGACGCCGATCACCAGGGGAATGCTGGAGAGATGGCAGGGACTGAGCAGAATACTCAAAATTCCCCAAATAAACGCGCCGGCTGCGGCGAACCAAAAGGATTGCTCCATGAAATTATTCAGAGCGGTGAATAGATTGACAAAAAACATGCTTAATCCTTTTTAGCTTCTGCTGCGGTAAGACCCTTGTCCGTTAATAATTTTTCAATCTCCGCCTGGGCATAGAATCCTTCATGGCGATGAAATTCCACACCTGCGGAATCCAGAAATACCTGAGTGGGAATGACGCGGATTTTATACTTTTCCGCCCAGGATTCCTCTTTCCACACATCGTAAAAGATCACTTTAACCTGGTCGCCATATCGTTCCTCAATAGCCTTCATGACCGGCTGCATGGCTTTGCATGGGATACAATTTACCGAACCCAGTTCGACAAAGGTAACCAGCGCTTTTTCTTTCTTTTCCGCTTTGGCCGTATCCGCCTTTTCTTTGGGGGCGGATTGGCAGGATAACGCTAAAAATAATAGTAGGGTAAAACTTATTCGTGTAATTTTTTTCATGGGATTCTCTTTTTTTTTTACAATGAATTTCCGATAATTTTTTCAAACTCCAACAATGTTGGCAGGCCGTCCGGGTAAAAGCGGCAGGCCATACGTGGTTCATCCGGGGCCGGGACATCGAGCATATCCCGGCCGTTAATTAGGATTGTCGGCGAACCGCGAAAAGATATTTCCTGCGCCTGCTGCTCATTACGGACCTCGATAATTTGCACGAGGACATCCTGATGCGCCTGGCGATAGGCATCCACCAGTTGTAATGCGTATTCAGCATGAGGACATCCCTTAAAATATTGTAATTCTAATGTAATGTTCATGCTTGTTTTTGCAGCCAGGCCAATATCTCTGCTTCGCTCGGTAATTTCCCGGCGCTTTTCACTTCACCATCGATCACCAGTCCCGGCGTCATCATAATCCCGTAGGACATGATTTTTTGCAAGTCCGTTACTTTTTCTAATTGAATATCGATATTATTATTTCCAGCCACTGTTTTTACTCTCTTTTCCAGTTCCTGGCATTTCGGGCAGCCCGTGCCCAGTACTTTTACATCCATTGTTATTTCCTTTTTCATTTTATTGTGTTATTATTTTATACCGTAAAACCGGCATTTTATATTAGCTTATTTTAAAACATCAGGATTTAAAGTATTTTCCTTTCATCCACAACGCCACGTTAACCAGGCTGATCATCACCGGCACCTCCACCAACGGGCCGATAACCGCCGCGAATGCTTCGCCGGAATTGATGCCAAATACTGCTACTGCAACCGCTATGGCTAACTCAAAGTTATTCGATGCCGCCGTAAACGAGAGCGTGGCGGATTTTGCATAATCCGCGCCGGCCCGTTTGCTCATATAAAATGAGATAAAAAACATCACCACAAAGTAAATGAGCAGAGGAATAGCGATGCGAACCACGTCGAGGGGAATTTTTACAATCACTTCACCCTTTAACGAGAACATGACAAAGATCGTAAACAGCAGGGCGATCAAGGTGATGGGACTAATAAGCGGGATAAACTTTTGTTCGTACCACGCTTTGCCTTTGTGTTTGACCAGAATCAGTCGCGTGAGCATTCCGGCAATAAAGGGAATACCCAGGTAAATAAACACACTCTCGGCAATTTGTCCTATTGTAATATCTACAACAAAAGATTCCAGTCCCAGCCAGTTTGGCAAAACTGTGATAAAAATATAGGCATATACGGAATAGAACAGCACCTGGAATATAGAATTGAAAGCTACCAATCCGGCTGCGTATTCCGTATCCCCTTTGGCAAGATCGTTCCAAACAAGTACCATGGCGATACAGCGCGCCAGGCCGATCATGATCAGTCCCGCCATATATTCCGGGTAATCGTGCAGGAAAACAATGGCTAGCACAAACATCAATATCGGACCGATGACCCAGTTTTGCAGCAGGGACAAGCCCAGTATTTTAATATTTTTAAATACATCGCCCAGTTCTTCGTATTTCACTTTTGCCAGGGGCGGATACATCATCAGGATTAAACCGATGGCAATGGGAATATTGGTGGTTCCGACCTGAAAATGGTTCCAGAATCCTGCCAGTCCGGACAGCAGATACCCCCCGCCGACGCCCAGGAACATGGTTAGAAATATCCACAAAGTCAGGTAGCGGTCTAAAAAGTTCAATTTAACGCTTGTTCGCGGCATGGATTCCCTCTATTTAAATCGTTTACGGTTTTATTTTATTGAACAAGGCGGTCAATTTAGTTCTATAGATTTCGAGGATCTGCGGCTCATGTTCGGTAATGGGTTTTACCGGAACCAGATCGATAACCTGCTCGTAAGAGAGCCCGGAACGATGCATGGTTTTAATCGCGCCGGTGAGCATGTTATACATAGCTGTTTTCGCCTGTTCTTCCGTCATGCCGAACTCTACCGCCAGTTTCTCCAGTTCGTGCCACTGGAACCACAGGTAGGTGGGGCCCATTGCGGCGATCATGGCGTAGGCTTCCAGCAGGTTTTCCGCAACCACCGGGGCCTGGCCCAGAACGGCAAAGAAATCCAACAGTTCCTGCTTTTCTGTTGCGCTGATGCCGGAGTCAAAATAAACCGGATTAAACCCGGCATTCACAACCGATGGAGCATTGGGGATCATCCGGGCAATTTTTTTGTGCCCATTCAGCATTTCAGAAATTTTCGCGCAGGTAAATTTGGGCGCCAGGGATACGACCAATGTTTGCGGTTTGATCATCCCGGCAATTTTTGTAAGAGTTTCACCCATAACCGGGGGATGCATAGCCAGAAATACCACATCTTGCGCCGCTGCTTCGTTTATACTGCTTTTAATGACCTTTGCTTCCGGGTATGTTGCCGCTAATTTGTCTAAAACCGCCATGTCCGGATCGGTAACAAATATCTTTGCCGGGAATTCATTCTTACGTTTCATAGCCTCAAGAAAAATGCGGACAACCCGTCCGCCGCCGATAAAACCTATTGTTTTGTTCTTCATAATATCCCTCACAAAAGTTAGTATAGTAATAGCTTAATATAATTTTTATTTAAAATTTTGCTCATAAAACGTTTTAAATTCTTTTTTTATCTCATCGCGTACCCGGCGAAACTCGGCCAGTATTTCTGCTTCCGAGCCTTGCGCCTCAGCCGGGTCGGCAAAGCCAATGTGCAGACGATTTTTTACAGCGCCCATAAAAACGGGACATGTTTCTTTAGCATGGTCACATACCGTGATCACATAATCAAAGGATTGGCCCAGGAATTGATCCACATTTTTAGGCGCCGCTTTGGAAATATCAATGCCGGCTTCGCGCATTACCTGGATTGCTTTAGGATGCACCTGTGCGGATGGATTTGTGCCCGCTGAATAGACCGTTAATTCGGTATCGAACGATTTTAGAAATCCTTCCGCCATCTGGCTGCGACAAGAATTGCCGGTGCATAATACCAGTATTTTTGCTTGCATTTTATCTTCCTTTCCTGCTAAAATAACCAGCCGTATACCATTCCACTGATTGTAGCCATAACCACGACCAGCGATACATACACAATAGTTTTTTGCGTGCCGATGACGCCGCGAATGACCAGCATATTCGGCAGCGATAATGCCGGGCCGGCCAGCAACAGCGCCAGCGCCGGACCTTTGCCCATACCGCTTGCCAGTAATCCCTGGATAATGGGGACCTCGGTTAAAGTAGCAAAGTACATAAACGCGCCAACAATTGATGAAAAGAAATTGGCAAACAACGAATTACCGCCTACCAGGCCGGCTATCCACGAGTTCGGTATAATGCCCTGTCCGCCTTCGGGAGAACCAAGCAGGAATCCTGCTGCCAGTACCCCGGCCGCCAGTAAGGGTAGTATCTGTTTGGCAAATCCCCAGGTTGATGCCATCCATTCCTGTGGCTCGCCGGGAGCCCGCGATATAATTATACTTGTCGCCAATACAGATAGAGAAAAGGGAATAAGCGGTTGAGCTGGAAAAAGTAATGCGGCGGCTATCGTTGCTGCAAGCCCGATACTTACCGGAACAACTCGCAATTTTAAAATTTTTAATAGTGATATTGTGTACAGTATACCAAAGAATGAGGTGATCCACCATTTGTACGCCCAAATACTGTACCATACCCCGGCGTTGGTAATCGGTTTGCCCCAATTGACAAATACCAGTATTGCGACCAGTACGAAAAAATGAAACGCAGTTTGCCACAATGGGCGGGATTCCTGCGCTTGCGGTATAACCAGTTGCGCCTGTTCTTTTATTTTCTCTTCTTTACGATATATGAAATTCATAATCAAACCAATGATGACGCTGAACGAAACCGCCCCGACAACCCTGGCGATACCCATTTCCAGGCCCAGAATTCTGGCAGTCAATATAATTGCCAGAATATTGATCGCCGGACCGGAATAAAGAAAAGCAATCGCCGGACCAAGTCCCGCGCCGCGTTTGTGAATACTTGAAAACAAGGGTAATACGGTACAGGAGCACACCGCCAGTATAGTTCCTGAAACGGATGCTACCAGGTATGCCAGCCATTTTTTCGCCCCGGCGCCAAAGTACTTGATTACTGCCGCCTGACTGACAAACACGCTGATGACCCCGGCAATGAAAAACGCCGGCACCAGGCACAGCAATACGTGTTCGCGAGCGTACCATTTCAGCAATGCCAGCGCTTCATAAATGGATTGCATAAAACGGTTTTGACCAACCGGCAGAAAGTAAGCCGCCAGAAAGACCGCTGCAATTAAAAGCAATTTTTTATATTCCTGTTTCCAATTCATTAAAATATAACCTTTCTATATTATGCCAAATGACGAAATGAAAAGCATAAAAAATTTTCTTCCGGGATTACGCCGGTTTTATCCACCACATATTGTGTTACGGTCCACAGTGTTGATCTTTTCCAAATCTCCGGCAAAATCCGTATCGTTTTCTGTCCAGTTAACCAGCATCGTTAACATTTTTTTAACCACCGGGTTTTGGGAATTGGTATTAAGTGAGTAATTCACCCATTTATTGTCCTTTTCATCTATGATCAGATCGGCCTCTTTAAGAATGGAAAGATGAGCCGATACGGTAGAAACAGCCAATTGTAAAATTTCCCGCATTTCACACACACACAGTGGGCGATGGTATAACATTCGGAGAATCCGCAGCCGGTTGGTATCCGACATTGCTTTGAATATTTTAGATAATTGTTTCACTTCTATATCCTTTCATTTCGATATATAACGAAATGTAATATTATTTTGTTCCATTAGCAAGAAAAATTTTTATAAATCAACATTTTATATCTGGTATACAAATCCAAGTGTACTAATAAAAAAAGCCGCAAAGGTTTAATTTGCGGCTTGAAAAATTCTAGTAAAAATGACAATTCCGTTAACGATACTCTTGCTTTACTATTATTCCGGTTTATTCTTCCATTTTCTTGCCATAGTTCAGACGATTGTCATCAGTAACAACCGGAAAACCCGGCACGGTGACCGGATATGGAACGTTCTTTTCCATTGCCACCATATCAATACGGGTAAGCTTTAATCTTTCGAAAATATCGGTATTGATCTCAATTTTATCACTATATTTGGTTTGCAAACTATCAACATACGGATTGAGATATTTTTTTATTGTTGACATATATTCTTTTGAATAATTATACTCCGAACCGACTAGAGTCAAATAATCCTGCATATGATTGAGAAACCTGGCATTATCCACCCACATTTCGATTGTTCTCTGTACCGGTTCCGCTTTATCATAGCCTCGTTTATAAGCTTCCTCGGCAAGATATTTATCGCGTATCAGGTCTACTACCGCAAGTTTGAATTGTTCCGGGAACTGGTTTTTAGCAAATTTTTGTTTCCGGTACACCAACGGGTGAATGGCTATTTCTTTCCGTAATCTTTCCACCGTCCAGGTTTCACCATCGATACGCAAAAAGGGCTCATCCTTGATTTCACTAAAATCGGCGACAAATTTCTTAAAACTGTCATCCCCGTCATCATTTTTATTCCAGAAGGAGCGGTTAAATGATTCTTCTTTTTGTTCCTGGGTTGGCATATAAAACGGCTGCACCAGTTCGGTTACTTTGAAAAAGGTGTTTTCATCAAATTCAACTTTTTTCCCTTTCATTACTTTGCTGGCAAAAGCAGCATAGCTATTCAAGGCAGCCTGGCGGGTCAATTTTTCTCTTACATCTGCCATGCGCTGGTTGATTTTGGTTTCGCCAATTGCAACATCATCATTCCATCCCAGGATTTTAATAGTTGTATACATTCCGTCTTCCGCCTCAAGGGGGCCGATAACCTGGCCGACTTGTTTTTGATCCATGAACAAGGCGTTCTGCAGCATATCATTGCCTTCTTTATCCCAGGTTACTTCCCGTTCCGGAATTTTTTCAGATCCTACGATCTCCTGATAGATATTTTCAAAACTGGTATTTGTTTCCAGTCTCTTTTTAACCAGTTCGGCAGAAAGCGGGCTATTGACGGAAAAATATGCGACCTTGAATGTCCGTCCGGCAAAGCGATAAGTCTGTTTAATTAAAGAAGAATCCAGATTCACCTTTTCCAAACCTTCTTTTTTATATAAATACTTGCGCATTTCCTGTTCGCGGCGACCCTGGACAAAATCCATAAAACTTTTATTATTCATCAAAGCGCTGTCATTTGCCGCTTCCGCTTCCAGTGCAAATAATTTTTCCGCTATTAAAGAGTTGAGTATTACTTTTTTATGGACATAATTATCCAGTTTACAATAGGGAGGGCGTATTGTATATTCAGCGCGTTTGTAAAATTCAGTAACGGAAATGGTCTTGTCACCGATTTTTGCCAATATTAATTCATCGGCTACCGGGGCGGTTTTTTTCCCACAGTTTAATGTGATAATAACGCCAATTGCCAACACCGGAACTGATACTATCCTGATAAAATTCTGTACTTTAAAATTTTTCATGCCTGCTTCTTTGTAATTTCTGTTATAACCCCATTTTTGACTATTGTGTTGATAGGGACATCATTCCCAATCAACTGCCATTTAAAAAAATATTGGTTATTGTTTGGTTATTTTAAAAAAAAGACTCGGGCGTAAGAACAAGTCATACGCCAGAGTCATTTAAATACATTTAAATATTACTGGTTAGAATAAAAATCCGAAAGAATAGCTATGGAAATTACCCAACACGCCGATATCTTTATAGCAGTAATCCATTCT
>JAKQIY010000013.1 GCA_029561455.1 bacterium
ACTGCAAAATGCAAAAGAACAAAGGATAAAAATTAATATTGAACGCTTTAAGAACACAAACCAACATCAAAAATCAAACGCAGCATGAAACCCTAAACTATAATTTTTTCAAATGAAAACTTTTTGTCTGAAACAATTAGTGATTTTAGCTTGTTTTATATAAAGTTCATGAAAATGTTTACCTCTCCATTGAACATTGAGCCATACTAATGAAATAATCAATCCAAATAGAGAAATTATACCACCAACATTTATTATGTTTATAAAAGGAATTGTAAGGTCTTTCCATTTAGTTATCATTACAGATATAAGAATACCATTAATAGCTATAAAATAATTGAATTTTTGCCATGTCATATTATCTTCATGTTCAATAAATTTTTGTGCCATCTTCCACTTTTCAAGAAGTAATTTTCTTTCATTTTTGATGTCCATTTATAAAATTCCTTTTATAAAGTCAAAAAAGTTTTTTGTATTCACTCTCAACCTTAACCATTTCCCTATGTATACTCAAATAATGTCTCAGATTAGTTTTATCATTTACTTTTAGGGGTTGCTATTATTGAATTGCAACCTTCTTGGCCTAATACAATAATTTGATTTTGTGCGGGTTGTTCTGGTGCAAATTGAGGTAAACGATAATTAAAATCTATGGGCACGTCTGCATAATCACTAACTAATAAATCTCTAAATTGAGTTAATTCTGGTGGACCAATTAATTTTTTATCTGTTACCCAATATGCAATTGGGAAATATTTTATTATTTGAGAAAATACAGAATTTTGAGGATTATTTAAATTTGTTATTACAAAATCTCGTTGTATAATTATATTTTTATATGGATAAATCCAAAAATAAATAAATATATCATTATCAATTGGGATACTGTCATTAAAAATAAATGATCTTATTTTCTCATCGAATTTATTTTGATCAACTTTAGTTTTAGCGGCTAATATATGAGAAAGTATACCTTTAGCGATTGCAATTGGTTGACAATTAATAAAAAATTTGTCGGTAATAATGCGTGAGTGTTTTAAATAATTTTCTACATTATGTGCGAAATTTTTTATTTGTACATCATATTTTGCTCCAATAATTGAATTGCATTCTCTACAAAGTGTTTTAAATTTTATTCCACTTTTTGATTTATAGCATCTTGTTTGTTGATTAGTAAAAAAATAAAAATAATTTTGAACTTGAATTAGAGTTCTAGTAATACTGCCTTTGGGGGGCACATGATCCCATGTTAATTTTTTTTCTTTTAAACAAATATTACAAGTGTAATTTTTCATTTTTTCCTTAAATATTTTTGGAATAATCCCCAGCAGCTTGCTTTGATTATTGAATTAAATCAATTATTTACCTTATTGCTTGCTATAGAAAGTTTATATGAATAAAATTTTTTGGCTAACTTTCATTCTTCTTGTTAATTTCATTTTCCAATTCTTTAGCTTTATCCTTGCCATACATAATAGCTGTATATAATAATTTTGAATATAGTATATTTTTTTGAATATTTTCGTTTGATTCTCTATTTTTGTATAAAATTTTTTCCAAAAGTTCAATAACTTTATTTATTTTATAATACCAGCAAAAAACTTCTCTTAATAAAATGAAAAGAGATATTAAAAATAAAATTGCAAGAAAGATATATCCTAATTGATTCATAACATCCTCAATTTATTTTTATAATATTCTTCAGTTCTTCACCGGCCATTAACTCCCCATGGTGTAACTGGACTTTAATAATATTTATGTGTTCGAATAATAACAATAATTTCAGATTTAATCAAGAAAAATTTCTATTTTCGTTTTTTTTAAACTATTATCCTATCATTCTTTGCTGAAACCATTTTCCACTTCTGCATTGTTATTGCCAATATAATTACTCACGTTTGGATGGATGTGCAGTTTCACTTATATCCTATCTTAGCCAAACATCATTTTATTGGTTTAGCCTTGTGACTCGGGGATAATTGAATTAAATGGAACAAGATTGCCGGATTAGCAACAGCATTCAAATAATTTTTCCAATCTGCCCTATTCAATTTTAGTTGGTGACAAGTTGTCTCCGACTCGAACCCACATTTTTAATTGCATCTGTATGAATTCGATAGTTAATTTTAGTCAGATTACGGCGAATATCCCAACCCAGTTGTTTGTATTCCTCATCTTTAAGGCGCTGAAATTCTTTGATAAGATAAATTTAAATTCTGCACTAATCCACATTCCGA
Source organism: bacterium (assembly GCA_029561455.1). Lineage (GTDB taxonomy): Bacteria > Zhuqueibacterota > Zhuqueibacteria > Residuimicrobiales > Krinioviventaceae > Fontivivens. Next base: position 2,238 of record JAKQIY010000013.1, read on the forward strand.
ACTCAAAGGCTATATCTTTATGGGCATACGTGCCTCCATATCTCCCGGCAGTCGCTTTTAATCCAATAGCATGAGTCTTTTCTACCCATCCCTTGATACTTATTTTAAAACTATTCAAACCGGCTTGACTTTTAATTATGGCGAATTCGCCATAATTAGAATTGCAAAATAATAATATTTTACCAAATCTACAAATGAGATATGATTGTCATAATAAATTCCAATATCTTGAAATAATCCATAATATATCAAGTGTTGAGTATTAAAGTTTGATTAAAATTTTATTCATCTTCCAGATTTCTTCCCAAGTCATAACCTCCCCATTGCGTATCTGGTATTTGGTTTTATTTTAAATATTTATCTCTAATTCATTCTTTAGCTGAAAGCTGAAAACTGATAACTGACAACTGATAGCTCTCAGTCGTCAGTTACTGCTAAAACCCCCTGTATAAATAACATTTATTTGCTGAACCTCTTTTTCGCTTCTTCCAAGATAGCGCTGGTGGCGGTGGCTCCGGCGCGGGTGACGCCCAGCGCCTGCACGCGCAGCAGGTCATCCAGCGTGCGCACACCGCCGGCGGCTTTGACCTGCACTGCCGGATCCGAATGTTTGCGCATCAGCTTGAGATCGTAATCCGTGGCGCCCTGGTACGAATAGCTGCCGTCCTTTCCCTTAACAAAGCCATAACCGGAGGAAGTCTTGACAAAATCAACCTTGAGCTTGCTGCAAATTTCGCACAGTTTGATCTTGTATTTATCATCGGTGAGGTAATCGTTTTCAAAGATCACCTTGAGGATAGCGCCATGCTTGCGGCAGGCTTGCAGGATGACGGCGATTTCCTGTTCCACGTAATCCCAGTCCTCACTCAGTACTTTGCCGATATTCACAACCATGTCGATTTCCACCGCGCCGTCCTTGCAAGCGGTTTCGGTTTCAAAGGCTTTGACTTTGACCGATGAATTGCCGTGCGGAAAGCCGATGACGCAGCCGTTCAGCACATCCGAGCCTTTTAAATATTTCGCCGCCTGTTTTACAGCATAGGGCTTGACGCACACCGAGGCGACATTGTATTTTACAGCTATTGCGCATTCGCGCTTTAAATCCTCATCCGTAAAAGTGGGATGGAGGATGGAATGGTCAATCATTTTTGCCAGTTCTGTTACTTTATCCATATTATCTCCAGAGTTCTTTATTAACCCATTGTGACGACGACCTGGTTTTCCTTTTGCAACAGGTCTAACGGTAAAAAGTTACCCTGAATTTCTTTATTATTCAAGTTAATTTTTACCACGCCTTTTTGCACTGCCGCTTTATTATCGAATTTAATATGCAATAATTTACCGCGGAATACCCGTTGCACCGAAAATTCCTGCCAATCCGCCGGAACGCACGGATCGATGCGCAAACCGTTTATTTCCGGCTGGATACCGAGAATGTATTGGGTAGCGGCATAATACGACCACGTCGCTGAGCCGCTCAGCCAGGGCAGTCGCGACGCGCCGTAGCGGGGACTGTATTTGGCGTGGGTCGATTGACAATAAACATACGGTTCGATTTCGCGGATCTCGGCTTTGGTATTATAGGCCGCCGGCATGTAGGAGCGAAAATACTGATATGCCCGGTCGCCATGTCCAAGCATGGTTTCGGCAATCACCGCCCAGCCCTGGGTATGACAAAAGATACTGCCGTTCTCTTTCATGCTTTTGTTGAACAAGGTGGCCTTGATGACTTTGAAATCGGTTTTGACAAACGGCGGATCGCACAGGGCAAGGCCGTATTCGGTAGCCAGTCGCTCATTGACCGCCTTCATCACCATTTCCGCTTTTTGCCGGTCGGTATGACCGCTATACACCGCCCAGGTTTGCGTATTTAAAAAGATCGAGCCTTCATCGCTTTCGCGGGAACCGAATTTAAAGCCGTCATGGCGGTAGGCGCGTAAATACCATTCGCCGTCCCAGCCATGTTTTTCAATATTTTTATCCAGAACAGCCAGGTGTTTGGCCGCCCATTCGCCTTCTGCCGGTTTGTTCAGCAGTTTTGCAATTTCCATAAATACCGCCAGGGCATAGCGAAGCTGGAACGCCACCATCACCGATTCGCCGTCATGCCCCAACACCAGGCAGTCATTCCAGTCCGCCCGCAGGCCACAGGGGAAACCATGTGTGCCGGAGCGATCCAGGCTGAACTGGATAGCGCGTTTCAGGTGGTAGAAAACGGTATCCTTACCCTTGTCCGCATACGTCAGTTCTTTATTATAGAATGCCACATCGCCGGTCTCTTTTATATATGCCGGAATCGAGTTGAACAACCATAAAACATCATCCGAACGGTATTCGGTCTCCGGGGTTGGCTCTTCCTGACCGGGATGATGTGAAAATTGTTTGACCACCGGCATAGCGCCACCGGTCGAAACCTGCCCGGTTATCAGCAGCTCGAGGCGTTCGCGCACCGTATCGGGAATGGTGTGGATAACACCGAGCATATCCTGCACGCTGTCGCGGTAACCCAGGCCGTCGCGCTCGCCGGCGTATACCAGGCTCGCCGCCCGCGACCAGGTATAGGTCATCAGGCAGTTAAAGGGACTCCACATGTTCATCATGCTGTTGAATTCGCTGTCCGGCGTTTGCACAAACATGTTTTGCAGGCGACTGTGCCAGTATTGTTTCAGCGCCGCCAGTTCTTCGTACGCTTTAGCGGGATTTTTGAATTCAGCCGCTGTCTTTTTGCCTTCCAGCGCCGCCATGCCGATACCCATCAGCACCAGCACTTCGCGCGACTCGCCCGGTTCGAGGTCAATATCCACCTGCAACGTGCCGCAGGGATTATCGCCGGCCGCCAGGGAGTTGCTGCATTTGCCTTTTTCCACAACCAAAGGATTGCCATAGCCGCGATAGGGGCCAAGAAATTTTTCCCGATCCGTATCATAACCGGTTACCGGCGCGCCGGTGATGGCCATGAACGTATGCCGGCCCTGGTCTTTTTCCTCAAAATCATCCGGCAGGTAGGGCATGTTCACATTCGAGCCATGATCGATAATCCCGTCCACCACATCCATTTTGGCAATGTACTGGGTGTATTGCAGGTTGTTCAGGTCGTCAGCGGCTTTCCAGTTACAGCCATATTCCACATACGTGAACAGGCGCAGATTTCTCTTTTTTGTATCCTGGTTGGTTATTTTGACCAGCCAGCATTCAAAAGCCCGGCCCAGCGGCACAAAATAGGTGCTTTCTGTTTTAATTGCTGAATACTCGGAAGTTATCACCGTGTACGCCGTACCGTGCCGGCAAACGGATTTGTATTCCGCTAGCGGTTTGCCCACCGGCTGCCACGAAGCGGACCAGTAATCCTTGCTGTCCCGGTCATGCAGGTACACATAGCGGCCCGGCTGATCAAGGGGAATGGCGTTAAAGCGCAGACGCATAAAGCGTCCCTGCGCCGCAGATTTGAAAAAGCTGTATCCGCCGGCGTTGTTGGTAATGATCGCGCCGTATTCGGTAGTGCCGAGATAGTTACTCCACGAGCGGGGAGTATCCGGCCGGTTTATGACATATTCCCGGTTAGCATCATCAAAATAACCATATTGCATATTCTAATTCTCCGAAATCCTTACTTGTTCTGGTTTTTAAAATTGTTCAGAATTGTTTTTGATATAAGCGATCAGTTCATCGACCTGGGCGAATGCGAGCGCCGTACAGGTATCAGCGGCGCCGTAATAGATCGCTATCCTGCCAGTTTCCGCATCGTACAGGTTGGCGCACGGAAAAGTAACATTCGGCACAAAGCCGGTGGTTTCATAAGGCTTTTCCGGGGTCAAAAGGTAATCGCGGGAACGGTATTTTACTTTGGACGGATCATCGATATCCAGAATAACCGCGCCATAACTGTAGACAAAACCGTTGCAGGTGGTGGATACGCCATGATAAAACAGCAACCAGCCCTCCGTAGTTTCAATCGGCACCGGTCCGGCGCCGACTTTGACGCCCTGCCACCACCCTTGTCCGCCTTTGCTCATAACGAATTTATGCCTGCCCCAGTGTATCATATCCGGACTTTCGCTGAGGAATATGTCGCCAAAGGGAGTGTGCCCGCTGTCGCTGGGACGGCTGAGCAATAGATACTTGCCGTTCACCTTGCGCGGAAACAGCACGCCGTTGCGGTTAAAGGGCATCAGGGGATTCGGCATACGGATAAATGTTTTCATATCCGTGGTTCTGCCCAGTCCAATCGAGGCTCCGTGCATGTCGTCGCACCAGACAATATAATATGTGTTGTCAATTTTAACAAAGCGCGGATCGTAAGCATAACTGGTCGGATTCGGCTTGCCGTTTTCATCGACCCACTGAATCGGGTCCGGGCCAATCGTCCACTTGAGGGCGTCCTGGCTTTTACCGAAAAACAAGGTGGCGCGGCCGTTTTTCTGATCCGCCCGGAAAACGCCGGCAAACTCGCCGTTATATGGAAGAACGGCGCTGTTGTATATACGGGCGGCTTTCGGGATCGGGTTCCAGCCGAGAACCGGGTTGCCGCTATAGCGCCATAACACATCGCTGCAATCCGCAGGTTTGTTTTCCCAGGGAATATTGGGTAAATTGTCGCCGATAATAGTCTTTTTCACTGTCTTTCCTTTGTATTACTTGTAATTTATTCTAGTAATTTTAAAACTTGCATCAAGCTTCCGCTTTCCGTCTTTCCGCAAGTTCGTCGCCAATAACTTTGATGCGTTTATCGCTGATCGGGTATAACAGTGAAAGCAGCATGGAAAGCACGCCAATACTAGCCGGAATGATACTGAACAACATAATCAAGCCTTTGATACTTTCCGGGGTTTGCTCCTGGTTGGCGGCAAAACCGACTGAGGACATTAAATTGAGCGCCACAAATGCGCCGAAAGCCCAGCCAAATTTCTGCGCCATGGTCGAAGCGGAAAAGATCAAACCGGTGGTGCGGCGGCCGCGTTTCCATTCATTATAATCGGCGGTATCGGCATACATGGCCCACACCAGCACACTGAGCGGGCCGCCGGTGAAGGAACCGGTTACCTGGAACAAAAAGATCAGGCCCATTTGTTTGGCGGTGAGGAAGAAATAAGAGCCGGTGCTGATGATTGCCACAGTAAACAGGATCAGAAAAGCATTTTTCTTGCCGATAACTTTGGCAAACCAAATGACGAATAATACGCCAAGCAATGAGGATATTTGTCCAATGGTGTTGAAAACGGAAACCAAAGTGTTGAAATCATACATTTTGTTTTCCATAAAGGGCAGTTTTACTTCCTGGGAACCGATCACATATTTAAAGTAATGCACCGTCACACTGCTCTTTACCGCTACAAAAAGGATAAAAGTTATCGTTACCGCTAACAGGATAACCCATGGTTTATTGGTTACCAGTTCATATAAATCCTGTTTTACGGAGGATTTTTGATTCTTGGGGGGCTGCACCCGTTCCCTGGTACCTAAAAAGGCAATCAAGAAGAAAATGATAGCGGCAATACCATAAATGATAAATGAAAGTTGCCAGCCTTTTGCGTCATTACCGCCGCCGAATGCTTTGGCCATGGGCAGCAGCGTTGCGGAAACTATGATACCGGCGCCAAAGGCGAACATGAATTTTACCGAAGAAACGGTCGTACGTTCACTGGAATCTGCCGAAATAACTCCGAGCAGAGCGGTATAGGGAATATTGATAGCTGTATAAAGCATCATAATGGCATTAAAAGTGATAAATGCATAAATAATTTTTCCTGTTTGCCCAAAATCGGGGACGGTAAAGGTGAGTACACCGACAACGGCAAACGGCACACAAAGCCAAAGCAAATAGGGACGGAACTTGCCCCAGCGGGTTTTGGTGCGGTCGGCGAGCATGCCCATTAACGGGTCATTGACGCCATCCCAAACCCGGCTGATGAGGAACATGGTACCGGCTACAGCCGCTGGGATGATAAAGACATCGGTGTAAAAATAGGTAAAGTACAACATAAAAGTTTGCCAATAAAGCACAGATGCAAGATCGCCAAAACCAAAGCAGAGTTTTTCCCGCAATGACAGTTTTTGTGTTTCTGTACTCATACATTTGCTCCTTAATTATTTGTATGCGATTGCCCTGAAACCAAGAGACCGGGTTTCAAGAAAATTTATACTTTATCAGATGTTAAGAACAGGAACGCTCCTCCTGCTTATCCAGGGGATTCGATCAGGAAACGAGCCGAAAATTTTTCCGCAAACGTTACCGGAAATTTATTTTTGAATATAATATTTTCTTTTATTCAATTCCAGTAAATAATATTTTTGATTTGTTTTTTTTAATCTACCCTCGCGGCATGGTGTAATAAAGTTAATATAGCCGGATGGAATAGTTGTATTTAATGTCTAAAAATTGTTTTAAATTGTTTCGAGTTTACCGTACTGACATTTGTGGAGTTAAAAAATGAATCAGAAATATATCATTGTGGCTTTCTTGGTAATTACCAGTGTGTTTGGCGTTTCCTGCAAGAATGATGTGACCGAACCAGACAATAAAAAACCCGCGCCGGTTACGGAAACTCCAAAATACGAGCCTCCCGATGGCGATTGTTTGTTTATTTTGGGACAGAGTAATACGATTTTTATGGATGCTTATATGAACAAAGTACGCAAAACTCCCACCCCGGCGGGATTTGCGTTTTACACCAGCCTTTCCAATAACGCCGTACAGCAGGATATGCCCAGGTATAAAACCTACCTGGACAAGTATCCCAACACCGTGCTGCAACTGGCGATCTGGACCGGCGAAAGGCAGTGGGGTGACCCCGGCTATTACCTGGATGATATTGTCGATGGCAAATATGACCAGAACATAATTGCCCTGGCGTCGGCATGTAAAACCTTCGATCGGCCCATATTTATCCGCCTGGGTTATGAATTTGACGGCTCGCATAATGCCTATCCGCCGGACAAGTACATTGCCGCCTGGCGTTATTTTGTCGATAAAATGCGCGGCCAGGGCGTGACCAACGTGGCGTATGTCTGGCATTCATGGGGAGTGGGCGCCTATTACGGCCATGATGATTTCCCGGACTATTATCCCGAATTGCCGGCCGGCACCGCGGTGACGCAGGAATTATGGTATCCCGGCGACGATTATGTGGATTGGGTGGGCATGTCCATTTTCGGCATCGGCTGGGGTAACCTGGCGACCAACAGTGTGGTGCAGTGGCTGATTACCTTTGCTGAAACCCACAATAAACCGGTGATGCTGGCCGAGACCGCCGCCATTCGCACCGCCGACGGCGCCGACCCGGCCTGGGTTATTCCCAATACCAAGTGGCTGGAACAGGTGTTCGGCTTGTGCAGGGACAATCCCGCCGTCAAAGCTTTTACCTATATTAATGTGGACTGGATGGCGGATAATCCCTCCAGCAGTTGGGGAGATACGCAAATCCAGAGTTCAACGCCGACGGTCATTACCTACTGGCTCGACCATATCAAATCCTTCCAGCACGCCGATTCGACGTTGTATGGGAAGATTGGGTATGTACAGTAGAGACACGAGTTCAATAAATTTTTAAATTGGGTGTAGAGACAAGGCATGCCTTGGCTCTACAACAATTTGATCGCACCGGGATTCATACCCCGGTGCGGGGAATAGGGGTAGAAATCCTTACCTATCTACGAACCGGGTCAGTAAACCCGTGCGATCATGATTCACGAATTCCAACTGTAGGGGCAACCCTTGCGGTTGCCCATGAAAAATTTTATATGAATAAATGTGGTTCCCCTGAACACATGGGCAGGGGCAAGCCCTGCCCCTACAAAACAATTGAATATTAAAACAAAACCCTTATTTCCAGAATTCATAAAAATAGTTTGAGTTTGTTAGAATCGAACTCTTTCCTATAAAATAATTTATTTTTTTTATTAAATTTTGCAAGATATAATGCCCTACCTAATATAACGACCTGGGATATATTCCCAGGACGAGCATGATGAGTGAAAAATAAGAATTTTAATAAAACTTGTAGGGGATTTATAGGGGATATAACCGGGAAGAACAGGATATTTTGAGTTAAATAATTGATATATAAATAAAAAAGGCCCCTGTATTTGAGGGGCCTTTTGGCTGTAAGTGTTTGATTTTACAGCGTGGCGGGAATGTGTGAGAATCGAACTCACCAAAGACGGAAACCGCCTTACAACGGGTTTGAAGCCCGCGGACGCCACCAGGTCGCCTTGCATTCCCGAAAAGTGAATATACAAACAATTTAATTTAATACCAATCGTTAATCTTCATCCTCAAAATTTGCCCCGCTAATACCGACAACAATGCTGATGAACATCCCTTCCAGTCCCGTCTCGGGGCCATCGGTCAATGTCGTCTCTGTCCCCGCTATTTTCCAATCAAACACTTTAATCGGCACATTATACCCGGCGCGCAACCCGATGACAATGTTGCCTTCATCGCTGTCTTCTGAACTGACGCTGATCTGGTAATCGGCGCCCAGCACAGCGCTGGCAAACAGGTTGTTGCTGGTCAGCATGGTGCCTGTCACCGGTTTATCCAATATTTCCCCGAACGGCTGGTCATTTATTTCCTTGTTTATTCGAAATTCCAGTACTCCGCCGCCAATGCCGATAAGCGGAAAAACCGTCCAATGCTTGTTACGATACATAACATATCCGGTTTCCAGTTTCACATATCCGCCGCTGAGCTTTGATTTGTACCCGTCATTACTTTGCCCGGTAGTGGACAAGCCGGCGCCCTCGCCGCTGATGATCCAGTTGCGAATTGTAAACAAGCCGCCGGCGCCGAACTGGAACATATTTTCGGACAAAGCCGGATAGATGATGGAACTGGCTCTGAGCTGTTCCTGTAAAGCAGATAAATTCAGAATTGATAAACCGATTCCCAGGTAACCCGTCCCGCTAAATTGGTCGGTGATTGGTCTCTGCTGGCTATAAACAGCAGTGGTTATGAATAATATTAAAACAATGGTCAACACCTTGCCTGTTAACCGTCGCATAAGCTTCTCCTTCATTTAACCGGCATTATCCGAGTTGGTAAATATAATTATAAATAATTTTACAGTAAAGTAAGATATATTTCAATTTTTATTATATTACTACCATCGCAACTCATGAGTGCAGAAAACCGGTCATTGTCAAACGAGTTGCGGAGACCGGCGCATTATTATTCATCCGCCAGTGTGGTTAACGTGAAAATAGAATTCTCAGTTACCAGCACTTTTAGTTGCCTGCCAACGATTTGCACATCTTTAATTGCTTTACATGTTTCATTTCTTGACGTCCTGTAATAAAAAACTGGAGTCGCATCGGTCAAGCCCGGTAATCCTTCCAGGTTAACTGATAATTCCACATTACTTTCTATAGTACTCATGCCGTTAATGGTAAAATCTTTTTTGTCCGTTGAAACAAACGCCAGCAGTTGCAGGTGCTTCAGGGGAGAGCGCCATGTTTTATAGACATCGTTCTCATTATCACTAATTGCTTTTATTTCTACCCTTTGAAAACCGGGCTTTACAAACCGGTAAACCTGTTTTGCCGCATAATAGCGTGGTTTGGGCGAATAAGTCCAGGTTTCACGGTCAGTTGCAAACAAACCGTAGGTTGCCCAGGCCGAATCATGTTCGTGCAGGTTATCAAAGGCATCCCAGGCCAGCCCGGCATTAAACCCGTCTTGCAGGAATTTAAACAGTCGTCTCGTCGACCTCCAGGCAAAACCGAATTCCACTTCACCGGTCTGATCCAGGTCGCCGTATTCGGTCATCCACACCGAGCTGTTTTTATAAGGACTGTTGTTGATGTGTTCGGCAAACACCGCATAAGGAGTTTTGCCTAAAAACCAGTCGCCCACTTCCTGATCGCCGCCGTCCCCATAAGTATGCGTTGAAAAAGCTGTGGTGCGATTGATGAGAGAGGGATCTGTCAATACCCCGTCGAGCATTTTTACCCGCGGTCCGGCGTCGCAGAACAAGATCAGTTTTACGTCCGTTAAACCGGCTTGATCCATTTTATCGACCATCACTTTAACCGCAGCCAGACTGTATTCCGGGGAAAGTTTAGGTCCTTCCGGGAATCCCAAATCGGTTTCATTGAATGGTGCAAACAGGGAGAATTGCAGTTTTTCCTCATTACGGGCCCATTGCAGCATGGTGACGGCCATCTCGGCATAGCCGTCAAAATCGACCAGGGTTTGACCGTCCGCCCCGGCCAGTTCAGCCGGAATTCTGCCGCTAATGTTGAAAAAAGGCTCAATGTTTTTGCTGTTCAGGTAGCGAAAGGTTTCCCAGGCGTCCCGGAATATTGGCCCGGTATAGATTTTTTTCAGATAGGCTGCCGGATACTGCCCGTTTGCGTTGCGCATTTTCGGATCAAGCCAGTCCGCTTTGCCCCAGCAGTCAAAGCGGAACAGGGTGCAGCCGAGGTCGTCGACCAGCATATCAATAACCGGTCGTAAATGACCGTTAGCCCATTGCGCCGGGGTAATATTAACACCAAAGCCATCCATGGTTTGAAAAACCTGGCCGGCATGCAACGTTACCTGCTTTTTGATTGGTTCATCCGCAACTGCGCTGTTTACAAATATCAGCCAGGCTAATATGCAAAACAGCAAATAAAATTTCCTGATTTTCATAGCGCCACCTTGCATTTTGGTTCGATCATGATTGGAAGAGTAGATATTTCCTGAATATAAGCATTCCGCTTCAGGATTGCTATTTAAATTCACTTGACCCTGTGAAATGATAAAAATTTTTTATGGAATTGGAATAATGTTTAAACAATTGTTGTTATGACATCTAATTAATTGTTAAGGTATTGATGAAGAAATTTGCTGGAAAAAAATATGGCAATTGAAGATGAAATCAAACAAGTTAAGTTCAGAAATGAATACCATAAATTGCTCATCAATATTGTCTATACCGGTCACTGGCTCAATGAAATGACCATGGAAATGTTGCGTCCATTTGATATAACGACACAACAATACAACGTCCTGCGGATTTTACGCGGCCAATATCCCAAACCGGTAACGATAAAACTGGTACGGGAACGAATGATCGACAAAATGTCCGATGCCTCGCGCCTGATCGAGCGGTTACGTCTGAAAGGTTATGTGCAGCGCGAAATATGTCATGATAACCGCCGCTCGGTAGATGTTGTTATCACCAAAACGGGACTTGAATTGTTGACCCGGCTCGATGACAAAATTGCCGGTTTGGAGGAGCAACTGCATACCCTGCCGGTTGACAAGGTAACTGAAATCAATACTTTTTTAGATAGAATTAGAGAATAAAACTGAAAGAACAGGAGAGAACCATGAAAAAGATAACTGGTGTTGCAGCACGAACTATGTACGCTTTACCTATGGCGGTATTTGGCTTTAACCATTTGATGTATGCCAACATGATGCAGGGTATAGTCCCGGCCTTTTTACCGCTCAAAGTGTTTTGGGTATATTTTACCGGTCTGGCGCTGCTGGCTGCAGCAGTGAGTATCATTATTAACAAGTACGCCAAACTGGCCTCATTATTACTGGGTGTGTTATTGCTGACTTTTGCCTTTACCATCCATTTCCCCGGTGTGCTCAATCCGGAAACGATGATGGGATCGCTGCCCAGCTTTTTAAAGGATACCAGTTTGGCGGGAGCGGCTTTTGTTTTATCCGGGATTTTAAAGAACAAATAATTGTAAATTATTAAATGAAAAAGGGCATAAATACTGTAGATTTAACATTATTTATGCCCATAAAGGGGAATCCGCTTTTTTCAGAATGTTTTAGTTTTATGGAACAATATCATTATGGTTTTCATCCCACCAGGCTTTTTCACCATTGTTGTAATCAGGCACCTGTAAATAACCGGCAGTAGTGGAATCGCTCCAGAAAACAATGGAATTAAAGCCGGTTGACATATCATAGTATTCGATCTTGCGGTCGTCGCCAAGCGCGGAGTAGGTTAAAACATCCTGATAATTGGGATTGGTTGGATCCACGTTGGTAAAAACCAGGCTTTTATTGGTTTCGTTTGTATACTGCCAGTCAAGTGTAATCATTTCTTGTGGAGCAGTCGGTTTTTGTGAGTCATAAAAGGTCCATTGCCCGCTGGTATTGAGCAAATTAGCCCAGCCTTCATACCATTTAAAATCATTCAATACGGGATTTGTATTTACTGCGCTGACAACCATTTCCCATTTCGCTTTGGCGGTTTTAATTTCAATCCAGCCTGTCAGCTCTGCCTGAAAGTTGATCTGATTTTGTATTAATTCATAATTCCAGTGGTATTTTCCTTTTGTGTCGACTGAAGGTGTATCGGTCAGGGCGGCAGCAAATACTGCAGTAGGGGGAGCCAGACGCACGATTACTGCTGTATTGATAATGGCAACCCTGATTGAGGCATTGGCAAAGTTGTTCTTTGATGCCGGTTGCGCTGATTTAGCCAGGGAAGTAGCGCCGCCTTCAAATGCAGACATGTCCACTGTCATTGAACCGGCCGGCGGCAAAGACGGTCTGTCGGTAGTTCCCGGGGTATTGCTGTCGGCAACATTTTTTTCACATGCGGCTAATAATACAACCAGAGCGAGGCCGGTCGTGAACAAATGATTTAATAATTGTCTTTTCATAATGAACTCCAATTTAATTTTTAATATTATACTACTTGGTGTAATTCTTGAATGTGATTCAAAACACGATTATTATAAAAATTAATATTTGCATTTTATAGTAAGAGTTATAATTTAGTCTAAAGCTGGAAATGATTATGGCGAATGAAAATGATTGCAGGAATAAGACATAGTACAAGGAATTTTCAGCGCCATATCCTGGCGGTTGTGCTGTTATTTGCACCGCTTGTTAGCAATTTACCACGCGCCATTTCACAACAAATTTATTCTGAAATAAATTCTGCGCAGGAATTTATTTCCTCAAATTTGCCGGTTTTGGTAATCGATACATTTGGCAAAAACATTCAAAATAATACCAGAGTTACTGTGCACCTGGGGGTGATAGATAATAGTGTCGGAAGGAATGCCCTGACTGATCCGTTCAATAATTATGATGGATTGATTAATATAGAAATCCGCGGTTCCAGCGGGCAGTGGCAGAACTGGCCTAAAAAGCAATATGGCTTTGAAACCTGCGATTCATCGGGCAATAACCTTAATGTGGCTTTGCTGGGTCTGCCAGCCGAGAACGACTGGATATTGTATCCTCCTTATAGCGATAAAAGTATGATCCGCAATATTCTGGCCTATCGTTTTGCCCGTGATATGGGCCGTTATGCTTCCCGAACCCGCCTTTGTGAACTGGTGGTGAACGGCGATTATCGCGGCGTATATGTTTTGCTGGAAAAGATCAAACGCGATAAACGTCGGGTGGATATTGCCGAGTTACAACCCGATGATAACAACGGCGATCAGTTAACCGGCGGATATATCATCAAAGTTGACCGTGAGGCCGGTGAAGAAAATGACGGCTGGGTTTCGCCCTATTCCCTCAAACCCGACCGGTTAAATATGAAGTACTTGTTTCATTATCCCAAACCCGGAGATATCTCGCCCGCTCAGCAAGAATATATTATTAATTATATCACTGCCTTTGAAACCCTCATGAACCAAAACGACTGGCAACTCTATTACCGGGAGTATTTAGATATAGATTCATTTATAGATTTCTGGATAATCAGTGAATTTACCAAAAATGTGGATTCCTTTTCACTAAGCACATTTTTATACAAAGATAAAAATAGCAAAGACAAGCGCCTGGTCATGGGCCCGGTGTGGGATTTCAATCTCGGGTTCGGCAATGTAAATTATTATGAGGGGGAATTGACCAGCGGATTTATTTTGGATCGTAAAGTGCAATTAGTGGATAAAATACCGGCCTGGTGTAAAAATCTGGATCAAGACCCGGAAATCCGTAAAATGTTTGCAGAACGTTGGCATGACTTGCGTGGTTCGGTTCTGGCCCCGGCGCGCATCAACTCGCTGATAGATTCCTTGACCACTGTTTTAGATGAAGCACAGGCGCGCAATTTTAACCGCTGGCCAATCTTGGGGCAATATGTTTGGCCGAATAATTATGTTGGTCACTCCTATGCGGAGGAAATAAATTATTTAAAGAACTGGATCCGGCAACGCTGTGACTGGCTAGATCAGGAAACCGAGATTTATACTGAAATTGCACAAACGCCGCCAAACCATTATCACCTGGTGACTATTTATCCTAATCCCTTTAATGAATCTGCCATTATTGATTATCATCTATTAAAATCTAGCCGGGTACAAATATCTGTTTATGATGTGCTGGGCCGGCTGGTGAGCACATTGCTTGATGAAGAAAAAGCCGCAGGAGATTATCAGGTAAATTTTACAGCGACAGATTTGGCCGGAGGAATTTATTTTGTGCGGGTAACCGGTGGCGGGCAGTACAGTATTGCCAGAATGACCTGTGTTAAATAACCCGACAATAATGAAAATTAAGGTTTATCAGACTTGTGCTGCAAATACACTTTGGTTATAACCAATTAATGCTTGTTCACCCTTTTACGGCGTATAAGCCCGACGATAATTGTGCCAACAATTATGCCGATGAGTAACATCATTAATAGTAAAATGGCTAGAGAAACAGATAAATTCCAAAACAGCAACTGAAAATAAACCGCCTTGAGGTTTTGTAAAAAAATAACCACTACCAGGGTGGCAATAACTGTGAGGATGATTGTTTTTATTTTCATGATATTCTCCAGATAATTCTTGAATTCTCTGTTGAAAATGATAAATTATAATAGAGCTGATATGCAGGGATTCTGCTCTGGAAAAAAAGATACGGTAATAATTTACAAATATTTAGCAGTATTACAAGCGGAATTAAAATGACAATACAAGTTTATATAAAACATTACAAAGGAGAAACAGATGCGCTACCGGAAGTATGGGTTGTTAATTTTAATGCTAGTTACCAGTTGCTTTGCAGGAGATAGCTGGCCGCAATTTCGCGGTCCTTTTGGCAATGGACATTCCGATTGTCCGGATACGCCGCTGCATTGGAGCGAAACAGAAAATATTCGCTGGAAAACTGCAATTCATGACCGTGGCTGGTCAACTCCGGTTGTGCTGGATGGGCAAGTCTGGTTGACGACCGCCACTGTTGACGGGCACAAGTTCTATGCTTTGTGTGTTGATTTGAATACCGGCAAGATAATATATGATATCCTGTTGTTTACGGAAGAAAAACCGCAGAGTATCAATGAAATGAATTCCTATGCTACACCATCGCCGGTTATTGAAAAGGGCAGGGTATATGTCCATTTCGGGACATTTGGTACGGTCTGTATCGATACCAATACCGGCAAAAAACTGTGGGAGCGGCGCGACCTGCATTGCAATCACCTGCAGGGACCGGCATCCTCTCCGATCATTTACAAGAATTTATTGATTCTGCATCTGGAAGGCACAGATGTGCAGTATGTATGCGCTCTGGATAAAATGACCGGCGCAACAGTGTGGAAAAGTAATCGTCCCGGCGATGTTTATAACGATGATGTTTTACCTTTGTATAAAAAAGCCTATTCGACGCCAATTATCATAGTTGTGAACGGTAAACCTCAGCTTATCAGCGAAGGCGCCCAGGCGACCTTTGCCCTGGATCCGGATACCGGTAAGGAAATCTGGCGGGTGGTATATGGCTTTGATTCAACCATTGCATGCCCGGTAAGCGATGGTGGGCTGGTTTTTGTAAATACCGGGTGGGATAACCATGATATTGGTTTGTGGGCAGTAAAACCGGACAGCAAGGGAGATGTAACAAAAAGCCATGTAGTGTGGAAATACAATGAGCGGGTGTGCGGTGAATCATCGCCGGTTATTGTCGATGGCTTGTTGTATATGGTCGCCGATATGGGTTTTATCACTTGCCTGGAAGCTGCCACTGGTAAATTGGTGTGGAAAGAACGCCTGTCCGGAAAATTTGGAGCTGCGCCGGTATATGCCGGTGGCTTGCTATACTTTAGCAATAAACAAGGACATTCATTTGTCATAAAACCGGGCAAAGAGTTCAACCTGGCGGCAGAAAACAAGCTGGATGCCCCAATCTGGGCATCAC
The DNA here is from genome assembly GCA_029561455.1 of bacterium. Lineage (GTDB taxonomy): Bacteria > Zhuqueibacterota > Zhuqueibacteria > Residuimicrobiales > Krinioviventaceae > Fontivivens. The sequence goes on from JAKQIY010000013.1 coordinate 18,331, forward strand.
CGGCGGTGATCGGCAAATCTTTGCTGTTACGAACAGAAACACATCTTTATCGTATCGAGAAGAACTAACTTTCCTGATAATCACCGGAAATAAGAATGGTAAACTTTTTACCTTTTGAATGGATTAAAAAAATTTAATTTTTATCATTCGACAGAGAATTTTATCATCCCTTACTTTGTTTAATACATACATATCAGTTTTATTCTCTGTTTTAAATTTTATTTTGTCCGCACGAATTGTTAATCTTGTCTCAAAACATGTTCTTTAATTTTTCAGCTATATCTATACATAAAGTACGATAATTTATTAGCTGTTATTTTGCATCCCAACCCGTTGATAATTTGAATATAACGGTTATCCTGACTAGAGTATTCTGGCAGGTAAAGTTCGACAGTTTAGTAATTAGTCCGGCTTGTAGAAGGGCAGTTTAATTAATTAAATTTTTAACTTTAGTAGAGGAGAGCAAAATGAAAGTTGCAGTAATTATCCTTTGTGTTCTTGCGTTATTATTTGGCGCCGGCGCTTATTATTTTTACAGCCAGGCAAGTAAAGCAACCGCCGAGTTTGACCGGTTGAACGGCGCCAACAAAGAACTGGCATTTCAAATTTCTAAACTGGAGGAGGAAAAGGCTTCAATAGTTCAAGAACTGGAACAAAAGATCAGTGATATTTCCCGCTCCAAAGAAGAAGAGGTTGCCAAAGTTAAAGGCACCTATGATGAACTGGTTGAGGGAATGAAACAGGAAATAGAAGACGGTAAAATAAAAATCACCCGACTGGCGGACCGGTTGTCGGTTAGTATGGTTGATAAAATTTTGTTCCCTTCCGGTGAAGCCGAAGTAACCCCCGAAGGTGTTAAAGTGCTGGAACGGGTCGGTAAAGTCTTAAAGAATACCACCAACAAAGTGATCCGTGTGGAAGGTCATACGGACAATGTGCCGATCAGTTCCAAACTTATTAAAAAATACCCCACCAATTGGGAACTTTCCAATGCCCGTGCTACAAATGTTGTTCGTTTCCTGCAGGAAAAAGTCGGCATTGAGTCTGCCCGGCTCGAAGCTGTTGGTCTTGCCGAGTTTCACCCGATTGCCAGCAATGAAACAGTCGAAGGGCGCAGCCAGAACCGACGTATTGAAATTATTTTGTTGCCAGATATTAAAGATGTCAAAGTTGAAAAATAAACGTTCTTGTTTTTAATATCCTGTTATGCGGCAGGCTTTATTATAAAACCTGCCGTGCAGGATATGTATCCACCTTTTTTCCTTTTTTTAAATATAAAATTTTTAGTACATTCATGTACTAAAATTTTATATTTATGGGTAAAATAGACTATGTCTGCAAAAACACGCAAGCCTTTTTCCAAACATATCAAACGGAACCTGATTACCGGCTTACTCACCTTTATTCCCGCCGCCATTACAATTATTATTGTCAGGTTTTTACTGGGGATATTTATTGATTTCGGGGAACCGATTGTAAAAGCCTTTGCTTTAATCATATCACCGCATATACCGATTCTGGCCAAATGGCTGGTACAACCCTGGTTTGGTAATATTGTCGGGCTGGTGTTTATTGTCTTTTTGTTATATTTTGTCGGATTAATTGCTACCCAGGTTATTGGTAAAACCATGATCAACTGGTTTGATGCCATGATGAACCGGATACCCCTGATCAAGACTATTTATGGCGGTACAAAAAAGTTGATACTGGCCCTGGAAAGCAAACCGGATGAGACACAGCGGGTAGTGTTGATTGACTTTCCACACCAGGACATGAAAACCGTTGGCTTTGTAACGCGGGTTTTGACCGATGAAAAGAGTGGTCGTAAACTGGCTGCTGTTTATGTGCCGACCACGCCAAACCCCACATCCGGTTACCTGGAAATTGTGCCGGTGGAAAGAATTATTTCAACAAACTGGACGGTAGATGAAGCTATGGCCTTTATTGTTTCTGGAGGAGCAGTAGCGCCGGAGTACATCAGCTATGACCACTCTGCAGAACCGGTTAATGAGTCAAACAACAGTATAAACAACTGAGAATGATCGAAATCTTTATTGATCTGATGGTAATTAATCATTCACAATTTGGATAATGGAGTAGCCATGAAAAAAGTTCTATGTATTGGTCTGATTTTACTGGTTTGTGCCTGCCAGCAAAAAGGGGATAAGCAAATATCTCCGGAAATCGCTGCTTTTCAGGGTGAAAAGCTGGATTTAAATGATGCGCTGCTTCATTATCCAAACGGGTTGGTATCTTCTGCAGCCCCTCTGGATTTTGAATTCAAGGAGCCGGTGATCCCCCGTCATTTTATTGGTACTGAACTGGATGAAAGTCCGGTCTCTTTTGAACCCAGGATAAAAGGCAAGGCGCAGTGGTTATCCGAAACTAACCTGGTTTTTAAACCTGCCGATTTTTTACCGGCCGGAAAAACTATTAACGGCGTATTCAAAGGTAAAACCGCTTTTGGCGCCGATAAAAAAGTGAATGATTTTAAATTTTCTTTCAAAGTCGCTGAGCAGGAAGTGATAAGTTTTGATGGCGATTTTGTCGCAGTGCCCGATGAAGACAATAAAGTGATCTTTGAGGGAAAAATCCTGTTTTCACAGCCGGTAGATGCAAAAAAAGTAGAGGATGATATCGACTGCAAGGGCTCCGGCGGCAAATTAAAATTCACCGTCACTCCTGGCGAGGCCGGCAATGCTGTCAGCCTGCGCTCCTCAGCGGTAAAGCGGGAAAAAAGCGGCAAAAATTTTAACCTCACCCTGCCGGGAAAATATACTGCGGATAACAAATCCTGGGAACAGACCATTATTTTACCGGGTATTAATGTATTCCGGGTTATTACCCATGCCGATATGACAGATCCCGAAGCGGATCAATATTCTTATGGTTTTCGGTTCAACGATCCGATCCGGAAAAATATCGACCTCTCCGGCTTTATAACCCTGGCCCCGGCGCTTGAATTTTCCGCCCAGGTTAACGGCAAATACCTGTTGGTCAGCGGTAATTTTATTCCCGGCCAGGAATATAAAATCAAAATTGCCGCAGGCTTTCCTTCCGTTTATGGTACAAAGCTGACCAGCGATTTTGAACAAAAATTTTACCTTAGTAATATCAAACCGGAAATTCAATGGCTTTCATCCGGTATATACCTGCCGACAGATAATAAATTTAAACTGCAATTCAAATCCGTCAATGTTGCCAAAGCGAATCTTACCGTTTACGAAGTATTGCCGCAAAACCTCGGCTTTTTCCTGCAGCACAATGTTCTGTATGACAAGAGCAAAAATTATCAGAATGATGAATATTATTACTATGATCGCGATTACCAGGATATAGACCGGGTAGCGGTACAAATACACAAAAAAGTCATCGATATCACTATGCAAAAGAACAAATGGCTCAAGAGTGAAATCGACCTGGCGCCGGTATTTCGTAATAAAAAGAATTCCGCTTTTGTTGTTTATTTAACTTTTGATGAAAATGATCTCACCGGGAAATGCGTTTCGAACCGCAATAATTTAAATGAAACGACATTGTATTTTGAAGATGATGATTACTATTCAAGTCCAGCCCGGCCTGGATATTACTATGAGCGCGGTAATATGAACAAGCTGCTCATCTCTTCGGATATCGGTCTGACCCTGAAAAAAGCCGGAGATGGCCTGCATGTATTTGCTGTAAATGTACTCGATGCGCATGCGGCCGGCGGCTTGAAATTAAAATTGTATAATTTCCAAAATCAATTACTTGAGGAGCAAACCACTAATACCAATGGCTATGCAAAATTTACCCGGGATGAAGGCTCTTATATCTTTGGGCAGGATAAATCCGGGATTGCGCTGATCAAGTTAAACCATCATGACTGGGAGTTGAATAACTTTGATGTTGAGGGCTTTGCCGGTGAAGTGAGGGGAGTAAATACCTTTATCTATACCGACCGTGGCGTTTATCGACCGGGGGATACCATTCATCTGGCTGCAATTATACGTATGAATAAAAAGAACCCCCCGGCAGAGCAACCGGTTACCCTGACTGTGTATAATGCCATGTCACAAAATGTGTTGCAAACCAAACAGAACTGCGGCAGTTTTGGGCATGTTTATTTTTCTATACCTACTGCAGCAACAGACCCCACCGGCAACTGGCTGGCTGTACTTAACGTTGCCGACCAGCAATTTGATGAACAACTCAAGGTTGAAACCGTTAAACCGAACCGTTTAAAAATCCTTGTGGATGTTCCTGAACTCATCGAGGCGCCTGATCTGACCCTGACCGGCGCTGTTACCTCGCGTTATCTGTTTGGCGCTCCTGCGGCGAACCTCAATACTTCGATCTATGTGGAACTGGTACATAAAGAATTTACCGCACCCAAATTCAGTGAATATATTTTTCAGACCCCAGTAAAATATTTTTCTACTTTAACCCAAGAGGTGTACCAGGGCCCCCTGGATTCGCAGGGCCGCTATGATTTGAATTTCGAGTTTGATGACCTGGTAAATGCCAATGGCCTGCTGACGGCTGTGCTGCGAACTTCTGTTATGGAAAAAGGCGGCAATCTGACAGAAAATGCCAAAACTATTTCCATTTCTCCATTTAAAAGTTACGTCGGTATTAAAAATATTTTTATGAACCGCGCCGCTCGTTTTGGTGATAAATACAATATTCCTGTGATTGTGGTTGATAAAAATGGCGCACCGCTTGCCGGTAAAAACCTGAAAGTAGATTTGTATGTGCAGCGCGATAACTGGTGGTGGCATTATGATGAACGCGATGAGATGGATTACAAACGCTCCAGTTCAACTTTTTTGATCAGCAGTACCAATATCACCTCCGCCACCACTCCAGTGAACCATAATCTGACTGTAGAAGATTACGGCCGGTTTTTAATTGAGGTGACGGACCTGGAATCGATGCATCAATGCGGATTCTTTTTTTATGTTTACCAGTGGGGTGGAAGCGGCGTAACTGATGAAGGCGGCGAACGTAACTATTTGCAGGTCTTTTCCGATAAAAATGTCTATTCTCCCGGCGATGTGGCCAAGTTGACTATGGAAACTCCCGGCAAAGGAATTTTGGTATTAAATATCGAGCAGGGTGATAAAATCATCCGCCAGGATTGGAAAGACGCTAACGGTAAACGGGTCACCTTTAATGTTCCCGTTACCGGGGAAATGATCCCGAACTGTTACGCTTCGGTCTTTTTAGTGCAGCCGCATAACCAGAACAGCAATGATCTGCCCATGCGATTATACGGGATAAAGACATTGTATGTTGAAGATAAAGCTACCCATTTACCGCTTACTATGACCGCTCCGGCTGAAATTAAGCCCCGCGAAGAATTTGCCGTCAAGGTAACTTCTAACGCCAAAGTTAAAGCCACCTACACTATTGCTATTGTCGATGAGGGCTTGCTGGATTTAACAGATTTCAAAACGCCAAAACCCTGGGATTATTTTTTCCACAAGATCCGCCTGGGCATTCAAACCCTGGATAATTATGACGAGATCATCGGCATTCTCTTTCCCGATATTGATAAATACTTTAATATTGGCGGCGATGGTTTTGATGAAGAACGGATGAAGAGGATGGATGAGGGACAGGGCAAGCGGTTCATCCCGGTTGTGTTGTACAAAGAGCCTGTATCCATAAAACCGGGAGAGACGGTGACAACCAAATTCACTATGCCCAATTATATCGGCTCTGTGCGGGTGATGGTCATCGGTGCCGCCGGCAATAGTTATACTTCGCTGGAACAAACTATACCCGTAAAATTGCCGCTGATGGTATTGCCGACCGTTCCCCGTGTTGCGCGCCCCGGCGATATTTTCAACCTGCCCGTATCCGTTTTTGCAATGGACAACTCGATTAACCAAGTTGCACTAACAATTACATCTACCGATAATCTGCAGATCATGGGCGAACGGGCGCTGACCATGGCAGTGGCGCGCCCCGGCGAGCAGGATACCTTGTTCCAGGTGCGGGTTGGCGATAAGGTCGGCGCGGATTCCATTCAAATCAAGGCGGTTGCCGGTTCCTTTAAAACGGACTATAGTGTTACGTTGCCAATCTTAAGCGCCAATCCGTTCTATACGGAAATTCAGGATACTATGATCATTAACGGGCAGTCGGTTACGTTTGTACCGGAAAAATTTGGTCTGGCGGGAACAAACCAGGCGCGGCTGATCTGCGCCAAGCTGCCGGATGTGCAACTGGATGAAAGGTTGCGCTATCTGATCAGGTATCCTTACGGCTGTATCGAGCAAACCGTGTCTGCGGCGTTTCCACAGTTGTTTTTAAATTATTTGATCGATGTTAAGGATTATCAAAAAACGGAAATCACCAATAATATCAATGAGGCGATCAAACGCCTGGCTACTTTTCAGATAAGCAGGGGATTTTCATACTGGCCGTCGTCAACCGAGTATAATGATTGGGGGACAAGTTATGCCGGGCACTTTATTCTGGAAGCCAAAGCGATCGGCTATTATATTCCGGATGAATTATTTAATAACTGGCTGAACAGCGCCAAAGCCCAGGCTAAAGAAGTAAATACTAAAAATCATCGTTTCCAGGCTTACCGGCTGTATCTACTGGCGTTATCGGGCAATGCCGATATTGGCGCCATGAACCTGGTGCGCGAGAATTATAAAGACAAGCTGGATCCGTTGTCACGCAAGCTGCTGGCGGCAGCATATTACCTGGCCGGGCAAAAAGATGCCGCCAAAGCGGTCGATACAGGCAGTTCCGAAATACTTGATTACCATGAGATGAGCGGTACCTACGGTTCGGCGCTGCGCGACCGCGCCCTGATGCTGTATTTATGTACAAAAATGAATGACCAGAAAACCGCCACTTTGATTCTGAAAAATGTCATCGATGCTTTTTCCGTCGGGCGCTGGTATTCCACCCAGGAAACCGCCATGGCCTTGTTAGGCATCAGTTCTTATTACAAAAGTATGCCCGGCGCAGGGGGAATGGCTAAATTCCGCATTGAAACGCCGGATGGAAAAACCCAAAAGGTCGAATTAAGCACAATTCAACACGTTGCCGATATATCACAGTTCTGGGGTAAAAAAATAACCATTACCTCGGAAAACAACGAGCCCTTGTTTGTATCCCTGTGCCGGGAAGGCGTGCCGCTGGACAGCCGCATCAAATCGGAACACCAGGGCATTGAACTTGCGCGTACTTTTTATAATGATGAAGGTTATCCAATTACTGTCGATGCACGGGCGCAGGGACAGCCTTTCTGGGTTGTTTATACCGTTAAAAACATATTCGGCAGTCATCTGGAAGAACTGGCGCTGACCAGCGTTTTCCCGGCCGGCTGGGAAATTATGAATACCCGGCTGAATGATGAAGATTTACCGGAATGGCTGCAGAAACAACAGGTGACATCCGGTGAATATATGGATATCCGCGATGACCGCGTTAACTGGTTCTTTGACCTGCCTTCCGGCCGGCAAATGAGATTTGCCGTCAAACTCAATCCTACTTTCAAAGGTTCGTACAGCCTGCCGCCCGTAGCGGTGGAAGCTATGTACTCGCCGGAGTATTTTGCGCGAATTGAAGGCGGCAAGGTTGTTGTAAAATAGATGAAGATTACCAGGTTTTTGTTGCAGCATAAAATTATGATACCGGTTATACTATTAACCGGTATCTGGTTTTATTGGGTTTATTCTCCACCCGGCAGTTTGTTTCCCGATGACTATGCCACCCCGGTGTATGATTGTAACGGCAGCCTGTTGCGGGTTTTTTTATCCCGCGATGAACAGGTACGGTTCCCCTGGAAGAATGTTACCCTGCCGGAAAAATATGTCGTTTCGCTGGTTACGTTTGAGGACAAGCGCTTTTACCGGCACGACGGCGTTGATCTATGGGCTTTGCTTAACGCTACAATAACCAACATCTTGTCCGGTGAACGCAAGCGCGGCGGTAGTACCATTACCATGCAGGTAGCCCGGCTGGCAGCGCCCAAGTCACGAACACTATTCAATAAACTTTTAGAATGCGCTGCAGCTTTTAAATATTCGGTTCATTTCTCCAAACAGCAGATATTACAAATTTATGCCGCGCATGTGCCGATGGGGGGGAATATTGTCGGCATTCAGGCGGCGTCATGGCGTTATTTCGGCAAACCGGTTGCGGAACTGACCTGGGCGGAGGCCGCTTTATTTGTGGTGCTGCCGAATTCTCCTTCGGCAATGAACCTGGGCAAACAGCGTGAAAAATTATTGCAAAAACGCAATATACTGTTGCAAAAACTCTATGATAACAAAATAATTGATCGATTAACCCTTGATATCTCCAGTCAGGAACCATTGCCGCCAACAGATAATCAAATTCCATTTCTGGCGCCTCATTTTTGTTATAATGTTACCCGGAATGTTGCGCCCGGCAGGGCGGTGCACACCACTCTCGATGCCCAATTGCAGCAGCAGGTGGAGAGTATGTTGGCCCAGGAACACCGTTACCTGCGGCGCCTGGGAATAGCCAATATCTCCGCCCTGGTTGTGGAAACCGCAACCGGTCGAGTCCGGGCATATATCGGCTCGCAGGATTTTTTTGATGACCGTAACGGCGGCCAGGTCGATGGTATTCTGGCGCCGCGCAGCACCGGCAGCCTGCTAAAACCTTTTCTTGCCGCTAAAGCTATGGATAAAGGGCCTTATACAATCAATTCGTTATTAACCGATGCCCCTACCTGGTACGGTACATTTGCGCCGCAGAATGCCAGCAAGACATTTGCCGGTTTGGTGACCATGGAGGATATGCTGGTCAAATCCCTTAATGTGCCGGCAGTACGGTTATTATATAGTTATGGAGTGAGGGATTTCTATCTTTTTTTGCTGGAGGCAGGATTCTCCAATTTATTTCGAGGCGCCGAGGGTTATGGATTATCCCTGATCCTGGGCGGCGCTGAAGCCAGCCTCTGGGAACTGACGCAATTATACGCCAGCCTGGGTAACCTGGGCAGGGTAACACACCTAACCCTGTATGAAAATGAGGGAGCCATAACGCCTGCCGATACTCTGCAATTATTCAGTCGCGGTAGCGCCTGGCTGGTCCTCAATTCTTTGCGGAAACTGGCCCGGCCCGGCTCTGAGTTTTACTGGACCTATTTCGATAACCAGACGCCGGTCGCCTGGAAAACCGGCACCAGTTATGGTCAAAAGGACGGCTGGGCTATCGGGGTTAACCGGCAATGGACTATTGGCGTGTGGATTGGGAATTTTAAAGGTTCCGGCAATGCCGCCATCAGCGGCGCCAAATCGGCTGCGCCTTTGATGTTTACCTTGTTTAACAGTCTTACCCGCCGGGATGAACCGGTTTGGTTTGAAAAACCGGTTGATGACCTCGTCCAGGTGCAATGTTGTGAGCAAAGCGGCTACCCGACCGGCCCGAATTGTCCATCTACTATGATGTTGGAACGACCGGCCTGTTCTTACATACCCGGACTATGTCCGTTTCATCGCCGTTTTTTGGTGAACAAAAAAACCGGCAAGGCGGTTTGTTCCCTGTGCTGGCATGGCGTTGATACAACTCATGTAAATCTGTTTATTGTTTCCCCGCAGGTTAAAGAATTGCTGGAAAAATCCGGTCAGGTCGTTGCCGCTATTCCGCAGCATGCTGAAAATTGTCCCCAGACCAGGGATGAAAACCGCATTGAAATTGTGTATCCCGTAAATGGCATCAAGATATTTGTTCCCCGCGATCTGGATGGCGCTTATGAACAGGTTGTGTTGTCTGCCCGGCATCAACGCAGTGATGCGCGATTGTTCTGGTTTCTCGACAGCAATTTTTTAGGTGAAACCACCCTAAATCATCAATTCACTATCGACCTGGCGCCCGGCGCTCATGTCTTAACAGTCCAGGATGATGAGGGCTTTATTAAAAAGGTGCGATTCAGCGCTTATAAACGGGAATAAGTGTTCGTAATAACAGGCTAAATTTGCAATACCCCGCGCCGGTCAAAAAAAGGCCGGACACATTGGTATCGGCTTAGGGGGGTCGCCGGTACCGGGGGGTTGTGCCCGGCCATTCATGTTAGTGTTTCTTAACTCATTTTGTAACAGTGGACATTTTGGTAAACAATTTGGTACAGTAATAATTTGGGGTTTTACAGGTAAATTGTTTTTATTATGTTTACGACTCTATGTCCTGAATGAGTTTGTTGTTCATACCATAGTATTGCACAAGACATGCCAAAAAAAATGATGAAATAGTTATTTAATTGATCTCATTGGTTAAACATTATGAATATCTTTACGTATATTGTGTATCATATACGTAATATCAGGTAACCAGTAAATTGAGAGGGATGATATGGGATTCTTTCGCGCGTTGATCTGCATCATTTTTCCGCCCCTTGCCGTTCTCGACAAAGGCTGTGGCAGTATTTTGATCACCGTATTACTGACCCTGGCCGGATGGGTGCCAGGCGTAATTGCTGCGTTGATCATTAATACCCGTTATAAAAAGGAAAAGGTTATTGTTATAAATAAATAGCAACAGGATTTTTCTACCGGCCGCTTTCGGCTTGGCAGTATCATTAATTTTTTGCAAAGTATATATTTCTGAAATTAAACCCGGATTACAGGTAACCTGGCTGGCAAAAACCGCCGGCGCAAATCCGGGTTTTTTAATTTCAGTGCTTTACTATTTTGCTCAATCTCTGGTTGCATTAATGGGGCATGAATGTCGGGGATACAAACAATTAAATTTTGGTATTATTTTTGTTATTGTATTTTGACTTGATTGTTTCGTTTTGTATCTCCACCAGCATACTGTTTTAAACCTAATTAATTTACAATGTAATGCAGAGTTTTTTCTCCTTTTTTATCAGTAGCAGATTACCCTTTTTTTTGTTTCAGAATAATTGTACTTTAACAGGTCATTTTTTCCCCGGCAGTAAATAAAAGAAAGGACAAGTTATGAAACGACCACCGGACAGGAAATTACGCATCGGTTTATTGATGGATTCCCTGATGACGCCTGCCTGGGTATATGACATGCTGGCAAGAATTGACGCTTCGGATTATGCGCAAATTTCTTTGCTCATTTTGAATAACGGCCAAAAGAAACCTCCCGGCTTTTTTAATAAATTACGGATCCGTTTAAAATACCTGTTTTTTGTTTTGTACACCAAAATCGACCGGTTTCTGTTCCGGGTTCCGCATGACGCTTTTAAAAATAAAGATATAACCACGTTGTTAAAAGATGCGCCGGTTATTCCGGTCACGCCGCGAATGACCAAATTTTGCGATTATATTGAAGGGGAAAGTATCAAGGAAATTAAGTCCTATGATATTGATATTTTCATCCGGTTGGGTTTTAGAATTCTCAAAGGCGATATTTTGAGAATTTCCCGTTATGGTATTTGGTCCTATCATCATGGCGATTACAAAGTTAACCGTGGATTGCCCTCCGGCTTTTGGGAGGTATTAAATAATGTTCCAATTACCGGTTCGGTATTACAAATTTTGACCGATGAACTGGATAACGGTCAAATCCTGTTTCGTTCTCTGTCAGGCACTGATATTTCCTCAGTCAACCGCAACCGCAATAAATTTTACCGCAAAAGCCAGTCCTTTTTACCCCGCAAACTGGAAGAGTTATATAACAAGGGTGATGAAGAATTTTTCAAGTCTGTGACCGAACAGAATAAAGACCTGGTTTTTTATTCACAGCCATTGTATACCGCCCCCGGCAATTGGCAGTTATTTGGCAGGTTAATTAAATATATTTTACGTTATGCCAGAATTCGTATCAATTATATACTATTTTACACGCAGTGGTTCCTGATGTATGACCTGCGCGACCAGATTTCAACATCATTATGGCGATATAAAAAAATGCTGCCGCCTGTAGACCGTTTTTGGGCCGATCCGCACGTCATTTTCCGGGGAAATTATTATTATATTTTTATAGAAGAATATATGTACAAATCCCGCAAGGGTCATATTTCAGTCATCAAAATGGATGATAAAGGTAATTATGAACAGCCTGTTAAGGTTCTGGACAGGCCATATCACCTGTCCTATCCGTTCGTTATGGAATATGAAAATGATTATTATATGATCCCGGAATCCAAAGCCAACCGCACAATAGAGGTATATAAATGCCAGCGCTTTCCTGATATGTGGGAGCCTTTTAAAGTTTTAATGAAAGATATTGCTGCCGCTGATGCGACCCTGTTCTATCATAACAATAAATGGTGGATGTTTGTGAATATTGTTGAAAATCCCGGCGCATCGGTATTGGACGAATTGTTTTTATTTTATGCAGATACCCCGTTCAGCGAGTCCTGGACACCGCATCCACGTAATCCGATTGTTTCAGATGTGACCAGCGCCAGACCGGCCGGCAAGATATTTACCTGGAAAAACGATATATATCGTCCATCACAAAACAGCATTCGCGGCTATGGCTATGGAATTAAAATGAATAAAATCCTCACACTCGATGAAAACGACTATCAAGAAATTGAGGTTACCTCCATAGAACCAAACTGGGATAAAAAGATCAAAGGAGTTCATACCTTTAATCATGAAAATAAATTATCTATAATCGATGCGCGTTTTTTACGCTGGAATTACCTGCAAAACAAAAGATACTAAAACGGAGTAGATGTGGCCAACGAACCAACCAAAAAGGATAGTCTTAGCGATCAAACCATCTTTTTATTGATCGGTAATTTTCTAAAACAGGGCACTACTATGATCCAGGCGATGATCCTGGCGCGTTTGCTGACCCAGGCTGAATTTGGTAGCTTTCGGCAAATTACCATGTTAACGTACCTGGTTTATGTGTTTTCCTATCTATGTCTTACCGAGAGCGGTTCCTATTTTCTGGCCAGTTTAAATAAAGAGGACAAGAAAAAGTTTGTCTTTCAAACTTTTTCCATGTTCCTTATCATGGGCAGTCTGGCCATGATAGTAATGATTCTGTTTCGCAACAACATAGCCGGTTCTTTTAACAATGGTGAATTAACCAACCTGATCCTGATCGGCTCTATAATGCCTATGACACAGATGTTCAATGTTTTTGGTGCTGTGGCGTTGATCACAATCGGCAGAGCCAAACTAAGCAGCGTTATCTCTTTTGTGATGGCGTTGACCGTGATTTTATCCATCAGTTTACCGGTGATCTTTGGCGCCCCTTTTATAAATGCTTTCCGGTGTTATATCATTTTTCAGTCACTGACAGCCTTTGTGTCCGCCATTATTGTTGTTAAATTTATTGGCATAAAACCTGCTTTTGATAAAAAGCTGCTCTCGGAACAATTCAGTTTTTCCATTCCTTACTGGATCAGTTATTCCACACTCATCTTATACACACAAATACACAAAGTCATAGTTTCCACGTTCTTTACGCCGGAAGATTTTGCGCAGTTTTCTGTTGCCAGTCAGGAAATCCCGATTCTCAACCGGTTATCCTCACAGGTCGCCCTGGTATTGATCCCGGTATGTGTGCAGCTACGCCTGGAGGGTAAAAATGATCGTATCATTGCGTTGTGGCAAAAATTATCTGTAAAGATAGCCCTTATTTCCATGCCGGTGTTTATGCTATTTATGTTATCTCCCAAACAGATATTAACAGTGTTATGGGGCAGCGATTACAGTTCTGTGTGGCTGATCTTTATGATCATCAGTCTATTGATCCCCTTGCGTATTTGTGATATTCAGTCATTATTTAAAATTACCGGGCGCACCAAGTATGTTGTTTATTCTTCCCTGGCGGCGCTGATTACGGGTGTTTTAGCCGGATGGGGTTTGATCTATCCGTTAGGAATGCTGGGCCCGGCTATCGGCATGGTGCTGGGACGTCTGATGCAAATATATGTTTCCATGTTGTTCATAAGGAAGGACCTGCCAATAACCTACAGCCAGGCTTTTGGTTTACAATATGTGTGGAAAATCGGTCTGGCGGCTTTGGCTGCATTCCTGTTTGCCAAAGGCATCACTTTTTTTATCGCCAATCCATTCATAAACCTGGGTTTAACCGGAGTGATCGGCGGCATCAGTTTTTTACTGCTCCTGATGAAATTCAATTTACTTTTGGATGAAGACCGGGCGCTCATCAAGCGCTGGTTGACTTTGCGTCCAATTTGGGGAAAATAAACGCACTGAAAAAAAGTGTAACCCATGCACAGGCAGCCGTATCAGGCGGCTGGAAGTACATGGGTTTTTTATTACTAAAGTGTCAATCGACTATAAATAGTTTAGCGCCGGTTGCTGTTGATGAGCGGTGCGGGTTAACATCATCGGCTACCTGGTAACTCATACCGGGGGTGAGCAAGAATTTACGACCGTCTTCCAGTTCCGTTACCAGTTCACCTTCCAGCACCAGCAGCACGTGACCGCGCTTGCACCAGTGATCGGCGATATATCCCGGTGTATAATCAACCATGCGAACGCGAATATTGCCAATTTCCAGGGTACGCCAAAACGCTTTGCCGGTAATACCGGCATGTTCTGTGCGAGGCAGTGAACTCCAGTCCGTTGTGCAGAAAAGAACATCCTGTATTTTCATTGTCATCACCATAAATTAGAATTTTACAACAACCGCTTATTATAATTTTCTATTCAACCAAACCGACATTTCGCCTGGGCCGCGATGCGACCAGGCGTAATAGGGGATAGCCGTTAAAGTACTTTTCTTACCAACGTTGTTCAATGCTTCACCCTTGAGGATAGTAACGCCGCCCAGTAAATCCGGGTTATATTCTGTAGATAATACTGCATTATCAGCCAGAGCCAGGTCCAGCGCTTTGCCACCATTATCCACCCATTCGGCACAGTAGACGATTGGGCCTCTTTCCAAAGCGACCTTACCGAGATCATCCTGAACATTCTCATTAGCGATCACACGGTTCACCGGCATGAGCAAATTCAGTTCAATAACATCGCCCGCTTGCCAATCCCGTTGTATAACGGCATAGCCTTTTTGCATTTCCGGTTGAATCTTTTCGCCATTAACAGCCAGGGTTACCTGGTCGTTACCGTTAGGCAGGTATTGGTACAAATCGCCTGGAACCGGTTGTCCCTGCGCCCAACCGGGAATGCGGATGTTAATGACGCTGTGCTGTGTCTTAGCTGGATTAACAGTAATAGTTATCTTGCCGTCCCAGGGATAGTCTGTTTGCTGGGTCAGGGTAATTGTGTTCTGGTTCATTTTTACCTCTGCCCGGTTGGCTATAAACAGGTTAACATACAGGGTGTCTTCGCGCACAGCATAGATATAATCGGGCACCGACGGCATAAAGCGGATGATATTCGAAGGACAGCACGAGCAATCAAACCAGGGCTTGCGGGTGAGCGCTCCCTGGTTAAAAGGATATTTGCCGTCCGAAGCCAGGCAATTGGGATAAAAGAAGGTATTCCCCTCCATGGCAACCCCGGAGATGAGTCCATTATACAGGGTACGTTCCAAAATATCAATATATTTCGACTCGCCGTGCAGCAGGAACATGCGGTGATTCCAATAGACATTGGCAATTGCGGCGCAGGTTTCGTTATACGAGGTAAGGTTGGGCAATTCATAATTATCGCCGAAAGCTTCGCCCTGGTGCCGGGCGCCCAGTCCACCCGTAATATACAGCTTTTTCGTAACCGCATTTTCCCAAATATGATCAGTTGCTTGTAAATAAGCGGTATCATGCAGCAGTGCGGCAATATCGGTCATGCCGGCGTACATATATAGCGCTCTGACTGCATGCCCCACGGCTTCGCTTTGTTCCGTGACCGGTTGATGATCCTGATTATAGTCGCCGTATAATTCGTGTCCCTGAGCATTGCCGCGCTGGTCGAGAAAGAATTTGGCCTGATCGAGGTATTTTTGCTTGCCGGTGGCGCGGTACAATTTGACCAGCCCGGTCTCGATGATCTGGTGTCCCGGAGGCGTCATTAATTTATCGGGGCCAAAGGTCTTTATGATCAGATCGGCATTTTTCAACGCGATATCCAAAAAATTGCGCTTGCCGGTAGCCCGGAAATGGGCATAAGCGGCTTCGTACATGTGTCCGGCGTTGTACAACTCATGACTGGAACGCAGATCGTACCAGCGGGGTCCGGGTTTAACCCAGGGGGCCGGGGTGGTATCGGGATTCAGCGTCTTCCAGGTGCACAGGTAGCCGTCATCTTCCTGGGCAGCGTCGATCAGGGCAATGATATCATCGACGTAGGCATCCAGTTTGGAATCGGGGTTGGTTTGCAAAGAATAGGATATGCCTTCGATGATCTTGTAAATGTCCGAGTCGTCAAACGGCATTTTACCTTCGTATTCGCCTTCCATTAAACCACCGGCTTTGGCAAAATTGCGGATTCGACCTTCTTCCTCGCATTTTTGCAGGCCGAACGGGATCGTTACGGTTCTATTGATCTCGATTCGTTTCGCCCAAAAATGATCGGTTAACTGGATTTGGGTGAACGGAACCGCCTGAATGGGATAATCGCCGGAATGACCGGATTGGGTTAGATTCCCGCAATAGATGGATAATATTATTACAACTAGAACTGCCGCCGGAATTATTTTAAGCATCATGTTTTATCCTTTCATGATTAATCGGAGATCATAATTATCAAGCTAAACTCATTTTTTTGACGCGCGGATTTTTATCAATTCTTCAATATTGTGCATGATGTTAATCTGACTTGCGGGAGTAATTTTAAAAAATAGCCATTTACCTTCGATGATCAAAGATGCTTGTTGAATTGTTGTCATAATATAGGGATCAAGATCGAGCTGCATGACCTGGTTGAGTTGGTTGCTGTTCAATATCACAAGCACTGTAAAGTAATCATTTCCCGGGTACAATGCAAGCAACGCTTTGCCCGATTTTTTGATACGCAGCGCCCAGCCATAATTTACACCATAGAATTTTAATTCCTGGCTGGTTTTGTAATGGCTGTTAACATAATCGATTAGCGTTTGCCAGTGGCGTAAAGCCTCGCCGACTGCCGTGGCGATCGCAGCATCGGTGGGGATTTGGGCTTTATCGGTAAATACGCCGTAACTCATTATCGCGCTATCTTAGTATAGAGCATTGTCATTTAAAAGTGATGACTTAAAAATACAAAATTTACCGGTTATGTAAAACAAATTATTAGCAATATATTAAATATCCATAACATTAACGATCATTATCAAGTCAGCAAAGTTAAACCGAATTATACTGCAAATCATCCATTAACCCGGTGAGGATAAATTAATCTGTTGCTTTTAATGCTATGAAATTGTAAGTTTTTAAATTTGAATATAATGGAGAATTGTATTTGATTACTATCGGTTCATTATCTCTTGGCGCGGCTCTGGTTTTATCGGTATATGCGCTGGTAACTTTTGTTGTTGCGGCGCGCAATCAATCGCAAACCGTTACCGACAGCGCGCAGCGGGCGGTATATAGTATTTTTATTCTGGTCACGATCTCGTGCCTGGTGTTATTATATGCCTTGTTTTCACGTAATTTCAATGTTGAATATGTGGCGCAGTACTCCAACCGTTCCCTGTCCTGGTTTTATACGGCAGCGGCATTCTGGGCAGGACAAGCCGGGTCATTGCTGTTGTGGGCCTGGCTGCTGGCGTTTTTTGCCGTGCTGGTTATTGTGCAAAACCGAAAAAACCAGCCGCTATTACTACCCTTTGTGATGGCGGTAATGAGTGTTGTGTTGTTTTTCTTTTTGTACTTGCTGGTTTTTAAAACCAATCCGTTCATTTCCCTGTCGTTCACACCAGAAGATGGCCGGGGATTGAATCCTTTATTGCAGAACCCGGAAATGATCTTTCACCCGCCATCCCTGTATATCGGCTTTGTCGGTTTTACTGTTCCTTTTGCGTTTGCCCTGGCCGCCATGATGTCCAAACAACTGGATAACCTGTGGGTGAAAAGCATCCGCCGCTGGTCGCTGTTTTCGTGGCTGTTCCTTACCATCGGCAATATCCTGGGAATGCAATGGGCGTATGTAGAACTGGGATGGGGTGGATACTGGGCGTGGGACCCGGTAGAAAATTCTTCGCTATTGCCCTGGCTCACCAGTACCGCTTTTATACACACCGTAATCGCCCAGGAGCGCAAAGGAGTATTAAAAAAGTGGAATCTCTCACTGATCATTTTAACATTTGCTTTAACAATATTCGGCACTTTTGTTACCCGCAGCGGTTTAATCTCCTCGGTACATGCGTTCGGGGTTTCCGATCTCGGCCCGTTGTTCCTGGGATTCCTGGCGCTGATTTTAATCGTATCCTTTACTTTATTATATCGCCGCGCACCCTTGTTAAACAGCGCAAGCACAATAACCGGTTGGACATCGAGGGAATCCAGCTTTTTGCTGAATAATCTGCTGTTTGTCGCTATTACGATCGGCGTTTTTCTGGGCACGGTCATGCCCTCGCTCTCGGAAGCGTTTACGAATAATAAAATAACCGTCGGTGTGGAATTTTTTGACAGGCTGGCTGTGCCTATCGGTTTGGCAATTGCATTATTAATCGGTATCTGCACATTGTTATCCTGGAATGGGACCAGTCTTAGAAATATCATAAAGAATTTTACCATACCAGTATGTGTAACACTAGTTGTTTTGATAATTCTTCTTATCCGAGGCTCTCATCATTTTTTAGCGCTGGTAGCGATATCTATCATTGTTTTTTCCATAACATCAACAATTATGGAATATGTTCGCGGCGTACGGGTTCGCCGGCGCATGGAGAATGGTTCATTATTCGCAGCCCTTTTTAACCTGCTGCGTAACAATAAACGCCGTTACGGAGCATTTATTGTGCATCTCGGCGTGTTGTTGTTGATCCTTGGCATTGCCGGTTCATCGGTATTCAGTTATGATACTACTGTAACTGTTGAGCGCGGCGATAAAATTACTGTAGGCGATTATGAACTGCATTATCTCGGTATTGCCGGTTCGCATGACAAGCATTACCATATCGACGCAGCGCAATTTGATATATATAGCGCCGGCAAAAAGATTGGCGTTATACAATCGGAAAAACATTTGCAACCGAATTTTCAGCCGGCCACAGAAGTCGGTATTCGAACCACGTTAAAAGAAGACCTGTATGTTATTCTGGCCGATTATGATACGGAAACCGGCCGGGCGACCGTCAGCGTTTTAGTCAATACACTGATAGTGTGGATGTGGATCGGCGGTATTTTGATGGTGATCGGCACCCTTTTAGTTTTAATCCCGTCCGCGGCAAAGCGTTCGGCCTGAGCGACGCCGGATTGGTTGTAAGTTCCTATAAAATATATGGAAGAGAATATGAGCTATCTGTTTTTGGTTTTACTTGTAATTATAGGTGTATACATTATTGCCCCTTACTTGAACAGGCACAAGAGTGTTGCGGTGGCCGGAACAAAACAGCAAAAGCTGTCCGCTTTGCAATACCGGCGGCAGCTCATCAGTATTTCCCTGGCGGAACTGGATTTTGATTACCGCATG
Organism: bacterium; assembly: GCA_029561455.1. Taxonomy (GTDB): domain Bacteria; phylum Zhuqueibacterota; class Zhuqueibacteria; order Residuimicrobiales; family Krinioviventaceae; genus Fontivivens. The sequence continues at coordinate 37,785 of JAKQIY010000013.1, forward strand.
GGCAAGCTGACGGAACAGGATCGCGAGCAGGCCATGCAGGAACTGCACAGCGAACTCGGCAATATTGAAAAACGGCTGGCGCAGCTCGGCAATGCTCAAACCGCGGCGGTGAAAGAAAAGCTGGAAAAAGAGATCGCCGCCAGAAAAAAGCAAATCAATTCCGGCAAAAAATAGTATATTACCGGATAATAAAATTTTAAGTTTTAAGGATAAAAGTTTTATGAGCATTAGAACGTGCCGCTATTTTAAATATCTTTTAACGGTTTTATTCGTTTTATCACTTTATAGTCAAAACGTCTGTGCAGGTATAATCAAGGGCGTGGTTGTAAACGGCAGTCGCCAGGAAAAACCTCTAGCCAATATTCCCGTGTTGTTGCAAAAGATAGGCTCTAATGATACGGTGCATGTTGATGTAACAAAAACCACCTCCAATCGCGTCGGCCAATTTGAGTTTGTTACAGAATTTAGCGATTCCACCGCATCTTATTTTGCGGCGGTCGATTACCAGGGTGCGCGGTATTACAGCCGCAGTAACGATCCGGAGATGCAAAAAATAGTGGTATATGATTCAACTCATAACCTGCAAAATATCAGCGCCATAATGCATCATGTGATCATCAGCCAGGTAGGCGAGATGTTAAAGATCAAGGAAACCCGCATCATTCACAACCCGGATTCGCTTGCCATACCTTGCTCCAGCCTGGATGAGGCAGAAAACGACCCGGTGATTTTTTTCGCTCTGCCTGAAGGTTACAGGAATATCCGCCAGGTCTCGATGTCTTTTGGCAATACGCTGGTTACCGGGGGCAACAATTTGTTTTTTATTGGCGTTATCCACCCCGGTAATAATCCTGTTTCTTACACTTATGAAATGCCTTTCGATGCCCATAGCGCAACCATCAATTTACCAATCAATCTGTCGACGCAATCCCTGGATGTGTTTTCCAGCGATCCGGCGCTCAAGATTGAATCAGCCCAATTACACGATGAAGGACCCTTTACGATTCGCGGCAACCAGTATCAGCGTTTTAATGCGCGCGACCTGGCGGCGGGTTCCATGATGACTATGACCGTCTCTCATTCAGTAGATCATCGTCCGCGTTTTATTATTGTAGGTTTGCTGGTTGTGGCTATTGCTTTGTTTTCTGTAATCAATTACCTGTTCCGGCGCGGCAAACGCCGCAACCGCCAGGCGGCAGCCGACCCGATCACCCGGCTGCAGGAACGCCGTCGTGAACTGATCGACGCCATTGCCACTTTGGATAGCCGCGAGGGCCGACCCGATAAAAAGAGCCAAACCCGTCGCCGGCAATTATTTGACGAGTTACAGGATATAGAATTATCATTGCAGGAAAGCAACAGCAGCCGGGATGAGCAAGCTTGATCGAGGCTATTAATATACGCAAGTCCTTTGCGGGCCGGTGCGCGCTGCATGATGTCAGTTTTTGTGTGCAGCGGGGCGAATACGCCGCTTTATTGGGCGTTAACGGGGCAGGTAAAACCACCCTTATTCGTATTTTGTCCGCCATGACCAGACCCGCTTCGGGCGATGCGGTCATTGACGGTGTTTCATTGCATAAAAACGCCAACGCTGTCCGCAGCCGCATCGGGGTGATGAGCCATACGCCGTTTCTGTATGGCGATCTTTCCGCGCTGGAGAATCTGCGTTTTTACGCCGGGATGTATGCACTCCGCAACTGCGATTCCCATATCGATGAACTGCTGCACCGGGTTAACCTGCACGGACGCCGTTATGACCTGGTGCGCACCTTTTCACGCGGTATGCAGCAGCGTCTCTCCCTGGCCAGAGCCTTGCTCCACCAACCTTCAATATTATTGCTCGACGAACCCTTTACCGGCCTGGATATTCATGCGGCTCAATTATTGACCGACTTGTTGCATCAACATATTGAAACCGGTATCACCGTGCTGCTCACCACCCATGATATTGATTTTAGCCTGCAATATGCCGACCGGATCATGATCCTGAAGAACGGTATGCTGGCGGCAAATGAGTCCCGGGCAACATTTTCAGCCAAACAGATCGCGGACTTGCTGGATGAGGCCCCCCAATGACGGCCCTGCTGCAAATATGGACAATTTTGCGTAAAGATATACTGGTTGAACGGCGCAGCAAAGACCTGGTTGTCTCGATGGCGGTCTTTGCCCTGGTGGTGATCGTGGTGTTTAATTTTGCGTTCGATCCGGGGACCACGCAATTACAAAATGCCGCTCCGGGTATATTGTGGGTGGCGCTGATCTTTGCCGGCAATATCGGCCTGAGCCGCGCTTTTGCCCGTGAGCAGGAAAACGGTATGATGCAGGGTTTGTTGTTATGCCCGGTGGAACGCAGCAACATTTATCTTGCCAAAGTACTTGGCAATATGATCTTTATGGGCATAACGCAGATCATTGTGTTGCCGGTTATGATCGTTTTTTATGATTTATCTGTGGGCGTGGCATATTTACCATTGCTCCTCATTTTGTTCCTGGGCACACTTGGTTTTGCCACAACCGGCACTCTGTTTTCAACTATTGCCGCGCAGACCAGGACTCGCGAGGTGATGCTGCCCATTCTGTTATTACCGGTTTCAACGCCGGTTATTTTATGTACAACCAAAAGCACTGCGCTTTTGTTCAAGGGCGCCGCTTTTAGCCAGGTATTTTCCTGGATTAAAATTCTCATAGCATTTGATATGATCTTTTTTGTATTATCCTGGTTGTTATACGAATATGTTGTTGAGGACTGAACGGAACTACTATGAATAAAATCAAACCGCTATACCTGGCTTTGCTGATCCCGACTTTTTTACTGCTGCTTATCGCGCTGTATTGTGCTTTTATTTATGCGCCAACTGAAACGAGTATGGGCGATGTGCAGCGCATTTTTTATTTTCACGTGCCTTCGGCATGGGTGTCGTTCCTGGCATTCTTTGTGGTATGCCTGACCAGTATTTTGTATTTAAAAACCGGCAAGGACAAATGGGATAGGCTGGCTGCCGCATCTGCTGAAATCGGCGTGCTGTTTATTGTCATTGTACTGATAACCGGGCCGTTATGGGCCAAGCCGGTGTGGGGCACATTCTGGACGTGGGATGCCCGTTTGACTACCTCGTTCGTATTGTTTTTGATCTATGCCGCATACCTGATGCTGCGTAGTTATGCCGTGAACAGCGAACGCGGTGCGCGCCTGGCGGCGGTTTTCGGTATTGTCGGTTTTGCGGATGTACCGATCGTTTATATGTCTATTCGCTGGTGGCGTACGCTGCATCCCCAGCCGGTCATCGCCGGGGGAGAAGGCAGCGGCCTGGCGCCGCAGATGCTGACGGCCCTGCTGGTCAGTTTGTTGGCGTTCACTGTTTTATATATCACTTTATTAAAAATTCGCTATGACGAGTCCGCTTTACAGCGCGAGATCCTGCAATTAAAAGAGCAATTAATCAAGGAGTCTGAATGAATAATCTCGAATATCTTGTACTCGCTTATACCTTTATCTGGTGCGCATTATTTGTCTTCCTACTGAGTATTGCCGCGCGGTTGACGAAATTACAACGACAACTACAGCAATTGCGCGAGGTTCGGAAACCAGGTAAATAATTGACCGCCGGTGTTTGTTATAAAGTAAGAAGGTTTTTGTCTGCAAATGACTGGTTTTGTTCTACTATCAAATACCATAATTGCTAAACTATTTTAATCAAATAAAGAGGAAATGAATGAAGAAAAGTATTTTAATTACAGTCCTGACGTTGGTTATTTTTACCGTTATGGTTACGGCTCAGGACAAGACAGCCAAATATGTCGGTTCGGAAAAGTGCAAAGTTTGCCATAAAGCGGCCAGCCGTGGCGACCAGTATTCAATATGGGAAAAAAGCCTGCACGCTAAAGCCTATGCAACCCTGGCAACAGAGCAGTCCAAAGAAGTGGCTAAAAAAGCCGGTGTAACCAGCGACCCGCAAAAAGCGGCGCAGTGTTTGAAATGCCATGTTACCGCCTATGAGGCGCCGGCAACGGCAATAGACGCCTCTTTTAAACAGAGTGAGGGAGTCGGCTGCGAAGTTTGTCACGGCCCCGGTTCGATTTATAAAACGTTGAAAATTATGAAAGACCTGGCCGCCGGTGTTCAGGACCCCAAAGCGGTGGGATTTATAGCGGGCGATGAAGCCACCTGTTTAAAATGCCATAATACCGAGAGTCCAACTTATAAAGAATTCAAGTACGATGTGGATTACGCAAAAATTGCCCACCCCTTGCCGGATAAGACCAAATAATTATTTTTAAAATTTTATCAAAAGAATCGCTTTACTGGGTTGTGTCCCGGTAAAGCGATTCTTGTTTTATACGGTTACATATTATTCCAGATATGCACATACGATGGATTGTGACATGGCGAATTACAGGTCGCTGTAGTGCGATCCCATGCCAGCGAAGGAATGATCTCCGCATTCGGAGTATTATCGATATGCAGAGGATCGGCAAAGGTGTGGAATTCCACATGGCAGGTCTCGCATACTCTGTATTTCAAAAGATGCGATTGATGCTCGCCCACGCCGAGACTGGTTTTTTCGGACAAGCCATGCAAATCGACCGGGGGAGCGGGATTGCGTGTGCCGCCGTGACAGGTGTTACAGGTCTCCGGGCCTTCGGAGCCGGTATGACAGGTATAACAGCTTTTGCCGGAACTGCCGCCCTTGTAATCATCGCCATGACATTTTTTGCAACCGTCCATTTTCCAGCTATGCTCGCGAATACTGACGCCGTGAAAGCCCTCGCTGTCTTTTGCCGTATACCAGTCCGCCGCATGGGGGAAGGTATGGCAGAAATTACACGCGACCTGCGTGCGGCCACCGAGGTAATCGGCCCCGTGACAAATTTGACAAGAATCGCCGTTTGATGCATAATAATATTGATCATGGAATTGTTCGCCGGCGGCGTCATCCCAGCCGGTGAAATGGGGATAGAGGATGTGGCACGCATAGCAATCCGATGTATGGGTGTTATCATTATGCCAGGTATGGCATTCGGCGCATAAATTCAGATCCCAGCGCTTTTCCCGCAAAAACTGGCCATGAAAATCGGCGTTCAGTGAATCATGCCAGACGGTGAGATGTGGATAGGAATGACATTCATAACAGGAAACTCTACTTTCACCGCCGGAAAAATCCTGTCCGTGACAACTGATACAGGAGGAATAACCAACGGCCTCTACTTTTACACTATGAAAGTTTTCCGAATCCTGCTGTGACCAGCTATCCGGGTGGGCTTTGGAAGGAATGGGATTGGCATTTTCCGAGCAGCTATAAAATAAAACCGGAACAGTGACAATCAGTAAATATAAACATAATTTATTTTTATTCATTTATCGACACCTTTATAATCTAATCATCAACTTTTTCGGTATGGCATTCGGCGCAAATCGGGTCGCCATTCATATCGTTATGACAACTGATACAGCCGTCCAGATCGAATCGCGCCGCGGTTTTATGTGTACCGCCGTTGCTTTTGTTCGACCACCCGGCAAAGGAATGGCTTTTCGGCAACACCAGTTCCGCCCGGTGACATTCCTGGCAAAATGACTGTTCTTCGTGACAGATATAACATTTATCGTTTCCGCTTTTGGCGGTGATGGCATGGTTATTAACAAAGTTCAGGGGGTGCACCTGGTGGTCCAGGTTATCGCCGCGATGGCATTCGAGGCAATAGTTATCGGTATGGCATATTTGACAATTATCTTTATTTGTATAACTGTTCATTCCATGACCGGCAGTCCAGTTGCTCTTATGATCGGCGGGGCGCCGGTCTTCGCCTGTTTTGTGGCAGATGTTACAATAGTCCGGTTTTTCCAGGTCGGAATGGCATTGTACACAGCTTTGCATAGCGGGTAAATGGCTGTCGCTTATGTTTTCGCTGTTATCAACACCGGTATGGCAATCGACGCATTGCAGGTCATTGGCTAGATGGATTTGATGCGGGAAACGGTCAATATAATGAGTGAACCACGGCAGAGTTACGGCAACATCTTGTTTTTCATACGCAAATTTATAGGTCAACGTATCGCCATGACACTGATTGCAGGTCTCCTGGTTGGGCAATAAAATATCCAGGGGACTTGCACTGGAATCGGCAACAGCGTGGCAATCCGCACAACCTGAACCAACATCCTGGATGTGCAGTTGGTGTGAGAATTTGGAACCGGTATCACCGGCGCCATTAACCATACCCAGGCTGACCAGCGCTAATAAAAACAAAAGAAAGAGTGTAGTGTATTTTTTCATAGTCATTGTCCTCATTTACCAGCGGCAGGATATATGGTTTAACAGCCTGGAATCGCTTGTTTTATATTTATTGGTCAGCCATTGGTATTCGACATCGGCGGAGAAATGCCGGGAAAGCCGCCAGGAGAGCCGCGCCGCATTGGCGATTTGATCGTCAAATTCGTAAATGGTTTCGGTTCTGTACTTGCTATAGTCGGTATAAATCGAGAAAACCAGGTTATGAATAACTTCCAGACCATAGTCAAAAGCCAGGGAAACCTGGTCGCCGGCGTCGCCCGCTTCGTAAACCACACCCAGGCTGCCGTTTTGATTCTGCAAGGCAACCTGCACACAATTGGCCGCCGCGTCATCCGTTTGTATATGGTACATACCGGCATTGACATGGACATTGTCCCATAACCGGTAACTGCCATTCAGTTCCACCCGTTGGTAGGGCTTGGCGGAAAAAATTGTATAAAAAGAGTTTGCATAGATCTGCGGACGCTGCATTTTCAGTTCCACTGAGGTAGACAATCGTTCCGTCCACAAGCGCTGTCCGGCTATGAGCAAGCGCTGTATATTGTCATTAGCGGTATTATAATGTGCCTGGATGTTCAAAGTGGTATTGTTAAAATAACGATTGTTGATGTTTAATCCGGCAATTTGCCAAAGGGTTGCACTGGTATCGGCTTTGTGTAGAAACAGCAACTGTGCAGTTGTTTTTGTGGACAAGAGATTACTTATCTGGTAAAAACCGCCAACTACTTGCCGGTTTTCAGCTTGATTTAAATCCAGGCTGCGAGAGATAGTTGATTCCGCGCCGCCATAAACCTGGAACAGATTTTTGCCGATAGAGTATTCTGCATTAATTCCATCCAACGCGCCCATCATCACACCGGGGTGGAAAAACTGCCTACCGATCGTCATCTTTAAATGGTTATTAAACAGTTTTTGGAATTGCAGATTTAATTGCCAGGTTTGGAATCTCTGTTTGTCCGCAAGATCGACATTGGCATCCGATAACACTCTGACCATAGAATTAAATACGATTTTTTTATAAGCCGTTGCGGTGTTTAAACGCAGGTACTGATAAATACGGGTAGTCGCTTCTTCATCTTTATAGCAATAGACGGAATTTTTCAGTTGGCCATGAAAAATCAGGCTTTGCGCCAGCAACTGAGGCCCAAAGCAGATACAAAGCAGGAGAATAATCAACGTGATTTTCTTCATTACAACCTCTGGAAAATAATTAAATTTTGAAATATCCAATTTTATAATTAACAGTGTAATAGTCAAGTAAAATTTTCTATTGACATTGCAAAACATTTTTAATATTTTACGAAAACGTTTAAGTTGCTATGTCTTTTTTTTGCAACAAGCCCGCTAACAACAATTGTTTATTCTCAACCCTGTTGTAATAGCTTGTTCTGTTGCCGACACTTGACTCAATTTACTCATTCAAGGAGGGACTGTGATTCGTTCTTTCTATCTACTGATTATTATCGGCCTGGTAATTTTCATGGACTGTGCTGGTGAAAAGCATCAGGAAATCCGCCGGTTCTTTTCCAAAGACAGTTTCTGGAATACACCGCTTGCTGCCAATGTTGAAATTGATCCGCGCAATGATGAATTTATTGCCTTGCTGGAAACCGAACCCAATGTCAAGGGCTTTGGCATCAATTTAACCAAATGGACGATTCCCGTTTACGATGTCGATAGTTCCACACCGGTACATACAATTGAACGCCATTATTTGTCGCCGGAAGAAAAGAAACACTGGAATACCGACCGGGAAGCGTTCGGGCATGGGCCGGGTTTTGACCGGGTGCCTATTCCGGATGCAGCCTTACCGGACCCGGAAGAAGACGCCCATTTTGCTGTAATCGACTGGAAGCGCAAACTGGTGTGGGATATGTGGGGCTTTCGTATCCGCCCGGACAGCTCCTGGGAATCGAATACCGGTATGGTTTACCGAATTGATGGAGATGGAATATTTAGAACCAGTGATTTTGATGTTAAAAACGGCGAAAGCATCCATTTTCACGGCCCCAGTCGCGCCGCCGGTGTACCTGCCATTGCCGGTCTGATCATGTATGATGAAGTGCAGGCCGGGGAGATCAACCACAAACTGGCCGGGGCCGTTCGTTTTACTGCCTTGCAGCAGTTTGTCTATCCGGCGTCATGGACCGATGGTTATATTCCTAATGGAATACCTGAAGGCGCTATTATTCAACTGGACCCTGCTGTTGATCTAAGTCAATTTAATTTGCTGCCCGGAGAAATTGTAGTAGCGCGGGCGCTGCAAATATATGGTATGGTCATTGTTGATACGGCGGGCGGCAGCACCCTGTACGGTGAAGGATTGTGGGGGCATCCCGGTAAAAGCTGGAATGGCATTTTACGGGAATGGGATGGCGGTATTTGTACCATACCGCTTAAACATTTCCGGGTTTTAAAACTGGAGAATATTGTCAATATGGGCGATGGCCGATCCCTGGTCAATCCCTTTTGGTATTGATTAGTGGAAAAAAGCGAGTTTATAACCATTTGGTCGAAAAAATTTTACTTTATATTTACTGGGAGAGTACTCTATGAAAAGACGTACTTTTTTGAAAACAACTTCTCTTGGCATTGCCGGAACAGCGATTATAACAGGACCTGTCGGTAACTTGCTGGCAGGAGAAACCGAAAGCGCTGCAAATGCCCGGTTTGTGTGGTACGATGACAACGGCCAGGGACGCAATCTTTATGCGCAATTCCGCAAGACTTTAGTACTGGCCGGTTCAGTAAAACGCGCCGCACTGCATGTCTTTGCCGATACTTCGTACCAGCTATTTATTAACGGCGAGTTTATAGAATTCGGGCCGGTGCGCTTTGATCCCCGCTTTCCGTTGTACGATACCCATGATTTGACGCCGCACCTGAAAAAAGGGAGGAATGTTATTGCCGTCGAGGTCAATTATTTCGGCCATAAAACTTACAAATCTATGCTCTCCAATGCCGGGTTTATTGCCTGGGGTGAAATCGCCGATGACGCCGGCACAATGATCTCCCTGGCTACCGGCAAAACGGTTTGGAAATGCCGCCCAAGCGATGAACATATCCGTTACGCCTCAAAGACCAGCTTTGCCCTGAACGCAGCGGATCAGTTCAGCCAGGTCTATTCCGGTCAGGGCTGGAAAGCGGTGGATTTTGACGACCGTAATTGGCCGGCGGCAATAGAACTGGCGCGCCAGGATCATTGGGGCGAACTCGCTCCCCGCTCTATTCCTTTTATGAGCGGCAAAAATGTGCCGGTTGGCCGTGTTATGGGTGTCTATCCATTGCGCAAAACCGAGGACTGGTATTCCTTTACTTTGCCGCTGCCGCATTACTTTGAAGATAACGCCGCAGAATACAGCAACTTTTTAGCCTTTAAAACCTGGATATATTCCCCGGTCGACCAGGAAATTTCACCCGGCGTGTTTTGGGGTGAAAGCTGGCTGAACGGCGAGGAATTGGCGCGCGGTACGGAATCTGTGAACAAGAGTATGCGTATTCAGCAGCGCTGGAAATTGAAAAAAGGCTGGAATTACTTTTTGGGCAAAGTGGGCGCTTATTTCGATGCGTTGCATCATTACCTGGCGCTGCCCAAAGATCGGGGACTGGTAGTGGCTGCGGATAAGAAAATGAACTCACAATATTCCTTTTACCGGCTGCCGGTGTTAAAAGCGGAACAGTACGATACTTTCCTTAAAAATAAATCGTTGCCATATTCTGCCAACGACCCCATGACCGAGGTTGGCGGTTGGATCGCTATCAATAAATCCGACCCGGCGTACGATCCCTGCCGGGAGACCAGTTGGGACGATTACGGCGAGCCTTTTGAAACATTGAAAGCCGAACAACTCAACGGTCATGTCTTCCGTAAAGCCGAGTACCCGGATGGCTTTGCCGTGCTTGTCGATATGGGCTATATACACCTGGTCTTGCCGCGCCTGCAATTGCAGGGTGTACGCGGTGCAGTGGTGGATATTACCGGTGAAGAACATATTAACCGGGACAATATGCACATTACCCAGAGTCACCATTACCACATCGGCGACCGCATTACCTGCACGCAGGATACGCTGGACTGGTTTCCGACGCACCCGCGCGGTTTCCGCTATCTTAATATCACAGTCCGCAATGCCCCCGGCGATGTTACTCTAAAATCCTTATCCCTGCGCAGTGCCAATTATCCGGTCGAGGCCAGGGGCAGCTTTACCTGTTCCGAGCCGTTGCTTAATGAAATTTGGCTCATGGGGCAGCGCACCCAGGCCACTAATATGGAAGACGTGTTTGTCGATTGTGTAGGCCGGGAGCGCGGTATGTATGGCCGGGATACGATCATTCAGTATCATGTCAACCTGGCGACCTTTGGCGATCAGGCACTGATGCGCCGCTGTTTGGAATTGTTCGGCCAGTCCCCGGACGCCTCCGGCAAGTTCCGCGCTGTGTATCCCAATAACGGCGATTACACCATCGCCGATTTCGCCCTGAATATGCTGGAAGGTTATCGGGCTTATTATGAATACAGCGGCGATTCCGCTCTGATCGCAGAGTACTGGGACGCCATGATGAAGAACCTGGCCTGGTTCGATGAACTTGCCGATGAACGCGCCGACCTGCTGTTGGATGCTGAATGGGACAAGAAACGCAACGTCAAATCCATTTATGGCGGCTTTCATGGCGACGGCGGCATAGTGCGGGGATATATGAGTAATACCGGCATCCATTGTGTATTCAGTTGTAATTACCTGCTGGCATTGCAGAGCGCCGTTTTACTGGCTCAAGTAATCGGTAAAACTGATGACCTGATGCGAATGCAAAAGCGGGTGGGTATTCTTAGTAGAACCATAGCGGACAAGTTTTGGGATGATGATAAAAAATGTTTTACCGACAACCTGCAAAAATCCACCCATTCCATTCAAGCCAATTTGTTTCCCATCCACGCTGGAATTGTGAGCGCCGATCGGCTTGCGCATGTTAAAAAGCACGTCGCCTGGGAGTTACGTTCCCTGTTTGTGAATGGTTACGATCCGGGCCGCGGTGTTTATACCTCGCCCAGTTATGCTTTTTATACTCTGGATGGCTTGTACAAGGCCGGATTGATCGAGACTGCCGAGAATTTACTCAAGCAGGGCTGGGGATGGGGACTGGCGCAAGGATTAAAAACCTGTATGGAGCATTTTGGTCTGGGCGGCAGCCAGTGCCACGCCTGGTCGGCCAGTCCCACCTGGTATTTATCGAAATATGTGCTGGGCGTACAGTTCCCCAAGGCGCCGGATTTGAATTATGTGGAATTAAACGTAAAAACTCATTATGTTACCAGTGCCGAAGGTAAATACCCGCATCCCCTGGGTGATATTTATGTGAAATGGCACAAGGATAATGGCCACATTATCTTTGATCACGTAGAAGCTCCTGCGGGAGTAACGGTCAGGGTAGCCGGTTGATTTTTTATTACAGGAACAGGATGAAAAATCGCTGTTTGTTATTTACTGTGAATTGGATGGAGCCTAGCCCCATCCGGATGATTATTGTAAATTTTCTGATAAGCGCCATAATCAATTACAATAAACAAGGAGCCTTATGTCGCCATTAACATCACGTCGTTTTTTTATAAAACTGTTTGGAGCAGGAGCCGTTATAATGACCATACCGAAAAAGTCCCTTGCCGGGGAAGAGCCGGAGAGAACCATTGCCGCCAGGCCCGCCGAAGAAATGCGGCCCGGCGAAATTATACAAGCTATTGCACAAGGGCCGTTTGCGTTTATCCCGGTATCGCCCATGCTGGAGTGGCATTCGTATCATTTGCCCCTGGGCGTGGATGCGTTGGTCTCGGAAGGCGTGGCCCGCCAAATATGCCATATAACCGGCGGGGTCTGGTTCCGGCCGCTGTCGTTCGGCCTCGATTCTACCCGCAATGGGGAACAACTGGCGATGTGGGGCTTTAACCAGGATGAACAGGTATACGGCATGAATTTCCCGGATGTGCCACTGGCCAGTGAATACTGTCTGCGCCCGGAAATGATCGCCGCAGTGCGTAACCGGCTGGCTATTCTGGCGCGGATGAAGGTGAAACACGCCTTTATCATCAACCATCACGGCGGAGCGGGACAAGTTGAGACGCTGCAAGAGATCGCCGCACAAGCCACCACCGCAACCCTGCGCGTTCATGCTGTGCGTACGTATCAGTTCAATGACCTGACCGAAGCCGAGGGTTTTTACGGCGTCGGCGGCCATGCCGATTACAGCGAAACGCTATGGCTGCTGGCTTTTCGTCCCGAACTGGTTGATGTATCGACGCTGCCGGAGGGCGAACTGGCCGTACGCAAGTATGGCATACTGCATAACAAGCCGGTCATCGAGGCCAGGTGGAATCCCCGCAATGTAGATGTTAAAGTGGCGCAGTTGTTAAACCGCCGCGTGGTGGATAATTTTGTGAAATACATTAACGCTTTATAAAAGTGGACATTTTGTAGGTTGGGGGCTTTACCAGTCAACTGCATACTAAAATTTTCAAGATTGCTGAGGTAAAGCCCCCAACATATATCTGCAAATTGTCAAGTGGAAGGCATGGACAAGGGGACGAACAATTCAATTGTAATAAAAATATATTATCCGCAGATTACACAGATTAACTCAGATGACAGCGTATGGTCGTCGAGTAGGGCCGAAACAAGTCAGACGTCAAACGTCAGATGTGAGAAGACGGGTAGGTCGGGCCTGTGGCCCGGCAAAAAAGCGTCCGGTCTTTGAGTAGGGCCGAAAATGCTTTAAGAAAAAGTATAAAACTGATCATCTTCCTGAGAAATCTTGCCAGGCGCTATTACGGCCTGTATCGAGAAACCGGTCCCATAAAAAATCACAGCACCGGCTCATGCGCTTTGCGGCCATACACTTTTTCGTACGCTTTGCAGGCGGGACAAACTCCGCCCTCGATTTTGCTCACAAACCAGAAGGCAAAGCCTTTTTGTTTGGCGCGCGCGGTTTTGCACAGGGTACAGTTCAGACATTGTTGCGCCAAGGCACGGTCTTTGTCGGTGGTAGTGGCTGTAGACATGATTTTCCTCCGGTATTCTTATGGTGATGGTTTTTTTGTGATAGGTTGACGGTTTCTAATACGTACAACAGAAGAAATGGTTACGAACAAAACGGTTATATTTTGATCATTCTGATTGTTGAAAAAATAAATATTCAACCTTAACCCCAGTCAAGTGCGCTAACAGGAATGAAAAGATAGTAGGGCAGAAGCCACATCCTGCCCTTACCCGCACCGGGATATGAATCCCGGCGCGATTAAAGGGGGTTATTCTATTTAATAAGTTGCTGAAAAAGGCGTCTCGATACGTCCGGTCTCGCGGGGCTCGACCGTCCTACTCGACGACCGGGTAAGATTGTAGGATGGGGTCTTACCCCATCAAATTAAAAAAAGCGATGGGACAGAGGCCCCATCCTACCAGTTATTCACTATTTACAGCTTTTCAAAAAACAGTAAATAATTGCCCTTGTCCTTGGAGAAATTGAACTTGATGGCCGAGCGCGGGTGCTGGTTGAGAACACCGGTGAGCATATAGGGAATGTCAAAGCCCCACAGCAGCTTGTCGCGCAGCGGTTCGATGTGCTCCTGGATGCATCCAAGTACCGGGCGCAGTTTATATTTGGGGTTGTGCAAAAAGCCGAGCAGCGATTCGGTGCGACAGTTACCGGCGCCGCGGCCGAGACCCGCCATACTGCCGTCCACAATAGTAGCGCCATGAATGATCGCTTCGATGGTGTTGGCAAAAGCCAGTTCCTGGTTGTTGTGGGCATGCATGCCGACCTTTTTACCGTACTGCAAAAATTTCTTGACCAGGTAATGCACATGTTCGCTGTAAAGAGAGCCAAAGCTATCCACCACGTACAGCGTGCCTACTTCGGAATCCGCGAGCAGGCGCAGCGCGCTGTCCAGTTCCGGCTCCGGCACGGTGGAGATGGCCATCAAGTTGACCGTGGTTTCATAGCCTTTGTCGTGGGCGTCTTTGATCATATCCAGCGCGGTGGGTATTTCGTGGATATAGCAGGAAACGCGCACCATATCCACCACGCTCTGGCTTTTTGGCAGAATGTCGGTTTTATAATCCGTGCGGGTGGCATCGGCCATAACGGATAACTTGAGTGGGGTGTCGTTATCACCCACAATACGGCGCATGTCTTCTTCGCGGCAAAACTTCCACGGGCCATATTGGGTGGGCGCATACAGTTTGCCATCGCCTTTGTAGCCCAGTTCCAAATAATCGATGCCCGCTTCCACGCCGGCGTTATATATTGAACGGATCACTTTATCGTCAAAATTATGGTCGTTCATGAGGCCGCCATCGCGGATGGTGCAGTCCAGAATTTTTATTTCCGGTTTAAAGGAGACCCAATCCGCAGCAGCAGAATATTCGGGACCGTTTTTTTTCAGTTCGGACAAGCGTTATCCTTTCAGTTCGCTGTTCTATTAATAAAATAGAGTGATGATACCACAAGTGGCGGGTGGAAACAGGGGATAATGTGGTGGAAAAACAAACGCATAAGATTGTATTTTTGTTCATCCGTATCATTATTGTTCGCCATAAACACGGCGCAACAGATAATGTAATGAATTTAAAGGTACAAGTCAAATAATTTCAGGAATATTTTGAGATACGTAGCGGCAGGGAGGGCCTCTGCCCGATAATTTGTAAAAATCGTAATTTAATCACATCCGTATGCACCAACCTAAAATGATTGATCAAAACCTATGTACAATTGGATATATGTTTTACTTGCAAGTTTGTAAAATTACATTTAATTTGACTTGGGAATTCAGGATAAAATATGATTGTTGAAATTAGAAACAAGATCAGCAACGATGAATTTGTATTTTCCAAACACGCAACGGATCAATCTGTTTTACGTCATATTAAAGTAGATGAAATTAGCCAGGCAATATTGAATGGTGAAATAATTGAAGATTATCCTGATGATAAATACGGCCCAAGCTGCCTGATTCTTGGATATACAATCAACAACAGACCACTCCATATTCATTGCAGCTATCCGGGCCGCATCCTGTTAAAAATAATTACTGTTTATGAGCCATCTTCCCAGGAATGGAGTGATGATAAAAAACGAAGGAATATATAGTATGGTAAGCGAAGAGAGATTAGTTGAGCAAAAGGTAACATATTCAATTTTTATGAATGAAAAATTTTACATCATTGAAAATGTACCTGCACGGGTAAACCCGGAGACCGGGGAACAATATTTTACACCGGGGACTGTAGAAAAAATTCAGAATATTATTCACAGCAGCCACAAGCCTGTAAAAACGATCAAAACGCCGGTTTTTGAGTTTGTATGAAATTAACTATGTGGCAGGATTTACTCCTGCCCAATAAATGGTCAGGCTTGCCACAGGGCAGCCGCCAGGGAAGCCCATGCACAGTAATTAAATATTGTAAAATCCGATTATTTATTGACATTCATCTATAAAAGGTGTACATTTTTATTATCATTCTATTGCTTGATTAACCAAGGTCTATGGGGTTTTAAATGATGCGGGTATTCGTAATTACACGGGTTTTTATAGCTGGACATAATGTTTTTTTTCTGTTCATGTACACAGTTTCAGGATGGGGTTTAGCCACAGTAAAATTTTAGGGATAGAGCAGGGGCCCCATGCTATCGATTTACCATTAATTTTAGCAGTTTGCTTTATCCATATAATTACCGGAGGTTATTGTATGAAACCATTCAATTTTTTGTTTTTAGTATTGATAATACTTTTTTCAAGTTGCTCCAAAGACGATAAAAATCCGGTTAAACCCAAAGAAACTGTAGCCGCACCAACGTTTAGTCCTGTCCCCGGAACCTATACCAGCGCGCAGAGCGTAACGATTACCTGTGCGACTACCGGTGCGGATATCTATTATACCACCACCGGCGCTGACCCGACGACATCCTCGACCAAATACAGCGGCGCAATCACCATCAGCAGCACAACGACGCTCAAGGCGCGGGCCTACATAACAGATTGGACGGCAAGCGATGTTGGAATCGGATTATATGAGATCATTACATTTGTAACTGATATTGATGGTAATATTTATCAAATCATTAAGATTGGTAACCAATTATGGATGGCAGAGGATTTACGGGTAACCCATTACCGCAACGGTGAACCTATACCCAATGTAACAGACAATTCACAATGGGACTATTTAACCTCCGGCGCATACTGCTATTATGCTGATGACAGCAGCTATGCAACAACCTACGGTGCGCTGTATAACTGGTACGCAGTGAACGACACCCGCAACCTTGCCCCAACCGGCTGGCATGTGCCTACGGATAGGGAATGGCAAACCCTGGTTGATTATTTGGGAGGTGATGATGTGGCAGGCGGCAAATTAAAAGAGACAGGCACGGAGCACTGGGAGAGTCCCAACGAAGGCGCTACTAATGCCAGCGGTTTTACATCGCGGCCGGGCGGAGGCTGTCGCAGTAACGGTAGAGATTTCTGCCTTATGGGCTACGTTGCCATCTATTGGTCGGCTACGGATGACGGTACCTATTACGCCTTGAGCCTCGAACTGGCCTATAATGATTCACATATGTCCTACTTCTCTGATAATAAGCAAAATGGGTTCTCTATTCGCCTAGTGTTAGATTGACTATCCGCCGGAGGTGGATACGCCAGAGGCGCATTTGCCTATTTGATTATTTGGTCTGGCGTTGCGGCGCCCTCCCAAGATCGCACCGGGTCTCCTTACCCGGTGCGTAAATTGAAAAATGGGTTTCTAACCCATAAACGGATGTGAATTGATTGAGTGATGAAAAAATTATAACCAGGGTTGGAAACCCTGAAACATTATCCGCACCGGGATATGAATCCCGGCGCGATCATGAGCAGAACGTGCCATCTCATAATATAAATTATTGATAAATATCGAATTAATGAATGGTGGGATAGAATCCCACCCTACTCATTTTTCGCACCGGGTTATGCATCCCGGCGCGATCTGTGAGGCAGGGCTCGTCCCCGCCCGCATCCGGTCAAGGGCATCCGTGAGGGAGGGCATCCGCGAGGGATGCCCCTACGGTGGTTGCCAACCGGGATATGCATCCCGGCGTGATCATGTTTATATTCAGCAAATCCGCGGCAATTGCTCGCCGCTGAACATGCGGATGACCCGTTGGCCGCCAATGGCGTTGCCGGCAATGACCACAGCCTGTGTTGTATCACTCACCCGGCCGATGACCAGCGCATCATGCCCCTGTGGATGGGCATGACATATCTCCAGGCATTTTACCGTTTCGCTTTGCGGAACAAACAGAATGAACCGCCCTTCATTGGCAACATAAAGGGGATCGAGTCCCAGCAACTCGCAGGCAGCGCGGACATCTTCCCGCACCGGGATGGCATCTTCAGCAATGTCGATCTGCTTGCGCGCGCTTGACGATATTTCCACCAGCGCGCTGGCCAGGCCGCCGCGGGTGAGGTCGCGCATACAATGCACGTTAATTCCGGCGGCGAGGATATGCTTTACAATATCATGCAGCGGCGCGCAATCGCTGCTGATTTGCGATTCGAATTCGAGTCCCTCTCGCAGCGCCATCACCGCCATGCCGTGCCGGCCAATATCGCCGCTTAATATAATAACATCACCCGTTTGCACCGCCGCCGGGCCGATAGTGAGATTGTGCTCAATAATTCCGATGCCGCTGGTGTTGATAAACAAGCCGCTCTCGCCGCATTTTTCCACCACTTTGGTATCGCCGGTAACGATCTGCACGCCGGTTTCCTGCGCCGCCACGCGGATACTGTTGACCACGTTCCACAGGGTCTGCATGGGCAGGCCTTCCTGCAAAATAAAAGCGAGACTGATATACTGCGGCTTTGCTCCGCACATTGCCAGATCGTTGACCGTGCCGTACACCGCCAGCTTGCCGATGTCGCCGCCGGGGAAGAACAACGGCTGAATGACATACGAATCCGTGGTGAACGCCAGCTTGCCGCCGGGACGGGGAATGACTGCGCCGTCATGCTCGTTGGCCAGCAACGGATTAGCGAACGTCGGTTTGAACATCTTGTCCAGCAACTGTCGCGACAGTTCGCCGCCGCCGCCGTGCGCCATGACAATGTGCGGGTAATCTTCTATGGGAATGGGACATGCGCCACATGCTGCGGCGGGATTCTCAGATTGCATAGTCACTCCATTAGACATGAGCTTTATCGGATAGGGGAACGGATTGATTAGTACGATAATGGTAATAGGCCGCACATGCGCCTTCCGCCGAGACCATAGTAGCGCCGAGCGGGTGTTCCGGTGTGCATTGTTGAGCAAATGCCGGACATTGCGGCGGTTTCTTTAATCCCTGCAAAACCAGGCCGCTGATACATATCTCCGGTTCATTGACCTGCATATTTTCCAGGGTGAACAGCTTTTCCGCATCCCAGGAACTGTATTGCGGTTTGAGTTGCAGGCCGCTTGCTGGAATAACGCCGATGCCGCGCCATTTCCTGTCCACCGGCGCAAATAGCTGGCTCATCAGGGATTGCGCCGGAATGTTGCCCTGTTCTGTCACCGAGCGGGCGTACTGATTCTCCACTCCAAAACGGCCTTCCTCTAATTGTTTGATACACAGGTATATACCCTGTACCAGGTCGAGCGGCTCGAAACCGGTAACCACAATAGGAATGTTGAATTTCTGTGCAATGGGAATGTATTCATGGAAGCCCATTACCGCGCATACATGTCCGGCAGCCAGAAAACCGCGAATACGGCAATCCGGCGCAGAGAGCAGCGCCTGCATGGCCGGCGGCACCAACACATGCGAGACCAGCACGGAAAAGTTACGGATGTTTTCCCGCACCGCCCGGTAAACCGTCATAGCTATTGCGGGCACAGTCGTTTCAAAGCCCACCGCAAAAAAGACCACACGCTTGTCCGGATTTTTTTGCGCAATGTTTAGCGCATCCATAGGCGAATAGACAATGCGGATATCTTGTCCCGCCGCTTTGACGGCCAGCAAATCCTGCGCGCTGCCCGGCACGCGCAGCATATCGCCAAACGAACAGAAAATGACATCCGGCTGCGCAGCAATGAGGATAGCCTTGTCGATCATTTCCAGCGGGGTAACGCAGACCGGGCAACCGGGCCCGTGGATCAACTCGACCGCATCGGCCAGGAGTTCATCGATGCCATATTTCAACAATGCGTGGGTTTGGCCGCCGCAGATCTCCATGATTGGCCACTTACGGGTTGACAGGGAGCGAATAGCGTGAATGACTTGTTTTATTGCCGCGGCATCCCGGTATTTAGCACTGTAATCCATCCCGCATCCCGGAATATTTGTTCATGTCCGCATAGATTTGTAATATCTCCACCGCCTCAGCTTCCTGCAATACGGCAATGGCAAAACCGGCGTGGATATTGACATAATCGCCAATCCGCGCTTCAGGCACGTAGCCCAGGTGCACTTCTTTAACAATACCGCCGAAATCCACTTTGCCGGTGCGATCCATTGGTTCGCCTTCCTGAATCGAGATGATTTTGCCGGGAATGGCTAAACACATAGGTTATCTCCGTTCTTATTTTTTGCATCTCTGAGTTTTATACCTATAGATTTTTTACTATTCTATCTATTGTATTTTGGGGGCTGTATCAAAAGCCTATAGTGTTGTTGTTTTCCAGAAAATTAATATACGGGAATGTGTAGCACACCTTTTCGCAAATTCCATAAAAACAAAGTGATATTCCAATGTATAGATTGAAAATTTATAGCGAATAATTTTCGCAGGTGTACTACACATTCCTGTTCTATACCTTTTAATACAGTCCCATTATTGTGCGCCCTGGGGAACATCCCCGGGGCGAGCTTGTATTAAATGCAATGCATAAAGGCATTGCACTCCATTATCTTTAAATTTTCGTATCCTTGTTATTTAATATATGCAGCGCCATGATCTGGCCCAGGCAGATACCGCCGTCATTAGGTGGAATTTGCCTTTGTAAAAACACTTTAAATCCCGCTTTTTTTAATAATTGTACACTCTTTTCAGTTAACAAGCGGTTTTGAAATGTACCGCCGCTTAAAACAATGGCTGACAAACCGTTATGTTGGGCTACTTTAAGGATCATATCGGCCAGGGTATTGTGAAACCGCGCCGCAATTATCGGAATGGGTATTTGGTTAATATATCCTGTAATAATTTTATTAACAAGCGGCGCCCAGTCGATGAGCAATGGTTTATTGTTTGTATTCATTAATTGATATGGATAAATACTATTTTCCCGGCGAGCCTTCCAGGCCTGCTGTTCCAGTTGCATGGCCGCCTGGCCTTCGTAATGATTGATTTGCTGAATACCGAGCAGGGATGCAGCCGCATCGAACAGGCGCCCCATACTGCTTGTTATAGGGGAATGAAGATTTTTATCCAGCATCTGTAACAGCACTTTGCGCTCCGGCCCGGTGAATGCCTGAAATGTCGGCAACAAGTCGACTTTTTCAATTGGTTCGAGATTGAGAGTATGCAGCAAACCAAGCGCGGTCCGGCGCGGCTCTTTTGCCGCCATATCGCCGCCGGGCAGGGGAAAGGGGCGCAAGTGTGCTACCCGTTCATATCCATCCTTTGTTATTGTAATGAACTCGCTGCCCCAAATCGACCCGTCATCGCCCAGGCCGGCGCCGTCCCAGGCAATGCCCAGCAGCGGCGGCTTTAGTTTGTTTTCCGCCATGGCGGCAAGAATATGCGCTACATGATGCTGCACCGGCTGCATGTCCTTTCCGAAATGCTGCGCCTGCCGGGTGGAAACATAGTCCGGGTGTTTATCATGTAAAACCATCTGAGGTTCAATATGGTACATGTCGGACAAATCCTGTATGGTTCTTGTAAAGGCATTATTGGCAGCGGGTGTTTCCAGATCGCCGATATGCTGACTGATAAAGACATTTCTGCCTTTACTTAGAGCGATGGTATTTTTCAGATGCCCGCCAACCGCCAGGGCGGGAGGGGAGTCGAAATTTACGGTGACCGGCAGCGGCGCATAACCACGCGCCCGGCGTAGTATGGTCATACTGCCGGCTATTGTACGAACGATAGAATCATCTACATAGCGGACAATAGGCCGGTTATGCACCAGGAAATAATCCGCAATTCCTGCCAGCCGACTCTGAGCATCATGGTTGTCGATACAGATCGGTTCATCGCTGATATTCCCGCTGGTAGCAACCACCGGTTTGGCGAACCCGCGCAGCAGTATGTGATGCAGGGGAGTATAGGGCAGCATGATGCCCCAAAAGGAATTACCCGGAGCAACAAAAGCGGAGAGGGGCGATATAGAAACCGGTTGCCGTCGTTTTCGTTGCAGGAGAACAATAGGCGCTTCACGGGATAACAACCATTTTCTTTCCGGTGTACTAACATGGCAATATTCTGTTATGGATTGTAAATCCGGGAACATCATGGCAAAGGGCTTTTCATCGCGCTGTTTGGCGCGACGCAATCGCTGAATAGCCGAGTCATTGGCGGCGTCGGCCAGTAACTGAAATCCTCCCAGGCCTTTCAGGGCAATAATAGCTCCCTCTTGCAGGAAAACTAGAGTCTTTTCGATAGCGCCGGTTCGTTCGGCAATTACTTTCCCTTGTGCATCTAATAACTTTATATACGGCCCGCATTTGGGACAAGCATTGGGTTGGGCATGAAAGCGGCGGTTGCCGGGATCGTCATACTCTTGTTGACACTCCGGGCATAAGGTGAATTCCCGCATGGTGGTATTGGGCCGGTCATAGGGAAGATTCCGAATGATCGTATAACGCGGACCGCAATGCGTACAGTTGGTAAACGGGTAAAGATACCTGCGGTCTCCAGGATCAAATATTTCCCGCCGGCAATCGGCACAGGTGGCAGTATCCGGCATGATCCAGGCGGATTTTTCTTCGCTTTCATCGCTGGCAATGATCGTGAAACCCGATTCCAAGGTAGGCCGCCGGGCTTTTCTGCTTATTGAGTGAATGATCGCTCCGGGCGGCGGTTCATCGCGTAAGCGCAGCAAAAATGTGTTTATAGTTTGTGAATCGCCTTCTGCTTCTATAACTACGCCCTGCGAATTATTGCGAACCCAACCGGTCAGGTTCAATTCCCGGGCCAGCCGGTAGACAAATGGTCGAAAGCCGACGCCTTGTACCGCCCCATGTATACGAATTTGTTGTCTGGTTAATCCATTTGTTAAAGATATTTTTAGCGATTCTTTTTCCGTCACATTTATCCGCACTTATTTATAGAGTTGGCTTTTAAACCAGGCGCTTAATTCCTGCATTCCTGTCCCGGTTTTAGCTGAAACAGTAAAAAATTGCAAATCCGGGTTGATTTGCAGAGCATTCCTTTTTACTGTTTCAATATTGAAATCAGTCCACGGCAGTAAATCCATTTTATTAATGATACATACCCGCGCAGCGCGAAACATGGTGGTGTATTTAAGAGGTTTATCGTCTCCCTCAGTCGTACTGATGATGACGATTTTTTTCTGTTCACCCAGATCATAACCGGCGGGACAGACCAGGTTGCCGACGTTTTCGATAAATAACAGGCGGATAGTGTCCAAATCCAGGTTGGTCAGCGCATCGCGTACCAGGCCGGCATCGAGGTGACAGCCGCCATTGGTGACAATCTGCACTACCGGAACATTGAGCGCAGCAATACGTTGCGCATCACGGTCGGTTTGCAGGTCGCCTTCCACAACGCCACAGCGGCTTTCCGCCAGCATTGGCAGCAGCTTTTCTAACAAAGTCGTTTTACCCGAACCCGGCGAGCTGAGCAGGTTAAAAACCGTTATATGTTTTTCAGCAAACAACTGGCGGTTTTGCGTCGCTAGTTGATCGTTCTTTTCCAGTATTTTACGTTCCACGGTAATGACCGGCATTAATCCACCTCAATTTCTTTTATATATAATTCATTTCCTGAAATTAAATCAATATCTGATTGACCGCAAAAGGGACAGACAAAGGTAAACTCCTGAACTGCAAACGGTTTATAACAGGTACGGCATTGCGCCTGCACCGGAATAATGGTAATAACCAGTCTGGAGTTCTGTAAAGCTGTGTTTTCGGTGAGAGCGCGGTAGGCAAAGTTTAGCGATTCCGGCAAAACCGCTGTCAATTCGCCGATCATAACCCTCACCTGCCTGACCTCAACTGCGGGACGATTCCGCATGGTATCATTGATGATGTTTATAATCTCTGTTGCGATCCCGGTTTCGTGCATAGACCAATCTCTAGATTGTTTTACCGTTTTGTAGCAAAGCGTACCCATTCTGGAGAAAGAAGGGAGGATATTGTTATCGGTAAGTCCATATCATTGCGCGGCGCAGGAATCCATGGAATACGCTTTTATGACAAGCTAAAGTAATACACAAATAGAATCATGTCAATAGAAAAATTGATAATTATTATAATAGCCAATCTATTATAAATTGCGTAATTTAACATGTTAAAACAAATAGACATTTTTTAAATTACTGCAAAAACGTTTTTAAAGAAATCAGTTAAATCAAGAAAACCGGAATCATCTTTATACTGCCATTCATTTAAACCGGTAAAGTGAAAATAAAAAAATAGTTACAAAATCTGCATTTTTCGCTTGACAAAGAGTAAAAAAATTCATACACTTAATTGCAATCGTTTGCGGTAACGATTGCAACTTTGCACTTTAATCGAGCGGCTAGTGACTCAATCGACCATTAAAGATATTGCCAGAGAATTGGGCATTTCGCCTTCTACGGTATCACGTGCACTCAGCGACCATCCTGATATTAGCATTAATACCAAGAAAAAGGTGCGGGAATGGGCGGAGAAGTTAAGTTACCAACCTAATTCCATGGCGCAAAACCTGAAAAAGAAATCTTCAAATATTATCGGGGTCATTGTACCGCAGGTTAAGCATTTTTTCTTTGCCGCAATAATGGGAGGTATTACCGATATTGCTTATGATGCCGGTTATACCGTTATGATCTGCCAATCCAATGAAAATATGCAGCGGGAGATCATTAATACCAATGCCCTTATTTCACACCGTGTTGCCGGACTGCTGATATCCGTTTCACAATATACCACAAATTATGAGCATTTTATCCAGGTGCAGCAGCGCGGTATACCCATTGTATTTTTTGACCGCACCTGTGAAGAAATGAAAGCCAGCCGGGTTGTGGTTAACGATTATGGCGGCGCTTTTAGCGCTGTACAGTATCTCATAAAATGCGGGTATAAACGTATTGCCCATCTGGCCGGTCCGGAACATTTAGCGATCAGTAAACATCGTTTTGATGGTTATTGTGATGCCCTGAAAGCTGGTCATATCACGTTTGATAAAAGACTGGTTGTTTTCGGCGGCCTGAACGAGGAAGACGGTGTTACCGGTTATAATAGTTTATTGGAACAAGCCGATGCGCCCGAAGCCATATTCTGCGTTACCGATCCTGTGGCAATCGGCGCATTCAGCCGCATTCGCGAAGATGGTTTTAAAATACCCGATGATATTGCCCTTGTCGGATTTAGCGACAATCCTACAGTTTCTCTTATTGATCCACCATTAACAACTGTCCGGCAGCCGGCTTATGATATTGGAAAAACCGCCGCTGCTCTTTTACTGGAACAGATTCATTTAAAAAGTAAAAAATTTTCATCAAAAACAATTACACTTGAAACAGAACTCATAATTCGAAAATCAACAAGGTTGATAGCTTAGCAAAGGAGGGCTATTGATGCATCGCTTAAAGTTATTTTTGGTTGGCTTGTTTCTGTTTTTAATATCCATAACACCAATTCTTTATTCCGGCACTACCGGTAAAATTACCGGTATCATTACCGACAAGGAAAGCGGTGAGTCATTACCGGGTGTGAATGTGATTCTAAAGGAAACAACCATTGGCGCAGCTTCGGATATTAATGGTAACTATACCATTCTCCAGGTACCGCCCGGCGTTTATACATGCCAGTTTTCTATGATGGGATATGCAAAAATGCAGGTGGAAGATATTCGCGTGCGAATTGACCAGACCTCCCGCGTCGATATTGCTTTAACTCTTGAGGTCATTGAAGGTGAAACAGTTACCATTGTGGCTGAAAAAAAGGTTGTCAAGGAAGATGTAGCCACAAGTGTTACAGCCATGTCCGATGTTGAAATCGAAGAATTGCCGATGTCAAATCTTGGCGATGTTGTCGCGCTTCAGGCCGGTATTGAAAATGGTCTTGAAATTCGTGGCGGCGATGCTTCCCAGGCTCTATTTGAAATTGACGGCATTACCCTGCGTGATCCGCGTAACAATCAACCCATCACTGCAATATCTCTCAGTTCTATTCAGGAATTATCGGTCGAGCGCGGTGGATTTAATGCTGAATATGGTCAGGTTCGTTCCGGTATCGTAAATGTGGTAACCAAAGAAGGCAGCAAGAAATCGTATCATGGTACCGTTACCTACAAGTACAGTCCCCCACATGCTAAGCATTTCGGAGTCTCACCGTTTGACGCCAATTCCATGTGGATGCGTCCGTATCTCGATCCGGCGGTATGTTGGACCGGTACGCAAAACGGCACATGGGATTACTATACCCAACGTCAGTACCCGACTTTTGAAGGATGGAACAAAATTTCGCAAAATTTAATGACTGATGGAAATCCGGATAATGATCTCTCTCCCTCTGCTGTACAAAAGTTATGGAAATGGCAACGCCGGCAAACAGCAGTAACCGATCAGCCCGATTATAATATCGATGCCGGATTAGGCGGCCCGGTGCCGATCATCGGTAAAAAACTGGGTAACCTGCGTTTTTATACCAGCTATCGCAAAGAGCGGGAAATGCTGCTTATTCCACTAGTTCGCGACGATTATGTCGATTATAACTGGTCATTGCAATTAACATCTGATATCAACGAGTCTATGAAATTAAAGCTATCGGGTTATACCGCGAAAAGCTATAATGTCGCTATCAATGTCATTGATAACACCTATTTTGATTCGGAATTCGGTATCGGCGGGGTCAATTACTGGAGTCCGACCTATTATATGCGCACTCCTTTCCAGATCGCCAGTGTAACCAACGAACAGCGCACCGGTCGAATCTTTACACCGTCATGGTATTGCGAAGCGGATGTAACCCATTATTCCGGTGCAGCCAAACTCACCCACATGTTATCACCGTCTACTTTTTATGAAGCATCGTTGGAATTTGTCGAAAGTGATTATCATACAGAACCGGGACGCCCCCGTGATTTAACTAAAAAATATGAAATTGTCCCCGGCTACTATACCGATGAAGCGCCTTTTGGCTGGAGCCCCGCGGCAACTTTTGGTGTTGACGGCATGTTTTTTGGCGGTCATACCGCGACAGTGCGCGATTATACCAAAACATTTGCCACCACCGGCAAATTTGATATAACCAGTCAAATGAATTCAACCAATCTTGTTAAAGCCGGCGCTGAACTGGTTTATAACGATTTACAGTTAAAATATGGTGAAGTGAATAATTTTGCCGGTAATAGAAATTTTGTCGATACCCGCAAATTCCCCATTCGCGGCGCTTTATATTTGCAAGACAAGTTTGAAGCAAAAGGTTTCATCATGAACATCGGTATGCGTATGGATTATCATAATGCCAATACCGAATGGGTGAGCCTGTCTGCTTTTGACAAGAGTTTTTTCTCCACCAAATATGACTCGACCGCAGTATACAAAACCGAAAAGTCGAGTTCACAGATCAGTTGGAGTCCACGTCTGGGTATTTCACATCCAATCACTGAAAAGAGCAAGTTGTTTTTTAACTATGGCCATTTTAAACAATTACCATCCTATGAAGAAATGTTCCGGCTTAGCCGTACCATGTCGGGCAAGATAAGTAATATCGGCAACCCGGAGTTAGCCCTGGCTAAAACCGTATCCTACGAGTTGGGTTACGATCATGCGCTTGCCGATAATTACCTGTTGCAACTGGCTGCTTATTATCATGATATTGTCGATCAGCAGGATTATACAGCCTACATAAGCGCCGATGCTTCCGTTAATTATGATCTGGCCACCAATAACAGTTATGAGGATATTCGTGGTTTTGAATTGACCCTGAAAAAGACTGCCGGCTTGTGGTGGACCGGCTTTGCCAATTATACTTACCAGGTTACAACTTCGGGACATTTCGGCAAATTACAAATCTATGACCAGCAATCGGAGCAGCGGAAATATGATATGTTGACGGAAAATCTTTACCAGGATAGACCCCTGCCGAGACCCTATGCCCGCGCCAGTATTACTTTACATACCCCGGCGGAATTTGGTCCGTCCCTGGGTGGTTTAAAACCCCTGCAAATGTGGTCTGCAAATGTCATTGCCGACTGGAAATCCGGCGGCTATGCCACCTGGTACGACAATATTATTTATGCCGTTGAACAAAATGTAAAATTACGGGATTATTACAACCTGGTTTTGCGTCTTAATAAAACCTTTACCTGGAAGAAAACCCGTTATGTATTGTTTGTTGAAGTTGATAACCTGTTAAATACCAAACGTCTTTCTGGCGCCAGTTTTTATGATTCAAATGATGAAAAAGATTATTTCAATTCCCTGCATCTGCCAAAGAATAAAGCATATAATAATATCCCTGGTAATGACAAGGTTGGCGATTATCGTGAGGATGATGTGAAATTTCAACCGATTGAAGCTGTCGGAACAATTGATGGCAAAACCAACCCGGTTGAGGGTGTGTTCTATTATGAAAAAACCACCCAAAAATATATGTATTATGCAGACGGCAATTGGAAAGATGTGCCTGAAAATACAATCAAAAAAGTACTTGAAGATAAAGCCTATATCAATATGCCGAATCAGGATTCGTTCAACTTTTTAAATCCCCGCCAGATTTTCTTTGGCTTGCGTATGTCTTTTGATTTGAATTAATAATTCATAACAAGAGGATTCTTATGAAATTTATAAAATCAAACTCTGGATCATTATTAATAATGCTTTTGCTGGTTTTCCTGCTGGGGCCGCAAATGGTTGTTCAGGTCTATGCCCAAAGGCAGGCAAGTTTGGAAGTACGCTGGATGAGCGTCAACTCGCTGCACAGTACTTTTGCAATAGAAGGCAGCGAGTTTGAAATGCACCGCACCGGTAATGAGTCGGAACAAAGTGACGGAATGCGCTGGCCGGGGCAATTCACTTACCAGGATAATGTAGCCGCCAAGTCTATGTGGATAGGTACAACTGAGTATTATGAAAACACTTTGAGCAGTACCATCCCTTACAAAGTTGTATGTGTTGGCCCTAAAAGAGCCAATCCTTTGACCGAAGTGATGCCGGTTGAATTTAAATTGATTGGTAAATTTACTTCGCCAACCGTTATTGTCGACCTGGATCCTGCAACCGATAATATTTTAAATGATGCTCTGGATCTGGAAGATCCAACGATAATTCCAGATCGTATTATTTTAAATGTACTCCATACTACAATTGGTATTACCGTAACTCGCAAAATTATGGCTTTTACCCAGCAGAATCATGATAATTACTATATCTATGATTATGTTTTCAAGAATACCGGCATCCGAACTGTCGGCGGCGTTCCCGATCCTGTAACTCTGAAAGATGTTGTTTTTCATTTTCAATATCGTTATGCAGTTGGTAATGAAGCTTTTAAAAGAGGTTGGTTTGCAGGCGCAAATATCAGCTGGGGACGGAATTGTGTAAACGATGTCATCGGACAGAATCCTGATAATGCCGAGATGCGCGCCATGCTTTCCTGGTATGGACCGCATTCGGGTAGTACCGTATCCGATTGGGGAGCCCCTGATCATTTGTATAGCGGCACGTTAGGTGGTTGTCAATATATCGGCGCGGTTACGTTGCACGCCGACACATCTCCGTCTAATAAAACCGATGATAAAAGTCAACCCAGGACAACCATGTACTTGGAAACCGATTCCAGTCCGCAAGCACTGAACCAGTATGATGTAAGTTATATGACCCGTAAATATGATATCATGACTGCCGGGCATCCGGAAAAGACCCATGCTGAAGAGGTCGGGGACAGTTTTGCCGACAAATGGGGCACAGATGCCGGTGGATACACCCAGGGTCAAGGATACGGACCATATACATTGGCGCCCGGCGATAGTATTCATATTGTTATTGCCGAGTGCGTTAGCGGCCTGGGCCGGGCCAAGAACCTCGAAGTTGGCTCAAAATGGTTTAAAAATGCCGGGCCGTTTATATTGCCCGACGGCTCTGAGACAACCGACCGCGATCTTTATAAAGAACTCTGGGTCAAAACCGGACGTGATTCTTTAATGAAATCATTCAGAAATGCTTTACATAATTTCAGTGTAAATTATAATATTCCACAACCACCACCGCCTCCCTCACAGTTTACTGTAAAATCCGGTGGCGATAAAATTTCCCTTGAATGGAGCGCCGAAGCGGCCACTGCCGAACATTTTGATGGTTATGAAATTTTCCGCGCAGTAGGAAAACCCGATACTCTGTATGAAAAGATATTTTCCTGTACCGCTGCGAATGTTGTCAATACATTTAATGACACAACTGCACGACGTGGATTCGATTATTATTACTATATCGTAAGCAAAGATGACGGCACCACAAACGATCAGAAACCGGGAGTTCCTTTGGTTAGCAGCAAGTTTTATACAATGACCAATAAACCTGCATATTTACGGCGCCCTGCTTCTGACAATCTGTCGAGCATCCGGGTTGTGCCGAATCCCTATCATATACGGGCAACTAGTTTACAATTCAGAGACGCTCAGGATCGAATCGCATTTTTCGGTTTACCCCCGGTATGTACTATAAAAATTTACACCGAACGCGGCGACCTTATACAAACCCTGGAACATAACGACGGCAGCGGGGATGAATTGTGGGATTCTCTGACTTCGTCCCGCCAGATCGTTGTTAGCGGATTGTATATTGCCTATTTTGAAACTCCGGAAGGTGAATCAACATACCGAAAATTCATAATTATTCGGTAAACAGGATACATTGATTTTACTCATTAAAGGATTTAAATATGAAAAAAATCATCAATATAATACTTGTTATCTGCACATGCATCCTGCCGGGTATTGAGAAAAGTATTGCCCAGGAAAATGAAAAACTGGCGCAGACCGGGATGCAGTTCCTCAGCGTTGAATCCGATGCCAGGGCCGCTGCGCTGGCCGGCGCTGTAACGAGCGCCAATATGGGCTCCAGTTCACTGTTTTTTAACCCAGCGGGTATGGCCAACATTACACAATTTGTTGATCTTTCCTTCAGCCAGAATCAATGGATTGCCGATATTAATTATAATACATTCAGTATGGCTGTTAATCCGGCCGGCGGCCGGTTTGGCGTCTTTGGGTTGAGTATCCAATCAGTCGACTATGGCGATGTTCAGGGGACAATTGTTTCTAATGAGCAGATTGGTTATACCGATACCGAAATACTCAATCCCTCGGCTTTTGCTGCCGGTTTAGGTTATGCGCGCTCCCTTACCGACCGGTTTTCGGTTGGCGGCCAGGTCAAGTGGGTACGGCAAAATTTAGGTGAAAGTTTCATACCAGTGACCGACAGTACCAAAACCAAGGTAGAAAATGAATTAACCCCAATAGCTTTTGATTTTGGTACCCTATATAAAACCGGTTTTAAAAGCCTGGTCTTTGGTATGTCGGTGCGGAATTTTTCTCAGGAATTAAAATTTGAAGAAGAAGGCTTCCAATTGCCGTTGGTTTTTGCTATGGGTATTTCTATGAATTTATTTGACCTGGTTAAAGTAGGCGGTCCGGAACAAAGCCTGTATTTTTCCATAGACGCTACTCATTATCGTTCGCATCCCGAACAATTATTGTTTGGCCTGGATTACAAGATTATGAATCTTTTGTCCTTGCGTGGCGGTTATGTGACTAATAATGATGAAAACGATATTACTTTTGGTATTGGCGTCTCTCAATTCGGTTTTGATTTTGATTACTCTTATACCCCATTTGGGGTTTTTGATAGTGTAAAACGCATTACCGCACGTTTCTCAATCTAACTTTGGAGAAGAAATTATGAAACCTGTAAAATATCTCATCCCTTTTCTATTCTTGTTCATATTCATTGTAGCCTGTGAATATGATGGCCCGACCAAAGTATGGAATAAGGATGATAACGGTGGTGTAGCGCCGGTTATTTCTAAAGTTGAACCTCCACTGGAAGCATTGGCCGGTTATACGCTTATTAAAATAACCGGTGAAAATTTTTCAGCCGATACATCTCAGATTAAAGTATATTTTGGATCTTCCAGCTCAAGCAAAGGTGAATTGATTTCCGCGTCGGCTACTGAAATACTGGTACGGCCGCCTAATATTATTGAAGATTCTCTGTCGATCAATGTTGTTACGCGCGATGCCCACACTACTGCAAAATATTTTCCTTATCGACTAAAAGGTACCAATATTGAATATAGCGATTTTGGCACTCTGAATGTTTTAGCAATGTCTGCCGATGCTAATGAAAATGTTTATGTGGCTTTGGCGAATCGCTCGATTATGAAGATTCAACCCGACGGCGCTAAAATTAATTATGGAACCGTTACGTTTGATG
Source organism: bacterium (assembly GCA_029561455.1). GTDB lineage: Bacteria > Zhuqueibacterota > Zhuqueibacteria > Residuimicrobiales > Krinioviventaceae > Fontivivens. The sequence continues at coordinate 69,688 of JAKQIY010000013.1, forward strand.
TTACCTGTTTGCGTATGGGGCCTGGCGAAAACCTATTTATACAAAAAGAAAACGACCCGGCAACTTATACTATCCAACCCGGCGGCGGCGACCCGGTTGAATATTCCCGGCATCCGACTCGTAAAAAAGTGGCTTTTTTTGATTTTGATAAATATTTTAATATTTATATCGGTGGAATAAAAACCGGGCTTTTTGTAATGACAGAGCCTAATGTTTACAGACTGGTGGGTTTATATCATATGGGTTCTATCCAGTCGGTGCGAGTGTTTAATGATTATGTATATGTTATAGTAACCGATAATTCGACTGAACCAAGAAATGCTATTTGGAAAAATGCTATTCTGGATGAAACCGGAAATTTGGGCGCCGCAGAATTGGTTTTAGACTTGTCTGCAACCGGCGATTATGCCACTAGTCAATTTTATGATATAACCTTTGCTCAAAATGGTGATATGTACATTGCAACTGATAATGTCAATCCAATTTTGATTCTTCAAGCCAATGGCACAATGACTCCCTTGTTCGCCGGTTTAATAAATGGCCCGGCAAATGGAATTGTCTGGGGTAATTCGAAATATTTATATATGCATCGTGGAATAAACCAGGAATTTGCAAATGTATCGAGAATAGAACTGGAGGTTACCGGCGCCCCATATTATGGCCGTTGATGGTAAACAGATACAGCCCTTGATTTATAGCTGTTGATTTTATAACGAAATTCCGATAACTCGATTCCCGGAATAAAAAAGGCGGAAGATCAATTCTTCCGCCTTTTTTCATTAATATGTAATCCGAGTGGTTTTAATGACCAAACGCATAATCCTTTTTATTGATCTTTAACTTTTTCATTTTATAACGCAAATTCGGTTCAGACAGGCACAACGCTTTTGCTGCTTTGCTTTGGTTACCGGCATATTTGCGTAATGATTTTTGTAATAATTCTTTTTCCAGTTGAGAAACGGCAATATTCAAATCTTGTATTTGCACTTTGCTGAAAATTAAATTTTCAACCTCAAAGGGAAGTGAATCGATCAAGAGTTCGCCATCCGGGGAGGTAAAGACCATTGTTCTGATGGTATTTTCCAATTCTTTAATATTACCATACCAATCATGTTTCATTAAATGATTGAATACTTCAAAATCAACAATCGGAATTGGCTTTTTAAATTCCATGCACTGTTTTTTGAGGTAATGTTCAAATAGCAATGGTATATCCTGCCGTCTTTCCCGCAGGGGTGGTAGTTTCAGGGAAACGGAGGTGAGCGCTAAAAACAGGTCGGCATTGAATTTGTTGTTTTTAAGATCGGTAATTAAATTAGGATGCGCTGTAGCAATTATTCTTACACTAGTCGGGATCGTTTGACTTTTTATTTCCAGATTTCTTTTTTGCGCCAGGATCAAAAGTTTTTGTTGCGCTTTTTCATCAAGATACTCCAGGTTTTCGATGACCAGGGTACATGACAACGGGGTATCCATTTTTTTTTGCCCGGCTAATAATGGTTCCGTTACTTCTTCATCATAATGATTATTCAAATTATTGGCATTGCTGAACAAAATCGGACGATCCTTGCGTAAACTGTTTTCAAACAAAATTTTTGTCGCCAATAATTTTTCAGTACCGGCTTCCCCATAAACTGTAACATTTTCTTCACTTTTTGCTATTGAGGGCAAATAACTACGCAAATGATTAATTTCAGGGGAATGCCCAATCAACTCTAGTTGACTTAATGTTTCCCATGGATTTTTCATTTTTACTACCTGCCTTCCTTCCTTTTAAGGGATGATTAAATTAATTACAAAAATTTATTATAATTTTCTTATTCTTTTAAAAGCAATAACTTGTTCAGGTAGTTTTATTCCAGGCATCACTGTAACTGCCTTTTGCCATTTTTTTTCCCGCTATCAAGTCTATAATTAAAAAATTGAAAATTAACTCGGTCTGGTTTTTAAATAATATTATTTATGTATATATTTGGGCTTGATTATTCTTGAATTATAGATTACAAGTGATCGTTAAATCTAACGTTTTTTAACTTCCTGTTCAATAACAGCAGATTATATGTTTAAATTCCAGAAAATATTAATAATTTTTTTTTTATCTTATAAATGAAAATCAGTCACTATTTATTCGATCTGCTCATTACAGGTTTTCCCCTTAAACTAACCCATATACTATTAAAATTACCACCGACATTATGTTGCCGGTATACTTTCAGTCATTACAGATACACACTTTCTTTCATTAGCAGCTGGGTTTGAAAATTTCCTATATATATTTCAATATGCGGTACAAGATGGATTCAATGATATAGAGGAATTCCCGAGATTTTAAAAGGTGCAGACAGAAATTAAAAAGCCGTTTTATTTACAAAACGGCTTGGTTATTTCAATTCTGATTTACTTTATATCCCCTATGCGGGTAATAATTTTACCGGCTAATCCGTAATCAATTGCTTCTTTAGCAGTCATCCAAAAATTTCTGTCGGTATCTTCTTCAATCTTTTCCAAAGGTTGGCCGATTCGTTCCGCCAGGATTTTATTTAACCGATCGCGCATTTTAATGATTTCATGGGCTTCAATGCGTATATCCGTAGCCTGTCCGCCGACGCCGCCGCTGGGTTGGTGAAGCAGAAACCGTGTATTTGGCAGGCACAAACGTTGTTTTACCGGTGGAGCCGAATAGATCAGCGCTCCGGCGCTTGCAACCCAGCCGGTGCCGATTATATATACCATCGGTTCAAGGAAACGTATCATGTCATAAATAGTATCGCCAGATTCAACATGACCACCCTGAGAATTGATATAAATTTTGATCTTCTCATCCGATTCATTTGCTAATATGAGCAGCTTTTCGGTAACTTCCTGTGCTATCTTTTGATTGATCTCCCCAAAGATCATGATCGTTCTTGATTCCAATAATTTATTGGAAATTAATGATTTAAATATTGGGTCACTTTTAAAATCATTATCCTTTTGCATTAACAAATCCTTTCTTTATCTATCTGAAAATAATATTTACTGCTGTTGTATTGCCGGTCTGAACTGATTTTACATGTTAAACTACAAAATTATTCAATAAATTTCAATGTTTTTCATGTCTGGACTATTAAGTTTATTGATTGCATAAATACCGTTACATGTTAAAAAATCGAAAGGATATTAAAGTTTTGTTAATTCCACAAAAAAGCCCGGAATATTTATTCCGGGCTTTATGCAATCAGAAATTTCCCTGGATCAAGAATACCATGGCCGCTGCCGGTTCTGAATATTTGCCAGTGCGTCAAGGGCTATATTGACATCATCAACAATCTGAAAGTCATACATACCCACGCATACAAAATCAGCGCCATTATTAAAGGCATATTGAAATCCTTCAGCCGGCAGAATCGCCCCGGCTGCCAGGGTTTTAAAGGCTATCCAAGGTTCCGGCAGATTGTTCATGTAGGCAATGGTTTCTTCGGGATTAACACACCAGATATTATCAAACTGATTTTCCTTGTTAGCGGACCAGTAATTCGTATGATGAAGGGTTTTTACCCAAAAATCCGGTTTAAGGCCATTATCAACACACGCTTTGACAGTTTCCAATTGATGTGCACCGATACCTGCCGGCAGTCCATTTTGTCTGGTAAGTTCCAGGGCTTTAGCTATGATATCCAGCTTGCCTTCCAGAACCAGTTGGTCGGCAATACCACCCTGAACATAACAGGCATGGGCGCCGCCATCAACAGATATTTTAACTCCTTCAATCGCATCACCTTTGTAACCACAGTCGGAAATAAACTGGATTTTACCTTTTTCCTGCCGCCAATATTTATTTATTACCCGGCAAAGCTGGGGATTGGTAAGAATTGTATTAATACCGCATTGCTCTGCAATATGAAATGTATCAAATACTTTCTGATCGGTATGGTAAGATTGAACCAGTTTGGAAACATAGATCAAATCCCTGGCATGGGCCCAGCCGCCAATGAGATTCCCACCTAAAAAAAGGCGGCTGATTTTCAGGTTGCCAATTTGCCCGTATGGTAATTGTCCTTTCAAGTCTTTTAGTGAAGAGAATTGTAAGGTTTTAAGGGTAGCGCTTGTTTGAGCGTCTATAGACGCATCCCCCTGCATGGAGAGCAAATTTTTTTCTTCATAGCTTTCCCAACCGCGTTTTTTAAACCAGGCGAAAATAAAACCGCCTAAAACCGGCAGCATAACCAGGTTTTTTAACAGTTCACGGCGCGCCACCAGGCTAGCACCGGTAGAGGCCAATTCATCTTGAGGTTGTTTGACATCGGCAGCAACCGTTTTTCTCTTATAGCGAAGCGCTGCCAGGTAACGATCAAGGCTTATTACAGGTGCAGGAAATACCGCCAACACTAATAGAGCGATCATTTCAACAAAGTTTTTATCAATAACCAGGTAATTGCCCTCTGTTGCTAAACCATTACCCAATCCTGCCAGTGGAGGATTGGCAATATAATATAAAACTAATAAAAGAATACCGGCTATGCTGGCAAGACGTGTGAACATTCCAAATACCAAACCCAAACCTATTAAAATCAGTCCCCAAATATTCATCAAATCGACAATTTTCAACACATCAGGATTGGCTGCAATCCAGTGGAATTTATCGGCAAACAGCCATTTCGCTTCACTCAGAAATGCGGCTGAAGTCCATCCCGGTGATGTTAATTTTACTATTCCTTCATAAAGGAAGTGCCAACCGATAACAATCCGTAAAACAACCAGGACAAAGGATTGCAGGGTCGACAGATAAGCGCTTTTTTTGGCAGACATGTTGTACTCCGCAGGATAGTGACAGGTTTTGCAGATAAATTATTTTCCGAACACCGGTTAAATTAAAATAATTAAATATGAATATCAATAAAAATAAATTAATCAAAATTAACTGGCTGGATCAAAATGTCGGTGTAGAACAGATTGTTGAGTATTTGATTTGTGAAAAAGGTTATGAAAGTTATCGGGCCGGACCCTAATTATTACTCTGATACAAGGGACAGATGAACTTTATTAGCCAGTTCCTGCAGCGAATATGGCTTTTCAATATACTTAAAATTCGGCGGGATCAATCCATTATGAAGTATATGATTGTGAGTATAACCGGATGCAAAGAGAAATTTAACATTAACCCCGTTTTTTTTCGCTTGCTCAGCGAGTTCAATGCCACCCATTTGCGGCATAATTAAATCGGTTAATACCAGGTCAATTTGCTGGTTGGTTGTCTGCAATATTTGCAATGCTTCGAGTCCATTGTTTGCCGACATTGTATCATAACCCAGGGTTTCAAGCGCTGAAAGCACAAATTGTCTTACCTGAAAATCATCTTCAACCACAAGTATTCTCTCGTTACCCTGAATGAGTATATTCTTTTCCATTTTATCATTTACAGCTATGGTTTCGCTAGTCACGGGCCAGTAGATTTTAAAAGTGGAACCTTTACCTGTTTCGCTGTAAACATTAATACTCGCCTTGTTTTGTTTGACTATGCCATAAATCGTCGCCAGCCCCAGGCCTGTGCCTTCGCCAACCGGTTTGGTAGTGAAAAACGGGTCAAAGATTTTTTCCCTGGTGACTTCATCCATACCAATTCCTGTATCGCTGACAATAATAACAATGTGGGAAATTTCATCGCTGGAATAATCTTTTGTGTTATAGTATTCACTGAAAAAGACATTTACAGTTTCAATAGTTATAATCTTTTCTAACGCAGCACCGCCGGGCTTGATGTTTATAGCATCACGGGCATTAACGACCAGATTAATTAGGATTTGTTCGATTTGACTGGGATCTGCCTTGATAGGGCGTATATTCTCGGATAAATCCAGTGAAATAGTGATATCTTCGCTGATAAGATGGCAAAGCATTTTATGCAGATCGCGGATAAGCTGATTAATATCAATGATCTGCGGCTTGATGATCTGTTTCCGGCTGAAAGCTAACAATTGTTTGGTCAGATTACTGCCCTTTTTCCCGGCATTGAGTATCCCATTCATAATTTTATGGTATGGATCATTTTCATCCATGTTCATAATTGATATTTCCGCATACCCCATTATCGCAGTCAGGATATTGTTAAAATCGTGAGCAATACCTCCGGCAAGATTTCCCACTGCTTCCAGTTTTTGCGCTTGTCGTAACCGTTCTTCAAGGTGTTTGCGTTCGGTAATATCATGGAATATAATCAAAACATCTGCATTTTCAGCATGAGGATTTTCCTGCAAGGTAGCTGTAACCTCTAAAAATCGACTTTCTGTTTCATTATATTTTGTCTTTAATTCAAAATTAATCCGCTCGCCTTCACGCAGGGTAACCAGGTTGTTGTGTAATATTGTCACCTGGTCCGACTCGATAAAACTATGAATCTTTTTCCCAATCAGGTTTTGTTCTTTCTCACCAAAAATAATTGCGGCTTCCGGATTGGCAAATTTCATTGAATAATCATACGATAACAGGCATACTCCTTTGCCAAGATTTTCCATCAGGGTTCGGTATTTTTGTTCACTCTGTTTAAGGGTTTCTTCGGCCTGTTTCCTTTCATGAATTTCTGCTTTGGCTTGTTCAAATAATTGTGAATTTTTAATGGCAATAGCTGCCTGGCTGGCAAATTGTAATGCCAGTAATATATCTTTGGTACTGAATTTTTTCCTGGTGCGGTTATCCACCCGAATATTAAGTACACCGAGTATTTCTTTGCGCCATTTGATGGGAACACATAAAATTTGTGATGCCGGTATGATTACACTTTTTGACAAAAGTGTGTTTTTATGATTATTATCTATTACTATCGGCTCACCAGTCAGCATAACTCGCCCGGCTACTCCCAATCCGGGTTTTAATTTTGTGCCAATCGGTTCAATGTTACTACCCACAGATACTACCCATTCCAGAATATTTTCATTACTACGGTATAAATATATTCCCCCGGCGTCACCTTTTAACAGGTCTATAGAGCTTTGCGTCACCTGGGTTAATACTTCCCCAAGACTTTTGAGTTCGGTAATCCCGCGCATCAGTAAACTCAATTTACTGAGTTGTTCCGCCTGCTGACGGCTGTTATTTTCGGTGATTTCCAGCTTTTTCAGGCGTTTTTCCAGTTCTTCTTGGTTTTCCTGTAATTCTTTACCTAACTCCCGTTCATGCTCCAGTAAATAGCGCATTGCCTGGTTCGAGAACCAGTTTATTATAATGATCAGGCTGATACAGAGCGAAAGAATGATAATATTAAAATAATAGAGACCGGCAGGAACAGTATGTTCAAATATTCCCTTTACATCAACATAAACCCTCAGAGCATAGGAAAAAATACTCGCAATGCCTATTATTATTGCACAATTGGTACCGCACAATAAACCTGCTGCCAATGTAATGATACCGTAAATGATAGTAGAGATAAACTGATTCGTAAAAAATAAACCACCGATTGCCAATGACAGAAATACTGCCATGATTGTAATATAATTAGCTATTTTATAATGACCATGTAAATGAAACTGGTATGCGCCAAGATAAACTGGCAAGGTTATAAGTAAAAAGTAACTGGCAAAATGGGGGAAATGGTTAAATATCGCCATTAAATATGTAATCAGACATACCAGTGATATTGCAATTATCACTATCAAAATAATACGTTTTGATATAAAATGAGGTGATGTAAAATTTTTTTCTTTGAATATGAGTGAATGGAAATATCGTTTGATTTTTTGCATGGATCGACTTTTAGTTAATGAAAATAATTGTAATTTCTCGGCATGACATTCACTACATAAAATGCGGTTGATTTTTACACTACAAAAAACATACCATTAACAGCATATTTTTCATTTTTTTCATTTTACTTGGTTTTTTTTGCGATTTTTTTAAAGTATTATATCAGCCTAATTTGAATTTTGCTGTATAATTCGGCATTTTGTCTTTTAGGAAGGCGATAAATGTGGGAAAAATGCAGAGTGTCGTAATTTACTTTATTGAATAGTTAGCCGTTCTTCGTAATAACTTGCTTTAAAACAAACTACTATGGTTTGTTCTGGTGTAAGTTATTGATTTACTGAGATTAAACTCATGTATAAATCAAAAAATTCCGGTACGCAGATATCCGCAAATGGCGTTTCGCAGTTGAATAAAAAGGCTATCCCCAGGTGATTAACCGGGTCGACGGCAATTTCCGTTCTGAAACCTTGCACGCTGCCGCCATGGTAAACAAGACGAACGCCATTATAATCAAAAATCCGCCAGCCGAGAGCATAACTTGTATCTCCCAAAAGCGGCCATTTGCCGAAATAACGGGTAGCTTTTTCAGTTGGTATCTGTATTTGGGTTACCTGTTGCAGTACCGACCGGGAAATAATTTCTGGCCGGTAGCCCAAAATTACCTTAATCCATACCGCCATATCGTTAATACTGGCGTTAATACCTGCAGCCGGAGCAATATGATAATAGCTGGTTTTTACTTCAACCGGAATCTGAACTGAATTGATCTCGATATGTGGAGAGGCATGATCAGGTCTATTAATAAAATCCCGATAACCGATGGTAGCGTCTTTCAAGCCAAGTGGTGCAAATAACAGCGAATTGACCAGGGCTTTATAACTGGTATCGGTAACGGCAGCAAGTATGTCCCCCATAATGCTAAATACTACATTTTGATAATTATATTGCTGTCCGGGCGGGGCAACAGGAGGGACTTTACATAAACTACCGAGCAACTCTGTATATGACATATTTTCTTCCAGTAATTCCGTGCCGGCATACGAAGGTAACCCTGATGTATGGCTGAGGATATGGCGCAGCGTCGGTTCACTGTATTGACTATTCGTCACTAATTTAAATCCCGGCAGAAAATCGCTGATCGGCTCATCCCAGTCCAGTAATTGTTTTTCGACCAGCAAACCGGTCAATATAGCTGTAAACCCTTTTGACAGGGAGGCAAGCCGGAACAAGGTGTGTTCGGTAACCGGTTCATTGTAATGTAAATCACGCACCCCGAAACACTTTTTGTACACCAGGGCATCCTGGCTGACCAGGACACAGGCCGCACCGGGAATGTTATATTCCTTTATTCTTGTCTGCAACAGTGAATCATATTTTGCCGCTATCGGGTATATATAAAACGGATCATCCGGGAGGATGACAGCAAAAGCAGACGAAAAATTAAGTAAGAAAAATATTATGGAAAAAAAGGCTACGGTTTGATAATAATAGTTATCAGCCTTTTTGCAGAGCGCCAAGAAATTAAAAACCATGAACTGTTTTGTCGGAGTTTTTTGATAGGTCATTTTTAACTTCCATTTATATCGCCGGAGTCAAGTTAGTCTGTTTTGAAAGATGATTATTACCGGCAGATTTTTGACAAGAATATAATAGATTATTTATTGTAAATAAAGATATATCTTTTTCGTATCACGTATTGACAAAGGTCCGTCAATATGTAATTATATGCATAATTGCAAATTGAACTTTCAGGCATTATTTAGCTTGATATTTTCTATTATTTACTGTAATATAACATAATGTTGTGAGATTTTAACCTGTAAATATGCAAAGCATAAGGATAGCTCTTGTGACAGCAGAAAACCAGGGAATTCTTGTTACCTTTTTTATCTACCTTGCCGGTATGTTGTTTATCGGCTGGTTTTATTACAGCCGCACCAAAAATATAGCCGATTATGTTTTAGGCGGGCGAAGACTTAATACCTGGGTCACTTCGCTCAGCGCCCAGGCATCGGATATGAGCGGCTGGTTATTGCTCGGTTTGCCCGGTTTTGCTTATTTATATGGTTCACAGGCGTGCTGGATGGCCGGGGGACTGGCGTTGGGCACGTACCTGAACTGGAAATTCATTGCCAAACGCCTGCGCAAATATACGGAAACTGCCGCTAATTCTATAACGTTGCCTACATTTCTCGAAAACCGATTTCGTATGCGTACACCGTGGATCAGGCTTATCCCAGCTTTTTTTATCCTGGTATTTTTTCTGATCTATACTGCTTCCGGTTTTGTCGCCGGCGCCAAATTATTCCAAACAGTATTTGGATTGTCTTACCTTTTTGCATTACTAATCAGTATATTTGTCATTATCAGTTATACATTCCTGGGCGGTTTTATGGCAGTATGCTGGACGGATTTTATCCAGGGTTCCATCATGTTCATATCGGTACTGGTACTGCCAATCCTCGCCATGCATGCCATTCAGCAGCAGGGGGGGAGCATCAGCGCGCTCAGCAGTGAATTGCCGGGCTATTTTAATCCCTTTACAACTCCGGCAGGTGAAAGCCTGTCGATTATAACAATCATCTCACTCCTGGCCTGGGGTTTGGGATATTTCGGGCAACCGCATATCCTGGCGCGGTTTATGGCTATACGTCATCATAGACAAATTCCAATTGCCCGACGTATTGCGATGGTTTGGGTCAGTTTATCGCTGACCGGTGCGGTATTAATTGGTATAAGTGGACGGGCTTATCTGCCTTTGCTATTAAATTCTACGACATCGGAAACAATTTTTATGCACCTGGTAAATGCGCTCACCCATACCTATTTGGCCGGCTTTCTGTTGTCGGCGGTTTTAGCAGCGATTATGAGCACGGCGGACTCGCAGCTTTTGGTCGCATCATCGGCAGTGACTGAGGATATTTATCGGCTGTTATTCCATAAAAATGCCGACGAACGTGAACTTGTCTGGATCAGCCGTATTGCCGTGTTGGCTATTGCTGCCCTGGCTTTTCTTATCGCGCTTGACCCGGAATCCAGTGTTTTAGACCTGGTTTCGTATGCCTGGGCAGGATTCGGCGCTTCGTTTGGCCCGGTCGTTTTATTTTCCCTGTTTTGGAAGCGAATGACCGGCAGGGGAGCGCTTGCCGGCCTGGCGGCCGGAGGTATTACTGTATTGATTTGGAAACACCTGCATGGCGGCTGGTTTGATGTTTATGAAATTGTGCCGGGATTTATTTTATCAAGCGCAACTTTAGTGATTACCAGTCTGCTGGATCGACCGCCGTCTGCCGTAATGATAATGGAATATGATAAAGTAACAAGCCATGAAGAGGACTAGTCTTTTTCATGTATTTGCCTGCCATGCTCCCTCTGCGTCTGTACTTTTGCTAACTCGTACAAGACTGGTAAACGCCTTGCTTTAAACTTGAAAAATCATTAATAATATTGGAGAACACAGGTATGAACGGCATTTCAATTAACCATAACCCCGAAGAGCAGCTTCTTACCGAAATGGGAGTGCGAAGTTGGCCGATCTGGGAAAAGGAAAAATCCGAATTCCCCTGGAAATACGATAGCGAAGAAGTGTGTTACCTTTTGGAAGGCCTGGTAACCGTTACCCCTCAGGGCGGTGAACCGGTATCTATCCGGGCCGGAGATCTGGTTACATTTCCGCAGGGCATGGCCTGTAAATGGAAAATTCATGTTGCTGTGAAAAAACACTATATGTTCAAATAGCGTCGGCCGGTTATAAAATATCTTCCAGCTTTCCTTTCGGCACGTGAATATTAAAGTATGTACCCTGTTCTGCTGTGGAGTGAAAATTGACTGAGCCATGTAAATAACGTTCGGCCAACAGCCTCATGCTATAGGTTCCCAGTCCCCGGTCATTGCCTTTGGTTGAAAATGAACGGTGAAATATTTGCGCCTGAACATCGGGCGGCATTACGGCAGGATTATGAACCCAAAACATGACTGCATCAGCCTGATCGTTACAGCCCAGGGTAACAGTTTCCCCGGTTTCGGAGGCTTCCAGGGCGTTTTTCAGCATATTGGTTAACACCCTTTTTATCAACCGGGCATCACTTATAAAGTCAACCCCTGCCGTTCCGGTATCTAAAGTTATTGTTTTTCCCATTGCCGTTGTATGATGTTGCATGGTGTTGATCACTTTGTGTAATATCTTTATACTATTTACTAAACCGTTTACAATTGTTAAATCTCCGTTTTCAGCGGCGGTTAGATCCCGTTGTGCAACTATTTCTTCAAGAATAGTATGACCGACCAGGTTAATATTGTGCAATATTTCCGGGTCAGGTTCATCCGCATATAACTCAACCAGTCCCTGCAGGCCACCGGCAATATTGATTATATCATGGAAAAAAATACGTTCCAGGTTTTTACGGCGTTTTTCATGGCTGATATCCGTTATGCTTAATAGAGTATACTTGGCTTCCTGGATGTATAACGGCGCTGCCTGTACCTGCAAATCATAAGATAAAACCGGATTATCAGCATGGGCCATGATCCGGCATTCACCCATTACTATATGATTGCGTTTACGACATTCGGTGATGATCTTGATCAAATCACACCAGCGACAATTAAAGGTAGTTCCGCATCCGGTTACTGCTTTACCTGCATAATTGCAATGTAGTGCATCACCGGGTAGTAAATTATGTTCCAATTGCAGATTTTCTACACCAAACATGTGAGAACCTGACCGATTGTAAAATATAACCTGGTTATCTTGATCTATTATCAGCGCCATACATTGCAAGGCATCCAGAACTTGTTGCACTGCTTGCATTCCCGGATAAGTGGTCCGGATTGAACCGCTTTTTGTCGCGGTTCTTAAACCCCTGTCAACGATTGAACTATTCATTAGACCTGCCCGGTATGTTTATTTTTTACAAAAATGCTGACAATGTTTTTTTTACTGGTATTGATGTTAAAATGACTTTTATCATCAACTTGTGTATCTCAATTAAGTACAAGGTGATATTTTGACCTGGTAACAGGCAACGCCAACATTATTTTCCGGTATTGAGCAATCAATAATGCAATATCAATCAACAAGTTACCGATGGGGAGGAATGCTACCAATCCTAAAAATCAAAAGTTAATGATCATCAGAAAAAAAGTTTTAAAATAAAGATTTAGATTTATTACTATTTGCAGCTCAATTACTGCGTTTTATCGAACAACCGAATGCTTTTGTTGTATTAATAGTAACCTCCTTACCTGCAAGTATTGCCTGCAGCGCATTTTCCAAATCCTTTGATTTAACCTGGGTTTCGTCGCGGGAATCGTCTATGCGGCCATGATATAATATCTTGTAATTTTTCCCAATAACATACACCTCCGGGGTGACCGAGGCTTGCAGTTGATCGGCAACCCGGTTATCCGTATCTTTTAAAACTGGCAAGTTCAAGTTGTTCTCGATAGAGTGGGTTTTGATTTCTTCAACGCTTTCCAGTTGATTGGAATTGATAGCCAGAAATTGGACATTTTTATCTTTATAGTTATTCACCAGTTTAATGAGCCGCTCATTATAGGCATTTGACCATGGGCACCTTGTGGAAACAAATACCAGAACGATGGCTTTGGCATGTGAAAAATGCGTCAGGGAATACTCTTTATTATCTGTATCTCGAAGGATAAAATCCTGTACTGTTTGTCCTTTATCAGCCGGTAAACTAGTACCGGTAATGGCTATAATAAATATGGCAAGGATAAGTTTAAATTTCATGTTATACTCCAGATTTTTTAATCCAAATATAACAAGGTCGGCGCCGCAATTATTTCCACAAGAACGGCAGTGATACCCCCGGGTGTATTAATATAAATCCGGCGTTTACCTGTACCTGGGCAGGTTTATGCTTTCCTCATAATACTGTTCAATGCCGATTTCCCGCATTCGCTGATTCATAACCGTCCATCGTTTCAGTAAATCGGAATCGAGCCCTGATTTTTCACAGGGGAACTCGGCGCATTGACAACAAAAATCAACCTTATGTTCGGCTGTACAACCGGGAACCCGGCAAAGAGTATTTACACAAGCGCCACTGCGGCAGCCCTGGCATTCACCCTGGGTAAATAATTCCAGCATTTCTTTAAACTGCGGGTAATTTTTAAAAATCGGCATAAATGCGGAAAACTTTTCCGCATAACGTTCAAAAGAACCTAATGCCTCTTTTAACTGTAAACTGTGAAATTTAATATCTCCTTTATAATATGCCTGGCATTTTTTACAGTTCAAACCACAAGGGGCAAGGGTTTCTTTAATCTCTTTTTTCATAATGCAAATTTTTTCTCTTGAATGAAATTTCCTGTTGTTATGATTTTGTTATAATGATTGCAATTCAAACGCCTATTCCATACAGATGAAACCAGGGATTGTCTGGTAGTACTCCATTCCTGCACCGGCGCATTCAAAATACCAAAAAATCACTATTCAGCACCATGATTAAATTATAAAAAATTTGGTTGTAAATCAATGTAATTGTAGTGTTGTCCTGTATTTTTAAGCCGGTAATTTATTCAAGTGCATTACATAATAAAATCACTTTTTTAAATTTCAGGAAAGGGGTTACAATGGTCATACACACAAACGGGGAAAAAGTACCAGTTATTTTTTTATTATTCAGTTTATTAATTCTATCCCCGGGTATTGTTTTCCCGGCTTGTATCGCCGATTTCCATGCCAACCCTACCTCGGGATGTAAACCGATGGCAGTTGTATTTACCGATGATTCAGAAGATGCCATATCGTGGAGTTGGAGTTTCCCGGGCGGCTCACCGGCAACAGCAACGGGCCGTGGTCCGCATACGGTTTATTATTATAATGCCGGTGCATTTAGTGTCAGTCTGGGAATAACCTGTGCTGGCGGGTTGAAGGATGAAGAATTCAAACAAGGATATATTCTTGTAGAAGACTGCGGTTGTTTTGCCGATCTGCTTGCCGATCCCCGTTCCGGCTGCGCGCCGTTAACCGTAATATTTCGTGATTTTTCCTCAAGCGCAACTGCCTGGAGTTGGAGTTTTCCCGGCGGCGATCCATCTTCCGCTACCGGCGCAGGACCGCATGAAGTAACTTATAATTCTCCAGGCATTTATGATGTAACCCTGACTATTATGTGTCCCCAGGGCGCCGCTCCCCAGGTCAAAGTTAAAAACAGGTACATCAGTGTGGACGACTGCGGCGGATTTGACTTTGGCGATGCGCCCGACCCCGGTTATCCCACCTTGTCCGTTAGCGGCGGCGCTTCGCATATCATCAGCACCGGTTTCTATCTTGGCAGTATAATCGATTCCGAAAGCAATGGCCAGCCAAACGATTTTGCGACCGGTGATGATATTAATTTTAATGACGATGAGGATGGTGTTGTCTGGCCGGTATCCTTGTATATCGGCGGGTCGTCATCGATTCAGATCACCACCAGCCAGGAAGGTTATGTGAACGGCTGGATTGATTATAATACTGATGGCGACTGGGCTGATGCCGAAGAACATTTTCTGATGAATCAAGTTGTATCGGGAACTGAATTTGTCTCTTTTAATATTCCACCTGACGCCCATCCGGGGCATACTTTTGCCCGTATCCGTCTGAGTAGAACTCCTGGGGTCGGGTATTCCGGAGCCGCTGGTGATGGCGAAGTGGAAGATTACCGGGTGCTTGTAACAAGAACGGATAGTCACGATTATGGCGATGCGCCGGATGCTGTCGATATTTCAGGTTATCCTACACTGACGATGCATGGCGGCGCCAATCATTTCATAAATCCCCTGTTCTTCCTGGGTGATACGATTGATAGTGAAATTGACGGCCAGCCGAGTGATAATGCTTTTGGCGACGATTTTAGTTCTTTAGATGATGAAGATGGAGTGATTATGCCCATTGGGCTGCAACCCGGTGTTACAGTTATGATCACAACTGTTGTTAATGGCGCCAGTACATCTTACCTGAATGCCTGGATAGATTTAAACCGCGACCGCGACTGGCTGGATGCCAATGAACACTTTATTGTCGACGAACTCTTTTTTAATGGAATCAGTTCTTCTTCTGCAATACGTGAAGAATTTGTCACCTCATTAACCGTACCCCTGGATGCAACAATCGGCCATACTTATATGCGCTTCCGTTACAGCACCCAGTCCGGTTTGACTCCCGACGGCCCGGCCCCGGATGGGGAGGTTGAAGATTACCTGGCAGTCATTGTACCAACGCCGCCGCTGCGCTTGAAATGGATGCAGCCGCCGATGATGAATTCCGATTTTCCCGGCAGCGAATGTTATTGGGGTTGGGATGAACCCTCAATTTTTTCTCAGGTCATTGTAGCTGACGATTGGCGTTGTACTGACAATCAACCTGTTACTGATGTGCACTGGTGGGGTTCTTATTGGGGATGGAATGAATCTACTCCACCGGCAAACGGCCCACAACGCTTTAGACTTGGTATATGGACAGATGTTAAAGCCGGCGTGGATCGGGAATTCAGTCATCCCGGAACATTGATCTGGCAATGGGTGGCGGCGCGCTCGGAATTGAATGAACGGTACGCCGGCTGCGATTATTATCCACCCAAAATGGACATGTCGGAAACATGCTTCCAATATGATCTGGTTTTACCGGAAGCTGCCTGGTTTTATCAGGAAGGGGACACTACGATTTACTGGTTGAGTATAGCGGCCGATTACGATGACATCCCGACAAGCACACGATGGGGTTGGAAGACAAGATCTTATTATTTTAATGATTTTGCGGTTCATTCCAACGATCCGGCTTCTCCCGAAGTTGGCAGCACATGGAATAACGGCCAACCTGTAATGCCGAACTGGGATATGGCTTTTGCGCTTACCACCGAAATCACTGAAACTCAATATGATTATGGCGATGCTCCCGATCCATCCTACCCGACATTAGATGTTAATAGCGGCGCACATCACCTGGTTATTCCCGGCTTTCATCTTGGCTGGCTGAATGACACCGATCCGGATGGACAACCTCTGCCACATGCTGATGGTGACGATAATGATGGAATGAATGATGATGACGCTGTCACTTTTGCCACAGAGCTACAACCAGGTCAGGATGCGGTAGTCTATATCCGGGCTTCTGCTATCGGATACCTGAATGCCTGGATTGATTATAATATTAATGGTTCCTGGACGGATCCCGGCGAGCAGGTATTTATTGGCCAGGAGATGACCGCCGGGATTAATATACTTACTTATACGGTTCCCGCTGATGCCATCCCTGGAGGAACATTTGCCCGGCTGCGTTTCAGCAGCATTCGGAATTTAACATGTGACGGTTATGCGCCGGATGGCGAAGTTGAGGACTATGCAGTGGTCATTGGGGAAGTAAGAGAACCGGAGTACGACCTGGGAGATGCTCCAGATAAAAGTAATGATTTTAGCGTGGATATGACAGCATATCCCGCCGGTGGACCGGCGGGGACAGTTGCGTCCTATCCTACCGTCTATCTGCATAATTCGCCGCCCTTTGGTCCGTTACATAAAGACCCTCTGGCGGTTGCTTACCTGGGAGCCGCTGTGACTATGGAAAATGAAGCCGATATCGGCTTTGATGAGGATCCGTTTAATAACATTGATCCCCTGAATGACACGCCCAATCAGGATGGCGCGGATGATGCTATCGCTATCCCGCTATATCTGCCGCAATGTACACCCTATAGATTCGATTATACCGTAATGGTAACCCATAATATTCTGCATGGTATGTTTGTGAATGTCTGGTTCGACTGGAATCGCGATGGCGATTGGAATGATATCATAGAATGTCCAATGGGTATTGCCGTTCCCGAATGGGCTGTGCAAAACAATTTTATTACATTTAGCGGGATCGGTGCGCATTTATTTACAACGCCATTTTTCTATTCCTGGCATCCTGAAAGCGCTATTGCGCCGCCCATCTGGATGCGGATCACCCTGGCGGAACGTTCCTGGTCGCCTTTCCTTGACGGGGTAGAAACGACAGGCGGCGCCGGACCGCGTAATGGTTACATGTATGGCGAAACTGAAGATTATTATTTTGTACCGTTAATTCATGAAGCAGAATATGATTTTGGCGACGCTCGCGATCCTCATTACCCGACTTTGTATACCAATGCCGGGGCAATGCACCAAATTGTTCCCGGTATTTATCTTGGTTCCCAAATCGATCCTGAATTTGATGCAGTACCAAACCTGGCCGCTAACGGCGATGATATTTGGGGTTTGGATGATGAAGATGGCGTAACCTTCTCCACACCGCTGGTCGCCGGAGAAGTAGCACATCTTCAGGTGACAGTACCGAATCATGGTAATTTGTTTGCCTGGATCGATTATAATTGCGATGGCGACTGGGCTGATGCCGGTGAACAAATCTTTAACGAAAAGCCGCTTATTCCCGGCGTTAATGATCTGGATATAACTATTCCGGCTTCCGCATTGCCTGAACCGACCTATGCCCGCTTCCGTTTCGGCCATCTTAACGGAGTAACATATACTGGTATAGAATCTAATGGCGAGGTGGAAGATTATCAAATCAGAATTACCCGCAGATCTGATGGCGATCCCGGGCCATTTAAATGGTCGCAAAAACCGCTTAAAAAATTCGATTCGCTCCATCCGGAATGTTGGTGGGGTTGGGGCGAACTTTCCGATTTTCAGTTTAAACTGGTTGCCGATGACTGGTTCTGCAAGGATGAGCGACCGCTGACCGGTGTGCAGTGGTGGGGTTCGTATGCCGACTGGGATACCACTATCGCGCCGCCGAATGCCCCGCGACGCTTCCATATCGGAATATGGACCGATGTGGCTGCCGGTGTAGATACCCTGTTCAGCCATCCCGGAAAATTACTGAAAGAGTGGGTGGTCAACCGCAGTTCGTTGCACGAACATGTGGATTGCTGTGATTTTCAGCCCGATTCCATTGATGTACCGGATTCCACATTCACTTATACCTTTATGATCTCCGATCCGTTAGATTGGTTCCTGCAGGAACCGGATTCGACCATTTTCTGGATCAGTATATCGGCAATTTATGATACCCCGCCCGATTCCTGCGAGTGGGGCTGGAAAACCCGCCAGCATTATTTTAATGATGATGCGGTTAGTATTTATGAACCCCTGACTCCGGATGTTGACGACAGGTACAGAGGCGGCAAACCGGTTAGATACCTGTGGGATATGGCGTTTGAACTATTTACCAACGAACCGGGCTATGAATACGATTTTGGCGATGCTCCCGAACCGGACTTTTCCACTGTTCTTACCGACAATGGCGCGTATCATATTATTAAACCCGGCGTTTTCCTGGGTTACCGGATCGACGCGGATGCCGACGGCCAACCGGAAGAAAATGCCAAAGGCGATGACATGGACGGCGTCTACGACGAGGACGGCGTCTCCCTGGTAACCGCCATAATCGCTAACCAAACCGCCAAAGTACAGGTGCGCGCTTCTATTGCCGGTTTGTTGAATGCATGGATTGATTTTGATTCGAATGGCGACTGGGACGGACCAGAGGAACAGATCTTTACAGATGTTCCACTCAGTCCCGGTGTGAATGTGCTCGATTTCCATGTACCGGCGGTAGTGGTGTCCGATTCCAATTACGCCCGCTTCCGTTACAGCACTCTCAGTCCGCGCTCATACACGGGACTGGCAATTGACGGGGAAGTGGAAGATTACCGTATGACCGTAATTGAAACCGCTATCCCTGCAGACGGAGAAAACGGCCTGCCGAAAACCTTTGCCTTGCGGCAGAACTATCCCAACCCGTTCAACCCATCTACCATGATCGAATATGACCTGCCGCGCGCTGAAAATGTTAAATTGATCATTTTTGATATTCTTGGCAGGCAGGTGCGCTCACTGGTCGATGACAAGCAAATCCCCGGCTCGTACAAACTACGCTGGGATGGCTTGGATGACCGTGGTTATCGGGTTGCCAGCGGTGTCTATATTTATTATATTCAAGCCGGTTCCTTCCGACAAGCCAAAAAACTATTACTCATCAAATAAATTTGCATTATAATTCAAAAATCCATAAATTCTGCTCATCCTGGAAAAGTTTTCCGGGATGAGCAGGAAAGGGAAGGTATAAAAACTGGGATGCATTAACCTGCCGGGGAGATTGTATTATTAATTTCTTATTGTGAAAGAAACCGATGTTGCATCATACTTTATTAATAACCGCTGCGATTTTTTTGATTTTCTGGGGAACAGGCCACCTGCTGCCGACCAGGGCAATAGTAAAAGGATTTAAAAATATTTCCCGCGACAACAAGTACATTATCACCATGGCATGGCTTTGCGAGGGATTGCTGCTCATTTATATCGGAGTTATGTTGATATTGATCATGTTGTTTGCCGATATCTTTAACCCGGTCGCCATTTTGTTTTATCGCGCTTCTGCGGTATTGTTACTAGTGCTCAGTATTGTTACGTTATTAACTGGCGCTAAAACCCCGGTTTTACCCATAAAACTTTGCCCGATCGTAAAAACTTTTTGCGCTGTTTTACTTATTCTGGCAAGTATATTATAACCCCATGTTGATAGTAAAAACAAAAATCCCGGTTTGTGGCCGGGATTTTTTCCAACTCTATGAATCGGTTTTTCCTAATAACCGTCTGCTTTGATCTCTTTTTCCGTTACTGAACCATATTTACTCACTTTATCACGCAGTTCGGAAGCTTTGCCGATGAGCACAAACTGTAAATTTTCTTTGGGGAAATATTTGGTAATGATCTCTTGCGATTTTTCTACAGTCAGTTTATCGACATTCGCCTGAAAATCATTGATGAACGCTTCATCAAAATCGTATATGAACATGGAAGCCAATAATTCGGCCAGGCTGCCGGAGGTTTCATATTGTGGCGGGAATTGGCCTTTAATATAATTCCGGGCGGAACTCAGGGTCGCTTCATCCACACCCTGGGTATGCAGGCGATTCAGTACTTCCAGCGCGACATCGAGAGCCTCAAAAGTTGTTTCATTTCCCGTATAACTGCTGATGGCAAACAAACCGGTGGTCTTATACGGCCGGAAAAAGCTTCTTGCGCCATAAGTTAGTCCTCTTTTGACCCGCAATTCGTCGTTAAGCCAGGAGGTAAAACGGTCGCCCAGAATTGTGTTTATGACCTGAATTGCCACATAATCCGGATTGCTGCGTTTGATACCATAACCGCCAATTAAAAATCGGGTTTCGGTAGCATCATCTTTATTTACCAGCAATACCCGGCTGCGGGTTAAAACCGGCATACGCACCTGCTGCGCCGGGATCGGTTGGCTTTTCGCCGTCCAGTTATGGAACATTTTTTCGATTTTTTCTTTCATAGCTTTGCTGTCCAGGTCGCCAACCAGCACAAGCGCAGAGCCGGCAGGGGTATAGTGCTGATTATAGAAATTCTGTAAATCCTGCACCTGAATTGCCGTAACGCTGCTGTTGGTTCCTTCAGCCGGATTGCCATAAGCATTATCCGCATAAATAAATTTATCAAAATAACTGCGAATTACGCTTTGCGGGCGTTCCTTGGCTTGCTGTAGTTCCATCAGCATTCGGGTTTTTCTTTTATCAAATTCATCGCGGTCAAAGACCGGCGCGGTGATGATTTCCTGCATGATCGGAAACACCGTATCCTGGTCTTTTGCAACAAATGAGAGGTCCAGTTGTGAGTATTCTTTGGCCGCAAACGTAGAAAAGGAAGCGCCTATGTAATCCAGGGTTTCTTCAATTTGTTTTTTAGAGTAATTTTTAGTGCCAAATAACAAACCATCGGCTGTAAGCGAGGCCAGGCCATACCTGTTACCGTCTTTAACGGCGCCGGCTGGAAATACACAAGTTGCGTATATTAATGGTACTTCATGCTGCTCCATCAGGTACACGGTCAGGCCGTTTTTCATAACGAATTTGGTGTATTCCGGCAGTTTAAATGAGGATTGTGATTCCGCAGGTTGGGCGAATCCTGTCAAAAATAGTAACATGACAGGAAGCATAAACGCAATTACAAATACATTCTTTTTCATTTATTCCTCCTCGCCTGGTTTTAAAAATCCCACCGTGCGATTATCCTTGCGCAGGTATTTCCCGGCTACTCTTTGAATATCCGCCACAGTTATTTTATTATATTCTTCCGGGGCATTGAACAAAAATTTATAGTCTTTAAAATATAATTCATACGTACCTATGGTATTGGACATGCCGTCGATAGTTTCCATTTGATGATAAAAGTCCACCAGTTTGCGGTTTTTTACTTTTTGTAATTCCTTTTCCGCAATTCCGTTTTTGATTATCTTATCAATAACCGTATAAACAGTGTGTTCAAGCGAGTCCTCGTGAACGTCCTGGTTGCATATTGCGTATATAAATAAAAGTCCGGGATCAATTGACATGGAATAAGATGTTTCCACGGCAACCGCCAGTTGCAGGCTGTCCACTAGCGCGCTGTACAGCCGGGAACTGTTGCCTTCACCCAGTATTGAGTTTAACAAGTCCATTGCATAGTAATCCGGGTGACTGGTTTCCGGGGTATGCCAGGCTATCATGATATTGGGCGATGTCACATCCTTTTTCACCCACAATCTTTTTTCGCCCAGTTGTTCGGGTTCCACTGTGTGTATCGGTCTGGGAGCAGGACGGGCCGGTATAGCGGCAAAGTAGTCTTGCGCCATTTTTTTGATCTGCTGGGTATTCAAATCACCCGACATAACTACTACAACGTTATTAGGTGCATAATAGGTGTTGAAATAATTTTGCAGATCCTGTTTTTGCCAGTTTTTAATATCCGATTCATAGCCAATGACCGACCAGCGATACGGGTGCGCCATAAACGCTACAGATATGACCTGTTCATTCAGGTTAACCCAGTTGCTGTTATTTAAATAAGTCGTTCTTTCGGAAAGTATTACGCCGCGTTCGCTTTCTACCATCGAATCGGCCAGGGCCAGGTTGCCGATTCGATCGGCTTCCAGGTCGAAAATTACCGGCATGGCGCTGGTTGGGAAGAAATCGGTGTATACTGTCATATCTTCCGATGTATAGGCATTATTGGAACCGCCATTGGCTTCCATTACCCGGTCAAATTGTTTCGGGCCATATTTTTTTGCGCCGTTAAACATCATGTGCTCAAAAAAATGCGAAAGTCCGGTTATACCCGGCACCTCGTTACGCGAACCTACCCGATAGAAAAAATACATATTTGCATTCGGGATGGAATGGTCTTCCAGGATGAGGAATTTCATTCCATTATCCAGCGTAAAGGTTTGAATATCCTCCGCTTTGGTCATAGCCATGAGGGAAGAGGCGCACAGAAGCAGCAAGAGTAAGGATTTTAACTTGGTCATACTATCCTCCGTTTATGTAAAGAGCAAATCTACCGGATGGATTATACCAGTAGATTGACACAATTAGCCTGGTTTTATGGTGTGGAGCATAAGATTATATTCTAATAATCGTAAATACATCAAAAGTTATACGTAAGGTTGGAGAAAAAGTTTTCCCGAAAACACTTTTAATAATAAAAAAACAGAGCTCACCTTGCAGACATCAAGTTTATAAAAAACATTAATATAAGCAAAATAAATCATATTAATTTTTTTATATACTCTGGTGAGCTCTGATAAAAATTATTTTATTGCCAACAATTGGAAATCATTCAGCAATCCATACGCCAATAGATCATAATCTGCACCCTGCGGCTGTATATCCGGAGCATATTTAAAGCTCCAGGGCGTTACTATACCACGGTTGCGGACATTGTGATGCGGACCAAGCAGGTTTTTCAACGTGCCATAAACAACCACCGTTACTTGATTCTCGCCATCCTTTACCAGGCTGCTAATATCGACAGTATAAGGCTGCCAGCCGATAATTCCTGCATCGGCGCCGTTAACCTGCACACTGGCCACGCTGCCTACCCATTTGTTCAGGTTAACTGTGTACTTGAAGCCGGAACTGAGGGAGAAGGTTTTACTATAAGCGACGCCATCCGCGTAGAACGGCAGACCTTGCTCTTTCCAGCTTCCAAAGTTGAGCGTTTCCGGTTTGACCAGCTTCCAGCCGTGTTGAGTGGATTGCAGACCGAACTCGCCCAGCAAATAGACCGGTTCCAGTTCCGCATGAATGGACATGGGTTTACAGGAGACAGTAATTGTATTTACTCCCGGTTTTACCAAGCCGGACAGATCGTAAACGCCAAAGGAGCGATCCAGCGCCCATTCATTTGGCAGCGGCTGTAAAGGTTGATCATTTATAGCAACTTTAAATAATCCGGGCCGTTCCACTACCGCACGCAGGCCTTCGGGGTGGAATGATCCATCTACCACAAACGGGAACACTGCCTCAAAACCGGTATCGGCGGCAAAGGTGTCTTTATCCAGCAATTCGGTTTTGTATTGTGAGGAGGAGACCCAGGGATTATCAGGTAATCCATGCTGCTGAAAGATTTTAAACGAGGCGGTATAGAAATAAATATTTTCATATACCTGTCCGCCAGTTTTGAGCGTACAATAATCCAGGGTCAGGGCATTGGGTTTAAGGCGTTTTATTGTTATCCCTCCGACGTTGGCTACCTGGGATGCTGTGGTAACCGGCGCCGGAATTGCTTCAAGTGTACCGGTATTACTAACCGCCAGCAGCAGACTGTTGGCAGGAGGGAGGCTGTAACTGATAGTCAAAAGATCACCGTTTTGTTGCGCCGGATAGGGTTTAATTACGCCGGTCAAGGCATCCAGTTCCTGGACATTGGCGCCTTTGATCTGGAATTTACCGATGCATGCCTTTTCCAGGCTGGAATTGACGAGGAATAATAATTGCCCGTCGGCAAATACCCGGCGTTGATGAAATAAGTATCCGTTGCATTTTTCCGGTTGGTCGAAGGCAATATCCGGCTCTGCAAGCAGGGCGCGGGCATCCTTGTTTAAAGTGTCAAATTCCTGCCAGCGTGAGGCATAATATGATTTTCCTAGCTCAATATAATCGTTTGATTTTTGCCCATCAATATACCCGGCCGGGCGTTCAAAACTCAGGATCTTGCCGCCCTGATCAAGAAATTTTTGGCACAAGCTAAAAGTTTTGGTGTCGATATTATCCATTCCCGGAGGAAATACAACAATATCATAAGCTCTTTGACCAACGAGCCATTTTCCGTCCTTCACTTTGCCACGCGTTTGTATGATGTTTTCACAACCCAGATCGTATTCGATCTGGTATTTTTCCAGGGTGTTGATAAAATCACGGAAAGAATTACCAATTTCCCGGAACCGTTTATGTGATGTCGATGGTGAATAATACATCCAGGCCGAGGTTGTCGGTTCCAGCACCAGTATCCGGTTAACCTGTTGCCCGGATGAAAGCGCCAGCGACAATCTTGCGTAATAATCTGCCAGGGATTTATAAGAGTCCCACCAGGGTGCATGATAAGAGAAAGATTGTGGAAAATCGTGTTTACGGTCGCCCATTAAAGTCATATAAGAGAGGTGCTGGTTCATAAAATTAACGCCGAGCACATATTCCCAGTCCCCCAGGCGTTTCATATCTTCAAAGCTCAGTTCCCAGCCGGCCGCGCCATAGGTTTCGCTGAGCGCGCGGTGACGGTCAAGTTGATTGACGACGCTGCTCAGTTCTTTAACTATTCTGGTATTGCCAAACTGGTCACCCTGGTCGCTATATGTATTAAACAATGCATCGATAGCTGGCTGCTGGTGCCAGGCATACATGGCCATATTATCGCTGCCCTCTTGAGGACTGGGCCAACCGTGTTCCCAGTAATGCCCGGTCCAGTCCAGGTCATGCGCTTGTGTATATTTGTACCAGGGTTTGCTCCAGCGGTTGATGAACAATTCCAGCAGGGTGGCATAATAATTATGCCGGACATGGCGCCAGTCGCCGGTTTCCTCGAACAGGGAAGGGAGGTTGGTTTTTAAATCGTACCCCCAGCGTTCCCGGAAGCGTTCGAACAGGTCGGGCGTCCAGCGCATGCAATTCTCACCTCCGGGGGTACTGATATTGGGCTCGTCGGTGAACACGCCGCGCACTGTTTTGCCGAATTCCGCGCCGACGCTTTTTTCATAGCCGCTCATGGTGATATCTATGAACTTTTCGGTCACGCCGGGATAGATCAAATCTACATAAGAATACCCGGCATACCATTTGGTTTTTTCATAAAAGGTCAGTTTAAACAAGTAATAATCGCCCTGGCCCGTTTCAGAAGCCGGGTCGGTTATGGTAACATAGCTATCGCCTGCTTTCTTTAATATAACGGCATATTGTGCAGCTGAATCGGCCGGGATATGATTAGCTTTTTCTAATAACAATCCCTGGCCTTTATTCCACGATTCCGGCATTTGCGCCGGTACATGGCCGCCGGCAAAACCGCTGGGGAATGAATTCTCGTCATAAATCCAGACATGCATGCCCAACTCTTGGGCTTTGGCTACTGCATATTGGATCAGGTCAAACCATTCATCGGACAGGTATTCGGTGATCAATCCATAACGCGGGTGAATAAAAACCCCGCCAATGCCTTTACTTTTAAAATCTTCAAGCTGCAAATCAATTTCTTTTTTCGATACTTTGTCGTGCCATACCCAGAACGGAGCGGTGCGATATTCCATGGGAGGATTGGTAAACAGAGCTTTTACCTCCGCCAGTGAGGTAAAACGGCCGGTTTGGCCGGATACAACTTGTTTTTGACAGCCATGAAAAACGACAGCAAATCCAAAAACCAGAATTGATACTAGTATTCTTTTATTCATTTTCTGTCCTTAATTATTTACAGGTGTCAGGAATTATGGGGTGTTTTTTTATTTTCATATTTTAATAAAGTAATGATCAGCAGCCCGGCGCCGATGACGATATAAACATCGGCAATGTTGTAAATATACCAGCGCAGGTTACCGATACCCATATCGATAAAATCAACCACCGCGCCGTGGTAAAACCGGTCGAATGTATTGCCGATAAAACCACTAAAAATGAATAGGAATGCAATTCTGGCCAGGTTTTGACCTTTATCCTGAAAATAGAGCGGTATTTTTGTAAAAACCCAAACGACAAACGAGATAATGACCAGTTTGCCGATAATAATGAGCCAGGCGGGTGTAGCGCCGACCGATATGCCAAAAACAATGCCATCGTTAAACACCAAATGCAGTTTAAGATAATTGCCCAACACATTCACCGGTACCCCCGGTTCCAGGTTGGCCAGAACCAGAAATTTGCTGATAATATCCAAAGCTGCAGCGCCGATAACAAAAATCGAAAACCAGATAATTTTTTTCATGCGGACTATCCAATACTTTGTGAGGGAGTTGTACTATGAGTTAATACATTAATGTAAACGTTTAAGTAACAATATTCAATAGAAATAAATTGAAATACAGTCATTAAATGAATTATTTGCAGGAATTGTATTATTGGGAAGAATTAAATTCATCGGACCGGTAATTGTGAACCGGCCCGGTGCAGTAATTAAAATGTTAATTGACCAATATCAGTTTTTTCTGCATGATGGTGTTGTTGATTTTTAACTTGTAAAAGTAGACCCCGCTGGGCAGCTTGTTCCCCGATTCATCCCTGCCGTCCCACGGTATTTCATAGTAACCGACGGTTAAAAACGAGTTGAACAGTGTTTTTACCAGTTGACCTTTAATATTGTATATTGACAACTGTACCGTTTCATTTTTGTCAATACAGAAAGGGATTGTCGTGTTGGGATTAAAGGGGTTTGGGTAATTTTGCATTAACTCCGTTTTATCAGGTATTTGAGAATTTGTTTTCTGAATATTATCAATAAAATCAAAATTTGTATAATTGTCAAAAAAATCTATACCTAACAAATCCGGGTGCGAAGCCAGCCCGAATACCATAGTCGAATAATCAAGTCCCTGGATATAAGGCGCTTTAAGAGTTGGGGAAGCGTAACTAAAACGCCATAACACATTGGTTTTCACCTGGTCAGGTAATTCATAGCGTCCCAATGGTGCATCCCATAATTGCACCAGATCACAATAACAATTTTTATCCAGTGGAATAAAACCCGCTATGATATGGGGAGAACAAATATTGTTAGGATTATTATTTATACTATTTGGACTGTAACCACCCCCCGGATCCTCGCCCGCCCCAAGTCCCCATACATAGTCCGGTGCATCCGTATTATTCCGCCACCATAATTTATCGGCTTGCATGGCATTATTTAAATAATTGAGATAACTTTGATTTGTTCTAAAATAATGACACAAATAATATGCAAACTGGATGGTAAAGTCGGATAAAAATGAACCTGGATTGTCTGTTAATAATGAATAAGGGCCAAAAGTACTTTTGGGCAGCCTTGATATGACGCCATACGAATTATTCCAGGAGGTGACAGCGCGTTCATTATTTCTTATAGCATTTTTTGCCAGCCAGGCAACGATCATGTATTCATTAAATGGTTTTGTTATTTCCTGGCCTTGCCCATCTTCAGTAAATGTCATATAAATATCACCATTGGCAGGATTGGCAATGCAGGAATTCCAGTCTACATTTGTGTATAAACAATTGGCAAGATGGTTAATTGTTTCATTGCCGGCAAAATATTTGGCGCAAAACAGCGCACCGGTGACCAATATGCCGGTATCGATACTCGAATATTCACTATCCCAGGCCCTGCTGCCGTTATTCATATTAATAAAATGTCTGAATATTCCATTGTTAACATTTCTTGCCGGATCAAATCCCTGTTCTGTTTTCAACCCGCTCATCGCCTCTAGTGTCTCCAAAACCATGGCTTCAGCATTATTGATATAGCCCAACTGGTCGGCAATGCACAGGGAAATCAAACCCATACCGATGGAGGCAATTGAACATACATTTATTGGTCCATTACTAAATTCAATTTTATCCGAAAATGCTCCTGGAGTATTGCGTAACATGCTAAATACTTTAATGCTGTTTTGTAATAACGGTTCCAACATGTCCTGTGGACATTCTTCCTGGGGAATTAACTCCAGCCAATCAGTGCTGGTAAAGGTATCCCAGTTACCGGTATTAGCTGGCGTGAATTCAGTTTTTTTATCTTCCTGAATAAAAATTTCAATAGGAACAGTGGCAGGTGTATTCTTTGAATACTGAATTTTAATATATAATGGCCCATAAGCTGGAATTCCATTGTCTGTATACCAAACTTCACCTGCTTTTATCAAGTAATCTGGTATTGCTTCACAACCGAATTGGCCCCAGACATAGCCGTCATTGGCATGAGTCCGGTTAATTTTACTTCCTACGCTGCTTCCTGTCGGATTTTCACATGCTGCATTAAAAAAGATGTCGGCGTCATTCGGTGATGTGGCAAGCCAAAAGTGATCCAGATCGGCAACGCCATATTGCTGACCGGCGGTCATAAATTTGAGTTCATTCTGCGCATTACTATCAAGAATAAACATGAAAATTATGACAAAAACCATGTTAATACATAATTTGTTCACAAACCCCTCCAAAAATTAGTAAATATTTAAAAACCCTGAGTTCAGAGATATAATAAGTGATTTTTTTATTATTTGCAACTATGATTTTGTAAAAAATAAAAAAATCCGGTATCTTTTGCGAATACCGGATTTAAAAGTAGGGAAAATAGGTGTATCTTATATTAAACCGTCGATAATCTTTCCCGCGCCGCTTCGATGATCTTGTTTAGCATTTCCGAGTACGACAAACCGGCGAATTTCGACATTTTTGCCAGATGTCCGTCCCAGCACCAGCCGGGATTCGGGTTCACTTCCAGCAACCGCGGTGTTTTATGATAGTCCAGCCGCCAGTCAAATCGCGCATAATCGCGGCAGCTCAATCTTTCGAACAGTTTAATGCAACTGGCGATCAAGAATCGTTCCGTATCGGTCGGAATATCCGCCGGGATGGATTTGATCTTCCAGTAGGGTGAATCTGGCTGCCATTTGGCTTCGTAACCGCAAATTTGCGGTAGTTCCGGGGGCAGAGAAGAGTAATCTTCCTCGATGATCGGCAAAACTGTGTACGAGTTGGGCGGATTGCCGATTATACCTACGCTGATATCTTTACCGACCAGGAATTCCTCAACCAGGATCGGGTGTTGATAACCGAATTTCTCACGGATGATATTAATGGCATTCTCCAAAGCCTGAATGTTGTAACACACACAATCCTGGGTAATGCCGAAACTCGAATCGCCAAAGTTGGGCTTGACTATAACCGGAAAGGAGATCGTCAGTTCGATAAAGTTGGTATCTTCAGGTTTGATAAAGATAGCTTTGGGAACCGGGATATCCATTTCCTCGGCAATACCACGCACCAGTGATTTATCATAACAATAGGACAGGCATTGCGGTGTGCCGCCGGTGTAGGGAATTTGCGCCATTTCCAGTAAAGCCGGCACATGCAGTTCCTTGGTGGCTTCGTTATTAAAACCTTCATCACACAGGTTAAAGACCAGGTCGAATTTTTTTATTTTACTCAATTCCGGTATAAACATATTATGATTATCGAAATAGGTAAATTTGTAATCTTTTAATTTACCCAGAGCTTTCTTTAATTCATTGATGGTATACATGTCGTCTTCATCAAACGTGTTATTGGGTTTTATAATATCGGTCTTGCGCGGATCACCCATCATAACCGCAATATTTTGCACACTTGTCATTTCCTTGACAGAGGTCCACACTTTATCCGCCGATCCAACCAGGATCAACCGCCGGCCCATCATACCTAAATCCTGGTTCCGCTGTGAATTGGTAAATAATTCTTTTTCCATTTCAATGTCGATAAAACCGCATCTGTCCAGCAACTCGCGGATACTTTCGGCTGTATATAAACGTTCCGCATAAAATTGATCGGCAATAACTCCTTTTTTGGTATGGGTGATCACTTCGCGGGAGATCAGGCGTTGGTCATCTTTTGAAAGCGATCGCTCCCGGCAGACAAAGTAATTTTTATCGATCCATTCCCAGCTACGCGGTTCAAAATTACTTTTCATATATGAACCGTCGGTTATGTCGATCAGGACTTTACCATCCGGTTTTAGTACACGCATTACTTCATTCAAAACCCGGTAATCATCATTCATGGTCTCAAAATATCCAAAGCTGTTACCCAGGATAAGAACATAGTCAAACTTGTCCCTGGGGAAGGGCAGTTTCCGGGCATCGCCTTCTTTAAAGGTGATGTTCAGTCCTTCGCTCGTTTTTATAGTTCTGGCTTTATTGATAAGATAGTGAGAACGATCCATACCGACAATATTTGTATAACCACGTTTTGCCAACTCTATGGTATGACGGCCCTGCCCGCAGCATAGATCGAGAATGCAATCGCTTTTTCCCGGAGATAGTATTTCCAGGAACATGTCAATTTCATTACTGGTTATCGATTCGTCGCTGACAACATCGCCATCGGTTCGTAAATAATTGGCATTAAATAAATGTCTCCACCAGTCGGCTTTAACATAACTTTCCAGATCTTCGACCGGTCCCAAAACCTCAATTATATTTTTCTTTTTGGGGTTATGATTATGGGGTTTGTGTTTTTCTTTCTTCATTTTTTTTACCAAATATAGAGTTGCTTTTTTTTTTAATGGTCCAAAGACCACCTGTTAATTAATGCTATCAATTTATTATGTTTAAAAGCGGCATAAAAACTTAATGTATATGATACAAATAAAAACTAGTTTTATTCAGGCTTTTTTTATTAACACCGGATTTTAAGGCAGGGGTTGCAAATATTTCTTAAATTATCCGATAGCTGAGGTCATTATTAATATATATTACTCAATATAAAAATGCAAACATTTATTTAATTTTTTTTCCTGTTTTTAGAAATTAAAAATTTGCACTAACTTTTTGTTTTATATAAGACAATGACAATCATCGCCGTCGGATTTTATTGACGGTACCGTTTCGTAATATTCATTTTGCGGAATGATTTGATAATAGTGTTTCAAAGATCATCTTGTTAAAGACAAGTAACGGTTCGGAATTTTTTGTGACTTTGGTGCGCAGCAGGGCGCCTTCCCAACTGTTAAAAATAAAATCTGCAATGTTATTAATGTTTATTTCCTGCGCCAGTTCCCCGTGCTGCTGGGCATGGCTTAGAAAAGCCCTGATTCTATCCTTCATTTTACTCATTACATCATTCAGTTTACCCCGGAACAGAATATTGATATCTCCCAGTTCCTGCGCCAGGTTGCCGATAGGGCAGCCGACAATATAATTCGACTTTTCAATATGTTTTTGATAGTTATTAAAAAACTTGACCAGACGTTGTAAATAGCTGCAACTGTTATCTTTGAAAAAGGTATCGGCGGAATTTAGAAAGAAACGGGAGTAAAAGTCTACCAGTTGTAAGCCAAAATCTTCTTTGCTTTTAAAATAAAAATAAAATGAGCCCTTGGGCACCTCGGCCGCGTGTAGTATTTCCTGAATACCGGTATGATGGAACCCTTTTAATTGAATGATTTCCGCGCCTTTTTCCAGAATCAGTTCTTTGGTATTTCTTTTCATTTTCAGTTCCTGTGTTGTTTGCCAATGTAGACCAAGCAGCTAATAAAGTCAAGCAGAATTTTTTATAACCTTGTCATAATTCCCTGTAAATTAACGGAGCTCGTAATTTATTTACAAGCTCCGTTTGACGATTACTTACAGCCAACAAATACTGAACTATTAATGTTTTTATAATTCCCCTGTAGTGCGCCGGCCTCGATCAATTGACAACTAGGTGGCGTTTTTTTATCCAATACTTTTTTACCGGTATAGTTTTGTTGAGCTTCCCAAACCAGCGTGATATGAACGCTCTGATTATCGGTGAATGGTATGGTGAAATCTGTACCCTGGTAGAAATAATTCCACACATCGGCTGTTTCGTAATGCGCCCATACATTGGAATTGGTCTCTGCGGCGTAATAACCCAGCCGGTACTTTACATTGTCGGCGGGTAATACGAAACTATCCTCTATTTGCTGCGTTGTTAGACCATAATTTACATAGATAATATTTACATCATCATAACCGCTATTGGTAAAATATAACATAAAGTAACTGCTGGTAACATATAGCGTTAAGGTATAAGCGGAAACAGTAGAAACATCAATCGTTTTTTCTGTCCAGTTCAATACTTCGCCAATTACGGTTCCTCCTGTAGTTTTACCGGAAGTATATGCGCTATAGGTTATAGAACCGGGATTGCTGGAAAATGAAATAGTTTCAAAAGTACCGGTTTCGATAGTAATAGTACCTTTACCGTTGACTGTAAATATAATGTCCGTCAGGGCGGTGTTGTTAACCGTAAATTCAAAAACCTGTTGCGCAGAGGGGGTTGCATTGACCTGGTTACTTGTTCGCCCTAGTGATTCCGTATCTACAACCCATACCTGGTAATAATAAGGCGTACCTTCTGTTACATCCGTATCCGTATAAGTGGTTGAGGAAACGCCGGTACGTATTTGGGTCAACCGGTCCTGGTTTAGATCATGATTGCCGCTGGTGGATTTGCGGGTAATGGTATAATGATCAAAATCGGCATCTGTACTTTGTGTCCAGTTAATTGTTATGGAACTTGCGGTTACTGCGCCCAGCGATAAAGTGACAGCGGTTGGATATTGGGCAACGAGTTCAATATCAATAGTTTCAGCAGTTTGCGTTAAATCCCTGGTAGTTGAACCGGAGTATTGTGCGATATTATTGGCATCTTTGGCTTCAACAAGAAATGTCCTGGCTTTGCCCTGCGGCACGGATATATCTCCGCTCCAGGTATCACCTGAGCCGGTTAATTCCCTGGTTATTGTGGACATACCCGACGCCGTTACGGTAACGATGACTTTTTGTATTGTACTACTTTTATCCAGAGAAGGAATGATCTCCAGGCAGGGTTGTGTTACGGAGATATTTAAAACGATAGAACTGGAATCGGTTTTATTGTTATTTGGCATATCGCTGCTGCATTGTAAAAGTAAAGCACAAAATGCAAAAAGCAGCAAAATAGCGCCAACAGATTTTAAGGTCTTTATGATAGTCATTGTCTTTCCTCCCCGTCCTTATGGTAGCGTTACATTAATAGTTACCGAGCTGTTTTTCGGCTTTTCTTCATCATCTTTACCACTACCGCTCATTAACAATGCTGCACCGCCGCCGACAACAGCGGCGCCGCCCAGTATGTATAATACTTTTTTACTGCCGCCTCTTTTACCGCCATCTTGTTGATTATCCGTTTCTGTTGCCACATTGCTGTCGCCGGTATCGGATAGTGAAACCAATTCTGCCGAGAATTTATTTTCACCAGTTTTAATCGTTACAGTTTTTTCCCAATCTTTGTAATTGACCTTGAAGATTTTAATAGTATGCGGACCTGGTGCGACTACCATATTCAGGGGCGTTTCACCGGCATTGGTATCATCGAGGTAAACCGAAGCCCCGGCTGGTTTGGAGGTGATTTTTAAAATTCCTTTTTCCCTGCCTATATACCGGTTTTCGATTTTTCGGGCCAGGTTTACCACCATATCACGAATTGACGCGCTGGATTTACTGCTCTCATGCTCGGCTAGCAGGGCTTCGCCATTTTTAGTGTCGACCAGACGAATATCAGTTTCCACAACCTGGTCAAATTTCGCCACTGTACCAAAAACCAGAATATCTACCCCTAAAATTTCCCCGATCTGTTTGGCTGTACCCGCATCTACAGCTCCGGAATATTGAAAAGCCAGTTCCTTCATCATTTTATCAATTTCACTGCGTTCAACAACCTGAAAGACCTGGCCGTTGATCAATTCGGTCATAATCATACCGGCGATAGCTTCGCCATAACCCTCATTTTTAGCCTGGTTGTTGGTATCGGTAAACGGCAGTACCGCTATGCGCGATTTTGCAATTGCCTGGCCCTGCACAAGTGGGATTTGACTTGTGAAAACCAGTATTGCCATGATGAGTAACTCATATTTGTATCGTATAAACATAAACACCTCCCGGAAAATGAAAATACAGACACTTGATACACTTGCAATAAAAGTGAATTAAATTGTTATCAAACCAGAGACAGCTTTTAGAAGGTTTTATCTTATAGTATAAAATGATCTTGTCTTCTCTACTCCTGATCTAATCCATTCACAAAAATTATTATTTACCTTAATAAAATATTACTATTATACATTACTTTAAAATTGACCATCAATCTATAAACCTGGTGTTGCTATTTTGGGGCTTTGAACCAGGTGGTTTACCATGAAAGTAACTGCAAACGGTAAATGTTTAAAATGAGTCTCCTGCAGAAATTCAAAACCCAGTTTTTCATACCAGGTGCGTAATTCTTTTTGTGCTGAAATAATACCAATTTCAATTCGCGCTAACCCTCTTGATCGGGCATAATCAAAACAATGTATTACCAGCATTTTACCTAGCCCTTTTTTTCTGTATTCATTTAAAACAGCAAGGCGGATTAAATAGCCTAATTCTTTATTTTTAAATTCAAGACCTACACAACCGACAGGTTTAGAACTAATTTCAATAATAAAAAATTCCAACCCTTTTGCGAGATCGGTTTGTATGCGTTCCTGGCTGTAAAAAGACGGGTGTGTAGGACAGTTTTCCCTGGTGAGGTTAAATTGCCTGGCAACGTCCTGAAACGCTTGTTGTATCAAAGAACAAAGCAGCGAACTGTCGTTTCGTGATGCTTTTCTGATCTGTATGGCCATAAGTAGTGTTTTAATACCGGAGATTTGTATTTGTCCGGCCTTTGCAATTTTTTATTCATTTACTGTTAGCGGTTCAATCTCGATCTTGCGAATAAACAACTCGGCGCCTTCGGATTGAATGAGGATTTTACCTTTGGTAACGCTGCAATCCGTACCGCTATTTACAGTTACTCCATTTACAATATGCGCTGATGAATCGCCAATTGCAACAACCTGTACGGTGTTCCATTCGCCTATTGGTTTTTCGGCATCCTGGCTCTTGGCAAAAACCCGGTTTTGCGCATTGCCTTGCACGCCGTTGATCATCATCGCTGGGCCCATCAATATATAATCGCCAACACATGTAGACATTAGCTGACATTCAACGGCATGGGGCCAGGTTCTGTCCGAACTGTCGGCGGGAAAATGATAAAGAATGCCACTGTTGGGTTTTTTATTTTCCGGCAATGTTGATACATCTCCATAACGGAATTCAACGGTGAGTTTAAAGTTTTCAAATTCGTTTTTTGTACAGATATAACCGTTTTCCGTACCGAGTATACGGATTTGTCCATCAATAACTGAAAATATACTGTCCGGATCGTTATCTAGTCCTTTTGAGACTAAAAAGGTATACCAGCCTTCCAGGTTTTGCCCGTTAAAGAGTTGCTGTATCTGTAATTTAGGTTCGATCCGGCTGGTTTTTTGACAAGCTGCTACGAACATCGTTAAACTCAGTAAAAAGATTACAACGCCCGGAGTTGAAAAATGAATGTGTTTTTTGTACATTTATTTCTCCCTTTTTCGTGATGGATTATTTATACCGGTTTTTACAGGTTGATTGTAATTCTAAAATTAACTTTCTTTATTACGCTGTAAAACAAAGAACAATTTTAAACTATGATTAATGTAATGTATTCGTAAGCCAGTCAGGGAATGAAGAATAATAAGAAACTTGTATTGGTAATGTAATAAATTTACAACATGTTTGCAACCAATCATTTGTTTTTTTTAGCAGGCGCCCGCCAGAATCGTTGAAACAATGTAATAAACGATTCTGGCGGGTGTGGAGGAGGGATAAGTATGGGTCATTTTGATGAAACACTCGCTCTGTATACCTTTGAGGCTTACAGATGTCTTGTTTTATTATACCCACATGGCGTTCATCAGGATATGATTTGCATCACAAAACCGGGAGATTTTGGGTGCGATCTGTTACCCTGATGACAGAAAAGCAAGACTGTAGTGAATCATGCAAACCTGTATATGGTATTGCAACAGTTGTACCAAAATTTTAATAATGTTATATTTCCATAAAAATCAAATAATTAAATTAATTGTTTTGAAACTGTAAATTTGATTTTATTCTGCAAATTTTGCAGGGGTACGCAGATTTTTCGTAGTATAAAGACCGGAATGGGTGTATTCACACATATCAAAATAAAAAAACCCGGCAAGATCATTGGGATTTTACCGGGGTTTTTAAATGTATACATCAAGATGACTGTTTATTTGGTGCGATAGAACTCGATTCTTCGATTCAATGCACGGCCCTCTTTGGTGTTGTTGGGCGCTAGAGGATCTTTTTCGCCATAGCCTCTGGCCAGCATGCGGCTAGCCGCAACGCCTTTGGCAAACAGATATTGCATAACGGTGTTGGCCCGTTCCTGTGAAAGCATAAGGTTAGCGTTATCATTGCCCAGGCTGTCGGTATAACCACGGATTTCAATTTCCACTTCCTGGTTTGCTAACAAACTTTCGGCTACTTTATTGAGAGCCAGATAGGATTCATCGCTTAAAACAGAACTGCCTGAATTAAACGTAATCCCTTCGAGTACCAGAGATGCGCCCTGTTTTTCCACCACCGGCGCCGGTTTTGTATCCGGGCAACCATCGCTATCCTGATACCCATTAAGGGTTTCCGGTTCATTGGGGCATTTATCTTCCAAATCGGGAATGCCGTCATTATCGTTATCCGGATCGGGGCAGCCATCGATATCTTGAAAACCGTCATAATCTTCAGCATCGTCCGGACAGGAATCATTCACATCTAAAATTTTATCATTATCGTTATCCGTATCCGGCTCGCCATCGAGATCCATATAGCCGTCTTTATCTTCCGGTATTAATGGTTCATTATCAAGTATGTCTTCAATACCATCGTTATCATTATCCATGTCCGGAGCGCCGTCCTCATCCTGAAAACCATCGAAATCTTCAGCCAGTTTGGGGGCAAGGTCTTTATTGTCAGGAATTCCATCTTTATCTGTGTCTTTATAACCGCCGAAAAAGTAATGCAGCGAGGCGTCCAGTTGCACGATCTGATCATTAATATCATTGACGCCGACATTATCATTTTTCAGGTACAGGATTGTGCTGAATAAAGCTTGAATATCGAGAGCGCACTGATCGGTGAGGAAAAATTCTATCCCTAAACCTTCACACAACATGGCGTTTTTGCGCAGACCACTGACCCGCTGACCCCATCTGAATTGGTGGTCATCATAGAATGTTACTTTTGATGTGCCGACATTCCGCAAATCCCAAAGCAGGGCGCCGGCGCCGACAACAAGATAAGGTTTAAAGGAACTTTCCTTGAGCGGGGTTATTTTCATCAGCAGGTGAACAGGGAAAAGAAACGTCCGAAAAGGCGAGTCCGGGTCCTTAAAAAAATGCGAACCTGGTTTGACCGGTTTAAAGCTGCCATAACCGGCATTGACGTTCAGCATAACATAAGAAGAAACCCCATAGCGCAGAGACAGGCTTGTTACATTCCCTAAAGCGCTTCTATCGACCTGGTCGCCAATAAATTTCATCGTTGAATAGGTTAAACCAATTCCTGTACTTTTATCCCATGAAGCGGCTGATACACTTAAAGTACAAAACAAAGCGATGATCAAGAAAAAGACCGTTTTCTTTTGCATTTATTACTCCAGGTTAAAATTAATGGCAGTACTATAATATTCATCATAGCGAAAGTTGCTTATCTATGCAGAAAAAAAGTTGAATAAATTTTACAGTTATACAGTCAAGTTGAATTTATACACTAGTAATTGGGGAATATGACACGCCCGGAATGTGTATTATGTGTTAACATCCCCACTTTTGTTTTTTTTACAATTAGTTGTTGTTTTAACCAGAAAAAATTTTTATATTCATTATACGTTTTTTTTATTATTCAATCAAGTATTTTTATGTGATTGTTGCAAACTCGTTGTTTTAATTAACCGGAACAGTAGGAATATTTACTAGATGTCTAGTAAATGTCCGAGTTCTCCGGCTGAGAATTGACAGAGCATTAGAACAGGAGAGCTAAAATGAACGATGATAAATCGCAGCCTTTGAATAATATTGAACAAATACGGGATATAATATTTGGGGATAACATCAAAACTTTTGAAAAAAAGTTTAAAGAAGTAGAAAATAAAATCAGCGATCTGGAAAATTACTGCAAGAACAGGATGGATAAAATCGACAACACAATTGCCGATCTTGATTCGCGTATGCAGTCCCTAGATAAAACCCAGACTGACAATTTAAAGCAGTTAAAAACTGATATGGAAAAGAATCTGCATTCAAGTGTGCAAAAGCTGGAAAAATGTCTGGAAGAATTAAAAGAGGATAAGTTAGATAAGGCTATAATTGCCAACAAGTTAATTGAGCTTGGTCTGGCTATTAAGGGGGAAGACTTGTTGAATCATATTCCTGGAGGCAAGAAATAATTTGCCGGCCGAGCAAGCAAATCAAATTGCTGATCCGTTAAAGAATTTACAGCAAATCATTCTTTCCGATATTGAAAATCGTATCGGTCAGCTGGAAATTGCCCATAAAAAACTGGGTCAACAGCTTAACAACAAGGATGAGATAATTTCTACCCTCAGTCCGGTTTTAACTGATTTATTGCAAATAAAAATTCGTGATTCACGGGATGAAATCGCTAACGCCTTGTCCCCGGTGATGAGCAAAGCTATCAAAAAGCAGATCCATGATTCCAAAGAAGAAGTAATTGATGCTCTTTATCCTATCATCGGGCGCATGATTTCCAAAGCAATTGCTGAAGCTTTAAAAGGACTGGTAAATTCTATCAACGATAACATCAATAATAAATATAATTTAAAGATATGGCTGCAAAGGCTGAAAGCTAAAATTTTTGGCGTTAATGTTGGCGAGTTGATCATTGCCGAACAAGCTCCTTTTGCTATCCGGGAGGTGTTTCTGATCGCAAAAGATTCGGGTTTACTAATCTCTCATTACTCCAAGAATATTAGTGGGACCAATGATGCACATATCATAGCGGCCATGTTGACCGCTATTAAAAGTTTTGTTCAGGATGCTTTTGCCAAAGAGCAAACCGGTGAACTGTATGAAATTGAATATAGCGATCAGACAATACGAATCGAACCGGGTTTATATGCTTATTTAGCTGTTGTTTATAAAGGGGTTGCGCCATTCGGTCTTAATGAGCAACTGACGCAAATTCAGGAACGGATCCATACCCGGTATTCTCGTTTTTTACGTGATTACCAGGGTGAAAATTCCCGGTTAACAAAAATTGATACCCTATTCGCCGAATTTTCTGGCAAATATGATAAAGAAAGGGAATGACCATCCAGATCAACCGGAAAATATGCCTGCTCGGCATGTATGCAACGGGTAAAACGAGCTTGATCCGCCGCTATGTACACAACATTTTTGATGAAAAGTATCTTTCGACAATTGGCGTTAACGTTTCCCAAAAACTATTACCGCCGTTAGAAACCTCAAATAATAAAATTGTCCAGTTTAATTTTCTTATTTGGGATATTGAAGGAATTGACCGGAATAACAAATTGCAAAAAAACTATTATGCCGGGTCTAGTGGCGCGATTGTTGTAGGAGATTTAACCCGTAAGGAATCTTTTGAGGTTATTAATGGATTGTTAAGTGATTTTTCAACTATTTGCCCGGAAGCTCTGATTGTGTTGGCCGGAAATAAAAAAGATCTGCTCATAGAGAATACCGATCACCCACAAAGGTTAAAAGAGCTTGCCGCACAAAAAAAAGCGGATTACCTTTTAACCAGCGCCAAAACCGGAGAAAATGTTGACGAGTTGTTTTTGTTACTGGCTCATAAAATTAAAGATAAGCTGTGATAATCCCGAAATTTGTAAATACCGCTTTTTCCGACCATTTAATTGGTTATGCATTACTGGATAATGTATTCCGCATAACCGAGCACAATCGAAATTTTATAAAATTTCTGAATCTTCACGACAATGTACGGGAAAAGCAGTTAGTGGAGATCATGCCGGAAGCAATAGGGCTTGAACAGATCTTGCAGGAGATGCTAGATAATGAGCGCAGTATTTTTACTCTACCGCAAGTTAACCGCTTCCTGAAGGATCAACAAATTGCCTATTATAATATTACTTTTTATACTACCTCTTTAACTGACACCCCTGTTTTTGTTATCATTTATGATATTACAGAAGAAACCCGTTTAAAACAGCAATTGACTCAGCAAAAGTATGAGATCGAATTGCTGGAAGGGCAATCGTTTCTGCAGGGCAGAACTCTTCCTAACTCGTTATTAGGCAATTCGGAACCTATTCGCAAAATCCGTGATATGGTACAGCATGTTGCCCAAATTCCCAAAGCGACAATCTTTCTTAATGGAGAAAGCGGCACCGGCAAAAGCCTGGTAGCGCGTTTAATTCATAACGGCAATGCCATCTCAACCAGGCCGTTCGTAGAAATTAACTGTGCGGCTATACCGGAAACTTTGCTGGAAGCAGAGTTGTTCGGGTATGAAAAAGGCGCATTTACTAACGCTTTTACCAGCAAACCCGGATTACTTGAAGAAGCCGATGGCGGCACCCTGTTCCTTGATGAAATAGGCGATTTACCCCTTAAATTGCAGGTTAAATTATTATCCTTTATTGAGTCAAGGTCTTTCCGGCGTTTAGGCAGTACCAAAGAATTACAGGTTAATATTAAACTCATTTCCGCCAGCAACCGTAACATTATTGAAATGATAAAAAAGAATGAGTTTCGCGAGGATTTATTTTATCGACTGAATGTAGTGAATATTAATTTACCCCCATTACGTGATACCGGACAGGATATTATTACTATAGCCAGGAATTTTATCGGTATGTTCAATATCGATTTTAAAAAGAATGTGCAGAAACTGTCAGCTAATGCCGAACAAAAGTTATTGAACTATCACTGGCCCGGCAATGTTCGTGAATTGCGTAATGTTATAGAACGCGCTATGATCTTTGCATCAGGTTCTGAAATTACCAGCCAGGATATTCATTTATATCATTTATCCCCTAATGAAGAAAATGCTACAATTGAGAAAATACTCAATATTCCCCCGGAAGGAATAGCATTTGAGGAAATTGAACGGAAACTGCTGGATAGCGCCCTGGAAATGGCCAATGGTAATCAATCCAAAGCCGCACGGTTATTGCATCTTAGCCGGGATGCGTTTCGTTATCGTTTGGAAAAGTATCATGTTATTTAAGATTTTTTGTGTGGCATGTTTATTGAGTATAAATTGTAATGTAAAATTCAATTATTGATGATTTATCAGGCGTCACATTAATAATGAAAACACGACATATAATTTTTTTAGCCCTGGCCGGATTTCTGTTATTATTTTATATTACAGTAAAAAAAGCGGTTCCCCGGATTGAAAAAAATATCACAACCCAAGCATGCGCTGTGTTGGCTTCCAGGGGTTTTGCGGATGTTTACGCACATGCAAAAAGGCTGGATCTCATTCTGACCGGTAAAGTTAAAACTCAACCCCAAATCGCCTTGCTGGATAGTTTATTTCAAGATTTTACCGGGGTGAGGAAAATAATTAACCAGGTACTCGTCGTCCCCGATCCGATTGTTATTAAAAAATTACCACATCTGCGTTTATTCTATAAACCCAATACCTATGCTATAACATTCACGCATGAAATAATTCTAAAACAGCTGTTAAAACTTTTGTCGACCGGTAAGCACTTGACGATTCAGATCAAGGGTTATACCGATAAAGAGGGGGATGAAAAGTATAATTTACTGCTTAGTGAAAAACGGGCACAAAAAGTTTCTGATTATCTTGTAGCTCAAGGTATACCCGACGATCGAATTTCACTACAATATTTTGGGGAAGCAGATAGCGAAACCGGCAGCGCCTCCAAAAAAGAACAGGCAAAAAACCGAAAAGTAGATGTAATAATTGCGGAGGTAAAATAAAATGGATTACCTGGCAAGACAAATATTGGTGTATTTATTATTAGCGGCGTTGTGGGGTTTTTTTATTGGCTGGCTGATCTTTAAAGTGAATTATAAAGTAAAACTGCACAAGATTGAAAATATCTGGAAAATAAACGTTCTCAGTCTTGAGCAGCAACTGGAAGAACTACGTTCATCAAAAACCGGTCGCGGCGGCGCCGGAAAAACTCTAAGCCCAAAAGCGGTTACCAAACAAAAGTAATACGGGGTTTCTCCAACCTGACGCTTGCAATAACAGGCTGTTACAATATTTATGAGCTAATCCGACCGGCAAAGTTGTGTAATACTATTTTCCAATAGTATACATGGCTTGTCAGTTTGAATATAAATATCTGAGATATTCTGCGCTTTTAAGAAATACCTTTTTCTTGTTTGATTGCTTATTTGTTATTATTTTAATAACTGGTTTTTGCAGACAAGCCTGACCTGAATCCGATATGGCTTGGCATTGATTTTTGTACGCTTTTATAATGAAAGGATAATGTTGAATTTTTATATTGTGATCATTATAGCAGTGGGACTTTCGATGGATGCAGTTGCCGTTTCCATCAGCAGTGGAATGCGTCTGGCCGTCATCCGTTTTCGTGACGCAGCAAAAATAGCCTTGTTTTTTGGAGTGTTTCAGGCGGTTATGCCGGTCATCGGCTGGTACGCCGGCAGCCATATTGTTCGTTATATATCCTATTATGACCATTGGATTGCGTTTGGACTGCTGGCTTTTGTCGGTTTTAAAATGATCTGGGAATCATTCCGGGCGGATGGTCAAAACAATACCCTCAATCCTCTTGATTTTAAAGTCTTATTATTATTAGCTGTAGCTACCAGTATCGATGCCCTGGCAGTTGGGCTGGGTTTTGCTTTTTTAAATGTGAATATACTTACTGCTGTTTCCATAATCGGTATTATTACTTTTGTATTGTCTTTAACAGCCGTCTATGTCGGAAAATTCTGCAGTTGCCGGTTCGGCAAACGGGTAGAGTTGGTTGGTGGATTAATATTGATTGGCATTGGTTTAAAAATTTTAATCCAACATTTACTGGCCCAATAGCTGTTTGCCGGCTAGTAATGAGATTACCACTAATAAGTAAAATTACTATGTTACAACATACCGGGGGAGTTCTTTTTTAGTAACAGCCTTGCTGCTAACGTATTTTATACTTTACATGAGCTTTCTTTCCTATTTTATATTCTAAACGGGTATGTTTTTGCTTGTGGAACATCAAAAATTTTATTAAGTTAAAATATTATATGCCTTTAATAAACAATGAAGGATTGTATATTATTTTTTTGCAATGAATGCAGTTATTAACAGATAAAGCAGGAGTAGCTCATGCAACGATTCGTATTGTCCATTCTGTTATTTTTCCTTATAAACAGTACCTTACAAGCCAGGGAGAGGCTTACCAATTGGGCAATCGGACCACACATGACGATTTCCTTCCCACAATCCCGGTTGGCGGATTATTCGCGAACCGGTGAAGGTTTGGGCGCAAAAATATTATATCGCTGGGAGGCGGTGCGTTTCTTTACGCCCCGTTGTGATATAACTTATTTATCCTTTGGCGAAAAGCGCACTAGCATTCCCGGTTCTTACAGTATATATGATGTTATCCAAACCCGCAACGAGTCATTTCAGTTGACTGTTGGCGCCCAGTTTAGCCAAAAAATCGGCAGGTTTACTTTTTATACCCAACCGATGGCCGGTTATTATAACTTTCGCACCATTGTTACCGTCGATGATTATTATTATGAATATATTTACGGAACGCCCTATTCGGAGACCAAGAGCAGCCGCACCCGTCCCGGTTGGGGCGCCAATGCCGGCCTGATGTTTGACCTGGGGCTGGGGCCGCATCTGGATCTGCAATTTAATTATCAATCTATTTCCAAGGTCATCAAAACTGTTGCTAATAATCAATCGGTTTATAAAGACGCTACTGATTTCAGTATAAGCTTTGGCGTGGTTTTCTTTTTAAAAGAAAAATATTAAGAGCAGGTATGACAGATCAAGAAACCTTTAAAGCGTTGGTCGGTGAACAGGATGTTGAAAAAATAACCCGCAACCTGCATCACGATCCTTTTCAAATCCTGGGTCCGCATTACGTTAAAGTAGAAAATAGCAACAAGTGGGTTATCCGCGCCTGGCTGCCGGATGCAAAACAGGTATTTGTACGCATTCCCCAAACCGGGCGGGAGGTGCAAATGGAACCGGCCTGGAATAGCCATTTTTTTCAGGTTATTATGCCGGGCTGGAAAAAACTGGAAGTCTACCAGT
Organism: bacterium; assembly: GCA_029561455.1. Classification (GTDB taxonomy): domain Bacteria; phylum Zhuqueibacterota; class Zhuqueibacteria; order Residuimicrobiales; family Krinioviventaceae; genus Fontivivens. The sequence goes on from JAKQIY010000013.1 coordinate 114,632, forward strand.
TCCATGTTATTGCCCAAAATGGTCATGAGCGATATATCCACGATCCTTATTTCTTTTTACCGCAGATCAGTGATGATGATCTGTACCTGTTCGGCATGGGAGATCATCACAAAATCTATGAAAAACTGGGAGCACACCCGCTCGTAGTGGATGATGTTGCCGGAGTTAATTTTGCGGTATGGGCGCCCAATGCGCGTAATGTGAGTGTGGTCGGTAACTTTAACCAGTGGCATGGCGGCAAACACCAAATGCGTTCGCTTGGTTCTTCCGGGGTTTGGCAGCTCTTTATTCCCGATATTGGCGCCGGTGAAGTTTATAAATATGAGATCAAAGATAAACAGGGCAATATTTTACTAAAAATGGACCCGTATGGATTTGGGCACGAACTGAGACCCAAAACCGCCTCGCGGGTCTGCAATATCAATAGCTATCAGTGGCAGGACAGCGACTGGATGGAAAAACGCCGCACTACCGATCAACTGGCCCAGCCGGTTTCGGTTTACGAGGTGCATCCCGGCTCCTGGAAACGTGATCCGAACAATAGCAACCGCTTTTTGTCCTACCGGGAACTGGCCGAGCAACTGGTAGAATATGTGCAAACAATGGGCTATACCCACATTGAACTGATGCCGGTAATGGAACACCCCCTGGATGCATCCTGGGGATACCAGGTAACCGGCTATTATGCGCCTACTTCGCGTTTTGGGGAACCGGAAGATTTTCAATATTTTGTCGATTACTGCCATACCCATAATATCGGTGTAATACTGGACTGGGTGCCGGCGCATTTCCCCTCCGATGAACACAGTCTGGCGCGTTTTGACGGTTCGCATCTCTATGAACACGCCGATCCCAAAAAAGGCCGGCATAGCGATTGGGGCACCCTGATTTTCAATTATGGCCGCAATGAAGTTCGTAATTTTCTCATTGCCAATGCCCTGTTCTGGTTTGACAAATATCATATCGACGGCATCCGCGTCGACGCTGTTGCGTCCATGTTATACCTCGATTATTCGCGTAAAGCGGGGGAATGGATACCCAACCAGTTTGGCGGCCGCGAAAACCTGGAAGCTATTGATTTTATGAAAAAACTGAACGAGTTGATCTTTGCCTATTATCCCGGCGCACTATCTATTGCCGAAGAATCAACCGCCTGGCCCGGTGTATCCAAACCCACCTACCTGGGCGGACTGGGCTTTAATTTAAAATGGAATATGGGTTGGATGAACGATTTCCTTACCTATTTCAGTAAAGACCCGGTGCATCGCAAGTATCATCATAATATGATTACCTTTGCCCTGCTTTATGCTTTTACCGAAAACTTTATGCTTGTCCTTAGCCATGATGAGGTTGTGCACGGTAAACGCGCCCTGCTCGATAAAATGCCGGGTGATTTCTGGCAAAAATTTGCCAACCTGCGAACGCTGCTGGGCTTTATGTATGGTCATCCCGGTAAAAAATTGTTGTTTATGGGTTCCGAATTCGGTCAGTGGCAGGAATGGCGGGAAACCCAAAGCCTGGACTGGCACTTGTTACAATTTGAACCGCATCAAAAATTACAAAACCTGGTCAAAGACCTGAACCATTTAATGCGTTCCGAACCGGCTTTGTATGAAATTGATTTTAATAATGATGGTTTTGAATGGATTGATTTTATGGATTCGGAAAACAGTATAATTACTTTTATCCGCAAAACCCACCGCAATGAAGATACCCTGGTGTTTATGTGTAATTTTACTCCAGTCTACCGCGAGAATTACCGTATTGGCGTGCCATACCATGCCCATTACCGGGAAGTACTTAACACCGATGCGGCCGATTACTGGGGGAGCAACAAAGGCAATATGGGCGGTTTTCACAGCGATAATGTGCCCTGGCATGGCCGGCCATATTCACTTAATTTAATTGTCCCGCCCCTGGCTACCGTCATATTCAAACCGGTTTTTTAAGGGTGGAAATATTTCAGCTCTAAATATTCCGGGTAGTAATTCATCCGGGGGTAACTCTCAAGAATTTAACTTGTAAAGTTGAATAATTCTTGATAATTTATTAATTAATTATCCCGGTTTTTACAATGATATAAAACTATACCAGATAATTAGCTGTTAACTGTATATTAAAAAATCCTGAAAAGTCAGGACTTGAGGAAATACTTTTTTTATTCAAGGAAACGATTGATGACGACCAGTAATGAACAACTACCCGAAAGTGTTACCAATATTAAACTCGATAATAAAGATATATACCTGGTAGGCACCGCTCATGTCTCCAAACAAAGTGTTGTCGATGTACAAACCACTGTGGCAATGGTGCACCCCGATTCTATCTGTATCGAATTGTGTGAATCACGTTACAAATCAATAATTCAACGCGAGTCATGGAAAAAGCTGGATATTTTTAAAGTGATTAAAGAGAAAAAAGCCCTGTTTTTGTTAACCCAGCTTATTATGACTTCTTTTTACCGCAAACTTGGGCAGCAGTTGGGCATTGAACCGGGCGCGGAAATGATCGAGGGTATCAAGCAAAGTGAAAAGACCGGCGCCAACCTGGTGCTGGCAGACCGGAATATTGAAATTACCCTGAAACGGGTGTGGGGTTATTTGAATTTCTGGAATAAAATGAAAATGATGACCCAAATTCTGGCCGGGTTGCTGTTTAGTGAAAAGATCGACGATGATCTTATCGAACAACTCAAAAAGCAGGATCAACTTGAAACTGTACTGGAAACTTTTACCAAAGAATTCCCGGAGGTCAAAAAGCGGTTAATTGACGAACGCGATGTATATCTGAGTGAAAAGATCAAAAATGCCCCCGGTAATATCGTTGTTGCTGTAGTGGGCGCCGGGCATGTACCGGGAATACAAACTCATATTCGTAATGAAAATTCACTTGACGCCATTACGCAATTACCGCCCAAATCAATTGTTCCGGAAATCATCAAATGGTCGATTCCGGCTATAATTGTTGCTTTATTTGTTATCGGGTTCTTTAAAGGCGGCATGGAACAATCCATCGAGTCCGTTTATATCTGGGTGTTGGTTACGGGAATATTATCGGCGCTGGGCGCTGCTGCGGCATTTGCGCATCCGCTTACAATACTCTCTGCATTTCTTGCTGCGCCAATTACAACTTTGCATCCGTTAATAGCTGCCGGATGGGTAGCCGGGCTGGTACAGGTATGGATAAAAAAACCAACCGTGGAAGATTTTGAAGATATTCCCAATGCCATCACTTCCGTTAAAGGCTTTTGGAAAAACCCGGTAAGCAGGGTACTTTTAATCGTGGTTTTTTGTAACCTCGGCAGTTCCACCGGCGCATTTATATCCGGAAGTTGGCTGGCGGCGAGGGCTTTTTAATTATTAACTTGTAGTGTATGAATATCATTATTTTAAAGTTGATCAAGTGCTTTTAGCTAAAATATTGTTACATGAAAACTGTAGCTAATTTAAATACATAGAAATAACTTACTGTCTTCCGGTTATCTTGAATTTTCATAGCCAAGGTATTAATAAGAAAAATCATTTTATTTATAATTTGATAATTCGTTTTACAATAATCATTTACTCCAAAACCATAATGTGGAATTAATTATGAATAAAGTCATCTTTTCTTTGTTTTTTTTGATAATATGTATTTCGAATTCAAGTTCATCGCAAAGCATACAAACCCTGATTAAAGAATTACCACCCTATTTTTCAATTTTAACCACCTGGGGAGTACGCCCAGATTGGGACGAAACCTCGGAAAATATTTATTTTCTTAATAAAATAGTCGGAGATGTTTTTAAAATTAATATTAAAACCCGTGAAGTAACCTGCATTTCATGTAATTTTTATCACGGTGGAATTTTTCGGGCTCAATGTTTACCAAATGGGGATTTGTTACTGGCAATGGGTGGAGACACCTTTGAAGCCAAAAATCCTGAAAGAGATCGACATACGGGTTTAAATTTGTACATATTAAAAAAGGATAACCTTAAGGAGCCATATCCCCTTGGTGAAGTTTGTGAGGAAGGACCGGCAGTATCTAAAAATAATATGAAGATTGCCTGGACGCTGGTCGGTCAGCGCGAAATTTGTATGGCTGATATTGAATATTATAACGGGATCCCCAAGTTGGTCAATAAAAAGTTGATACTTTCATATCAGGATTCAAGCGCTTATGTTCGTCTGGAAACCCAGGATTTCAGACCGCCATTCAACAATGAATTGATTTATACACATTACTGGGGTGATGAAAAGGATGCCTATCATCATTCACAAACTTGCGGTTTAAATCTTGAAACCGGTAAGATAACTTTTTATACATTTTTTCCAGATAGTTATAATGAGGTAGAGGGTATTTTCCCGGATGGTAATTTTACAATGATTGAAAGTGACCGGCATCAGCCCCGGGAATTTAGAAACCAGTACAAGCTTGATGTTTATAAACTGGCTCTTGATGGAAGTGGCAGGGCTGAACGATTTGCCGATTTTTCAACCCGATATCCGGGAGTGTTGCGTTCCGACAATCCGGTTGTTGACCGATACGGTAAATATGTTGCCCTGCAATTTGGTTTCATGGGTGGTGCTGGAGATGGGAGAGGTATTTTTTTATTTGATATTGAGCAATATGAAAACATGAAGAAAAAATGAAAAGTTGGAAAAACTCTCAAATCAGGTGATCTGATTGGTTATAGAAATTTCCAAGTTCATCACCTTCGGCAGTGCTTTGAATATGTTACCAACATAAAAATCTACTTTTTTATGATAATTTTGAATAAAACTTTGTTTTTGCATGTTGTAGCAGATATTTTCATCAAATATTGTAATTTGACAAACTTCATCCGGAGCGGGTATTTTGATGTTATTAAGTAATATTTGTATTTCCCAATATCAAGTATTACCTTTAACAATAGAATAAAATATTTTTCTTGATTTACGGCAATTCGCTGAACAGGTTATAATTATTCTCTAGTTTACACATTGTGAAAATCCAGGTTAAATTATATTAATTATTATATAACCTGATTTTATGTATTTTCGGAAATTTTCCGGGAGTATAACATGAGTAAAGTAATTTTAACCGTCAATAGTCTTATAAGCGAAAATCAGATGATCCAGTTTGTTTTAACTGGTGCAGGATATGTAGTCATCGATGTTGCTACCAGGGAAGATGCTTTAAAGAAATTAAATGCCCAACATTTTGATCTGATCTTGGCCGACCTGAATACCCTGAATTCCGGAGGATTGAGTTTCATATGTGATGTTCATAGTATGCCCCAATATATTAATACTCCGATAATTGTTTTAACTGCGGAAATGCGATTTTTTAATAAAGCGCTCTATAATAACTGTGGTGTAATAAACTGGCTCACCAAACCTTATCAACCCGATAAATTGGTTGGTATTATCAACGATGCTCTAAGCGGTGTGAAATAACCGCTATAAAAAATTACCATCCTGTAATATTTTAAAAATTTCCGGCAAATAGAAAAGTAAAATCATAAAAGTAAAATCTGAATAAATCAGTTTGCAAGTACAAATATCTTTAATAAATTATTGCATAAATAGTTTATAATATTAACCTGTTCCGGCGGATATGTGGATATAATCAATGAATTACCCGAAAAGCGGTTTAACGAACTGGATGACCTTTTAGCGTTTATCAGTATTTATGACGATGACAACCGTACCCGCGCCTATATGGAGATGTTGAATCAAAATCGGCGCAAGATCAAGAACAAAGTATGTGTTGAAGCCGGCTGTGGATTTGGCTTGATTTCCGAATATATGGCACAACTGGGCGCTAAAAAAGTATATGCCGTGGAAATGAATCCCCAGTTATTTCAAATTGCCCGGCAGCGCCTGTGTCAATACAGCAATGTCGAACTGATCTATGCCGATATACTGGATTTCAAGCCCAATGAAAAAGTGGATGTACTTGTGCATGAATTGTTTGGTCAAATGTTATACGATGAAGATATTTACACGCTGGATCGTTTACAATTTAACCCACAGCTGGTTTTGCCGGATAAAGCTGTACTAATGGGCGGGTGCATCAATTCTGGGGAATTGGTTGATGAAACTGTAACTCCTGAAATTATTCAAAAACTAAACGGCGCGCTGGTCTCCGGATTGTTTGACGACGAGGAGATGGAACTGACCTTTCCAATAGTCCCCTGGCAGTTTGATAAATGCCATTACGATACAATTTGTGATATCTCGTCGCAGGAGGGCGACCTGCTTTACATGGGGTTGCATATTTTGCATAATGAACAGGTTATTTGCCGGGCAGGGGAGTGCTCAAACTGGTCCTATATCTGGACGCCCCGTTGCGGCAACCGTTTTTCCCTGAGTTTCAAGCCGTCATCACGGGGCACACAGGTGTTTTTTGATTGGTTAAAGTAAATTACAGGATTACCTTATGAAGATGACAATTACCACCTGGTCTCTTGAAATGCATACGTTTGATGAACTACGGCCATCGCGCCAAGTCAACTCTGATTTTCATATCATACGTGTCGAACAGCCTTATCCGGCTTTTAACAAGTTTTTGTATTCAGAGGTAGGCAAGGACTGGTTTTGGATTGATAAATTATCCTGGTCCCACGACCAGTGGCATAAATATGTCGATCGACCGGAACTGGAAACCTGGGTCGGATATCTGCATGGCGCCCCGGCTGGTTATTATGAACTGGAAAAACAACCGGGTACCCAGATTGAACTCGTTTATTTTGGTATTTTACCGCCATACTATGGTCAGGGTCTGGGCGGGATTTTGTTGACCCATGCTATTATCAGGGCATGGAGCATGAAACCCAAAAGGGTGTGGGTACATACCTGCTCCCACGATCACCCTGCGGCGCTGCAAAACTACCTGGCGCGGGGTTTTGTATTATATAATGAGACTGTTGAAGAAAAAGAATTGCCGGAAAAATCTGCCTGAATTTCAGGGCATTTCGATAACCGTACCGGTAATGGCATCCGCCTGAGCAGAGCACAGAAATGCAATTGTCTCTGCAATCTGTTCGGGGCGAATCCATTGATTTGTATCGGCTTCCGGCATTGCGGCTTGATTGGCCGCCGTTAAAATAATCCCCGGAGCAATACAATTCGCCTGTACATTAACTGCTTTACCTTCTTCCGCCAGGGTGCGGGTGAGGGCAATAACCCCGGATTTGGCAACCGTATATGCCGCCCGTTTAGCTTTGGGCTGTAGTGCCGACATTGCTGAAATTGTAACAATTTTCCCAAACTTTTGCCCGCTCATACTACTCATAGCCTCACGGCAGCAGTAAAAAGCGGCGTCAAGATTCACATTCAGCATCTCCCGCCACATAACATCATTGGTTTCCGCTACGGGTTTGCCGCCGACATAACCTCCGGTCAGATGCACCAGGGCATCGATTCGTTTGAACTTTATATATATGGATTTGAAAACGGCATTAACCTGTACAGGATCGGTTATATCCGCCGAAAAAATTTCAATTATCCCAGGCAGGGATTTATTTTCTGTTTGCAGGTTTTTCAGTTTATCCTTGTTGCGGGCAATCGCGGCAATTGTTGCGCCTTGCTGCGCCAGATGACCGGTAACAATTTCTCCCAATCCGCCGCTTGCGCCGGTGATAATGATGATTTTGTTTAGCATTTTCTCACCCTTGACATAATACGATATATATGTATTCAACAATTAGGTACCGGAATTTCATCCTTTGTTCCTGTATGTTGTTTTGGCTGAGAGAAACTTGAGGAGAATCGATAAATGAGAAATTTTTATGTATGTTTTTGAATTTTAAAAAATCCAAATAACTAGTATAAAAAGCGTACAACCATTGGATTGTACGCCAAAAATATTTGACATGTTGATTTTTTATTTTACCAGCAGCATTTTACGGTTATAAATATGCCGTGCACCACTTTTTTCAGTCACCGTCAGTTTGTAAAAATACACTCCGCTGGCAGCCAACAAGCCATTTTCGCGCACTCCGTTCCAGGCGACTGTATAATCTCCGGCAGCCTGTTCGTTGCTGCATAGTGTTTTCACTAATTGTCCCTGTATATTGATGATTTGCATTTCTACCCATGCCGTCACCGGCAGGCTATATGCAATTGTCGTAACCGGATTAAAGGGATTCGGATAATTCTGCGCCAGGGTAAAATTTTGCGGTCTTTCGCTATATGTATCATGGATCGCTGTTGTCCTGTTCATGGCCCAATCTACTACCGCATCGAACAGTTTCCAGCCATTAGCCGTCATTTGTCCGGTTATACCACTGTTGATAAAAAAGCCAGCCCGCCGCGCCGGGGCTGTCAGGCCGATCATTGTTGCCGCCTGTTCATAAACGAATATAGCGGCTTTACCGGCATCGCCCTGCCAGGCGGCAATGATCCGGGCATTGTTATTGGGAACCGCAAAGGCCATCTCCAGTGGTGTAGTGGTTACCTGTACTGTCCCGGAGAAACCTGCCGATGCCGGGTGATCGGGTTGGATTATATTCAACGTCGTGTTACTGGTTACACCATAATCAACATTTTCTGTTGCGTTGGTCATGCCCATATCGTCAAACAGGTATGGATCGCACAGCAGAACCGGAACGGCAACATTACGGAATTTGGTATTCACCGCGCCGGAATTGACGGACCCGGAGATCAGCACCAGGTTTTTACCGGCGGCATCTGCTGCGGTAACTGTATTTTGCTCTTTCACCAAAACGATATAATCCCTGCTCAGCAGCCGTGTGCGGACAGCATTATCATCAGCGTCCAGGTTTGCGGAGGAAGTAACAAATAAAATAGTTACAGGTCCTGCCGGCGGTTGCGGGGGAGTATACCGCACCGAATCGTCCATACCGGGCGAACCCATTTCATATTTGCTGGCGCGCCAGTTGGCGGCATTGTTCGGATTGGGGTTGGTATTGAAATTAACAGGAACCAGCGAATAGCCGTCGCCATCCGGACTGGTCGGCCAGGGAGATTTGTCATCGTAGGTTACCGAAAACAAAGAATTACCGGCCGGGTCTCGCAGGGTGATCTTTTCTCCGCCATTGTTCAGGTTACCGTCATAATTTGCAAAAGAGGTTATACCGTATTTGCTGTAAAATTTACTGCTGTTTTTGCTTAGAACCACAAAACTGCCGGCGTCAAGAAATGCGCCGTTTGGGAAGGTGTAAGTAATTCCATCTGCAAAGGTAATTCCGGCGAGATTAATGCGGTCGTCGCCGGTGTTTTTAAGTTCAATGAATTCGTAATCATCGCCATCATTATTGCCGACAGCGGGCGGGTGATACATGATCTCGGTTATTTTCAGATCGCCGCTTGACATGGGGGTATAAAAAGTGATATCCTGCAGAGGACTCCATTCAGAACCGTTTTTAATGCGGGACTTTATGTGGGTGGAATTATTGATCGTTATATAAGCAGTAGTACCACCACTAACAGCATTGGGATGTACTGCGCCGCCGGCCTGGCGCGGATCGGCGCCATCCAGGGTATACATTATTTCACCGCTACCGTTGGGATTGGTTATAGTGACTACAAATCCCTTCGCTACATTACCGCCGTATTGATTAAACAGCGGCGGATCAAGGTTGGGATACAAACCGGCGGCCCTGAAATCATTGATAAAATAAGTAACATTATTTTGAATATTACTCAACACTTTATTTACCTGGTTTTGCCAGTCCGTGTGCGTAAATAGTTGCCCCGGTAAAATTGTCCGGTTATTATCATCCGCCCATCTTTTTTGATCGGCGCGTACCGCAGTGGAAATATGACCGGAATATTGTAAAAAACGATTTTGCGAGGCATCATCGCTTAGAATACCATATTGATACATTAGTTTATAGGCACAATCAGCAAACAAGATTTTAAATTCCGGACTGGTGATCATGGCTCTCCACAACCGGGATGGAATGGCGCGGTAAGAGCGTCCGTTTGCCAGTGTCGGGTCGGTGAGATAGGGGCTGTAGCGGCTGTGTAAATACGATTGCGGGTCGTCATTTTCCAGCCAGGCTTTTTCCGCATCCCAGGCATAAAAGAAACCCGGGGCAGGAGAGAGGCCGTTTTTCATAACAAACACCCAGTTATTATCCGGCCAGTCACCAACCGCATAATAATTTTGCAAAATCATGTATTCAGCGAATTTTTGTGCGTCCAGGTATTTTATTACATTCTGATAATCGACCAGACCGGCAAGGTTTTCGCCAATGATTAAATCGAGTAAAACCTGGTAACGGGTGTCATCGCCGGTCAGCACTTCGCCGTCGTCATCGCTATCCGGATTGGATTTAACGATCAGCCAGTCATCCTGGCTGCCGCCATGATAATTGACCAGGTGATGCTCATCGGGCGATTCCGTGAGATTGTACAATCCCCAGTACAAACCGTTAATGTACAAGTGGACGAATAAATTATGAGTCCCAAAACCGGATGCCAGCATTTGCGCATCGCGCACCATTATATCGCGGAAATAGATGTTAAAAGCAGGATTATAGATCTTGCCGGTATAATTTTCCATATACCCTGCACGCAGGATCAGGGAATTAAATTCCGGAGCTGAATTTGTTGGCGATTGCAGAGCAGTTTGGAAAACGGGTTCATCGAGTTTGCTTGTGCCATATTCAGATTTAAAATCCAGTTTAAAGCTGCGTTTACGTGTGGTGGTAACCGGTTGGCTGCGGGGCTGAATACCGCAATTCACCTGGAAATTACGGGTAGTATCGGCAAAGATCATTTCTATTGAACAGGCTTTTTCCCAGTCGTTATTATCATCATAACCGCCATTCGGATAAACACCGTCAGCAGTAAACAGTTCATCCGGTTCCACCACCAGGGAAACTGTTGGTAACGCTAACAGCGCATCTTTGATCATTGTATTATTATCCGGGTATTCCGGGTCCATTTCATAATCGGCGGCTATTGCGGAACCTAGATCTGTATACCATACGGCCGGGAAACCGGCCGGATTGCCGGGCTGATTGACAATATCATCGGGAAAGATAAAGGTTTGCGTATCTACATCGCTGGGCTCCATGCCATTCATAACCGCAATTACCCGAACAATCGTGGTTTTATTAATAGACACAGGTTTTGTGTAGAGAGTACCATGTCCGGCAGACGGCGCGCTGCCGTCAAGGGTATAATATATAGAGGCTCCGGCAGTAGCTGTAGTTATAACCAGTTGAAACGGGGCTGAAAAATAGCCACGATCGACATTGAATTTTGTATCCCCGACCTGGGCGGCTGCTGCAATTTGCACGAACAGGAATAATAAAAGCACTGATACGAATATAACAGATTTGATTTTACCCATGAATGATACTCACTTTTTATTAATTAAAATTTTTCAACCCGGTAATGGATAGAACACAAGCGGATAATTGGAATTGAAAGAGACCGGTTGTTCTTCTTTAAAATGGTGCAGTACTGAAAGAGACAACCGGTTGTCGGATTCAATGATCACTTCACATAAATGTGTGATCCAGAATAACCGTATATTAATAATTAATGTATAGCTACACCAAACTTGATTGGAAATATTACCGTGCTTTCATTTTCCGTAAATAAAACATCAAACCGTCCTTCAAGATACAGATCGGTTCTTTTGGTTACGTCGATATCAAAACCAATCCCGATGCCGGTGGTTAACACATTTTTCGTGCTTTCCGGCACAATTTTAGTATCCATAGATGACTGGACATCAATTTGTTCAAAACTGAGACGTGAATACCCGATACCAGCGGTAAAATAAGGCACTGCTTTACTCGATCTTTTCGGGGGAAAAAGAACTTTGGCATTGATCATCAAAGAGAGTATCGTTGCCTGGCCGCCGTTGGCTGTTTTATAACCCAAGGTATCATATATTGTCGGTACGGACAGGTTGCCATAGTCAACATAATTTGTAGTATTCAAATCGAAACTGTTAAAGGTGAGTTTACCCTGCAATTCAATTCTTGAAGCAATATCTCTGCCGATACCGGCATCGATATTGAACCCTTCACGCCAATATTTATTAAAATCCTCCGGTGCATAATTTTTGGTTATGCCGACTCCGGCGTAATAACTCATTTTTGAATAGTCCTGGGCAAATACCAGGGTGGCTGATAAGCATAACAAAAAAACCAGTATCTTTTTCATTTTTCTACCCTTTATTATTATAAATTTTTTAAATTTACTTGTTATTCACCACAAATGCAAATTTTAAATTATTATCACCCGGTAATTATTATCAAGTTACATTATCTTTGTAATTAAAAATCTTCTGTAAACAGGACCAGAGATTATTTATGTGAAAAAAATTGTGTTTTGCAGGGCTATGATTTTTTAAGAATTACAATTAATACTTGACTTTTTAGAAAAAAAATAATAATCTATACCACCCGGAAATTGTAATTTTATCCGGGTATAATTTTTAATAATTACTTTAACGTTTTCGTATTTTTTTTGTTTCCGGTTTTTCTGTTATTTTGTTACTGACCAATTAAAATTATTTAAAATTTGCTACCGGATACAAAAACATCAAGACATGAATTCATAATAACTAATTTCTGTTATAACTCCCCGGAGGGTATTTATGAGAAAAGGTTTATTACTTCTGGTATCACTTTTCGTTTTTTCCGGCCTTGTTTCTTGTGGTAAGAACGGCGCCGAGCCTGAGAAAAAACCATCCACAATCCATCGTGATGTAACCAGTTTTAAAATTACCGGTCATGGTATTGAAATTCAGGAACCGGCGTTTGTTAACCTGATGATGCAGATAACCGATCTTGAGGGGGTTGGCGTCGATTTCCTCGAACGGGATGACCTGGTCATTGTCGAAAACGATACAATGATATTGAATTTGCAAAACGTTGCCCTGCAAGTTCGCAAAAAAGATGATTTTAATTATTCACTGAAAACTGTTCTGGCGATTGATGTAACCAGTTCGGCGGGAAATTTTATGCCGGAAATTAAAAATGCAGCATTGGCATATATTAATAAAATGTCCGATAAACAATCTATTGCAATTTATACTTTTGCCGAAAATGTAACGATGGTTCAGGATTTCACCAGTAACAAGACTACCCTGATCGACGCTATTAACGCTCTTACTGCCGGTTCCGCAACCCGTGATTTATATGGGGCTGTACTAGCCGGCGCCGACAAACTGGGAGCGGATGTTTATTCCGCTACGGGTTTTAACGTAGAGCAAAATTTACTCGTTGTTATTACTACCGGCGCCGATAGTAAAGGCACGACCAATCCGGCCCAGGCTTTAACTGCCCTGGAAAATAAAGCCATGTATGCGGTTTGTATCGGCGGCGATGTGAATGATTTAAAAAACCTTGCCAAAACCGGATATTTTCTGGTTACCGATCTTGCCAAATTATCCACAACATTTACCAATCTGCAATATTATGCCGATAGCTTTTACTGGCTTAATTACGTAACCGGCCGGCGCGGTATGGTAAATAATAGTGTAGATGTTACCGTTAAAGCCAACCAATACTCCGGTGAAGGGGCGCATTATATTTCCCAATTCCGCAGTACTATTTTTTATAATGCCAGCTTTGGTTTATATATCAATCAATCTGATAAATATCCTAAAGGCGTCGATACCGTGTTTGTCCTTCCCGGTAAAACCAATCATGTAACCGCCACCTCGGTTTTCGTTACAGAAATTCCGCAATATACCTGGACGACATCAAACTCTGCAATCGCATCGGTTACGCCGGATCTCAGCAATCCGTTTATGGGCTTTATAAAATCCGAAGGCAATTGGGATCAGTCTACGAAAATTACGATCAAAGATGTTGCCAATAACATCAGCAAAACAATTACCGCGTTATTAAATGTAGATGAAGCAACTTTTACTTTTGTAGATTCATTAGATAAGAATTTATATTATATTTCCAATCGTAAGGAAGAATGGGAAGTAGCCGAAGCAATTTGTGAACTGAACGGCGGTCATCTGGCAACAATTTCCAGCGCTGAAGAAAACGCTGTTTGTCTGAGTTGTGTAAGAAAAGTAAGCGATGACGCCCTGATCGGTTTTCATGATAAATTAGAAGAAGGCAACTGGACCGTTTGGAGCGCTACCGGCGAACCGGTTACATATTCCAACTGGGCTTCGAGTCAACCGGATAACGCTTTATACAATGAACAATACGGCTCCATGAACACTTCCGGCTCCTGGAATGATGTCCGCGGCGCGTTTTACTTTATCTTGGAAGTTGAGTACTAGGTTACCCCGATGTGAAAATTAATCAGCGGGCATTGGTTAAACAATGCCCGCTGTTATAAGTTGCAGGTCATAACTTACATCGTACATAAAAATACAAGTGTAAAAAAGCCCGTAATAAAAAACGGGCTTTTTTTATGTGTCCTATTTCATCTTTTTACCATAATCGAGCGCAGTATCTGTCGTCAGCAAGGGAAAGCTGGGGACCATGACCGGAAAGGGATTGTATTTTTGCATAGCAAACATATCGATGCGGGTGAGTTTGATCTCATTAAACATTTGTGTATTGATCTCTATCTGCCCGGAATATTTCTTTTGCAAATCATTTACATACTCATTCAGGTGTTCCTGGATGATGGGATAATAATTGCTTTCAAAATTTTGCGTTATTCCCTGTGACGTCAGCCAGGCCCGGCGCTGGTAAACGGAAACCATATAATCCTGCCACATCATTGCATTATGTTCGACAATATTGACTTTATCGTAACCGCTGCTATATGCTTTTTCCGTCAGATACCTGTCCCGAATCAGGTCGACCAAGGCCAGTTTAAACTGTTCCGGGAATTCCGCACTACTCATATTACGTTTCCGAAACACCAGCGGGTGTTTATCAATTTCATTCAATAGTTTTTTCACATCCCAGTCCTGACCGTCGATTTTCACTATCGGCAGATCCAGCAATTTTTCCATTTCCTGCAAATAATCATCCTGCGCCGCCAGCGGATCGGTATCATCTTTATCCCAGAATCTTTTTTTGAACTCGTTTTTCTTATCCTTGTCGGTCTTGAGATAAAACGGTTGCATTAATTCGGCAAGTTTGAACAGGGCGTCTCCATAAAACTCTGCGGTTTTACCTTTCATGGTATTGGCCACATATTCCTGGTAAAGCTTCAGGGCATAGCGATTTTTTAGTTTTTCGCGCACCTCATTCCATCTTGTTTGTATTTGCTGTTCGCCAATGACCATACTATTAGTCCAGTCCAGAACCTGAATAAAGAGGTAAAGATCTTCTTCTGCGGCAATTGGCCCGACGACCTGGCCCGCTTGTAAGGAATCCGAGAACAGGGCCTGGTGAATAGCGTCATTGGCTTCATCTTTCCAGGCTACTTCACGCTGGGGTAACTCTTGCAGACCTCCCAGGTCGTGAAATACCCGGTTAAAATCTTTACAAGTCAGTTCTCCGGCTATATAGTCTGCTCTTTGTTTGTCGCCCACTGAAAAATAAGCAATTTTATAAGTACGGCCGGCATATTTAAACAGGGTTTTAATCTCACCGGTATCCGGTTCAGCTTTGGTATATACTTCGGCGTGAAACTGCCATTGCCGCATTGCCTGTTCCCGCCTGCCGGTAATATATGACTGGAATTCGGAATTTTGCAACAGGGGATTATTGGTACCGGCCTCCAGAGCCAGCAGTTTTTCGGCAATTAAGGAATTGAGAATGATCTTTTTATCCACCATGTAATTCCCCTTGCAATAAGGCGGGCGAATTGTATATTCGGCGCGATGAATAAACTCATCAACCATGATTTCTTTATCGCCGATGCGAGCAAGCACAGTTTGCTCCGGTTCCGGGGTTTTACGGCTGGAACAGCTTATTATTAATAAATTTGTCAATATTAACAGTAATAAATTTTTTTTAATTCGTTTCATTGTCATATAATTTTCAATCAGGTTACTATTAAAGAATTGTTGTATTTATATTCCCGGTTTATTAGTTTTGTTCCTGTCGTTTCGGGGTGATATTTTTTTTAAAAATTTCAACTCTATAATTTTGAGAATACTGGTTGGAAAACTAATTAGGGTTGGCTTGTTACTTTAATGCCCCTGATTACAGGGGCATTAAAGTGTTTGTATATTTATATTGGATCAGAATAAAAATCCCATTGTATAGCTGTGTACATAACCCAGCATCCCAATGTCTTTATAACAATAATCCAGTTTTAAACCGATATTGTTCATAAAACGCAGGACAAAGCCACCGCCAAAAGTAGCGCCATATTCCGATTCATCCATGAACAGGGCTTTATAGCCGCTGCGCAGATAAAAACTGCCTATAGCAGGCATTTTCATCATGTATTGCGCACCGAGGTTGATCGATTCGCTGTTATTGTTGGGGTGCAGGGCGTCAATTGATACTGTCAGGCGATGTTTGCCGATAACAATTGGATTGACAGACATACCAACCCGGAAGATAAGCGGTAATTCCCACCCCTGCAAACGGTATTGACCGGGAACATCACGGTAATTACCATACTCGTCTGCGCTAAGATCGATTGGGAAGATAAGGTCCATACCGTCATATTTCATTTTTGTTCCATAGTTGGCTATACTCATACCAATAGCCATACCGTCATCTTTTTTACCGGTTGGGGAGAAAAAGTGCGTATTCAGCATTACACCGAGATCTACAGCTGCTGCTGAGGAACTGGTATGCCATATTTTGGATGAGATATATTTGGCCGATGCGCCAAAGGAAAACCATTCTGCCAGTTTGCGTGAATATGAAAAACTGAAGGCAAAATCATTGGCGGAGAAAAATTCTCCGGTTCCGGTTTGTTGATCCAGGGTGGTTACTTTCATATCGCCATAATCAACCTGGTAAATTCCCAGCGCCAATACACCCACCCTGGGAATTACGAGACCGGCAGCTGTAAATGAAGTATTGATATCAACAAACCAGGGTTGATAAGTGAACTGTACTTCGCTTTGATCCATATATCCCAAACCGGCCGGATTCCAGTAAATTGCAGAAAGATCTGTTGCCATACTGACATAGGCTTCGCCCATAGCGCCCCCGGCGCTGCCGAATCCCATCTCCAGAAAATTCGCCGAAGTGGTACCCACACGATAGGGTTTTTGTGCAAAACTTGAATTATTAAAACCAGATAATAATATCATCATAGTTAAAACAATCAAGCCCGATATTTTGAACACTTTCATTTTTAACCTCTCACAGATTGTATATATGAGACCTTGATAAAATCCAGACTATTAATTAAATGACTGTTCATGACAAACTCACTTGATTATTGCAAATTTGCCCATTTTTTCATCTCCTGTTTCCAGCACCTTGATGTGATAAATGTACACACCAGCAGCGACTTCGAGACCTTCTCTGGTTAACAGATCCCAGTGAACAATACCCTCTGAAATGTCATTATTTACATCTATCTGATCAACCAGTACGCCGCTGACGGTAAAGATATTGATAGAGCATCTGGCCGGGATATTTGTAAATATGATACGACGGCGCTGGTTCAAATAAGGATTGCCAACTGCCGGTTCCATAAGGTTTGTCGCAACATAGGGATTGGGTACTACTTCAATTTTATCCAGTGAATTGGTTATTTCGGCTTTTTCTGTAAATTCATTAGAATCAATGGTGAACATCAAAGAATCTGTGTGCCAGAATGGGCTATTGAACCTGACTTGATAAACATCATCCGCTTTGGGTAAATCGGACTCGTTATTGGCATTTTTAAAATCAATCAGGAATACTGTAGATGCCCACCGGCCAAGATCATTTTGGATTCCAACCACCACACGGTCTTTTAACAGCTCAAATGTTCCGTTACCATCTATATCCTGGGCTACCATTTCCATAATAAATGGTTGTCCGGTTGTTGAATCCATAATTGATGTGTTTTCTACATGAAAACTGAAATTTTGAAATTGGATCAAGCCTTCTTTAATCTTTACTCCATTCTCATCTTTAATGAGAGAAGTAGCAGTAATTCTTGTTTTGCTTGTATAATCGGAGTCATTATCGGTAAAAACAATATTATAAGTATACGGATAATATTTTGATTCTTCCGCCGTCATGGTGACACTGATCGGCGAGTTGCCTTTCAGCCAGCCTGATCTGAGTGGATCATACTCACCTTCTTTTACCGGCATGGTAACTTTTAGTCTGATTCCGTCAAAAACATCTGTGGTATTGGTACCGGTTTTAATGAATTTATAACCCAGTGTTTCTGTCGAGTCCGCGATAACAGTTTGTTGTAACTGGCAGGTATCGAGAAACGCAACTGCATTATCGTTGGTCATATCATAAACTGTTATACTATTATTAACCCATTTGATACCATAAGCAGATTTGTTTACCCGCCTTATTTCATGCACCCCGAATTTGATTTTATAACGATGGTCTTTTTTCAGAGCATCGGCAACAACTACTTCCGGTTCTAAAATACCACAACCGATTACTTTGTCCTGTCCTTCCATAGTAACTGTGGATTCGAAATGATAACCGGCTGCTTTTTGACCAGGAGTTACAACCGCGACGTTTTTACTCTGGAAAGTGATGATCTGTTCGTTTTTATCCAGTTGAATGATGATATTATTTTCCGCAGGGGCCAGACCGGTACTACCGATAGTCGGTTCACCATAGTCGTAAGCAACCAGGGCATAATAATAGGTGCGGCCATTTTGTACTTCATAATCGGTATAAGAATGCAGCAGACCGGTATCATTGCCCAGGTAAACGGCTACCCCCAAATCTTCGACCTGACCATAATTGGCATATCCGGTACGTTCATCTTTAACATCGCACATAAATATCGGCTTTTTTGAAACTTTACTGCCAAAGCCATCGGTAACAATTGTCGCATCGAGAAATCCCGGCTCGGTGCTGCGGTATAATTTATATCCTTCAAAATCATTAACATTTTTCAGGAATGGGTCACGGGTACGCAATTCGGATATATTATCCCAGGTAAGATAGACACAGCCATCGCCTGCTGTAGCCGTTAATGCCGGCATGATCGGCGGTTTGGCAAAACGATAGTCTGTTTCATAAATAACCTGAACAATTTCTTTAGCTTTAAAAAGATTAGGAGATGTGGGAGGAATTGCATTCAATCCGGCCAGATCATCCCAGGCATGTAATTCGGACATGGAAATGCGTTCCGTACGACCTTTGTACAAGGGGAAAACTGCCGATGCAAATACTTCAGCCAGGTTTGAAATTTCACCCATATAAGGATTCAGAGAATCGGCGCCAATCAGTTCCCACATTGATTTATCATTGCGGAACCAGTGTGTATACGGAACAACGTGATCGGGTATTGGGAACATGTAAAATGAGGTCAAACCCAGCATGTCCGATTCGGAGACATCCAGAATACCAAAATCCGGTTCACCGCCCAGTCCTTCAATAAAATCAGGACGATGATTACATTCCGTGCCGTTCGCATCCGGTTGATCGTAATTTAAATCCAATGGGCCAACACCGTCGGTACCAACATCATCACCATAATCTTCGTCTTCCTGGTACTTGTTGTCGCCATTGGCATCGTTACCGTCATCCCAGTCCTGGTCTTCATCGGCGTCCCAATGCGATTTGAGTTCTTCATCTTTTAAATGATAAAAAGTTTTAAAGGCTTCCAGGTTCGAGTAACCATCGGTCGGGCCAATTAAGGCCTGGGCAAAATTATCGCGTTTTTCATCAATAATACCGTCATCGTCATTATCGATTCCATCCCAGGGAATGCCGGGGCTTTCGAGGAAGGCAAACCCCATAGCGCCGGTCGGCAGATCGCGAACGCCATGGCCATCGATATCCCACGAGTATGCAAGGTCAATATCTTTACGGAAAGCGCCCAGTTCATCGCTGCCTTCAGCCTGGCCGCCAATGGCGTTATCAACCCAATAACCAAAAGCCATTTCATTCAAATCGTAATCGGAGACATTAGCAATGGTATATTCCCAAAAGATAGCGTCTTTAGCCTGGGGATTATTCCATTGAAATCCGCGCTGCTCGATGCGTAAACCCAACCCGCCCCAGGGTTTACCCCATTGCAGGGTAACTTCCGGATGAAAATCACCAATTTTTATTCCGGGACGGGGATAATACTTGATCGGTTTAAGAGTATCGCCTTCGTTGGTGATAAAAGTATCTTGCAGGTATTCCTGATCCTGCGCATCGTTGGCGACAAAAAAACTTTCCAAATCAGCTTTGGAGGGGCCGCGGCCAAAACGTCCGTTCCATTCGCCGGCCCATTTCAAACCAACGCCGCGTTCCGGCCAGCCGGCCGGCGGCCAGGATTCTTCACGGTCGCTGAGCGCCGGGGTTTCACTGGTCCAGTTAAAGTAACCGCGCACCGGGTATAATTTCCATTCAATCTGACCGGTAGGATCGCGATCCATTTCTTCGCGGTAACTGGTTTGCAGGAAATGCAGGGTATCGAGTAACCCCTGGGTTTTTAAGGAAGCGGCCAGGTTCATATCGTCAACGATAACCGAATCAACCGCTGCAGCCGGATCTTTTTTTACAAAAACCTGTGCGCCAATTAACAGACCGATACCGTCATTCGAATGCACGCCATTTAAATTATTCGGCCATTTGCTGGGAAACGGATCGGCGCCGTCGCCATGATCGGAAAGTTCTGTGGTATTGCGAAATTGCAAGCGAACATTGTTGCCTTCCATAAAGCCAACCCGTTCCGCTGCTTTATCACCGGCGCCATCTTCCGGGCCTTCATAGGGCTTGCCCTGGGCAAATATTATAGATACGGCGATAAAATGAATGAGCAGGCCTGTAAATAATATTCTTAACACTTTCATAAATTAAAACCTCCACAAATTATCAGTTTCACGTGTCGTTAAACCGATGATTTAAAACATAAAACCAACACCGAATTTAATTAACCGGGGTGCGGAATAAGCTGACGGGTCCTGATAAGTATCTTCATAGGTATTAAAATCGCTATGATGATTATTGCGCTCGCTTTCCAGCACAACATTGGTATAAGCGCGCCCGGTGCGGCTATACACCCAATTCTCATTCAAATTATCTAGCAGGTTGTATACGTTCAGGCTGAAACGCATTTTAATGTTTTTCATAACAGTTAAATCATAGTATCCATATAAATCCAGATTATAACGGTTGGGTTTCCAGTCATTGTTTTGGTACAAGTTAACATAATAAAGCTGACTGGATGGCAAGGGCGCCCATGTATATGGGGAATTGGAATTATAATACCCTGTAAGGGTAGCGCCCATATTGTTTTTATGATAACCCAGCGTCACATTCAGGGTATGGCGCTGATCCCAACTCATTGGAATTAATCTTGGGATTGGATCCTGGTTTTGACCGGCGCGGTCAAAGGTTGTCAGGGCATTATCGGCATTACCGCGGGTATACTGCAGGGTATAATTAACATTGGCGTAATAATCACCGGTAGCAAAGTCATAGGTTATTTCCAAACCTTTGGCATTGCCGTAATCTTTGTTAGTGTAACGACCATAAATTTCCGCATTATAGGTGGTGATAACCGCCATGCTGAGCAGATCATAAATATCACGATAGAACAACGATACTTCAAGTCCCATACCTTTCATCAATTGCTGCCACAAGCCGATTTCGTATTGAACTGTACGCTGCGGGCGCAATTGCGGATTGCCCTGCTGGGTGGCAAAATTAGTGGGATTGATTATCCAGGAATTATTCTGATAGAAATTGGAAAAGGGCGGTGACTGGAAAAAATGACCATAACTAAAATGCAGCAATGCGGCTTCACCCAACTGGTACGACATACCCAGTCTGGGGCTGATTTGCGCTTTGGGTTCAGCATCGAGTTTGGTTGACATTCTTGAGGGATCATCATACCGTATCAGGTTCACCGGGTTTCGCAGGTTGGATGGATACTGAGTATTGGGATCTACATAATCGTAGCGTACGCCGATGTTAATAACCATCTCGTCGAATTCCATTTTGTCCTGAATATATGCGGAAAAATCCAGGGGTTTTTTATGGTAAATATCGGAGTAGAGGGAAGAATCCGGGTAAACAACCGGATCAAAATAGAATGCTTCCCATTCGGTATTATGCCATTTGTTCTGAATGCTGTGATAAATGCTTTCGAGATCATGTTGCAAATAATCTACACCGGTTTTAATGCTGTGATTTTTGTTGATTTGCCAGTTAATATCAAATTTAACGTTTAAATCTTTGGTAAAACTTTCATAGTGATCTTTGGAATCACCGCCGGTGGAAAAGCCCGGCCCTGTAGAACTGCTGAATCGCGGATGTACATAGCGGCTATCGAGCGGATCCTCGTACATATAATTACCATAATAGTTATCCAGATAGGACATTTTTAGTTCATAGAACAGGGAGGAGGCAAGCATATGGTTAATGCTCAGGGCATAGTATTGCGATTTTGAATAATTGGTTGGCCGTCCATCCGGATTATATTTATAATAATGACTATAATTTTTGGATTGATTATCATTCAAATTGTACAATAATTTCAGCTTGATATTTTTAGTTAACCGCGAGGCCAGAGTGGTTGTCAGAGTTCTGTATATATCCCTGTTCATCGGCACATAACTGCTGTCGCCGGTTTTTTCAGAATACCAGTTCATAGGATCGGGATCGTTAAAGAAACTGTAATTGTTTTTATCAAACAGTTTATAACCATTCAGATGGCCTTTATTATCCTGATAACGATAATTGACAATAAAGCTGAGATAGTCTTTGATAACCGGACCACTGATCTGCATTTTATAATCCTCATTGCGATCCAGTTCCGAATCCTTGAGACCAACGAAAATATCCGTGTTTGAGGTCAGGTAATTTGCAAAGCTTCCCGATACGGAACCGTGGAAAGAGTTACTGCCTTCTTTGGTAATAGCGTTAACAACGCCACTCATGGCGCGTCCATATTCGGCATTAAAGGTACCTTTAATAACTTCAACTTCCTCGATTGCCTCGGTTTCCAGATTAACACTGCGGCCTTCCCCGGAAAGCGCATTGGTAACCTGTTGCCCATCAATCAGATGCGAAACCTCGCCGCTGCGTCCGCCGCGGAAATGTCCCTGCACCACACCTGCCTGCATATTGACAACATCATTGATATTTTCTACTGGTAATATATCAATTTGTTCAGATGAGACATTGCGTACCGAACTGGTTTGATCTTTTTTAACGGCTATTCGCTGGGCTTCTACGGTAACAACCTCACCTTCGACTACCGTTGGATTTAGCCGAAAGTCGAGATTGGTCGTCCGGTTTACAGATACCCGGACACTTTGCATGCGAATGCTTTCATAACCGATATAGTTACAACGTACTGTGTACTCGCCAGGGGGGACATTGATGATAAAAAATTCACCATCAGCTGAAGCGGCAGCTCCCATTCTGGTGCTTTCCAGCAGTACATTTGCGCCAATTAACGGTTCACCGGTTTCAGCATCAAACACTTTACCCGTAATTTTACCGGTGGTTTGTGCAAAGGTTACTCCGGCGATCACTAGCAGTAACATAACTGTGTTTGAAAATAGTTTCCTTGTGACTTTCATATTTGCCCGACCTCCAATTATAACTTGATATTCCCGGAATAGTAGTATTTTATAATTAATTTACATTTTAATCAACATTACTTGAAAAAAGGGTTTTCTTTTTTTATAAACATGTTCAAGATTTGAAAAAAAGTTACCGTTCACATTGCGATTATATATTTGCTACCGTAATTTTCATTGCTATATTATCCTGTATATAATTAGTGTGGATTAAAAACCAGAATTGCCTGAACCCTGGAATTTTCATTAAAATAAAAAGTTATGCCTTCATTGTATGTAATATAATTACCAGTCTGGTTATCTTCATCGGGAGCGCCATGAGCATTGATAAGCTCGGCACGAGAACTTTTTATACCCAGGTTTGTTTCCAGCAAACCATCATACGGTTCCACCATATAGATAGATTCCACCGGAAAGGACGGAATGAGAATTGATGAACTTTGTGGAATAAAATAAAAAGTTAAACCTCTTTCCGGGTATTCAATTTTATGATAATAGAGATGATCAGGGGTTTCCGTATAACTCCATTGCGGCGGAGAGCCGTAAATTTGCTTAATATCCCGCAAGGGAGCGCCAAGAGCAATTCGCGCTGCTCCTGAACCAGGATAGACCTCAACTACTTGTTCATAATAGAGATGTATTGTTACCAGGGCGTTGCCCCCGTTGGACTGAATTTCTATTTCCTGTTCATAATCTCCGTAAATAATATTAAAAAAGTTCACTGTAAATGTGATATAATCAACATTGGAATAAAATAATGAGTTGCCGGTTTTATTAACATTTAACCATGCGGGAAGAGTTGATAACGACCAGGTCAATACGCTGCCCCCGGTATTTTCAAGAATAATGGAAGCAGTGTAATAATCCCTTGAAAAATAGATAACATCACTGCTTAATTGGATAACCGGGGCATAATAAGCAAAACTTAATGAAATCGTGGCGGCGCCGCCGGAGGATGATAAAGTAAGCGTTCCTTCGTAGTCGCCGTATTCCAGGCCGGTCGTGTTTACTGTAAGCAGAAGAGTATCGGCGGTGGCTATTACGCCCCCGGTTTTCGATACAACCAACCAGGCCGGACTGGATTGTACCGACCAGGTTAGCTCTCCATTACCCCGATTCAATATAATAACTCTCTCTGCAGCAAGAGACTGTGAAAATACGATTTGTTGTTTGTCAAGGGAGATGGTCGTTTTGCTTTTGGTTTCCGGCTCTGTTGAATTTTCACAGCCGGTATTTAATAATACAGGGATGAGTAGCAATAAATAGAGCAGGAGGCAGTTTTTTTTCACTTTGTTTATTCCATATTACTGATCTGCATCATTTGATAATGTCAATTACTATATAAGTGTTCTGTTGCTTTGGAGTCAAACAACCCATTCCCGGCAAATTGTGTCCGAAAACGATTAAGATAACATAAATAAAAATACATTTTTTGTCAAGCATTTTTTATAAGTTTTTCAATTATGAACGAATGTACTGCATGATATTATTAATTGGTTATGTAAGCTGCTAAAAATTGATATAATAAAAACTAGTGCCGCAACAAGTTTTGTAATTTTTGTTGCGGCTGAACGATTTTATTGGGCAAAAAATGTAGTTCCGGACCTGGGCGGGGCAGTATACAGTATTACATTGTCCTGTAGTTTAAATTTACCTAAACATGCAAATTCATCATTGCATTCTGAATTTACTTGTAATTCTTTATAGCGTTCCGGCGAATCGGTGGTCCGGAATGCAGTATATGTTTTGCTGCTGTTGCCTTTGACAAGAATGGCCATATTTTTAGCCTCTTTCGAGGTATTAACAACAATAAATGCATCCTGATATTGCGTGCCGTTGTTTGAAAATGCAATTATTGCCAGTTCCGAGTCCATAGCCATAGTGCTGGCTACGGCCATACCCGGCTGGCCGGCGCGTGAGAGCAGCTTGTAATAATAATAACCCCGGCGTACAACATAATTGCCGTTTTCATCCACGCTTATAGCCGAACCCGGATTTGGATCACCGCCAACCCATTTGGCCGGGCGCTGGATCCCTGCCCAGGGTATAATTGCATTGACTTTGGCGCTATAAATATTTCCATGCATTTCCTTTAAATTATCAGCGTCCATTTTACTCCAGCTAGTTGATGTGACCCAGCTATGTAAAGTTGGTCTTTTTTCCCTGATTACATCGATGCCGATACTGCGGTGTTCACCAAACCAGCGACCATAGCTTCCCACATAAAAACCATGCGAGGTTACCAACCCCAGGTTGTTCAATGCCACGGCATTTTCAGCTATAGCATCGGCGTATCCCCAGTAACTAAAACGGTACCAGTTTGTACATTCTCCGGGAGTAAGCCCGACATCCTGCAAGCCTTCT
Source organism: bacterium (assembly GCA_029561455.1). Classification (GTDB taxonomy): domain Bacteria; phylum Zhuqueibacterota; class Zhuqueibacteria; order Residuimicrobiales; family Krinioviventaceae; genus Fontivivens. Next base: position 140,501 of record JAKQIY010000013.1, read on the forward strand.
TTATCCATCATGGGACGCATAAAGTTGAGGAAATCAACGACCTGCTCCGGCGGCCAAAACATGTTATAATCATGGCCACTGCCAATATTTCCGGACAACCCGTCGGCGGGCCAACGCATCCAGTCTTCACCTTCATTGTGCAGAGAAAGATATTTAACCGGTAAGCCCTCTTTTTCTTTGAGGTATTTAACCCAGTCAATCATATATTCCGCCAGATCATCTTTCATAGCCGGATCGAGATCGCGGCCGCGTAAAAATTTTTGTTTGGTTGCCCATGCCGGGGGCCCATAGAGCGTTGTAATAATTTGTAAATCCTGACCCCGCGCGTGGGTTCTTTGCAACCCCTCGCGTACAAAATAACGCATCCATTTGGTTGTTGTCTCATGGTCAAAAACGCCATCCGGCCCTTGTTGATGAAAGGGATCAAAAAACATTTTTATAATTCCGGGTTTTAAACCATCGGCGCCAAACACCAGGTCGCAAATCGTTTGCCGCTGTTCTTCGGCAAGCAGACTTAGACCGCCATATTCCTGTGGATCGGCATTATAATCTGTTGTTTGGGCTACTTCCACATAGTTAAAGCCGAAACCGTCCCATTCCCGCAGGGTTTTTGAAAAATCGACTTTTGCACGCGTAACATTGAAATCTCCATTATATTGAGCGAACAGGAGAGAAACGGCAAACGGACATAAAATCAGCGCTATATAGAGGCTTGTTCTTTTCATAATTGAATCCTTTGATTATAGCAAGTATTGTAAGGTTTATTGATTGTTACAAGTTATATGTTCATTTTTTTAAAATAGTGTAATGCATTAGAATTTTTCTTTTCCAATTTACTGGGTTATTAAAGCAATCATTGCCTAAAATCTTGTATTTATTATATCAGTTTTTCATTTATAACATACAATACACAGGAATGCAGCTATGACATTGTTTTTATGTGCTGTTGCACAATCTTTACCAATGCCTCAAAAATGTGCGTTTAAATCCAATTCTTTTACATTGTTTCGTATATGTTTCCTGACTTTTTTCATAAACTATTTGCTACTACCCGCCCGGTCGTCAACTCTTCAATATCCTTTTCTTAAATTTCCGCATATTTAAGGAATAGTGGAGGCTTGCGGCTTTTTGTCGCCTGTTCAAAAGCAAAAGCAATGCGCAGCAAAACCGGTTCGCTCCATGCCCGACCCATAAACGATAACCCTACCGGTAAACCAAATACAAATCCCGCCGGCACAGTGATATTCGGATAACCTGCCACAGCCGGGGTAGTTGAACTACCGCCCATATAATGATCACCATTGACATGATCGGTAAGCCAGGCCGGCGCGCCGCTTGGAGCGATGAGTGCGTCAAGATGGTATTGGTTCATTACTGCGTCAATCCCTTTTTTCCGCGCCAGGGTATGATTGTTTTGCAGCGCCTGCAGGTATTCCGGTTTTTTTAAATCCCCTTTTTCCTGAGCCATTATAAATATATCCTGGTTGAAAAAAGGCATTTCGGTAGCCTGGTTTTCTTCATTAAAGGCTATCAAATCCTGCAAAGTGCGCCTGGATACTCCTGCACCGGCTTGTGCCAGGTACCGGTTCAGATCTACTTTGAATTCATATAATAATACTGTAAATTCCGTTTCATTGAACTGGCCGGCGGTTTCAATATTCGCCGGATCGATGATCACCGCCCCGTTATGTTTCAATACATATATTGCTTCTTCAATTACTTTATCTACGCGGTCATGAAAACCGAACATATTGCGTGCTATGCCGATACGCGCACCGTGCAAGCCTTTTTCGTCCAGGAAATGTGTATAATCTAACTTGCCGGGATGCTGTTTATTCAGGGTTGCGTTATCAGCCGGGTCTTGCCCGGCCAGAACGCTTAATAAGAGGGCAGCGTCATAAACTGTTCTGGCCATTGGTCCGGCTGTATCCTGACTATGAGCAATAGGTATTATTCCGCTGCGGCTGATCAGGCCAAGAGTGGGTTTGATACCCACAATTCCATTGATGTGAGAAGGACAGACTATTGAGCCATCGGTTTCAGTACCAACCGCCGCGGCGCATAAATTGGCGGAAACAGCTACCGCAGAACCAGAGCTGGAACCGCACGGATTACGATCCAGGATGTAAGGATTGCGGGTTTGACCACCACGACCGCTCCAGCCGCTGGTTGAACGGGTGGAACGAAAATTAGCCCATTCACTGAGATTGGTTTTCCCTAATATAATAACACCCGCGTCGCGCAGCTTTCGCACCAGGAAGGCATCTTTTTGAGCGCGATTCTGCGCCAGGGCCAGAGAACCTGCCGTAGTGAGCATAGCATCGGCCGTATCGATATTATCCTTGAGCAAAACCGGAATGCCATGCAACGGGCTGCGGCTTTTGCCCTGCTGTCGCTCTGCATCCAGTTTCGCGGCAATCGACAGGGCATTGGGATTGAGTTCTATGACTGCATTAAGATTCGCACCCGATTTGTCGATTTCTGCAATCCGTTGCTTGTATAATTCCACCAGGTTCTGAGCAGTATATTCACCCTGCACTATTTTTTGTTGTAACTCGGCAAGGGATAGTTCATCGAGACGGAATCCCGGTATTGTGGCGGCAGGGTTTTGGGGAGGGTTTGAATTGTTACTGCATGAAGAAACCGTACCTGTCATTGCCAGAGCACCCGTTATTAGCCCGGTTTTAATAAAATCACGGCGCGGCAGGGAGGAGGAGGCCTGGGAAAAGAAAAACTGTTTCATGTTTAATCTCCTGTTACTGAATGACATTTAACTAGCATAACCGGGATTTACAGATCCCCGCATTATAAAAAATCAAATCAATATAGAGTCTTTTCCAATATTTAACTGCCTACGGGGTATATAATATAAAAATCTGCATAAACAAGCAAACAATTTATAGTTTGATTGAAATGTGTTGTTTTTTAATTTTTTTAGATTTAATATTCATACTGCATTATTGTACTATTATAAAGACTATATTGAAAGCCAATGATGATAATGCAAGGCAGATACTTGTTGCCTGAGCGAATTATTATTTTACAAAGGATTGATTATGTGGTTGTTATGGATTGGATTTATTATTATTATTCTGTTGTTATTGTTTCTGGATTTAGGGGTTTTTAACCGTCGTGTGCATGTTATCAAGGCAAAAGAAGCGCTGTTATGGACTTTGTTCTGGATCGTCCTGGCGTTGTTATTTGATATATTTATTTATTATGCTTACAAGGGTAACTGGTTTGGGATCGGTCTTGGTGAAGATCATATAAAATCCGGCGCCGATGCGGCGTTGAAATATTTTACCGGGTATATTATTGAAAAATCATTAAGTATGGATAACATTTTTGTTATCGCTATGATCTTTTCTTACTTTAAAATACCCGCTATGTACCAACACCGGGTATTGTTTTGGGGTATTTTAGGAGCCCTGATCCTGCGCGGCATTATGATTATTGCCGGTACAGCTTTGATTCACAAATTTTCCTGGATGATCTTTGTGTTTGGCGCATTTCTGATTGTAACCGCCATTAAAATGCTCATTACCCGGCATGACACCATTGAGCCGGAAAAAAATATTTTAATTCGGGCAGCAAAAAAGATTTATCCGGTGACCTCGGAATTGCATGGCGCAAAATTTTTTATCCGTGACGGTCATAAACACTCAATGACCCCATTGTTCCTGGTGTTGTTAATTATTGAGAGCACTGATGTATTGTTTGCAGTCGATTCGATACCGGCAATATTTGCAGTAACTACCGATCCTTTTATTGTGTTTACTTCCAATGTGTTTGCAATATTGGGTTTACGTTCCCTGTATTTTGCCCTGGCCGCGATGATGGAGCAATTCCGTTATCTTAAAATAAGCCTGGTTTTTATTCTGGCTTATGTCGGGGTTAAAATGATCTTTTCTCATTCTTATCCTATTCCGACGCTGGTTTCTTTAAGCATTATAGCAGTCATTCTGTTTGTAGGTGTTGCCGCCTCAATCATGGTCGGTAAACTGGAAAAGGAAGGCAAGCATAACCGTAAAAAGAAGCCGGATATTGAGTAAATGGACTACGTCGACAACAATAATTAGTCGAGTATCCGTGACTTTTGACCGGGATAAATAATTTACTGATTACTGGAATTCAGAAACCGGAATGATTGTTTGAACAATAAGATATTATTATCAAAAATTCGGCTGTGGGATTCAATGATATGAGCCGGAGCAAACGATTCCGGGAAAAGATCAAGCCTCCATTCCGGACGGTTTTTGCAGACTGGTTACGGAATCGCCGCGTGGTTTTGTTGGTTTGTGGTAGTGTCGCAATATATTTGATACTTTCTTTAATGGGCTATAGGATATGGTTGTGCCCGATATATAGCGCAACCGGTATTCATTGTCCCGGCTGTGGCTTGACTCAGGCAATACGTGAAATATTGCATGGTCACTGGTATGCCGGCATTCAACAGCACGCTTTTTCGCCAGTGTTTGTGGCCGGCTTTGTTATTGTTACGATCATTTCCCTGCTTCCCGAAAACCTGAACCGGAAATGTGTTGCCTGCATCATGAACATAGAGCAGCGTAGTGGTTTTTTCTTTTTTTTAATGGTATTACTGGTTTTATACTGGTTTGTACGTTTAGGTTGTGAACTATTTAATTAATATCAGATTCATTAAAAAACAAGAACCAACAGAAGGAGCAAGTCCATGGGATTAACAATGGGTATTTATTATCTGTTAAGCATCGCCAGTCTGGTGGTGTTTATTATGGTGTTGATCAAATTATTCAAAAAGGAAGGGGTGTTGCTGGGGATTTTGGGGATCATTTGCGGCCTGTATACCTTTATCTGGGGTTGGATCAACCACAAAAAACAAAATATCACCAACCTGATGATCATCTGGTCCATACTTTTCGCTATCATGATCATTCTACAATATACGATTGGTTTTAAAATGTTGGGCGGTTTACCGCAATTTTAAAGAATACAATTAACATCCGGGAGCATAAAACTCCCGGATGTTCTACTCTCCCTTTTTTAAAACTTCATAATACCCCACGTTAGCAGCGATAAAAGACCGACCTTACCCAATCTGTATTAAGTCATTTTAAAATATATATCAAATAAACCAATGCTGGAGTATGTATATGAATGATGAACAACTTTTAGAACGGATTACATTTAATCCAAAAGTGATGGTGGGAAAACCGGTAATTAAAGGGACCCGATTGACAGTCGAGTTTATTCTTAATTTGTTAGCCCATGGCGCAACAAACACAGAAATCATTACAGAATATAAAGAACTCACTATGCATGATATTCAAGCTTGTATTTTATTTGCAACAAAAAGTTTGGCAAATGCTTCATTCATACCATTATCCGTTGAGGTTGCCTGATTGAGATTCCTTGTTGATGAATGTACGGGGCGACCTCATTTTAGTTTTAATTAAAACTTTATATACTTTTCCAACCGATAGAATTAATTCCCCTCTTGATATTTTCATCTGCGTTAATCTGTGTAATCTGCGGATAAAATTTCTTTATACAATTTTCTCTTTGCTCAATGTTCTCTGCATTCAGCATTTAAAAAAGAGAAACCACAGAGAACGCAGTGGACGCAGAGAAAAGATAAAATGTTGAAATATCACAAATGAATCATTGATACAGAATTATATGATAATATTGTAATCATCTGTTGATGTCGTGGAAACTGGCATCAAGCCGGAAACTCGATGCCAAATTGTCCTCGAAAATTCCTCTTAAAACTGCATAATTCCCCACGCCAGCAACACCAAAAGACCCACCATGCCCCACGCTAAGAAGAATCCGACAATGTCTTCACGGTAGCGCTTCCGGAATCCCTGCCAGCGTTTTTTGCTGAACCAACCGGTAACATCCAGCAATATCAAGTCTTTACCATGATCTTTAGCCAGAGGTTTTTCTTTGATCGCAACACCGGTATCGGAGAGGCGATTCATGTTGTCGAAAAAGCGGTCTATGCGCTGCGGATCCTCGGCTTTGGTCAACAGACTCACAATGATCAAAGTGGTAAAGCCGGCCAGCATAGCCCAGCCGAATGGCGCCGGTGTCCATTTGTACACCAGCATTAATTGTCCCGATTGTAAATAATTGAGCAGGTAATATAAACCGAATGACGAGATCACCGCCGCCAGCGCGCCGTAGCGGTTGGCGCGTTTCCACAAGATGCCGCCGAAAATCATAATGCCCATAAACGCGGCGATGGTTTCGGTAAACAGAAAAGCATGTAATACATTTTTTACCGTTAAAGCGAATAATACCCCAAGAATGGCCAGCACAAAACCGGACAACCGCCCCATACGTAATATGTCTTTTTCCGAAGCATTTTTTTTAATATACAACTCGTACAAATTGCGGGTGAACAACGCCCCGGCATTGACCATAAAGGTCGAGCAGGACGACATATTGGCCGCCAGGATCGAAGCGATCATTAAACCCACCAGTCCCGGCGCCAGCAATTCGCGGGTGGCGTACCCGAACGCCATTTCCGGATCCGGCAGGGTTTCGCCGCGCTGGATGAGCATGGCAGCTACGATTATGCCGGTCAGCGCCCAGCCGATGGTGCACAGCCGTTTCACAAATGCGCCGTAGGTTTGTCCCACCCGGCCGGCCCGCTCGGTGTTGCCGGTAGCGCACATGGAGAGAATATGCGGCTGAGCGGTAATACCGACAATACCGTTCACCGCCAGCATTAAAATCATAAACAGGCCCATACCGCTTTGTTCGCTGAACAGCCTGAAAAAGTCCGGGGACAATGATTCGCGCATACCGTGAAAACCGCCAACCTGAATGAGCCCCGACGGGATCAGCATCATGGAAAGCACAATGATCATAAGAGCCTGCAGGAAATTAAGATACGCCGATGTAACCAGTCCGCCGAAAAAGCTGTAGATTATAAAAGCCGCACTCATGGCAATAATGATGCCGGTGGAAGAGACCTGGTGGCCGCAGACAATGGATATGACTTTGGCAGCGCCTTGCAGCATTACTCCCTGGTTGAATATAAAATAGGCAATGGCGAATACAGTATAGATAACGCCCAATTGCGGACTGTAGCGATCCTCGACCATTTCGCCGATGGTGGTGCGTTCGCTGCGGCGGTACCACGGGGCTATTAGCCAGTAAAACGGGGTGATGAGCATGTTTTTCCACTGGTACCAGATGGTGGAAAAGCCTAATTGGTAAGTGGCGCCGGTTTGCGCGACAAAATTTTCGGCGTGGGTGCCGGTGCCGAAAGCCTGGCCCATCATGATCCACCATTTAAATTTACGCTCACCGCGGAAATAGCTGTCGCTGGTTTTGATCGATCGCGCTATCCACAAACCCCAGATAGTTATAAACAAAAAATAGGCAATAATGACCAGCATATCCCAGATGTTAAAACCAAATAACATGACCTTCTCCTGTTTATGATTCCGATTCCCGACCGGCAGGGATTCGTCACGATTTCCGAACCCGTTGCATTATCACGAATTGGGTAATATACAATTTTTTAGGGTAAATAGCAGGGAATTATTGAAAAGTACAGTAAAAAATACTTAAAAATTATTATATTTGTTTTATCTTTTGATATCTTAATTTTTATTGTAATGTTAGGGTGGTTCATGAACCGCTCCTGCCCAAAAATTTAAAATAATTATAAAAGGGGAAGGTAAAATGGTCAATAACCCGGGATCACACCATCGCCGGTTAATTCGATTGCAACATTATAATTATTCCCTAACAGGGGCCTATTTTATTTCTTTATGTGCATACAATAAGGAGTGCTTGTTCGGAAATATAAAAGACTGTGCTGTATTATTGAATGATTTCGGCAATATCGTTCGTACCGAATGGTTAAATATACCCAATCATTTTCCTAGTATTATATTAGACCAATTTGTCATCATGCCAAATCATTTTCATGCTATTGTTATTATTACAGATACCGTAGGGGCGGTTCATGAACCGCTCCTGTAAACCCATCCATTTTATTATTAACATCACTGCAGAAACCGTCACGATAAAAATCCCCAATTCCCTTTAAATTCCTCTTGACGCCATAACAGTTTTTCACTATATTTTATTAGGGGCATCACTCCATTTCTCTGCGCATATAAATAGCCCCATTACCGCGCCCTGTTACTCCCGGAATGTTTACAATGTCAAGCTTATAGTCCGACCGGAATCTCTAACCGGCAGTGAAATTCGTCATTGACAGAATCCAAAATATTCAAGCGTTATATATAACCACAATTGAGGAGAAATTGTTATTCATTCATAAAAGGAGGATTGCAATGAAAAGAATAAGAATTGTACCGGTGTTCTGTGTTTTGTTATTTGTTACCCTGGTGATTTATACAACGGCCCATGCGCAGGTGGAAACAAAACTGTTGCCGAGCGACGGCGCGGAAGGCGATCAGTTCGGTATTGGATTGGATATTTGGGGCAAGTATTTAATGGTCGGCAGTTGTTATGACGACAATGAAAACGGTATCGATGCCGGAGCGGTGTATGTTTTCAAGCGCGAACCGTTCGGCAATGTTTGGCCGGAAACGCAAAAACTGCTAGCTTCGGGTAATCCCGACTCGACCGATTATTTTGGTTATACTGTTAATATAGATGGTGATTACGCTATAATCGGTTCACCCTGGTCCGATGATGACGGCGAAAAATCCGGTTCCGCCTATATTTTTAAACTGGACGGTACGACCTGGTTGCAACAAGCCAAGCTGACTGCATTTGACGGCGCACCGGATGACCGGTTTGGTATTTCTGCTGCCATAAGCGGCGATTATGCCCTGGTTGGCGCGTTTTTTGATGACGATTTTGGCAATCGTTCCGGTTCCGCCTATATTTTTAAACGCGACGGGGAAGTATGGTCTCAGCAAACCAAACTGGTTCCGGCCGATAGCGATACCAATGACTGGTTTGGCGTTAATGTTTCTCTCACCGGTGATTATGCCGTCATCTGTTCTCGTTACGATGATAATGAAAAAGGGAATGATGCCGGGGCTGTCTACATTTTCAAACGAAATGGTGATAGCTGGACTGAGCAGAGCAAAATTACCCCTGCCGACAGCCTGGGGCTTGGCGATACCCTGCTGGATATTGGCTGCATTGATGGCAATACCCTGGTAGTGGGCGGTAAGAACGATGATGAGAGGGCAAAGAACGGCGGGTCAATGTATATTTATTTCCGTTATGGCGAAAGCTGGCTGCCGGTTAATCATTTTTTCCCCAACGATACACAGGAAAACGACCAGTTCGGCGCCTCACTTGATATTTATGGCGACCGTATTGTGGTGGGCGCTTCCGGGGTAGACTATAATAATAATAATAATTCCGGCGCTTGTTACATTTACCGGTGGGATGGCGTCAAATGGTTCGAGGAAATGAAAATTACCCCAACCGACCCTGATACTCTGGATAATTTTGGTTTCCCGGTGGCTATTTACAAGAATTATGTACTAGTCGGCGCACGCTATAGCGATACCATGGGCAACAATGCCGGCGCGGCGTATGTTTATGAACTTGAAGCTACAAACATTACCGATACCCCGCAGACTCTGGTAAATGGCTTTGCTCTGGGACAAAATTATCCCAATCCGTTCAATCCCGAAACATCAATAGATTATTCCCTTGATAAAAGTGGTCATGTCAGGGTGGTTATTTATAATACTATCGGACAGGAAATAAAAACTCTGGTTAATACGGTACAGCAGGCTGGCCATTATACTATTCAATGGAATGGCAGGGATAATCAAGGTCATAATATGCCATCCGGATTGTATTTATATCGCCTGGTACAAAATAACCGGATTATCACCGGAAAAGCGGTGTTGATGCGTTAATACTGTGAATTGTGCTTGTATATTAAATGTTTTTTTAGTGGATTTAATGACTTGCGTCAGACAAGATTTTTTGCTACCATGCCTGTCTATTGACAGAGTATATATTCATGCAATGAGAATAACGTACACATTTCTTCTGTCATAAGCTGACATTTGGTTTTGTAAAAGTAAATAATATTATTGTGGTTTATTATACATTAATATTATTTATATCTGGTAGTATTTTATTGAAAATACTGATCATCCTGGAGTCTCCGGTATGAAAAGATTGGTGATATTTTTAATTATAATCGCCTGCCCCTGTTTTTTATATTCCGATAACTACCTGATTAACGGCGGACAGCAATCACTTATTAATTACCGGATGGTGCAAAAAATTGAGCCGGCCAAAGGGACGGAAAATTTATACTTATGCTATGTTGTACCGGTTTCTTTTAGCTCTCCCACCTATAATCAAACGATAGAGGCATTCGATGTAAAATTTTCCGTCAAGCCGGATATGCAAAAAGAGTTCACAGATCTGCGGGGCAATCGTGTTGTAAGGCTTGTATGGCAGTCGCCTGGTAAAGCAATACAAGCAATAATTGCCATTACTGCAAAAAATCATACCATGTTGTTACCGATTCAAACTGATGCGCCATATCCCCTGGAATCTCTGTCTAAGGATTTGTTACAATTTTTAGCGCCAACCAAAAAAGCCCAGGCCGACCATCCTCTGATTAAAAAACTCGCACAAACTCTGGCCGGTAATGAAAATACCGAATTTGCGGTCGTGCAAAATATCTTATCCTGGATGGTTGATCATATGCATTATGTACTGATGCCCCGCAGTTATGATGCTTTGTATTCAATAAAAACCGGCGCCGGGAATTGCCAGAATTATTCACATGTATCGACAGCATTATTGCGCGCTGCCGGGATCCCGGCGCGCGTAGTCAATGGTGTTACCCTGAAACAACCCTATGATATTCAAACCGGACAGGGGATAATTACTGTGAATATGGCTCAGGGGCGACATTCATGGATAGAGGTGTATTTCCCGGATTTGGGCTGGATTCCATTTGATCCACAGCAAACAGCGTTGTATGTCAGTAATCGCTTTATCCGCATTGAATCCGGCCTGGATAATGATGAAACCTGTAATGATGGCTTGATAAGCTGGAAACAGAATCACAATTATCATGATAAACCGGGATTCGAAGAAGTGATCAATGCCGAATTCCCCCGTGACCAGGTGACACTAACGGCTGACCGGCAAGCGGGCGGTCCTCATAAATTAATGTTTTACCCACAGGTTGAGGCAGATTTTAAATCTTTTGCACCACCGGCTTTTGCTTCCACATTGGTAGAGGAAGCTGTTAATGTTTTAGAGCAGGAACCGGAATCACCAGGAGAATTAAAATTTGGGAATTTGGATTTTCCGCAAAACATCTCTTTTCTAACCGCACGTGATTCAGCTCAACTTAATGATGAAGGTGAAATGGAAATGAGAAAGAATTTCCTGGTTGAAACCGCTGAATATGTTACGACCAGCGGTAATCAGTATGCGCAAGCATTCATACTTGACCAAGCTGTCAACGTAGAATTTATCAGCCTGGCGTTGCATAACTTTGGCGGAGATGGACAAGTGTGGGTCGAATTGTTCAAAGATAATAGTGAAGGAAAGCCGGGAGAATATCTGGCAACCAGCGAATATCTGAATATTGTCAATATTCCTTTCTCACTGGGTTATAACTGGGTTGATTTTAAATTCAATAAAACGGCTGTGACCTTATCACCCGGCCGTTATTGGCTGGCGCTGGGCTTTACAGGCAGTCCAATTATAAACTGGTTTTATACTTATAGCAAAACTGTCGGTCCAAATGACGGCACACGTTATAAAACTCTGTTCGATGATACCTGGAGCCGATGTTTAACCTGGGAATTTAATTACCGCGTCTGTGGTAAGATTATCGCACCTGGTTCATACATTCCTGAATAATAAAAACAATTTTTCCCAGCAGGCAATTATCTAGTCTTGATTATTCATTACTTTTTTGTTAATTTATTCAAAGACTTTTTGCTTAAATGAAATATTGAAATTTTGTTCTTTCATTATTGTGTTTTTTTTATTTATTTATACATTATCTTTATTATATATTTCAGGAATTAGTCCGATAATTTAAATAGTGTGGATTGAATTTTAATGCGTCTGCTGTTAGTAGAAGATGATGCGCAAATTGCATCCTTTATTTGTAAAGGATTTCGCGAAGCCGGGTTCGTTATCGACCATGTTGGTGATGGATTATCGGGTATGGAATTGCTGCTGGAAGAAAAATATGACGCTGCAATTGTTGATATTATGCTGCCCAAGCTGGACGGCATATCGCTGATTGACAGGATCAGAAATAAAAAAGTCATCACCCCGGTGCTCATCCTTAGCGCCAAACGTTCGGTAGGCGAACGGGTAGAAGGATTGCAAAGCGGCGCCGATGATTACCTGGTCAAGCCATTCGCATTCTCGGAATTACTGGCCAGAATACAGGCATTGATCCGCCGTTCCCGCAATATTGCGGAACCGACTCTGTTATCTGTTGGCGATTTAATGATGGATACTGTACGGAAAAAAGTGACCCGTGCTAATAAACCTATTGATTTTCAACCCAAGGAACTAATGCTGCTAGAGTACCTGATGCGCAACAAGGGCAAGGTCGTTTCCAAAACCATGATCATGGATAATGTTTGGGATTATAACTTTGTTCCGCAGACTAATATTGTCGAATCCTGTATCAGCCGTATCCGCGAAAAAGTGGATCGGTCTTATACAGATAAATTAATCCATACCTTAAAAGGCATCGGTTATGTTCTGGAAAGCAAAGAATAACATATTTCGCCGGGTTACCGTTCGCCTGACGTTATGGTACCTGGTTATTTTCACGTTATTATTGATTATCCTTTTTAGCGCTGTTGAATACAGCTTGTCGGTTTCACTAAAACGCCGCATCGATAATGTTATTGTTCAGCATTTTCTTTCCTTTAACTGGATTGACGATATTTATAATGATGCTCCGGGGGATAAAGTTAATTATAAAATATCCACCACTTTTTATAATACCGCCGGCAATGAGAAAAATTACCATATCTTTTTTGTCCTGCTTTCAACCAATGAAGAACTGAAATGTGCATCAAATCTCTACAGGTGGGAAAAAATTAAAACCACTATTTTGGAGGTTCCTTACCCGGTTAAAAACCAGGATACAACGCTTGCCGGGCGACGTATTCCTGAAACCAGGTTGCAGAATTTATACTATACTCACCTCGCCGATAATAGTCTAATTGCTTTTAAAACAATAACTACAGGTATCCAGACCCGCGTTGGATATAGAAAATTCAACGATGGTAATTATCTGATCATTGGCGTCTCTTACAAGCAGGATGCCTGGCTTTTAACCATGGTGCAGCGGATATTTCTGGTTGCTTTTGCTGTTTTGCTGCTCACAGGAGGATTATTAAGTTATACGATAACTAAAAAAGCTATGAACGGTGTAACGCGAGTGACCAATACCGCAACCAGTATTGGCCAGGGGAATTTACAGTACCGTGTGCCGCTGGGCAGGGAGGGGGTGGAGGTTGAAAACCTTGCTATCGCCTTTAACACCATGCTTGATAAGATCAATTCGCTTTTTTTAGAGTTAAAACAGGTAACTAATAATATCGCCCATGACCTGCGTAGTCCCATAACCGGTATTCGCGGTATGGCGGAAACTACAGCTACTCGTAATTCTACGGCCGATGATTACAAGCTGACCCTGGGAATGATCGTTGAGGAATGTGATCAGTTGATCGCAATGGTCAATACTATGCTGGATATTGCCGAACTGGAATCCGGGGTAATGAAATTGAACACCAATCCGGTCGATCTGAACATTATTCTCAAAGAGTTGTGTGAACTGTATAATTATGTTGCCGAGGACCGGGGAATTCATTTTACATGCCGGTCGAGTGCGCAGGGCGCCATGGTGACGGGAGATTCGATCTTGTTAAAACGGGTTTTTACCAATATTGTTGATAATGCCTTTAAATTTACCGTCGGGGGAAATATCGATATCGCGGTAGAAAATCCCGATCATCAGGTTACTGTTACTGTTACTGATTCCGGTGTTGGTATATCTCCGGAAGATTTGCCGCATATTTTTGAGCGTTTTTATCGCGGTGACGCCAGCCGCTCAACCAAAGGTAATGGTTTAGGACTGTGTCTTGCCCTGGGTATTGTACAGGCGCACGGCGGCGATATTCAGGTTTCCAGTACACCCAAAAGGGGAAGCCGTTTTCACATTATTTTACCTGCCAGTTCCTGATTTACAAACTTGTAAACAATTGTCAACATTAACAAACGTTAATGTTTAGTCCAGCTTGCGTTAATGTACGTTCCGTATATTAGTATCGGAAAGTAATAATCTAATCCTGATGTGTACCTTTAACGGATTATTACACCGGCATTACTAGTGAAAAATAATGTCCGGGAACAGACTCTACAATATTACGGAAGGAAGAAAAATGCAAAAACGTACACTTTTATTAACGCCGGTAATTTTGTTTTTATCTTTTATCGTATTAAATGCTGCGGACTGGCCCTGCTGGCGTGGTCCGCATGGCAACGGTATTACCGATGAAAGCAACTGGAACCCCAAAGCCCTGCTAAATCCTGAAATCTTGTGGCGGAAAAATATCGGCAAGGGCCATGGTGCTGCCATTATCAAAGCTAATCATTGCTATGTAACCGGTTGGGAAAGCATCAAAAACGGCGACAAGGATGTAGAGCAGGATAATATTTTTTGTTTAAATACCCTTACCGGTAAAGAGGTGTGGCGGTTTACCTATCCGCAAAAGAAAATCGATTGGGCCGGCCCCCGCTCCACGCCGGTTCTGGATGGCGACAGATTGTACAGTCTGAGTTGGCAGGGTGATCTGTATTGTTTAAATGCCGCAACCGGCAAAGTAGTTTGGCATCGCAACCTGCTGGCCGATTCTCTGGCTGAAGGTAATAAAGATAACGGTTTTTGCAACTCACCGGCCATTGAAGGTGAATTGCTGTTATTGCCGGCCGGGAATTCCGGTATGGCCCTGAATAAAAAAACCGGTGAACTGGTATGGAACAGCGGCTTGTTCGAAGAATGTATGGTACCCACCCCTGTAGTCTTTAATTACCTGGGAAAAAGAACCGCCGCTATGATCACGCAAAATGGGTTGTGCCTGGTTGAGGCGCTTACCGGCAAGCTGGTTTACGGTTACCAGGACTATAGCCTTATGGGTGATCCGGTAATTATCGGTTCGCAAATTTACCTTTCTGAACGAATGCTCAATATTACTGACAATAAGGCAGTGTCGTTATGGGAGAATGATCTTTATAATTCACCTTTTCAAACCGGGGTAGTTGTCGATAATTATGCATACCAGTACGGCTGGAAAGGTGATCAGCCTATGGCGCTGCATTGTATTGACATAAAAACCGGTCAGGCGACCTGGCATCAACCAATGGGCGAATTGGGATCGTTGATCTCTGCAAATAACAAACTTATCATCATCGATGGTCAGGGTAAACTGGTGATAGCCGAATGTAATCCAACGCACTATACGGAAATTTCCAGCGCGCATATTTTTACAAACCTGGAAAAATCGAAATGCTATTGTTTAACTGCACCAACACTGGCCAACAGTAAAATTTATATTCGCAGCACCGATGGCGACCTGGCTTGTGTGGATGTGAGTTTTTAATATTATTCTCCTGGAGGACATAATGAATATTTCTCTAAAGTATAAATTAATATGCCTTTTTCTAGTATTAAATTCTACCCTTTATGCCGAATCCCCACAGTTAGTATATTCTACATTAATCGGCGGCAGCGGCTGGGATTACGGTCATGCCATCACTGTAGATGACAGTGGTTATGTATATATTGCGGGACAGGCAAATTCAACCAATTACCCCACAACGGCGGGTGTTTTTGACAGAACTCATAACGGCGGTGCGGATGTATTGGTTACCAAAATTAATCGCGGCGGCAGCGCCCTGGTTTATTCGACCCTGATCGGTGGCTCCGTTTTTGACGACACTCGCAAAGTATTTATAGATAAATCCGGGTGCGTCTATTTAACCGGATCAACCCAGTCCGCATCATTTCCCACAACAACAAATTCCCTCGCTGGCAGCAGTCAGGGCTATTTCCTTAAACTTGATCCCAATGGTAAAAACCTGGATTATTCCAGCCGCTGGGCTGGCGGCGATAAAATCCTGGTCGATTCCGAGGGTTATGTGATCATTCTTGGCAGTACCAATTCAGCGGCTTTTCCAACCACGGAAAACGCTTATTGCCGCACCCTGACCGGCGGCGATGACTTGTTTGTCGCTAAAATTGATTTAACTAATAACTCGATAGTATTTTCAACATTAATAGGCGGCAGTGGCGATGAATGGGCGCCGGGTATGCAACTCGATAGTCACAATAATATTATTATTGCCGGGCAGACAGCATCGGTTGACTATCCTGTTACCACCGCGCCTCTTTCCGGTTCATCAGCAAACAAAAAGAATGTGTTTGTTACCAAATTAAAAGCGGACGGTTCGCAGCTTGTTTATTCAACAA
Source organism: bacterium (assembly GCA_029561455.1). GTDB lineage: Bacteria > Zhuqueibacterota > Zhuqueibacteria > Residuimicrobiales > Krinioviventaceae > Fontivivens. The sequence goes on from JAKQIY010000013.1 coordinate 156,981, forward strand.
TGATCGGCGGCAGCGAAGATGAATGGCCGTTCGATGTCGCTGTCGATATGTATAATAATGCTTATGTTACCGGAGTTACCCTTTCCAATGATTTTCCCGTTTCAGCTTCGGCGGTAGCCAAGTCTGCTAGCGGCAACCAGGACGCTTTTTTATTCAAACTCGACGCTGATGGTAAAGCCCTGGTCTATTCAACCTACCTGGGAGGCGCGGAAAAAGATGGCGGCAGGGGTGTTGTAGTGGATAAATCCGGTAAAGCCTATATTACAGGCTGCACCAAATCGACTAATTTCCCGGTCACAGCCGATGCCTATGACAAATCTTTTAACGGCGCAGGAACCGAGCAATGGGCCTGGGGCGACCCGTTTCTGCTGGTTATGAATGCTGAGGGAAGTAATATAGAGTATTGCACCTATATCGGCGGTTCGGCAGATGAGGAAGCTTACGGCATTGCTATGGATCAACAGGGCGGTGTGTATTTATGCGGGGTGACCAGTTCAGCCAATTTCCCTGCCACCCCGGGCGCTTTTGACCGCTCTCTCAGCGGCGGCTGCAATTGTTATGTGGCTAAATTCCAGTTCAGCAGCGCTCAACCTGCCATCGATTATTTGGGGCAAACCCCGCCGGACGACGCGCCGGTCATTTTTGCTCCCGGTATTGTATCCGTTAATGGCCGCTATGAATATGGTTTATCCGTAGCGCCTGATGGGAATGAAATATTTTTTACCGCGGACTCGCCCGGCGATGGTTTGACCGTTATTAAACGAACTGATGGCCAATGGGGTGTTCCTGTAACTGCTAATTTACGCGGCAATAATAGCTGGGAATTTGAGGCTTTTTTTACTGCGAATGGCAATAAATTATATTTCACTTCCGATACCAGCAATTTATCCAAGTTCTGGTGTGCGGAAAAGAATATAAACGGTTGGGGTAAGTCGGAATACCTGGATTCGCCGGTCAATAATACTTCCGTCATGTGGTGCACTTTTACTGTGGATGAAACCATGTATTATGGTAATAACAGCGATTTTAAAATCCATCGGGCCGGACTTGTTGATGGAAATTACTCGGATATTGAAAATCTCGGTTTTAATGGCACTCATCCTTCAGTTTCCCCGGATGAAAGTTTCTTTTTGTTTAATTCCAGTCAATATGGCGGCCAGGGTAAAAATGATATTCTGGTTGTTTTTAAGCAGGAAGATGGCAGTTGGAGCAGTCCCATTAACTTGGGCGACAAAATAAATACTGGTTATGGCGAGACCTGCGCCTCGCTTTCGCCGGACGGGAAATATATTTTCTTTAGCCGCTATAATGAACCTGGAGAGAAATCGAATATTTATTGGGTCAGCAGCGCCGTTATCGATTCCTTAAAAAAAAACTTTACCCGGATTGAGATAAATGAAACCCGATTGCCTGATGGTATTCATTTGCAGCAAAATTATCCCAATCCGTTTAATCCAACAACAGCTATCAGTTATCAGCTTGCGGATAACAGTATTGTAAAATTACAAATTTATGATGTACTTGGCCAGGAAATAAAAACGCTCGTTGATTCATACCAAGGTACGGGTGAACATGCGATTGTTTGGAACGGAACAGATGATGCAGACAACCCGGTGAGTTCGGGAATTTATTTTTACAGCCTTGAAACAGAAAAGTTTAAAATCCACAAGAAGCTGGTATTGGTTCGGTAAATGAAAAATCATTAATAAGAGGGATTTGCCATGAATTACATTATGACTGGATTAAAATTGTTTTCTGTAATCTTTACTTTAATGCTTTTTAGTAATGACTTGCGAGCACAGGAAACAGTAACCGATATCGACGGCAATGTCTATCAAACCGTAACTATTGGCGCACAGGTATGGATGAAAGAGAATTTAAAAACTACTCGTTACCGTAATGGTGATATAATAGGCACTACCAGCCCCGCCACGTTGGATATATCAGGACAAAGCGCCCCAAACTACCAGTGGGCGTATGCTGGCGCAGAGAGCAACGTCGCCATTTTCGGCAGGTTATATACATGGTTTACTGTAACAGACAACCGTAATATTGCCCCAACCGGTTGGCATGTGCCTACAGATGCAGAGTGGACAGAACTCACAAGTTTTTTAGGGGGTGACAGTATAGCTTGTGGAAAACTCAAAGAAACCGGCGTTACTCATTGGACATCGCCAAATATTGGAGCTGATAATTCTAGTGGTTTTACAGCATTACCGGGTGGTAATCGTATTTTTAATGGTTCATTCTATTTAAAAGGCGATTATGGATTCTTTTGGACTGCCACAGATATAGATAATATTTATGCCTACGCTCGTGCATTAGGTCACCAGGTAACACTGATAGATAGAGGGAGTTACAATAAAAAAGTCGGATATTCAGTTCGTTGTATTAAAGATGGTATTACAAGCGTTGATGATTCAAAAAATGGAACACAGATTCCCGCTGAGATAAAACTTAACCAAAACTATCCCAATCCCTTTAATCCAACTACCGCTATCAGTTATCAACTTGCAGAAAACAGCAATGTTAAATTACAAATCTATGATACTCTGGGACGGTGCATTAAAACACTTGTTAATTCCCATCAAGGCGCAGGTGAGCATTCCATTGTTTGGAATGGAACAGATGATGCAAACAATCCGGTGAGTTCGGGAATTTATTTTTGCCGGGTTATGGCTGGAGAAATGAGCCTCCAAAAGAAAATGGTTCTAGTTCGTTAACTTTGAATTTTATAAGAGAAATCGCCATGAAAAAAATTACGGCTTTTAAATCTGGTTTACCCTTAATTCTTATTATTGCCTGTCTGCTCGGAATGACTCATGTCCCTTGCAGTTGTCAGTCCGACCGGGAGACCTGGCAACCACCGGAAGTGATCATGGATTCGATTGGGGTAAAACCTGGAATGCGAATTGGCGAAGCCGGTGCGGGATATGGTTATTTTACTTTTCCCCTTGCCCGGCGGGTTGGTTCAGGGGGCATTGTATATGCAAACGACATTTTTTCTGCCGGGTTCGAGTCGATCCGAGAGCGTGCCGGTAAAGATGGACTGGAAAATATCAAGACTGTTTTGGGCGGGGGGGAAGACCCGCTCTTTCCCGAAAAGAACCTCGATATGGTTGTTATGGTGTATGTGCTGCACGAAGTCGAACGACGGATACCCTTTTTAAAGAACCTGCGCTCATACCTGAAACCGGGAGGTTTACTCGTTATCATCGAAAGAAATACCCCTGGCGACAGGAATCATATCCCACCATTCATGACGAAAAGCCAGGTTTTGGAAACGGCAGGCAAGGCTGGTTTTGAACTGGATAGAATCGAGACTTTCCTGGAGTATGATTCTATCTACATCTTGAAAAATCAAAATTAATAAGAGTATTTAAAGCTGTCACATTAATAACTTGAAAGTTTCTATTAAAATACTCTATACCTATTAACCTTGAAAGGAATTTGACATGCAAAAACAATTATATTTTATAATTATCCTTACAGTACTGTTCATCGGGAACTGCACCCGGACACAGACAAACAAAGCTTTGCATAGTTATTCAACTGCGCCTGTTACCGCAGAAAGTGTGCGCGAAGGTCTGGTTTTGCAAATGTCATTTGATCGTGATGAAACAGCCGCGCAAACGGTTACCGACGCCAGTGGACGGGCTAACCACGGCATACCTTACGGCGTCAAGTGGACTGCCGCCGGCATAAAGGGCGGCGCTTATGAATTCACTGCTGATGGCAACCGGATAGAAATCCCCAATAACGCATCGCTGAACCCCGGACAATTTACACTGGCGGCATGGATCAAAACATCTGTGCAGGATGACAAGTGGCGGCGTATTTTCGACAAGTCCTATACCGATGGTTTTGCTATGAGTATCGCTTCCGATTGGGAAGGTAACCATTGGAGCGGCCAGGCTTGTCTGGAAATTGCCCCTGGTTCACACTTTAGCCTGACAAGAAGTATGGTTGCCGATGGACAATGGCATCAGGTGGTCGCCACGTTTGACGGCAGGGAACAGTTGTTTTTTGTGGATGGACTTCCTGAAGGTATGCCGTTACAATGGGATTCTACCGGGCAAGTCGGCAAGACTGACTTTAACCTGTTCATAGGCTGCAATCTGGATAAAAACGTCTCCTTTCGCGGCGTGATTGATGAACCGATGGTCTGGAGCCGGGCGCTTTCGGTCAGGGAAGTCGCATTCCTCTACGGGACGTATCCTGCCGTCAATAAAGAATCCGGCAACCGATCCGAATCAGTCACTAAAAATGACACTCCCATAAAAGAACTGGCAAATGTTATCCATCTCAGTGATAACGATGTTCGTTTTAAAACCGCTGCTGGAACTATCATACTTGTCGATCCGGTAACCTTTCCTACCGATGAATTTGCGGCCAGGACCGGCATGGTAAAGCCGGACTTGATTCTTATTACCCATTCTCATAGCGATCATTTTCAGCCGACAATGCTTTTAGAATATATGAAACTCAATCCCAAGGCTTTTTTAGCAGGTCCGGCAGATGTAGTAAGAATGATCGGAGCAAAGGGAATTAACGCTCAAGAGATTAAGCCGGATCAAGATTACTCTATGGCAGGCGTCAAGTTTAAAGCTGTTCCCGCATACTTTGAAGATCACCACCCCAAATCAAACGGATGGGTTGGCTATATCCTGCAGTTGGACGGAGTAAGCTATTATGTAACAGGCGACACCCAGCCGCTCCCTGAAATGGCGAATCTCAAGGTGGATGTGCTGATGCCTCTGTTGTTTGGCTGCGGCGGCAATCTCGACCAGGCGGTAAAATTGGCGGAATTGACTCGTGCGCCAATCGTTGTCCCGGTTCATCACAGCGGTCAGGAAGGGACGATAAAACAGTATATTGCCAAGTTACCGGATGGCGTTCGAGGTTATTATTATCTGAATGGAGAAATTGTAACAACAAAATAACGCTGATACAAATTAACGTTATCATTCAAAGTGAGAAGGAGCTATATCGCACATAATGAATAAGTATATTACAGCTTGTGAACTGATTTTCGATTCACAAACACCTTATAATAAAGACAAGGCAGCGTATCATGAAAAAACTAGTACTTTTATTTATATTTATATTTAACAGTATTTTATTCGCCCAGGATTTTCCTGTTATAAGCGGCGATTATTTGGGACAAACCCCACCGGGCGATACTCCGGTAGTTTTTGCCCGGGGTATTATTTCGGATATATACCAGCAGCACGGCGCGCCGTCGTTTACTCCTGACGGCAACCAGGTGTTCTGGCAAACCAACCGCCGGCCAAAAGATGAAAACGGCGAGTGGCTTACTATTCCCATGACCATGCGGCGCGTCGGCGGCGTTTGGACTCAACCGGAGAAGGCGCTGTACGATCAGACAGTGTTTTCCCCCGACGGTAAACGACATTATTATCCCGGCAATGACGGTCAAGGTCCCTTTTATAAAGAACGACAGGGTGATAGTTGGAGCAAACCGGTTAATCTCAATCTTGTTGCCCGCTTTCCGGAATTGCAGCTTGCCACTTTTCTTTCATTTACCAATAATGGTACACTTTATTTTGTGGCTCATTCGGATGGATTGTGGGCTAATATAGGTATTTACCGTTCCGAATTTGTTAATAGCGAATATACGAAACCCGAACCGCTGCCGCAAAGCATCAACCTGCCTCCTTACCGGGAATGGACGCCATTCATCGCCCCGGACGAGAGTTACCTGATCTTTTGTTCAACCCGTGGCCTCCCCGAATCCGACCAGGGCGATCTTTTTATCTGCTTCAGGTTAGCTGATAGGAGTTGGACCGAACCTGTTAATATGGGCGCCCCGATCAATACCGGGCAACTGGAACGATTTCCAACCGTATCACCGGACGGTAAATACTTGTTCTTTACACGGGATACGGAAGGCTTTGATGAGGATGTTTACTGGGTTAGCACCACAGTGATTGAACAAATTAAGACAAAGGTAAAAGAGGTTTTACACCCTGAACAAGATAACAAGTAATATATTTTCAGATTGATTACAATTGCGAACGAATTATATCATTTTAATAAAACACCCGGGAGATTGTTAACTATGACTAGAATCAGTTTATTATGCTATAGTGTTTTTTTTCTTCTTTTGTCGTCATTATGTTTTTCCCAACATGCCACATTCCAGGGCTTGGGTGATTTCCCGGGCGGGTCATTTGAGAGCAGCGCGCAAAGCGTCAGCGCCGATGGCGCAGTTGTGACTGGTTATAGTAATGCAGAATCCGGTTCACAGGCTTTCATGTGGACGGAGAACACCGGTATGGTTAGCCTGGGAAATCTGCCTGACAACAGTTTTAAAGCCAGTTGGGCGAACAGTATTTCAGCAGATGGTAAAGTGATTGTCGGTTATGGAGACCCGGTTGGCGACGGGTGGAATTCCTATAAAGGCTTTATCTGGACGGCTACTAATGGCATGAGCTTGACCGGCAGTCTTGACGGCGCCGGGCGCTCTATGGCATTTGATGTTTCTGCAGATGGCTCGGTGGTGGTCGGCGATGGCGGTCAGCAAGCATTCCGTTGGCAACAAAGCGAAGGAATTACCGGGCTTGGCACATTACCGGGTAAACCGAACAGCCGGGCTGTTGCCGTTTCCGCCGATGGTATGGTAGCAACCGGTTCGAGTTATAATTCTACATGGACATCTGAAGAAACCTTTCGCTGGACACAGGATGGCGGCATACAGGGATTGGGATTTTTGTCCGGAACAAGTAACAGTTTTCCTAATGCCATTTCCCCGGATGGGTCTGTCATAGCCGGCACCAGCGCTTCCTCATCCCGCGCGTATGCCTATCGCTGGACGGCAAGCACCGGTATGGTCAACATTGGCAACTTGCCCGGAGCCTATACTACCCATCCCGGAGGAGTATCACAAAATGGCGAGATTATCGTTGGCGGCAGTTATGTGAATATGTCCAACGGCCAGGCGTTTATATGGGATTCAGTTAACAAAATGCGCAACCTGAAAACTGTTTTGCAAACGGAATATGGCCTGGATTTAACCGGTTGGACGTTACAAAGCGCCAGTGATATTACTCCCGATGGCAATGTCATTGTCGGTTGGGGTGTAAATCCCTCCGGCCAACAGGAAGCTTTCCGGGTGGCGCTTGATACAACCCGAACCTTACTCCGGGAGGGGCAACGTACAGTTGGCCCTGTTGATTTCAAGTTGAGACAAAACTACCCCAATCCGTTTAATCCAATAACAGCTATCAGTTATCAGCTTGGAGTTAATTGCATTGTCAAATTACAAATTTATAATACCATTGGAAAAGAAATAAAAACCCTTGTTGATTCGTATCAAAACGCGGGTGAACATGTAGTAGAATGGAATGGAACGGATCATACCAGTAAACCGGTTTGCTCGGGAGTTTATCTTTATTCACTGGTCTCAAATGAAATCAACCTGCAAGGGAAAATGATTTTAATTCGCTAGGAAAAAAATAAAGAAATTTTTCAAGACTTTTTATTTTATTAATCAGGGCATTAAAAAAACTTGGTGTAATAACTAAAAATTTCGTATAATTAATTTTACAGGAACCTTATTAAATATGTAAATTAACATGTTAATTATCAATAGCGAAAGGAAATAAAATGAGTTATTACCGGGTTATTTGCCATAAACTTTTTTTTGTCTTGCTAACATTGGTTTTATCATTAATAACGTCGAATCTGTTTGCCCAACCATTAGCCGAAGGTCATAACAAATTTTTAGGCTGCATAATAAGCTATAATGTGCCTGCCGATTTTGATGATTACTGGAACCAGGTTACGCCGGAAAATGCCGGCAAATGGGGTTCTGTGGAAGCTACCCGTAATGTATATAACTGGGATACCCTGGATAAAGCCTATAAGCATTCCCGCGATATGGGTTACCCCTTCCGGCTGCATGTGCTGGTATGGGGCAAGCAACAGCCCGCCTGGATAACCGATCTCGATTCCCTGGAACAAGCTGAAGAAGTGGAAGAATGGATCATGATGGTCGGTGACAGGTACCCGGATATTGAATATGTTGAAGTGGTTAACGAAGCCATCGAATGGTCTACTTATGATTACTATCCTTCCTATTACAAAGCGCTGGGCGGGGAAGGGGAGACCGGCTGGGATTGGGTGATTTGGGCTTTTGAAAAAGCCAGAATTTACTTTCCCAATGCCAAACTCTATCTTAATGAGTACCAGATATTCGGCGGCAATAAATCCATTACCACATATTTAAAGATCATCAACCTGTTAAAAGAGCGGAATTTGATCGACGGTATATGCGAGCAGGGTCATTTTCTTGAGAGTACAAGCGCCAAGACCATTCAAACCAAACTGGATAAACTGGCCGAGACCGGTTTACCGATTCAGATTACCGAATTTGACCTGCAGTTTGAGGATGACGCCCAGCAACTCGCCAAATACCAGGCTATCTTTCCAACTTTATGGCAACATCCTGCTGTGGAAGGCATCACTTTCTGGGGATACAAACAAGGGTCTCTCTGGCGCACCAACGCGTACCTGGTGCGAACCGACGGCTCGGAACGTCCGGCTTTGGAATGGCTGCGGCAATACCTGACCGAAACCGTGAATGTTAATGATAAAACCATCAATTTACCGACCGGGTTCAACTTGAATCAAAATTACCCCAATCCGTTCAATCCGTCGACCAGTATTCATTATTCCTTGTCGAATATAGGTAATGTGTCGTTAGTCGTTTATAATCTGCAGGGCCGGAAAATCCGCACACTGGAAAATACTGTGAAACAAATCGGGCACTATTCCGTAGTTTGGGATGCAACGGATGATAACCGTAATCCGGTTGCTTCCGGTATTTATATATGTGTGCTGAACAACGGTACAACCACCCGGCAGATAAAAATGACGCTGGTGCGGTAACACTGAGCAAGTATATTATAAGGGCGCATTATATCATAGCCGCTATTATTTAGTGCGTTGTTTTATAACTGCAATTGATTTTTTTCTATAAAACGATATGCAGTTATTAAGGATTACAGATAATTCTATTTGAGGTATGCAGAGAAGCGAGTTTTCTTTTCTGCATACCGGTAATTATATAAAACTTTTACACGCAATCCATTTCCAATTTATAATTCACAGTTCTATATTTATTTGTCAATCCTTAACCGTAACCCGGAGGCATTTAAGCTAATGAAAAAATTCAAACTGCTTTTTTTACTGGTAATAATTTTATCCGGTCATGAGTATTATACGTTTGCCGCGGATAACATTCCCGACCTGTCACAAATCAAGACCGAGCCGGTCAATGTCGGCTATTCTTTCCGAATACATTCAAATATATTGAATGAAGACCGGCTGATTTATGTCTCCCTGCCGGACGATTACGCTACCAGCAAAAAAAACTATCCTGTTTATTATGCTGTTGATGGACAATGGGCTTTTGTCCATTCCACCCAGGCCATAGGTTCGTTGTCGGGCAATGATATAATACCGAAAATGATCGTGGTCGCAATTTACACCAACGATCACCGCGATTGGGATCTGCTCCCTGTCCGCGATGAACAAACGCACACCGGCGGCGGTGGCGACAAGTTATTGAATTTTATCAAACAAGAATTGATTCCCTTTATCGATAAAAATTATCGTACTTTTCCATACCGGCTGCTCTCAGGCTCTTCTTACGGCGGGGTGTTTGTTATGCATGCTTTTGTTACGGAACCAAAATTATTTAACGGTTTTCTTACTTTGAGTCCCAGCATGTGGTGGAATTACCGGATAATGCTAAAACGCACCGAAGATTTTCTGGTAAAAAATCCCGGCTTGCAAAACACTTTGTATCTTTCTGTTGCCAATGAAGGATTGAGCATGGGTGTAAATGCGCTTGCTTCTCTTCTGGAAAAAAAAGCACCGGCCGGTTTAGCCTGGAAGTTTGAAGAATACCCGCAGGAAGTGCATGGCACTATCACTTATAAAAGCACCTTTAACGGCCTTAAATTTGTTTTTGAGGACTGGTTGTCGGAACCGATCAATTTCGAAACCAGCGGCGACCTGGTTACCTCTAAAGATACAGTCAAGGTTAAAATCAACAGTTTTAGCAACCAGGTACGTTATACCCTGGATGGTTCCCAACCAACCATGAATTCCCCGCTGTATGAAAAGCCTTTTGTTTTTACTAAACCAGTTATTGTTCGCGCCATGCCGTTTTACGGCACGGGTTTACCGGGCCGGGTCGATTCCCTGGTTATCAAAAATATCCCGATCCTGACTGCCGAAACCGGGTTGCCGGTTTTGAAAAGCGGCCTAAAATATGATTATTTTGAAGGCGACTGGGACCTGCTGCCGGATTTTAAAACCCTGACTCCCGTCAAATCCGGGTTTACAGGCAGTTTCGATATGCAGGAACGCAAGCGGGATGATCTGTATGCAATACGTTATACCGGCTATATCGATATTCCTGCCGATAATGTTTACACTTTTTTCCTGGTCTCCGATGACGGCAGCCGCCTGCAAATTGGCGATAAAGTAGTTGTCAACAATGATGGGCTGCATGGCGAAGTTGAAGTGAACGGCAAGATTTATCTGAAACAAGGTAAACATCGCGTAGCTATCCTCTTTTTCCAAAAGAGCGGCGGATTTGCACTGAATGCAGGTTGGCAATCTGCGGCTATTACCAGGCAACCGATACCGTTTACGGCTTTTTATTATATGGACTAGATATTTAACCGGTTTACACTGGTAACTGTAAGCATATTGCTTTATAAATACAAATTCAAGATAATTTTCTGTTTTTAATGAAAATAAAATTTATTTGGGAGGTAAAATATGTTGTTTTTTATTGCATTTTAAAATTTTGTATTGTATATTAATATGTTAAAAATTAGTACACTGTTTCAAGCTTTTCAGTACAGGTAGTTTTGTTATAGAATAACAACTCGTTAAATGAAATTCGCTGCGAATAGTAAACTAGTCAAAGCGATTTTTTTTTGCCTGGAATGCCCGACGACAGACAGTACAAGGAACAAACAAAAGTAAAGGATGTAAAAAAATGGAAACAGGAAGCGTAAAATGGTTTAACAGCGCAAAAGGTTTTGGCTTTATTACCCGTGAATCTGGCGATGACGTATTTGTTCATTTCAAAGCTATTGAAGGTGAAGGCTATAAATCGCTGAATGAAGGCGACCAGGTACGTTTTAATGTCGAAAGTGGCGCAAAGGGCTTACAGGCTGTCAACGTCTCGAAAATATAAGTTTTTACTTGTCTTTTCAACCCCGGTTAATGTGTAATTGACCGGGGTTTTTTTATTTATACCCGCCAATTTCAAGCTGCTCTCGATCTTATATCCCATAAAATAAAAAATCCCGGGACTGTTAACTCCCGGGATCGAGGACTAGATTTGATTTTAGCAACTTGCTATTTAAGCAAAGTCATTTTTTTCATCTGTACCTGGTTGTCAATTGCCAGTTTGTAGAAATACACGCCGCTGGTTAAATTTGAACCGTCAAAGCCAATATTGTAGAGCCCTGCGGATTGTTTTTGATCGACCAGGGTAGCTACTTCTTTTCCCAACACATTATAGACCGTCAATTTTACCCGTGAATCTTTGGGTATCGAATATTCTATTGTGGTTACCGGGTTGAAGGGATTGGGATAATTTTGTGCTAAAATAAATGTTTCCGCTGTTCCCTTGTTTTCCTGTTTTTCTACTGCAGTGTTCTCACTGCCTTTAATGACTATTGTATTGAACAGGCTGGGATCGATCCAGTTTTTATCGTTATTTTTATGCCAGGCAATTTGAGTTTTCGGATCATCGGTAACATCTACATCCGGTATCTGTATACCCAGACCGATCTGATAACCATTGATTAAATCAGCTGGCTCAATATGCAGCGCGCTGAACGGAATTTTCCACTCTTTGGTAAAACCAAGATCTGCATCCATAACTGTGGAAACTACTTCCAGGCCGGTTATATCCCAATCACGTGACCAGTCGCCGCCCGGCCCACGATTTCCAATACCGGCAGCGTTTTCATCATAACAAGTCTGGAATTGTACATCGTTGTAACCGTCATAAGTTGTGGTTTGCCCTTCATACTGGGTCAGCCACCAATCCTGTACTGTTACGCCTTCAGCTTCAAGGTCTTCACGGGTCCAGCCGTCGCTGTTATCGCCGTCAAAGAATAATTCCACCATATCATTCTGACCGGAATTATGCATATCGCTTTCATTTTTGGTGAGTAATTCATCCATTACATAAAAATACAGGTACAGGTTATCCGTATCCCACATCATCTTGAACCAGGCGGAGTGATCCTGGGCGTCATCAAGCGGGGTATCATTATCCTGAACAACTACTGAACGAGCTGACGCCTGCTGCCAGATATCATCCATTAAACCATCAACTACCGGGGCTGTCTCTGTACGATAAACCGGAACATTCCAGAACCGGGATAACGATTCAGTTGAAATAACCAGGGTGGGGAAGAGGCTGGGGTCGATCCAGTTCTTATCTGTATTTTTTTGCCAGGTGATCTGGGTTTTGGGATCACCGGAAACATCTACATCCGGTATCTGAATGCCCAGACCGATCTGATAGCCATTGACCAGGTCGGCAGGATCAATATGCAGCACAGCAAACGGGATTTTCCATTCTTTGGTAAAACCAAGATCGCCGTCTTTAACTACCGACATGACTTCCATACCGGTCATATCCCATGCGCGCGACCAGTCGCCGCCCGGACCACGATTACCCAAACCGGCGCCGTTTTCATCATAACAGGACTGGAATTGTACATCGTTGTAACCATCATAAGTTGTGGTTTGACCTTCATACTGGGTCAGCCACCAATCCTGCACAACAACGCCTTCGGCTTCAAGATCTTCGCGGGTCCAGCCGTCGCTGTTGTCGCCATCAAAGAATAATTCCACCATATCATTCAGGCTGGAATCGTGATTATTTGCTTCATCTTTGGTGAGCAGATCGTCGGTTACATCGATGAACATGTACAGGTTGTCGTTATCCCATGCCATGCGCACCCAGGCAATATGATCGGTAGCGTCGTCGAGAGGGTTGTCGTTATCGATGAATACAACTCCCCAGGGTTCAACCTCTACCCAGAACGAATCGAGAACGCCGTCGATGACAGGCGCTTGCGGGGTTTTGTAAATAGTGAATACATTATCGCCAATTGAGTCAACAAATCCCTGTGCCATAGCCAGGGAAACCAGACCCAGGATAAAAATGATACTAATGCAGCTTTTTAAACCTTTCATGATACAACCTCCGTTTTAAATTGAGTTAATTATTGTCGTAAATTACTATAATTGTTTCTCGTCACCTCCTTAAGAAATTATGTTAAGATATTTTAGTTTTATACTAGTTGATCGCCCGAATTAAATCGTAATAAAGCAGTATTGTGAAGGTTAATAATATTTCGCAATCGTACAAGTAGTATTGCAAATTTTTTTATATAATTTCAGAAAAATAGTAAATTTTAACAAAGTGTAATGGTTTTTCGAAAACGTTTAAGTTGGAAAATATTAGTTTTCGAAAATTTTTTTATTCATCGGTAAGTAATTTCCTTACTTCCGCAAACGTTTAAGTATAGTATTAAAAAAATATTTTTTTTACTTGTGACCCGCTTTCAGCATAACAATTAACCAAATTTAAGTTCAAACGTTTTAACTAACGCAAACGTTTAAGTGACAATTTAAAATTATTACTATTTTTTATTAAATGCAAGAAAAAAAATTCATAGTATTGGATTTAGTAAATACGATTTGACTCAAAATTCAATTTTTGTGGCCTTATGTTTGGCATCTTTTGGAATTATCAAGTATCATAATTAAATTTTTAATCAAATATCATGTTGCGCTTTATATCACAACTTTTCATTTGCAAAAATATCCTGAAAAGTGTATATTAAATGCTGAAAAGATGAATCATATCCGCGCCCATAGCTCAGCTGGATAGAGCAACGGACTTCTAATCCGTAGGTCGAGCGTTCGAATCGCTCTGGGCGTGCAATAAAAAAGCCGCTTGATTTGGTGAAATCAAACGGCTTTATTTATTTATTTATGGGGGAATGCTTGCTATCTTTTTGCAGCCAGTAAAAGTACAGGGGGAGGGCAGTATTTTTACTTTTCCCTTTCCCTTTCTATATTCAGCTTTTTAATCGCCTTCCAGTGCTCGTCTTTTAAAGAACCGGCATTAAACAAGGCAAACCCGTCGGCATTGCCGGCCCAGGCTGCCTTGATGGCATTAGTCAAATCATCCGGGGACATGCCCGGAACAAACAGACCGCTATATAAACGGGTTTTCGAGGTGAGAGAGGTTTTGCCTTTTTGTGTGTGCTGCTGTATCCAATCGGGACCGGCATTGTAAAATGTATTGTACAACATGGGCAGTACCGCGTCCAAATGCCAGACAGACCACTGCTGTCGCACCATGTGCCAGTTGGGAAAAACTGCCGCTGTTACCATTTTATTCATTTTTCGCGCTTCCGGCGCCAATATGTTCTTTACCAGGTTGCTGATACTATCGTAGCGGAATTGTATCCATTCCTTGTGCTGACTGGGATCCTGCAATTCAACCGGATCGATTCCGGTTTGCGTTTTAAATTTTTCCCGGCAAACCTGGCAATAACAATAATCATATTGCGGGTATTCGCGATCCTGTACTATATTATATTTCGGCTGTAAGGCTTCAGCCAAAATCACATCCGGGAAGCGGATATAGTCCAGGTGAACGCCATCGATCTCGCTAATAGTGGCAATTTCCCGTACTGTGGTTTGTATAAAGTTTTGCGCTCCCGTGCGGTTGGGACATAAAAACCGGTAGTAATTAACATACGCCGGTTTCTCACCGGCCGATTCGCCAAGCCCATTCACCATAAACCAGTCCGGATGTTGTTCGCGTATAGCGGGATCGTTGCAGGGCATGCTCCACATCCAGCCATGCACTTCCAGTCCCGCTGCTTTGGCCAGCGGTAAAATTTGCCCCAGCCAGTCGAATTCAACGGGATGAGAAGCGCTGTTATAAAATGCGTGATGGCCGTTATAAATTTCAGGTAATACCGCATGGATTCCACAATCGTTCATCAGTGCAAACAAGGCTTTATAATCATCCTCGCTCATCCGGCGGTTGGGTATCATCCACGCCCAGTTTTTCAGGGATTGCGGTTGTTCTCCGGCCCGGCTGCGGCCGCTCATTCCCAATGCCAAGCCGGTAATTCCGGTATTCATGGTATTGATGAATTCTCTTCTTGTCATTTATCACTGCTCCGCATTATTTGATAAATCTTGCTGTCGTTTTGTATTATCCAGCAATCATTACCGTCTATCGCTTGACTTTGCGCTTCAAAATAATGATCGGTTGTTTGCATGACCGGCGGCCAATGATATCCTGCTACGGATTCTATGTCGAGGTGAAAGTCTTGATAATTGTTGGAATATTTACCATTTTTCTGGTAAAAAGCTTTTTGCGCATAATAAACCTGCCGTAACGCCCATTTCACCTGCTCCTGTGGCTGGGCAATAAATTCATTTCTGCCACTGCCGACAGGTATAGTGGAAAACTGCACAAATCCCCACAATTCGGGATAATGCATGTTAATGATGCCTTGCGGCGACCACACCCAGTTTTCTTCCGGGTAGGGTTTACCGGTTGCGGGATTGACTATTTTTATATATTTCCCGTTCACCGCGTCCGTCCTCCATTCCACACGGGAGAAATTCATCCGCCATTGCTCGCCGTGTTCGGGTGAACCGGGTTTGGCGGCAAATTCCTGCAACACCTTCCAGGGAATGGCCAGTTCAACTGTCCAGCCGTAATCTTTATCGCCAGGTTGGTTTATAGTGCCTTGCACATTAATGCGGGTTTGTAAACTGTCAATGTCCCAATAAAACATCGCTTTGGCGCCGTCACGGTAGGGCTTGTTAAGGAACAGATCCCATTCTGTACCAAAGGCATTAACCTCCAGTTCGTAATAGTGATGGGTATCGCCATCCGGGTCGATAAAGACTTCAAAATCATTATCTATAAAGATAATGGAATCCCTCTTCTTCAAGGTTGCCCAGACGTCGGTTTCCTGCAGATCGGCGGCAATGTAGAGATTTTTGTCATCCCACAGCATTTTCATGCGGGTTCTGAACCAGGGCGCTGGTTTAAGGCTGCCCTCAATATCTACAAAATCCTCGCTCCACGCGGCATTTTGCCAGTCTGTTTCTGCCAGTTTACCGTCGATCGTTAATTCGCCGCCGGTGTGATAACAGATATAATGACGGGGCGCAAAAGCTATTTGGGGAACCGGTACCGGGTCGGCATGGCCGGACTGCGTTAGCCAGGGACATCCTGTTGTTACTATAAACAGGTACAAAAATATAACTTTTGAAATCGATTTCATTAAAACTCCATTTACTTGTTCATTTCGTTTGTCATTGAATAGGGCAGATCCACTTTTCTAGTTCCTCTTGTCATATTTGGAGATGATCCCATTTCTAATTGAAATACACCGCCTTTGTGAATTTCTCCATGAGTAATATAGTTTTTACTGTATACCACGTCGTTCAATTTGGCGTTCTGAATATAGACATTATCAGCGCTGTTATTTACTGCATCAATACTAAAAGTTTTGCCGTTTTCCAGGCTCAGTTCGATTTTGTTGAACAGGGGAGAGCCCAAAATGTACTGGTCGGTTCCGGGACAAACCGGATAAAAGCCCATAGCGGAAAATACCAACCAGGCCGAAGTCTGGCCGTTATCTTCATCGCCGCACAAGCCATCCGGGGTGGGAGTATAAAGCAGGTTCATAATTTCCCGGACGCGCTGTTGGGTTTTCCAGGGCGTTCCTGCGTAATTGTATAAATAGACGCCATGCTGAATGGGCTGGTTACCGTGGGCATACTGCCCCATACCGGCTATCACCATCTCGGTGATTTCGTGGATCTGTATGCCGTAATAGGAATAATCAAAAGTGGGGGGAGCCGTGAACACGGAATCGAGTTTAGCGATGAACCGCTCTTTACCGCCCATCAAATCGATCAGGCCCTGCGGATCATGGAAAACCGACCAGGTATAATGCCATGAAGAGCCCTCCGTAAAAGCATCGCCCCATTTTTCCGGCACGAAAGGAGTTTGCCAGGAACCATCCCGGTTCTTTCCCCGCATAAAATTGGTGGATTGATCAAAAACATTTTTATAATTATTGGCCCGCTGTGCAAACCGGTCGATCTCATTTTGGGGTTTGTGCAGGGCTTGCGCCAGTTTCCAGATCGTGAAATCGGCATAACTGTATTCCAGGGTGCGGGCGACATTTTCATTAATGTTCACATCGTAAGGGATATAGCCGAGTTTGTTATAATAGTCCACTCCATAACGGCCTACCGAGCGCAGCGGCCCGGCGTTTTCACTGTTTTTCAGGATCGCCTGGTACAACGTTTCAATATCATAGCCGCGAATCCCTTTCAGGTAAGAATCGGCAATTAACGAAGCCGAATTGGAGCCGATCATACAATCCCGGTGGCCTGGACTGGCCCATTCCGGCAACCAGCCGCTTTCCAGGTATGTGTTAACCAGTCCCTGCATGATCTGGCCATTTAATTGTGGATACATCAGTGTAAAGAACGGAAAAACCGCGCGAAAAGTATCCCAAAATCCATTGTCTGTGTATAAATAACCCGGCAATACCTGGCCGTTGTAGGGACTGTAATGAACGATCTGCCCATTTTTATCCACTTCCCAGAATTTACGGGGAAACAACATTACACGGTACAGAGCGGTATAGAAATTGATTTTATCTCCCAAAGAACCGCCTTGAACACGAATTCGGTTCAGTTCTTTGTTCCATAGATCATGAGCCGTATTTTTCACCTGGTCGAATGTTTTATCACCAATTTCGCGTTCCAGGTTCAATTCGGCCTGTTCGGGACTGATAAACGATGATGCTACCTGAACATGGAGCTTTTCATGGCGGGAGGTTTGAAACTGCAAGATCGCCCCAACATGTTCGCCTGTGTTATGCAACATGTTTGGTGTTATTGTTGAATCCCGCCAGGTCGATACCGAAGTAAACGGTTTATCGAATTTCACTATGAAATAGTTTTTAAAATTTTCCGGTACACCGCCGCGGTTATTGCTGCAATAACCAATGATCTTTTTTTCTTCGGGAATAATTGTAACAGATGAACCCTGGTTAAAAGCATCTACCAGAATATAGGCATTGTCGGATTCAGGGAAAGTAAAGCAAAAACAAGCGGATCGGTCGGCAACGGTCATTTCCGTCCAAACATCATAATCGCCCAAATAGACCTGGTAATAATATGGCAGTACCGTTTCCCGCTTGTGGCTGAACCATGACGCCCGTTTTTCCTGATCAATTTTCAATTCACCGGTTAACGGCATAACCGCAAACGCGCCATAATCGCCTATCCAGGGAGAAGGTTGATGTGTTTGTTTAAAACCTTTAATTTTATAAGCATCGTACGAGTATTGCCAGCCGTCTCCCATATTGGCGGTGTAGGGAGTCCAGAAATTCATGCCCCAGGGCAGGGCAATAGCCGGGTAGGTATTGCCGTTCGACAAGGCAAATTCTGAATCGCTGCCGATCAATGGATTTACAAACCGGGTCAGATCATCATTTTGTATAATATCATTTGCGTAAAGACATGAACAGACGATGACCAGAGCCAAAAAGAAAAAACATTTTTTCATCATACCCTCTGAGCTGTTTCCCCCCTTGTTTATTGATTCACTATCTGCACGTTAATTTTGTTTGCGCTGCTCTATTTGATCAGGGTCATCTGTTTGGTTATTTTCTGAGAATCGAACATCAATGTATAAAAATAAGTTCCTGACGATAAATTATTCATTTCCCAACGCACCAGGTGAGAGCCTTTTTGTAAATAGCCGTCAACCAGTACCTGCACCCGTTCACCGTGAATGTTGTATACTTCGAGTCGCGCCCGGCCGTTTTTATGCAGTTCAAATTCAATCGAGGTCGTGGCGTTAAAAGGATTAGGATAATTATTCTTTAATATAAAGGTATCCGGTTGACCGGGTTTGTTCCGACTGATGCCCGTATCGGAATATTCAAACGGTTCGTTACACATATGCCAATACTCTTCGCTCTGACCGTCGTAATCGCGCTGCAGATAATAAGTGACCAGCGGCGTCCGTTCCAGATCGCTTAAGCTGATCATTTTAACTGTACCGTCGCTGCTCCATTCGTAAATTGGAATATTTGACGGATTGAAGGTAGTGATCAATCCTCTTTCCTTAGCCAGGTGGAACAGGCCGAAATTCCCCGGTTCGTGTCCGGCGATCCAGTGACCGATGACGTCCACATAATACGAGTTTTTACCAAAAATGATCACATTGGTCATATAGTCCTGGGCCAGGCCGTCATGGGGGCCCAGAACAAAGTTTCCATCCCGCCCATACACGCCTTCAACGATATTCAGAGCGGGTTTCAATGTCAAATTATTATCAATATTACGGCTGGCCCAGGTTTCCATCCATATCCCGCCATCGGCTCCTGGACGATCCCACCTGGGTATACCGTCATAAACATGACGATCATAATTATTCTGGATATTAATTTTGGCTTTGTCCTGTATATGCGCTGAATCGATACTCATGCTGCTATAAAAAGAGGTGCAATGTTGTTGATAGTTGGCCGCAATTGTTCCCTGAAGATTTTTTGCGCACAGGGTTACGCCCATGCCATGGGTTTTCAATTTGGAAATATTAAGCAGCCAGCTATTGGGGGAATTGACCGGCCATAGATAGGGAATTTTGTTGAACCAAATACCGTCCGGCACATCTTTCCAAACGATTTTATCGGCGTTCTGCTTGTCCACGCGGGTTGAAATTACTTTCACATCTGCACCGGTACGACTGCCCATAGCCGCATAGCCGCCGTCGGTCAGGTTTTCGGTGCCGTTTACTTCGCGAATGTAAAAATTACCGGCGCTAACTCCCAGGTTCTTTATACGTTCAATGATACCTTCAACAAAATTGGCATCCGTGATGACGCCCATTGTGCCTTCAACCGTATACCCTTCCTGCCACTCGCCCCGCGAGGTTAAATTAGGTTTAATGACTACATTGTAATCAAACGGAACCCCTTTGGATGAATCGGAAGTCGTAGTAAAGACATTGCTTCCAAAATCCAGGGCTGCTTGTTTGATAGCTGCGGCATTTTTCTTGTTATCCACACTGGTTTTCATGATGAATACGGCATCGGGATTGTTTTCGATAAAGGGATGAACAGCTAAATATTCATTTTGTGTGTGACTGGTGTTTGCCAAACCATGCAATGGTTTTAAAACAAGTGTACTGGCTGCGACTCCGCCAAATTTGATAAATTCTCGCCGGTTTATCATAGCTTCCTCATTTCATTGCTTTTCATTCATTTTTATTCCGTAATCAAGCCTGAAATTACTTGTAATAACAGGGAATTCCGGTACTACCTGTGTATATGGCATTTTTTCCTGAAAGACTGCCATGTGTATTTGAGTTAAATTAATTTTTTCAAATGCTTGCAAATTTATTTCTATCTGATCGTTATATTTAATTTGCAGACTGTCAATATATGGATTTAAAAACTGTTCAACAAGTTGTAATGGACTAGATTTTATCGAGGAATCGGAAATTACAGCTTTCAAATAATGCGCCTTATTGAATAAATACCCATAATGATCCTGCCACATTGCAACATCATGAATTACGCCTGGATGTTTATCATAACCGCTTTTATACGCTTCTTTGTTTAGATAAATGTCTCTGACCATATCAATAATTGCATATTGTAATTGTTTACCAAATTGTTTCGGGGGGAATTTTTTTTCACGAAATACCAGGGGATGGGCAATTATTTCATCAAGGAAATCTCCGACTGTCCATATATTACCATTTTCTGTGAATAACTGTTCCTTAGCCATTGAACGTAAGTCATTACGATTTTGTTCGTAATTCTTTTCCTGTATTTCTTGTTGAAACATTTCCCGGTTGGATAGTTTTTCCCGTTGAGTATCCGTTATAAAATACATTTCACCCAAGAGTTGTGCTACATTTTTTAAGGTCTCCGGTACGAACTCTATGCTTTTGCCCTTCATAATAGCATATATTTTTTGATCGTAAAGGGCAGCAGCTTTTTTTTCGGTAAAATAAGTTTTCACAGTCGTTAATCGTTCTGCCATATCAGACTGCGTCATCATGGGTTGTTTGGTGACTTTTAATATCTTGATAAAGATATGTTCTTCCGGGTCGGTGGAAATTGGGCCCAGTATATCTCCAGCGTGCAGTTCTTTTGTAAAAAAGCGATCGATCATGGATTCATCTTCGGCAATCGACCATTCTACAGTACGATGTGGTATTGTATCGAGTTCAGTATACTGGCTATATACCTGGCGAAAATCCTGTCGCTGCTCATAGAGTTGATACTCTATCTGGCCGGCTTTAGCAGGATCGTTAATATTAAAATAGGCAATTTCATAGCTGTTTTTTACATACGGTAGATATTTTTTTATTGATGTAGTATCTATTTTCACCTGGTCATATACTTCACGGTAAAACTGCACCAGCCGCATGGCCTGTTCTTTACGCCCCCGCATCTGTAATTGATAATTCTTACTCTGAAAAAGATCATTATCATTGCCGGCTTCAAGCGCCATTAATTTTTCTGCAATTAACGAATTGAGGACAATCTTTTTATGCGCGTAACTATTACCGGCGCAATAAAAAGGTCTGACAGTGTATTCCGAACGGCGGATGAATTCATTCACCGTAATAGTTTTGTCACCAATTTTTACCAGCACAATATCATTATCGGTGATTTTTGAAGATTTGTTACAGGATAGAACCAAAATGAATATAATGGAAAAAAACCGTGCACTTTTCATAACATACAAACTTTGTGATATTAATCGACAGGGTGATTTGTTTTTGAAACAAACCACCCCTGTAATAAATTTAATATATAAATTATTTAATAATAGCGAATTTCCCCATTTTTTGTTTTCCGGTTGCCTGCGATTCAATGTGATATATATAGTAACCGGCGGCAACATCCAACCCGTCTTTGGTCAGTAAATCCCAGTAGGCAATACCCTTCGCATTGGACGTGGTGTCCCATTCATTTTGCCTGGAATCAACCGAGTTATTCACTTCAAACTCATCGATCAATACGCCGGAGATGGAAAAAATCCGAATTGTGCATTGCGCGGGAATATGCGTGAACATGATCCGTCTGCCCTGGTTCTTTTCCCAGTTGCCGACCGCTTTTTCCATAGTATTGGTTACTATATAAGGATTGGGAACGACCCGGATATTCTCCATCGTTTCGTCAAGTTGTTTTTTATCAACTTTATCCGCTACTTGCACCTTGAAGGTGATTTTATCGTCGGCAGTGAAACCACGGTTAAACGCTACATGATAGGTATCGCCCGGTTTGGGTAATTCGGATTCATCAGTTGCATTTCTGAAATCAAAGACAAAACTCAGGCCGGCCCATCTTCCTTTTAGCCGGCCAAAGTTGTTGACATAGCCCACAAGCACCCGGTCGGTCTGCCAGTCTAACTGCATATTATTATTAATATCATTAACAATAATTTCCGGATATAATATGTTAACAGAATCGGCAAGTTGAGTAGTGCATTGCACATAAAACGAAAAAGGCTGTTCATACAAGATATTGCTGCTAAATATCTGGTGCAGGGAATCATCCACAATGCCTGATGCGGTTTCCAGGGTATCGTTTTCCATCATGACCTTGGTATTGGTAAAGATAATATCAAAATCATACGGGAAATACCGCACCAGTTCATTTTGGGGGATCAAAACCTGTATCCGCGCATTCCCGGTGATCCAGCCCGAATTCAGCGTGTCGATAGTGGGAGAGAGGGTGGGAACGCGATATTTAATGGTCATCCCTTCAAACTGGGAAGACGTCAATTCTTTTTTGGTATCGAACAAGTAGCCTTCAGCTACTTCCCAAAATTCGGCTTCATTGCGGTAAAAACTGAAATTGGAACCGACAAAATTATCTCCGTCTTCGTGATAGACAAGGGTATCGGCAGTGGTATCCCAAATATCAATAGTATTATTGCGATACGCCAGGCCGTGATCGAGAAACCGGGTAAAGCCCAATGTATCGACGCCAAATTTAACCATATATTCATGGCCGTCTTGAAGATATGATTCAACCACTATTTCCGGTTTTATGGTGTTTTTACCAAAGCTGTTATGATAATCCAGCCCGGTAATTTCCGGCGGCACATAACCGGCCGCGTATTGATGGGGAGTAACAATAGCGACATTGCGGGTTACATCGACTATGCTTTCATCTGCCGCCACATCTATAGTAAAAGTGTTCTCCGAGGGACCCACTTGTACATCATTATTATTAACTCCATAGTCATAAGCCACTAAAACATAGTAATAGGTGCGGCCGTTTTCTACATTATTATCAATATAATAATTTCTAATCCCGGTATCATCACCCAGATAGAACCCCATGCCGTTACGGTAACCAAAATCCGTAAAACCTTTTTTACCATCAATCAAGTCACACTGATAAACCGGTTTGATCGATGTGGGCGTGCCAAAGCCATCAGTTATAATATTATAATCCGACATGAACGGATCGGTTGATTTGTACAACTTGTAACCTTCAAAATCATTAATATTGCCAAGCAACGGTTCGCGGGAATAACGTTCCGCAATATTATCCCACGTCAGCACTACTTTACCGTCGCCGGGAATGGCTTTAAGGGTAGGCATAATTGGCGGTTGGGCAAATTGATAATCGGATTCGTATATAGCCTGCACGGTTTCCTTTAAACTGAACAAGGCCGGCGCTGTGAAAGGCGGAGCGGATTGTTCATGTAAACGTTCCATGGCGTGCAGTTCCGACATGGAGATGCGTTCAGTGCGGCCCCGATACAATGTAAATACTCCGGAGGCAAACTGTTCGATAAAGTTTTGCGGATTGCCCTGAAATTCATGGAATTTGGGTTCTTCTTCGGTAAGCCAATACCACAGGGATTCGTCGGCATCAGCCTGGTGAGGTTTGCCGGAGCCCCATTCCAGAACATATTTAAAGGTAGTTAAACCCAGCATGTCGGATTCGCCAATATCGGTATAGCCAAAATTGGGTTCACTGCCAATGCCGGGATCGAGGTCGGGTTTGTGGTTACATTCAGTGCCGTTCGCATCCGGCCCGGGATAATCCAGATCCCAGGGGCCGCTGCCGTCCGTGCCGACATCGTCGCCGGCGTTTTCATCTTCATCATATTTGCCGTTTTCATTGGCGTCATTCCCGTCCGACCAGTCCTGGTCTTCATCGCCTTCATAATGCCAGTTAAGCGTGGTTGTATCGGCTGGATTTTCTATACCCCGAAAGTGATTCCAGTAAGCAAGGTTATCAACGCCGGTAAGCGGAGAGACAAAAGCGCCGGCAAGGTTATCGCGGCTTTCATCGATAACCCCATCCTGGTCGTTATCTACATGATCGGTATTGACGCCGGGGCTTTCCAAAAAGGCTATGCCCATACAACCCGGAACTCCGCCGCCGCCGATCATCTCGCCATCAAGGTCCCAGGAAAAACACATTTCCAGTTCGGTATCATAATAGGCAACATCATCGGCGCTGGTGTTGCCATAATCATATTCTTCACCGCCAACAGCGTTATCGATCTGGTAACCAAAGTACATTTCCGGGATATTATAATCCGATATGTTGGCTATGGTGTATTCCCAAAAAATGCAATCCGCCGCTTCGGGATGTTTCCATTGAAAGCCGCGCACTTCCACACGCAATCCAAGACCACCCCAGGGAAACCCGCGCTGGATTGATACTGTCGGATCAATATCACCTATCTTTACTCCGGGACGGGGATAGTATTTAATTTTATCTTCGGGACCCAGGTATTCCTGATCCTGGGCGTCATTGGCGACAAAAAATGTTTCCAGGTCGGCTTTGGTAATGCCCAGTCCAAACCGGCCATTCCATACTCCCGGCCATTTCAGTTCGCTGCCGTTGGCCGGCCAGCCATTAACCGGCCAGGATTCGGATTTGTTGCTCATCGCCGGGGTGGAACTGGCAATATTAAAGTAACCGAAAACCGGGTACAAGCCCCATTCAATTGTCCGGTCGTCGTTCATATCCATAAATTCCCGGTAACTGGCTTGACAGTAATAAAGCGTGTCCAAATCATTGCGGGTGTGAATAACCGCCGGATCATCGACCGGGATAGAGTCTTGTTCCACATAGACACGCGCGCCAAACAGGACATGAATGCCATCGTGCATTTTCGAACCGGTATAATCATTCGGCCAGCGCGATACCCAATACCCTTTATTACAACAATCAGATAATTCGGTAGTATTTTTAAAGAACAGCAATACATTATTGCCGTTCATAAATCCTTCACGTTCCGCCAGTATATCACCGGCGGGGTCGGATGGACCATCGTAGATTTTTCCATATTGAGAAAAAACTGCGTCAGTCAGTAACCAAAGAAAAAGTAATACCATTACACTATATCTTCCAGTACTCATTATAATCATACCTCCAAACAGAATAAACTCAATTCATGGTTAAAACAAAAATCCAACGGTGTATGTATGCATATTACCGAGCAGACCAATATCACGGTACGAATAATCCAGTTTTAATGACTTGTTTCCCAAATTATAAAGCATAATGCCAAAGCCAAAGGTCAACCCATACTGAGAGTCTTGCATATTTATCCCTTTATAGCCGGCGCGGAGTGTAAATTTCCCCGCTGCGGGAATGTTTATGGCATATTGAGCGCCCGTATTGATATATTCATTATTATTGTTAGCATGGATGAAATCAAGGCACACGGTAAGTCGGTGATTGGTGGTAATTACCGGGTGCACGGCAAAACCGATTCGCGCTACCAGCGGTAATTCCCATTGCGAGGTTTCAAGTCTGGTTGCCGTATAGCCATAATTTCCTTCTTCATCCGGGGCAATATCTACAGTCTCTTTTAAATCTATACCGTTAAAACCCATTCTCGTACCATAGTTTGATATGTTCATGCCAATATCCAAACCATCGCCCGGTTCGCCGGTACTGGAAAAAAACCAGGTATTGACAAGTGCGCCCAGGTCAAAGGCAACCGCGCTGGCGCTTTCGTGCCAAATGCGGGAATTGATATATTTTGCCGAAGAACCAAAAGAAAACCATTTTGCCAGTTGCCGGGCATACGTCAATGATATAAAAGCGTCCTGCCCGTCAAACACTTCGCCGGTACCATCCTGGCGATCTACGGTATTCACTTCTTCCGCTCCATAGCTGGTTTGAAAAAATGTTACGGCAAAATTGCCCAACCTGGGGTTAACATAAGCTGCGCCAACATGAGCCGAATTTATATCCAGTATCCAGGGCAAATAAGTGAATTGAACCTGGTTCTTGTTTAATTTGGCAAGAGAAGCCGGGTTAAAATAGATAGATGAGACATCCTCCGCCAGCGCCGTTTGCGCTTCGCCCATGGCATTGCCGGAGCTGTTGAACCCGATTTGCAGAAAATCGGCAGTGGTTGTACCAGCCCGGGTTTGGGTTTGCGATAACGACACCCCGATCATACAATTTATCAGTAATGCAATTATTATTAATATTTTACAAGTGAACCGCATAAAAAAACCTCCGCAACATTTAACGCTAGCACTGTTGACTATCGTTTATAGAAATTACCGGAAACAATTAAAACAAGACGCCTAAACCGATTCTTATTTCCCGCGGCGCCTGATACATTAGCGGATTGGCAAACTGATCATAAACAGTGTTGTAATTGCTTCTAAAGTTATTGATTGTTTGTTCACCCAAAATTGACGTATAAGCCCTGCCGGTACTGCCATAAACCTGCATTTCATTTAATTGATCGAATAAATTTTTAATATACAGGTACCAGCGTAATTTTATTCTGGTTGTCATATTTATA
This sequence comes from bacterium, assembly GCA_029561455.1. Lineage (GTDB taxonomy): Bacteria > Zhuqueibacterota > Zhuqueibacteria > Residuimicrobiales > Krinioviventaceae > Fontivivens. The sequence continues at coordinate 183,942 of JAKQIY010000013.1, forward strand.
TCATAATATCCCTGTAAATCAAACCGGTAATTCATAGGACGGGTAGCGTTATTTGGCAATAAATTTTGTTTGGCCAACCGGCTTTCCAGAATCGGTTCGATAGTGTAGGGGAGACCGGAGTTCAGGAAACCGGTAAGACTGAAGTTATAGTTACTGCGCGTATAACCCAGGTTAATATTCATCGTATGCCGCTGATCCCAGCTTAACGGTATCAGGGTCGGTATCGGGTCCTGGTTTTCCGCCAGCCGATTAAATGTGGAATATGGATTATCCGCATTCCCGCGGGTATATTGCAGGGTATAATTTGCCGCCAGGGAGATGGGCCCGGTTTTATAGTCCAGTTTTACTTCAAGACCTTTTGAATTTGCATAATCTTTATTATCATACACTGCATACTGGATTTGGTTATAAGTTGTCCACACCACGGCGGTCAGCAAGTCATAAATATCGCTGTAATAGACGGATACTTCCAAACCTAATCCCGGTATAATTTCCTGCCACAAACCCATTTCATACTTGACGGTCTTTTGCGCATCGATTTGCGGATTACCGTGCGTGGTGCTATAATCGTTATTGGGAATCATAAAACGGTAATTTTCATACAAGGCGTAAAAAGGGGGCATTTGGAAGAAATGACCATAACTGAAATGCAGCACTGCCGATGAACCCAAAGTATACGATAACCCCAGTCTGGGGCTGATCTGGGTTTGCGGATCGGCCTGTTGGTATTGCGACATGTAGGAGGAATCGTCATATTCACCCTGGTTGGCCGGATTACGCCGGTTGGTCGGGTAAACTGTGTTGGAGTTAAAGTAATCGTAACGAAGACCATAATTGACCACCAGTTCCGAAAACTCCATTTTATCCTGAATAAAAGCGGTAAAATCGTATGGTTTTTTTACATAATGATCCATTTCAATAGCTTCAGCGGGGTACAGCTCCGGTTCCCATTGTTTAAATATAATTTCACTAGATTCCGCATCATAATACCAGGAGGATATATCGGCGGTGTTCCAGGCTACATCCCTGACATAGAAAGGTTTGTTTTCAACACGATAGCTCGTATACTGAATACCGGTTTTGATACTATGATTTTTATCGACCTGCCAGTTAAAATCCCATTTGCCGATGTACTGCTCGGTGAATCTTTCGCTGTGTTGGGTATCGATTCCACCGCTGGAAAAGCCGCCGGCGCTTGACGAGTAATTGGGATTCAAATAATTTGGGTTTAGCGGATCCTTAAAATGATACCTGCCGAACCAGTTTTCTGAATATGAAAATTTCAGATCGTAAAAAGCGCTTTTACCTAACATGTGGTTCATTTGCATCGAGATCATTTCCGCTTCTTCATAATCTCTTGCCATACCATAGGGATTATATTTATAGCTATGGACGTAACTAGAACCGGGGACTGGGCCTTCCTGATCATTTTTAGTATAAACCAATCCCAGTTTCAGATTATTAACCGGCTTGAAAGACAGTTTACCGAAAAAGGAAGTACTTTTTGAATTATTGGTTGGAATGTATGAGCCGTCGCCGGTGTGTTCCGAGTAATATTTTACTCCCCTGACATCAGCATCCCAGGGACTGGTTTTATCTCCTAATATATCGGGGGTAGAAAAATTACTATAGTCGGCCGGATTAAAATAATGTATACCGTTTATATAGCTGTCATCTGCTACATATCGTATATTGGTAATGAATGATAAATATTTTTTGATTATTGGGCCTTCCAGCTGGGCTTTATATTCCCTGATCCGGTCAATACTGCCATTTTTCATACCGATAAAAATATCTTTATTGTTTGTTATATAATTACCCAAATGAACATAAGCGGAACCATGAAATTGATCGCCACCATCTTTGGTAACCATGTTCACAATACCGCTCATCGCTTTTCCGTATTCCGCATTGAATGTACCTGTAATGACTTCCAGATCCTGCACGACCTCTTTTTCAAGCGTTACATTGCTTTTTTCGCCCTGAAAGAGTTCATCGACGGGAATCCCATCAATTAAATACGATACCTCATTCGTACGCCCGCCGCGAAAGTGACCATCTACTACCCCGGCCTGCATGTGGATCACTTCAGTAACCGATTGCACCGGTAAAATGGCAATTTCCTCGGTGGAAATATTTTTTATTGAACTGGTTTGATCTTTTTTAATTGCAACCTGGCTTGCATAGACAAAAATTTCTTCACCTTCCAAAACCGTTTGCTGCAATTTAATATTAATGTTTGACGAACGGTTTACGGAAACCGCAACATTTTCCAGGTTTACCGGATTATATCCTATCATTCGGGCCTGAACGGTATAATTGCCTGGAGGTATATTAATGATATAGAAATCACCATTACCATCGGAGGCTGCCCCATACCTGGTATTTAATAAAAGAATATTAACTCCGGGCAGCGATTCGCCGGTTTCGGCATCTATGATTTTACCGGTTATTTTTCCTGTTGTTTGGGCGGTCAGTTCCCGACTTGATATTAAGAATAGAGTAATTACTACAAGTGCAATTACTTTGTAAAATATGTGTTGCATTATTTATCCTCTTGCTTTTCGAAAAGGCATAATTATTAGAAAAATGGATATGATTTGTACAAATTTACAGCAAAAAAAACCGTTTAAATACAAAAAACCCCAAAACCCGGGGAACCGGATTTTGGGGTATGAACAATTACTTTACGAGCAGCATTTTATGGGTTAATTTTACATCTCCCTGTTGCAATACTGCAATGTAAACGCCGCTGGCCTGATTTGCAAAGTTAATACTTTCAACATGTTGACCGGCCTGGCGAACCTGGTTGTTGATAACTGTTTGTACCAGGCGTCCGTTAATATCATAAACTTTCAAGGTAACATTACCGGAATTATTCAACGTATATTGAATAGAGGTAGAAGGATTGAATGGATTCGGATAGCTACCCAGTTCGAATGACATCGGTTGTTTGGCGTCATTTTCTTTTACACCCACCTGGGTTTCAGTGTAGGAGATAAAATCAACGCCTTTAACATCCGCGAACTGCCAACCGGGACTAACTCCCTGCCAACCGGCAAAACCTTTTTTCTGATAAGCAAAACCTTTGAAATCACCGGAAGCTTCACTTTCGTCAATGTCGTACAAGCTCCAGGTGAACGGCAAACGATCGCCTTCAATAAATTCAAAAAAGTTACCGGTAGTTGTTGAGGTTAAATCATCGATGAATATTTTACCTTCAATGGTATAACCGGCATAAGTTAATTCGTAAGCAGCAGATGAATTCTCAGATTCGATTATGCTCGGCGGTCCGTAATAACCACGGGTGATTATTTCATCCTGGGAGGCATCAAACGAAACGTTTAACTGGAAACTGTAATCGCCGGTTTCCACATCATCAATCCAGTTAGCTATAGTGTCTGACGGGACGATTTTATTGCCAATATCCCAGTTTGCCATATAGTATTCAATAGCATCGGCGGCCCATTCCGCATCAGAAAAATGACCTGCTGCATCATCCATTACATTTGCGGCAAAATAAAAGTAATCCTGGTCGTACATCATGTAAAGGTTACCGCTGCAGCTGAAATCGTCGGTTACAACCCAACCGTCATTAACGCAGCGGAAGCTATCGCCCATAACAGTGGTGTTCATAGCAATTGGGAAACAGAAATTCCAGTCGCTCAAATCGCCGTCGATCGTGGGAGCTTCGTAGGCTTTTTTGATATATGGAGAAACAAAATCAAAGCCATCACCTTTATTCCACACTTCACCACGGGGAGTTTCAAGCACGTCAATTATCTGCCAGCCTTCGCTGACACCCTGCCAACCGGCAAAACCGGCTACGTTAAAGTTATAACCTTTGAATTCACCGGAAGCTTCGCTTTCGTCAATATCATAGATGCTCCAACTGATCGGAAGGCGGGTTCCACCTTCGAACTGGAAAAAGTTACCAGTGGTAATGGAGGTCAAATCATCCAGGGATATTTTAGCTTCAATAATATAGCCGTCATCGGTAATAAAATAATCTGCAACCGTATTTTCCGATTCGATAATAGCCGGTGGGCCATAATACGTGCGCACGATTATTTGATCCTGCGATTCATCAAATGAAATATTTAACTGGAAGCTATAATTGCCGGTCTCCGGGTCATCAACCCAACCCAGTGTCGATTCGGCGCCGCGCAATGCATCGCCAATATCCCAGTTTGCCATGTAAAATTCAATGGCATCGGCAGCCCATTCCGCATCGGAAAAATGGCCTGGGGCATCATCGATAACTTCGGCAGCAACGTACAAATATTCTTCATCATACATCATGTATAATGTACCGCTGCATTCTGCATCATCTGTAACTACCCAGCCTTCCTGGACCGGACGCATATAGTCGCGCATTGTGTTGTGATTGAAATTAATCGGAAAGGCAAAACTAAAGTCTTTCAGATCGCCATCAACAACTATAGGCGCAGGAGCTTTTAAAATATAAGGAACAACAACATTAGCGGGGTCATCTGCAAAAACAGAGCCGACCAATAAGAGTAAACATAGGATAGTACATCTAAATTTCATTTGCATTCCCTCCTTGTGAAAGGTTAGTAATTGGTAAGTTGATTAATTGAAGAATTATGGTAATTAATGCCGTTACCTCCTTTCTAAATTAAAAAGGGTTAATTTTCCGTTTTTTCCTTTTCCCATTTGAATGCAAACTTTATGTAATTATGATTCAATTTCAATTTGTTTAGTTATTGAACAAATTAATTATACATTATTTTTTTGTTTTTGTCAAGTACTTTTTAATATTTTTTTAAGTTTTATTTTATTTTATTAATAAACAATATTTTAGATTATAAAATTTTTTTTTGTTCAAGTGAAAATTTTCCTTGATATTTGATTTTCATAAATATATATTGCAGTGCACGCTTTTTTTGTTTAATAATTATATTAATTATTGTATATTAAAATCAAGTATACACAAACGAGAGAATCAACGGTGCGCGAAGCTTTAACAAATATTCTTAATGCCAATGAAATCAGAGTGTTACGTGCTGTTTATGAATCGGGCCCCATATCCAGGGTACATTTATCGAGGATGTTAAATCTTACACGGGGTATGATTACTTTGATTACTAAAGAATTGTTGACCCGTGGTTTTATTACTGAAGTTGGTAAAGGTTTATCATCACCCAATCGCGGCAGGCGGGAAGTTTTATTGCATGTTCAACCCAATGCTTCATATATTATTTCAATCCATATCGCCCTGCAATATGTTTCTTACGGGCTTGTCAATTTAAATGGTGATATAATTGCAAAACAAATAATAACTTATCAGTTCGGCGCCTTGCCGGCATCTGTATTAGAGCCAATGTGTAATGGCCTGGAAGAGTTATTAAAAAGTAAACTCGATGCCAGCAGACCCATATTAGGCGTGGGTATTGCCATTCCTGGTATTATTAAATATTCTGAAGGTATTGCTCACGAACGTACCCTTGCCGGTTGGGAGAATTTTAAACTTGTAGATTATATTGAAGAACGATTGGGATATCCGGTATTTATTGAAAATGATGTTAAAACCATCACCTTAGGTGAATATCAGTTCGGAACCGGCAATCATGTTCGCAATTTAGTATGTTTATGGCTTGAAGATGGTATTGGCAGTGGTATTATTAATAATGGGCGAATAATAAGAGGAGGTACCTCCAGCGCCGGTGAAATTGGCTTTTGTGAATTTATTTTAAATTTACCTTCGCAAAAATCAATATTGACATCCGAGCAACCCAAATTTTGGGGTGATTTGGTCTCTTTTACCAACCTTAAAAAAACAATAAAAAAGGGGGTTGATGAGGGCTGGACTACTGTATTAAAAAAAGATGCCTCTATTGATGATTATATTCAAGCAATGGAAACCGGCGATCCCCTGGCATTATATATAAACCGTTTACTAGGTCAAATAGTTGGTAAAATGTGCCTTTTTTTGATTTATTCATTTAATCCCCAGGTATTGATATTAAGCGGCCCTTTGTTCTACCGGGCCCCATTGCTGGTTGATGAAATCCGTAAACAAATCAATACCGGTGTATTGCGTACTCCGATTGATGCTATAGAGATCAGAACCAGTATCCTGGGTGAAGATAGTGTGACCATTGGTTGCGCCGCATTGGTGCTGGATCATATGTTAAATGCCTCGGTAATGAATTCTGAAAATCCTAAAGTTTATTATTGATAATACGTTTTATTCAATGCAGTATGAGGGAATCTGATGATGAGCTTTAAAAAGTATGAAATTGTCGGTAAAAACCTTCCACATATACCATGGGAAGAACGACCGGAAAAGCAACGTGATGTTTTATGGAGATGTAAAAATAATCCTGTAATTCCGCGTGATTTAATTCCTGGTTCAAACAGTATTTTCAACAGCGCTGTCGTTCCATACAAAGAGGGTTATGCCGGTGTTTTCCGGTGTGATGATAAGAACAGGTATATGCGAATTCACCGGGGTTTGAGTAAAGATGGAATTCATTGGCATATCGACACAAATCCGATTCAATTCCTCTGGCATGAGAATAATAAACCTATTACTCTTGAATATGCGTATGATCCGCGGGTATGTTTTATTGAGGATCGTTATTATATTACCTGGTGTAATGGTTTAAATGGTCAACCCACTATTGGTGTTGCCTATACATTTGATTTTGAAAAGTTTTTTCAATTGGAAAATGCGTTTTTACCTTATAATCGTAATGGAGTATTGTTTCCCCGAAAAATTAATAATAGTTTTGCCATGCTTAGCCGTCCAAGTGATACCGGGCACACACCATTTGGAGATATTTATTTCAGTTCCAGTCCGGATATGACCCATTGGGGCAAACATAGATTTGTAATGGGTAAGTTAAAGGAAGGGTGGCAGAGTACCAAAATTGGCGCCGGACCAGTGCCAATTGAAACTTCTGAAGGATGGTTACTTATTTATCATGGAGTTTTAACTTCATGTAATGGCTTTGTATACAGCATGGGCGCCGCATTGCTCGATCTTGATGAGCCCTGGAAAACGCTGTACAGAACCGGTCCCTATATTCTTTCGCCGCAAGAGTATTATGAATGTGTCGGTGATGTTCCCAATGTAGTTTTTCCCTGTGCGTCTCTGGTTGATGCCGGGACCGGCCGTTTAGCTATATATTATGGAGGCGCCGATACGGTAACTTGTCTTGCTTTTTCATATATTGATGATTTGATTGATTATATAAAAAACAATTCTGTCCCTGTAACTAACAAATAATGAAAACCCTCTTTCCTCCCTAAAAATTGCATCATGTAACAAATCTCCCCAAAAGCCCCTTGCAGCAGGGGCTTTTTTATGCACGTCCGTTGGTCACTTGAAAGCGGATCGTAAAAGAGGCGCCTTTATTACGGTCTACCTGCAATGTACCGCCAATCTGATCTGTTAATAATTTTACCAATTGCAGCCCCAACGTGCTGATGTTATTAAAATCAATGTTTTCCGGCAATCCCCGGCCATTGTCCCGCACGATCAATTCATATTCCGAATCCACCGGTTGCTTGAAAGAAATAATGATCCGGCCTTCTTTCTTTTCTGTAAAGGCATGTTTATATATATTGGTTAACAATTCATTAAGAATTAATCCACAGGGAATTGCCTGGGTAACTTCCAGAAAAATATTATTCACCTGTAATTCGGAGGTGATATGTTTATCTATCGAACTGTTTTGTTTTAACTTTTGTGATATAGATTCGATATAGGTTTTCATATCAATTTTTGAAAAATCATCGGACTTGTATAGTTGTTCGTGCACCAGGGCCATGGAAAAGATACGATTGCGGCTTTCCTCAAAAGCAGCCTGCGCCTGTTCTTTGGTTTGAATCCGTTTGGATTGCAGATGTAACAGGCTGGTAATAACATTCATATTATTTTTAACCCGGTGATGGATCTCTTTGAGCATAACCTCTTTTTCCAACAGATTTTTTCTGATCTGTTCTTCAGTTTTTTTACGTTCGGTTATATCAATGGTGAACCCGGCCAGCATAACGGGTTGTCCGTCTTTAAAGATTGGAAATTTGGTCGTTTCATAATGCCGTCCGTTTAATTCTTCCACCACTTCCACGCATTTACCGTCGTTCAAAACCCGTAAATCGTCGGCAACCATGCTTTTTGCCAGGTCGGAGGGAAATAGTTCATTCATGTTTTTTCCAAGCGCCTGTTGGATCGGCATACCCAGTAATTGCTCATAATTTCGGCTGAGCCGTAGGGAACGAATATCTTTGTCTTTAAAAAAGACATATATCGGACTATGTTCCAGAAAGGAGGAAAAAATTGCTTCATTCATTTGCAATGCTTCTTCATTGCGTTTACGTTCGGTAATATCCTGGTGAGTGCCGGACACTAAAAGGGGTTTTTTGTCCTCAGTCCAAACAGATACTCTGCCGCGGTCAAGAATCCAAACCCAGTGTCCGTTTTTATGACGCATACGCACTTCGCATTCATAAAAATCCGTTTCGCCATTAAAGTGTCTTGCCAGCATTTCATTGGACAGCTTGAGGTCGTCAGGGTGGACATATTTGCTCCATGTGTCAATTGAAACAGGGGATAGCTCTTCGAGGGTATAGCCAATTATTTGAGCCCATTGATCATCGAAAATTGTTTCCCCGGTTTGCACATTCCATTCCCAGGTGCCGACATTGGTTCCTTTAATAATATCGGCCAGCCTGCGCCTTTCAGTCTTCAGTTCCTGCTCTGCGCGTTTGTTGTCGGTAACATCAACAAATATTGTAGCAAATAAACCTTTACCGGGTGAAAAGGCGTTGATCTTGTAATACTTATTTATACCGGGAGCAAATTGCTCAAAAGATATTGGTTTCCCGGTTAACGCTACCTGGCCATATTTTTGTATGAACGGTGATTTTTCTATTCCCGGGATTACTTCCGTTACTTTTTTACCAATAATTTTTTTAACCGGTAACCCGGTCAATTGTTCAAATGCGGTATTGGCTTCGAGAAAAATATAATCGATCGGTTTACCGGATTTATCCAGCACAATCTCGTGGAGAGCAATTCCGCTTAAAGAACTGTTGAAAAGATCGGCATATTTCTTTTCACTGTCCACAATTTTTTCGCGCATCCGGTATTCTTCGGTAACGTCGCGAAAAACCAGCACAACACCGTTAGTAATACCGTGGGCATCAATGATTGGCGCTGCCGAATCCGCTATCTGGTATTCGCGGCCATTTTTGGCGATCAGGGTAGTATGATTGGCCAAACCGATTATTTTCCCGGTTTCAAGGACTTTATTTACCGGATTGCCCACTTTTTTCCCGGTTTTACTGTTAACAATTTTAAAAACACTGTCCAGTGATTTCCCTTTTGCTGCATTGAATTGCCACCCAGTCAATCCCTCGGCAACCGGATTCATCCGGGTAATCTTCCCCTGTGTATCAGTTGCGATTACGGCGTCGCCGATAGAATCGAGGGTGATGCGGAGATTTTCTTCATTGGCTTGCAGCTTTTTTTCCGCCCATATCCGATCAGTTACATCGTTGTAAACAGCGACAATTTCTCCGGTTTGGAGTTTATAAACCAGAGTATCGCGCCAATTGAATATTTTATTATTTCTATTTATTGTCACCAGGTATTGCTGCGATTTTCCGGTCTTCCATACTTTTTGAAAAACTTCAAAAAGACCGCTTTCAACAATATCTGGGTATCGTTGTTTTAACCGAACGCCAATTATTTCTTCCCTTTTGATCTTTTCAATTTTTTCCCCGGCGCGGTTAAAATCTTTAATGATAAAATCATCACCGTTATCTACTGCTTCATATACGCCAATTACACTATTGCTGGTATCAAATAAATTGCGGTATTTATGTTCATTATCCCGGATTTTTTCCTGCATCTGGTATTCTTTGGTAACATCCCTGAATACTAAAACTACGCCAATGATCTCATTACGGGAATTTTGGATAGGTGAAGCGCTATCGGAGATTTGATATTCGGTACCATCCCTGGCAATTAAAATGGTATGATTGGCAAGGCCAACCTGCGAGCCAAGCTGCAACGCCCTGGTTACCGGGTTGATCACAGGTTTACGGGTTTTTTTATTGATGATATTAAAAATATTTTCCAACGGCATCGATTTACATTCCGCTTGTTTCCAGCCGGTAAGTGTTTCTGCAACGCCATTTATAAATGTAATTTTACCTAAAGTATCGGTGGCAATAACTGCATCGCCGATACTTTGTAATGTAGCTCCAAGCCAGGCTTCGCGTTCCTTGATCTGTTTTTCCATGTTGTGTTTATACAAGGCCATTTCAATAACAGCCCTTAAAACATCGGGTTGTACGGGTTTGTATACAAAACCGTATGCCTCGGTTTTTTTGGCACGTTCAACGGTATCATGATCGGCGTTGGCGGTCATGTAGACAACAGGAACATCATAAAGAGCGTGTGCTTTACCGGCTGCTTCAATACCGTTCATAGCGCCTTTGAGTTTTATATCCATCAATACTAAATCGGGTTTAATTGCGGCAATTTTTTGCAAGGCATCATCACCGTATGAAGCCGTAGCAGGAACTTCATAATCCATTTTAAGCAGAAATTGTTTTATTTCCTGGGCAATTATTAACTCATCTTCAACGATAATGATTTGAGGTTTCGCCATGTTTTTTCCTTAATAAGCCGGAGGTTTTTTACCTGAATTAAACTGAAAATTATTTTTTAATTCCGGGTACAAGCTTGTAAAAGATGGATACATAATAAAATTGCGTTTGCTAATTATTCACTTTCACTTTATTGTCGATCCTAAATTGCATTTTATAGCCGCAAGTTAAAACAAACAATAAACTTTTGCAATCTTTATGCCATATATTTTTTGACTAAAATATTCCCACCCTTCCCGTGAACATAACCTGCCGGCACAATTCTTTCCTAACGCTACTCAAACTCGGCCGAAGCTGATTAGCCGTGAAATAGGAATATAAATTATTGTCATTTAAATGTAACCGGTAACATTTTTTTAAAAAGGAATATGCAAGAAAAAATTGGTAAAATCAACAAGATTTTTTTAGTTTCTACCCGGTCGGGTAAAAAGTCTCCGGTTTTCGTCTGATATAATAAGAGATTGTGTGTTGAAAAAATTGTACAAGCAGGTGAATAAATTTAAAATTTCAGATTCCGGTTGTATTTCAAATTTTTATTAGCTAATTTGCATCAATATCCCGATTTCAAAGAGCCGGGAGCTTTATATATAATCAAATAATACTTTTGCCTTACTTTATGAGCAAAAAAAAAATTATTACTCTTATTATATGGTGCCTGTTATTACCGGCAGCGCTTGGGGCTCAACAGGGCAAAATTGCCTTTGAACATATTACTATAAAGAATGGCTTGTCCGATGGGCGGATTGATTGTATTATTCAAGACAGCCAGGGATTTTTATGGTTCGGCACCCAGGACGGCCTGAACCGTTACGACGGCTATAACTTTATTGTATTTGACTATGATATTTTCGACTCCACATCCATTTCTTCCAACTGGATTCGCTGTATTTTGGAAGACCGACAAGGCAACCTGTGGATCGGCACCGAAGGCGGTGGTTTAAATCGCTTTAACCGTAAGGACGAGACCTTTACCCGCTGGATTCATAATGCCGATGATCCGGCAAGTATATGCGATAACTTTGTCCGGTCTATATTAGAAGATAGTTTTGGTAATCTCTGGATCGGTACTCTTAATGGCCTGGTGCGGTTTGATCCTGAACAGGGTGTTTTCAGTTCTTTGCCGGTCGACTCCACCGATCCGGATAATCCGATTTTAAATGATAATATTACCGATGTTTATGAAGATAATGAACAGAACCTGTGGATCGGGTTGACCGAAAGAGCCTTTTATTATAATCCCCGCGACCATTCACTGGTCCAGGTCCCTTTCGACGGCGAAGTCGGCAGAGTCGCAGTCATTTATCAGGATAGTTTTAATACAATCTGGATTGGCGGTCGTTATAATGGCTTGTGGAGATATGACAGAGAATTACATAAATTGGTCCGTCCGCATTATTTCAACCATGATACACAGAGTTTGGGTAGCAGTGAAATTAAAGAGATCTTTGAGGATAAAGATAGAAATCTGTGGATTGCGACGATGCACGGCGGGCTGCAATTATATGACAGGAAAACCGGTAATGTTACCAGTTATAAAAATGATCCGCGAGACCCTTCCAGCCTGAGCAGTAATAGTGTTCGCACTATGTACCAGGATCGGACCGGTGTGGTGTGGCTGGGAATGGACGGCAGCGGCATTGATAGTTTTGTAAAAAATTACCCCATATTTCAGCTTTATGGTAATGGTGTCGGCAATCCTGATGGATTAAGTAATAATACAATTTTATCAATTTTTGAGGAAGAAGACGCAAACTTGTGGATTGGCACCGAGGGCGGCGGTTTAGATCGATTTGACCGGCAAAAACGAGTGATCAGGCACTATAAAAATGAAAAGCAGCAGCCCAACAGTATTTCCAGTAACCAGGTTACCTGTATATATAAAGACCAGGACGGCATTTTTTGGATAGGAACCAAGGAAGGTTTGAACCGCTACGACCGGGAAAATGATCTGTTTCATCGTTATTATGTAAAAACCTCACCTATAACCGGTAATAACTTTATAAATGTTATCACCGGGGACAACGACGGACGTTTGCTATTGGGCAGCAACAATGGTTTGATTATTTTCGATAAAGCCATACGGGAATTTTCTCATCTTGATTATGATGTCGATAACATTTTAAATAATGAAGCCGTTGTAACGATCTTGATCGACAGGGAAAGGCTGTGGTGGATTGGTTATTTGCGTTCCGGACTTGTGCGTTATAATCCGGCAACCGGAGATTATGTACATTACCGTTCCGACCCCGGCGCCGTCAACAGCCTTAATAATAACTTTGTTCAATCACTATACCAGGACAAGTCCGGGCAATTATGGATTGCTACCCGTAAAGGATTGAATCGTTTCAATAAAACTACCGGAGAATTTTTTAGCTATACCAAAACGGATGGTTTACCAAGCAATGTAATTGTCGGCATTCTTGAAGATAATTCCGGTAATTTATGGCTGAGTACCACCAACGGGCTGACAAAATTTAATATCGGTCAGGAAAATTTTAATAATTATGATATTAGTGATGGATTACAAGGCAACCAGTTCTGGATCAATTCCTGTTTTAAAAGTCAATCCGGCGAATTGTTCTTTGGCGGTAATAATGGCTTTAATACTTTTTTCCCTGATGATATGACCAGGTTTCTTAATCCGCATATTCCCCCGATAGTCATATCCAGTGTAAAAATCTCCAACCGGCCAATCATTCATAATTTTCCGGCCAATTCTTCCGGCGCCGATACCTTGCGGCTCTCCTGGCGGGAGAACCAGATCTCATTCGAATTTGCCGCGCTCGATTACACCCGGCCTGATAAAAATCAATTTGCCTATATGCTGCAGGGCTTTGATACCGACTGGATATACGCCGGTACCAGGCGATATGCAAATTATACAAACCTTGATCCGGGATATTATACTTTTAAAGTCAAAGGTACAAACAATGACGGTGTCTGGAACGAAACCGGTACAGTGCTGAGTCTCTTTATTAGCACACCGTTTTGGAAAACCTGGTGGGCATTGGTCTTGTATGGAATTATTGCCGCGGGATTTATTTATGCTGTCAATGCTTATTTTATCAGCCTGGTTCGCATTCGTCACGATCTGAAAATTGAGAGAATGGAGAAGGAAAAAGCGCGGGAAATTAACCAGTTCAAACTACAGTTCTTTACCGATGTTGCTCATGAATTCAAAACTCCGCTGACATTAATACAAGCGCCGCTGGAAGAAATTATTACCTCCAGAAAAAGAGGTTTTCAATACGAGCATGAGTTCAGATTAATGCACAGGAATGTTCGTTATTTACTGCGGTTGGTTCATCAATTGTTGGATTTCCGTAAAGCCGAGCAGGGAAAGATGGAGTTAAAGACCTCACACGGCAATATTGTACAGTTTATCCGCGAGGTGTATGAATTATTCAGCGATTCGGCGCTCAAACATGGTATCGATTATCAGTTTATTGCTGGTTCTGAAAATATTGATGGCTGGTTTGACTGGGAGAAACTGGAAGAGATTTTAGTTAATCTCATCGATAATGCCTTTAAATATTCCCCGAATCATGGTAAAATTTGTGTTACTGTCGATACAGTCTCTTCTCCGGAAGATACATGCCCTAATGTAGTGATTGGGGTAAAAGATTCAGGAATCGGAATTCCTGCCGAGAACCTGGCGCATATCTTTGAACGCTTTTTTCATGCCCGCGATGAAAACCATCCCAACCAGGTAAGCTCCGGTTTGGGCCTGGCATTGTCCAAAAGGCTGACTGAACTGCATCATGGCGAAATAACCGTTACCAGCGAACCGGGAAAGGGGAGCTGTTTCACAGTTCGCCTGCCGCTTGGCGATAGGCATTTGCAAGCCGATGAAAAGGTTACTGCGAGTAACGGTTCGGCTTTTTCACTTGCCGCTGTAAAAATGCCGGTCGATGAACTGATAACCGATGAAGCGCCGGATAGCGGTGCAACGGAAAAGAATACCGAAGAAAAGCCGTTGATACTTGTTGTTGAAGATGATAATGAATTACGAACCTATATGATAAAAACTCTTGCCCGTAAATATCGGATCATTGATGCCGGTAACGGCAAAGACGGCCTGGAAAAGGCACAAAAACATATACCCAATATTATTATCAGCGATATAATAATGCCACAAATGGACGGTATTGAAATGTGCCGCTGTCTGAAAAGTGATTTGACTACCAGCCACATACCGGTCATTCTGCTCACCGCCAGGAGCGGCATTGAACAAAAAATCGAGGGACTCGAAACCGGCGCTGATGATTATATAGAGAAACCGTTTCATTTTCGTTTTCTTGATGCCAGAATTAAAAATATATTAAAATCGCGACAAAAACTTCAGCAGCGCTATCGCCAGGAACTGCTTACACAGCCGACGGTTATTGAGGCTGTTTCCATGGATGAAAAATTTCTGGTAAAAATCAGCGAACTCATTGAAAAGCGGCTGGCTGATCCGGACCTGGAAGTGAAGCATCTGGCAATTGAGGTAGGCATAAGCCGCACCCTGTTATTTGTCAAGTTGAAAGAATTGACCGGTTATTCTCCCAAAGATTTTATTAAATCCATCCGGCTGAAAAAGGCGGCTCAGTACCTGCAAAAAACTGATTTAACTATTGGTGAAATTGCCTACCAGGTCGGTTTTATCTATCCTAAATACTTTAGCACCTGTTTTTTACAGCAATATGGTAAAACACCTTCCGCATTTCGTGAACAAGCCCGGGAACAAGTTATTAGCTGAATTATCAATTTTAATTTTTCCAATTCTTTTTTATCTATCCTGCAGAACCTGACTCTTGTATTTTATTATTTATAGTGTGATTTGCAATCGTTACAATAAAAACCGGACGTAATTGAACCATTTTTGAACTTTTGAGGATTGACAAATTGGCTTCGTTACCTTAACTTGCTATTGTATATCAACAAAGTGTTATAGATTGGAAAACCATGCAGAACTTTAAATAAAGAAACAGGAGGTCTATTGTGAAAAAAAGTTTATTGTTATTGGCGCTCGCCATTTTTTGTGGTTCGGCTTTAAGCGCAACTATCGATGTCCCGCCGGGAGACGGTACTTTGTCGCAAGCCATCACCGATGCCCAGAACGGCGATGTTTTACGACTGATCCCGGAAGCGCTTTATACTGAATCTGCAAATTCCAATTTCGGTACAATTACCGGTAAAACCATTACCATCGAAGCGGATGGGGACGGTTCAACAAAACCGGTTATACAACTATTAACTCCAGCTGATGATAATACCCTGATGTTCTTTCAACTGGCTGATCAATCCACCCTTACTTTACGAGGACTTGAATTTAATGGCGCGCAGGGTGACATTGCTACGGTGGTCAATTTTATTAATTTTACAATGGGTGATTTCCCGTCTCCTGCTACTATAAAAAAGATCGTGGTTGATAATTGCATTATTCATGATCTGAAAGAGCATGTCATCCATGCCGGGAATACCGAAATGGCTTCCTATGTATTGGTTGATTCCACGATTGTTAATAATGTGATTATGAAAAATACCGGTACTGCGGTGTATTATAAATATGCCGGCGCTAATTATATTTCTGTTACCAATTCCACGTTTGATACAATCAACAGTTATGGTATGCGTATAGCCGGGCCGGGTTATTCCAACCTGCCCGATAATACTCCGGTTGTTATCATTGATCATACCACCTGGTATAACATTGGCACAACAGATGGCAGGGAGATAATTCTGGGCGAAAAAGGAACATTCCTGAATAACTGGACGGTGAGCAATTCCATTTTTGTCAAACAGGTGTTAAAGAGTAAAACTGTAATTAATATTAAAGAGACGGTCTCTCCAGAAATCGCTGTAATTAATAATATTTGCTTGTGGGATGTCGGTGCGCGCGTGTGGCGCGATCACCCGGTCAGCGATACGTTGAATGTCGATCCGGGCTTTCTCGATCCCGATAACAGTGATTTTACCTTGCCGGCCGGTTCGCAGTTACTGACGTTTGGCTCGAACGGCAAAGCTATTGGCGATCCGCGCTGGGCGACTAATGTCAGCGCTGTTGAAAATAATGCTCGCAACCAGGCAGCGCCGGCGCAGTTTTCACTGGCGCAAAATTATCCCAATCCCTTCAACCCGGCCACTAAAATTTCCTTCACCCTCGACAAAGCCGGAATGACGGAACTGGTTGTGTATGACCTGTTGGGTCACAAAGTAGCTGTACCTGTTCAACAGGTAATGTCCGCCGGAGAACACCATATTGTATTCGATGCTCAAAATTTATCCTCTGGCGTTTACGTGTACCGGCTTTACTTCGCAGGTCGCTCTTTAAGCAATAAAATGATGTTTATCAAGTAAATACAACTTTTTACCCTGCCATTTTAAGGTTTTCTTCAAAATGGCAGGGTAATTTCCCTTTACACAGAACGGGTCGGGTTTTATATGCTTCAGTCTAACGGTTTATTTTTGGCAATCCGGAATATGATGAAAACTCTATTGAAAATTCAATGCAATGCAATTTATGGTCGTTTGTCATTAAATTGCCTGAGCATTATCGTTTGTACAATTTTAATCACCTTTACAACAAACCTGGTTGCCCAGCAGCCGGCTTTTCCGGGCGCGGAAGGCGCCGGTAAATATACCGTGGGTGGACGGGGTGGGGTGGTTTATGAAGTAACCAATCTAAACGACAGCGGCGCCGGCAGTTTGCGTGATGCCGTCAAAGCCAACGGGCCACGCACTATTGTTTTCCGGGTATCGGGAACGATCATTTTGAAATCAGCTCTTAATATAGATAAACCAAATCTTACTATTGCCGGACAAACTGCTCCCGGCGACGGTATATGCCTGCGCGGATACCAGTGTGTTGTTAAAGCGAATGATGTAATTATTCGCTATATGCGCTTTCGCCTCGGCGATGAAACCGGTGTGGATACGGATTGTTTCTGGGGACGATACTATAAAAATATTATCCTCGATCATTGTTCGGCCAGCTGGAGCGTGGATGAAGTAATGTCGTTTTACGGCAACGAGAATTTTACCATGCAATGGTGCCTGGTTGCCGAAAGCCTGTATATGTCCAACCATCCCAAAGGCGCGCATGGTTATGGCGGAATTTGGGGCGGCAAAAATGCTTCCTTTCATCACAATCTTATCGCTCACCATTCCAGCCGTACACCGCGCTTCTCCGGTGGGGAAACGACTCCTTGTGAGAATGTCGATTTTCGCAATAACGTGATCTATAATTGGGGATTTAACAGCGCTTATGGCGGCGAAAGCGGTAAAATCAATATGGTAGCGAATTATTATAAAGCGGGTCCCGCTACCAAAAGCAGCGTTAAAAACCGCATTGTGCAGCTTACGGACGGCAACGGCGAGTGGTATATTGAAGATAATTTCGTTGCCGGTTATCCGGCAATTACCGAAAACAATTGGGCCGGCGGGGTACAGGGCAGTTATGCAAATGAAGCAATTTCCAGGGTTACAACACCGAATCCATATACCCCTGTTACAGAACAAACCGCCGAGGAAGCTTACTTGTTGGTTCTGGAAAATGTCGGCGCCAACTTGCCGGTTCGCGATGCTGTAGATAACCGCATCATCAACGATGTTAAAACCGGCGCGGCAACCTGCGATGGGTATTATTATGAAATAAACCAGGGTTTCAGCGATACTGCGGTTGTGCGCGGGATCATCGATTCCCAGAATGATGTGGGAGGGTGGCCGGAGTTAGCGAGTCTTTCCGCTCCGGCAGATACCGATCATGACGGGATGCCGGATGAATGGGAATCCGCTAATGGCTTGAACCTGAATGACGATTCCGACAGAAACCTGGTCGCCGAAAATGGCTATACCATGCTGGAAAATTATCTCAACAGCCTGGTCGATTCCGGCCAGACCCTGGTACAACACCGCCAGGCTGAGCCGGGGTATTTTAGTTTGCTGCAAAATTATCCCAACCCCTTTAACATGAATACAAAAATTACTTTTACAATCGACAAGAGCGATCTCGTCACAATAAAAATATTTGATATTACCGGACGGCTTGTAAAGAACCTTTACCGCCAAATCTGTACACCTGGAACATACCATGTAGAATGGAACGGCGTGAACGATTGGGGGAACGCTGTTGCCACGGGTATCTATTTCTGTGAATTGTCGATTAAGTCAGGTAAATCTAGTATGAAAATGCATTTACTTCGTTGATAAATGATTTGAAAATAACGGATTGAAATTCGATTATATGAACCCTGGCAAGAGTAATTAAGGAGTGGTTATGCAATTACAACACTTTAATTTACGGCGGATTATCCCGGTTTTTGTGGCGCTGATATTGATTTATGCAACACTTTTACCGGCGCAAACCCGCAGCCGGATTGCCGGAACCGTCATTGACGCCGAATCCGGCGAACCACTACCCGGTGTGAATATAATCATTGAAGGGACCAGCCTGGGAGCAGCATCAGGCATTAACGGCCAGTATGTAATCGTCAATGTGCCCGTGGGGACCTATCGTCTGCGGGCTACAATGATGGGCTATGAAGGGCAGGTAATTACCGATGTCATGGTTTCGCTTGACCGGTTGACCAGGATCGATTTCCGGCTTGTACCTACCGTCATTCAGGGCAGCGAGGTTGTGGTCATTGCTAAAAAGGATGAATTGCATAAAGAAGTATCCAACACCCAACTGGTTGTCAATGATGTTCAATTACAGGATGCTTCCGGCATTCGAGAAATCAATGCCTTTTTAACCAAACTGCCGGGTGTTTCGGAAGAGAATGGTTTTCTTACTATTCGTGGCGGGTCTGCCGACCAGACGGGAATGATGGTAAACGGCATGTCGTATTTTAATGCCGCAGCCGGAAATGCCGAAACCAGTATCCCGCTTAGCGCTATCGAGCAGGTTTCACTCATGTCTGGCGGTTATAATGCGGAATATGGAAATTTCCGTTCCGGACTCATTAATGTAACCACAAAATCCGGCGATAAAAGCGGCTATCATGGCACTTTTAGTTATTCCCGCGATCAAATGCATATTCGCCGTTTTGGCGATTCCTTTTATGATACTAATAATCCGGTACTCAAACCCTTTCTCGATCCTGCAGTTGCTTTTACCGGTACCGATGTTGCCTGGAAAGACGATCCTTATAAACTGGAGCAATATCCCCGCTTTACCGGTTGGAATGCCGCCGCCGAAACCTTTAATAAAGGCAAAGCGCCCGAAGATCAGTGCACACCGCTGGATTATTACCTGTTAGCCTGCTGGATGCACATGACCGAACCGGATTATAAAGGATTAGAAAAATTGGGTTATACTGTTTCCGAGGAACAAAAAAAGTTGTTTGCAGAACACCACATGGAAGAAGAGAATGCCGACTGGAATTTTGATGGCGGTTTTGGCGGCCCGGTGCCATTAGTCGGCGATATGCTGGGCGGGGCTACTTTTTATCTTTCCCATAATGCGCGGGAACGGAATTATATTATGCCGGTAGTGCGTTCCAGCGATGAAAACTATACAACCTTGCTCACCGTAAAAAGTCAGCCCATGAAAAATCTTTCGGTCACATTGAACGGGCTGCACAAACGGCAGTTTGGGGTGAGTCCCATCCGTCCCGCCTTTGGCGATTTCCCGGATGCCGGCCGTGAGGGTGGATTTATGCCGATCAACAATATAAAGTACGTTTACGCCAATCCCGAATACTGGTACGATCCGCCGTTTTTCCCGCTGCTCGATCAAACAACGGTAATGACCGGCGTAACAATTAACCATGTGCTGAATTCATCGACATTTTGGGAATTGACGCTGAGCGCCATGAACATCAAAGATCATTCCCCGGTTGGCGATAACCGCAACCAGACCGTTATTACCCGATTCGGTCCTTTTGCCGTTACCGAAATGCCCTATGGCAAAATGCAATATGGTACTAATACTGTGGACGGCTATACCTATCCCAGTTACGATGCCCTACCGGGTATTTCGCGCCGTTTTCGTAGAAAAGAGGGCGATCTGTATGATAATATAAAAGTCGGCCAATACCGCGCCAAGTTTGATATAGCTTCCCAGGTCAATTTGCATCATTATCTAAAGGGAGGTTTTGAGTATAACTATATTGATCTGAACCACAAGTTCTGGGAAAAATGGAACGAGAATTATTATAATGTTTATGAGTTTAATTACCATCGCACCCCCAGCCAAACCGGCTTTTACCTGCAGGATCAGATCAGCCTGGAGGCAATTGTTGCCAACCTGGGCCTGCGGCTGGATTATTATTATGGCGGCGGCGGGAAATGGCCGACCGGCGATGCCTTTGCTGTTGATGCTTTTACACCACAAACAGTGGAAAGCGATTCCGTATTGTTCCATTACCTGGAACAGGGCCGTTCCTATATTTGGGATACCTGGGTGGCTTATGATAAAGAGCATCCCGGTTTTCTGCAACCGGTAAAAAATCATTTTACCGTCAGTCCCAGGATAGGTATATCGTTCCCCATTACCGCTCAGTCCAAGTTCTACTTTAACTATGGACATTTCCGCTCCAATCCGCCCTATTATACAATGTATCTGTATCGTTATCGTTATACCAAAAATGGTTTGTACGATATGTCCAATCCCAATCTGGCGCCGCCGCGTACAATATCTTATGAACTGGGTACCGCTTATAATTTTTATGAAAATTATGTATTACGAATTGCCGGTTATTCGAAGGATGTGACCGGGCAACATGGTCAGGTAACCTACCAGAACGCCGACGGCAGTATCGATTATGATGCCTGGGCTAACAATGAGTATGAAGATATTCAGGGTGTGGAAATAAACCTGGCAAAAAATGATAATAGCTGGCTGACCGGCTGGATCAATTTCAATTATATTTTAAAAAAATCGGGACTTACCGGGCGCGACATAATCACAGAAGTAACAATAAACAATGATCAGGAAGGATTATATTCAGGTCAGGAAAGCCGTTCTTTACCCGTACCCAAATTAAATGCCAATGTTACATTTCGAACCCCCCGCCATTGGGGGCCGGATGTCTTTGGCGGCAGTGTGCTGGGTAACTGGAATATGACCTTGTTTGCCGAATGGGAGAGAGGTGATTATTTTACCTGGAATCCTTTGAATGAACTGCATTTGAATAACAACCTGCGTTGGCCGGATTACTTTATGATCGATCTTAAACTGACCAAGACATTTCAGGTTGGCGGTTTAGCGACCACATTTTTTGTTGATATCAGCAACCTGTTCAACTTTAAAGTCAGTTTAATGGAAAAAGGCTGGTGTTTTAACGAAGACGCCGGCGATGATATAAAATATTTTTCTTCATTACGTCTGCCAATGTATGCATCTTCCAGGTACGATGATCTGCGCGCCAAAAATCCAGGCTATTATATTGCCGGAAACGACCAGGTCGGCGACTTACGCTCCAAAGACAAACCCTATATCAACGATCCCAATTATCCCTTTTGGTTGTATGGCGAACCGCGTGATATCTGGTTTGGATTACGCTTTAGTTTTTAGACTAGAATGTATTGCATTGTGTAAAATGGAGTTGTGAATGAATACAAATTTCAAGATTCTAAATAAAAACCGGTTGTCCCGGACTTTATATTCTATACTGATATTTGTTCTACTTTTGGGATTCGGAACTAACGTTAAGGCGCAAACCCAACCGGAACTGGCCAAAGCCCTGGTTAAAACCGGTCATGTGTGGATGGGCGTAACCGCCAATGGCGACAAAGGGAGTTTTGATTACCGCGCCGGGTTTTTCCCTAATGATTATAACATTATCGGTATCCGCGGCCAGGAACAGGATGCCTGGGCCGGCGCCGGTTTCCGTTTGGTTACTACCAATTGGGTAGATCCGCTCGACACCTTGCATACCGTTGCCATTTATGGGCCAACCAATGATTTTATGCCCATCGGTAAAGTTGTAACCCCAATGACCAATTACATTCGTTATAAATATACCGAACAGGAAATTGAGTTTCAAAAAGTAGAGCTGGAAAATTTCGGGACCTGGGCTCCTGAAAAATTCAGCGCCGGGACTTTTGATCAGATTGTTGA
This sequence comes from bacterium, assembly GCA_029561455.1. Taxonomy (GTDB): domain Bacteria; phylum Zhuqueibacterota; class Zhuqueibacteria; order Residuimicrobiales; family Krinioviventaceae; genus Fontivivens. Next base: position 206,635 of record JAKQIY010000013.1, read on the forward strand.
AGTCACTACTGAAAATATTCTAGAAGTGCAGGTGCATCGCAAAATTTTGGCCTGGTCGCAAAATTATAATAACGACTATGTTATCGTCGATGTAGAATTGACCAACGTCGGCAATGACACCTTGAAAGATTTTTACATCAATATCGAGTCTAACGGCGATAATACCTTCCGTTCCAACGGTTCAAATCCTTCGCCTGCCGCCAATGAACAATTTGACCCGGCTACAACCTGGCAGCATTATTACGGCGGCCGGGTTGGCGATTCCCTGCGGGTTTTCTATGAATATAGCGCCGATGATCCCCAGGCGCCGGGCGATAATATGGGCGCGCCGGTCTCTACACAGGGAGGTCGGCTTATTAATGCCAAATTTATCTGGTATTCCATTCTGCATGTCTCTGCTCAACCTTATAATAATGCTGTTGAAGATGTGGATGATTTTTTACAGCCTAAAGTAACCTATGTTGGTAAAAGCAATCTTTTTCCTTACCAGAGTCAGGGCGATGAATACGGGGATAAAAATTTCTGGGCGATTCGCGGCGAGTATGCCGATTATTTCCCGATGAGCGGCTCTACCTGGCCGAACACACATCACGCCGGCAACACTGATGAACAGGGCAGCGCCGATTATGGCAGCCACCCGGCCGGCACCCATCAGGATAACAATTCCAAAATGTATAGCAGTTTTGGCCCGTATGATAATTTTGCTCCCGGTAAAAAGATACGAATTGTTTATGCCGGCGGCTTTTCCGGGCTCGATTTGAAAATGTCCAAAGAAGTTGGCCGAAAATGGCTTAAAGGAACTCTGGAAGACCCTCCGGGCATACCGAACGTGCAAACCGGATTTTTCCCGGCCAATTTTGTATTTCCCACTGAGGCTACGGAAATAGATAAACGCAAAGACCGCTGGGTGAGCACCGGGGTAGATTCCGTCATGAAAAGCGCCTGGCGCGCCAGGTGGAATTTTGATCATGATTATAAAATCCCTCAGGCGCCGCCGCCGCCGGAAAACCAGGTTATTACCGGTTTAGGTACCGGAGTGGAAATAAAATGGACCGATCCCGAAGCGGAAAATATGGATAGCTTTGCCGGGTATCGAATCATGCGCCGCATTTCCAATATGGATACAGTTTTTTATGAACAAGTTTATAATTCCGGCGCCGACGATAAAGCGGAAGAACATCTGTATGTCGATAAAGATGTGCTTGCCGGAGCACAGTATTACTATTATGTCCAAGCCAAAGCCCAAATTGCAGAGAATGATCCTTTTGCTGACCCCACTACGCTCGGCAAGCTCATTTACAGCAGCAGGATATTGCAGCCCAATATTTACTGGGTCAATCCACCGCGGTCTTCTCAAACGGATTTGACGAAAATACGTATTGTCCCCAACCCATATAATATCAATGATCCCTTGCTGGAACAACATGGTTGGACGGATCAACGGGGTATTCAGTTCTTTAATCTGCCGGGCAAAGTAACCATTAAAATATTTACCGAAAATGGCGATCTGGTGCAGACCATTGAACATGACAGTCCGGTTAGTTCCGGTTATCAATTCTGGGATATGAGCACCCGCAGTCAGCAGATCATCAACAGCGGTGTTTATATTGCCGTTTTCCAGGCCCCCGGAGGCGATGTCGCTTATCAAAAGTTATTGGTGATCCGTTAATTCTATTAAGGAGATCGTCGTAATGAAATATAAAAATTGCTTTTTATTTTTTCTTGGCCTGGTATTCTTTATGGCACATGTTGTGAAGGCCCAGGTTGGCCTGGACAAGGTGGCGCAAAGCACGATGAATTTCCAGCTTGTCAGTTTATCTCCCCAAGCCAGCGCCATGGGCGAAGCGTTTTGTGCGGTAGGCGCCGGCGCCGAGGGTATCTTTTTCAACCCGGCAGGGATGGTAGAAACCACAACAAAGTTTGAATTAAAGATGTCCATTACCCAATGGATTGCCGATATTAATTACATGGCCGGCGCTATGGTATGGAATACCGGCAATTGGGGTTCTTTCGGATTCAGCATCATGTCGGTTGATTACGGAACGATTAACGGTACCAGCTTGCTGGCGCCGGGAGAATCGGGTTTGTACCCGATCGGTTTCAAGGATACCGGTGAAGTGAGCAATGTCGGGGCATATTCATTCGGCTTGACTTATGGCCGGGCCATAAGCAGCCAGTTTTTTATTGCCGGTAATATGCGTCTTGCCGGCCAGAACCTCGGCCGGAGTATGGTTGCAACCGGTATGAAAGATAATAACGCCACCAAACTGGTTTTTGACGCCGGTGTAAAATATTATACCGGTTTGAAGAGTTTCCGCTTTGGTATGGCAATACGTAATTTTTCTTCCAACATCAAACGTGAGGAAATTGAAGAACAACTGCCGCTTTTATTTACTATGGGTGTTGCCATGAATATAATGGATGTTATTGACCCTGCTCACGCCGCCGATAATTCACTGTTGTTGGCTGTAGATTTCTTACATCCGAATAACTATTCGGAAAGGATGAATATCGGACTGGAATATAAAATATTGGGTTGCATTGCTTTACGTGGCGGTTATCAAACCAACCGCGATCTTGCTTCCTGGTCCGCCGGTCTCGGTTTAAATACCACAATAGGCAAAAATAATATCGAATTTGATTATTCCTATTCCGCTTTTGATATTTTTGATGAAGTGAATCGTTTTGCAATCGGCATCGCTTTTTAGAATACAATTCCAAACTATTAAATAATAATTAATAGTAAACTGAATATAACCGTAATAATTTAAAAAGTACAATAAACAACAGAAAGGAAGAAAATGAAAAAAGTTTTGTTTCTCCTGGTAGTAGTTGCAGGAATCCTTGGTTCCGCAACTTTGTTTGCCCAAACACCGGCAATGGTGAATTGGTCATGTATGCCGCCGGATAGTCAGCAAGTTTCGGCGGTGGGTGGCAATCTTTCCGGTTTCCCGGAAATTGGCAGTCCCGGTTTTGTTGTACGCGATTATAATAACGGTCCCGGCCCTGACCAACGTTGGTGGCCTTATAGCGACGGCGCAGCGGTCAGTTGGGGAGAAGAGACCGAACAGGTCAATACCCGCTGGGTACAGTTCGCCGTCTATCCCGATCCAAATTTTGACTTTCATGCCGACAGCATGGTTATTTATCTCGGCGCCAAAGGTACAAATATGATTCGCGCCAATGTTGTTACTTCATTTGACACCTCTTTTACACTCACCACAGTTTTGAACGATACGACCCTGGAACTGGTCAAAGATACTGATTCCTTATACACTTTTATTCTAAATCAGGATGTGCTGAATGGCGATACACTCTATGTTCGCATTTATCCCTGGTACACCGGTGGTCAATCAACCTCAAAATACCTATATGTACGGGATTGCACTATTTATGGCGCTACCCAGTCTTTAGGATTTCCGGCTTCCGCTACCTGGGAACTGACTGATCCGGGTTCCGGCGGTACAGGGTTAACCGTTGCAGTTTCCGGCCTGGTAACCGGACAGGAAGAGTTGTTGAATAATACCGAGATCAATAAATACTCCGGCCCGGATAACAGCCAGCGGGTGCGTATTGCCGGCAATGCCTGGCCTGCCAACCAGCTAACCCTTATCGATTCGGTTTTTATGCAGTTCGCCGTTGCTCCCAATGCCGGCTGCAAACTGACCGTAACCTCGGTTGCTCTTGGCATTGCCGCGGCCAGTATTACCACTATGAAAGCCGATATTTATTGCGATACCGACTCGAATTTTACTGCGCCAACCCAGATCGCTTATACAACTCCCGATACCAGCGGCAATAACTATCTGCCAACCGATGCCCTGGTTCCGGTGCTGGCTAATCCCGGCTTGGTCGTAGAGGATGGGCAAACTTTTTATCTGCGGGTCTTTCCATGGGTGGATAATGATCCGGATGTGCGCACAGGAAAATATGTTTGTATTAAGAATGTGGTTATTGGCGGTGAAATCGAAGGGACGGTTGTTTTTGACCCCCCTACGGTAACCACCACTGAAGTAACCGGCATTGCTACAACATTTGCCGGCAGCGGCGGTAATGTAACCAGCGATGGCGGTTCACCCGTCACAGCCCGCGGCGTTTGCTGGAATACCACCGGCGCGCCGACCATCGCCGATGCAAAAACTGAAGATGGCGAAGGAGCAGGTTCCTTTACCAGCCAGGTTACCGGTCTCAATGCGGGAACAACCTATTTTCTGCGCGCTTATGCAACCAACGTCGCCGGAACTGCTTATGGTGAAGAAGTAACTTTTGCTACGCTGGATTCGACAACTGTGCCTACTGTAATTACCGGCGCAGTGAGCAATGTTATGGTTACCACCGCGCAATGCAGCGGTGAAGTAACTATGTGGGGCGGCGATTCGGTCATTGTGCGGGGTGTTTGCTGGAATACGACCGGTAACCCGACCATTGCGTATGATTTTACGATGAACGGCAGCGGCCTGGGTGAATTTACCAGTATTCTCTATCCACTGGTGGAGAACACCACCTATTATGTACGCGCTTATGCCGGCAACAGTATTGGCATCGGTTACGGACAGGTCGATTCCTTTACAACCCAGATTCCTGCTCCACCGGTTACAAAAATAGTTACTGCCGACGGCAGCGGCGATTATACCTCAGTGCAGGCTGCCTTTAATGAAGTGCCGGATTTTTACACCGGGCCTTATACTATTTACGTCAAAGCGGGCGTCTATTATGAAAAGCTGTTGCTGGATCGCAATAAAACCAATGTCATTTTGCGAGGTGAAGATCCACAGACTACCATTCTGACTTTTGATGATTACGCCGGCAAAGCGGGTGGCACTTCAAACTCGTATAGTGTGGGCATTGACGCCGATGATTTTATCGCCATGGATATTACCTTCCAGAATACGGTGGTTAATGACGGATCGGTGAACGACCAGCAAGCCGTGGCTTTGCGGGTGAATGGCGACCGGCAGGGTTATTTCAATTGCCGGTTACTCGGCTACCAGGATACCTTTTACGCCTGGGGCGGACGCGGCACCGGACGGGTATATATGAAGAATTGTTACATCGAAGGATCGGTCGATTTTATTTTTGGCCGGGATATCGTTGTTTTTGATAGCTGCCAGGTCCATGTCAATCGTGAGGGTGGCGCACTCACTGCCGCCAGCACCGAACCGGAAACTCTATTCGGTCTGGTTTTCCGGTATTGTGCCATTACCGCCGATTCGATCGGTTTCGATGGCCGTCCCATAACCAGCTTTATTTTAGGACGTCCCTGGCAGAAATCGCCGCGCACCGTATTTATGTATTGCGATGAACCGGCATCCGTCGATCCCGCCGGTTGGGCAACCTGGAATGTCGCACCGGCGTTGTATGCCGAATATATGTGTGCCGGCCCCGGCGCCGATTTCTCCAATCGAATCGCTATTGGTCGGCAGTTGACCGATGAAGAAGCCGCCGATTATACGCTGGAAAACATGTTTGCAAAAACCAGCTTTCCCGGATTCGCTTATGACTGGCTGCCGACCGAACCGGTGATCACTGCCGTATCCGACAGCAGGTTGACCGATGTCATTCCGACCTCCTATGCCTTGCAGCAGAATTATCCCAATCCGTTCAACCCGGTTACCAGTATTCAATACGCTTTGCCGAAAAGCGGCAAGGTCAGGATCAGTATATTTAATGTACGCGGCGAACTTGTGGATATGCTGGTCGATTCCGTACAGCCTGCCGGTATCCATGAAATAAAAGTAAATGCTGTTAATTACGCTACCGGTGTGTATTTTTATAAAATAGAGGCCGGCAGTTTTGTGCAGGTCAAGAAAATGCTTCTTATCAAGTAATTGACAGACAGCCCGGTTTTTGGATGATATCCTGTCCCCGGTTTGCGGGGACAGGATAGCCATTAATTACTTTTCCGGGCAAACTTTTACGCAGAATAGGTAACAAGCATGTTTCATCGTAAACAGTAAAATTGTTGTGTTGCAAACTTGATACGTACGGATCACTAGTCATTAAGTAAAATTAATATGATTTTTCATTTCACCCAAAAAAGTTTTATCAGTTCCCTGTTCACTATTTTAGTGTCCGGCGGGTTGTTATTCCTGCTAGTAATGGCTGCCTGTGCCCAGGAAGAAGATAACGACAACCAAAACAGCTCTTCTTTTGAAGAAGAACCAGCCCAGGATGAATTTAGAGATTTTTTGCTGGATCATGAGCCCGAATGGTTCAAATCACCGCAAGCGCAAATGATCGCGGAAAATATATTACTATTTCAACGCGCTTCCGGCGGTTGGCCGAAAAATATCACTCTCAACCGACCACTCACCGCTGCTGATAAAAAGAAACTCGCCGAGTATAACAATGAACCTTTTGCAACTATTGATAATGGCGCTACTTTTACAGAAATGCGTTTTCTGGCTCAATTTCATGCCGTTTCAAAAAAACAGGATTATATTCTGGCCTTTTTAAAAGGATTGGATTACCTGCTGGAAGCGCAATATGCTAATGGCGGCTGGCCGCAATTTTATCCCTTACGCAAGGGTTATTACTCTCATATCACCTTTAATGATGACGCCATGGTCGGCGTGTTGCGGCTGCTCCGCGATATTGCCGGTTCCCGGCCCGGCTATGAATTTGTAGATAGCGACCGCCGGGAACGCGCCCGGTTGGCTTGGCATAATGGAATTGATTGTATATTAAAGACACAGATCAAAGTTAATAACCAGTTAACCGCCTGGTGCGCCCAGTATGACGAAAAAACCCTGCTGCCGGCCAAAGCGCGAAATTATGAACTGGTTTCTCTGAGCGGCGATGAAACCGTAAATATCATCCGTTTTTTAATGGAAATTGACAATCCATCCCCGCAGATAGTTGCTGCTATACAAAGCGCAGTAAAATGGCTCGATGATGTAAAACTGACCGGTATGCGCGTTATCCGGCAACCAGATCCTAAAAGTCCAACCGGTTTTGATAAACAAGTAATCGCCGATCCGGACGCACCGCCGTTGTGGGCCCGTTTTTATTTAATTGGTTCAAACAAGCCGTTCTTTAGCGACCGGGACGGTAAAATTTATTACGATCTGGCGCAAATCTCTTCCGAACGGCGCAATAACTATGGCTGGTTAGGCTACTGGCCGGAGGATGTGCTGAATCGGTATTACCCAAAGTGGCAAAAGAAATGGGCGCCGGACTGGAATGTGCTGGCTCACTGAATATGGCGGTTAGCGACAGGCGTAGGGAGAGAGAAATAAATGTGGTTTTGGAATTGAAATCTGAGGATATAATGAGGCATACATTCCCGGCAAAGCGTTCCGGCCTGGTTATAATGATTTTATTTTTATCATTTATCAGTTCTTCTAGTGATACGCACACCCCGGCTACGAGTCCGGCAAGCGATATGGCTGTACAACCAATAACCAGCGCCCCGTTTGTTATGGCTGAAATCGCCGAACCGGTTTTCCCCGCCCAGAGTTATAATATCCGGAAGTTCGGCGCTGTTGGCGACGGACAAACTATGAACACTGATGCCTTTGCCCAGGCAATACAGGCTTGCGCCGCCGCCGGCGGCGGTAAGGTGGTGGTACCGGACGGATTATGGCTTACCGGCCCAGTAATACTTGCCGGAAATATCAACTTGCATCTTGAACCGGGCGCGGTGATCATTTTCAGCCGTAATTTTAATGATTATCCCCTGGCGCCGGTTATTTTTGAGGGTGTTGCTCAGTTTCGCTGCCAGTCTCCAATCTCCGGTGAGAACCTGGAAAACATTGCGATTACCGGACAGGGAATAATTGACGGTTCCGGCGACGCCTGGCGGCCGGTGAAGAAATTTAAAATGACATCCAACCAATGGAAAAATTTATTGGTATCAGGTGGGGTTGTAAACCGCGACGGTTCCGTGTGGTGGCCTACGGCGACGGCGCTGAATGGCGAGTCTTTACTGGCCGGCCTGGTCAAGAATCAAAAAGAGTTAACGCTTGAAAATGTCACTCCGGCCCGTGATTACCTGCGTCCGGTTATGGTGCGCCTGGTTAATTGCCGCAATGTGTTGCTGGACGGCCCGACATTCCAGAATTCACCATCATGGAACATTCATCCCCTGTTATGTGAAAACGTTATTATTCGCAATTTGACCGTTCGCAACCCCTGGTATTCGCAAAACGGTGACGGACTGGATCTGGAATCATGTAATAATGTGTTGGTCTCAAATAATTGGTTTGATGTCGGTGATGATGCGATCTGCCTGAAATCCGGCAAGGATCGGGAAGGCCGGGAGCGTGGCCGCGCCAGTGAAAATATTATCATTCGGGACTGTACAGTCTTTCATGGTCATGGCGGCGTTACCGTCGGCAGTGAAATGTCGGGTGGAATTAGAAATATTTTTGTGAATAACTGCACATTTATCGGCACCGATGTCGGTCTGCGTTTTAAAAGTTTACGGGGCAGAGGTGGTGTGGTCGAAAAAATTTTTATTCACAATGTGCGAATGGTGGATATTCCTAATGAAGCGGTGCTTTTTGACCTGTTTTATGAAAATGATTCCAGCAAACCGGCTGCGGAGAAACCGATTCCGGCAGTAAGTGAATTAACCCCGATTTTCCGTGATATTCATTTTAGCAACATTTTTTGCCGCAATGCCGGTACGGCAATTTTTTTAAATGGTTTACCGGAATTACCCTTGCAGCACATTGACTTTGACAGCGTTTTTATATCCAGTTCCAGGGGGGTAGTGTGCAACAATATCGAGCAGGTAATTTTCTCCAGGGTAACTTTCATTGCCAAACAGGAACCGGTATTTCATTTATCGCAGTGCCGGGAAACGGTGCTAATTCCGTCACGCATCAAGCAGCCGGTCAAAGTATGGGTAAAAGTAAATGGCGCAAAAAGCAAAGCTATTTATATTGATGGCGCCGCTATCGACTCGTCAGCGCCGGCAATTATCTTTGGCGATAATGCCCCTGCCGAAGCGGTTATTTTCCGAAACTGGCATAAATAACAAACGGTTGATTATTCATCAACATTGTATTTTTTTAATTTCCTCAACAGCGTATCGCGGTGAATTCCCATCATGTCGGCCGCCAGGCTTTTATTGCCGTTTGCCATGTTCAACACCATTAATATGTGCTCTTTTTCAACATCATCCATGAGCAAACTTTTCGGTGGTACTGCCTGTTTGACGCTTTCCTTCTCTGCCGGTTCGGACAGGCGGGAAGGGAGGTCGAAAATCTGGAGCTCTTTTTCTTCACAAACGGACACAGCCGTTCTGATCACATTTAACAATTCCCTGACATTACCAGGCCAGTAATAATTCTGCAATTTAGCTAATGCTTCATTGCTGATGCCTATTTCACCCAAACCAAACCTGGCTGCAAATTCCCCGGTAAAAAAACTAGCCAAAACCGGAATATCTTTTTTTATTTCACGCAGCGCCGGCATTTGGATATGAATGATCCCCAGTAAATAATACAGATATTTATTAAATTGCCCATTCGATACCAACTGGTGCAAATCGACGCTGGTAGACGCGATGAGCCGGACATTGACCGGAACCGTTGAGCCACTGGTTTTCATTTTACCTGTTTCCAGCAGTTCAACCAACCTGGCTTGCACAACAGCGCTGGAATTGGCGATTTCATCCAGGTATAATGTGCCGCCTTCTGCACGGGTAATAATCCCTTTGCGCGGATTTTTGTCGCTGCCGAACAGTTCCGTTTCCAGCAACGCATCGGCAAAAGCAGCGCAATTGACGGTATAAAACTCCCCGGCCTGCCGTGAACCGGATTGGTGGATGCTGAATGCCGCCATTTCTTTGCCGGCGCCGCTCTCGCCGCTTATCAACACCGGCAAATCCGTAGCCGAAACCAGTTTAATTAATTCCCTGATCGATTTAATGCGGGGTGAATTGCCGATTATATTTTTATTTTTTATCAGGAAATCAATATGAGCATGACTGGCCGTTTTACCGTTTTTAATCTGTTCCGTTATCTCCCGTATCTGGGCTATAAAATCATCCATAACAATGGGTTTGATAATATAATGAAAAGCGCCGTGTTTTATTGATTGAATGGCGTCTTTGATAGAACCATAACCGGTAATCATAATAACAAATGTTTCGGGACGGACGGCTTTGACCTTTTTTAATAGTTCCAGGCCGGACATCCCGGGCATCTTGATATCGGAAATGACTATATCTACTTCATTACGTTCCATTAACTCCAACGCCCTGGCGCCGTTATTGGCGGTTATACAGGCAATCCCTTCCAGGTCAAATACATCTTTGATCACTTTGAGACAATTTTCTTCATCGTCTACCAATAAAATTGTTGGATTATAATCTTGCATATATCCATTCCTGCCGCTTTTTAAAAGCCTTTTCTTAATTGTCTGTTTTATGTATCGGCAAATGTATCGTAAATGTCGTACCCCTGGCTTCTTTTGATTTTACCGTAATATCGCCATTGTTCCTTTTCAGAGCCGACATAACGATGGAAAGGCCAATTCCCACACCCTCGCCGTCATCCTTGGTCGTAAAAAATGGATCAAAGATTTTATCCATCACACTCTCGGGTATGCCTCTGCCATTGTCTGTTATTTCAACAACAATATTTTTTGCATCTTCCATCCCGGATTTTATAACTAATTTTCCACCTTCCGGCATGGCATCCTTGGCATTCAATATCAGGTTTAGAAAAACCTGTTTAATATCGTCCTGGTTGATCAGGCAGGTGTGCACCGGGGTTAATTCTTTTTCAAGCTCGATCTCATGGATCAATAGTTCATTCTCAACCAGGGTAAGGGTTTGCAGTAAAATATCGTTAATATCGCATTCGGTCTGGTTCTTGCCCGATTTGCGGGAAAATTCCAGCAAATTAGTGATGATCTTTTGGGTGCGTTGAATTTCCTGTTTTATAATGGCCAAGTGTTCCGTCAGCTTGGTATCGGGATTGTTGACCACTCTCTGAATGTAATACAGGGAAGAACTGATGGTGTTAAGCGGGTTACGGATTTCGTGAGCAATGGCTGCCGCCAGTTCACCCATAACCGCCAGTTTTTCCGACAAGATCAGTTTTTGCTGCACTTCATTCAGGCGGTCATTGGTAAATTCAAAACGTTTTTGCAATTCCTGGTTCTTTTTTTCAAACTCTTTTATGGCTTTTAGCCGCTGCGAGGAGTCCTTGAGAATGCAACCAACGCCGATAATTCGTTCTCCCTGGTGGATCGGCATCAACTTGGCGTCTACCGATTCGATCTCATTCGCCGGAGTTTTCAGCTTCCAACCGGTGCCTTTTACTTCGAGTCCCTGCAGAACCCGGTCAAAAAAGGTTGAAATCGCGGTTGAAAACATTTCATCAAAAATACTGATGAATTTGTTAATTCCTTTTTTATTATGAAGCTCAGGAATTATAAGCCTGGCCTGCCGGTTAGCATGTTCAATATTTCCATGTAAATCGAGAATGAGTACAATATCATCGGTGTTTTCCAGAATATCTCGGAATTGTTCAACATATTTGATCTTGTTTTTCCGCTGCAGAATTGTTTCTATACGCGCCAACAGTTCATCTTTATTGAAAGGCTTGGTCATATAATCATCCGCGCCTAGCCGCAAACCGTTGACCCGGTCTTTAATTGCAGTCCTGGCGGTGAGCATGATGATTGGAATATCCTGCAATGCGGGAGTGGATTTAAAGAATGAACATAACTCAAAGCCATCCTGTTCGGAATTTAACATTACATCCAAAAGAATAAGCTGGAAATTTTGCTGGAAAGCTTTACGAACTGCCGATTTGGCGTTGTTACACCACTCAACATCATATCCCTTGCTTTTTAAATTATAAGATACAACAAAGGCCTGATCCTGGTTATCTTCGATCAAAAGTATGCTTGACTTTTCAGTCTTTTTGGATTCCTGCATGATTTCTTCCTTTAATGGCAGGATAACTGACGTTTTGTGATTTCAGGTACATTAAAACCCGGATTACAATCCCCCTTTACCGGTATTGTAAAATATTAAACAAAATTATCAATGTCAATAAAATGATCTAGTGTTTATTCATATTTTTTAGGAAATTTTTTGAAAAAATTATTGATAAATCACAATAAAAGAAACAGGTTGTTATTTAAACAACCTGTTTCCTGTCGAAATTCATCCCCCGGGAAAATCAGTTCAACTCTCCCGAACCCAGATCGCCGGAGTATACTTGTTTGTTTATATTGATATTGGCATTACCATTTTCAATAACTATATTTATATCGCGGGTTATTGTTCGTTCCCTGTAACTGTTGTCACTGATAAACGTAACATGCGCATTATGCGTACCGGTTATAGAACCGCTGATTTTCTGTGACAAATCATTCCTGCTGCCGCGCGGTCCTTTTAAATCAGTAATAGTCAGGTCGATACTGTGGTCATGAATCCGTGTAAGGCGCATGGTTGTAATAGTATCTACAGCTGCGCGTTTATATGTGCCGTTAACGGTTACAATATCTGTGTTGGTACCGGTGGCAGTGAAATCGCCTTCCAGGTATTTGAGTTCCTGGGAAAGACGTAAAGTTTTATGGCGGCCTTCACCCTCGACAATTTTAAATTTTATCGTTGACGCCGTATCGCCATCGGTCAGCCAAAATTGCTGCGCAAGACCCGCATCGTTTAGAAACTGAACATTATAAACTCGCATAATATGGGCATAATTGGTCCCGTTTGGATTGCCCCGTTCGCGGGTTACGGTAATTGTCCAGCTGCCGCTTGTTGAATCATAGACCGATTCTTTACTGTCGACCAAACTTGTACTGTTTTTGCCTAAAGATGCCGATCCGGTCATTGCAAACAAATCGGCAATTTGATCCGTCAACCCTCCATTATCTTCGCCAATATCGCTGGCGATTGATTCGGCTATATCATTATTTTCATTATAACCGGCCGGCGCTGTTTCAGGCTGTACAGTTGAATCTTTACTGCAATTAAAAAGCAGGATAAAGCTGGTAATTAAAATTGGTAAAACCAATGTTCCATGAATTGTGTTTTGCATTTTGTTTTTCATTGTTTTCTCCAGTACATTGTTAACTGTTATTTATAATGGGATTTTTATCAAGCTGTATGCCAGAATAATTGCATATTAATACAATTACTTTTATTACAATATTTTAGATAATGTTCGCCTTGACGAAATTTATAAAATTATTTACCCGGATGTACCTGTGAGTACAATTGCTGTACCTGAAAAATTTAGTTTGATTATCCGATCTGATACTTTAGGTCAGTACATTAAATCATGGTAATAAGATAAGTAGAAAGTATAGTTAAATGAACCGCTGAGTCATTAATTTTAAATATTTTTCAAATTGTGCTTGCCTATACAAAAAATTAATGTAAATTAGTAATGCTTGATGTAGGATAAAAATATTATCAAATATCACTACTCCGTTCGCTTACTTAAAATTTCTCTTTCGCCCAGGTTTCCGGATAGCCCACCGAAAAATTTATCCTGCACCAATTCCGCTTTACAAAAAGTTAATTCATTTTTTTAATGCAGGAATTAATTTATGAGGAGAGAAATATGCACTATGCAAAAATAGTAAAATTGATCCTGTATGTAACTTTACTACTCTTTTTCGCCTGCGCAACTGCTCCCCGCCAAAAAGGGGGAACAGGGGCCACCGCAGGAAATAAAGAATCTGAAATTTCAAAATTGCAAAAAGCGGTAGACAAAAATCCTAAAAATACGAAAGCATTACTTGAACTCGGTCTTGCCTGGTATGAAAAACGTGAATTTCAAACTGCCATTGAAACTTTAAATAAAGTACTGGCAATAGAACCAAACAATGGCAAAGCATTATTTTATGCGGGCACTGCTTATGAGATTAACGGTGACCTGAATAATGCTATGGAATTGTACAAGAAATATAATCGCGTCAACAAATCATCCGGTTTACGGTCTGCTCTTGAGAATAGGTTGAAAAAACTGGTGCAACTCCAAATGCAGGAAGAGATCAAACAGACAATAAAAGATGAAGAAAAACTTGATGCGACGCAAATTCCCAATAATTCTATTGCGGTTGTTTATTTCAAGTATATGGGCAAAGACGATAATTTACAACCACTGCAAAAAGGTTTAGCTGATTTACTGATCACAGATCTTTCCAAAGTAGAGAAACTTACGGTTATTGAACGCCTGAAGATGCAGGCGCTACTGGAAGAGATGGGACTGGGTATGACCGGACTGGTCGATGCCCGCACCGCCCCCCGGGTTGGGAAATTGCTTGGTTCTGCCAGCTTAATCAACGGCGCTTATATTAACCTGGAGAAAGATCAATTCCGCATCGACGCCGGAATTACCGAAACCACCAGCGGCAAGTTCAAAGCCAGCGATGTAACCGGGAAAATGAAAGATTTCTTTAAACTGGAAAAAGAACTGGTATTTAATCTGATTAAAACAATGGGTTATAAACTTTCCCAACAGGAAATAGATAACATCAGGATAGTACCGACAGAAAACCTGCTGGCTTTTATGGCTTATTGTAACGCTCTTGATTATACTGACCGAGGCAAGTATGATGAAGCCAGCCAGGAATATCTCAAAGCTATACAACTTGATCCCAAATTTGAACTAGCTAAACAAAAGAATCAGCAGCTTTCCGGAATGAGTGATAAACTGCAACCTATGAATCAACTTGTAAATATAGCCAAAGCCGAATTTGAACCGCAGACCCCTGAGGTAGCAACCAAAGCCGTTCCTGCACAACAACCAAAAACCACCGCAGTCGCTGAAAAATCTATCTCTGCTGAAGCCGCCGGTTCTTTTACAGCTACGACCCCAGCTACCGGGTTGTCGGAACCAACTTTCATTGACCGCTTGCAGACCACCGGCCAGATTATCGACTTTGGTTTCATTCCCGGAGTTGAATCCCGCGAACCGGTGCAGGAACAGAGTCAACCGACATTCGGCAATACCGCCAACATTGAAATTTCAGTGCCAATCCATTAATTGAATGATTCAGGAGGTAATAAAATGATAATACGAAAAATTTTCTATGCGCTCCTGTTTTTATATATCCCCGCGGCTCTGTTTGCCCAACCACCTGTTCAGCGTTTGCAGCAGCAAATGTCAACCCTGGCCGGTATCAGTTTTGAAACCTGGAAAGCAGAGCAAGACAGGATCACCCAGTTTGCTTTACCGATAACTTTTATCTACCCGTTTAACGAACGGTCGCGTCTTGATGTGATTACCTCACCGGCGCTTTCCACGCTTAGTTCCGGGGATAGTTATTCTTTAAATGGACTTTCGGACACACGTGTTCGCGGTCATTATTTAACGGCTAATGAAAAATATTTGTTTACTTATGGTCTGGTGCTGCCCACCGGTAAAAGTTCGTTAACAACGGAAGAATTTAATGTTGCCAATGCTGTAGCTTTGCATGCCTTTAATTTCCGGGTACCGAGTCTGGGGCAGGGCATGGATATTAATCTCGGCATTGCCACTGCATTTCAATACAATGATAATGTCATTGGTGCCGGTTTCAGTATATTGAAAAAGAACAATTACAAACCTTTTAAAGATTACGATTATAATTACCAGCCGGGTGATGAATTTACTTTTACTACCGGCATAGAACGTAATATTACTACTATGGGTAAAGAAGCGCGGGTTACTGCTGACCTGGTCTATACCATCTATTCCAGCGACAAAGGCAATGACGAAGAAATATTTAAAAGCGGCAACCGGTTCATGCTACAAAGCGGAATATTTATTCCTTTTAACAATTATGATCTGCAAATATTTTTACGTGAAAAAATCAAGGGCAAAAATAAAGCTGGTGTAGGCGATCAGTTTGAACAGGAACGCAAAAATCGCAATGGCAACGAGTTTCAAATTACCGGCCAGGTTATCCTGCCGCCTAAAAACACCAGCCAGATCATTGGTTTGTTTGATATGATGTTGTTTGGCAATAATCAATATAAAACCGGTGGCGCCACCCTGTTTGGCCTGGGTGGGGGATACCGTTACAAAATAAATTCAACATTGTTTTTTGACGGCCAATTGTGGTTTTATATGGGCAGCATGAAAACCGGCGTTGAAAGTAAAAGTTTAACCGGTATTAAATTAAATGGCGGAATACGCTATTATTTTCATTAAATTCATCTGGCATTTTGGAGGATTTAAATATGAATTTTAAAAATATACTTTTTTTACTTGTGCTTTATTGTCTCCCATTTCTTTTCCAATGTGAGGAGCAACCTGCTAATGTTGATAAAGCGCCAATGATTACTATCAATCTTGTTTCCGATGGCAGTGTTAATATGGATAACAGATTAATTTCAGTAATTTTACCGAATAGCGCTCTGGAGAAAGTGAGCCAAAGTGAATCATCCGTTGATCAGGTTATGGTAATGATACTGGATTGGACGATGTATGATTCCATCGCTGATTATTTTAATTCCGAGGATTATGAACAATTCAGCGTTGTACGTGATACTCTTATCAATCAAGGCAAATTAACAAAATGGGATGAGTGGGTAAAGCTGCTGGGCGATTATTTCCGTATTGTCGCTAATCAGAGTCTCAACATTGAAGGCGATCACGCGCGTGGCGTTGTTTCCGGTGTTGAGGGTTTGAATTATGTACTTGTGCAAATGTTTGAAAATGGTGTATTAATGCATTCCTATGAAGGGCATGTCCGGGCTAAATCTGGTGAGACTGTTAAGGCTAATATAACTCAATATTGGTAACAGATTATCATAAATTAATAAAACTATTCCCCGCCTGACCATAATTCAGGCGGGGAGTAGCTGTATTTCCATTAGTAATTATTCCGAACATCTTCTTACCGCAATAATTTTTATTATCATCTATTTCCGTTTATCCACGTTTATGTAATTGATATTTACCAGAATTATGAATATCTTTAATACACTTTAAATCATGACAATATGAGGGCGCGCAGTGATGAGACGATTTTTAATTATTCAACCCATGACAATATTTTTGGTTCTGTTAATCATTTCATTAACCATAATTGCATGTACCAAAAACCAGGAGGCTAACGTGCCGGCAACACAAAATAACATGATTACCGATAAACTTGATCAGGCGGAAAAATATTTTACCCTGCACCCGGCTTTTCCGGTAGCGTTTGCTCTGCTGCGTAGCGATTCCCTGGCGCAGCGGGAATCGGGAAAGTATAATGTTGACGGCGACCGTCTGTATTATTTGGTCAGCAACGGACCGGGTAAAAAGCGTAATGAAGCCAGGCTGGAAGCGCACCGCAAATATATCGATATTCAATATGTCATAGCCGGCACAGACACGATGGGCTGGAAACCCCTGACAGGTTGCTCCCTGGTCGATTCCCCTTATGATTCATCCAAAGATATTGAATTTTTTGCAGATGAACCACAAACCTGGACTCCCGTCCCGGCCGGGTCGTTCGCCATCTTTTTTCCCACCGACGCCCACGCGCCGATGGTCAGCGACAGTACAATACACAAAGTGGTACTGAAAATTGCTGTAGAGGAATAGAAGAGGGGAGTTTAAACAAAAAAGCGGGCTATATAACCCGCTTTTTTATTCTTTCTTTTACTGCAAGCTGACAACTGATAGCTGTCAGCTTAACATTACATATTCCACCAATAACTAAATTTAATCATAAAAATATTATCCGCTTTGGTTTTCCATAACCGGTTAAATGAGCGGTTAAATTCCATATCGCCGAGGTATTCCGAATCGGAGCGGCGCTGGGTCCAAACCAGGTAAAATGTCGAGCCGGGGGTATATTCCCAGCGCAATACAGCATTACCGCGCAGCGATTTGTAATCAAAATCGGGGTTGTCAAAACTGATTGCCGCGGCCGGTCCTGCGCCATCCGGATCGACAGTTATTACATCATCACTGTTGCTGATGGTTTTGTTTTCTTGATATACTTTAAAATCATAACTTTTTGGTTTTGAAAACTCTTTAAAATCCGTATAGTCGCCGGTGGATAACAAAGGCTGGGCATATAACTGTAAACTGAGGTTGGGAGTAAATGTCCAGTTTAATCTTATCCCGGCGCTCAATTCCTTTTGATTCATAGAAGCAAAAACATAACGTTTACCAAATGTTTGCGTTGCCATGACATCGTCAAATACATCTACCCATTGCACATATTCATTTTCCAAAGCCAGTCTCGGATTAAAACTCACGGAGATATTCGGTCGCGGTTTCCATTCCACGCCGGCGCCTATGTTATAATATGTATCATCTTTATCCTGATAATAGCTGTTAAAATACATATCAAAAATCAACGACTTTCTGTCGTCGCTTTCCCAATCAAAATCTAGTTCGTAACCTGGTGGGTTTATCAGCAATGGGCCGCCGCGGGTCAAACGTCTGTTCACTGTTTGCGGATTATAGGCAAGGCTGTATTCAAAAGAGGTATAATTTAAAAATTCGAATTCACCTCTTTGCCAAACTCCTTTCCAAATGGTATTGTTATCGAAATCCCAGCTTTGAAACAGGGCGGCAAGCATGTATACTTCACGAGTGACCTTGCCCGGTTCAGTCCATTTGTAACCACCGCCGATGTGCATGTTGATTTTATCTGTGCTTGATAAAAATCCCATATCATTCACATCAAAACCGGGACTGATGTATCCCAGCGCTGAGTTGAAAATCACCCTGCCTTTTTGTTTATTAATTAATAATCGTCCGGCAGTGCCGGACATACTGGTGGCTGTACTATCCAGACGATAATCTTTAGCGTCAGGCCGCTGGAAATAGTGGCGAGAACTCGTTTGTACGTTAAGCATTTGTTGTTCATTGGCTTGAAGTTGAGTAGCGCCAAACCAACTGGTAACCACCCAGGTTTTTGACGAGTCTAAAAATGCCCATCCGTCCAGCCCCAAACTGTAAGCGGAATTGTTTAATTCATTTTGTATATCTTTATCTTTAAAATCTCGTTGCATGATAGTTGATAACATGCCAATGCCGTAGCGGCCTTCATTCATCTCTTTTTGCGCCCGAAATACCCCGTAATAAGCGGCCGGTTCCGTTTCCAGTCTGCTTTTTTTGCCGTTAAAGGATATCTCGCTGTATTCACGGGCCGTGACGGCATGAACCATACCAACATTCAAGTTGTTGCCCACCTTACCGGTAATCTTGGCGGCGCCGATAATATTGGCATTTTCAGGGGAATCGGCGTAATCATTATCCGGCAATTCACGTTGCGGCGGACGACCGATACGGCGACTATAGAAAAAGTTGGGATTTCCCCAATCAAAACCCCAGTTACTTCTTGAACCGCCCTGTCCAAAAGCAAAAATTGAAGAGCCTTCAATAAAAAATGGTCTTTTTTCCTGGAAAAATGTTTCATAATCCGTTAAATTAACAACCGCCGGGTCTACCTCTACCTGGCCGAAATCGGGATTTACCGTCATATCCAGGGTGAGATTGCTGCCAATACCATATTTCATATCCAGGCCGATTCCCGGTACATATTCTGAACCATCGTTAAATGGATTATCTGCATCGGGATGAGTATATGCCGCCCTGGCGCGCGAGTAGGGGAGGATTTCCAGGTTACGGCCGGAATGAATATTGGCTATACCTGTCAAATCAACAAAACGGGAGGCAAAGCCGCTGCCGTTTTTAGGAGTATAAACAATGAAATCCTCTTCATTTTTCCTGGCAATTCGGCGTAGAAAATCGACACCCCATACATACTGATCCTTTTCTTTAAAGCGCAATTGTGAAAAGGGGATACGCATTTCGGCAGTCCAACCCTCGTCATCAATGTGCACATCACCGGTCCAAACCCCGTCCCAGGAATCATCGGTCCATTCATCGTTATATATTGTGCCGTCATAGCGCGTTCCGGCGGCATTCAATCCAAAAAAGAAGCCGCTGCGGCGATCATAATATGGATCGATGGCTAAAAATATCTCATCGGATTTATTGCCATCATCACGCCGACATAACCTGGCAACTATTGAATCCGGGGCGGAGTCGTACATTCTTAAACCGATATATAAGGCTTCATCATCATAAGCTATCCGTGCAACAGTTCTTTCCGTTGCCGGTTCACCTTCTTTCGGTTCCAGTTGGGTAAAATTATCATAACCGAATTCATTCTGCCATACTTGTTCATCCAGTTTACCGTCAATATTAACAGGTTCTGCAAGTCGAACTGCATGCATCGGCGGTTTGTTTTCAATTGGACTTTCCGGAGCAGCGCTTGAAATAATCGTTATCATCAATACTATAAGAGAGAATAGCAACTGTTTCATAAAATCCTCTTTGGTTAAATATTTTCAATATGTTAACAGGTTCTGAATGAATAGAGTTTGTGTAAATGTGATCTGTTTATATGCAGTACCATGATTCGCTTTAAAAACGTTGAATAAAAGTGCTCTAATTGCCTGATCATGATGGATGGATATAATTTTATCTGTATGTATGGAAAAAAAAATTCCTCTCTAACAATTGGACACTCTAGATTAAAAAAGGTTGGCATTAATTTAAAGACATCAGTTTGTTTAAAATTGTTACGCTTTGACGTTATAAATGTTTCAGAGCATTTTCTTACATGCTTGTATTTTCAAGGTTTCAGGCGGTTATTTGTGTAAAAAATTGTAAACATAACTGAACCTTTTAGCTGATCATTCTTACAATTTGGTTTACAGCTTTGTAATACCCTGATCATAAAAGTGTAATTTCTTTTTTCCGTTGGGCATTTTTTTATTTATAAAAATTTTAATTGTCTGGATAAATACTTTTCCAACCCACCTTTTTTATCATCCGACAGAGTATTTTTAATAAAGCATGGGAAAATAAGTAATTATTCAGTTCCTGCTGTGTATTTAACTTAACTTTGCCCCACATCAATAAAATTGGTATTAGAATTGCATCTTAATTTTAAATATGTTCAGCAATCATTTTGCTGTCAAGTTGTTAAGATAGAAAAGTGAAAAAGTTTATGAATCTACATTATTTAAAAAAGTGCCCAATGTGTGAATACATTTGGACAACCAGAGCCGAATTATTAGATGATCCTGAGGTTGAACTGATAGGTTACCAGGCTAATTTTAAACACCTGGAATCGGGGTTATTCCTTTTTAATCATCTGGTATGTAAAGGTACATTTGCCATACAAGCAAAAGAATTTAAGGATTTATATACCGGTGCGGTTTACAGCAATTCTTTGTTTGGTTCGGATTTTTGCCTGGGTTATTGTCTTGATCATGGCAATTTACAGACCTGTTCCCGGCGCTGTGAAAATTCTTATATAAGGGAAATTATGCAGATCATCAAAAATTGGCCTGGCCGGAAAAAGCTGGAAATTGTACCATTGGTCCAGGATAAATAAATATATAGTAATTAGTACGACAAGATCATTAATTTAGTTGAATGCTGCAATAATACAGAGAATTGAGCGGAACGGGTTTTTGAGGATAATATGGAAGAACTGATTTCAATTCGTTACACCTTTACAATGAATGACGGGACGCATGAGGTTTTTAATATTAAACTTGATCCCCAAACTTTACTCTTGGTCGCTGATAAGCCCAAGGAATTGCCGGAATGGACTACTCTGAATTTCCACAAATGCACTATTTGTCCACTACAAAATGAAACGTATTGTCCGCTTGCCATTAGCCTGGTTCATATTGTTAAGAGGTTCAACCGGATCATTTCCTATGATAAAATACACATGGATGTAGAGACCCGGGAACGCTTTATATCACAACACACTACAGCGCAAAAGGGGATCAGTTCATTGATGGGACTGGTTATCGCTGCCAGTGGTTGTCCACATACAGCTTTTTTAAAATCTATGGCGCGTTTTCATTTGCCGCTGGCCAGTCGTGATGAAACGGTATTCCGCGCGGCTTCTATGTATATGCTTGCTCAATATTTTTTGCATAAAGATAACAAACCGGTTGATTTTGAATTGCAGGGTCTGGTTCGGTTATATCGTAACCTTGAGGATGTGAATCTGTCTATTGCGGAACGATTGAATGTCGCCAGCAAGTCCGATTCAACGATCAACGCGTTAATTCTTCTTGATGTTTATAATAAAATAATGCCTATGGCAATAGGTAATTCTCTCGATCAACTGCGTAATCTGTTTGAGGACTATATTAGTAACAATAATTTTAATGAACTTTTGGCGGGATAAAACCTCAACCAGGTTTCAATTATTAAACTCATTTTCATTACTTACAGAGTGGGCCCAATATTTATGTTTCAAGACTGTTGCATAAATCCCTTTATTCATTCCTTTCCAAGTTATAGTAACGATTAATGTCGTTAAATAAAAATTATAATTTTGTGACCGGTCTCTTGAATAAAACCCCATTTCCGGTGTATTTAAAGTAGCATAATTATCATTTTTTCACTACATAATTGCATATACCATATTCATTGCCAATTCCTCTGGAAAATTATTGAACCAGAGGGCGTGGAAATTCTTTACCTTTATATAAACAATATCGGCAGTGAAATTTAAAAGAATGGAGTAAAAATGGAAAGAAACCTGACAATTCTATTTTTCATTCTAGCCGGTTTTATTCTGTTATTGATCCTGCTCAATTGTTCACTCGTGCCGGTTAAAAGCAACCACGCGGGTACTCAGCACATGTCATCATACTCTTTTATGCGGTCTGCCCAGTCAGTTAAAAATAGCTTAACAAATTTTAAAACCAGGGTCGGAGATTTTATTTCATCGGCAAAATATACCTATAAAAAGATCATTCATTACCCACTAACCTTTAATTTCATTATTAACCGGATAAAACCGTCAACCCCCAAAAAACATTTTCAATTATAAATCCTTATTAATCATAAATTCTACTTTTTCTCTCCATTTCTTTTGCATGATTAGAACATGTTTGCGATTATAGGTATAATAATTGCATACTTTATTCTGCTTTGTTTCAGCAGAAAAATCATGTGGAGATTAATATGTTACGATCCGACAAGAATGATGATGGTATAATAATCAATAATGTTAATAAAGTTATTCCCTCATCTTCCGGTGCTATAAAACCAACTGCTAAACGATT
The DNA here is from genome assembly GCA_029561455.1 of bacterium. Lineage (GTDB taxonomy): Bacteria > Zhuqueibacterota > Zhuqueibacteria > Residuimicrobiales > Krinioviventaceae > Fontivivens. The sequence goes on from JAKQIY010000013.1 coordinate 229,658, forward strand.
GTCAGAACGGGTTGAATTTTTGCAATCATTTATAGAAAAATTACCGGATGGTTTTTGCATTATAGATCAAAAGGGTCATATCGATTATGTCAATACACCATTTTGTCGTATGCTTGGCTTTAAAAAAGAAAGCATCCTTGGCCGCCCTTTCTCAGATTTCCTTGACGAAACCAGCTACCAGCAATTACAAATAAATATCAGAAAAAAAACAAATTTAACTAGTATGCGGATAGTCTGGAAAACCGCATGGGCTGAAGCATTGACTTCACTGGTTTCTATCCTCTTGTTTCCTGATATCAAAAGTCATTATTCTAGTTATGCAATTGTCATTACGGAGATTACCGGGCAAAAGCCCAGTTTGACGATTATCAATGAAGGTGAAGTGAAATACCAAAACCTTGCCGACCGCTCAAATGATGGGGTTGGTATTATTCAGAATGGGATTTTTAAATATGTTAATAATACATTAGCCCGGATATGCGGTTATGAAGTGAACGAACTTGTCGGCACATCTTTCATACAATTGCTCACTTTGACTGAACGTGACTCTGTTCAGGATAAATATCTAAAACGCATGTCGGGTCACCAGGTTGAGAAGGTTTACCAATCTACTATAATTAATAAAATAGGGGAAGAAAAATACATTGAGATCAATGCCGATATTATTCAACTGGAAGGGGAGAATGCCGATTTGGTTATTGTTCGGGATATAACTGAAGAGAAAAAACTTGATCAGGCATTGCGTGAGAGTGAAAACAAATATAAACAGTTGCAAAGAAATATTCCCCTGGGCTTGTACCGCACTACTCCCGATGGCAATATTTTATTTGCTAATCCGGCAACTGTTAGATTATTAGGTTGTGACTCCTGGGAAGAGTTGGAAAGGCAAAATATTATAACTTTCTATGCCAATAAAAATGACCGGTTGACATTGTTATATAATCTCAACACTTTCGGAACCCAGGATGGCGTGGAAGTGCAGTTGAAGAGAAAGGACGGCTCTTTGTTTTGGGCGTCAATAAGCTCGAATACTGTTTATAACTCCAGAAAGGAACCGTTATATTATGATGGGATTATTCGTGATATCAGTGAAAAAAAACAGGCGGAGGAAGCGCTTCGGGAAAGTGAAGAGAAATTTCGTCTCATATCCGAGCAGTCAATAACGGCGCTGGTGATAATCCAAAAGGGATATTTTAAATACTTTAATAAAGCATTTTGTGAAATGAGTGGCTATTCTCAGGACGAAATTAAAGCCTGGAAAGCTTATGAATTTACCAAAACAATTCACCATGAAGATGTTAAATTTGTTCTTGATCAGGGCAAGAATAAAATGCAGGGTAATCGCAATGCTTTGCAAAAATTCTCATTTCGCGGCATAACCAAGTATGATGAAGTTAAATGGATAGATATTTATTCCCGTGTAATACGTTACAATGGTCTGCCGGCTATATTAATGACTCTAGCCGATATAACCGAGCGCAAAAAGATCCAGGAGGAATTGCAAAAAGCCCAGAAACTGGAATCTACAGGTTTATTGGCAGGGGGTATTGCTCATGATTTCAACAATCGTTTATCGGTTATCCTCGGTAATGCGCAGCTTGCACGTATGAATGTAAATGATCCACAAAAGTTGGAGCGATACCTGCAAAACATTGAATCCAGCGCTTCTCAGGCAACCTCATTAACACAACAACTGCTTACTTTTTCCAAAGGGGGAAAACCGATAAAAACTGTCTGTTCTGTTAAGCAAATCCTTGAAGAGGCCATAAACCTGTCCCTGAGCGGTACGGCAATAACCTGCAATACCCTGTTTGCAGATAATCTTTTAAATATTGAGGTAGACAAAGGACAACTAACCCAGGTTATAAATAATCTATTAATTAATGCCGAACAGGCAACTCCCGGCGGTGGCGCAATCGATATTATTGTTAATAACTATCATGCCCTGGGGCAAGATATTAAAGAGGGCTTTAAAGATGGGAATTATATTCATATTATCATCAAGGATTATGGCGTCGGCATACCTCCGGAAATACTGGAAAAGATTTTTGATCCGTTCTTTACCACCAAACAAAAAGGCAGCGGGCTGGGATTAGCAGTAGTTTATTCAATAATTGAAAAACATAATGGCCATATCAAAGTTCACTCAACACCCGGCAAAGGCACCCAGTTTGATCTTTTTTTACCAGCTACTCATTTACCAGTTGTATATACAGTTTCAAAAACAGCAGGCGTTATTAAAGGCTCCGGGAAGATTCTGGTTATGGATGATGAAGAATTTGTTTTGGATATGGTTTGCGACCTGCTTGAACGTCTTGGTTTTACTACATTAAAAGCTAAGGATGGCCTTGAAGCTATCGAAATTTACCAAAAGCATCTTTATTCTGCCGAACCTGTTAAACTGATTATTATGGATTTGACAATCCCCGGCGGACTGGGCGGTAAAGAGACTATTACCCGACTCAAGAATATTGATCCGAACGTCAGAGCCATAGTCTCCAGCGGCTATTCTAATGATCCGATCATGTCGCATTTTAGAAATTTTGGCTTTTCCGGTGTCATAGCTAAACCTTATAAATTAAACACTTTACAAGATGTTATACAAAAGGCGCTTAAATGAGTTAACGTTTACTTTTATTCTTTTTTATATTTATCTAGTTTCTATTAAAAAGTGATATTTTATCCTTTATGATCTAAGCAATGACCTGTGAATCTTTTTATCCAGGTATTCATCTAATTAATAAAATTGATTAAAAGGAGTAAAAAATGTCAATAAAAAATTTATCTATGCCGGAACTGGAATCTACATTAAATAATAATGACATTGTGTTGATAGATTTCTGGGCGCAATGGTGTGGACCTTGCCGGATGTTTGGTCCTATTTTTGAAAAAGTATCTGAAAAATATCCTGATATAGCTTTTACCAAAGTTGACACTGAAAAAGAACAGGATCTTGCTGCCGCCTTTGGCATTCAGTCGATTCCCACCCTGGCAATTTTCAGAGAAAAAATTTTACTCTACAAACAACCCGGAGCTTTACCCGAAAACGCTTTAATCGATTTAATCAAGCAGGTAAAAGATCTGGATATGGAAAAAATAAAACAGGAAATAAAGTCCAAAACCGGGGCTGAAGTTGAAGCGTAAGCAGCGTTTAAACACTTTAAAGGTGTCAGCAATGACACCTTTTTTTTACCTGCCGGATAAAAAATAATAAAAACAGAATATAAAGTTGTTTGTTTATGTTCTACTGTTGTTATCATTTTGTTTACATTTCTACCTGTCTTATGAACAAATCTAGATTCTTTTCAAAAAATGACCCTGGATATAAAACAGGCAGATAAGAAATATTACAGCACATCACTAAATTATAATGGAATTGTTGACTTAATTGATTTGCTTATGATTCTTTTTTTTGTAAATTTTAGTTTAGAATTTTCTGCAACTGAATTTTGTATATCATTGTGTGTTAAATTAATTAAAAGACTGGTAAAACCAATAAAAAATAGCATGAGGATCTCCAAATGAAGACACTGATCGCAGATGATGATCCGATCAACCTTAAAATATTTATTAAATATTTAAGCAGTTATGGACAATGCGTACCGGCGCTTAATGGCTCTGAAGCCATTGAAAAGTTTAAACACGCTTTAAATGTAAACATTCCTTTTCAGTTGATCCTTCTGGATATTATGATGCCTGAAACCGATGGTCATACCGCTCTATTGGAAATTCGGCGGATAGAAAAAGAATTCAATATTCCATTTGAAAACCGTGTAAAAATCATTATGGCAACTGCTTTATCCGGGTTTAAGCATGTACAGACCGCATTTGATAACATGGCCGATGGTTACCTGGTCAAACCGATTGAAAAAAAACGGTTATTGGAAGAAATCAATAAAGTATGTAGTACTAATTTAAAGTAATTTTTGCCAGATTGATATTCCATTTTTGTGCAATTCTGATTATCACATCTTATTGTTATAATTTGGGGAAGATAGTTATCTTTTCATTAGTATCAGGTAATTCCTCTATTCTCTTGTTTTATATTTTTATTTATTAAATCGTGCAATAAAATTTATCATATTGCTGTTTTATTGCAATGAATAATTTAAAATGCAGTTGTAATTTTTTTAAATAATCACTGAGATTTTTAATGAATTTTATCAATAGTAATATTTGAGTCTGTTTATGGATACAATTGAAATATTACACCTGGTTTTGTCACACTGGAATTTGCATTTAAAATGCCTGCACCCTGAAATATCAGTTGCGGGCAGCTCTGAACGCACTGCATACCGGACTGTAGTTGAAACGCAACAATCCCATTTTTATATAGTTGAAGAGATACTGGCAGCACAGTTAGACCATAAGCGCCTGATCCAAAATATTTTGTTTTTTTTGCATTCCAACAGATTACAGTTTGCTGAACCTTATATCAGGAGTAATTCCGGGAATGCAATTTGTGAGGTTGAGAGTCGTTTTTGGCAAATTATCCCCTTCATTGATGGTATTCCACTTGTCCGTCCGGCTTATATCGACGATACCTGGCGGGGCAGGGAAATGGCACACTTTCTCACAGCACTGAAAGATAGTTCGGCAGGTATTGAATCTCTAATAACAAAGCCACCATTTTCGATAAAAGAATATGTTATTGATTTTATAAAAAAATTACAGATTCATAACCCCGAATTAACTGGAAATGTGGATGAAATTTTTCTGCACCTGGAAAAAACCTTTTTCGATCGGCATGATGAACTAGAGATTGGGTTTTGCCATGGCGATTATCATCCCTTGAATATAATCTGGAGTGAAACCGGTATACGCCGTGTCATCGACTGGGAATTTGCCGGATTCAAGCCTGTTTTATATGATATTGCCAATATGCTTGGCTGCCTGGGAATGGAACATCCGCGCAGCCTGGTGAATGCGGTTACTCGCCAGTTTCTTCACCATCTTTTCAAAAGCAAATTTTTAAATATAAATCATCTAGAGTGTCTGCCGGAATTTATTCTCGCTTTACGTTTTGCCTGGCTTGCCGAATGGCTGCGAAAAACAGATACAGAAATGATAAAACTTGAATTGACGTATATGTTTCTACTGTTAGATAACCGGGAAAAAATATTAAAAAATTGGTGTTTGTAATGAATAATGAATTTTTAAGAATAACACTTTATTTTAAACAAAATAGTACTTTATTTCCTGAAAAATGCTTATATTATTATTCCATGATTCATGTTTGGTTTAATATTGTTCTTTGAATGAGATGCAATAAAACAACCTGGCAAAATGCAATACCTTTTGAAGCAGTGTTAAAAAAAGACTTTAAATTCATAAAAAAAATTCATAAATTATTTGCTTCAAAAATGATTAAAATCATATAAATGACCAATAATTATTAATATGATAAGGAGCGGGGATATGACAACGGAAAAAAAGAAAACATCAGAAAAGAATAATACTAATAAGAGAATGACCCCCTTTACTGATAAAGAACTTGAATTTTTCCGGGCTCTTATAATAAAAAAGCGCCAGGAAGCTATGGATGAAATTGAACGGTGGCGTAGTTATTTGTCCAACGATACCAGGGAAGAGCTGGATACAGATTCCGGATATAGTTACCACCTTGCCGATTCTGCTTCAGTTGGAACGGATCGTGAACACGCCTATATGATGGTTGAGCGGCAGCAGAAATTGATCGGCTACCTCAACCGGGCATTGGAGCGCATTGACAATAAAACTTATGGCATTTGCCGGGTTACCGGAAAACCGATTAACCGTGAACGTTTGGAAGCGATTCCCCATACTGAAATTTCAATTGAGGCTAAATTAAAAAATCAACGCTGAGTATTACATCAAGTTTTTGATTGTGTAAACTCTAAATATAATTTTTTCAATAGCTTTATTAACAAGCATTAAACCGGAGAATTCTTGTTTGAAATTTTCCGGTTTTTTTTTACATTGGATAGAAATTTCCTCCTTTTTAGTTAATCTCCCGTTAAGTAAATTTTCATTGACATAATATGATAAAGGGTGATTAAATATTAATTTCCAGAAATCATGTATTGGTGATAAAATCTTTTTTTATTAATAAAAAAAATACTATATTTCAGCTTTAGTATTTCTTCAATTTTGGGTTTGGTAATAACAGAGGAGTCGCCAATGCAACTACACCCCCTTGATATTTCGATTATTATCGGATATCTTTTATTAACAATTTTCATTGGAATATATATTTCCAAACGAGCATCAAAAGGTCTGGATTCCTATTTTTTAGGGGAAAACAGCATGCCCTGGTACGTGCTTGGCATATCAAACGCCTCCGGGATGTTCGATATTACCGGTACTATGTGGCTGGTTTATCTGGGTTTTGTATATGGACTGAAAAGCGTGTGGTTACCCTGGTTGTGGCCAACCTTTAACCAGATCTTTTTAATGGTCTTTTTGTCGATTTGGCTGCGCCGCTCGAATGTGTTAACCGGCGCCGAGTGGATTACAACCCGTTTTGGCAAGGGGCAGGGCGCCAAATTAGCGCATATAATTGTTGTTGTATTTGCATTGATTAGCGTTGTTGGTTTTTTAGCTTATGATTTTCAGGGAATTGGTAAATTTGCATCATTGTTTTTGCCCTGGGATCTATCTCCCAATACCTATGCAGTCATTCTTATGAGTATTACCGCTATTTATGTCATTACCGGCGGTATGTTTAGTGTGGTATTTACCGAAGTATTGCAGTTTATTATTATGACTATTGCTTCCATAGCTGTAGGTATTATAGCCATGATGAAAGTATCGCCAGGAATGCTGGAAAAAGTAGTTCCCGAAGGTTGGAAAAACATATTCTTTGGCTGGAAGCTGAATATGGACTGGTCAGGATACATTGATTCTGTTAATTCAAAAATTTTGGACGATGGTTATTCACTGTTTACCATATTCTTTATGATGATGTTGTTTAAAGGGATCCTGGTTAGTATGGCCGGCCCGGCGCCGAATTATGATATGCAACGCATTCTGGCAACAAAAAACCCCAAAGAAGCTGCTAAAATGAGCGGATTAGTTTCTGTCGCTTTAATGTTTCCACGTTATTTGATGGTAGCTGGCTTGACAGTTTTGGCCTTGACCTTTTTCAGCCCTGAATTACGAGCAATGGGGCCGAATATTGATTTTGAACTGGTATTGCCTTATGCCATCAAAAACTTTCTTCCCCTGGGCATAAAAGGTTTGCTGCTTGCCGGATTACTTGCTGCGTTCATGTCCACTTTTGCGGCTACTGTCAATGCTGCGCCGGCATATATTGTAAATGATATTTATAAAAAATACATCAATCCCCAGGCCAGTAATAAACGCCTGGTATATATGAGTTACCTTTCCTCGCTGCTTATCGTCATAATCGGCTTTGTTTTTGGGTTCCTGGTTGAATCAATCAATTCCATTACATTGTGGATTGTTAATGCGTTGTGGGGCGGTTATACAGCAGCTAATTTACTCAAATGGTACTGGTGGCGGTTCAATGGTCATGGTTACTTTTGGGGTATGGTCTTCGGTCTGGCTGCATCTATGGCTATCCCCAAAATTTTCCCGGATTTATCGGCTATTAATGGCTTCCCGATTATACTTGCTGTATCTACCATTGCCTGTATCATCGGCACCCTGGTGACCAAACCGGAAGATGATGAATTATTGATTAAATTTTATAAAAAAGTTCGGCCATGGGGTTTCTGGGGTCCCATTTATAAAAAAGTTATTGCCGAACAACCGGACTTTAAAAAGAATACCGATTTCAAACGCGATTGTGTTAATATTGTTGTTGGTATCATTTGGCAGGTATCGCTAATGGCTACGCCGTTTTTCCTGATCATCAAAGATCCAAAACTGATAATAGCCGGTTTTGCCACAATTATTATCACTTCTTTATTCCTGAAATTCAACTGGTGGAATAAACTACCAGAAAATTGATCTTGTCCGATTAAATGCACCGGGCGGTTAAAACGCCGCCCGGCTTTTTCCTGCCTCAAACAGCTTTATTTATAATTATTATTACATGAACATTTCAGAAACATTAGCAAAATAAGCATGAAAAATCTACTTTATTATCTTGGTACCGCAATAATCTGGGGCTCTACCTGGCTGGCAATAAAATTCCAGTTGGGAAATGTTGCCCCTGCATTATCAGTTGCATATCGTTTTGCCCTGGCGGGTTTGATTTTACTTTTATTCTGTTTAATGACCGGCAGGAAGTTACGTTATACAATCCGAGACTATTTTTTTGTCGCTTTACAAGGCATATTCCTTTTTAATTTGAATTACCTGCTGGTTTACCTTGCCGAACAACAATTATCGAGCGGTTTGGTTGCGGTAATATTTTCTCTTGTTGTATTTTTTAATATCATCAATGAAGCGATTTTTTTCAAAATCAGGCTTCGCCTTTTAATGATAATTGGCGCACTACTTGGCTTAACCGGTATTGCTCTGGTATTTAAACCGGAAATTATCGATTTTTCACCCGCCAATAAAGATTTTATTGCTATTTTATGGTGTTTACTTGGAGCTTTATTTGCTTCATTTGGTAATATACTTTCCGCCCGTAATCAAAAAGCCGGTTTACCTGTCATACAAACCAATGCCCTGAGTATGACTTTTAGCGCCCTGCTCATGTTATTAATCTCAATAATGGCCGGATATTCTTTTACTTTTGAATGTTCTGCCGGATATATAATTTCCCTGCTATATCTGGCAATTTTCGGTTCCGTAATCGCTTTTGGATTATTCCTGTCGCTTATTGGTCGGATTGGCGCCGGTAAAGCCGGTTATGTTACCCTGGTTATACCTGTCTTTGCTTTGCTACTATCCTCTTGTTTTGAAAAATATACCTGGACACCCTGGTCTGTAATTGGATTAATTCTTATTGTGACCGGTAACCTGTTGATACTTTTGAATAAATTAAAAAAGACGCTTCCAGCCAGGTAACTTTTACTGTTTTTTCTATTGAATGATTTCAAATTATGTTGATTTGTTAATAAAATAAAAAGCCGCACATGATGAAAATGTACGGCTTTTTTTTGGGAGTGAAGAGTAATTTGTTACGACGCGTAACGGGGAAACTCTATTTCAGCAGGATGCATTTTTTAACTGCTGTAAATTCCTGTGAATTCAATCTATAAAAATACATGCCGGTAGCCACTTTATTACCTGAATTATCCAGCCCATCCCAGGATAATTTATAACTGCCCGGAGCATAGGTTTGATCAACCAGGGAGCGCACCTCGCGACCAAGGATATCGTATATTTTGACAGATAGGTTGGTGGTTATAGGTAATTGAAAATTGATCGTGGTTGTCGGGTTGAACGGGTTCGGGTAATTTTGATATAATGCAAATGTCATCGGTACGGTATCTTTTTCTTCCACCGCCACTTCACCTTCATAATATCCTACCAGGGTAGTTATACTACTGGCCGGCAACAAAACAACTCCGCCTCTTGCTACCCGGTCGCCGGGAGTAAAATTACGATTTTCGGCAGTTGTATACGAATCGAATAGATCGGGTAACCCGGCGCCGCCAATTTGCACCGCTTTCGGGTCATCGCTTTTATTCAGCAATACCAACGTCAGGGATTTTTCCTGATTATGCTTAAAGGCAATACACGGCACATCAGCATCGGTAGACAGTGCATCGACACGAATTGCTCCAGGCCGAATATATTTATAATATTGTTTGGACACATAGAATTTGCTGGTCGGTTTGTTATCGACTACCAGGCCAAACACTTCGGAATCTTTATTAACAGCAAAACTCCAGTATGCCCAGGCGCTGGCGTTACCAAATGCAAGTGCATTATAAATATTACCGGCCAGTTCCAGGGCGCCATCCCAGGTGTTGGCATGACCCGAAGTTTCTGTCATCCAGGTGGGGCACGCCGTTTCGCCTTCCTGCGCCCACTCGTATATACGCGCCCATTCATCGGCGCCGGCGCCGCCCACGTTGATACCATCGGCATCATAATTGTGAATAGCGACAATATGACCATACTTGACGGCAAGCGGATCATTCTTTACCGCATGGATATAAGTACCAATCATTCCCTGTGCAGGTAATGCCTCTGCCCAGAAAATTTTCGTATTCAATCCTTCCGCTTCAAGGCGTGGACCTACAATTTTAATCAGGTCGCGCATTTCATTAGGATCAATCTGGCAGGAAGAATAGGGCTCATTAAACTGCGGTTCATTTTGCAGACTTATCGCGTCCAGTTCAATTCCGGTCTCGTTTTTAACCGTTTTGATCAGGGCAACCATGTGTTCTGCATATTCTTCATAATAAAACGGTTCCAGTTTATTATCAGTCGACCAGCCTTCCGCAGACTGGGATTTATTGCGTTTCATCCAGGATGGAGGACTCCACATTGTATAGATATTTTTTACCACGCTGGTATTGGTGGCCAGTAATTTAATATTCTCCAACGCCAGAGCTTCTTTATCATAACTGTTTAAATCTGTGATATATGGATCACTGTTTTCATTAGCCGGTTCAAATTCACGATCTATAACTCCATACCTGGCCAGGGTCATTCCCAGGTCTTTGGCAAGGGCAAGATGGGTTTTATTGATCGGAGTATTATTCGAACCCATAAAAGTACCAAAACCGTCGATGACTTGGAATTCCCGATTCAGATCGATAACCACATCCGCAGCTGTGGCTGCCTCGGCGTCTACAACATTAATTTTAAAACGCATGCTCAAATTATTCGAGCCGGACGCCGTTGCGGTGAGGGTGATGACCGAGTTGCCGGTTTTACCTGCCGCCGGGGTATAGGTTAATATCGCTTTACCATCGACTATTGGGCCAAGTGCCGGAACCGGAATAACAGTTTTGCGACTACTTTGCACTTCAATTGTAACTGGTTGAACACTGCTGCCACCGGCGCTGATCCCGGTGAGATGAATGCTTTGCTCTCCGGCGTTTTTCATTACTACCTGGTCCGGTACCGCGTCAAGGGTAACAGTGGGGGTTTTAGCAATAGTATGCGCTAATTCACCAACTCTGAAATCGGCAAAATAGAAATCACCAACGAAAAGGGGATCGGAACCCCCCGGATCAAAGTTAATCAACAGCGCTTTGATACGGGAAAAATCAACAATTGTGCCGTCGCCCTGCAGATTCAAGCCGGTAAAATCGAAAAAGTATTCTACATATTCACCGGTTACAGTTTGGTGAACAGTTGCGCCGGTATTGTAATGGTCAAAGGCATCCCACAGGAAAATCAACATTTCTGTGCCGGGAATTGATGTTTTCATCGTTATGCTGATATATGGATACAAGGTCAAATCCAGTTCCTGGGGAATATTGTACCATAATCCGGCCCACTTGTTGCCGGTTCTGGTTTTATCAATTTCAATTTTCATTTCACCATTAGCTTCCGAGCAGCGATGAGTATCCTCGCCGGGATCACCCCAGTTGGCAGGCCATTCCGGCGCCACAACGCCATCTTCAAATTCATCGGCAAAGCCCATGGTAGGTTTAACACGTACCTGAATATTAAAAGTCTTTGTTACCGATTCATCGCCGTTATTGGTGGCGGTACCGCCATCATCGGTTACTGTTACTGTTATGGTTACATTGCCTGTTATACCGGCAACCGGGGTGTATTTCAATTCCGCCACCGAGTCCCCCTGAGTGTATTCAGCCACCGGATTGGGGACAAGAGTCTGGTTGGAACTGGTAGCTGTTATAACCAGATTTTGTACCGCATCGGCATCGCCATCGCCAATTCCGCCCAGAGCGATTATATGTTCAACCGCACCTTCCAGAATTGAGACATTAGCAATATCGTCCAGAGTGGGAGGATTATTTACGTTATCATAAACATTAACAGTAAATGTCATCTGTGAAGAATCTACACCGCCGTTAACCAGACCGCCATCATCACGCAGAGATAGAGTTATTTCAACTGGACCGGATGCCGTGGCAGCGGGAGTAAACTTTAGCAGGGCAGAGGTTGCACCTGCTGTATAGGAAATTTGAGGAGTCGGTATCAGCGTTGTATTTGAACTCGATGCCACAATTTCCAGGTTTTGTTCGGCATTGGGGTTGCCATCATCTATCCCGGTCAACAGAATTTCTGCAGCGACGCCTTGTTTGGCATTAAAATTATCTGCCTGATCGATCAATGGCGCTTTATTGTTCTCGATTTCTACATCAAATAATGAGATATTGGCGTCAGGGCTATTACCGGTAATTGTGACCGATATGGTCGCCAGACCTGATTGGTTTGCTACCGGGGTATAGGTTAAAGAACCGGATTCCGCGCCGGAAGTATAATTTACCACCGGGTTTGGCACCAGGGTGGGGTCGGAACTGCTGGCGGTAATAGTCAGTGGATTGGCGCCGGTTTTAATATCGGCAACACCCCGGAACGGAACTGTAATTTGCGGAGCGTTGATGTAATGAAATTGTTTTGGAATGGTTGTAAAATAAGGCGCGACTTGAGCTTCGGAACCGATTTTAAGATCATCGAACCAGACGACGCCCTGGTAGACCATCGCGCCGCCGGGATTACAAACAAAATTAAGCATTTTTATTTGGGTTAAATCTACACCTTCGATTGTCGAGAAATCAAAAGTATATTCGATATAATGATTCGTAACCACAATTTCCTGGTATTCCTGATCCGGATAGGCATAATTATCATTAACGTCCCAAACTGAAAAACCAAGATTAAAATTGGTATCGGTTTTTACTTTCAGACTGACATAGGGATTTGCTGAAATATCGAGGGGTGCAAAGCTGAAAGTAAATGAATTCCAGGTGCTGCGTTTATTAGCATCGATACGCAGTTCATTGTTAACCGCAGCCATATCATAATCGGCAGTACCTCCCCAGCCGGCCAGCGAGTTGTCGTTAAAATCAACTACCAGGCCAGTGCCCTGAGCCATAGTCAGAGCGGCGGTAATAAACAAAATTCCGGTAAGTAAAGTTAAAGCCAAACGTCTCATCACAGTTACTCCCAAGTTAATAATTAATTTATACTAATGTGTGTAAAGTGTAACATTCTTAATCGTTTGCGATAACGTTTAAGAATTTTACAAAAAAATATTATCATTGTCAAGAAATTTATTAAAATTTACCAGTTTGAACCGGTTAATATTTGTTCTTGTCGGGAATTTTAATAATTGCTGATATCACACCAGCCGTTCACCATTATCATTGCATTAAACACAGAATACTCCCCAAAATACGCAATAAACAAACAATTAAAAGAAGGTCCTGGTCATGCAGCGATGTATTGTTTCCTGGTATAACTGAACATACTGTCTGGCCGGTATGTGCCACGAACTGTCACGGTTCATACAGTTTTTGACTAGTTGTTTCCAACGATCATTATGATAATTGGCAACTGCCCGTTCCAGCGCATAACATAATTGCCGGGCAGCTTCTTCACGGTTCATGAGATTGAATTCATCCACATCTTCACGGAAATGAAAACCGGTGGCGTGGTTTTTCCGGGCCGGGTCGTCAAGATCGATTACAGTGTCCACCAGGCCGCCGACAGAACGCACTACAGGTATTGTTCCATAGCGCATGGCAATAAGCTGAGTCAAGCCGCAGGGTTCGAAAGTACTGGGTACCAGAAAGAGTTCTGATGCGGCATAAATAAGGTGGGAGAGATCGGGATCGAAACCTTTATAAAAAAATAATGTTTCTGGGTATTTAGCGTATTTTTCCAGCAACGGCTGCTCATATTCAATCCGACTGAATTCATCATTCGTATTACCTAATAATATGATCTGTACTTTATGCATTTCACAAATGCGATCTAATGCGCTTAAAAAGATCGGCGCTTTCTGGTAATCGATACGATTTACAAGTCCGATCAGAATGGAATCATCACTGACATGAGCAAATGGTCTTTTGATCTTTTGCCCTTTTAGCGGCGGAGTTCCCCACTGTCGCAGCAGGAAGCGGATTTGTTGTTTTTGTTTGATAATATGCTCGACGTCATCGCCCTTTGCATACTGGTAGGGTTTGATGATCGTATCGGTTTCGGGGTCCCATTCATCGGTATCTATACCATTAATGATCCCGGTAAAATCTGCCGCCCGCTCACGGAATAATCCTTCCAGTCCTCCGGCAAAGGCGGGTTGAAATAATTCTTTATAATACTGATGGCTTACGGTATTGATCATATCCGCAAAACCCAGACCACCTTTGGTAAAATTGAATTTGTCGAAATGATGCAGGGAACGGGTGCTTAACGGCATAAATACGTTGAGTTTATCGAGCCCGGCCAGCGATAAAAGTTCGTTGCTTCTGGGAAACGCGCCCTGAAACGCGTCACCGCCGGAATTATGAGTTGTATAGAGTGTGGCAATACATCCGAGGTACGGATCATCCCGGTATAAGGTTTTTAAATAAACCGGCGCCAGCCCGGTATGCCAGTCATTACAATGAATCAGATCGACGCGAAAACCGGTATAAGCATTGAGAAACTCGACAACGCTTCTGCTAAAGAAAATTGCCTTGTCCGGTGAGTTTTTATCATTGTCTTTATCAAATACTTCCGGACAGCGGATCAGGTAGCAGATAATGTTTTTATCTCCGGGTTTGTGAACCAGGTTAACCTGATATATTGAGACTTTTATTTCTTCATCGCCAAAGGGCACTAACAGATCGGACAGGACTTTATTGGCATCATCAAAACGATTCTCCATGCCTTTACCAATAATATTGGCAAAGCCCGGCATGATCAATCGTATATCTATGTCGTTGCGCTCCGCCAGTACTTTACTCAATCCGACCGGAACATCACCCAAGCCCCCGGTGCCGTCTATTCCACGAATCTGGTTGGATACAAATAAAATGGATAATTGCATTTCTTTTTCCCTGTATTATTTTTTTTCACGCCCTGTAATCGCGGTAATATTTACTCTTTTTAAAGATACCAGGATTTTTCAAGTTAGTCAAGCATCTTGAAATATTGAATTTTTGGGAAAAAGTCAAGATTTTTTTACAGAATTATAAAAAATTCTTGTTATTCATTTTTTGCAATGTAATTTCTTCGTTTTTCTACTGAATGAGACAATGATGTGCAACTTTAACCTCTTGAAAAACATGACATAGCTGGCTACATTTTCCGCAATTGGTACATTTTTTTTCATCCACAACAGGCGCTGTAAATCCGGTTTGACTGAGCGCGCCTACCGGGCATCTTTTTACTACCGGGCATGGATGGTTTTGCGGACAATAATTTGTTCTTATATTGATCATACTATCTCTTTGATAATTTTTTTATTTTTATATTTGATGCAAAACAACCTGTTTTTATTCACACTTTCGAGAAATACTGCTAAACTTTATTTATTATATTTACTCACAAAGTACAACTATAAAGATACAACCGGATTTTTCTTTTTTATTTGATTTAAAAGCTAATCTTGATACATTATTACCGCAAATAAAATTTACTAGCCAATTTAGTCATGGATAATGTTATGAATCCCTGTTCCCGCCGTCGTTTTTTAACAAATTGTCTTTCTGCAATACCTGTTCTGGCAATGGGGTGCGCTACCGGTAATAAAATCTCCATACCGATACGAGCGCTTACCGGAAAACCGGGGTATCACTGGTTTGGATTGCCGGATCGGTTGGCATTTGACCTTGCGGATCGTTATGTTTTGGGGCATGCCCTGGAAACCAAAAATTCCTTGCCGCACCCGGACGATGTCATACGGATCGGAATGATAGATATAAAAAGTAACGACCGCTGGTATGAACTGGGAAATACCCAAACCTGGAACCTGAACCAGGATTGTATGCTGCAATGGCTGCCTGGTTCGGCTACCCGCCTGATCTGGAATAACCGGCAGGGCAGTTTTTTCGGATCGGTTTTGCTTGATATTAAAAGCGGGCAAAAACAGTTTTTACCCTACCCGGTCTATTCACTTCATGCCGACGGTAAAACCGCTTTGAGTCTGGATTTTGAACGCTTGTACGACCTGTGCCCGGGTTATGGATATGCGGGATTGAATGATGTTAACCAGGCTGTACCCGCGCCCGGCAATGCCGGGGTCTACAAGATCGATCTTGAAACCGGCGACCGGCAGACGCTTGTCTCGCTGGCGCAGCTTGCTGAACTCCCCCAGGCAAATGTGGACTGGACCGGAGCATGGCATTTTGTTAACCGCTTGCAATACAGCCCCGATGGCGAGCATTGCTATTTTATACATGGCTGGCAAAAACGGCGAGCTGATAATAATGCTCCCGACGGAGATGCCGGCGCCAGAATTGTTACTGTCGCTACCGACGGCAGCGCTTTGCGCGCTTTTGATTTAGTTGATGTTGATTCCTTTTGTAATTGGTATGATTCACAGCATTTACTGTACCGTGCCGCTGCATCCGGTAAACAAACCCCGTTATTGCTGGTCAATATTGAAACAGGGGAGAGGCAGGAAATTGCCGCCGGGATTATTCCGGGTAACGGTTATTGCGCCCGGGTTCCCGGCACAGAGTGGCTGTTTGGTGATGCCGCCGGCGAGTCTCCGGAAATACGACGGTTATATTTATATAACAACATGAGCGGGCAGGTAAAAGATGTGGCCACCTTTACCCAGCCTGCCGTTAACAATGCAGAATGGCGTGTGCAATTGAATCCGCGTATCAGCCATGACGGCAAAAAACTGGTCATAGATTCCGCACATGAAATCAACGGGCCACAGATGTATTTAATTGATGTCGGTAAAATTACCCGTTAATCATTTAAAGGAGTTGAGTATGTTTTGGGTAGATAATATGAAAAAGTATAAAATGTTTTTTCTGCTATTGCTGGCATTACCGGTAATTTTAAATGCACAGGTGCAAAAACCGGATTATATTTTGTCTAAAGGTTTTTTCACCCTGAATGGCAAGATCTATGATAAAAACGGTTATGAAGTGATCATGCGCGGAGTGAATCACACCCATACCTGGGGCGATGGAACCAAAAATTTTAACAGTATTCCCCATATTGCTAAAACCGGCGCCAATGTGGTAAGAGTATGTTTTAGTAACTGGGACTGGCAAACAATATCCAATACACCCGAAAAACGCCGCGCTATTGTGGAAAGTTATATTGCCAATGGTATTGCCCCGATGGTGGAACTGCATGAAGCAACCTGCGGTGAATCGCCATCCAATATTGAAGCAATCATTGATAACTGGCTGGATCCCGGAAACCAGGAATGGCTGAATGACTATGAAGAATATGTAATTCTCAACATTGCCAATGAATGGGGACCCGGCAGCAATGGCGATTATTCGGTGTGGCGCGATACATATAAAACGGCCATCAGCCAGTTACGCGATGCCGGCGTGAATAATATGCTGGTCATCGATGCGTCCGGCTGCGGCCAGGACCCTAATGGTATTATATTGAACGGACAGGAATTGATCGACCATGATCCTCAGCATAATGTGGTTTTATCAATCCATTTCTATGGCAACTGGCTTACCCGCAATAATTTTACCGGTTCCGGGTCCACCGGGGTATATACCAGTTCCCCCTGGGGTGTGGAAGTCGAATTGAGTAAAATGCGCGATGCCGGGCTGCCGGTAATCGTCGGGGAGTTTGGCTGGTCGGAGTATGAAGCCTGTCCCTATATTACCGAACTGATCCTGGAGTTTTGCCAGGTTAATAAAATCGGCTGGTTGGCGTGGTCCTGGAACAGCAACAGCGATCCGCTGCTGGACATGGTTTGGGACTGGGCCTATAATAGTGATGAGGATCTGCGGGAATACGGTAATGTGATTATAAATCATCCCATGTATGGCCTAAAAACCACCGCTCAGCCCCTGAGTATTTTTACCCATGATAAAACCAAACCCTCTGTACTGATAACTTTTCCTGCCGATAGCGCTTTTATCACTTTTCCTTCCGAACTGACCATAACGGTAGATGCTGATGATATTGACGGTTCTGTCGATTTTGTTGAATTTTATAACGGTCTTGAAAAAATTGGCGAGGATAATTCCGCTCCCTATTCTTTAACTTTACCGGTAATTAGCAGGGGTGATCATCGGCTCGGCGTCATCGCAGTTGATAATGACGGCAATCGTACCCTGGCTGATTTTTGTTTCATTACCGTTGGTAATCAAAATATTGATAAAACTGCCCTGCTGGTGACCGCTAACGCTGCTACCGTAAAACCCGGTGATACCAGAGTCGTTGAATACCTGAAACTCGCCGGTTACAATACCATTTTTGTCGATGACGATACCGCCGATGCGCCTGATGCCGCCAATATGGATCTGGTGTTGATTTCTTCTACAATTGTACCCACTAAAGTAAAGGACAAGTTTAACCATATTACCATACCCATAATTGTTTGGGAAGCGCGGTTGTTTGATGATCTGAAAATGACCGATGTGCTTGCCCTTACCGATTATGGAACAGCTGATGGCAAGTTTATCACCATTATTAATCCAACTCACCCCCTGGCGGCAGGATTGAATAATGATGTCATGGTGATGGATTATGACTACAAGCTCACCTGGGGCAAACCTGCCCCGGCAGCAATCACAGTTGCCGGTATTACCGGCCAATCAGGTCTATATAGCTTGTTCGCTTATGAAAAGGGAGCTGATATGTTTGGTTTGACTGCCCCGGCGCGACGGGTGGGACTATTCCTATACGATGAAAGCGGCAGCCAGTTAAACCAAAATGGCTGGTTATTATTTGACGCCGCCCTGGAATGGGCTGGCGATAAAACTGTTGCTGTTCCCCCGAATGAGATAGTACCGGCGCCCGCGCAGATCGAACTAGCGCAAAACTTTCCCAACCCATTCAATCCGGAAACTGTGCTAAAATTTACCTTACCGCAACCAGGAGTTGTCCGTATGCAAATCTATGATCTTAACGGCCGTATGGTTCGCAATTGGGGCGCTGTACATTATGGCGCCGGTGAACACCAGCTGCGCTGGAATGGCTGCAATGATAACGGCTTACCCGTCCCCAGCGGGGTATATTATTGCACGCTTGAAACCCGTGGACAGCGACTGGTGAACAAAATGCTGCTGGTAAAATAGGATGTGATTTTTTACATTTTTTTACATTGAAACCTGTTTTCGAAAAAATAAAAGTTGTTTTTTTATAATTCAATTATTATATTTATACATATAAGCGGATGGCCACCCCCGTCGAACGCCGACCCCCCTAGGTGTTTGACAGGTCATCCGCTTTTTTATTTTAGGGTCAATAATAATTATTAAAATATAAGATAAATTTTATTAATAGTACATCCGACAAAGCATTTTGAGTACAATTAAAAATTCTGATTTGCAGATTAATTTCCAGGTAAATAAATGTATTTTTGAATTTAACACGTTAAGGCGTTTTTAAAACAAGATTTTATTGACATCATTAATGTTTTGTAATATATTATTATTGAATTTTTATATCAATGATATGAGCAGCACCACCTGTAAATGTTGAGCAATTCTTGATAATAACCTTGAATTGCCATACTGAACGAGGCTACAATTTTACTTTAATTATAGAAAGGGGATACAAATGTTCAATTTTTCAAGTATCCTTCTTTTTGTTATGTATTTAAATAGCAGGCTGACAGCATACGTGCAATTTATCTCCACATATTTTTTCTATATTCCACCTGGATTCATTATTTAAATAAAAAAAATTTTTGTCAAGTGCTTTAATGAACGTATAATTTAAAATTATGCAATTTTGTTTTTTTGCTGTAATTTTTAATGTTATATTGTAGACGACAAATTTTTAAATTATCAAGCTTATAATTGTATTTAAATAATAGTCTAAACTAGGATGAATTAAAAATAGAAAGGGGAAACAAATGAAAAATATCGCATGTTTCCTTGTAGTGGCTCTTTTAGCTACATTTACGACTGTAGTGGCGCAACATTACAAGAGCTCGGAAATAGCTGATGGCGGATATCCTGTCGGCTTGATCTCTGCAACCTCAACAATAATTGAGTGCGAAACCATGGCTATGAAAGGTATGATGGTGCATGATTATGCCGGCGCCAGTAATGGCCTGGTAGTCAAGTTCAATCCCATCACCGGCCCCGGCTGGGTAAAAACAGATTTTACCCGCCCCAGTGGCATTTACAATCTTACTGTGAGATATCTTGATGAATGGGATGGCATTTGCACGGCTGAATTATATATTAACGAGGTATTAAAGCACACCTGGAAATGGGATGATATTACAACCGGTAATTTTTTTGTTGAATATAATTTGGGTAATTACTACCTGGTTCAAAATGATGTAATTAAAATCCAGGTTACCCGGCAAGGCGATGAAAATGGCCGTCTGGATTATCTTAAAATAACCGATACTGAAAGTAATTACTGGAAAGGTGTGATTCCAGATGATATTACCTGGACACAGGCCAAAAGCCCCTATGTAATATCCGGCGATGTTACAATTCCCGATACCGTTACTTTAACAATTGAATCTGGCGTCGATGTTATATTTTTAAATTCCGACAGTTTAAAATCGGGTAACGATACAACCCGTGCAGAATTAATTGTTAACGGTGGGTTTGTTACCGGTAGCGCCGATTTTATTGGTCTGGCCGGCGATTCTATCGGCGCGTTTATTGATTTTAATAAAGATATTACCCTGGCTAACTATGCTGATATTAATTGCAGCCAGTACAGTATTTTAATATTCGACGGCAACCTTGTTATAGATAATAATACCGAACTGGACATTGGTCATTTTTCGATTATTACATTTAATGACAGTACTTTGATTACGCGCCTGAGCGAATTGACGTTTAAACCGCATTGCACTATATTTTTCAATGATGATTGTATTGTTGATAAAACGTCGGAATTAAATATACGTGATGAGTCTGTAGTAAGAATTGCTCCCGATGTATTATTAAAAAGTTTCGGACGGTTTTGGGCGCATGAAACGACCTTTAGAAGAAGTCTGGAAGGTACCTGGCTGGGAATTTGGTTGGAAGGTTCCGGCGCTTCCAAAAGCTTTTTCTCCGAATGTCAGCTTATGGGCAGCGTGGACGGCTTTACGATTGTCAACTCGAGTCCAGCCATTAAATTATGTATAATTCATAATATGATTAAAAGAGGTATTAATATCAAGGGAGCGAGCGCAAAGCCTTTCATTGACAGAAACTATATCTATTTATGCGGCACTTACCCGATCCAAATTGTTAATGGCGCCAACCCGACTGTTTATGATAATAAGTTTCATTCCAATCATCATGCGGCTATTCGCATTTGGAATGCCGACGGATTTTTTGGCCGCAATGAAATATGGTCCCGCGCCGAAGGTGTGTTTATTTACGGCAGCACTTCCAATGCTTATTTTTATGCCTGTAACGATGATGATGACGGCAATATTTTTGACCTTGCCCATATTGGCAAAGATGGTGTTGTCATTGAAGGCGGTGTACATATGTTTGGGCAGGTATCAGCGGCGCCCGTATACCATGGCCGCAATATATTCCGTAACCGTGACAGTTATTATTATATCCGCAACAACACTCCCAACCTGGTTATGGCCGAGGATAATTACTGGCCCGGCGGCCTAGCCGGCGCTTTTTTAGGTTCTGTCGATTCATCTCCGGAATCTGTTACCGAGCCTGTTAATGCCGGACCTTCCTGGAGAAGACCAACTTCGCCTTATAGCGCCGGCATTATGGAATATAATAAAGGTGAATATTTACCGGCGTTTAACCATTTAAAACTGGCATTAACGAATTATCAGGCGTCTACCAATGCCGACCTGGCTGTATTTACTCTGGCCAAAGCTGCCATTGCAGTTGATAGTTTGTATACCCTGGAAGAATTATTGGATGATTTAACTCAGTCAGGAACGCCCCAGGTTCAGCATCAGGCCAGAAACTGGCTCAGCTATTTTTATACTGTCAATAATGACATAAAGAAGGCTGAGAAAATTGCATTAGCCGCTCCCACCGGTACGACCGCAGAACGCGCCGAACTACTGGCCCTGGTAACGTACTATAACAGCAAAAATGATAAAAATAACGCCAACCGGATTGCCAATTTATTACGCGCTCATCAAGCGGATGATTTTATTGAAGAAGCTATCTTTGCGGCTTTTGAAAATGAGATCGAACTGCCAAAACTCTCCAAGCAGATGGTTGAAACCACCGGCGAGGATGTTGTTGAACCGACAAGTTCGTCTATCTACCCCAATCCTTTCAACAGTACGACAACTATCAGTTATAATGTTAAAGAAGCCGCCCATGTGAATATTACGATATTTGATATTTTAGGCAGAAGGGTAACGACCCTGGTAGATTACCGCAATGAAGCGGGTTTGCATAATGTTAACTGGGAAGGCACAAGCGAGTTTGGCAACCCGGTAGCATCCGGAATTTATTTTATCCGTATTACCATAAATAATAAAACCCAATTACACAAGGTCTCGTTATTGAAATAAGGAATAGAGTATCGGTACAACAGGACAAGATGATATTAATGTATATTGTTATGTAATATATTGATAATCAAATTGAATGTAACAAGCGGATGGCCACCCCCGTCGAACGCCGACCCCCCTAGGTGTTTGACAGGTCGTCCGCTTTTTTATTAGCATGGCAAAGATTATTCAGTAAATCCAAATCTTTCTTTCGCTATAATCATTATCTCTTCCTGGGTTGTAAAGGCAGCTGTTCCCCCGGCCCGGGTTGTCGATATTGCGCCGGTCAAATTCCCAAATTTAAGACATTGTTCAATATCACATCCTTTGACATATTTACTTATAAAGCCCGCATTAAAGCTATCGCCGGCGCCAATCGCATCGACAACATTTTTATTTAAAAATGGCGCCGCCTCATAGAGTTTGTCGCCACATTTGCAAATTGAACCCTTGTTGCCCATTTTGATAATTATAATATTTCCCAATAGCGCCAATTTATCCAGGGCAGCGTCTAGGGTTTTTTCCCTGCTCAAATGTAAAGCTTCAAGTTCATTAGGCATAAATACATCTACAACCGGAAGAATAGTGGCAGCATCAAAATCCCATTTTTCCGCCGGATCCCATTGAGTATCCAGGGAGGTAGTCAGTCCCAGTTCTTTCGCAAATTTGAACAGCTTGGCCAAATCCGGGAATATTTTCGGCTGTAAAAAACAGGAGGAAAAATGTAAATGTTTGGCCTGGGTTATTTTTTCTAATGGTATATCGGAAAAAGATAAATGATCCATGGCGCCGGGATGAGTAATATTAGCCCGGTCTTCGCCAAAATTTAATACAATTGTAGCGCCTGTAGCCAGTGTCTTATCCTGAATAATTAAAGAAGTATCTACTTTTTTCGCCTGTAAACTTGATAATACAAGATCGGCAAAAGAATCTTGTCCCACTTTACCAATAAATGCCGTTTTTATGCCCAGACTGCTTAAATTACTGGCAAAGATTGCCGATGAACTCCCCAAAGTTAAACTCATCTGTCCGGCAATTTTTTCTTTGCCAATCTCCGGAAATGATTCAATTTGATTAAGTATAAGATCTATATTTAATTCCCCGACTACCATGACATCATAAATTTTCTTCATCAAGAATATTCCTCATTGGTCCGTTTAATTATACCGGAGAACTGATTTTATAACAGTGTTTATTTTTACATGAATTAAATAATCTGACAGAAAACTGATTTTCAGTCTAGTATTTTTTTATTCAAATCGAGCAGATTAAAACTCGAAAAATACTTATCCATTACGCGTTCAATTGCAATAAGCACTATCTCTTCCGCTTGAATGCCATTTCTTCTCAGGTTTTCATATAATTTTTGACGAGCCGCATAAACGCTATCCTGCGCCCAAACATAACGACAACCGGTTTTTATCAGCCATTCTTTTCGCGCCGGGGAAAGTTTATCAAATTCCAGGCCCTTTTCATTATTCAACAGCCATTTTTTCCAACGCCCGGATGATATTACTGCATTTTCCAAAATTGCTTTAAATTTTGAAGGGGTGGCAATTCGCCCCTGTGTTTTTAACTCATTTTCTTTTTTAATTAATACCATCAAGCCATCATATTCTGCTTCAGTAAATTCAGGACCAACATTAGCCGCTCCCATTCCTGATAATGGATATTCTTCAGGATTGGATACATTATCCGAATAATGACCTTTAATCACACTTCCATACCGGGCGGCTTCCTCAGAGAGTTTTTTAGCCACCTGGGCATCAAATATTGTGGTATGCAGATCGGTACCAACTTTACCAACAATGAAACAAGGCCACACATCTCCCAGATTGGTTTCAGTCAACCCCTTTTTAAGCAGAGAGAGAAATTTTGTAAACGTCGAAATGTCGGCCAAACCGCCATGCACTTCTTCAGTACCGACTTCATACGCTATTTTTGGATAATTATGGCTGCGGCGAAATTGTTCTACATGTGCAATCAATTCCAGAGTGCGGTCGGCGACCAGTTCAATAGGGATAATTTGTCCTTCTTTTACTGTAATATCAACTGTCGGATCGATATGTAATAAATCATAACCTGCTTTGACCGATTCGACCAGGGAATTTTTCAACCAGTCCATGCAACGGTTATAGTCCCATTTTTCAATTGTCTGTATATCTTTGAGCCACGGCCCGCCATGATCCAGGCCTATAATTATCGGACCAGAATAACCAATTGCATCAGCTTCAAGGTGTATTTTTTTAACAAATTCATATTGGTCCATTCCCGTGTATCCGCCATCCACATCAACCTGGTTCAGGGTAGCGGCAAATTCGATAGGAGCATTAGCCCTGTAAGCCGCCCGCAAAGCCGCTTTAATTACAGATTCCGAATTGGGACATGCGGCAAAAAGGGTGGAGTATTGGCCGGTTAATTTATAATTATGTTTTATTCTTTTAAGAATGAACTCTGTAAGTGATAAATTCTCTTTTTCAGCCAGTGTGGTAAAAATTGATTTTTGCATTATTTACTGCCTTGAATTATTCATTAAAGGATATATTTTTACACCTTGAACGACCCTGGTTATAGCGCCTCGCGCAGATGGGTTGTCCGGTTTTAATCCCAGGTGTAGTGATTTATAAAAACCAGTTAGCTGTCCAATTAGAGTATTTACAACCGGTAGTAAATCCGGATCGATTAATTCGTTATTATTTGCCGATAAGACAATTCTCAAATTTACATCAATATCTTCATGATCTTTTTCCATTACGCCTATACTGAAAATACTTTTTTCCTTTTCATTTATTGCCAATAGTAAATCACGTTCATATTGATAAACGTATTGGTCGGAAGAAAAAAAGTAACTCATTAATGTTGAAGGATTGATAACCGCTTTTGGCCCATGCCGGAAACCGAGAAATGAATCAAACTTGGAAACTACATAACCGTCCGTTAATTCCTGTAATTTAAGATGGCATTCTTCAGCACAACCCAATAGTGGGCCGGAACCCAGAAAAACTGCTCTGTTAAACGGCAGTTCACAAGTTTTCCTCAAATCCTCTGCATACTGAGTGATGATTTTTTGACCATAGTTTGTCAGCAATTCAATATCATTTTCCAGCGCTTCGAGATGTTTGATTTTTGATATTAAAATTCCGGCAAGTAACATCGAAGTAAAACTACTGGTCATTGCCAGGCCTTTGTCATTTGCTTCCGGGGGAAGCACAATGACCATAGTATTTTTTTTATTGGCGCTTTTTGCAAGTTTACCATCGGCATTGCAGGTTATGATCAGGTGAAAAAGAGATTTGCATAGTTGATCGGCTAATTGTACGGCAGCAATACTCTCCGGGCTGTCTCCCGATCGGGCAAAGGAGACCAGTAAAGTTGGTTTTTCTCTATTTAAAAAATAGTGCGGATGCGTTACTATATCAGTTGTTGCAATTGCCCGGGTAACGTTATTGTTGTTTTTGTTAAAAATTCCTCTGAGACTATTACCGATAAAAGCAGAAGTGCCGGCGCCTGTAAATATAATATCTGTATTATTCGAGTTAATTAATCTTTCCATAAAATTGATTATTTGAGGTCTGGAATTTAATATTTGTGAATAAGTTTTTAGCCAGAGTTCCGGTTGTTGCTCTATTTCCACCGCTGTAAACTGTGCGCCAAATTCTGTTAATCTGTCTTTAGTATAGCCGAGATGTGTTTTTTCCATATCAAAAGCCTTATAATAAACTTTCGTTTCCTTTCGAAAGTAAGATAATAAAATTTAATAGCCTTGTCAAGAAATTTTTAAATCTTGCAGGGATTTTACAAAGTTAATTTAATAAGATATAATTATAATATAATTAGTTAAATGTGTATAATTGAAAAGTGAATGTTGTAAAAATTATTTCAATCTTTTGAAAAAAAACTTGACTTACAAAAATAAATGTATTATAATTAGAAAAGAAAGGAAAAGCAAACACTGCGAAATAAAACAATAATTGATTGTGAGTAAAAATTATGAGAAATTCAACCCCGGAGATATCTACCGCCGACCGCCGCGCACAAATTATTGTCACTCTGGATGAAAAAGGACAGGTTGATGTTCAGGAATTAAGCGACTATTTTATGGTAAGCCCTGTGACTATCAGGAATGATTTGTCATACCTGGAAGAAAAAAATTTGCTTTACCGTACCAGGGGCGGGGCTATTAAACAGACCAAAGTCGCTATGGATCTGGCTTTTTCTGAAAAGGCTCGTAAAAATTCCGACCAGAAAAAACGTATCGGTATGAAAGCCGCTGAACTGGTTCACGAAGGTGATACGATCATCCTTGATTCCGGAACCACAACTATGGAAATTGCCAAATGTATCAAAGGTTTACGTAATTTAACAGTTATCACTCATGCTTTAAATATTGCCTCAGAACTCGCCGGCGTCGATGGGATCGAAATCATTATGCCAGGCGGTATTTTACGTAACAAATCATTTTCATTAGTCGGTTCGCAAGCTGAGCAAAATTTACGCAATTTCTTTTGTGATAAATTATTCCTTGGCGTCGATGGATTGGATCCGGCTTATGGAATATCGACTCCCTGTGCTTCCGAAGCTCAACTTAACCGTGTTATGGCTGAAATATCGACAGAGGTTATTGTTGTTGCTGATTCTTCTAAATTTGGCAAACGCAGTTTAGCCTTAATATTGCCCGTTAACAAGATCGATAAAGTGATTACCGATCAGGATATTACAGAAGAAGAAAAACAAAAGTGGGTCACCCAAAATGTTGAAATAATCACCGCCTGAGTTAGTATTATAACTGGCAGTTCAGGTATCCTATTTGGAGGCTGATTTCGTGAAATCAAAATTATGGTTACTTTATGCTTTTATCACCACATCTTTTTGGGGTTTATGGGGCGCTCTGACTGAATTACCTGAAAAAGCCGGTTTTCCGGCAACCCTGGGCTATTCAGTTTGGGCTTTAACGATGATCCCGCCGGCTTTGCTAGCCCTCAATATGATCCATTGGAAACTAGAACGTGATAGCCGATCTATATTATATGGTTTAATTATTGGTTTGCTAGGCGCCGGGGGGCAACTGATCCTGTTTCAGGCATTGAGGATGGGCCCTGCTTACCTGGTATTTCCTTTTATTTCCTTGTCGCCAATTATTACAATATTATTGTCATACATTTTCCTCAGGGAAAGGGCCACTAAAAAAGGCTGGCTCGGAATAGTCATAGCTCTGCTGGCAATCCCTTTGCTTTCATACCAGGACCCCGGTAATTCCGTGACTAGTGGATATTTATGGATTGTTCTTGCTTTGCTTGTATTTCTGGCATGGGGTATACAGGCATATTTTATGAAATTTGCCAATGCAACTATGAAGGCTGAAAGTATTTTCTTTTACATGATGATTTCGGGTTTATTAGTTATTCCATTTGCAATCTGGATGACCGATTTTAATCAGCCGATAAATTATGGTTTCAAAGGACCGTATCTCGCAGCGGTAATCCAGATTTTAAATTCTATAGGCGCGTTATGCCTGGTTTATGCATTCAGATATGGTAAAGCTATTATTGTTAGCCCAATGACTAATGCAATTGCGCCGGTTATAACGGTAATCATTTCACTTGCAATCTACAGGGTAATTCCTCATTACATTATTATCAGCGGTATGGTGCTTGCCCTTTTAGCCACTTTTTTTATGGCAGTAGAAGATGAACCTGCGAGTGAAAAAGAGTCTGCATAATTTTCGGACATGATTTTTCTAAAACTTGACGGTCAGTAATGACTAGACAAATAATCATCCTTTTAATGGACAGAGAGATGTCAATTTTAAATACTGTAAAATGTAAGGGGAAAATGTGTTTTCGAATCCCGTTTTTATTTACTCTGTTAAATTTGTCGGTCATTTCTGCTTTCGGTGATGATTTTATCTTTCCTTTGAAAAGCGAAGGTAATATAACGTTTTATGCAGATGTCTATCAATTCATGAATACACAGGGGGGGACTAGTATTGAAATTGGCTATTCCGTCAGTCTCGGCCAATTTTTTTCTCCACAGGATTCTGTAAGTAATCCGGCACAATTTTCAATCAACATTGCCTTTTTAAATACCAATGGCGATACATTAGCCGGAGTAAAAGAACAAAAATCCATTTTATCCGATGAATCTGCAAAACCTGAAAACACAGGACTATTTATTGATTTGAAACGTTTTACACTGTCTGCCGATACGGTCCAGTTTGTTCTGGAAATAAAAGATCCGACCCATGATATGAATGGTCGTATAAACAGGAAAATTGTCATAAAGGATTTTTCCCAGGCATTTTCCACAAGTGATCTGTTCTTTGCTTCCTATGTTCAAAAGATTACCGGTAAAAGTAATTTTGAAAAGTATGGATTAAGTGCAATTCCCAATCCCTTACGGGTTTTTACCTATAGTGAGCAGACACAAAATATTTATGTTTATTTTGAAATTAACAATATGGAATTTTCTGGTACTGAAACATCTTCTTATTCAGTTAATTATACACTCACCGACCTGATTGGACGGGAAGTTGCTTTATTCAATCGTCCCGCCATTAAAAAAAACAGCTCCAACTGCGCCAGGTTTGAGATGATCCCCCTCAAAGATCTCGACCATGGTTTGTACCTGTTAAATATGAATGTTACGGATTTATCTACTGGCAAAAACATCACTATCACCCGGTATTTTGAGGTATATAAACCCAGCCAAAATAATAACCTGGTGTTGTCGATGACGGATAACGATATAAAAATGTATTACGAACAAATAAAATATATTGCCACTTCTGAAGAAAAGGAAATATTCAGGAGCCTGGATATGCGAGGCAAACAGGAATTTTTATTCAACTTTTGGCGCAGCCGCGACCCGGTTCCTGAAACGGAAACTAACGAGTTTATGCAGGAACATTTTAATCGTATTCAATATGTAGAAAGCAAATTTACCGGGGGTATGAATTCGGATATGGGAAGAGTTTTCATTCAATATGGGCCCCCGCTTGATATACAGCGACAATTTTCATCTACCCAGGTAAATAAACCGGTTGAGATATGGTACTATGCAATAGAAGGAAAAACGGAATTTATTTTTGTAGACCGCTCCGGTGATGGTCGATATGCGCTGGTTCATTCCACTCATCCGGATGAGTATCAAAACAATGATTGGAAGCAAGTAATAAAGTAGAAAATAATAAAAATTAAAGGAGGTGAATGATTTATTTCTCTCATTTACTCATAATTCAACACAAAAAGAGCATTAAATAATAACAAAGGAGATTTAAAATGGTGCAGAATAAAATACGACATCCTCTATTTATTCTGTTACTCTTCCTCGTCATGGGTTTGAGTGATATTACCCAGGCTGCGATAACCGGTAAAATTTCCGGGAGAGTATTTGAAAAAGGAACTAACGAGGAGCTACCCGGCGCAAATATAATTCTGGAAGGCACTCAAATAGGAGCCGCATCGGATATCAATGGAAATTATTTCATCATTAATGTTGCTCCGGGAGTTTATAATGTCAAGGCATCGATGATTGGTTATTCAACCATCATCCAGGAGAATGTTCGCGTAAGTGTTAATCAAACGACATCACTCGATTTTGCCATGCAGCAGCAAGTGATAAGCGGAGAGACCGTAACTATTGAAGCGGAACGTCCGGTTGTGCAAATGGATGTTTCATCAAGTCAGATCATTGTTACTGAAGAAACAATCCAGGCCCGGCCGCTAGATAACATTGAAGAAATACTGGCTTCAGAAGCGGGTATTTCTTTGACGGCGTCTGAAGACGGTTCCGGTCTGGTTGTGCGCGGCGGTGAATTAAACGAAACCGATATTATGATCGACGGTTTATCGACCAGGAATGAGCGTAACCAGCAGCCCTTGACTAATCTCAGTATTACGGCTATTAAAGAAGTTGAAATTTTAACTGGTGGTTTTAATGCGGAATATGGCGATATCCGCTCCGGTATGATTAACGTGGTTACGAGGGAAGGCAGTCTTGATCGCTATTCTTTAAATTTGGATGCCAGAATCAGCCCTCCGGCCCGAAAACATTTTGGGTCCAGTCCTTTCGGTGTAGATGGACCTTTCTGGAAAGTGTATGCCGGAAAAGATGCGTTCACCGGAATATCGAACGATATGGTTTCAAGCGGTAAATATCCCTTTACCTTTGTCGGCTGGAATGAAGTAGCTCGCCAGTTTCTCGCCGATCCCGATCCAGCTAATGATATGACGCCCCAGGAATTACTGGAAGTGTGGAAATGGCAGCATCGTCTTCGCAAATATGGCGACAAGCCGGATTATATAATCGACGGTTCTTTCAGCGGCCGCGTGCCATTTCTACCTGTTGCTTTTATGGTATCGGAACGCTATGAAAACCTGCAACTGGCTTATCCGTTTAGTCGCAATAATTCATTGGCCAGCACCACGCTTTTGAAATTAACCGGCAACATAACTCCAAACATGAAATTATCATTCAACAACGCCTTTATGCTGGTAGAAGGGGTCAGCGGTTCTATCTATGATGATACCAACGGCATGATTACCGGCAGCCGTCAGGGTACCGAATATGCACGGAATGCGTTATTTTGGCGATATATGTGGCATGATGCAAACTATAATCCAATCCAGACCATGCAATACCGCGGTGGATTTTCTTTGAATCATATCCTCAGCCCAAAAACTTTCTATGATTTACGCCTCGAGTTCACTACCTATACAACCAAACAGGAACCTATTGCGCTACGTGATACCACCGGAATACAAAAAATCGGCAATACGTGGTATGATGAAGGGCCGTTTGGATATGTGGGCAGTTCAATTGGTTCAATTACTGAAAAGTATGATATTCTGGGAGATTTCCTCATGTCGGGTGGAGGCCGGGGCCAGGATCACTCCCGGTATTGGGGAATTACTCTTGCGGGCGATTATGTATCGCAAATTAACAACCATAATGAAGTAAAAGCAGGTTTTTCACTCGATTATACTTCATTCAAAGAAAGGCGCGAAATCAATCATTCCGAAACTACCCAGCCATTTGAGGATGCTCCTTGGAACTGGTGGTACTATAATGAAAAGCCGGTCAAAGTAGGCGCCTATATTCAGGATAAAATTGAATACAAGGGCATGATTGCCAATATCGGTCTGCGTATGGATTATCTGCAACCCGGCACCAATCCTTACAATCTTGACCCGCAATACATTTTCTCCGAATTGCCTTATACTTTGGCAAACTGGCAAGCAAACAAGAACAGTTTTTCCAATTTAACGACCTCGGATGCCGGATATAAATTATATACCAGTCCGCGTATTGGTATTTCTCATCCGGTTACCACAACCAGTAAAATATTTTTTAATTATGGCCATTTCTTCCAGTCCCCGGTTATTGATTATTTGTATACCATTAAACCACAGTCCCAGGGCGCTACAATTCCAAATATCAGGGCAGAATGGCCGCGCACTATATCCTATGAAATCGGTATAGAACAAAGCATTGCCAATGATTACCTGGTTCATTTTATGGGATATTATAAAGATGTTTCCAATCAACTCAGCCAGCAGACCATAGTATCCTTGAATGGAGAAAATGAAGTGCAAACCTGGGCCAATAACAGTTACGCCGATATTCGCGGTTTAGAATTCCGGCTCGAAAAACGGGTTGGTCGGTGGTGGTATGGCTGGGTTTCTGCGGAATATATGGTCAAGAGTACCGGCTACACCGGCTTGCGTTATATTTACGAAGACCGGCAAAAAGCCAAGCAACAACAGGAAAATACTAATCAGGACAAAGGTAACCCGGTGCCATCGGTTAGCGCCAATTTAACATTCAAGACTCCGGTAAATTATGGTCCACAGGTTATGGGTCATTATATATTGGGTGACTGGCGTTTCAATATTTTACAGGAATGGTCGGATGGCGGCAAAGAACTGCTGAATCCCGATGCTCTCTTGAGCGAACAGCATTATGCCGAGGTTATTGATTCGTATAATACCGATATCCTTTTGGAAAAAAGAGTTCAAGTCAGCCAAACCCGTATTGGCCTTTTTATCCAGGTCAAAAACCTGTTCAATTATAAAGGCTTCCCCAACCCATTATACTGGAACAAATATGTCGATTCGCTGCATTTCCCCTGGGAAAAAGGCGCACAAAAGGGCAACGACAAGCTGGGCGACTGGGATAAAGATTATATTGATCTTGGCTGGAACGACTGGGCTCACTTTGTCAACCCCAGAGATATTTACATTGGTTTAAGGTTTCAATTTTAATGATTAATAAATGTAAAATTAAAATTATTTATGGAGGTATTAGCTAATGAAGCTTCTCAGACCTCAATGTTATTTTGGTTTCATTCTCGTAGGTGTTATTGCTTTTCACCTGGCATTACTATCCGCTACAAGTAATGCCCAGACCAGGACTCATAACCTGGGCGATTACAAATTACGAATTGAAGCCAACGATCAATTGAATACAAATGAAGTCGATCCGACCGGCGAGTGGCCGCAAGATCATTTTCGATACGGTACAATTGTTTTTTATAATTCAGGCCACACAGTTGGCAAATGGGTGGACAGTACTGGTGTTGACCATATTAAAGAGACCTTTCTCAGCCCGGTTAGTTATAATGAAACTGAGCCTTATGGAATTAAAGAATATCGCCGGCATGAACCACCGGAAGTATGGGTCTATGCTAACGGTGTTTTGCAGCGGTCGTCGCAGCAATTCACCGGAATTGTCGATCCCAATTTACCATCCGATCAGATGGTCGAGGTGCGATACAAATCTTATCCCGGTTTTGATGTGTTGAAAAGATCCTATTCTTTCACAAATCCGAATCATGATGATTATGTTATTCATGTCAACCGTTACAAATGTACATTTGACTGGGATCAGGACTCCAAACCGGATACCGACCCATCCCAAACCATGGAAAATATCTACTTCATGGTCGGGTACAGTTGCCAAACGGCTGAAGGAACCTATATTACTTATTCGCAATGGTATGAAGAGGCCAAAGATGATTGGGCTACTTTTGAAACCTACCCGTCTAAATTGGTCACTGGCGCCAGGGATTTGCAGGTATCCTATTGCTGGGATGGCGATCATCCGGAACTGACTGCTTTTGAAGAAGGCGGACAAGAGTTCGATGATACCGGTGACCCGCGGTTTGCCATTGGCGAAGAAGGTTCAACTCCCATGCCATCCGGTGAATTTGTTTCCAGCGCTTATGCCGGTTTTGCGGCCCTGCATGTCGATAAATCACCTGCCGATAAAACCGATGATTTAACTCAACCGGTTTCAATCATGGCCAATATGAGTATATATAATGTATGGGATTCTGATTTCCCCGGTTTTGCTACTGCATGGGACTGGGCAGCATCCAGGACACAACAAACGGTCGAAGAACAATCCGGCTGGCCCGATGACGCCATGTCGCAGGAAGATGAATTCCCATTTCAGGCTTTTGGACCATACAACATGTCCCTTGGCGATTCGGTGGTAATTGTTTATGCGGTTGGTGCAAATGGTATTTCCCGAAACCTTGCTATTGAAAAAGGCTTGGCCTGGCGGGACTGGTACCGCGGCGCTGCCGGCGCTGATTTTGATAACGATGCCAAGAATGAATTGCTTGCCACCGGTAAAGATTCTCTCTTTCAGACTATGGATCGGGCGTTGTGGACCTGGAAACGCGGTTTGAATATCCCCGATCCGTTGCCTGCTCCAGATCTGACGGTCAGATCAGGCCCGAATGTTATTTACCTGGAATGGGAAGATCTGTCCGCTATCGGAGATTATGATACAAATGTACCGGACCTTGATCATTACGAGATATACAGGAAACAGGGAAATTTTTTGGTGGATGAATATACCGAGATCAATGCTAATGGTACACATTTATTATGGCAACCCATAGCAGTCGTCCCCAAAACACAAAATACCTTTATCGATTCCAATGTTGTCCGTGGTGAAGCTTATCATTACGCCGTAATTGCTGTTGATAACGGGTCGCAAAATACCGATGGTTTATTTCCGGGCCAAAAACTGGCCAGCTCGAAATATGCAAATCGCTCCGAACTTGCGGCTTATGCTTTTGAACCCGGTAAAGACAATGCTAAAGCAGTACGCATTGTTCCGAACCCATATATCGTCAAAGCCGGTGAATTTAACTTTACCGGCGAAGATAACAAGTTGTTATTTGTCAATCTTCCCGCTTATTGCAAATTACGCATTTACA
This sequence comes from bacterium, assembly GCA_029561455.1. Classification (GTDB taxonomy): domain Bacteria; phylum Zhuqueibacterota; class Zhuqueibacteria; order Residuimicrobiales; family Krinioviventaceae; genus Fontivivens. The sequence continues at coordinate 264,301 of JAKQIY010000013.1, forward strand.
CCGTTACTGGCGACTTGATTAAAACAATCGATCATCAAAGCGGCAGCGCGGATGAAAACTGGGATCAGGTTACCGAGTACAATCAATTGGTTGCCAGCGGTGTGTATATTTTGCAAGTTGACGACGCCAGAGATGTAAATGGAAAACCGGTTAGCGGCAGTATCGAAAAATTTGTGATTATCCGATAACATGATAAACATTGATAATCGAGGACAGACAATCTGTCAGGAGGTTTAAATGAAAAAAGCAGGGAAAATTATTATCCCATTATTAATAGTCTTACTTTTCCTGACGCTGCCGGTTCAGGCCGGCGGGATCAAGAAAATAGCCCAAACAGGGATGAAGTGGCTATCAATCCCTGTGGGCGCACGGGCCGCTGCGCTTGGCGGCGCCTATACGGCGGTTGTAAATGATGCCAGCGCCGTCTTTTGGAATCCGGCCGGTATTGCGTTTGTTGAAGGAAAACATATTTTCCTGAGTCAAAATCAGTGGATTGCTGATATTACTTTAAATTCCGGGTCTCTGGTATATAATGCCGGTAACATTGGCGCATTTGGCGTCAGTGTTTCATCGGTAGACTGGGGTGTTTTACATGGCACACGTCGTTCCATCAATAGCAGTGGTTTTGAAGAAACCGGCGAATTTTCACCAACAGACTGGGCTGTGGGTTTAAGTTATGCACGCCGGGTTTCCAATCAATTTGCTTTTGGCGGCCATATAAAGTATCTGCATGAAAATTTAGGCTCCACTTTGGAAGGTACTATGGACGACCCGAAGAAATATACCGCAGAAATGAACCTTTTTGCTTTTGATTTTGGGACAATTTTTTATACCGGTTATAAAGACCTCAGGTTTGGTATGAGTTTAAAAAATTTCTCCCAGGAAAAGGAATACCGCGCCGAATCGTTTCCATTGCCTTTGACATTTACCTTTGGTTTGGCAATGGACATGACCAAGTTATGGACCGAACAACAAAACCACACCGTTACTCTTTCTGTGGACGCCATTCATCCCCGTGATTATACCGAACGTATTCAGACAGGCTGCGAGTACAGTTATAAAAACCTGGTCTTTTTACGCGGCGGTTACAAGCTGAATTATGATGAAGAGGACTTTACTCTTGGCGGCGGCTTTTTATTCGAAATTAATAACCTGAAAGCCGGCTTTGACTATAGTTACCTGCAATTCAAAAATTTCAGCGCTGTGAATATGTTCTCTTTTGACTTTAAATTCTAAGCCTTGCGTGAATTTTAGTGGAGGAAGAAATAATGAAATATAAATATATGTCGGTAATTACAGGAGCGTTTATTCTTCTCCTGCTCCTGTTTGCCGGGTGCGAAGGACCCAGCCAACCGACTTTTGGACCTGGAAATCCGGATCCGAATCCGTCTGGATCGACTCCTGCTGCACTTAATACCATAAGTCCCCAGGAAGGTTACCTGAAGGATATTGTAACAATAACCGGAAGCGGTTTTAATACGAATCCTGAATATACTTTGGTTGCATTTGGAAAGCAAACGGGTAAAGTAATAGCTGCTACCGCAAACGAGATCCAGGTGCAAGCGCCGAATATTTCCAGTGATACGGTTAAGGTCAAAGTGGCCATCAAGGGCTCAGAATTCTGGAGCAATGAACTGGAATTTGTTTTCAAAAATACAATAGATATCATTGATGAAGAAATTGTCTGGCCCAATGGTGTTGATGTAGATAATAATGATAACATCTACATTGGTTCTGCTGCCGATAGCACCATCTTTAAAATTACTCCCGACGGTGAAAAATCGGTATTTGCTGCAGTACATGTAAGCGGCGCTATCCGTTTCGGGCCAAATGGTTATCTCTATGTTTGCCAAAATCACCATGGCAAAATTGTCCGGGTATCGCCGGATGGCTCTGTAATTGAAGATGTTGTCGAAACCGATTCCCCGGTGTGTTTTGACTGGGATGAGAATGACAATCTGTACATAGTCAATAACGGCGTCGGTATTTCACGGCTTACTCCGGGTGGCGAACCTGAACTGGTTGCGGAATTGACCGATCCTAAAGTGTGCCGGGTATTTGGTAATCAATTATTTGTTTCCGATATCTGGAGCGGAATTATCTGGCGGTATGATATAACCCCGGATGGGTTGACGAACAAAGAGCAGATTTTTGAAGGCGATTCCCCGCTTGGTATAGAATTCGATAAAGATGGCACTATGTACTATACCCTGGCCTGGGAAACCAGTTTATTTACATTGAATTCTGACGGCGTGGAAGAAACTTTGTACGATGGCCAGTTAATGACGCCTATGCATTATATTACCTTTGGTAAAAAATTCATGTACATCGTCTATCCCGGATGGGGAGATGTAGGTGAAGTAATGCGTGTCTATATTGGTGTAGAGGGCGCTCCCAATTATGGACGAGAATAATTAGTATTGCTATGGGAAATAGCCATGTGGCAGTTTTTTGTCACATGGCTATTTTTTACTAAAAAACAGATAAGGTCCGGTATGCTTAAAACAATAACTACGTTATTTATGATTTTCATTGTTATAGCTATTATTTTTTTCAATACACCATTGTTCTGCCAAAGTAAGGGCGGCGCCTGGCAGTTTGAAAATAATGGTTTTGATACGGCGGATTGGGATATTGTTGAAAACAATGGCGAGCTGCAAAATACCGCTGTTTTTGATTCGCAGGCGCCGCTACAGGAAGGCTCCTGGTATTTATGGCTGGATAGCGCTAACAAGTACGATTTTATAAAAGTAAATGATAGCAACGACCTTGATTTTGATAATGAGAATATTGGAATTTCCGCCTGGATTTACCCTCTGGCAGTTGGCGACGATGTGCATTGGATATTAAACAAAGGCGATCAGTTTACCAATCCCAAAACCACTAATTATTCGTTGCGCATTTCCAAAAGCAGCAACCTGGAATTTCTGATCCGCAATTCACAAAACAAAGCGGTACCCATTGCCTCAGATTTCAAAATACCCAAAGAACAATGGACTTTTATTGCTGTATATTACGATTATTCTGCCAAAAAAATCTCCATGTGGAATACCCCTGCGGTTGATCCAGTGCAAGTGCTGGATTTTGACCAGGACTATTTTTCCAATAATGACCCCCTGTCGATTGGTTCCTGGTTTTCCAGTGAACCGTCCATACCGTCTGTAATGGATTTTGAGGGCCGGATCGATGATGTCCGAATTAGCGGCAGGTTGGAAGATATACTACCACAGAATACATTAATCAACCACACCGAACATAAACCCTCGCTGCCGATACAACTCGAAATTTACCCAAATCCGGCTTGCCTTTCTCGTGGCGACAGGCTGGTTACGCTGCACATCCAATCGTCCATGCACGGCAATTCAACTGTTGCAATTTATAATGTTTTGGGACAGTTGGTTTATCAAATCCCTTTGCATACCGGGAGTTACAAACAGCATGTACAGTGGGATTTGAAGGATTTATCCGGGAATCTGGTAAACACTGGAGTTTATTTTGCACGTCTGACGAATGTAAACAAGGTTGCCACCCAAAAGCTGGTTATTATCAGGTAACATTATAAACCTGTACAAGTAATAGTTTTTAAAAATGATTAACTGATTCATATTAAATCAAGTTCACAATGCTATGTTGCAAACGCTGATATTATTGATTTTTTTTGTATCCGGGATAACCGGCCTGGTGTATGAAATAATCTGGTCCCGGGTTTTTGGATTGATTTTCGGCAATACCACACTTGCTTTTAGCGCCGTTCTTTCCGCGTTTATGATGGGCCTGGCCGCAGGGAGCCTGTTGATTGGCAAAAGAACCGAATCCATGAAGCAGCATTTAAAAATATACGCCCTTTTGGAATTTGGCATCGGCGTTTGCGCTCTTTTAATTCCTCTATTTAATGGCCCTCTTGAGCAATTGTTTTCTTTTTTTTGGCTATATACCAGCGAATTGCCGTTCCTGTTTTATTTACTAAAATTCATATTTGCTTTTTTAATCATGTTCCCGGCGACCTTTTTTATGGGCGGGACGTTGCCGGTATTAAGTCATGTTTTCATTCACAGCCCCAATAAAATCGGTCTCGATACCGGTAAACTATACGGCATCAATACCCTGGGCGCAATGCTGGGCGCATTTCTGACCGGGTTTGTGCTGGTCCGCAAAATTGGCGTTTTCCCTTCCGTTTATTATGCGGTTGTGACCAATTTGTTGCTTGCTGCGGCAGCATTACTGTTGTCCCGTTTTTATACCGACAAAAATGCGTCTCCTGTAAAGGAACCGGTAAAGGAAATTAAGCTGCCTGATGGCAAGACCAGGTTGATTATTACAGCCATGGCAATCTCCGGGTTTACCGCTCTTTCGTATGAAGTGCTGTGGAACCATGTGTTGGTGTTTATTTTAACGAATTCCGTTTATGCACTATCCGTAATGTTGACGACTGTACTGGGCGGCATTGGTTTTGGTTCTTATTTTGGCGGCCGGCTGGCCGACCGTTATAAAAACCAAATGGCTTTGCTCGGTTGGATTGAAATCGCCCTGGGGATTAGCGCTTTTGTTGCCGCGCTTGTGCTGATGAACCTGTCCTGGCTCCATGATAAAATTTTTATGATTAATCCCGGTACTTCCTGGTGGTATTGGAACGGGATTCGTTTTCTGGAAGCATTTTTGGTGATGTTCCTGCCCGCTGTTTTTATGGGGGCGAGTTTTCCCGTTGCCAGTAGGATTGTGACGCCGCGCTTGCAGAAAATCGGCGCCCGTTTGGGACTGCTCTATTTTTTCAACACACTGGGCGGTGTAATCGGCTCTTTTTTAACCGCTTTTATTTTTATTTCGCTTTTTGGCATTGCGGCGACAATGGCGGCAATGATTTTATTGAATTTGTTGCTGGGAGTGTTTTTCTTACTCAATAACGACTCTATTAAAACCCTGCGTTTTGCTGCCGGTTATTTGCTGTTGAGCGTAATGCTTTTATTGGTCATCCTGAAAATTACCCCGGCCAGGTTGTTCGCGGTTGCTTACACCCATGTGGAAAAGGATAATGCCCTGGTCGGTTTCCGGGAGGGGATCGAGGGAACCGTTACGGTACATGAAATAAAGCGGCCCTTTGAACAGAATTTACGCATCGATGTGGACGGATTAAATGTCGCCGGCACCAGCTTTATGTTAAAAACACTGCAAACCTTGCAGGGTTATTTGCCAATCTGCATTCATGGAAACGCAAAAAGTGTGTTGCAAATTGGCTTCGGCACCGGGCAGACCTCAAAATCAGTGCTGCGGCAGCCGGTCGATGAATTTCATCTGGTCGAGATTTCTAAAGATGTTTTGGATTTATCCGATCAATATTTTCATGATATAAATGAAGGGGTTGTTCACCATCCCGGTTTTAATCATTTCATTGCAGATGGGAAAAATTATGTAAAATACACCCGCCAACAATATGATGTAATTATGAATGATGCGAATTATGCTGTTGCTACGGCGAGTGCTTCCTTGTTTACCCTTGAACATTTCCTGAATTGCAGAAAAAAGTTGAAACCGGGTGGGATTTTTTCCACATGGATGACAATCGATCTTGATCCGGTAGATTTTCAAATTGTACTCAAAACTTTTCAGTCGGTATTTCCTTATTGTACGCTATGGATGGCGCCGAATTGCGTGAATAAACAAATTGTGCTAATCGGCGCGGAACAGCCCTGGAAAATTGATTATGCAAAATTAAGCGAACAGTTTGCCGATTCCAGTATCAGGAAAGATTTTGCGGATATAAACATAAATTCCGCATTCGATGTTCTGGACTGTTTCCTGCTCGATCATGATGGAATCAGGCAAATCAGCATGGACGCGCCGGTTAATACGGACAATCATCCGATACTCGAGTTTTCCACACGGGATATTCGTTCCCGGGACTTGTGTTCCTATCAGAATCTGGGCAAAATGATTCACCGAAGACCGGAACCGATAAATTACCTTATCAACATAGCAGATAATGAAAAGCAAAAAAATGAAATTGAGCAAACATTAAAGCGGCATTATTTGGCCGCCGGCCTGTTATTAAAAGGAATGCTGGAAAATTACCAGGGTAATTTGTATGCCTCGTCGCATACCTTGATCGAGGGTTCCAGAATGATTCCCGAAAGTAACCTGGCCAAACAATTCTTTGAGAAAATCGACCTTGTTAATAAACAACTGCTGGTGGAAGCAGGACATGGATCGGAAAATTCGAATGCCCGGCTTAACCTGGCCCGGTACTGGATTGGTTTGCTCAAATTTGATGAGGCGTTGCGAACCCTCCGCAGTCTCGAAAAACGCTATCCCCATAATATACAGATCACTTTTGAAATGGCGCGAGCTTTCCAGGGAATTGCCCGGACCGATTCTGCCCGAATATATATTTTTAAGACATTGCAGTTAAAACCTGATTTTGCCGCCGCGCTTTATTTTGCCGGTGAAATGGAATACCGGCAGGGTGAATACCCCCGTGCGCTGGAATATTTAAACAAGGCGCTGCAACAGGATGGCCGCATGTATGAAGCCCATAATACCATCGGCAGGATTTACATGAATCAACGCAATTTCAGTCCGGCGGCCCGGTCATTCGCCAGATCGCTCGATATTATGGAGTTTCAGCCGGTTACCATGTTCAATCTGGCGGATTGTTATATGCAATTAAAGGACATGCCAAAGGCTATTACTTGCTATCAAAATGCGCAAATCATGGGTGTAAAGGATGCGGAATTGTATTTCAATCTTGGCAATGCCTTTTATATGACGCAAAAGTATACTATGGCGGAAGAGAGTTATTTAAATGCGCTAGCTCTGGACTCGACCAATGCGGAAATATATTACAATTTCGGCAATACTTTAATACTGACCCAAAAAACAGATTCCGCAATTGCAGCATATATGAAGGCTGTTTCATTAAATCCGAATGAACCTGATTATTATAATAATCTTGCCATGGCTTACAAGCAATCCGGCAGAATGAACGAGTCGCTGCGTGTTTTTAACCGGGCATTGCAACGTTTTCCCGATTCAAAACAGTTGGCGGAGAATTACCAAAATACAATAGAGTTAATGGAAGCGAAATAAAAACCGGTTACTGAAATATTCCCTGTAAATAATGCAGCAATTTATTACTAGTATGATTTGAGGATTTATGAAAAAAATATTATACCTGATTATCTGTATAGAGCTGACAGCATTCTTTTTAGAGTGTGCTTCAACCGGGACAACTTTGGTCCCGCAAAAGCCGGAGCCCGGCAAATCTGTAGTCATGGGGGCGATTCTGGTAGAAAATGACGGCATCGACGATTTGTATCAATCGAAAACCGCCAACATCGTGGTCGTCCTGGTTGGTAAATCAGCAATGACTGGTACAGAAGAAATTCAGGGCTATCGGCTAAAAACCGATAAAAACGGGTATTTCATATTACAAAATGTTCTGCCGGGTTCCTATGTTCTACGGGGAATCGAAGTGGATATTGGTTATACAAACAGGTTTTTGATCTCTTCACGTTGGGAAGGCAACCGACAGGTTTATATTTATGAAGACAAGATGATCGATTATAATGTGCGCAACTGGCCGGAGGAAATGAACTCCAAAGTAATTAATCTTGGCATAAACTATTTCAAACTGGATAATGCCGGTCGGATTTATAACGACCGGTTCAAATCGCTGAACAATTCTTTGTTAAGTATTAAAGATGTGCACTATACAATGCCGGCCCCGGATGTCTATTTTAAAGAGAATTATCCTGGGCTGGAATGGTTCAATGAATAAAACTTGGAAGGTGAGAGAACATGAGTAAAATGACACTTAAAAAATGGGTGGTATTATTAACTGTTGCCCTTTACATCATCACAGGCTTGCCAGTTGTAAATGCGCAAACGCCCCCGGAAAAACTGTTGCTCAAAGATTACCGGCCGGTATCGATATATAAAGTCCCTGTAACGATTATACAAAAAGCCAAATACCCGGTTATCGATATGCATTCCCACCCTTATGCGGAAACAAAAGAACAGATTGCGCAATGGGTGAAAACAATGGATCAAGTCGGTATCGAAAAGGTGATTATCCATTCGATGGCCACCGGCGCCAAATTCGATTCGATTTACGCCGAATATGCTAAATATCCGGGCCGTTTTGAGGTGTGGTGCGGATTTGATTATACAGGTTATGATAAACCGGGATTCGGTCCCGCGGCTGTAAAAGAACTGGAACGGTGTTTTAAAGCGGGCGCTACCGGGGTTGGCGAACTGGGCGACAAGGGTAAAGGGATGTTTTATTGCGATGTGAAAGCATGGGGAATGCATCTGGATGATCCGCGCATGGATCTGCTTTTGGAAAAATGCGCCGACCTGAAAATGCCCATTAATATCCATATTGCGGATCCGATCTGGATGTATGAAAAGATGGATTCTACGAATGACGGCTTGATGAACGCTTATGAATGGCGGTTAGATAACCAACCGGATATTATTGGCCATGCCGGAATGATCAATATTCTGGAAAATGCTGTCAAGCGCCATCCCCGCACTACTTTTATTGCCTGTCATTTTGCCAATTGCAGCTATAATCTTGATCGCCTGGGCGCTATGCTGGATAAATATCCCAATCTGTACGCCGATATTTCCGCCCGCTATGCCGAAACAGCGCCGATTCCCCGCTTTGTCGCCCGGTTTTATGACAAGTACCAGGATCGGCTTGTTTACGGCACTGATATGGGATTCGATAAATCAATGTACCAAATAACTTTCCGGATTTTGGAATCCACAGATGAACATTTTTATGAAACCAACCAGTTTGGTTATCATTGGGCGCTGAACGGTTTTGGATTACCGGAACCAATTCTGCATAAAGTATATCGCCAAAATGCGCTCAGGATATTAAACAAGTAATTTTTGATAAACGATGACCAGGATTGAAAATGCCACAAGTGTAATTTTTACAAATATTTAACAGAATTATACCGGAGAACATTATGAAAACCAGAATCTTTGCTCTATATAAATTATTGGCCGTATCAGGAATCGGTTTCCTGTTGTTGTTGAGCTGCGCTGCAGGGCCGCGTCCGGCAGCGCGGGTAGCAGGCGGGAATATCCGTATCGATTTCGACAAATCCTTAAACAGCCGCGTTGCTGCTGTTTTTAACAATAATGTTAGCTATTTATCGGATAATTATTTACCCTCCGAGTTTGTCACAATTACTGGAAATACAATGAATGCTTTTACCTTTACTGGTAAAAGTATGGAAAAGGTTGATGATAAAATCGGTATCGGGAAGAAATATGTAATTAATGCAAAAGGAGCATTATTGAGTAAACAAGTCTCGGTTACCGTTTATGATGACTTTCCGACCATAGCCTTTTTTACTGTTAAATATGTGAATACCAGCGACCAGGAACTGACGATAGACAGTTGGACTAATAATCAGTACGCCATTCAGGTGACTGCCGATAGTAACTTAGCGCCGGCGTTTTGGTCCTACCAGAGCGGCTCCTATGAAGAACGGCCCGATTGGGTGCTGCCTTTAAAAGCCGGCTTTAAACAGCAAAATTACATGGGAATGAATGCTTCGGATTACGGCGGCGGCACTCCGGTAAGCGATGTGTGGCGCAGGGATGCCGGTATTGCTGTTGGCCATGTTGAGATGGTTCCCAAACTGGTGTCTCTGCCGGTAACAATGCCGGATAAATCCCAGGCACTGTTGAGCGTTACTTACCAAGTGGATAAAAAATTACTGCCGGGCGAGAGCATGATAACATTGAATACTTTTGTCAGCGTGCACCAGGGCGATTATTTTGCATCGTTAACAGAGTACCGGCGATTCATGGTTAAACAGGGTATTGAATTTCAGGAAACTCCTGCTGCCGCGTATGAACCGATTTGGTGCGCCTGGGGATATGAGCGCAAGTTTACCATGCAGCAAATTTATGGCACTTTTCCCATGGTAAAAAAGTTGGGCTATGGCTGGGTCGTTCTGGATGACGGCTGGCAAACCTCTGAAGGCGACTGGTATCTTGACAAAAACAAGTACCCTGGCGGCGACCGGGATATGATAAAATTTGTCGATAAAATTCATGCGGACGGATTCAAGGCGAAACTGTGGTGGGCGCCCCTGGCTGTCGATCCGGGCACAGATCTGATTAAAAATCATGAGGATTATGTGTTGCTCAATAAAGACGGCTCGCGGCAGGACATAAGCTGGTGGGATTCATACTATCTTTGCCCGGCGTATCCACCTGTGCAGGAATATACCAAAGAATTGGTTAAAAAAATTATCGGCGAATGGGGTTATGACGGCTTAAAGATCGACGGGCAACATTTAAACGCCGTACCGCCCTGTTATAACCCGGCGCACAATCATGCTTACCCTGAAGAAGCGGTAGAAAAGGTTCCCGAGTTTTTCAAAATGATTTTTGAAACGGCGCGCAGTATTAAACCGGATGCCGTGATAGAAATTTGTCCCTGCGGAACGGCCTATTCCTTTTTCACCATGCCTTATATGACTCAACCGGTGGGTTCCGATCCCACCAGTTCCTGGCAAATCCGTTTGAAAGGGAAGACATTGAAAGCTTTAATGGGCTCTACCGTGCCCTATTTTGGCGATCATGTGGAACTCAGCGACGGTCACAATGATTTTGCCTCGGCTCTGGGTATTGGCGCAGTGATCGGCACGAAATTTACCTGGCCGGTGGGCGCAAAAAAGAATTCCAGAATTGACCTGACCCCCGAAAAAGAACAAGAATGGGACAAATGGATAAAAATTTACCGGAACAAGATGCTGCCGACCGGTACGTACCTGGGATCATTGTATGATATTGGTTTTGATAAACCCGAAACGCATGTCATAGCTAAAGACCAGGTTATGAATTATGCCTTTTTCGCCGCTCAATGGCAGGGTGATGTGGAATTGCGCGGCCTGGAAAACAAGGAATATCAATTGTATGATTATGTGAATGATAAAGATTATGGAACAGTACAAGGCCCGGTTGCAAAGCTGAATGTAACTTTTGAAAAGTTCTTATTCCTTGAAGCAAAGCCCAGGTAATAGCGGCGCCAGGTAAATCGGATAAAAATTCATTACTATTAAAGTGTGTGATCATTAACAAGACCCAAATGATGAAAGACAAGCAATGGACAGAAGAAACTTTATAAAAACAGGGGGCGCCGTCGCCCTGGCTGCCGGTCTGGGCTCTACAACTGCAAAAGGGTTTGTTCCGGACCATGTGTGGGATAAATATGATTTTGGTTCAGGCCCGGCGGTTAAGAATCGCCTGAACCAGGGCCCGTTTCCAACGTACCCGCCGGAACAAGTCGTGCCGGGCAGCGATGTGGTGATGATGACGACGCCGTCAAAGCAAGTGGTTCCAAACTTTGGTATGGGACTGATTACATATATGTGCGATGAAGTCGGCCCACCGAAAAAAGAAGGGGAGAGCCTGGCGCAATCCCTGGAAAATTTAGCCAAAATGACCATCGGCAGTAAAATGTATATCCGGCTGGACTGGAAAGACTTGCAGAAAAATCCGGGGAAACTGGAATTATGCGAGCATTGGCGACTCGTTCTGGAAATGGCGCAAAAATATAACAAACGGATTGGTTTTCGCGTGCAGTTACAGAACCCGGAAATTCCCGGTCACGCCGTACCGGATTTTGTGGCTGATAAAGTCCCGTTTGTTAAATTAGGAACGACCGATCAAATCGGACTACGCGGCAAAGTGCAATATATCCCGCGTTATGACCACCCGGCATTTATGTCGGCTTTACAAGAGTTTGACGCCATGCTGGCAGATATGTACAATGGCCATCCCCTGATAGAATATATGGATACCTATATGTACGGTTTCTGGGGAGAAGGCCATACCTGGCCGTTTGACGGCAATCCGTTCCCGGATTATATAACGGCAGAACAAACTTTTACAGAAATTTTTGAAATGCAGTTGCAAAACTGGTCTAAAGTGCCTTTAACCACCAATACTCAACCAGATTACAGCCGGGTGGGCAATTCCGAATTATTGGACCGGACTATACGTTCACACAACTGGTTGCGCACCGACACCATTTATATTGAAAACACACAGATTGAAGCCTTGAGCAACCGCCCGCCCTGGATCGGCGCTACCATTGAATGCGGAATTTCCGACGGGGCATCGGAAACGAGCGGAATGCGGGATGGGATCACCAGGAGTGACGGGATTATCTATCATGCCAGGGATGTCGGCGCGAATTATTTTTCACTGTGGAACTGGCACAGAATATTGGCGGATCGTATTTTGAATTATTACCGGCAATTCCCCGGCGCTATCGACGAGTTGGATCGCTGCATCGGCTACCGGGTGCGCCCCTCCTGGATTTGGCATTTCGAGAAAGATGAACACCCCGGCCTGGTGTTAGGCCTGGTCAATGACGGCATCGCCGGTGTGCCCGGTGTATTATATATTACCGTATTCAGCGACGACGGCAAGGTAAACGTGTGCGGCGGCCTGGATTCCGGCTATCCATTGCCGGGCAAGGTAAGGCAAGCGCAAGTTATTTTACCGAAAGGGACCGAGTGGAAAGGATTAAAAGTTAAGGCTGAGATCGAGGTCAAGGGTGTACGTTACCCGGTGCGCTGGGCCTGTCATCAGCAGACCAACCCGGACGGCTCGTTGACGCTGCAACCGAATTTGAGATAGGCATCAAAAAACTCGACCAAAAATTCAAATCATAAAAATTTAAACAGGCGGTTACCATGAAAAGAATTATTATTACTACATATTTTTTGTTCCTGCTGACCATTATTTTGCAGTGTGCGAAACCGACGCAAACACAACCCCCCTCAACACAAAACTGGACCCATTTTGTCCGCACCGGCGGGCACGGGCTAAGTTTAGAGCGTGTCGATAAAATCATTGAAAGCGCTACCAGCACCCATTTGTACGGCATCGAGGTGGACAATGATATTCCCGGCCGTTATGAAAGCTTTTTAAATCCGGAAGAGAAATTACAGGCGATCAAGGCGGTTGCGGACAAGGCGCACGCGGTGGGAAATTATGCTTATGTTTATATCGCCGGGTTGGAATGTATAACTGCGAACGCCGATAAAAGCGAGCATTCCTTTTTTAAAGATCATCCCGACTGGGTGCAACGCGATATAACCGGTCGCCCGGCCATTTTTGGCGGCGGCGATGCTTTCTGGATCGATAAAGGCGATGAAGATGTGTGGATCAGTCCCTTTGCGACGGAATGGCGAAAAAAATATATGGAAAGAGTCCGGCAGATTGCAGCTACCGGGATCGATGGCGTATATGTGGACATTCCCTATTGGATGACTCATTTTGACGGCTGGGAGAACACCTGGGCCAGTTTTGATGATTATACCGTGGCCGCCTTTAAAGAACAGACCGGCCTGGATGCTAAAAAGGATTTAAAATTGGGAGATTTCAATGATGTAAATTTCAGAAAATGGGTCGATTTTCGTATCGGGGTATTGACGAATTTTATGCAGGAAATTGATCAAAATGTCAAAGCCGGTAATCCCAAATGCATGACCATTGCAGAAATTTATCCCGGCATCGAGGAAGATGCTGTGCGCGTTGGCGCAGATGTGTATGATATGTACCGGGTCGTCGATGTTATTGCTCATGAGTACAGCGCCGGCGGTTATACTGCGGCTGCCCGTGAACCCCTGGCCTGGTTTAATTATATGACCGGCATGTATTCTTTCCGGGCTTTTGCGGAAGGCAAGGCCTCGTGGATGCTGAGTTATTCCTGGGATGAAGAGAAGAATATCGTTCCCGGTGAAGCGATGAAGAATATGGCGTTATCACATCTCATGGCCGGCGTCAATACCTGGGATGCGCAGGGGCATGTCATGTCCGGTTCCAATGATTTTGAGACCCGCAAAGTGATATACAAATGGATTGGTGAGCATGAAAATACTTTTTATTTGCCGAGAAATCCTGTAAATCCGGTTGGCGTTTATTTTTCTCCGCAAACCCGGAATTACTTTGCTGAAGATTTTATCGCTTCATATCGCGGCTTTATGAATTTACTGCTGCAATCCCACCTGGAATTTCAGATTGTCACCCCGCGGACATTGGCAAATTTCCAGGGCGCCGGGCTGATCCTGCCGGATGTCAAATGCCTGGGCGCGCAGGAGGTCGATTTACTGGGTAAATTGTATGCCGCCGGAAAATTTTTGTATGTAACCGGTGAAACCGGCAAGTACGACCTGGAACGAAATCCTGTACCGGAAAATCCTGTTTTAAAACTCCTGGGCATTCAGGACGGTGGCCTTGTTCAGGCCGGAGATAAATTTCTGGTTTTGCCCGATTGTCCCGGAAAACAATATGTACAAGTAACTAACAAGGAGTTTGATGTAAGCGCGCGGACGGGTCAAACAGAAGGCGCTGAATTTTTAGCATTATTGGATGCTTTTCAAAGTGAATTAGGCATGATGTCTGATTTAAAGCAAAGCGTTACAATTCAGGCTTCTCCCTATATCTCCACACAGACCGCCCTGGTAGATAACAAAATGCACATATTTATTGCCAATTTTAAGGGCCTGAAAGGCAATGAAAATGCGGTACAACTCCCGGAAACGAATGTAAAAATAACCTTCCCGGCCAAACAGGGCGCAAAAATATTTGTTTTACCGTTTTTAGGCCAGGTTGAGGAATTGTCGGGCGAATGGAACAATGGCCAATTGACTTGTATCATTCCGGAAATTCAAAAAGGCATGGTCGTCTGGTGTGAATAATTTTATATGCGGATGCCCGGTATTGACCGGGCTCCTGTTTTTTATAAAGAATAACAATCCATCCATTGGATTCAATTTAGAATTCCAGGTTGTATATGAGGTTTAAGCAATTATGAAAATTTTACAGCAATTCACTTTTTTACTAATTTTATTACCGGGAATTATACACCCGGCCTGGTCTGCGGGTTTTGAAAATCCTCGCCTAGCCCTGGTCATCAGCGAAAGCAGTTTCCAGCAGCGTTGGGGGGTGACGCAAATGTCCGCGCACGGCTGGGCCGCTGTTGCCAATCTTGCCGGCATCCCTTACGATTGCCTGTTTTTAGAACAATTTGCCGGTGACGTTGATCTGTCCAGATACCAGTTGCTTGTCCTGGGCCAATGTACGTACGTTGCGGACAGCCTGTACAACGGTATTCTGTCTTCACTCAAAGGTTATCTTGATAAAGGTGGTCATCTGATCATTGACGGGCCGCTGGCAATCAATAATGAAAAAGCGGCTGAACGAACTCACGCCGAGCTGGATGAATTACTGGGCATTGAATATACCGGTTTTCATGGCGATGCGGATTTTCGTATTAAAGTAGCGAACAACAGACATTATATAACCCGGATGTTTGAACAAAAACAGTTTATCACCCAGCCGCTGGTGAATGGCTTGAACATCCTGGCATTTAAGGCTCTTTCTGATACTTTGCTCATTTCTACCAATGAAAAACAAGCGTATCCTTTTCTGATTGTCCGGGATAACGGTGTAAATCGCATTACCCTGGTCAACGATTTTAGCACCTGGGCGGGCGCAGCGTCATTCTTTAGAAATAACCAGCCGCAGGTGTTTTATGCGAACCAATTGTTTAATGTGCTCATTCGCGCGGTGCATTGGTCATTATATGGGGATATAGCGACGCCCTTTCCGGCGCCCTGTGTGTCCAATGCCAATATGACCGCGATTATTCGTCTGGATGCGGACGCCAGCGGCAACCTGGATGCGCAGATTAAAACCATCAATTACCTGGTTGATATTGCGCAAGAGAGCGGCGTCGTGCCTCTTTATGCCTGGTTATCCAGCCAAGCGACCAAAGCCGGCTGGCCGGATTTGGCCCCGCTGGGTAAAAAGATCGAGGATATTGGTGGGCAAATAGGGACGCATAGTAAATATCATCGCATCGACCGGGAAATGACGGAAGAACGCTGGCAGGCGGAACTTGACGGCTCTATCGAGGAAATCGAATTTAATACGAGTGATTATGAGTATCCCATTGGTAAAGTTGAATTTTTTATCAATCCGGGCAATACGATTCACATGGATGATTACGGACAGATTGCCAAACGCTTTTCTTTTTACATGACACATGGTTTTGAACAGGATATGCCGCTGGGGTTCGGCAACCTTACCTGGTACACCGGCGCTAATAAAAACCTGGTGGTGCTGGAGGATGTGCCTTCCCCGGATTATCAATGGTTTTATGATTCTTCCTGGAGTTATACAACCTCCCAGATTGCCGCTTATGAGGAAGCAGTATTCGACCATATATATAACAATATCGGGCGGGGCGTTATTTTTAATGAAATGTGGCATGATTATTCCATCACCTCGCAGCCGCAAAAAGACAAAAAACGCATTATGAATACCAACAATCTGCCGTTCTATGATGCGATTAAAAACAAATTTGCTACCCACTCAGTTTATTGTCCGGACCCGGTGGACCTGGGTAACAAGCTGCGGGCAATGGCGCAGTGGAATTATTCATGGTCGGTCAAAGAAAACCAGGTAGAACTGGTATTAGACCTGTCGGATGTGCTGTTAGATACGGTTGCCCACTATACGGGCGGCATGGGAATCAGCATGGAAAACACACCCCTGTTTATCCGGTCTGTAAAGATAAACGGCAAGTCGCATTATGCCTATAATGACCGGCTTATTATTTTACCAAATCTGCTGAAAGGGAAAAATACCATTACCGTGGAACTGAGGGATTGCCCATCCCCAGAGAACCACCTCACTTTTATTTCCAAACGAATGCCCCTGATTGTCAAGAACGGGGCGGATTTAGAAACAACCATCCTGACCAGGAGCCGGGCGAAATTCGAATATGCGATCCATGAACCCTGCGTACTGCTCAATGCGGATGAACAGGAGTGGAACCGCAAAGGGGATGGAGTGCTCAGGGCCAGCGTCTTTTCCGACCGCCGAGTCATCCTGCGAAAGTTGGCAAATCGCGATTTTATGATCACCGCCTGTAATGTGGGTGTAGTGGAATGCAAAGAGAGTAATGCAAATATGCAATTGATCCTGAATAATAAGGATGGTATAAAATCCACTTTTTGCTTTTATGATATTGAAAAACCCAGCGCCGTTCTTTTTGGGAATGAAAAGCTTGATATTGTAACAAAGGGAGATGAATTTCAGGTATCGCTGCCAAAATTTAACGGTAAAGCGGAACTGGTGATTAAATATTAAAAGACACGACAAGAGTCTAAAATGATATTACCTGTTTTATTAAATACCCAAGGAGTGTAAAATGGCTCAATTTAAAAAAATGTTCGCTGGAGTATTATTGTTTTTTACTGTGATGATGCTGTCATTATGCGTCAAATCGAATCAAACACAGGTTTGGAAACCGTTAGCGGATTGGGGGCACTGGCGATTAGGGCAAAAAGCCGATTTGGAGTTTTTGCAAAAGAATCACTTTACCGTTACCTTTGGCAGCGGCGCGCCCTCGGTCGAGGATGTAACACGCGAGGAATTTGATAAAAAAATTGCCGAGGCCAAAGAGTTTAATAAAAGTTATCATGACCAGGGTTACATTGTTCTCCGTTATTTATCTACAT
Source organism: bacterium (assembly GCA_029561455.1). GTDB lineage: Bacteria > Zhuqueibacterota > Zhuqueibacteria > Residuimicrobiales > Krinioviventaceae > Fontivivens. Next base: position 281,865 of record JAKQIY010000013.1, read on the forward strand.
CTTTGAATGGGACCTCGGAATCGAACAAGGATATTCCGACCAAAGAACAAATCAAGATGTTGAAATTCTATAATGAAAATTGGAATGATTTCCAGGATTATATCGGCCCCAAACCCGAACAAGACCCGACTACGTGGATTACAGTCTATCCTGATGGAACATTTCCATTTTATCGTTATGCGCCTTACGGCAAGGAAACAGGATCGGGATTTGAGACTTGGGGCTGTCCTAATAATCCTTATTACAACCGTATGATGGAAGGGCGCATCCGGGCGCAGGCGGAAACCGGCATCGACGGCTCTTATGTGGATTGGACCCAGATTGCCGGAGGGACCTGTTATTGTTCTTATTGTCAGGAGGCGTTTGTCAAGTACCTGAAAGACACTCTTCCAATAGCCGCGGCGCAAGCAAAATATAATGTTGCCGATTACCAATCCGTTAAACCCCCGCAAAAACGCGGCGAGCCGTTTTGGATGGAGTGGCTGAAATTCCGCGGTTATTCGGTGGCGGAATTTCACAAACGGTTGCGCACTGCGGCGCGACAGGCGAATCCGAATTTTATGATCGCCGGCAATGTGTTCGGCGGTTTCGGATATGGACCTATAGCCTGTGACGCCGCCGGCAATATGGAGTACCTGGGAAAAGAGGGCTATGATGATTTTATCTATTCCGAAATGCAAGAATTCTTGGACAGCGCTCCGCGCAAAAATGAAGAAGGCGTGAAAATTACCAACAGTCCCGCGCTGAAATTCCTGAGCGCCGCCTCGCATGGCAAACCGGTTATTATTTACGCCACCGAAATCACGCCGCCCATTTTCCCTGATCCGACTGAGAAATGCCTCAGCGCTATGGCGCAGATCAATATTGCCGAAGCGGTTGCAAATCATACCATTTTCCGGGAAAAGCGGGAAACGCCTCCCGGCGCCACGGCAGTATACCAGTTTCTGGCGGAAAATGAAACAAACCTGGTCGGCGCGCAGCTTACTGGAAATATTGCCGTTGTTGCCTCGCTCAATCAATACCTGGCCGGTGAATTAAGTTTTGCATTCAGCGCCTCCCGTGTATTGGCAGATAGAGGGATTGCGCATGTCATGATTATTGAAGATGATTTGCTAACTGCAAAAATAAACGATTTTGACTTGATCGTTTTACCCTATTTGCCGCTACTAAGTCTGCAAAAACAAGCCGCCCTGCAGAAATATGTTGAAAACGGCGGGCGGGTATTGATTCTGGGTGAATGCGGACAAAAGGACGAGAATAATGTCGCTCAGCAGGAAAATCTTTTAGCTAAAATGCTGGGCGTGGAAAAATATCCTGATACCGTAATTGAAAAAGCAATACAAAAAGGTCAGGTAAGCTTTATGCCTTTGCCCATACCGGAATCCAGGTTTTTAATTGCCATGAAATCCAAAGGCGAGTATACAACCTTTGGGCCGACAATGGCCGACCTTTTTGCCGACATCCCGGAAGGTTATACCCGCAACCGGATAGATCCACAACTTCGCGCCGCTCTCGAAGCGCTGGCCGATAAAATTATATCTGTATTTGACGGCAAGTTAACATGCCTTCCGGAAAAATCCCCTTATGTTGAAATGACCACTATGGTCAATAAAGATATGAGCAAAATGCTGGTACATTTTGTCAATTATGATGTAACATTGGATGGCACGATTACACCGGCTACCGATGTAGCGGTAAATCTCCTGGCGCCCAAAGGAAAACACATTAAACAAATTCAATACAGCGGCGAACTAGCTGCTTTGAACCAGGTACAATACAACGTAATATCGGAGCAGCCGCAACAATTGGTAATGTTTGAACTCGATAACCTAAATGTATATGGCCTTGCGGTGGTATCTTTAGAATAATGATGTAAATCGTCTTGACATTTAACAATACCTGGGATTGTTTAAAATGACCCGTTTTTTAAACAATCCCAATTACATATCGCCATGGTTTAGCATAATGCTTACGCCGATTCCCGCTTGATCAGTTTCACATCGAGTAATTTATGCAAGGGCGGTTTTTGTTTACCGTTGATCAGGTTCAGCAGAGATTGAGAAGCCGTTTTCCCCAGTTCATATATCGGCTGCCGGATGGTCGTTAGCGCGGGCTTGATATATTCAGCGATTTCTATATCGTCAAAACCCATTACTGCAATGTCGTTGGGCACTCGCAGCCCTTCTTGCCGAAGACGTTCGATGACGCCTATAGCCATTGAATCGTCGGCGCAAAAAATTGCCGTCGGCCTTTTAGAGCAGTTCAGAATTTTTTGTGCTTCCTGAAAGGCTTTTTCTTTATTAAAATCGCCATACACAATCCAGTTTTCATTATATTCCAGGCCCAGTTCTTTAATCGTATCCAGGTAGCCCTTTAGGCGATCTTTAGCGTTGGTTTCATCTATACTGCCGGCCACAAAGGCAATGTCCCGGTGACCTGAATCGTACAAGTATTTAATGGCCATTGTCGCGCCTTCGACATTGCGGGAATCGACAAAATTAAGTTTTTTAGAAAATTTTTTATAATTCACCAGTACAAATGGGAAATCCGATTCCGCCAGGGCATTTATATTCGGGTCGTCCAGTTTGGCTTTGACCAGGATCATACCGTCAAAAAGTTTGCTTTTGGCAAGATTGATATATTCCATACTCCGATCCGGCCGGGGTTCTATGGGGCATAACATAATACGATAGTTATTCTGCAAAGCTATATCAGTTATGCCGCTTAGAATTTGCGCAATATAGTTATCCAGAAACATGTGTTGTATTTTGGGGATGATAACGCCAATGATCATCGTCCTTTTGCTGGAGAGACTTCTGGCGATTAAATTGGGTTGATAGCCCATCTCGTCGATGATTGCATTTATTCGCTCTGCTGTCTTTGGTGAAACCGGTCCCTTACCGCTCAGTACCCTGGACACGGTCATTTTTGAGACATTTGCTCTATTGGCAATATCGGAAATGGTTGTTTTCATTAATACACTTACCTGTCAATGAAATGGTGGTTCAAGTATTTAATTGCTATTTGTAACAGTAATAACTTTGCTGTCGGCAACGCTTTTTTGTTGATCATTTTCGGCATTTAAAAAAAGCGCGGCGGCGCCCAATAATGCTATGTGCGGTTGTTCAGTTCTGTCTATGAACAAATTGTGCAGGGTATGTTTATAGGGAAAAGTATTAATTTGTTCCCACATGGTTTTTTTAAAGTAGCGGTAGGATTGTGATATCGAACCGCCCAGTATAATGGCTTCCGGATCGAGGGCAAATAAAATTGTGTTTATGGCATTACCTAAATGCACACCATATTGTTCATAAATTTTTAATGATTCCTTGTCCCCCTGCTCAGCATTTGCAGACAATAGATGTCCCTCGATGCCAAATTCATCTCTAAAAAACGGGCCGCTGCAATAATATTCAAAGATATGTTCCTTGTATAAAATGGACCCAAATTCGCCGGCGCCGCAGTTGTTACCCGAATAGAGACTGTTATTAATAATAATTCCTGCCCCCATACCTGTACCCAGGGTTAGCCCAACCATGTTTTTAAATGGTTTTCCCTTGCCATAATATTTTTCACCAACCGCAAAGCAATTGGCGTCATTATTAACATAGACCGGTTTATTAAAATTTTCTTCCACAATATCTTTGAGGTAAACTTTTTCCCACGAGGGTATATTGGGAACATTGTAAACAATGCCTTCTTCAACATCGACCAGGCTGGGAACACCAATGCCAATACCAGCTATATCATTATCAAAAACCTGCTCAATTGCATGGATTAATTCACCGATAATTATATCCTCGCCGGCCTGGGATGAGATATTTATTGAATAATTTTTGGTAATATTACCCGCTTCAATTCTGCCAATCCTCAGTTTGGTGCCGCCCAAATCAATACCGATTATCGCCTTATTTAACATAATATATACTCTGCCTTTATCTCCTGGATATATTAAAAAAATGGTAAAACAGGTCTTTAATATAAGGATTAAAATTATCCTATGCAAATTGTAACACTGTATTACATGCTATCCTGGTTGCGTTCTGTACTTTATTTGCTAGCTCCGGTAAGCGTAAGCTGCAACTCTTCTTTTTTCTCTTTTTTTGTGTAATTACCAGTTACATTTCTTTTTTCCTGGCTTTAAAAGTATCATTGGTTATTATGGGTTTAGCCCAAAAGCCGATGCTAAAAATATATCCCAGTGTGATATAGAGAAACATCATGCCAAATCTCAAGCCAGCCAGGTCGCCAATAATGCCAATGATCAATGGGATCAGCGCGCCGCCGATAATCGCAGTGCACAAAATGCCGGAAAAGGAACCATGATATTTATCCACCGAGTTCAGCGCCAGTGAAAAGATCACCGACCACATAACCGAAGCGAAAAAACCGACCAGTGGAAATGCGTATAGAGCTATACCGGCCGGCCCAAATAAAGCCAGAGTGAGGCAAATGATAGCGGCGCCGGTAAAAACAATTAAAACATTGCGACTGTCAATCAGTTTTAATAACAGTAAACCTAACAGGCAACCGGCCGTCAGCAAGCCCCAAAAATACGATACGGTATCGGCGCCAGTGAGCTGCGGATCGAATCCGTGATATATTGATAGAAATTTCGATATCCAGTTCGCAACGCCTTGTTCAGTACCGACATAGGCAAAAATACCCAAAAAGTAAAGAATAACAAATTTATTGCGGACAAGCTGTTTATACGACGCCCACACCCCGGCCCGTTCTTCTTCTTTTAATAACACTTTGGGGAGTTTGGCAGCTAAAACGACCGCCACCATAATCAAGCTTGTTAACGCAAATACCCAGTATAGCGATACCCAGGGGAGATGGGGCGGCACTATTCCGGCTAACAATTTCAGGAGGAAATTAGCATCGCCGGCCGGTTCCTGGAGGTTTTTTACCAGGTAAGTAAATACTTGCGGACTGAGAAACGACGCCAGACCGAATATCAACTGCGCCATTACCGAATTAAAGGCAAAGTGCTCTTCACCGCCGGCAGTTCTTAATAATGGATTGATCGCCACCTGCAGCATTGCCATGCCGATACCGATCAAAAACAGCGACAGCATTGCGACTTGAAAATAGGGGAACGTAGCAAACAAAAATGAACCCAGAAAAGCCAGGAAAAATGCCAGGGCCATGACTTTTTTTTCACCATATTTTTCGACCAGCGCCCCGGCGGGTATGGACATGACTCCATACGCGATGAAAAACGAAAAGGGCAGCAGACCGGCCAGAGTCAAGCTTAACGCAAAACTTTTGATCAGATCCGGGATCAGCGGTCCCAGAATGTTGGTTAAAAATGAAATCACAAAAAATACTAAAAATATCAATCCGACTAGAAAATAATTTCTCTTCATCAGTTATTTGCTCCTTCAGGTCTGAATAATTTTATAAACTGTTCACATTCCAGCCGCTTAACCGGAATGCCGGTTTGTCGCCTTTTAAATCGTCCTTGGAAAACCGTCCGGTTATTTCCTTGACTTCTCCGGGCAGAACCGAGATATAATTATCATCCCAAAAAATTGGCAGAATTGAATTACCGCTTGCCTGACCATATTCATTCAGGTCGATAAAAAAACCTATAACATCTGACGGGTTTTTCAAAACAACCTTTACTTCGTACTCTTTACCGAGGTCTATAAACTGGTGGGTAACCTCCAGGGTTGTTTGCGGTAATTCATGCAGGGCGGTAAAATCGGCATATTCTTTATTGGGCGTTACAAACCACAGAGTGCCTTCTTCATCCAGGATATCCGCTTTGGTCGATAACCAGTAGAAATTATTGCATATTTCTTGATTCTGAGAGTTGCATAATTTTAAATCTACAAAATAAACCGATGACAAACCATCAATTTTTGGCAGTTCAAAGATCTTCCGGGACTCGTTTTCATCAATGTTTACCTGAATACTGTGCTCAAATACTCGTTTCGAATCCAGGGTAAATACCTGAATTTCAGCCCGGTAATTTTCAAACGCACTAAATGTATCGTTCGTCAGGTAAATATCCTGATCGCCATAATTATAAATGATGTTGACCGGTTTACATGCTGTTTTGGTTCCGTAAAAAGCGCCGTTCGGCATCAGGTAATAGTCATATAACTGCCAGTACAGTTCCGGCCAGGCGGAGTTGAGCATCCATTGGATGACACCTGTCGAGTTATATTTGTTCACTGCAAAAGCCTCGAACATGGCGCGGATGGCCTCGTAATTGGCCATTTGCGCTTTTTGTAAATATTCTTCCAGGCTTGCCGGGGCGCCGTAACGACGATTGAGCGCATTATTATAGCGATCCAGTTTGTTGAATTCATTCCGCCCGCAATGGTAATTCCACATTTCATCGATCGGCCACAAATGTTCCGGGGGGATCATCTTTTTAATGCTTTCCAGCGGCGCGGGCTGCGGCCCCGGTCCGGTTTCCGTATTGAACCCAAAAGCGCCGCCGTTCTTCTTGTCCACATACCAATAGTTGGGCGTCACATAATCATAAGGGCCGTTCATTTTAACGGCGCTTGGCCCGCTTATATCGCTTGTTTTATAGCTGCAACTCATTAGCAATGGACGGGTGGGATCGATAGCGGCAAATAATTCATTATACCTGTTTTCCAGAGCCGGTCGCGGCAGTCTGTCGCTACCCATAACCCATACAAATAGAGCGGGATGGTTACGCAGCCACAGCGCCTGGTCTTGGGTGTACCTGGTTACCAGCTCCATTTGCTGCGTCGTGATAACGCCGCCGAATTCATCGACCGGGCCGCCCAGGTAATTATCCCATTCCCACTGACAACTCCACCCGGCCATCAGCAGAATGCCATATTGATCGGCCAGATCATATAATTTTTCACTGCTTCCCCAAAAGCCTTCCAGCCGAATAGTGTTCAAATTCATGAATTTGGTATATTTGATCTGATCTTCGATTTTCTTGTCGTCATCAGCCAGGAACAGATCATCGACCCAGCCGCCGCCGCGAATGAGAACCTTTTTACCGTTGATTTTATAACCGCGGTGTCCTTCGTCATTAATATAATCCGCCACCTCGCGAATACCGAACTGCACCGCCCGCGTATCGGAAACCCGGTTACCGGTTTCAGCGCTCAACGTCAATTGATATAAATTGGGTTCGCCCAGGTTATTGGGCCACCACAATCGGGGATTGTCAATTTTTAACATTGTGTACTGTTGCGGTGAAAAGGAGAGACGCTTTATTTCATGCGGTGCCAGTGAGAACTTTTGGTTGAATACGAGCTTGTCGATCCGGCCGTGTAAAACGCCCTCAATCTGCCGGTCGCTATGATTGACCAGATCGGCAGAGATTGTCAGTTCGGCTTGCGCCAGAGTTTCCAGGTTCACCTTACTTTGCACAAAAGGATAGTCTACCGAAACCGCGCCGGTGGTGCGTAGTTTGACCTGCCGCCAAATTCCCATATTGGCGTCCGGCGGTCTGGGATTCCAGTCCACAAAGCCGATAGTAAAATCACCGGGTTGAGGCGGAAATACTTCCACGGCCAGAATATTGTTTGCGGTATTCACATACCGGGTAATATCCAGGTCGAAAATACGAAATGCCCCGACCAGAGTATCGGCCGATGCGATTTGCTGTCCGTTCAGCCAGATATTGGCGCTATAATTAATCCCTTCAAAGATCAGCCTGATGTTTTCTTGAGCCGCAACCTTGAATTCCCTGCGATACCACCACGAGTTTTTAAATTGTGCGGTGGGAATGGTTTCAAGATTATTTCCCATAAAGGGATCATGGTAGACATTGTTCTTTACCAGGGCGGCCATAACTGTGGCTGGGACGTCGGTGGGGTACCAGCCGGTGATATCATATCCGGCGCCTGAAATTAATGCGCCGCTTTCTTTAACCTCGGCAGAGGAACGAATAAACCAATCGTTTTTAAGCGCAGTCTCATTTTGCATAATAGTTTCCGTTTTTTTGCATAAAATCAATATTGAAATTGTAATTGGAAACAAGATCACAATAAGTGATTTTAAATATTTTATTAACATTTTAGTTAACCTCAATTTCTTTATCATTTTATATATTTTATAATTTTGTAAAACATATTCAATCTTGTAAATATTACAAATTTGAATAGAAATAAAATGCAGAGGAATGAATTATTTAGATTAAAAAAGTTATCGGTAACTGTTATCGTTAACATTTCTAAATAAATTATAATAGATATTTGTAATAAATGCAAGTTATATTTTAGCATCAAGCTATTTTTAGGTAAATCAGAGTTTTGCAATTTTTTATCAGATAGTCGATGAAAAGGAATGAAAGAAAAATTGTTGTTTTATAATCCAGCAATATAAAAATTAAATATAAGCTCTTACCTGAAACCCGGCAAGTATTGGCAGGGGCAATACCTGAATTGCCCCTGCTAGCATAATTCCTACAACAACTTTTCGCTGATCGACTTGGCTTGCATGAACAAACCCAGGTAATCGCGGCCGCCGGCTTTAGAATCCGTGCCGCTCATATTAAAGCCGCCAAATGGGTGCGCGCCGACCATTGCGCCGGTACATTTACGGTTAATGTACAGGTTGCCGACATGGAAATCCTGCTTGGCCGTTTCGATCTTGTAACGATTTCTGGTATAGACCGCGCCGGTCAGACCATATTCCGTACTGTTGGCTATCTGCAGCGCTTCTGTAAAATTTTTCACCTTGAGCACCGCCAGCACCGGACCAAAGATCTCTTCCTGATCCAGTCGGGAACCAGGATTCACCCCGGCAAAGACCGTCGGCGCAATGAAATAACCCTTATCGGATACTTTATTTCCGCCGGCCACTAGTTTATGGTTCTTTTTGCCATAGTCAATATAGGAAAGGATTTTTTCTTCCGATGCTTTATTGATGACCGGCCCCATATACATGGCCAGGTTTTCCACATCGCCAACGCTGAGCTTTTTAGTGCGTTCAACCACCATTTCCAAAACCTGGTCATGTATATCCTCAACCAGAATAGCGCGGGAGCAGGCCGAGCATTTTTGTCCCTGAAAACCGAACGCCGAAGCGACGATGTTGGCAGCGGCGTCTTCAAGATTTGCTTCGCTATCCACTATGATTGTATCTTTGCCGCCCATTTCGGCAATAACGCGCTTGACCCAGATTTGTCCGGGTGACAGGCGGCTGGCCAGTTCGTTGATCCGTAAACCGACCTCTTTAGAGCCGGTAAAGCTGATGAATCGGGTTTTGGGATGTTCCACAATATAATCGCCGATCTCTGCGCCGCTGCCGGGAATATAATTGAGCACCCCGTCGGGCAGTCCGGCTTCACGCATAATCTCCACCAGCCGATAGCCGATAGCGGGAGAGTCGCTGGCCGGTTTAAGCAGCACGGTATTGCCGGCTACAATTGCAGCGGTAGTCATGCCGGTAAGGATAGCCATCGGAAAATTCCATGGCGGAATGGCCGCGCCCACACCCAGGGGAATATAGACCTGTTCCGGGTATTCATTCGGGAATGGCGTGGCACCTTTGAGTTCGCTCCAGCGGATCATTTCGCGGGCATAGAAATCCAGAAAATCCACCGCTTCGGAGGTATCGGCTTCGGCTTCCGCCCAGCTTTTACCGGTTTCATAGATCATCCAGGCGTTGATCTCGTATTTCCGCTTGCGAAGAATTTGTGCGGCTTTGAGGAGAACGATCGCCCGTTCCTTGGGCGCTACTTTTTTCCATTTTTCAAACGCCCTTAATGCGGCATCCATTGCCAGATCAACTTCCTTTTTCCCGGCTTTGTAAAATGTGCCGACCACCTCTTCCTGGCGTGAAGGATTATAACTTTTGTATACAGCGCCGGTTGTAACATCTTTACCGTCAATATAGAGGGGATATGTTTTGTCAAACTGACTTTTTACTTTTTGCAGCGCTTCTTTCTGTGCCTGTGCAAATTCCGGTTTGGAAAAATCGGTATAACTTTCATTGCGAAATTCGGCCAGCATAAGCATACCTCCTGTTTTGGTTCAGTTCATTTGGAGAATCTCAATTCTGCAAATTTTTTATTTCCCGGTTACAGGTCATTATACATAATGCTAACAAACCTGCCAGTATATTTTCATCCATTTTTTGGATATGTTCCTGATTATGTGTGATGGGTTTGGCGATTGAAAATAATAACAGCAATGCGGTGGCGATTCTCAACGGCAGCGCTACAACGAGTTGCTGAAATTGTGAGGCGTTAATAAATTCTGCTTCCAGACCAAATACGGCGCTGTCCCTGCTGATTTGTTCCAAAAGCAAAGCCATGATCAGTCCGGCCAACTCGGGAAAATGACCTTCCTGCAATAATTTTAGCGCTTCCAGACCAAACCGGGCATCGGTCTCCAGATCAGTCATCTCTTGCAGCATATTGTCTAATTCCTGCCTGCCGTTTTCAAGTAACCGGCCCAACTCGCCGGCGCCAAGTAAATCCAGCACCTGGGCAAGATTTTGCCTTTGATTGGCAGGTGTGCGCAAAAATTCATACACCGGTATATTGAGCGACATCCAGCGATTATCATATCCTTCAGTGCGAGTCTCAACTTGATCACCGGCATCGAGATAAAGTTGCTCAAAATCGGTAAATTCCAGTCCCGGTAAAAGATAGTACACCAGCACATCGAGTGACGTATTCTCTTCCCATTCATACTCTTTACTTGCCGCTTGCTTGAGCAGCAGCCTGGCTTTGATGATCACTCCGCATTTGTATGCAGCCAGAGCGGCCAGAAACAGTGCTTCCGCCGGGCGTATTTTTTGTTTAAATAGTCCTTCGTAATCCTGCAGCGCTTGCTTGTATTTACCGAGCGCCAGCAGGGCTTCGCAGCGGGTTTCAGCATATTCCGGCTGTTTGGCGGCAGACAGGGGAGTGTAAATCCTTAACGCCTGCTCGGTATTGCCCAACGCCAGGTAACACCGGGCTATAAACACCCGGAGCAAATGATTATCGGGATTTTGGGCTGATAATTGTTCAATTGCCGAACAGGCTTGTTTGATCTTCCCCTGTTGTACTAATTCTTCTGCTGCATGCAGGTTTTGTGAAATTGGTTGTGTCATATAATCCGGTCTTTATCCCAATTTTGCAAAAATTTCATTCGCTTCAGGAAAACGTCCGGTCGCTTTTTTGGAAAAGACCAATACATCATCCTTGCGTACTTCAAACACCCCGCCGCTCGATTTAATCAGAGTTGCATCGATTTGGTATTTGTTTTTTATCTCATCAGCCAGCCTGGCTGCTTTGGGATAATAGTTTCACATATCACAGTATTCTATAGTAATCTTCATAAATAATCCTTTCCATTAATGTACAGATTTACTTGCTGTTTTCGTCCAGTCAATATAAAAAATAGTTTTCGGATTGTCAACACTTGTTCACTGTTAACCTGAAAATGACCTTCTGCGATTCTAACTTGACCTTCTTTCAGCTTGATAAATTGCCTGAATATGTGTAATTTATTCTTCACGAACAGGAGCCCATGATGTTACATAAAGAATGCCCGTCCTGCGCGGTATCGATCGATAAAAAAGCTACTGTTTGCCCGATTTGTGGATATGAATTACCACAGCACAAATCCCGGGTAAAATGGGTAGCGTTGTTAATGATCATACTATTTGCCTGGCCGATCATTCAGGCGTTGCTTACCCTGGTGAGACGAATATGGTGAAAGATTTGTTCACGATTTTTGCTGAATAATAAATCGGCACTGGTGTATAAGGTTTAACAACGAACCGCTCTATACCATTGTATAAATAATAATAATGTTTGGATGACCACACGTGAAAGTATTGCTTTTTGATATTGACGGCACCCTGATGTTAAGCGGCGGGGCCGGTCTACGCGCTATGAATGAAGCTTTTTACCGGGTTTTTGGCGTACGTGATGCTTTGCTGCATATTAATCTGGCCGGTCGAACCGATACTTCAATTTTACTCGATGCCCTGAATGAGACCGGAGTAGCCTGGGATCAGCAGCAATTCGACTATTATAAAACCGTTTACTATGATTTACTGATAAAAGAAATTGAGACACCCGGTAACGGCAAAGCTTTAATGCCCGGAGTCGGCGACCTGTTACCGCTTTTAGCTAAGCGTAACGATGTTTACCTGGGTTTACTGACCGGTAACTGGGAAACCAGCGGCCGGATTAAAATTAGCCATTTTAAGTTGAACGACTATTTTCGTTTCGGCGCCTTTGCCGATGATTCAGGGGTGCGCGAAGAACTGCTGCCTTTTGCTGTCCGCAGATTTTCCACTTTATATAATTTACAGCCCAAACCGGAGCAGGTTTATGTAATTGGCGATACCCCTTCGGACATTAAATGCGCCAAACCCCATGGCGCTATTGCCGTAGCGGTTGCGGCTTCAAGCTATTCGCTGGAGCAATTGCAGCAGCATGAGCCCGATTATTTGTTTGCGGATTTGTCGGATACCGAACGCATTCTGCAGGTATTAGGGTGAGAACGGCGCGGTGTAATGTATGAATCTGGATGATTTTAATTATCACCTTCCCCAGGAACGGATTGCCCAGACTGCGGTCACGCCAAGAAGTTATTCGCGCTTGATGGTTGTGCAGGGCGATTCTGTGCTGCATAAACGTTTTTACAACATTGTTGATCATTTGCAAAAAGGCGATGTGCTGGTCATGAACCGCACCCGTGTGATGAAAAATAAACTGGTCGGCCACAAAGTGTCCGGCGCACAGGCGGAAATGATCATCATGCAGCCGATCAATGAAAATACCGTTACTGCCCGCATTCAGTGTTCCAAAGTGCGCATCGGCAACGAGTTTGTCTTTGGCGTTATTCATGCGCGGGTTATTGATCAGCAGAACGATATTTTTTTTGTTCAACTCGATCAACCGCTGGCGGCAGTTATAGATCATAACCTCTATCCCAATCCTCCCTATATTAAAAGAACGGTAGGTGATGAGTATCAAACAGTTTATGCTTCCGCTCCCGGTTCACTGGCGGCGCCGACGTCGGGTTTACATTATACGACGAATCTTTTACAGGCTTTGCAACGTAAAGGAGTTAAAACCGCGTTTGTTACCCTGCATATCGGGTTCGGCACGTTTTTACCGGTGCGTGATCCCGGCATTGTGCACCATAAAATGGAACCGGAATACTATATAATTGACGAGGAGAACGCCGCTCTCATTAATAACGCTCCCCGGCTATTTGTTACCGGCACCACTGCTCTTAAAGCAATTGAATCGGCGGCGCAGGCAAACGGCAGGGTGGAGGCAAAACAGGAATTTTCTGAATTATTTATCTACCCGGGTTATGAATTTAAAAACCCGGTAAGCGGCTTGATAACCAATTTTCACCTGCCAAAATCCACGTTGTTGCTGCTGGTTAGCGCTTTTTATGGTTGGGAACGCATCCATGCAGCTTATGAACAGGCAGTGCAAAAAAAATATCGTTTTTTCAGTCTCGGCGATGCCATGTTATTATTAAAGTAATAATTAAATAAAATCAATATAATTGTGGAGAGTTCTATGAAATGTCACAAGGTAGATTACGAAATAATTGGCGATGATTTGCAGGTTGTCGAAGTTGAACTCGATCCTTCCGAAACCGTCATTGCCGAAGCCGGCGCTATGAACTGGATGGAAGACGGTATTAATTTTGAAGCAAAAATGGGCGATGGTTCCCAACCGGACCAGGGAATGATGGGAAAGTTAATGAATATGGCGAAAAGAACCATCACCGGCGAATCCCTATTTATGACCCATTTCACCAATACCTCCAATATTAAACGCCGGGTTGCTTTTGCTGCTCCCTATCCCGGTAAAATTATCCCCGTAGATATGTCCCTGATCGGCGGTGAGTTGATCTGCCAAAAAGATGCCTTTTTATGCGCCGCTTTCGGAACTCAGGTAACAATAGCATTTACGAAACGGTTGGGTACCGGTTTCTTTGGCGGCGAGGGATTTATCTTGCAGCGTTTGTTAGGCGATGGTATGGTGTTTGTTCACGCCGGCGGCACGATTGTTAAAAAAACCTTGAAAAATGAAACAATCAGGATCGATACCGGTTGTATCGCTGCTTTTACACCGGGACTGGATTATGATATTCAACGCGCTGGAAATTTAAAATCCATGTTCTTCGGCGGTGAAGGTTTATTCCTGGCCACCCTGCGAGGCACCGGCACAGTCTGGCTGCAAAGTCTGCCCTTCTCCCGTCTGGCCGACCGGGTTATTCAGCACGCTCCGGCTGCCGGCGGCACCAGCAAGGGTGAAGGTTCAATATTGGGTGGAATTGGCCGGTTAATTGACGGCAATTAGTTATTGCACTTTTGGGTAACCCGCTCTGCCCGTATATTAATAATACAGGAGTTTAGCATGAAGTATGAAAAATATATATGTACCAATTGTGGGTATGTTTACGATGAAGCCGCCGGCGACCCGGATAGCGCTATTCCACCCGGCACCCGTTTTGAGGATATACCTGATGACTGGGTCTGTCCGGTTTGCCTGGCTGCAAAAGACCAGTTCAAAAAGATATAAATTAAAAAAGGTTATTTCCGCACCTGGAAATAACCTTTTTCTTTATCAGCAAAACTGTAATTGATACCGGGATTTTTTAATATTAACCCAGGGCAATATATTTCAAATACAAGTAGACAATCGGGGTGGAGACCAGCAGGCTGTCGAAACGATCCATTACCCCGCCATGACCGGGGATCAGGTTGGATGAATCTTTGACGCCGACATCCCGCTTGAGCATGGACTCGAACAGATCTCCATACTGCCCAAAACTACCGACAATCGCGCCGACTACAAGAGAATCAATCAGGCGCAGTTCCCGTACAAACCAGAAATGGCAGATCACCGCCGCAATCAATGCAAATACAAATCCCGCCACTGCTCCTTCTATGGACTTGTTAGGGCTGATACGTTTTATCAGTTTATGTTTACCAAAATATGAACCAAGCACATAAGCCGCCGTATCGCCCAGCCAGGTGGTCAGAAAAACCAGCAAAAACCAGCCCCCGGCGTAATTATAATCCATTCCCAGAGAATAGGACAGATCCCGTAATAACAGAAAACTGCCGGTGAGAAAACTAAAGTAAAAAACCCCAAACACTGTAACGGACACATTCAGCATGGGCGAGCCGGTGTGAGAGTACAACGCCTGGAAAAACGAGATAATTATCAACAGTAATATTGAAGCTATGATTAATTCCGGTTGCCGGAAGAATATTGCCAGGACAATTGCCAGGCTCGCAGCCCCGCCAATGATATATTGAGCCTTGACCTGTTTTTTCTCCGCCAGTTTATAGAATTCATACAAAGACAGCATGACAATAATAATGACCAGGGCCAGTAAATACCAACTGCCTTTATATACAGCGATCAACAGTAACGGACCGAAAATTAACGCAATTAGAAAGCGAACCAGGAATGATTTAAGATTCAATGACAGCCTCCGCTTTTTACAGGTTATTGTTTACCAGCAGCTTTAATTACTTGAATTTCTACTCTAGTCAATCCTTGTTGGATAAAATCCAGTTGGCGCGCCGCTTCATAAGTAACGTCAATGATCCTGCCCGCCACAAACGGGCCGCGGTCGTTAATGCGCACGTCAACAGTTTTTTGATTTTCCAGGTTGGTTACCCGTACAATCGTACCAAACGGCAGGGTTTTGTGAGCAGCCGCCAACGCCCACTTGTTGAACAATTCACCGTTTGCGGTCTTTTTACCCTGTAGTTCATCGGACATGAAAGACGCCAGGCCCTGTTCACGGCCGGCATCGGTTACCACTGTTTGTTGGATCGGCCGCTCCTCGTTATAATACGATTGGCGATATGAGGAGCTCCTGTACCTGGGGTCCGGACTGCAATTTAATATAATAATTATTAACTGAATAACAACCGGGTAAATATAAGCAAGAAAAGTGTGAAAACAAGGGGTTTTCGGCATAATTACTTTATTTTTAAAGAACCGGTGAGTTCGGTAATTTTTTGAATGTGGTTTTGCCGACACCAGGTTTGCAAACCTTCAACTATTTTTATGGAAATGCATGGGTCCCAAAAATTTGCCGTTCCTACCTGGATAGCCGCAGCGCCGGCAATGAGGAATTCGATGGCGTCATTCGTATCGCATATACCGCCAATGCCGATGATAGGTATGTGAATTTTTTTGTACAATTCATATACTTTGGCCAGAGCCAGCGGTTTTATGGCCGGTCCCGAATACCCCGCCGTAACCATGGCTATTTTCGGGCGACGGCTGGGAATATCAATAGCCATACCGACAAACGTATTGACTGCCGATACGGCATCGGCGCCGCCCTGTTCTACCGCCAGTCCAATTTCACCGATCGCGGTTACATTCGGCGTCAGTTTGGCAATGATCGGTCTGTTTGTAACCGCCCGTACGCTCTTGGTAACGCTTTCCGCAACATGAGCGTTGGCGCTAAAGGATAATCCGCCTTCTTTTACATTGGGGCATGAGTAATTCAACTCGTAAGCATCAATACCCTCAACGGCATCAAGAATACGAATGATCTCGGGATAGTCTTCCGCACTTTTGCCGGCAACATTGACAATGATCTTTGTTGTCAAGGTTCGTAAAAACGGCATTTTATCCGTAATAAATTTTTGGACTCCAACATTAGGCAAGCCGATGGAATTCAGCATACCGCCTGAGGTCTCGGCAATTCGCGGCGGAGGATTACCGGGGCGCGGTTCCAGGGTTACAGTTTTGGTGATGATACCGCCTAACTGGTTGAGATCAATAAAATCTGCAAACTCTTCCGCATAACCAAACGTGCCGCTGGCAACGGTGACTGGATTTGCCAAAACCAACCGGCCAATTTTTAACGTTAGATCACTCATCAAATCGAATCTCTTCTAAATTAAATACCGGTCCGTCCTTGCAAGCCAGGGCATACAGACGGCCATCGCTAGCGGGGTTTTCCAATGGTACGGGGCAGCCCATACAGGCGCCAAAACCACAGCCCATCATCGTCTCTACCGAAACTTCTGCCGGCACGCCTGTATCCCGGCAGAGTTCTTTCATTTTGGCAAGCATGGGGGTTGGGCCGCATACATAGATGCGGGCTCCTGGTTTATCGGGCAGTGTTTGCAGGTAAGCAAGCAGGGGAGCAGTGATAAAGCCCTTGTGCCCTGAACTGCCGTCTTCAGTAGCAAGATGCAAGTTAACACCGGTTTGCCGGAAAAAGTCCAGGCAGCAGAAATCAATTTTTGATCTTGCGCCATAAAATACTGAAATTTTTACAGAATGCTGAACAAGGTGTTGTATGAACAGGGGAAAGGGGGCGATACCGATTCCGCCGGCGACAATAATTGCTTCTTTTAAATCGCTGGTATGGGTGAAGCAGTTGCCCAGCGGGCCTAAAATATCCAGCGCTTCACCGGCTTTAACGGTTGTCAGCGCTGTGGTCCCGCGTCCAATCTGTTTGTACAGTAAGGTAAATACACCTTTATCCGGATCTGTAGTATGAATTCCGAATGGCCGGCGCCATAATACGCCATTATTTTGCGGTACAAAGACATTAACAAATTGCCCGCCACAACTGTCGTGGGCAATTTGTTTATCTTCAAGAGTTATATGCCAGGTATCATGCGTTACCTGAACATTAGCCAATACTGGAACTACAACCGCCTTCTTTAGGGTTTTCACTGACCGGGTCCTTTGGTAGAATCCTTTTTTTGTGGAACATCATTCGTGTCGTGATCCGGCGCTGGAATAATATTTTCCGGAGGCGCCCCCTCTGCCGGGGCATTTGCCGATTCCGTTTCAGCCCGACCAGGCTCCGGGCCGGACCTGCCGCGTTTATTGGTTACAGAGTCTTGCCGTGCCGCAGCCCTGCGGCTATTATCAGTTTTAGCGGTATCTGCTTCTGCATCTGGATCCGGCGCTTTTTGCCGACCGGCTGCTGGTTGTCGCGGGTTTTCTGGCGCCGGGATGATACCGGTTGAATCTGATTGTGAAATTTGGGTGGAATCAGTTGCCAACGATTTTTGTACAGAATCCGACGTAGTGACGGTCAGGGAATCCTGTTTGGCTTTTTCAAGATTCGCCAGCGAATCGGCTAGCGCTTTTTCCCTTGCTGCAATATCCTTTTTTGCTTTCTCGTAAAGGGCAAGGTGATTCTTGACTGTTTTACCATATTCCGAATCCGGATATTTTTCGACTACTTTTTCATAATATTGCAGCGCCATTTCCGGGTTGAACAATTTTTTTTCAGCCAGCCAACCCTGGGCATAAATGGATTTCGGGGTATAGTCCGAATTCGGGTAATGTTCGGCTATTGAATTATAGATTTCCAGGGCTTTGGCAACATTTTGATTGACCAGGTATTCATTTTCCGCCATTTTAAAGTAAATAGCCGCCGAATCGACTTTATCTTCAACCAGGGGGATACCCAGCATTTTTCTGGCGCCGTCTGCCTGCGGCGTATCGGGATTAAACGCAATCAGGTGATGCAGAACCGAATCAGCCGTTATCGAGTCTTTTAACACCTCTTTGTACAAATATCCCAGCGAATACAAAGCTCTGGTGGTCAGGGCAGTATCGATCTGATCGGTAACGATCCGGTTATATTCAACAATCGCTGAATCCGGTTTGTTGAAATTATAAAACAGTACTTCAGCAAGCGCTAATCGTTTTTCCGTCAATGTAAATGCTTTTTGCCGTGCTTCTTTTTCTTTAGCCAGGGCAATAGCTGCGCTATCCAATTCAACCGGTTGAGTGGCGACCGGTGTAGCCGCGGCTGTAGAATCCGATGCGGCGTTTTCCTGAAGGCGTTCATTCATTTTGGCCACACGTTGTAAATCGGCTTCACTCAGGTCGGTTAATGATTTTGGCGGCGGCCGGTCGCGGCCTGAATAATTTACCCACATGCCGTCCATACTCAGGTCAATCGGACCATCGTCTTTCAATTCCTGGGCATTACCGCCGTTTCCATCTTTATCAGTATTATTCAAGGTATCTTTTTCAACCCAGCGTCCTTCGAGTTTGGCAATTTCCTCGCGCAAATCAAGCAGCAGTCTGATATTATCGGTTCTTAGTTTCGCTTCCGGCGCTATAGCAGAATTGGAAAACTCTGCTCTGACCAGGTCGTAATTATCTTTAGCCTTTTTATAATCATTATTGATAAATTGCTCAATTTCACCGAGGGCATAATAACTTTTAGCAGAGGCATCGGTGCGTTTATGTTCTTCAATAATGTTATCATACCATTTTTGGGCTTCAGCAAGGTCGCCTTTTTTACGTAAATTTTCCGCCAAAGCCAGTTTTATACCCGGAATACGGGTTGCTTCATACTCTATAGATAAGAGAGTGGAAAATGTTTTAATTGCTTCATCATATTGTTCGTTTAAACTTTGCGCTTCGCCAAGTTTATACAAGGCCTGCGATTTAAAATCTTCATTCGGGCTTTCTTTGGCTGCTTTATTAAAGATTGCCGGCGCTTCGCTATATCTTTCCAGGTTCATATAACATTCACCCAGCCGATAGAGGGACATGGCGCTGATGAGTTTGTCATCAGCTTCTTTAGCAGTACTGGCATAATTCTCAGCCGCAAGTTCATAATTCTGTTGTTCGAAATATAAACCACCCAGTTCAAACCTGGCTTCTTCAACAATTCTTTGTTCAATTTTTGTATCCTGGGAAAGCAAACGAAAGCGTTCTTCCGCTTCATCAAATTCTTCCAGGCCGAGAAAAGTTTTAGCCATTAACAGCCGTGCTTCAGGAACATCCTTGCTGTCCGGGTATAACCTGATGATCTCTTCAAATTTTCGCTGCGCTTTTTTAAATTCCCTGCGATAGTAAAAACATTTGCCCAGCAATAACAAGGCATCATCCACGTACTTGCTTTTGGGATAAAATTCCAAAACCCGCGAAGCGCGTTCAATGGCTTTTTGATAACTCTGCATCTCGGTGCTGGAAGCTAGTGTCCCGGAAGTTGCTTCGCCGCTTTTTTTCCGCGCCGCTTTTTCTTCGGCCGATAATTCTACCAGCATATTCTTTTCACGTTTTTTACGTTCTTTTTCACCTTCACTATAAAATTTTTTGGCGTTATAAAACGTGTTATAATATGCACAACCGGATAGTAATGCAAATAACAGGATGATAATAATTAGACTGATAACTTTGAGCTTCATACGCGTTCTTGTTTTAGACTTTAACAAACGGCTTTACCAAATTCCATAAAACCGGCAATACTTCCCCGGATTTTCCGGGTATGAATTCATCAACAGCGGTAGATAGCGGCGTACGTTCAGGATTAATCTCAATAATATAAGCGCCATGCTGCTGCGCTTCGCGTGGCAACATGGCTGCCGGATACACCTGCGCCGAGGTACCAATTGAGAGATACACATCCGCTTCACACGCCAGAGTAAACGATCTTTCCAAAACTTCTTCTGGCAAGGTTTCACCAAACCATACCACGCCCGGTCGAATTAAACCACCGCAATCACAGCGGGGCGGGGTAGAGCCATTCTGAAAATGAACATCCGCTATGTATTTATTACAGGTATGACAGCGGTTTACAAGAATATTGCCATGCAATTCCAGAACATTTTTACTACCGGCGCGAAAATGGAGGCCATCCACATTTTGGGTGCTTAAAGAAAAAACCGGGTAACATTTTTCCATATCCGCAAGTATAAAATGACCCGTATTTGGTTTAACATGTTGAATAATTTCACGCCGGTATTCATACCATTGCCATACCAGGCGAGGATTTTTCATAAAACCGTCAACGCTGGCCAGTTCTTCCGGTTTTAATTGCTGCCATAACCCATCTTGCCCACGGAATGTCGGAATACCGCTTTCTGCAGAAATACCCGCGCCGGTCAAAACGCCGATACGTTTTGCAGTTGCCAGTTTTTTGATCGTTGTATCGGAAAACAGATTGTTCATTACATTCCGGTAGTAACATTCAGGGCCGCGGTTTTACATTTTAATCGCTGCATTCAATGATAAGTTCCGGCTTTTTTAAAATAACAAGCCCGCAAACAAGAATCAATAACAAATATTATGAATGATCATTTTTTTTGATACTAAAGTTTCCATCACGATAAATTGCGACTTTTTATTGCAGCCTTTCTAAAGCCTTTATACGTTCTGTCGCTCTTTTGGAATATTCTATAGAGCCTTTATGGGAAGGATTGATTTCCAGGGCTTTTTGCCAGTATTGAATTGCCAGACGATAATTTTCCCTGGAATACAATTCGAGACCCTTGTTGAAATATTCATCCACTTTTTCGGCCAGCTTTTTTTGGCATTGCTCCAGGTAATTTAAAGCCTGTGTATTCTGCTGATCCTTTTCCAAAATCTGGTTAAAGCGCTCCATTGCCTCGGTATAGTTTTCCTTAGCATATTCATTTTTGGCGTTTTCCAGCATTTGTTCCACATTCAGCGTTTTCAATAATTTATTTTTGAGTTGAACCGCATCATTAAAACGCGGATTTATTTTAAGTGAAGAGTCGACAGCCGCCAGTGAGGCTTTCCAGTTACCCTGGTTATACAAATTTTGCGCATTCTCAAAATACCTGGTCGATTTACCGCTGCTTTTTTCCGCGATCAAAGACATATATCGCGCCGCTTTAGCATTGCCGGGCTGTATGCGCAGAACATTGGTGAAAATATTTTGAGCGGCATTTTCCTGCCCGCTGTTGTAGAGCGATTCGCCTTTACTGACCTGTTCATTAACATAATCTGCCAGTAAAACATCCATTTCGGCAAGTTTATTTTGCGCTTCACTATGTACAGGGTCAATCTCCAAAACTTGGCGGTATTTTTCCCTGGCCTGGAACCAGGATTTTTTTGCTTCAAAATCCTGTCCTTCCTCCAATAACTTGATAACAAGTTTTAAATTATTAATTTTATCTTCCGCTATACGATCCAGGTATTCTTTGGCTTCCGTATAAGCAGGAACAATTTCCAGGGCGTTCTGAAACTCTTTTTCTGCGTCGGCCAGTTTTCTCTGGCTGTAATAACCGAGCCCGGTAAAGAAGTGATTTTCGGCCTGAGTAAACAACAGGTCGTTTATCTTTGCCAGGTATTGTTTTGAGGCGGTATGGTCGGGACGCACCAGTAATATTGATTCAAAAATATTTTTGGCGCCGACCAGATCATTATTTTCAAAACTGGTTACCCCCAAGTTGTAACGATTTTCCGTATGTATATTGACCCTGGGGCTGATTCTGTTCAAGGCGATCTGCGCGGTTTTGTTATCCGGATCTAACTTTAACACCTGCATATATTGGGTTGCAGCGCTGATATAGTATTCCCGGGATTCCAGGATTCTTCCGGCTTGTAATAATAGTTTGATCTTTTTTTTGTTCTGTTTAATGACCGGTTCAAGATTGGTCACCATTTCTGCTGCTTTTTTATGGCCGGTATCGTATTCCAAAGCCCGTTTACTGTAATACAGAGCTTTAAGTTGATCGCCTTCTGTGTATTTTTTTTGCGCCTGTGAGTACTCTTGTTCCGCAAGGGTGGAACCGGATGAGCCAAGCCGTATTGCTGTAGAAAATAGTATTCGCTTTACATCATAATCATACACAAAGTGCAGGTCGATATTATTTAAACTAATTTCTGCACCTAATGCGGTTTTGTTAAACAGGTAATCTCTGATTCCGGCAAAAAATTGTAAATTTTGTTGTAGTGGAATGATCAAGCCAAGGTGCGAAGAATCATTGCCTCTTTTAATGTGCTGAGCGAACATGAGTTTAAAGCCGTCACGGGTAAAGGTGTATGAAGCGCCAATCCTGGTCACATGGTCATAATAAGTATCTGTAAGAGGAATATTTTGAATACTGACCCCCATAGTCAACCGGTCCAGAATGAGAGGCGAACCCAGAAATCCCGGTAAACTCGAGTGATTATTTTGATAATAGGCGCTGGTTTCAGGTTTGACCAGGAACCCGACGCCGCCGGTTACCCAATTTTCCGAATCCAGGATCACATCATTTATTGCAAAGCCCGCATAAAAATAGTCGTTTATTTTTTTTCCCCAACCGGCGCTGTATATTTCTATTCCGGTTTCTCCCATATCTGTTTGCGCCATACTCATAGCCAGAGACCCCACTCGTGGGATAAAATGAGAATAAGCTGAATAATTCAAATGAAACGGCTGATGGATTGAGAACAGGGTTTGGTATTTATTAATAAATCCCAGCGAAGCCGGGTTCCAGTAGAGAGCCGATGGATCATAAACATCGATTACACCGGTTCTACCCAGACCGATAGATTTAGCTCCCGGTGAAAAAGAGATCAAGTCCTGTTGGGCGTGAAGACAGGTATAGATAATTAGCCATATAAACAAAAGGCTGTAAATCCTTTTTTTCATTTTTTTGTACAGCCTTTCGTTTTACATAATAAATACTTGTTCATAATCAATATCAACTATTGGAATCGGGTCTCTTTTACCTTTAACGATCACCGGTTCCAGTTTTATTTTTGGATAATCATTATTAATTCTTGAAGCGATCAGTTCGGAAGCCAGGATTTGGCCGGGTTTGGCTATCGAACACAAACGGGCGGCAACATTTACCACATCGCCAATAACCGTATAATCCAGCCGGGATTTTGCGCCCATTTTCCCAAGTATCGCTTCACCTATATTCACACCGCAGCCTACCGTCAGCGTTACTTTGCCCTCTGCCGCTCTTTTTTTGTTGAGTAGTTTAATGCTTTTTTGAATTTCAACAGCCGCCTGTACCGCATCATCGGCAAGGGATTTGCCGATAAATATGGACATCACCTGGTCACCATTAAATTTATCAACAAAGCCATTATGCTGGTCAATAATATCCGCCTGCAGATCATGATAGATGTTGATCAGTTTAACGATCTCTTCAGCGCCCAACCGTTCCGTCAACAAGGTAAAATTACGGACGTCGGTAAAAACAATCGCAACTTCGCGTTTTTCTCCTTCCGGGGGTAATTCGGCGATTGAACCATTGCGAATCATTTGTACCGTAAGTTTGGATATGAATTTTTGCATTTGCAACTTTTCACGCAAATGGATGATCATGGTATTGAATTCCCGGGAAAATTGTCCCAGCTCATCATTTGACAGGATGGGAATATCTACATCCAGTTCACCCTGGCTTAATTTTCGAACCGCCAGGGAAAGTTGATCTATTTGCCTGGTCATTCTTTGCGCAACAAATGATATTGCGAATACCGATATTACAATTACAAAAATAGACAGTACTATCAGCATCTGGGTCGCCTGTTTTATCGGCTGTAAGATTATTTCCTTGGAAAAACCCAGTACTGTAACTCCGAGATAGATGTGATTTTTGGCGGAGGTTTTAGCTGTAATCGGCAGAATGTATTCGATTATGCCATTTATTTCACGGGTCTGTTTTCTGAGCAGGTTTTTATAACGTTTTCCCTGGGGATTGGCAGTATTTAACCCCGGCTGACTTTTATCGGTGTCCATAAAGGCCAGAAAGTTACCATTTCGGTCGATTACTCCGGCATATTTAAGACCCTCAACTTTTTCATTGGAAATATTGAAAATTGCTTCCCGGATATGACCAACATGTTCGGAATTAACGTCCTGATCCGCTTCGTGATCATAATATAGTAACAGGTCATCTTTGATAACCTGAGCGACATGCTGCAGGGAAAGATCGCAGGTTTGTTCCAGCCTTTTATTCAGTATTTGTTTGCCCTGTGAAAGAATAATAAAACTGAGGATTGTATATAGTCCTATAAATAATAAACCAATGATAATGATCAGCTTAAAACGGATACGTAAAGAGGCGAATCTCCATTTTAACTGAAAATATCCCCTCGATATTTTGGACCATATATTTATATTTTTTTTGGGCAATGCGGATTATTTCCATGGTTAATTTATTATAACGGAAAAAATTGTAGAATTGTCCCTATTCTACAACCTGTATTTCTTCCAATATAACATTGTCCTGGGTGGGTTCCAGGAAATTTGAACCTTTGCG
Organism: bacterium; assembly: GCA_029561455.1. Taxonomy (GTDB): domain Bacteria; phylum Zhuqueibacterota; class Zhuqueibacteria; order Residuimicrobiales; family Krinioviventaceae; genus Fontivivens. The sequence goes on from JAKQIY010000013.1 coordinate 306,816, forward strand.
TAATAATAAAACCACAATTATTATTATAATTACCAGCATCATAATTGTACGTAATGCAGAAACCCGTTTGGGCGGTTCGCTTTTAAGCAATCGTTCAAAATGTATTCTCGGTCTTTCTTCGGTTTCCGGCTTGTAATACCTGAACTGGTAATTAAATCTTCGATGTTCCGGTACTTTCATTTTTTTCATCCATTTATTAATTCTCCGGATATCCAGCTTTTTATTAAATATATACAATTATTAATTAAAAATGCCGGATAGATATTGAAAAATTTACATTAACATAGCTAAAATGTGGTAAAGAATCAAGAAATTTTATTTGTTTATCATCATTGTTATTGATCTCTCCGGTAATTGATCGCTTTGTGAAATTCTCCGATTGATTTTAACCGCTATTTTCTCTACCTTTTACTTTAATTTGGATTGTATCAATTACACAGCTCAGAGAAAGTGAATATTTTATTGGATACTATTGAAAAAAAGTTCGCCCGACTCGTTGAGATAATGGCAATGTTACGCAGCCCTGAAGGTTGTCCCTGGGACAGAGAGCAAACTCACAAATCATTACGGCAGCATCTGCTCGAAGAAGCCTATGAGGTTATCGAGACTATCGATGAAGAACATTATGACAAGCTGCCTGAAGAACTGGGCGATTTATTATTACAAATTATTTTCCATGCGCAAATGGCTGCAGAAAACAACCGGTTTAATATCGGCACAGTTCTGGATCATATCAACGAAAAACTGGTGCGACGTCACCCGCATGTTTTTGGCACTGAAGTGGTTGAAACTGCGGCTGAACAGGTAGTCCTGTGGGAACGAACCAAAATCAATAAAGAGGGGAAAAAGTCGGCAATCGACGGGATTCCCAAATTATTGCCGGCGCTGATTAGAGCGTATCGCATGCAGAATAAAGCTGCTACAGTCGGTTTTGACTGGGGCAGTATCGAACCGGTATGGGATAAAGTAAGTGAAGAGACCCAGGAATTAAAAGAGGCCTGTAAAGATGGGAAACAGGAGGAAATAGAGGGGGAATTGGGTGATCTGTTATTTTCAATCGTTAATCTTGCCCGCTTTTTAAAGATAAACCCCGAAGACGCTCTGCGCAAGACAATAAGTAAATTCGAACGGCGGTTTCGGCTGGTGGAAGAAGATTTCAAAAACAGGGGGGAATCAATCCACGATGCTACCCTGGCTGAAATGGATAAGGTTTGGGATCGGGTAAAAGCTGCAGAACATAAAACCCGTGAATAATACAGGTTAACTGATTGTTTGAAATAATGGTTGTAACTGTTCCCAGGACTCGTATAATCCCTGTGAGATGACCTTGGTATGCCCGGTAACCGGCATAAAATTGGTATCACCATTCCAGCGTGGCACTATATGAAAATGCAGGTGATCGTCTATTCCTGCGCCGGCCACTTTACCAAGATTCATACCAATATTAAAGCCGTCAGGGGATAACGCTTTTTGCAAGATTGTTGTACTCATCCCCAGTAATTTCATCATCTCGTTTTGTTCGTCCGGCGTCAGCAGGGATAATTGCGAAATATGACGGTAAGGAACGATCATGATATGTCCGTTATTATAAGGATAAAAATTCATAATGATAAAACTGACGGCGCCCCTGTATAATATTAGGTTTTGCCGGTCATTACTTTCTTTGGGTTTATCACAAAAAATACATCCCTGGGGTTTTGGTTGTAATATATATTCAATCCGCCAGGGCGCCCATATTTTGTCCACGCCTTCACTCCTGTTGTTACGGGTTAAATGTTTATATTAATACAAGCCTGTATAATAAAAAAGGCACGGTAAAGACCGTGCCTTTATCTGCACATTTTGAATTATTTATTTTCCGCTTGAGATTCTTCAACAACTTTGGCTTCCAGTTCTTTCGGCAGAGGATCATAATGCGATATTTTGCGTGTATGTGTTGCCCGTCCCTGGGTCAGGGAGCGTAGCGTTGTTGCATAGTTATGCAGTTCGGCCAGCGGTACCTGAGCTTTAACCACCTGGAATCGACCGTGCATTTCCATACCGGTGATTTTACCGCGACGGCTGGAAAGATCGCCCATTACATCTCCCATGTATTCTTCAGGACAGCGAATTTCCACGTTGCAGATCGGTTCAAGCAGGATGGGTTTGGCGCTTTTCATACACATTTTAAACACTTCTCGTCCGGCGATCTGGAAAGCAATATCCTTTGAATCTACGGGGTGTTCTTTGCCGTCATAAACTATCGCTTTAACATCGACAATTTTATAACCGGCAACTGCGCCTTCAACCAACACCTGCTGGACGCCTTTTTCGATGGAGGGAATGAAGGAGGACGAAATAGCGCCACCGACAACAGCGCTGGCGAATTCAAAACCACTGCCGCGGGGGGTGGGCTCGATTCGCATCCACACTTCTGCGAACTGACCGGCGCCGCCGGATTGCTTTTTGTGGCGATATTTTTCATCAGCCTTGGCTGTTATTGTTTCACGATACGGTATTTTTGGTTTCTTTTGTTCTACATCGACCGTATAGCGTTCTTTTAATCTTTTCAGAATGATGGTTAAATGCATTTCACCCTGGCCGGCGACCACAGTTTGTTTCAATTCCGGATCGATTCGAACAGTAAAGCTGGGGTCGATCTCATGTAATGTGTGTAAACCACTGGAAATTTTATCTTCGTCGCCTTTACTTTTGGGCGTAACCGCTATTTCAACAACCGGTTCCGGAAATTGAATTTCCGCAAATTTTACAGGATTGCGTTTGTCGCAGAGAGTGTTGCTGGTATGAGTGTTTCTCAGTTTTACCAAGGCGCCGATGTCGCCGGTTTTTAAAACCCCAATTTCTTTGCGGTTTTTTCCGTTCAAGGTATAGATCTGACCGATTTTTTCAGTAGTGCTATTGGCGGTATTTAACACTTCATCGCCGGATTTTATACTACCGGAATAAACTTTTATGAGTGATAGTTCGCCGACATGCATTTCAGATATAGTCTTGAATACAAGCGCGGAAAACGGAGCATTTTCATCCACTTTAATGGTAATTTCTTTATTATCTTTATCAAAAGCCGGTACAGAAGTAATATCCGCAGGTGAAGGTCCAAATTCGGCAATAAAATCGAGCATTAATTGGGGGCCAAGATTTTTACTTGCAACTCCGCAAAATACCGGGAAAAAGCTTCTTTTTAATAAACCTTTTTTTAAACCAATATTAATTTCATCTTCAGCAAGTTCACCGGCTTCAAAATATTTTTCCAGCAGAGCGTCATCACTTTCGGCAATCTTTTCAATCAATTCATTGCGTAAAGTTTTGGCTTTATTGGCCAGGTCGGCAGGAATATCTTCCTGTGTATACTTGCCGCTCAGATCCGTATTAAAAGTAATTTTTTTCATTTTTAACAGATCAATAATACTGTTAAATTTTTCGCCTTCGGTAACAGGGAATTGGAACATGATTACGTTATTACCATACGCTTCTTTAGCCGTTTTTACTACTTTATCAAAATTAGCATGTTCTTTATCCATAAAATTTACATACAGCATTGCCGGAATATTATTTCTTTCCAGAATATCCCACGCGAAATCAGTCCCTACTTCCACGCCGGATACACTGTTTAATAATATTATGGCCAGGTCGCTCACCCGCACGCCGCTGATAACTTCTCCAAAAAAATCCAGGTAGCCGGGAATATCAATAAGGTTTATTTTTGACTTTTTCCACTCAAAACTTAATAATGAAGCGCTGATAGATATTTTGCGTTCAATTTCATCGGATCGGAAATCAGATGTAGTTGTGCCTTCATCTATCGTCCCTAAACGGGTGATTTCCCCGGCAGAAAATAAAAATGCTTCAGCCAGGGTTGTTTTACCTGCTGATAAATGTGATACAAGTGCAATGTTACGTATCTCTTTAGGACTAAATTCTTTCACTGTTGTCCTCCTGTTTCAAGCTATTTGTTAAAAAAATATGGAATTGCTTATTTAATACTATTTTTCCTTATTCCTTTTATCATCATACCCGGATCGATAGCTTATAGAATTTTTTCGCAAGACTCTTTTTAAAACCCTGCCGGTTGGGCTTTTAGGGATGCTTGAGCAAAATTCTATATATTTGGGGGTTTTGTAGACTGGTAATGTATGCCGGCAAAATTTTATCAATTCGTCCTGGGTTAAATGTTTACCTTCTTTTAATATTACGTATGCCTTCACTTCTGCACCCTGAACCTCATCCGGTACATCGATCACTGCCGCTTCCTGCACATCCGAATGTTCCATGATCACTTTTTCAACTTCATGTGGAAAAATATGAAATCCGCCTTTAACGATAATATTTTCTTTCCGTTCCTGCACGAATAAATAATGATAATCGTCAATGTACCCAACATCACCGGTAAATAACCACCCATTTTTCAGACGTTTTTTGGTCTCTTCCGGCTTGTTATAATACTCGTTCATCAAATTTTGGCTTTTCGTCCAAATTTCCCCGCTCTGGAAAGGCCGGAGTTGGTTTCCCAGATCGTCGCGAATCTGGATTTCCACTCCCATTAACGGCAAACCGACAGAATTCGCTTTTCTGTCACTATCCAGACGAACCGATGTAACCAACGGTCCCGCTTCGGTCAAGCCATACGCCTGTAATACGATCGCATTATATTTTTCTTCAAACTCGTCAATTATTTCCTGCGGTAGTTTGCCGCCATAATTCATGCAATATTTTAAAGAGGGTAATGACACATTCTGAGAATTTTCAGTTAAATTTGTAAATATGCCCGGTACAGCGGCCATAAAGGTAATTTTATAATTATTTATAGCTTGAACAATTTCTTCCGGAGAGTATCTCGGCATCAACGCAACGGTACAGCCCCGTGAAAAAGAACTGTTCATAACCAGGGTTTGCCCCAGAGGATGAAATAATGGCAGTACTGCCAGCATTTTATCATCCTGAGTAAACCGGAACATTTCACTGCAGGTTGTCGCGTTGGAATATAGGGAGCTATGGGTTAACTCGGCGCCCAGGGGAACGTCGGCTATGCCGGTTGTATAATTGATAACCGCTATATCTGTATCACTGATTTCAATATCATTTTCGAGCGGTTTTGATTCTGATATCACCCGTGTCAGCGCCAGAGTTCCTGTGGGGATATTATCGCCAAGGAATAAGATATTTTTACATTCCGGGCACATATCTTTCATGGCAATTGCCAGGTTTTGAAAACCTGTCCAGGTAATCATTGCCGATGCGCCGCTGTCTTTTAACTGGTGCTGAATTTCATCTTTACTACTCATGATGTTGACAGGAACAACAATGCCCCCAATTTCAAGGATCCCAAAGTATGAAATACAGAAATGTGGCACATTGGGCAGCATAAGCGCAACCCGATCTCCTTTCCGGATTCCAAGCGCTGATAATCCACTGGCAAGCCTTTTTGAGGCTTCAAGCAACAGACCATAATCTACCCTGTTTTCCCCAAAAATCAGAGCGGTATGTTTTGGTAATTGCATTGCCGTATTTTTTAGTAATTCTACCAGTGTCCCCAAATGGTTTCCTTTTATTTTATTGATTGAAATTCAATGCATGCTTATTTAAAATTACGCAAAATCTAAGATAATTCCAAACATTGAAAATGTCAAGCATAATTTAAGTTTATCATTGAATGTAACCATTCTTTTCTGGCAGTTTGTATATAATCCGTTCATTGCTGATCTAATCAGCTAACTTAACCGGGATATTTAAAATAGTACAAAAAATTTGGGGTTGAATTTTGTTGTTTAAAAGCAGAGTCAGATTTGATTGAATCAATACTATTTCGTAAGACATAAATATCGGTTCAAATTAGCCCCAATATCGCTGGTGTGATTATTGCATTTTTACATCTTAATAATTGCTCTGGTGAATTGTTGACCAAAACCACAAAATTACACCAGTTAATTTTTTATATTACAGGGTATTTTTAGAAGGGATGTGTAGTGTGAAATGTAGTAACTGGTATTACAAGTATTTGATTATTTTAGCGATAATCATTTTTATGATTGTGGTAAGACTCCCGCAGCAACTTGCCCATGCAACTCAAAAGGTCTATAATAAATGGATGATCCTGACCATGATTCTGGATAACATCGAACGTAATTACATAAATGAAATTGATTCGGACCTTTTATTAAAAAATGCTATCAATGGTATGCTGTCCGGCCTTGATCAGTATTCTGTGTACCTCACGGCGGAAGAATATAAGGATCGGGAGACCAAAAACCTGGGTTATGTTGGTCTTGGCTTGCGTTTCAAGCAGATCAAAGGTCAGTATGTCCTGGTCAGTATATCCGATAACAGCCCGGCATTTCGGGCCGGCTTGCTGGTTGGCGATAATATTATGGAGATTGACGGCCGGCAAATCTCGGTTCTCAGGGAAGAACAGATTCAGAGTTTACTTGAGGGTGCTGGCCATGGCAAAGTTACAATCCTTGCCAAACATTCAGGGAGTGAACCCAGGAAGTATATACTAAACCGGACTTTTATTGCTGTAAAAAGTATACCTGGCTTTTTTATGTTAAACAACACTACCGGTTATATCAAAATCACCCATTTTATGAGTACTACACCGGATGAGCTTGATATTGCCTATAAATACCTGTTCAGCAGAGGAATGAAACAAATTATTGTAGACTTGCGTGATAATAGCGGTGGCTCGTTGCTGGCTGGTATACAGGCTGCCGATCGTTTTATTTCCAAAGGTAAGGTCATTGTAACTACCCGCGGCAAAACTCCTCAGGCTAACCAAAAGTATATTGCAACAGCCCTGCCGGCATTTGCGGATATTCCCCTTATTGTTATGGTCAATGCCGGAACTGCCAGTGTTGCGGAGATATTTGCCGCCGCCATCCAGGATTGGGACCGTGGGTTGTTGTTTGGCGAAGTAACATACGGTAAAGCTTGTGTGCAAACCGAATTCCCTTTTCCGGATGGTTCCGCTTTATTGCTGACTACTGCATATTATCATACCCCACTAGGCAGAATGATCGGGAGCGAAGAAAATGCAGCTTATGACGCTAATGCGGATGAATCCGTTTCGGCTAGCTCGGAAATTCAGCGCTGGCATGAAATTAAAACTCCAAAAGGTCGGATCATTTATGAAGGGAATGGCTTACGACCCGATATTATCTCAACGGTCAAAACTGAAAGTATATCCAAATCGGTGCGGGAAATGTATGCCCGTAATGTTTTTTTAAATTATGCTGAAAAACTGGTACAAACCAGTCCCAATCTTAAAACTGATATTGATAGATTTTTTCTGGAATTTTCTATTACAGAAAATATACTGGCAGAGTTTTACCGGTCGGCAAAAATGAATGAGAACATGGCAGAATCTGACCCCGCATTTAATCAACAAATAAAACAGGCGTTAATGCAGGAAACCGCCTTTATATTATGGGGAATTGAAGGTGCACTCCGGGCGGCGGCAATAAAAGACCAACGCATTCAGGAGAGCCTGGCCAGTTTTCCCAAAGCTGCGTTATTATTATTATAACGAGGTATTCATGCGAACCTGCAAAATTATCAATAAAATTTCTTGACTATCATTACAGTAAATTGTAATTTGATTGTTTAATAAATATACTATGATTTGCTTGTGCGGGAGATAAAATAATGTTCAAAAAACTGATCTTTGAAATGGGTTCAAATGGCCGGTCGGGTTGTAGTTTACCCAAAATTGATGTACCGGAAGTAAATATCAGTCAGCTAATACCAGAAAAATTTCAGCGAAAAAAAGCGGCGCGGTTACCACAGGTTAGTGAATTTGATGTTGTAAGACACTTTATTAACCTGTCAACCCTCAACCATCATGTGGATAAAGGATTTTATCCACTTGGTTCCTGCACAATGAAATATAATCCAAAAATTAATGAGGAAACCCAGGGCCTGAAAGGCTTTTCGGCTCTGCATCCTCACCAGCCAGATGCAACAGTGCAGGGCGCCTTACAATTGTTGTACGAATTAGCAGAATATTTATGCCAGGTTTCAGGATTGGCGGCGGTTACATTACAACCTTCGGCCGGCGCTCATGGCGAGTTGACCGGCTTAATGATGATCAAAGCCTATCATGAAGCGCAGGGTGGTAACCGCAAAATTGTGTTGATCCCTGATTCAGCGCATGGCACCAATCCGGCCAGTGTTACCATTGCCGGTTTGCAGGCCGTGCAGATAAAATCCAATGCTCAGGGTCTGGTTGATCTTGAGGACCTTAAAGCGCATTTGAATAACGAAACCGCCGCACTGATGTTGACGAATCCCAATACTTTGGGAATTTTTGAAACCCAGGTAGCGGAAATCTCCCGCCTGGTTCACAAGGCCGGAGCGTTGCTTTATATGGATGGCGCCAATTTAAATGCCCTGCTTGGCATCGTCCGTCCCGGAGATTTAGGCTTTGATGTTGTACATTTTAATCTGCATAAAACATTTTCCACGCCTCACGGCGGCGGCGGGCCAGGCGCCGGCCCAGTCGGTGTTTCAGAACGAATCAGATCGTTTTTGCCTTCTCCCTGTGTTAAAAAAGAAAAGCACGGGTTTACCCGCACTTGTGAATTTTCAGAGAGTATCGGCAAGGTCAGTGCATTTTATGGTAATTTTAGTATCCTGGTCCGCGCTTATACTTATATTCGTATGTTAGGCGCCACCGGTTTGCGGCAGGTGAGTGAGGGCGCTCTTATCAATGCCAATTACTTGCTTGCACTGTTACGTGACTTTTATGATTTACCCTATACCAGAACACCAATGCATGAATTTGTTCTATCCGGTGACCGGCAAAAAAAGTTTGGTGTTAAAACCCTTGATATTGCCAAACGTCTTTTGGATTATGGAGTGCATGCGCCTACGGTCTATTTCCCGTTAATTGTATCCGAAGCCCTGATGATTGAACCGACAGAGACGGAAAGTAAAGAGACCCTGGAACAATTTGCCGACTTGCTTATAAAAATTGCGCAGGAAGCCGAGCAAACCCCGGAGCTTTTAAAAGAGGCGCCGGTAACCACTCCTGTGTCCCGTCTTAATGAAGCCCTGGCAGCGCGTAATTTAAATGTCCGCTATCTTTTTTCAGATTAATTCAAGAGAGTTAACATAATAAATGCCAAAACAAATTGTTAAAAATAACGTTACAAAAAAAGCGCATTTACTGATTGTCGATGATACCCTTGCGAATATTTCAGTATTGAGATCATTTTTAGCGACCGATTATGAATTGACTATTGCCAATTCCGGCGCCGCTGCTATTGAATTAATTGAAAAAGAAAAACCGGATTTGATATTGCTCGATGTTATGATGCCCGGTATGAACGGATATGATACTTGCCAGATCATCAAAAATAATGTTATTAATTTTTATATTCCTATCATATTGGTAACCGCCCTGAATGAAGTAGAAGACAAGATCAAAGGTATAGAATCGGGCGCTGATGATTTTATCACCAAACCTGTCAATAAACACGAACTATTGGCCAGAGTAAAATCGCTTCTGCGTATAAAATATCTGCATGACCAGTTGCAGGAAAAAGTGAAACAACTGGAAGAAACCAAAGAAATACTGCGGGAACTGGCGACCAAAGACGGATTGACCGATATATACAATTACCGTTATTTTAAAGATACGCTGAGCAAAGAAATTGAGCGCGCAAGGCGCAACAAGTCGCAATTTACCCTGATCATGTTTGATATAGATTTTTTCAAGAATTATAACGATACTTATGGGCATCTGGCCGGCGATGAAGTGTTGCGTACTATTGCCGGTCTGATCAAACGTAATATTCGCAGCATCGATACAGCGGCTCGCTATGGGGGAGAAGAATTTGCTCTCATTTTTCCTGAAACGGATAAAATGGCCGGTAAAATTGTTGCCAATAAACTTAAAGATCTGGTTGATAATTACCGGTTTAATCTGGATAACGCCCGGCCTAATGGTAAAATATCTATCAGTGTAGGAGTTTCAACTTTTCCACATAATGGTACAACCAGCGAGGAGTTGATCGAGTGTGCCGACCGGCGTTTATATATCGCCAAGGCCAATGGAAAAAATCAGGTAATTGATGAAGGATAGCAGAGTTAATGACAAACTGGTTTAATCAACAAATAAAAAGTAAACTGTTCCGAAAATTATTACTGGCGATCATGAGCGCTACAATGATCCCGGTTGCCACTTTGACTGTTTTAGCCCTGGTCAATGGTTATTTAAGCGCCGGTAACAGCGCCTGGTCCGTTATTGTTATCATTGTAACCATAATATTATTTGCCCTGGTGCTGGCCGGAATGGTAGCCTTTTATATTTCTCGTTATATTACAACACCAATTGCAGAATTTACCCGCAGCGCAACTGAAATTGCGCGGGGAAAATTTTCCCATAAAATAAACCTTAATTCCGATGATGAGATCGGTAAACTGGCCAAATTATTCAATTACATGACCACAGAAATCCGCCGCCTGCATGAAATGAACCTGGCGCAGATAATTGCCGAACGTAATAAAACTCAAACGATCATCAAAAATATTGCTGATGGGGTTATAGTAACCGATCCTCAACTAAAAGTCCTGATTCTCAATTCTACTGCAGAAAAATGGTTCGGCTTGCAGCAAGGTGAAGCGCTTGATAAAAATATCAATGAATTTATTACCGAACCCAAGTTATTATATTTGATACAGGAAGCTACCGAGAACAATTTTACCGAGTTGCCTTCTGCAGAAATCGAAGTAAGAGAAAAGGCTAACTGGAAACCGAGAATACTGCAAGCCAATGCCGCGCGGGTTTTACATGAAACGGAAGGTTTGATCGGTATTGCTACTATTCTACGCGATATTACCCAGCAAAAAGAAATTGATCGCATGAAAACCGAACTGGTTTCCATGGTTGCGCACGAACTGCGGTCTCCTTTAACCAGCATTTGCGGCTTTAGTGAACTGTTGCTTGATCCGGAACTGGATAAGGAACAAGCTAACGAATATGCGACCATTATTCTTAATGAATCTACCCGGCTTGGTGAATTGATAAATAAATTCCTGGATATTTCGCGAATTGAATCCGGTCGCATTCAACCGCAAAAAGCCAAGGTAGATTTAACGGAAACCGTGCAAATGGTAATCGGCAATAATGCTTACCTGGCCGCGCAAAAGGAAATTGTCGTCGATTTTAAAGAACCCGAGGCGCCGGTGTTGGTATGGGCCGATAACGGTATGATGGAGCAGATTATATTAAATCTGTTTTCCAATGCTATTAAATACAGCCCGGATAGCACGCAAATTGAATTACAGTTGATACGCGAAAACGATCATGCCATATTTCGCATCAAAGATCAGGGATTTGGAATTGCAGAAAAGGATTTGCAAAATATCTTTAACAAGTTTTACCGTGTAACCGATAATGAACAAGTCCGTAATATAAATGGCTCCGGTTTGGGATTAGCGCTGGTCAAGCAGTTGGTTGAAATTCACAACGGCCGCATCGAAGTTAATAGTACATTGGGCGCCGGTTCAGTTTTTTCAATTTTTTTGCCGGTTTCGGCCGAATAATTGTGGGAATTTTTTCGATTTTAATCAAGTATGGTATAGATGTTGCAATTATTTTTTTGCTAATTTTGTTGCGTCTTACGACCTTAAATCCGGGAATGCATCATGAATAAAAAGAAACTCTTGTTGATCGATGATAATGTTGATATGTTGCTCATCGGTAAAAGAATTTTTAGCCGGGTTGGTTATGATTTTTATACTGCCAGGAATGGACAAGAAGGTCTTGAGACCGCAAAATTCCATAAACCCGATATTATTTTGCTTGATTATATTTTACCCGATATTAATGGCAAACAGTTTATAAAAATGCTTGCTGCATCGCCCCAATATGTTTCAATCCGCAATACTCCTGTTGTAATGCTTACCGCTAAATCCGATGAGATGGATAATATTGAAGAATATTATCGGCTTGGATTACGGGCGTTCTTGAATAAACCATTCGGCCATCGTGAACTGGTAAATATTGTTGATAACATTGTCCGCAGATCCCAGTTGGAAAAAGAACTGCCCCGAAACGGATCACCAGTTGTAATTCCTGAAACCCCGCCTGTTGTTGAAACCATTCCCCAGGATGAGTGGCTGGAGGATCTGGAATTGGCAAACGCTACAATCTCAAGTCTCTGCAACCAATTGTATAATAATGACTTGGTGAATCTGACAGAACAGCAAAAGATGGATATTCACGCTATTTATAACAGCAGTAAAAGACTTACCAGGTTAATCCAGGAACGAAAAACCCGTTCCGGTTCAATGATTGGTAAAAAGATCTCAGCTTAATCCAGTAATAACCGCCCCCGGTCAATTATTTTCTTTCCCTTGACTTCTACAGTTGCTTTATAGACAATACCATGCAGAGATGTTTCACTATCGGTATTATCTTCATCTATGGAATTATGCCCCAGAGAGATGAAAATATTACCCAATGCTTTTTCGTCTTCCGCAGGGTTGCCGTTAATGCGCACAGCATCATTGACGCCCAGGCCAAATTCAATAACCGAACGATTGAGAGCTCCCCGGTGGGCCAGCTTTTGTCGCAATCTTTTAGCAGAGAGCCCGCCGGTTATCCGCGCCGCCCGTCCGTCTTTAATATGCACGACCAGTTTTTCCGAGTCGTCGCGGTCAAATTCCATGCCGGAATCGACCACCAATTGTCCCTCGATTTTTCCATCAGCCGGTGAAATGCAAGCCATACCGGCCGGCAGGTGGGAAAATGTACCGGGTTGATTTAATAGCCCGGTCTCTGCATATCCCTGGTGATTATCAATAACTATATCCAGGTGAGTTCCATTTGCCGACGTTATATTCACTTCATTCGAAATGCTGAGAATATCGCTCAGTTTTTTACTAAGCCGGCTGATCTTTTTAAAATCGGTATTTTCAAAACGAATAAAAGATGATTTGGTAATATTGGGCATACTGGCAATGCGTGCCCCGTTTTGATTGGCTTTGATGCGGGCTTCCAGAGATGCTATGGAAGGATTGGTCAGAGCAACTATTACATCCATGCTTTGCATAAATCTGGCTATTGAATCATGAATACCATGCTTGTAAAAGTTATCCGGTAGTACAAGCATGCAGGTATTTTTACTTTTTGTCAAGCATTCTGAAAACAGTAATTGGGCAATATCCTGAAATGACTCATTCATTAAAATCAATACAGATTCGCCGCGTTTGATCTCCAGGCATTTATTTACAATCGCCCGGGCAGATTTCTCCAGTTTTGTCATATATTAAATTTATGAACCCCCATATATGGTATAAAGTTATTCATAAAGTCTGTTCGTTATTGTCAATGGACGCTTAACAGTTTGCGGTTAAGCATAATATTGATAAAAATACCCAATCGTTGTTCAACGGGTTCAATTTTTTCACCAAACTCCTGCAGCATGGCGGCGCCAATTTGCCGGATATTTTTTTTCCCATCAATTTGCATCCAGGCAAAGCTGCCATATTGGTCCAGGGTTATCCTGGTCTCTTTTTTCTTTAACAGCGGCAACAGGTATTTAACCATAAAAGGATGTGTATATTTGGGCGACCACAGGCACACTTCACCATTGGCAGTATTTTCCCAGCGTACATTATGTTCCGGAACCAGTTCCAAAAAATCGCTATTCTTGTTGTTCATCACCTATTCCCGGCCTGTTTGGGCCTGTTGGTTTTATGCAGAGAATTGATCCTTGTAATATACTGCATTGAAAGGCGTTGAAATTATCTATGTATATATCGGGTAAAATTGAAAATATCAACAAAGCATTAATAAAATACCTGGCCGGATTTTAACCGGCCGGGTATTATCGGTAGTGTAATTATTTTTTATCAGTACGTAATTTGTTTAATGGATATTTAATCAGGATATAGCCAATGAGTAAAAATACCGCAATACTAAGCCACCACAAGCCATCAAAACTTTCCGGAAGACCAATCAATGTTTTTAAATTCACATTGGCAACAACCAGGGCGGCTAAAATAATTCCCGTAAGCGCTTCGCCGGCAACTAATCCTGAGGCAAGCAGCAGACCGGTATTTTCAACCTGATTTTTGTCATCTTCATTCTTGATTTTTTTCTCTGCCCGTTTATCAACGATATATTTAATGATACCGCCAATGAAAATTGCCGAGGTAGTGTTGAAAGGTAAATACATACCGACCGAAATAAGCATGGGTGAGGGGGAACCAATCAATATCAGGGCAATACCAAAGAACATGCCGGCAATAACCAACGGCCAGGCCATGTCGCCGCCGACTATGCCTTTACTCATCATTGCCATCAAACCGGCTTGCGGCGCCGGCAAGGCATCGCTGCCCAGTCCGTAGGCATTATGCAATAACATTATAGGAATAACCATAACCAGGGAGGCGGCAATTACACCCATAATTACACCCAATTGCATCTTCCAGGGAGTACCGCCAAGTAAATATCCTACTTTCAGATCCTGCATCATATCTCCGGCAACTCCGGCTACACAACAAACCACAGAAGCAACCGCCAGCACTGCCGCCACTCCCGGATCGCCTTTCATGCCAACCAGTACCATGAGTAATGCGGCAATTAACAATGTTGATAAGGTCAAACCGGAAATTGGGTTGGATGAACTACCGATAATTCCAACCAGATACCCGGCAACTGCGGCAAAAATAAAACCGGCCAAAGTCATGATGACGGCTGCCAAAACAGCCGAGCCCCAATTGATACTAAACGATTTATAAACAAAGATAATGCAGATTACCAGAATACCGATAGCCAGGATCGTCATCCCAAAGGGTAAATCTTTGTCGGTGCGAACCTTTTCCGTTTTATTGCCGCTGGCCTGGCGAATATCTTGTATACCGTGGCTGATCCCGCTGAACAGGCTTTTCCGCATTCTGAACAAAGTGTTAAACGCGCCAACCAGCATACCGCCAACGGCAATCGGTTTAACAGTGGAACTGTATGCCGCTTTGGCTACAGTTATCCAATCCTGCGACAAGGCAAAAGGTTCGAGTTGACTGCTTAATAAAAACAATACGATCGGCATTAGAAATATCCAGCCAAACACACCGCCGGAAAAAGTAATAGCCGCCAGTCTAAAGCCAATAATGTAACCAACGCCAAGAAATGCAGGGGAAGCAGCTGGACTTTGCAGGAACATGCCGCCTTTATAAGAAAATTGCGCCTGGATTTTTTCACCGGTTTCGGACAACCGTTCGATGATTATACTTTTGGAATTGAGCAGGGCAATTTTTGAACTTGAAAAATTAAAAAAGCCGTTCACCGAATCTTTAACAAAGCGAAAACCATTTTCATTCTTGAAAAGTTCTATTAACGCAGCCAGACCCATCGACCAGAACACATATTTGCCGCCCGATTGCCCGCTTTGTCCTGCTTTGACGATTTCAGCGCATGCTTTGCTTTCCGGGTAGGGAAGAGATTCGTCTTCTATTAAAGTTCGCCGTAATAAAATGATGAACAACACCCCCAAAACGCCTCCCACCAACATGAGCATGGTGCTTTTAAAATAATCAAAATTATCCCACACTCCGGCCAAAATGAATGCCGGAATTGTAAATATAGCTCCAGCTGCCAGGGCTTCACCCACCGCACCGGTGGTTCGGGCCATATTTTCTTCCAGAATTGTGCCTTTGAATGGTTTTAATATAGCCATAGCAATAACCGCCGCCGGGAATGTTGCGGCAACTGTCATTCCGGCTTTCAATCCCAGGTAAGCATTGGCTGCCCCCAGAATTATTGCCAGTATCAAACCCAGAAAAATCGCTTTAAAGGTAAATTCACGCATTTGTGTATTTACCGGAACGTACGGAGTATGTTTGGTGCTTTTACTGTTTTGTGTGCTCATAAACTTTCCTCCACCTGCCATTTTATTAAAGTTTAAGCCAATTTAATGGGATCAGGAATTGTCCCGCAACAGAAATTGTACATAAAACGAACTCCTGTAATATTGAAAAAAAAACCTGAAATATCAAGTAAAACTATATCATAACAAATATTTTTTCCACCATTACCATGATTGCATTAATAAAATAGAATCTTTATACTAGTCTTCAATATTCCATGCTTCGGGTATCTGGTTTATTTTATTGGAATTTAGATTTTTAATCCCTATATTATTCTTTATTAATGAATTATGGCGTTTATGAATGATATAACTTTAGGACAATATTTTCCCGGAGAATCGTTTATCCACCGGTTGGACCCCAGAACGAAACTGTTTTCTGTTTTTATGCTGATGACCGGTTTGTTGGTTTCCAATCGTCCCCTGATCATTGGTATTTTTTTGTGTTTTTTATTGCTGATGTTGTTATTGTCGCGAATTCCTGCCAGCCTAATATTTGGGAATTTACGCCCCTTTGTTTGGTTATTTATCTTGACCATTATTGTTCATTTATTCTGGACTCCAGGCCGAACGCTGCTGGAACTGCCCATTGCCGGAATGCGGATTACGACTGAAGGCATTGAACTCGGTTTTAAATATTCGCTGCGGCTGATTGTTTTAATTATTCTGGCCGCCCTGTTAACTTTGACCACTTCGCCTATAGAATTGACCGATGCGCTCGAGCACATCCTCAAACCCCTGAAGAAATTGCGGGTGCCGACACATGATATTGTTATGATGCTCACCCTGTCGTTACGTTTTATTCCGGCGCTGATCGAGGAAGCACAAAAAATAAAAAATGCCCAGCTTTCCCGGGGCGCCTCGTTCGATGGTCATATTATTAACCGGATTAAAAGCATTATCCCACTTATTCTACCGCTGTTTATATCCGCGTTTCGGCGCGCCGATGAACTTGCCCTGGCTATGGATTCCCGCTGTTATACGGGTGGTGATGGCCGTACCAGTTATAAAATTCTTAAATATTCCGGTTTTGATTATGGTGTACTGATTTTATGTGTACTTTTAACCGTTATCAGTATTTTTTATCAATTGATCTGATGTGCCCCGGATGATGCGAAATTTAAAGCTTGAAATTGAATACGATGGCACCGATTTTTGCGGATGGCAAATTCAACCGGAGGTGAGAACTGTTCAGGCTGAAATGGAAAAGGCCTTATTGCAGCTTACTAATGAAATCATTCGGGTAACTGCCGCTGGTCGTACTGATTCCGGCGTCCATGCTACCGGACAGGTGATAAATTTTAAAACTGCCAGCCATTTACCGGATCATGTCTTTCGGGCAGCTTTAAATTCAATGCTGCCGCGGGATATACGGGTAGTTAGCGCAGTTGAGGTTGATGAAGAATTCAGCGCCAGGTTCAGCGCCCGGTCACGCACCTATCGTTATTACATCATTAATAAGCCTGTTGCTATCGGCCGGCAATATACCTGGTATTTTGGTGAAAAATTAAATTTATCCCTTATGCAGGAGGCGTGTCGGATCATTATCGACTCGCATGATTTTCAATCATTTTGTCAGGTTGGCGCCGATGTCGATCATTATTTGTGCAATGTGAGCGACGCATCGTGGCGTCAGGAAAATGATAATCTTTTATTTGAAATTACCGCTAACCGTTTTCTGCATAATATGGTACGGATTCTGGTCGGCACATTAGTTAAAATTGGCAAAGAATCCATAACCCTGCCGCAGTTCCAGGCTATAATAAACGCTAAAGATCGTACTGTTGCCGGGCCAACTGCGCCGCCGCAAGGTCTGTTTCTGACCAGGGTTATGTACTGATAATTGATTAATTTTTATATAAAAAAAGTATAAATTGATTATTGAATTTAGTATATTATAGGTCGTTATATTCCGGTATTATGTTCCGGTAATAAATTTATATAAATTTTTAAGTTTGTAAAATATCCGGCTCTGTTGTTTCAACAAAAGCACAATCCGGACAGATCAAAATAACAAAATTTTATACTCGTTCACTAAAAAAATGGAGTAACAATGAAGTTTTTTATCGATTCCGCCAATGTCGAAGAAATTCAAAAGGCCGTCGATCTGGGTCTGGCCGATGGCGTAACTACCAACCCAACTTTGCTGGCTAAGGAAAAAGGGACTCCCGAAGAAATATATAAAGCGATCTGTCAGATCGTTGACGGCCCGGTATGCGCAGAAGCGATCAGCCTGGATGCTGATGAAATCATTGCCGAAAGTATGAACCTGGCAAAAATCCATGATAATATTGTTATTAAAATACCTGCCACCAAAGATGGGTTGATGGCGGTGAATACCCTGGAAAAAGAAGGTATAAAGACTAATGTTACCCTGATTTTCAGCGCTATGCAGGCGCTCGCAGCCGCCAAAGCCGGCGCTTCCTACATTTGTCCCTTTGTTGGGCGTTTGGACGATACCGGCCAAAATGGTATGGAACTGGTGGAACAGATTTTGCAAATATATGAAAATTATGGCTTTACAACTGAAATCGTCGTGGCAAGCATTCGCAGTATCGGGCATGTACAAACCGCTGCTTTGATTGGCGCTCACATTGCTACAATTCCTTATGCTATTATTGAGAAATTGATCAAACACCCGTTGACCGATGCCGGCATTCAGAGTTTTCTGAAGGACTGGGAAAAAATATCCAAATAACTAAAGGTTTTATAATATTACAGGTTATCTATGCTCGAAAACGCCAAAAAATATCCCGGTTATTTTTTGACATTATTAATGTTGGGGTTGTTATTTAATACGCTGATACCGGTTACTCATAGTATTCCAAATGCTATGGCTGCCCGGCAAAAATATAATTATGCAGCAGGAAATGGTAATATCAATACTTTTACGACTGTTGAAAATTCCCGCCGTAATGCTATAACGGAAGCGATAGAAAAGGTTAGCCCGGCAGTTGTCGGTATTAATATAACCCAGGTTCAGCGTTATTATTCCAATAATCCGTTTTTTGATGACCCGTTTTTCCGGCATTTTTTTCGTGAATGGCCCACCTTTGAAAAGCAGGTGCAAAGTTTGGGATCGGGTTTTATCTTTTCACCCGAAGGTTATATATTAACCAACCAGCATGTTGTGGAAAATGCCACAGAAATAATTGTCACCCGTGTGGGCGGCAAACAGTACAAAGCCCGTAAGATCGGGGAAGATTATGAAACCGATGTGGCAGTGCTGAAAATTGAAGATGACATTGGTTTCCCGGCTGCGCCTCTGGGCAATTCCGATGATATGATCATTGGCGAATGGGCCATTGCTATCGGCAATCCATTTGGTCTGTTCGATATCACGTCCAAACCAACGGTTACGGTTGGCGTTATCAGCGCCAAAGATCAGGATTTTGGCAAGCAAAGCAACGACCGTTTATTTGAAGATATGCTGCAAACCGATGCCGCGATCAATGGCGGCAACAGCGGCGGGCCGCTGGTCAATTGCATTGGCGAAGTAATTGGTATCAATACCTGGATCATCTCAGGCAGTGAAACCCGCACTTCAAGTATTGGTTTGGGTTTTGCCGTGCCAATTAATCGGGTAAAAAAGATTCTGGATGATTTAATGACCAACGGTTATGTGGAACGCAGTTTTTGGACCGGCGTTCATTACGATGTGGTATCTCCGGCTGTTGCGCAATATTTGGGTTTAAAATCCACTCTGGGCGCCATCATCACCGATATTGATAAACGCAGCCCGGCGGAAAAAGCCGGATTAAAAGTCGGTGATGTTATTTTAGCAATAAACGGTACGCCGGTCAATACCGCCGATGAAATAAGTAACATTATAAACAACCAGGATCTCAAAGTTGGCGAGTACCTTGATTTAAAAATATATCGTGATGGTAATAATTATAATGTTATGGTAATGTTAGCTACCGACCCTAAAAAACAAAAACAGGGGTACAAATGATAAACCGTTATACTCGCCCGGAAATGGGTGATATTTGGAGTGAAGATAATAAATACCGCGCCTGGTTAAAAGTTGAAATCGCCGCGTGCCGGGCTCAGGAACAATTAGGCCGAATTCCGCAGGGGACTACCCGGAGCATTGAAGAAAAAGCGAATTTCTCAGTTGACCGGATTCTGGAAATTGAAGCCCAGGTTAAGCATGATGTTATCGCCTTTTTAACCAATGTTGGTGAATATGTTGGCCCTGAATCACGATTTATTCATCTCGGCATGACTTCATCCGACTTGCTGGATACCGCCCTGGCGCTGGTTACCAGGCAAGCCGCTCATTTAATTGAGCAGGATTTGCTGACATTGCTGACGGTATTAAAACGACAGGCTTTGACCCATAAACTAACCGTTTGTGTTGGCCGCAGCCATGGCATCCATGCCGAACCCACTTCGTTCGGACTAAAATTTGCCCTGTGGTATGATGAAATGAACCGTAACCTGGCCCGTTTGCAGGCCGCCATAAATGCCATCTCGGTTGGCATGGTTTCCGGTGTGGTTGGCACCTTTGCATTTATTGACCCGCAGGTTGAAGAAATGGTTTGCCGTGAACTGGATTTATCACCGGCGCCGGTTTCTACCCAGGTTATTCAGCGCGACCTCCATGCCCAGTTCATTAATACCCTGGCTATGATCGGCTGTACTATGGAAAAAATTGCCATAGAAATTCGCCACTTGCAAAGAACCGAGGTGCTGGAAGCGGAAGAACCCTTCAGTAAAGGACAAAAAGGGTCATCCGCTATGCCGCACAAGCGGAATCCCATTGGCTCTGAAAATATTACCGGCCTGGCCAGGTTATTACGCGCCAATGCACTAGCCGCCTATGAAAATATCGCTTTGTGGCATGAACGCGATATCAGTCACTCGTCGGTGGAAAGGGTTATTTTTCCCGATAGTTGTATTTTAACCGATTATATGCTTAACCGCCTCACCAAAATACTGGATAACCTGGTTGTGTATCCTGAAAATATGTTAAAAAATCTGCATATCACCAAAGGACTGATATTCTCTCAGCCATTATTGCTGGCATTAACGGAAAGCGGCATGAGCAGGGAAGAGGCATATAAAATTGTCCAGGAAAACGCTATGAAATGCTGGCAGGAGGGTCTCGATTTTAAAACTGTGATCGGCGCGGATGAACTTGTTTTAAAATTTCTTACCCTGGCAACTATAGAATCTTGCTTTGATGAAAAACATGCCTTGAAACATGTTGATTATATTTTTAATAGATTGAATATTCAGGAATAATTTAGAGGAGAATTGATTTGAAAACAATAATTCTTGAAACCCCGACCAAGATTATTCATCAATCAACCAATGAAAATGAATTTGTGCAGGAATTTAAAGATGATTTTTTACCGGGCCCGGCAGCCAAAATAATAAAAATTAAAAGCAAAGGCGAGTTTACCAATCAATTTTCTTCACAAATTTTTAAACTGCTTTCCAGTTATCATATTTCCTCACATTTTCTGAAAACCATAGCTGAAAATAAAATGGCGGTCAGAAAAGTAAATATTATTCCCGTAATAGTTTGTATTCGCAATATCGCTACCGGTAGCCTGGTTAAAAATTTTGGTGTGGAAGAAGGCAAAGAACTGGATTGCCCCTTGATTGAGTTTTATATAAAAAGTAATGATGCCCAGGATCAAATCATTACCGAAGATCACATCATTTCTTTTGGCAACGCCACAGCCGGTGAATTGAAAGAGATGCGCCGTATTACCAATAAAATTAATGTTATTCTTAAAGATTATTTACGCCGGCGTTCTTACAAGCTGGTTGATTTTAAAGTTGAATTTGCCCGCTATAAGGAAAACCGCCTGATCATTGCCAGTGAAATTTGCCTTGATACCATGCATATCATGGATGCGGAAACCAATGAAATAATTTTAAATGATAAACAGGTTGCCGATAAAAAGTATCTGGATTACCTGATTGAATCCTTAACATCAAAATTATTCTAGCAGGTGACGGTGAATAAAGAAGGTTTGACAACAGTTTTTGGCATATTATTATTTGCCCTGATTTTCGGTATTGTTGGATATGTGTATAATAATCAATTATTATATATCCTTGCGGGTCTGGGTTTATTACTGGCGGTATTTTCCGTTTATTTTTTCCGTGACCCGCTGAGAACTCCCCCGGTAGATCCCTCGGTGATTCTCGCCCCGGCTGACGGCCAGGTGATAGATATTAGTCAGGTACAGGAGCCCGTGTTCATTGAAGCTCAAGTTACTCGTGTTACTATTTTTATGACAGTATTCAATGTCCATGTCAACTATGTTCCTTTTAATGGAACAGTAGAGTATTTGAAATACAGCGGCTCAAGTTATCATCGCGCCAACCTTGATAATGCGTCGCAGCATAACGTACATTCTTTTATCGGCCTGGAAACTCCTTACGGGAAACTCGCTTTCAAACAAATAACGGGTATGATCGCCCGACGGGTTGTTTGTAATTTAAAATTTGGTCAGGAAGTAAAAACGGGGCAGAAATTTGGCATAATAAAATTTGGTTCCAGGGTAGAAGTATTTTTACCAAGCTGGGCTACAGTAACCATTAAACAAGGAGACAGGTTACGCGCCGGTGAGAGCGTAATCGCCAAGATCAATGAAAAATGATAAATATATTACCGTCCCCAATTTATTTACAACCATAAATTTATTTTGTGGTTACCTGGCAGTTGTTTTAGCAATATCCGGGCATTTTATTAATGCGGCATGGCTTATCTTTGTCGCATCTATCTTTGATGCGTTGGATGGTAAAATTGCCCGTGCATCCGGTATCAGCAGCCAGTTTGGATTACAGATAGATTCATTAAGCGATTTAATTGCTTCCGGTATGGCGCCTTCGATCCTTTTATACCAGGTTCATCTTTACAACCTGGGAATAACCGGAATTTTTATTGCCTTTTTGCCATTGCTATTTGCCGCATTTAGACTGGCGCGTTATAATGTGCTGGTTGCAAAAAGCGGCCGTTCCAATAAATATGATGGCCTGCCGGCGCCCATGGGCGCTGTGACCATTGCCAGTGTAGTTATTCTTTATATGGCTACAAACTGGCATTTTTTATTACGTATGTTGATCATAATCGTACCGGTTGTCAGTCTGTTAATGGCCAGTACAATTAAATACGAAGGAGTGCCGCGTTTTTCACTTCGGGAAAAAGGCGCAAACCGTTATAAACTTTTAGCGATGTTTGTAACCATAATTTTAATGTTCATAATTCCTGAATATGTTCTGCCCCTTTTTATGCTGATTTACCTGCTTTCCGGACTTGTATTATACGCCCGTGAACAACTATTTAATCATATAAAAGAAAAGGCGATAGATACAAATTAAATCAAGATATTTACCCCGGAATTTATTAAAGTAATCAATCCCCTGGTATTCATAATAAATAATTCTATTGGAAATAATAGGATTCCTTATTAGTATTACAACTTTAGCAAGCACAGGGAAAGGAATAAATAATGAGAAATTCTCACACTATCGGTCGAATTATAATTGTTATATTTTTAGGCGCAATAGTCGGTGGAGTATTGGGTGAAGTGATCGCTTTATTAATTCCAGATGGCATAGTCAGGGAGTTTTTTTTACGTTCCGTCAGTTTCGGCTTTTCACCGGCGACGATCAATCTTATTCTGATTACTTTTACACTAGGCTTTACATTTAAATTGAACATCATAGGAGTTATTGGAATATTTTTGGCAACATATATTATGCGCTGGTATTCCTGAACATAAACCTGGTAGTTAGCCTTGGCTTATTTTTTAATAAACATAGTACTTGCAATTGATTTAAAACTGCTATATATTTTGCCGTAATTTTGGAGTATAATATTTTTGGAGGTATAACATGTTCCCCGGAGTAGGGATGACCGAAGTAATGGTAATTATGGTAGTTGTGTTACTATTATTTGGCTCCAAAAGGCTGCCGGAACTGGCGAGGGGAATAGGTAAAAGCATGCGCGAGTTTAAAAAAGCAGCCGAAGATGTAAAAAAAGAAATAGATATTAGTGATGACCATAGATAAATCTATGGATAGTATATTGTACAATTCATTTATGTGGAGGTAATATGGGCTTACCAAGTGGTCCTGAACTGTTAGTCATTTTATTTATTGTAATCCTGTTGTTTGGCGCAAAAAAATTGCCGGAATTGGCAAAAGGCCTGGGTAAAGGTATTAATGAATTTAAAAAAGCCTCCAGCGGCGCCTATGACGATGAAAAACCGGAAAAGAAAGAAAAAACGAACGACGAAGTCTAGTCTCGTCCTTTAATTAATACTAGCGCACAGCAAACAAAGGAATTTATTTTGAATATATCAAGTTTGGATTATTCCAGCTTACGCTCATTATTAATTGCTAAAGAAATCAGTTGCCAGGAAGTTACCAGGTTCTATTTGGATAAAATAGAACAAAACCGGCAATTGAATGCTTTTATTTCGGTATTTGCCGATAAAGCTCTGGAACGTGCAAGAGAAATTGATTACAAACTGGCCCAGGGAACAGCTGGTTCCCTGGCCGGTCTTGTTTTAGGGATCAAGGATTTATTGGTCATGCAGAATGCGCGTACAACCTGCGGCTCAAAAATTCTGGAAAATTTTATTCCCCCTTTCCAGGCAACTGTGTTAAACAAGCTGCAAGCTGAAGATGCAATTTTTATTGGCAAAACCAATCTGGATGAGTTTGGCATGGGTTCTTCAAACGAAAATTCTTATTATAAACCAGTAAAAAATCCTCATGATACCACACGGGTTCCCGGCGGTTCCTCGGGCGGGTCGGCTGCTGCTGTGGCTGGCAGTTTATGTACAGCTGCGCTCGGCACCGATACCGGTGGTTCAATCCGTCAACCAGCTTCTTTTTGTGGCGTTGTGGGTTTAAAGCCTACTTATGGGCGTGTTTCCCGCTTTGGTATGGTTGCTTATGCCTCGTCACTTGATCAAATTGGGCCGCTGGCAAAATCTGTTGCCGATGCTGCCCTGTTACTGCGTTTTATGGCCGGTTTCGATGAACTGGATTCCACATCTGCATCTGTCCCGGTAGCGGATTATTCTGTTATGAATGGTTCTGTAAAGGGCTTGCGGGTTGGTATCCCCAAAGAATATTTTATCAGCGGACTGGAACCGGATGTCAATTCTGCTATTGAGAATACTATACAATTATTAAAAGACAGCGGCGCTGAAATATGTGAGGTATCGTTACCACATACTGAATATGCAATTGCTACCTATTACATCATTGCCACCGCAGAAGCTTCGGCCAACCTGGCCCGTTTTGATGGCGTGCGCTATGGCTATCGTGATGAGCATGCCTCAAATCTGGAAGAAATGTATATCAACAGCCGAACCAATGGTTTTGGCGAAGAAGTTAAAAGAAGGATCATGCTGGGCACCTATGTACTTTCTTCCGGTTATTATGACGCCTATTACCGTAAAGCACAAAAAGTGCGTACTCTTATAAAAAAAGATTTTGAGGAAGCATTCAAAACGGTTCATTGTATTCTGACGCCTACATCGCCAACTACAGCTTTCCGCCTCAATGAAAAAGTGGCTGATCCACTTACTATGTATTTATCCGATGTTTTTACCGTTTCCCTTAATCTGGCCGGTTTGCCGGGTATTTCATTACCCTGCGGCAAAGACAAACAGGGTTTGCCGATTGGTGTACAATTAATTGGTAAAGCATTTGATGAACAAATGATTTTACGGTTTGCCGGTTTTATTGAAAAAAATAATCCCATTTTGAATAACAGACAGGTCAGTGTATGATTTATGAGCCGGTAATCGGACTCGAAGTCCATATCCAGCTATTGACACAATCCAAGATATTTTGTTCATGCAGCGCCAAATTTGGCGCCTCGCCAAATTCACAGGTATGCCCGGTATGTTTGGGAATGCCTGGAGTTCTGCCGGTGTTGAATAAAAAAGTGATCGAATTTGCCCTGCGCCTGGCGCTGGCTACCAACTGCCAAATTAATCACCGCTCAATTATTGAACGCAAAAATTATTTCTATCCGGATTTACCCAAAGGCTATCAAATTTCACAATACGAACTGCCGTTTTGTGAACATGGCTTTGTTGACATATATGTAGAGGGACTGGGAGCGAAAAAAATTGGCCTCACCCGCATCCACCTTGAAGAAGACGCCGGCAAATCGATGCATTCTGAATCTTATGTTGCGCGCGACGAGTCGCTGGTCGATGTTAACCGCTGCGGCGTACCGTTACTGGAAATTGTCAGTGACCCAGATTTCCGTTCCCCGCGCGAAGTGAGCGCCTATTTAACCAAACTACGCCAGCTTGTCCGTTACCTAGGTATATGCGACGGCAATATGGAAGAGGGGAGCCTGCGGTGCGACGCCAACATTTCCCTGCGTCCTGTGGGCCAACAGCAATTAGGGGTCAAAACCGAGTTAAAGAACATGAACTCGATCAGCGCTGTAGAAAAAGCGCTGGAATATGAAATCCGCCGGCAAACCGCAATTTTACATGACGGTGGGAAAATTAAGCAGCAAACCCTGTTATGGAATAGTAATAAAAGTGTAGTAGAACCCATGCGCAGCAAGGAATTTGCTCATGATTACCGCTATTTCCCGGAACCGGATCTTTTGCCGGTGATTATTACCGCAGCCCGGCTGGAACAAGCAAAATCGGCAATGCCTGAACTGCCGCAGGCCAAACGGACGCGTTTTATCGAACAATATAAACTTCCCGAATATGACGCCCAGGTTCTCACCGAGGACCTGGAGATTGCGGACTTTTTTGAACAAGCCGCAGCCGGTGTTCAGGATAAAAAATCCGCCAGTAACTGGGTCATGGGAGAAGTGATGCGGGCGTTGAATGAACAAGGTTGTTCTATTAAAAATCTGCGGATTACTCCGCAACATTTAGCCGATATTCTGGTGATGTTGGAACAGCACAAAATTAACCTGAAAATCGGCAAGGCAGTATTTGAAGAATGTCTGCAAACCGGTGAAAATCCTGCCGAGATTGTAGCTAAAAAGGGATTGCACCAAATTTCAGACTCGTCGGCAATCGAAACTCTTATTGATAAAATATTGGATAACAATCCGGCAGAATTAAGTTCCTATCTTGAGGGAAAAGAAAAATTGTTTGGCTTTTTCATCGGTCAGATAATGAAAGAAACCCAAGGAAAAGCAAATCCCAAAACTGTTAACGAGTTGCTGAAACAAAAGTTGAGGCAAAGGCAAGAAACCACAATTAACATAAACTGAATAATTATTTAACATTTGAAGGATAAATTATATATGGCATCAACTTCAGATTTTCGTTCCGGTCTTATCATCAAGATGGATGGTGAACTGTTCACTATTGTGGAATTTCAACATGTAAAAATGGGCAGAGGCGGCGCTTTTGTCCGTACAAAAATAAAAAACCTGCAAACCGGCAAAGTATTGGAAAGGACTTTTCGTTCCGGTGAAAAAGTTGAAGATGTGCGCGTGGAACGCCGTCCTATGCAATTCTTATATAGAGAGGGCGATATACTGACTTGTATGGATAATGAGACTTTTGAGCAATTATCGCTGGATATTAATCTTTTTCAAAGCGGCATCGACTATTTAAAGGATGGAGAAACAATAAGTATTCTTATGAATGGCGATACGCCAATCGGCGCTGAAATGCCCAATTTTGTCGTTTTAAAAGTAACCTCAACGGATCCCGGTTTTCGCGGCGATACCGTTTCGGGCGCTACCAAACGCGCAGTGCTTGAATCAGGTGGCACTGTGCTGGTACCACTGTTTGTCGAGGAGGGCGATGTTCTGAAAATAGATACACGTACCGGTGTTTATATTGAACGTGTCAAGTAAACGCTTTTAACTAATCAAAGGAGAGCGCATGCGGGCTAAAGAGATACGTGAACTTGTCAAAATCATCGAAACGAGTAATGTGGGAGAATTGGAAATTACCAGATGGTTATGGGGTAAAATACGCATCAGTAAAGCTGCATCACATCCTGCTGCTATTACAGTTTCAGCGCCGGTAGAGGCGCCGCGACCAGTTGCTGCACATGCGCCGGTCCAGCCTCAACCCGTGGAAAGAATTGTTATCGAATCTGCCCCGGTTGTTCCGGTAAAAGAATCGAATCTTGTAGAAATAAAATCGCCGATGGTAGGGACGTTTTACCGGTCACCCTCCCCTGAATCTGAAGCCTATGTAAAAGATGGTGATATGATCACTCCCGGCAAGATATTATGCATTATCGAAGCAATGAAATTAATGAATGAAATTGAAGCGGAGATCAAGGGAAAAATAGTCAAAATCCTTGTTGATAACGCGCAACCGGTTGAATTTAATCAGCCCTTATTCCTGGTTGAACCTGTTAAATAGCATTCCTAAACGAAAAGGATCAATTTGTTTAAACGAATACTAATAGCCAACAGGGGAGAGATCGCGTTACGGATCATCCGTGCTTGCAAAGAATTGAATATAGAAACTGTTGCAGTCTATAGCGAAGCGGATGCCGACAGCCTGCATGTTCGTTTTGCAGATACGGCAGTTTGCATCGGCCCGGGGCCGAGCAGCGGCAGTTATTTAAATATTCCACATCTCATTAGCGCTGCTGAAATAACCAATTCCGATGCTATTCATCCGGGATATGGATTTCTGGCTGAAAATGCACATTTTGCCGAAGTGTGTAATTCGTGCAATCTTCGTTTTATCGGGCCCGATCCACAGGTCATTACCAAAATGGGCGATAAATCGTTTGCCAAAGATACCATGATAAAAGCCGGAGTACCGGTTATTCCCGGTTCGCCCGGTGTGGTCAAAGATGTAGCAACCGGTTTAAAAATTGCGACGGAAATTGGATACCCTGTGATCATTAAAGCCACTGCCGGCGGTGGAGGCAGGGGCATGCGCGTGGTTCGCAATGCTGATGAATTTGCCAATGCTTTTAATGCAGCAGGTGCTGAAGCCCAGTCGGCTTTTAAAAACCCCGGTTTGTATATTGAAAAATATTTTGAAAATCCCCGTCATATTGAAATCCAATTACTGGGTGACAATTTTGGTAATGTCATTTCCCTTGGCGAACGCGAGTGTTCAATTCAACGCAAACATCAAAAGCTGATCGAAGAATCGCCTTCACCAGCGGTATCTCCTGAAATCCGCCGGGCGTTAAACGCTGCTGCGATCAAGGGTGCTGAAAGAGTTGGTTATAACAGCGCCGGTACCATTGAATTTCTGATGGAGGAAGATGGTCATTTCTATTTTATGGAGATGAATACCAGAATCCAGGTCGAACACCCGGTTTCCGAATCGGTTTTCGGCATCGACCTGATCAAGGAGCAAATCCGAGTAGCAGCTAATGAAAAGATTGACCCGGAGATGAAAAAATTCAAATTACGTGGTCATGCTATTGAATGTCGTATTAATGCAGAAGACCCAACAAAGGATTTTCGCCCCTCTCCAGGTAAAATTACCAGTTTTCATGTTCCCGGTGGTTTAGGTGTGCGGGTTGATACCCATGCTTATGACCAATATATAATTCCACCTTTTTATGATTCATTGGTAGCAAAGCTGATCACCTTTGGCAAAGACCGTGAAGAAGCAATTGTCAGAATGTTGCGCGCCCTGGATGAATTTATTATAGAAGGAATTGCGACAACAATACCATTGCACAAAAAAATATTAACTAATAAAGATTTTCGCTCTGGAAATTTCAATACGAAATTTTTAGAAAGTTTTGATTTTAATTTTTAAGGAGGATAACATGCTTGTTCCTGAAATGTTAAAGTATACCGAAGAGCATGAATGGGTTGCTGTTAATGGCGATATTGCTACGGTCGGTATTACCGATTATGCCCAGGGTGAACTTGGCGATGTGGTATTTATAGAGTTACCGCAAACCAACACATCCCTGAATCAAATGGATGCATTTGGCACCATCGAAGCTGTTAAAGCAGTTTCCGATCTGTTTGCCCCGGTTTCCGGTACTGTTATTGAAGTTAATTCCAAACTGAACAATGCCCCGGAATTTGTCAATAAAGATCCGTATGGCGATGGCTGGATGATAAAAATTAAAATGAATGCTGCTGCAGAATTGAATAATCTGTTAACTGCCGAAGCATACAAGAATAAAATTAAGTAATTTGTAAATCAGAGGTTTTTATATGGGTTTTATTCCCAACACCGACGCTGATCAACAGCAAATGTTGAATAAAATTGGCGTCCGTTCATTTGCTGAATTAATAGGCAATATTCCCGGAGAGTTGTTATTCAAGGGTGAATTAAAACTGCCGGTCCCGTTATCTGAAATGGAAGTGCTCAAGCATTTAAACGACCTGGCGGGACAAAATGCCAATTGTGAAGATCATATTTGCTTTTTGGGTGGTGGCGCTTATGACCATTTCATACCCGCGGCGGTAAAGCATATTATCTCCCGGTCTGAATTTTATACAGCTTATACACCATATCAGCCGGAGGTCAGTCAGGGCACTTTACAGGCTATTTATGAATTCCAGACCATGATCTGTGAACTCACCGGCATGGATGTCGCAAATGCCTCTGTGTATGACGGCGGTTCTGCTCTGGCGGAAGCCATGTTGCTGGCCTGTGGTTTTACCGGAAGAAAAGAAATCCTGATTGCCGCAACTATAAATCCGAGTTATTTGCAGGTGATAAAAACATATTCCCATGGCCGTGGAATAGTAATCCGCACAATCGATTGGCAAAACGGAGCTATGGATTTGCAGGATTTGGAAAAGCACATTTCCGATCAAACTGCGGCGGTAATTGTTCAGTACCCCAATTATTTCGGGTATCTGGAAGAAGTAGACACCATTGCGCAACTCACCCATAAAAATGGCGCGCTATTTATAACCTCCAATGATCCAATATCCCTGGCTCTACTGGAGCCACCGGGTGTGTACGGCGCTGATATTGTAACCGGTGAAGGTCAGGTCCTCGGCAATCCGATTAGTTTTGGCGGCCCCTACCTGGGTTTATTTGCCGCTAAAAAGGATTTAATCCGCTATATGCCGGGTCGTATTGTCGGGCAAACGGAAGACAAGAATGGTAAAACCGGTTATGTATTAACGTTGCAAACCCGTGAACAGCATATCCGCAGGGAAAAAGCGACCTCAAATATTTGTACCAATCAGGGTCTGAATGCCCTGGCGGCCACTGTGTATATGTCGTTAATGGGGAAGAACGGTTTACCGGCAGTCGCTCATTTATGTCTGCAAAAAAGTCATTACCTGGCGCAACGCTTGTCGGCGCTTAAAGGATTAAAGCTGAAATTTGATCGCCCCTGGTTTAAAGAATTTGTAGTCGAACTAGAGTCAAAATATTCCGTCAATAATATTATTAACAAGATGTTGGAAAAAAAGGTTTTTGCCGGGATTTCTTTGCAGGAAACCGATAAACGGCTCGGAAATTGCATACTAGTTACTGTTACTGAAAAACGCACCAAAGAAGAGATGGATTATTATATTAAATCCATGCAGGAACTTTTACAGTAAAAAACAGTATAATTTTTTAGCGCCGGTAAGTAACGCTCTTGATGTTTAAATATATTAATAAAAAAGACTTGACTCTTTTTTTATTAATTTGTAATTTTGAAGGTCATAAATTTATTAGTTAACAGGAGTAAGCCTATAAAAGTTCGTTAAAGATTTTATTTAGTTTTGTGATTTATATTAAATAAAAATAAGCGGATATTACCCAAATTAATATACGCACTACTTTAACGAAGTTGAAAGGTTTACCTAATGATATGTCCGAATGTCTAAGGGTAAGTTCCTTGATACAGGAGCAACGCTCACATTCGGATTTTTTTTTGAGAGTACTTAACAGGAGGCTTTTGTAATGAAAAAGGTAATAATTAGTCTGGTTTGTATATTCATGCTGTTGTTTTCATTTGCGCAGGTTTACGCGGTAAGCGAGGCAGCGGTATTGTTTTTAATGATTTCTCCGGGCGCCCGCGCCGCCGGTATGGGTGAAGCATTTGTTGCTCTTGCCGACGACGCAACAGCAGTATTCTGGAACCCCGCCGGTCTGGCGTTTCAACAGGGAAGAGAGGTTACCCTGATGCATGCCAACTGGCTACCGCAATTCGGGTCCGATTTATTTTATGAATTTGGCGCCTACCGGCAATCCTTTGAAGGTATTGGTACGGTTGGTTTTAACATCACTTATTTAAATCTCGGTAAACAAAGTGTTACTTTGGAAACCGGGCCTGAAGTAGTTGATGAATTTTCCAGTAATGAATTTGCCATATCGGGAACCTTTGGTACAAAACTGAATGAAGACCTGGGTGTCGGTTTGGGTTTGCGTTATATTCGTTCCAACCTGTCGCCCATCGGCGCCGGCTCTGAAAAAGGCGACGGCCGCGCCAATGCGTTTTCTTTTGATGTTTCCGCATTATACCATACCCCATTTCTGAAAAAATTAAGCTTTGGCATTAATCTTTCCAACCTTGGTCCCAAAATTACTTATATTGATGCTGCGCAAGCTGATCCGATCCCGACCAACCTCAAAGTCGGTTTTGCCTAC
Organism: bacterium; assembly: GCA_029561455.1. Lineage (GTDB taxonomy): Bacteria > Zhuqueibacterota > Zhuqueibacteria > Residuimicrobiales > Krinioviventaceae > Fontivivens. Next base: position 339,202 of record JAKQIY010000013.1, read on the forward strand.
AGGATCATTGATGATGAATTTAATAAATTAACCGTGGTTGGAGATCTCAATCACCTCATGGTAAAACGTTATTCCGACGGCACTTCCGATGCCTGGTACAAGGCATTGTTCACATCACCCTGGACTGTTGTTGAAAAAGAAACCCAGAATATTGGCGGTGATGAAGAGAAGGTGACCGGTGAGAAAAAACTTTTTAACGGTATATTAAGCGGCGGCGTTGAATACTGGTACAGCAATCTTATTGCTTTACGCGCCGGTTATTATTGGGATGAACCTGGCAAAGTTAACTTTACTTCTTTTGGCGCCGGCATCCAATATAACCTGTACCGTTTTGATTTTGGCTATGTAAACGCAGCAGAGGGGCACCCCCTGTCTAATACCATGCGTTTTTCTCTGACACTGGGCTTTTAATGGCAACATGATGAAAAGGTAAAGGAATAAAATTTATTCCTTTGCCTTTTCAATATCTGTAATTCATTAACCAGGCATATTTTATCCATCCGGAAATAAAATTTACACTTTCCGGGATGATGGAATTATTATCATTTTTCTCTGGAAATCGGTATGCGAAAAAACTTGGTCATATTTTTTATTCTCGGTTTTGTAATTCTGTTTTCAATAGTACAACTAGCCGCCAAACCCTCACGGTTCCATTCTCTTGCCACGAGCACAGATCCATTGCAGGTTGTGCAAAATTATCAAACCGGTCCAACACTTCACGCAATATCAGCAACACCGGATACTGTGCGGGTGCTGGCATTACGGGCTGAATTTGTTGAAGACAACCTGGCAACTACAACCGGCAACGGTTTATTTGATCTTTCTTCCAGCAGCAGTTATGTTATCGACCGTCCTCCGCATGATCGTTCTTATTTTCAGCAGCATTTACTGGGTTTAAGCAACTATTTCCGGCAGGTATCGCGCGGCAGATTAATAATTGAAGCCGATGTATTACCAGAAGCGGATTTGCAAGTCTATACCTTGCCGCAGAATATGGTTTACTACAGCGGCCAGGAAAACGATGAATTGAAAAAACAACGCTGGGCTGAATTACTACGCGATGTGATTACCCTGGCCAAAGAACAGCATCATCCTGATTTTTCCCGTTATGACGCCGTTATAATTTTTCATGCCGGGGTCGGTAGTGATTTTGCCTTTGATTTCGATACCACGCCCTATGATATACAATCCGTATTTCTCGATTTTGAAACATTGCTGGAAACGCTCGGTAAAGACCTTGACGGTTACCAGGGCATCGACGCCGGTAATAATGTTTATATTAAAGAAGGGATAATACTGCCGGAAATGCAAAATCAGGAAGATCAGGTTCTGGGTTTATTCGGCACCATGACCCTGCTGATGGGCAGCCAACTCGGCATGCCCAGCCTGTATAATACTATCGACGGCACCGCCGGTATTGGCCGCTGGGGTTTGATGGATCAGGGCTCGTTCAATTTTTACGGCCTTATTTCTGCCGAACCCTGCGCCTGGAATAAGGTATATATGGGGTGGGAAGAACCCGTGGTAATCACGAGCGGTGAAAATATCAGGATAGGCGACCCAAAATCCAAATCGGTGCCGCATATTTATAAAATACCGATAACCGACCGGGAATATTTTCTGGTTGAAAACCGGCAGCGCGATCATAACCGCGATGGCGTTACCTTTGGTCGTGGTACCGACGGCAGCCGCGCCCAATTCGACAGCCTGGGCAGTGTTGTTGCCGACGCCGCGTTGGAAGTGATCACCTCGGTTGATGAATACGATTTTGGCTTACCCGGTTCAGGATTACTGATTTGGCACATCGATGAAGATGTTATTGCCGAAAACTTGATAACAAATACCGTAAACAAGAATCGCGAACATCGCGGCGTCGACCTCGTGGAATGCGACGGCGCCCAGGATATTGGCTATTACTATGGTATGTTTGATCCCGGTTCCGGGACCGAATCCGGCGACTATTTTGACCCATACTGGGCCGGAAACATTTCTCATAAAATTGTTAACAATGATGTTGATACTGTTGCTTTATCGCCGCGTACCATTCCCAGCAGCAATGCTTATGATGGCGCATTATCTCACATAAATATTTACAATATCAGCGCCAATGACTCGGTAATGACCTTTTCATTGCGCTCCGACCTGGTGCAGGCCGGGTTCCCGCAATACGCAGGAACCGGTTTTGCCAGCGGCGCCCTCAAACCAATTACTTTGAGCGGCAATGAGCAGGGCGTTATTGCTGTGTCCCTGGCCGGACAAGTACTGGGCTGGAAAGCTAATGGAGAAAAAATTATTGCCAACGACCAGGTGCGGACTAGATCGACCCTTTATGGAACTGATGTTATAAATAATTATGCCTGGTTTGCTGCTGCGTCCGATTCGGTAATGCTGCCTCCTGCAATTACCGATATAGACGGCGACGGCAGCGACGAGGTGATCGTTGCCGATAAACGCGGCAGTATTAAAATTTGGAAAACTGTCGACGCCAATCTTGACGGCAGCGCCGATCTTTACGCAGATATTAACATCAACGCTAAACCGACCGCCGGGCCGATGATCATTCCCGGCAGTAATGCAACACCCAATGTTATTATTGGTACTGCCGACGGTAAAGTTATCCGCCTGCAGGTTAGTGGCGAGTTGTTTTCCCAACAACAAATTGATTTGCATGCCGGGGTTGTTGCCGGGTTGGCTTGGCAATTACATGGACAATCCAAAATTTCTACAATCAATGTAATTACCGCCAACGGAAACCTTTGTGGTCTGGATACTGATCTGACAATGCTTTGGCAGACGGTTGTGCCATTTTTCGCTTCCCGCTATTATATCGTTAATGCCGATTTCAATGGCGGCGATGATTATGAAACGGTTGTTCTCAGTGATAAAGGTGATTTTGCCCTTTACAATTCCAGTGTGCTGCTCAGACAAAAATCTATAACCGACGCAGTTATCGGCTGTCCTCCGGCGATTGGCGATGCCGATGGCGACGACTTGCCGGAAATACTGTTCACCAGTGGCAAGTACCTGCATGCCCTGAAATATAACGGACTGACCGCAACCAATTTCCCGACAGTGGTTAGCGCTACCGGAGACGAACAAGCTCATGCAAATTCTTTGTTATCATTAAGCGATCCTGTCATGGGCTCGGTTATTTTAATTCCCGCCACTGATGGCATGATCCGGGCGGTGAACAGTAAAGCGCGTACAATACCAGGTTTCCCGTTAACTGCCGGATCAGAGATTGCCGCAACGCCCTTGTTGATCGATGTCAATAAGGATAATGACCTGGAGTGTCTTAGCCTTAGCGATGATGGTTTCCTGTATGCGTGGAATTTAGATCTACGTCCGGTGGGTGAAACTTTATGGTCACAGTATGGCGGTAATTCGGCCAATACTTTTGCCCTTGCCGGCGAACATACTATGGTTGTACCTGGCTCAGGATTATTACCGGATAAAAAAGCCTATTGTTACCCGAATCCGGTTTATAACGGCGTTTGTAATATCCGTTATTTGTTAACCGAAAATGCCGAATCGGTGTCAATACGGATTTATGATATTGCCGGCGACCTGGTAACGGAGATCAATGCACCCGAAACCACCATCGGCGAACATGAAGTTCTGTGGGATGTTGCAACTATACAAAGCGGCTCCTATATTGCCCGCATTGAAGCAAAGCGAAATAATGATAGCGGAATCAAATTTATTAAAATTGCAGTGGTGAAATAATTGAAGAATAAAATAATCCGTCTGGTTTTTATTACAATTTGTGTACTATTGTTTCTGGGGAAAACCGGCTTGGCCCAATATGGCGAATATAGCCACCCGGAACTGGACTGGTTTACAATTGAATCCGAACATTTTAAAGTACATTACCACGAAGGCGCGGAACGAACCGCGCGTGTGGTTGCAAAAATAGGGGAGGATATATATCAGCCGATAACCGATATGTATGACTGGCGTCCTGACGGCAAAATCCATTTTATCATCAAGGATTTTGACGATAATGCCAACGGCGCCGCTTATTATTATGATAATAAAGTAGAAATCTGGGCGCCGCAAATGACCTTTATCCTGCGCGGCACTCATAGCTGGCTGCGCAATGTGGTAACGCATGAATTCAGCCACATGATCTCGCTTGGCGCATCACGTAAAATGACCCGTAAAATCCCCTCTTTTTATTTGCAACTGATCGGTTACGAAAAAGAAAAACGTCCTGATGTGTTGTACGGCTACCCGAACCAGATTGCTTCATACCCGCTGCCAATGACGGTAATCCCCATGTGGCTGGCCGAAGGGATGGCGCAATATCAGGTTGGCGACCTGGATTATGACCGCTGGGATTCGCACCGCGATATGCTCATCCGTACCGCCGCTATCAATAATGAGTTGCATAGCTTTGATGAAATGGGCATTTTCAGCAAAAACAGTCTGGGTAACGAGCGTACCTATAACGCCGGTTATGCTTTAACACGCTACATTGCCGGTACCTGGGGAGAAGAAGGATTAAAACAGTTAACCCGTGAGTTACGTAAACCGTTCCAGGTTTCTGTTGATAATGCTATAAAGCAAATTACCGGTTTAAACGGCAAAGAATTATATGCGCAGTGGCAAACGCATTTGCAGGATTACTATAACCAGCGGTTGGCAATGATCAACCAACACCCGGTTGAAGGTGAAATAATCACCAAAAAGGGGATAGGTAATATTGCCCCAGCCTGGTCGCCGGACGGCACTAGTATAGCCTGGTGCGGCTCAACTAATTCCGATTATTTAACCTATACCTCACTCAAGTTAATTGATGTTGTTGCCGGCAAGGAAAAAATCCTTAAATCCGGCGTTAACGGCCGGGTCGCATGGTCGCCTGACGGAAAGCGTTTGTTATACCCGCGAATGCGCCGCGTCAAACACCAATCGCATTATTTCGATTTGCACGTTTATGACTTGAAAACCAAAAAAGAAAAACGACTCACTAATGGCCTGCGTGCTACCGATCCGGACTGGTCAGCCGACGGCAAACAGATTGTTTGTGTTGTACAGAATGATGGCACCGATAATCTGTTGCTTCTTGATGATACCGGCAAGACTACAAAAAATCTGACCAGTTATCAAAACGGTGAAGGGGTGTATGCGCCGCATTTTTCTCCTGACGGTAAAAGCATTGTATTTACAAGCAGCCGTAATCATGGCCGTGATTTACGGATTATTGAAATTGAATCAGGGCAAATCACTTCTCTTCTGGAAAACCATGGCGATGCCCGTGACCCGGTGTACTCTTCCGATGGGAAATATATCTATTTTTCATGGGATGTAACCGGCATTTTTAATATTTACCGCATCAACCCGGATGGCTCTGATCCTGTACCGCTTACTAATGTCACCGGCGGCGCTTTTATGCCGTCTATATCCGCAGACGGCAAACTGGTTTTTTCCAATTTTCAATATGACGGGTACAAACTCGCTGTAATTGACAAGCCTGCACCTGTAGACCGTGAATTTACCGTCTACATTACCGCTGATGATAAAGCGCCGGAATTGCAAACTAGAATCAATCCGGAACGCTTTCCGCAAGCCCTGAATTATGATGATAAAAATTTACCCGATGTTGATGTAACTCCTTACAAAATGAATTACGGGCAAATGGCGTTTCTACCGCGGGTGATGCTGGATTCGAACCGGGTCAAGCTGGGCACCTATTTTTACGCCAGCGATATTCTTGATCGTTATTCCGTATTGGGCGGCGCCGCTATGGACGGCCGCACCGACCTGGATGCTTTTGCCATTTTTGAGTTCCGCAAACTGGGCCCGACCCTGTTCATGGAACTGTACGGTTTTACCCGTAATGTAACCCGCAGTATCGAAGTGATAGAAGATTATCCCAAAAAAGTACCGGTGGATATTCATTTTAATATTCTTGAAGCGGACCTTGGCGTACAGCACAAACTGACTGATGACCAGACATTACGATTATCATTTAATCATCAGCGCTATACCTCCAAGATCAAGGATTTCTTTTTTCAAAATATCAAATGGGTTTCGCCCAGTAACACTTATTTTATCGGCAATCATTTTGTGGGACAATGGACTATCGATCAGGTGGTTCCTAACCTCAATTCCAGCATCAATCCTAACGCTGGTTATAAAATGGATGTGCGCTATAGTTATGAACTGAATGATTTTTTTGAAGATTATGCCACCGATAATGATTACGGTACACCTCAGGAAATCTATTCCAATTATAATTATCATCGCGTCGAAGCGGACTGGACCGGTTATATGCCGATGCCCTGGTCGCGTAAACATGCGTTATCCATGAATGTGCGCGGCGGCTGGATCGACCGGCCGGTGGATAGCTTTTTCAACTTTTTCGCCGGCGGAATGCCGGGTTTGCGCGGTTATCCGTTTTATAGTATCGAGGGCCGCAAGTTGTTGATCGGGCGTTTTGCCTACCGGTTCCCGGTGTTTAGCCACTGGCAAAAACGTTTCTTTAATATCACCACCGATAAATTGTACCTCGGCGCTTTTATGGATTACGGGAATGCCTTTGATGAAAATAAAGTCGATTTTTCTAAATTCAAGCGCGATGCAGGACTGGAAATGCGTTTTTCTGCGCTTTCATTTTATGGATTCCCGACCGCCATGTCCCTGTCCGCCGCTTATTCGCTGGATAAAGTTGAGAATGAAGGTTATACCTATGGTAAAGAATGGCGCTATTATTTTAATTTGCTTTTCGATTATCTGGACTAGTTTATTTCTGCAGGATATAGAGACCGGTTGCAAAATTTAATCAAGTGAAGGAGAATGTTCCGTGAAAAAAATAATGATCATTTTTGTGGGTTTAATGCTTTGTGCAAGTTCCTTTGCCCAAACCACGGACTGGCAACAGTATATGCTGGCAACCAGCGCCCCGGTTTTGGCTTTGAATGATAATCCGGATAGCACAACGACCACGACTGTTGTGGAGACTGCAAAACTAAAATCTCCTAAAAGGGCTTTCTTTTTATCGGCGGCTCTGCCCGGCGCCGGTCAATATTACAATAACTCGTATCTTAAAGCTGCCGGTTTTCTGGCCCTGGAAGCTGCCGGTTGGGCGGCCTATATCAGCTATAACGGCAAAGGCAACGATATTGAAGATGAATTTGAGGCTTATGCTGATCAGCACTGGAGTGAAGATAAATACTGGGACTGGATTGCACAGCATTCCGGTAAAGAACGCAACGACCTGACGGCATTACGGGACTGGGAACATTCTCAATTCAGTCATGGCCTGCATGAGCAAAAAGATCAGCAATATTATGAAATGATCGGTAAATACTACCAGTTCAACTGGGGTTGGGATGATTTCCGCACTCTTTACAGTATTGGTTTAACCGATAAAGAGATGGTCGATGGCAAACTTATTTCTCCCAACCGTCTGAATTATGAAGATCGCCGCCACGACAGCAACGATGCTTTTAAAAAAGCAACTACGGCGTCGACTATTGTTATTGTAAATCATCTCCTGTCCGCAGTTGAAGCCGCCTGGGACGCCTCCCGGCAGAACAAACGGGTACAAACTACCCTGCGCTTTGAACCGAAATTTATGAATAATCAGCAATATACTGTTTTAGCTTTGCATTTAAACTGGTGAGACCCATGAAGCGGTTATTTCTTCTATTTTTGTTTTTGTTTTTGGCTTTGCAATTTCCTGTGCTGGCTGCCGATGAACTGAATTTACAGAAACAGTTGTACCTTAATAATACCAGTCTGGCCCTGAGCCAATATACGCGCGAACCCATTGATGAAGATGACGACGACGAACCACAAATTCGGCTGGCCGATGGCAAAAACGCATCGAAATCCCGTGGCAAGGCGTTTCTCTATTCGCTGTTGATACCGGGCTTGGGCGAAAAGTATTTGGGTAATACCACCCGGGCGCAAATCTTTTTCAGCGCCGAAGTTTCATTGTGGCTTGGTTATTCCGGTCTCATCATGTACCGCGAATGGCGCAAGGAAGATTATAAAACCTACGCCGCTTCTTTCGCCGGGGTGGAACTGGACGGCAAAACCGACACCTATTTTGTCAACATGGGCAATTATAACAGCATATATGATTATAATGCCGCCAAACTACGTCAGCGTAACCTGTTGGAATACTATCAGGATGTTGATAAATATTACTGGAACTGGGATACGGTGGAGCATCGCAACAGGTTCGATCAATTACGCATTTCTTCGGACAAGGCCGATAACCGCGCCACTTTTGTCATCGGCGCAATCTTTGCTAATCACCTCATCAGCGCAATCGATGCAATATGGGCATTCCGCACTTTTAACCGTTCTCAGCACACCGGTCTGGAATGGGATGTGCAATTTGGCGACGGTGTAATCCGTCCACATGTCAATGTCGGCCTTGCCGCCCATTTTTAATAACGTTTAACCGGTTATCAGGTATTTTATGACTAACCAGGTTATTTTTGTCATCTGCTTTACATTTATCATTCATTTGATAAATACTCTTTCTTATGCCGTCAGACTTGTCGGAATTAAAACCGGCAGGCTGGCGGTTTCTTTTGCGTTATTCAATATCCTGGTGCTGGTCTCCCGTACAGCCAATTCCCTGCAAGCGCCTCTGCTGGCGAAAAAAGTAGAACAGGATCTGTTGACCGGCGTTGTTGCCAACAGCGGCGCTGTTTTTCACTGGATTTTACTGGCCGCTGCTATTGGAACTCTGGCCGGCGCTTTTCTTATACCATCCTTTCAGGGGATTTTTGCAAAAATTGTGTTACGCTTCAATATGGAACGTTCGATTCCCCGGTTATTGATACATGGCTTTACCAAAAGCGGTATCCGGCAAATTCGCGATCAGTTCAAGGTTCCATCACCCAAAAATTTATTACACCTTAAAGATTTTCGTAAAATGCCGGTCAAACTGATCTTGTTGAATGCCCTGGTGGTCTCGATTTTGACAGTCGGTTCGCTGGCGTCTTTGTATGCCGGTTATCTTAATCCGCAGCTGCGCGGCACCGCTATCAGCCTGGCTTCGGTCATCACCGGCATGTCCACGATTATGCTGGTTATCTTTATCGATCCGTTTTTTTCACTGTTAACCGACGATGTGTTGGAAGGTAAACTAACCCCGGCCTATTATAATAAATGTGTTGTTCTTATGGTTATCAGCCGCTTTGCCGGAACCTGTCTGGCGCAGGCGCTGCTGGTTCCGGCGGCTATGCTGATCGCGTTTATTGCGCAAATAATCTGATCTAGTGCAATTCATAACGGAAGGTTATAATACCCTGAACCTCTTTTTGCGCCACCCCGGACGGCAGGGGATCGAATCGCCATTGCCGTAACGCTTTGATAGTCACTTCTTCCAGGGTAGGATCGCCTTTTTGCACCGGCAATATCGAGCCCATTCGACCATCCGGCAATACAGTGAAACGGATTTTAACAATAGCTTCTTTTTGCAAACCTGCCGGATAGCGGGGAATTTCCTGATGCAGAATTCTTCTTTCCGCGGCTTCGCCTTCTATGGTGAACGGCTGATTTCTATCAATAGCTTGATCGTTTTGCTGGATTGGCGACGGTTTTACCTGGGATGCGCCCTGACCCGGTAATACAAAGGTTTTTTTCTCACCCTGGGCCGGGGTTTCAGGTAAGGAAATATTGCGGTCGTATTCTTCGCCGGCAATAGCTATTTTTTTAACCGGTTCACCGGCATCCAGTTTACTATAGTCCCTTTGGATGATCTTTTCCTCGTCTATTTCCGAGTCCCGCAATTTTGGTAATTGCACTGCATCGGCAGGAGGGGAGACAGTCTCCATAGCCGGCGAAGTCAGTCGCTCGGCCAGCGGATTCATATCCTCCACCGGATTATCAACCATCATGGGTAAATCCTGCGCTGAAGAAGCAATAAAGGACATTTCCGCAAATTCCACAGCTTGCAGATCCAGTGAAGTATGCAGCATATAACAGATCATAGCGATAATTAAATGCACTACTATGGAAATGATAATAGCAATTCTCATTTCTGCGGTATTTAACGGATGTTCCATGGCCAATCCTTTATAATCCCGGTTCGGTGGCTATCATAAAACGCTGGGCGCCGGCCAGCCTGGCGGTATCGACGATCTGTATTGCTTTTTCCAGGGACAAATCTTTATCGGCTTTGATCACCACCAGTCTTTCCGGGTTTTCATTCAGCAATTGTCTCACCAGGGTAGCCAGTTCAGCCCGTGAGATACGGTTTTGATTGACGAATATCTGCTCATCCCTGGTTACGGTTATATATATCTTGCTGGCGTCATCCTGCTGGCCGCTGGCTGCCTTGGGTAATTTAACCTTGATCCCCGGTTGTACAACAAATGAGGAGGTAAGCAAAAAGAAAATAAGCAGCAACAGCACAATGTCGGTAAGAGAGATGGTGGAAAACATAACCATTCTTTTACGGGTGGTTTCAATCTTCATGCCTGGTCTCCCTGTCCAATAATATATCCAATAAATCGTTGGAGCTTTCCTGCATTTCAAAGACAAAGCGTTCAACCTTTGACTGTATCCAGTTGTAGAAAATCAATGTCGGAATACCTACAATCAATCCGGCTGCGGTTGTGATCAATGCTTCCCAAATACCGCCGGCGAGCACGCTGGCATCCACATTGCCACCCAGGGTTTGCACCTGCATAAATGCCCTGATCATACCGGTTACTGTGCCGAGAAAACCAATGAGCGGCGCAATAGCAGCAATTGTCCCCAGCACGCCCAGGTAACGCTCCAGGAAATAAACCTCGGTTTTTGCCGCGCCTTCGATGGCATCTTTGATCTCTTCGCGCGAGCGGTTACGTTTTAATAAACCGGCCTGGGTTATACCGGCTATCGGGCCCGGCGTTTCTTTACACAAGCTCATGGCTTCATCGACCTTGTGACGCAGCAATAAATTTTTAACCTGTAAAATAAACGTGCGCGAGTTTACCCTGATCTTGCGCAAAGAGATGAGACGTTCGAATAAAATGGCAATCGCAACAACCGAACACAATGCCAGCGGGATCATCATAATTCCGCCTTTGACAATGATTTGAATAATGGACATGCAGACTCTCCTGTATTTTGAATGGTTGATTAAAATCTCACGCTTAAACCGCCAATGATATGAATGCCGTTGTCGGGATAGTATTGCCACACTGCATAATCGCTATCCAGTAAATTATTAACGGTAACGTGCGCGTAAAACGGGCCAAATTTTTGCTTTATGCCAATATTAACAAGACTGAAAGCATTCATTTTCTCATTATCTGTCAACGTTGTCGTTCTTGGTCCGTAAATATCGGTACTGAGCACGAGTATAGTGCCTTTTAATACTTCAAAAGAGGCATTAATTGGAATGCGGTAATTCGGTCGGTATGGTAACCCCTTCATATTGTTCCAGGCCGGGGTTTGTTCAATTTTATCATAATACCAAATCACACTTCCCTGTATTTGGGTCGCGGCGCTGATATTGGCTGTAAATCCTGCCGTAATATCCATTAATTGCAGATCAGGGATAGTATATAAATGCACTAATCTGGTACTATCATCGGTGGCGCCAAAGGTATATTCATCCATCATCCGCCAGTTTACGCCGGTATTGAGAATGAATTGATCGGTTGGTGTAAAATCGATGCTGACAAGAACCGCATGTTTTTCATAGTCAGTTGGCAGCGGACCTTGTATAGATACGTATGGGATCTCCGCCAGCCATTCTGAATAGGTTTTGTAGTGCAGTCCGGATTGATATTTAAGCGAAATACCAAGACGACGGGCCGGCATAATGTTGAGTTTAACAAACGGGGCAAGTTTCTCTTGTTTGTAAATTGAATCTGCTTTGCTTTGCTGATAACTGGCGCCCAGTGAGACGATCCATCCCGGCGATAAGCGGGCAAGGGCTTCGAGACCAATTTGACCGAACATGTTTTTGGTCTTGCTGCTGTCGTTTCCGACGTCAAAGGTCTCGCGGATAAAACGGCCATTTATCGCCAGTTGTAAAATATCAAGATCAAAAGTATAATTACCGTACAAGTTGTACCTGAAATCGTTTCTTTGGGCATATTGTGCGGTTGTGTCATCGGTCATTTCGGTATTGTTTATTTCAAAACCAAGTACGCTGTAGGCAGCGTCTTGAGCGCCATAAAATAACTCGGAACCCATGCCGGTGGCAATTATTTCACGCCGCAAATTATTGGTAAATAGCGCATTGTACATGCCCCGGCTGATATATTCGTAACCGCCATTAATAGTAGCGCTAACAGCGGGACTGAAAGCAGCTTTAAGTTTTCCCGTAACGCCCCCGGTTTTATACCGGCTGTTCAGGTATTCACCATTACTTTTATCAAACCAACCATGCATATTGATATCGCTAAAGCCCAGCTTTTGCCAATGACCGGCTTCAATTATTAACGTAGAATAGCCGCCTCCCATTAGCTGCCCCCAGGTTAACCTCTTGTTACCCGGCGGGGCGGACAAGATACCGGGTTTGGTGGCGATCAGTCCACCGGCTGAGAGTACAGGATTATTTTCCAGGGCTGGTTTTATTAGTACCGGGCGTTCCTGGATGAAATCCTGTTTTAAAACGATCTCTTTACGGGTTTGATCTTCTCCAACCACCAGCACATCCGGTAAATTGAACCGGGAATCCTGAATGGTTACTTTTTTTACCGGTTTTGCAGCTGTGGTTGCCGAATCGCCAGGCAGATCGATAGTAGTTGGTGGTGCAATCGCTTTTTGCTGTGCGCCAGCCGGAATGATGTAAAACAGAACCGGAATCAAGCCGGCAATGATCTTGATTGATTTCATCGTCATTTCTTTATATTTATTTAGCTGCCAGCGCTTTCAGGCGCTCTTGAGCTTTTTCCACATATTCGGTTACATCCGGGTATTCCAGGATGAGTGAATTATAGAGACGGCGCGCATCCGCCAGTTTGTTTTGCGCTTCGTTACATAATCCGGCATTATACATGCCGCGGGCAATCCATGCCGTTTCATTTCCATACAGGTATTTAATTTTTAGATAAGCAACTACGGCATCGGCATGTTGGTTTTGCAGTCTGAGAATCTCGCCAAGCCAGTATTGCGCTTCGGCGCCGGTTTTACTTTCGGCATTTTTCAAGACACTTGATAATAATTGCTGCGCCTGGGCATATTTTTTCTGTTCGATATAGACCCGTGCTAAACCGGTTTGCGCCAGGCGGGTTGTCGCCGGTACACGGTTATCGGCTATTGCTTTCTGAAAGGCGCTTTCCGCCTGCGCCAGATCGTTGGCGGCAAAATTGACCACTCCGGCCTGGTAATGGGCCATGGCAATATTTGCAAAAGCGGGATAATCTATTACCAGTTTTTCAAGTTTTTCGAGACTAGCCGGATTGTTTTTTTGGCTAAATAGTATTTCGGCAGCCAGCAGCAGGGCATCCGGGGAGCGCAGCGCTTTGGAATAATTCTCCCACTGCTTTTGTAAAATGACCAGGGCTGACTGTTCTTCACCCTGGGCATGCAGGGTAGCGCCAATTGCGTAATTGATATTTTGTGCGGCAGTCGTTTTGGGGTAATCCCGTAGTATCATATTATATTGGGCAATGGCGCTGTCGTACTGTCGGTTATTGGCCGAAAATTCGGCTTTTCTGCGCAGCACTTCTGCTGCTTTTTCAGGGTCTTTGATTTTATCGATCAGGTTGTCGATCACTGTCATTGATGTTAATGATTCGCCTTTTTGCATCATCGACCATTGAATGCCGTTAACCGCATCGCCGACAAATTCGCTTTCGGGGAATTTATTAACAACCTCGGTATATTGCGCCATCGCGCGGTCATATTGGCCCAGATTGTAATAACAATCAGCAATAGCATAGGTGGCGTCATCGACAAAGGCGCTGCCTGGAAATTGAGTTAATAAATCCTGGTAATCCCGTATTGCAGTTTCAAAGCTGTTAGTGCGGAAAGAACAGCGGCCGGAAAGATACTGCGCTTCCGGGGCAAAGGGTGAACCGGTATAGTCATTCAATACTACGGTAAATGCCTTCTTTGCGGCATGAAAATTACTGTTCCGGTAAAAACAATAACCAACCTGGAACTGGGCTTCTGCTTTTAACGGATGATTGCCGGGTATATCCAAAATTTTTTGATATGCGCCCAGGGCATTGATATAGTCCTTATTATTGAAAAGCGCATCACCCTGCCGCATAATGGTGTCATATTTTATTGCATCATTATTGGTGCGTGATGCCGCTTGTGCAAATAATTGAGCTGCCGCTTCATTATTATTCATTTTTAACGCAGAATAACCGGCGCCATAATAGGACTCGGCGTTATGTTCGGCATCCGGGTATTTGGTGAGGTATTCATTATAAGCATTGAATGCCTGTTCATATTGCTCCAGGCGGAATAAGGTCTCACCCTTCCAGAACAGGGCGTCGGGGGCGTTTTCATCACTGGGATATTTAACAAGTACCCGATTAAATAATTCCAGGGCAGTTTTATAATCCTGGTTTATATAATAAATTTTGCCCTGGTTGTAAATGGCATTTGCCTTTACAGATTCGTCATTGTATTTTGTTTCTGCCTGTTGAAAAGTTTTCAGGGCGTCGGTATTGTTTTTTTCTGCCAACTGGCACTGTCCCAACATCAAAGCGGCTTTTCCAGTTATTGTTGATTTTGCATAATTATCAATAATAGTGGTAAAATATTGCGAGGCGCTGCGGTACTTGTTTTCGGCAAAATCCAATGCCCCAAGTTCGAACAAGGCATTGGGAGCGTCGGCAGATTTGGAATAATAGACCTGTACCTGCTTGTAAAGATTTATTGCTTTTTCCGTATCACCCTGCAGGGAATAATTTCGACCGGCCTGAAAACATGCCGAAGCCGCAAGTTCATCATCTTTGGTCAAGTTGGCAGATTTGATAAAAGCATCGGCTGCCTCTTCATACATTTCTTTTTTAAAGAATACCCAGCCGGTGCTGTAGAGGGCGTTATCGACAAATTCATTTTCCGGCAGCGAGGCAACTATATGGTAAGCGGCCAGGGCCTTGTCATAATCATTTTGCCGGTAGTAACATTCACCGATAAAGTATTGCGCTTCAGCGCGGTATTCACTTTGCGGGTACCTTGTCAGAGCATTGGTCAGGTAACGTTGCGCTGCGGAATAATCGCCCTTGCTGAATGCAGCAAATCCAAGCCTGAATATGGCTTGCGGAACAAGTTGACTGGCCGGGTAGGATTCGATCAGTTTCCGGTATGCCAGCATAGCTTCATCCCATTTTTGCAGTTCTTCATAAATGAACGCAGCGGAATAAAAAGAATAGTCCGCTAACGGGCCATTGGGATCCATATTATATACGCGCGCATAATTTTCCAGAGCTTTACTTTTGCTGCCGGTATTATAAAGCGCCTCGGCGTACCAGTAATAGGCATTCTTGAGCAGCGGACTGGAGGAGAATTCGGTAAAAAAATTCTTGAATGTTTTTAGCGCCTGTTCATACTGACCGGCGTTCACCTGGGCCTCGCCGATACGATAATTGGCCTTGTCGCGAAAACCGATGGCAGGGTAATTGACCAGCAGTTCTTTGTAGGCAGCCAGGGCGCGGTTGTAATCACGGGTATAAAAATAACATTCAGCCAGTAAAAACTGGGCTTCCTCGGCCCGTGCGCTGGATTTGTTTTTCGCCAGGAATTCCCGCAGTTGTCCGGCAGCCAGGTCGTATAATTTATCATTATACATCCCTTTGGCTACCTGGAAATCATTGTCCGTATTGAGGTTGTTATATTGGCTGTTTACCCGAACAGGTAAAATGGCGAGAACAAGCATAAAATAAAGAAAGAGAATTGATTTTTTCATATTTACTTTCTGTTATTTTTTTATTTCAAGTTATGAGTTTTAGACGTTAATTTCCTGTTTGGGGTTCCATTACTTTAGCTGCTTTACAATATTTAACAAATCACATAATGGTTATATCTACTATACAATTTTCCCGGCAAAATAGCAAGGATGATTTTCAGGAATAAATAACATAATTCTATGGTTTAATGTTCCCTAAACTAAAATGATAATGAATAATGATAATACAGGAGGTTACAATGTTGTACGAATGGAAAGCCGGTTTCCGGCCCTATAGCGATGAAGAAGCTAAAACATTATTAAACAAAGTTATTAGTCCGGAAACATCGGACTGGCATTATAATAAACATCACAAGGGTTATGTTGCCGCCCTGAATACAATAGAAAAAGAATTGGAAACTGCCGATCGTTCCAAAGCCAATGGCAATTACAGCCAGGTTGGTGAATTGAAGAGGCGGTTGACCTGGAATCACTCCGGCGCCTTGTTACACGATATTTACTGGCAGGTCTTGGGCGGTGATGGCGATCCTAAAAAGGGGCCTCAGGTTCTGGCGGCAATTGAAAAAGAATTCGGCTCTTTTGAAAAATGGAAAGAGGATTTTATTGCCACGGCATTTTCAGCCAAGCTGAGCGGCTGGGGATTGTTGGTCTATGATGCCCTGTACTCGAAACGTTTGCTGAATGTGCTGGTTGATGAACATCAATATGGCGCTATCTGGGGCGGTGTGCCGCTGATTGCGCTGGATGTTTTTGAGCACGCTTACTATCACAAGGACGGCCCCGGACGCATGACATATATTGAAAATTTTGTCAAGTCGCTGCACTGGGGCAGAATTAACGAACGATTTTTGCACTATGTGAAATAAAGTAAAAATATTACTCTCAAAACAAATAAAGCCCGGCAGTTCTATACCGGGCTTTATTATTTTCAAGATTATGATTAATCTATCTCCCGGCAAATAAATTCTGCCGCTTTCATCCCATCGATGGCAGAACTGACAATGCCTCCGGCGTAGCCGGAACCTTCACCGGCAGGAAAAAGCCCGCCAATTCCCGGTGATTGCCCGTCTTCAGTATTCCTTACCATCCGCACCGGACTGGAACTGCGGGTTTCCACGCCATACAGCAGGGCATCCTCGATGGGTACGCCATTCAGTTCGCGCAGCATTTTGGGAATGGCGCTGACCAGGGTTTGATTGATAAATTTCGGTAACAGTGTGTGAATATCTGCCGGAATTGAGTTTTGCCAGGATCTGGCTTGCGGTAACGTCTTTGGTTTGGAACCTGCCAGAAAATCTGTCAAGCGCGAGGCCGGCAGATAATAATTGCTCCCGCCGGTTAGAAATGCTTTTCTTTCAATACCTGCTTGAAAGAGATGACCGGCCAGAACATGGTTTTGTGCGCCCGTATTTTCATTATAATCATCAGGAGTGACCGGCACTAAAAAGGCAGCATTGGCAAATAAACCGGCCCGGCTTGAGAAACTCATCCCGTTCGTAGTCATTTCACCGTCCGACGAGGCGCAGGGTATAACCACGCCGCCCGGGCACATGCAAAAGCTGTAACAGGGTCGGGCTTCATTCTCACTCCGCCGGGTCAGCCGAAAACTGGCGGCTTCCAGGCGTGGATGGCCGGCATATTTGCCCCATTGTGCCCGGTCGACCTGTTCCTGGGGTATTTCCAGGCGCAAACCGACGGCAAATGGCTTGGGTTCCAGTGGCACATGGTTTTGCAGTAATATATGGTACATATCGCGGGCGCTGTGTCCGGTTGCCAATACACAGTGATTGACGGGTAAAAGCTCGCCATCATTTATATAAATACCGGCGATATGATTTTCAGTTACAAGCAATCCGGTGCACCGGGTATTGAAACGAAATTCGCCGCCCAATGCCAGTATTCTGTTCCGTAATTCCGGGATAATTTTTAACAAACTGTCGCTGCCTATATGCGGTTCGGCGTCGATGAGAATATTTTCCGGGGCGCCGCATTCGACCAGATTTTCAAAAAGCCAGCGGATACGTGGTTTGTCCTTACTGCGGGCGGTCAGTTTACCGTCCGAAAACAGACCGGCGCCGCCTTCGCCATAAAGCACATTACTTTCGGGATTGAGGATACCGTGACCCCAAAATTGCTGTACATGCCCGGCGCGTTGTTCCACGACGGCCCCGCGTTCGATAACAATCGGTTTTAATCCCGATTTTGCCAGCGCCAGCGCCGCAAACAGGCCGGCCGGACCTGCGCCTATAACGACCGGGTTTTTAAATTGTGTTGTTGCTTTGCGTACGGGGTATAAAGGTTTTGGCTGTTGTTCCGGGATGATTATTTGTACTTCATTTTCCGGGAAAGAGCGGGGCAGTGTGGATAAATTCACTGTGATATCTATGGTCAGAGAAAATAACGGACCTGCCTGACGCGGTCGAGCGTCAACCGAACGCCTGAGAATCGTTAACTCTGCCAACACGGTTTGTGCGCAATACAGTTTAGCCGCTGCCGCCGGTAATATATCGCTCTCCCGGTAATCGAGCGGCAGTAACAATTGATGTATACGGCATTTTAACATAGTGTTAGATTTTGGAAAAAATTACCTGATGTTCAAAGCCGAATAAGCCTGAGCCAGTTCCACAGTGAACTGCCTGGCAGCCGTTCCAAACAGGTGATAATAATCGGAAAAGCACGAATCGGCCGAATAATATGCGGGATTGCCGTTGGTTATATCGATAAAGGGAATGTTGTTATCGCGGCTAAATTTTTGCAGATCGGCCAGGTACTGTTGGTATTTATCCATCCCGTTCAATTCCGGTGCAAACCGGGTCGGGTGTTCGGGAACATTGACAAGGGTATAAGGAATTCCCGCTTCCCGGCACCAGGTTACAATCTCCTGCATTGCCTGGAGATTATAGATATAGCTTTCGCCGCCGGGATCGTTGTGATAACGGTAATCACCTTTTAAATAGCCCAGTTTAATCGCCTGATCTATTCTCATTGTCATAGGGCTCCAGCCGCGGCTGTCGATGGGGTGCTTGACCGGCCGGTTCATCGGCCAGCGGGGATAGCGCAGAAATTCAGTCAGTGAGCCGCTATAGTAAAACAATTTCACATGCTCAATCAAATATGCTTTGGTTTTGTAAAACCAGGTATCTTTTAGCCATACCGGTTCGAGCAGGCTGTTTTTGAACGGCTGGTAATTTTCTGCGGTAAACGGACTCTGTAATTCTTCATAGCGTATCGTTTGCACAATAGCTTTCGGCTGACATTTGGGTAGCCAGAAATGCTGAAAATAGAAACTCACCGGATCGGGATCCAGATCGGACAACCCGCCGCCAAAACTGTGAATCGTGTTGCCGGTAATACCGGTATATACACTGTCGAATAATATAGGGGAGATATTGGAACGCACAATCGAACTACCGATAAATAATATATCCGGTTGCTCGTATTTTTGCATAAACCGTTCCAGGGCAACACGCCGCATTTCCACTTCCGAATCGTAATAGGGGATTGGCGAGGGAAGCAGATCGCGAACAGACTCAATATGGAGTAATAATTCAAAACCCAGGAGGATAACCATCACCAGGAGTAAGGGTTTTATTAGTGGTTTTATCGTATAGTTTTTGGTTTGCATTTTCGTATGGTTTTTCATATTTCTGCGCCCGCTTTTTTCAAACGGACTGTTTAAGTATTATATCAGTTATCAAGTCCATGAACTGTTTGTAATTATTGATTTACCTGTTATTCATCAAACAGGCTTTTTAAAACTGAAAGTAAATAAATGGCGCGCGGTATCCACCGCAGATAAATAACAACAGCAGGGCTACGCATGCCAGTAATGCTTTCCAAATCCAGTTCAGTTTTAGTACCGCATATTCATCATTTTTGATTGCCTGGGGTAGATCAATACTGAGAATTAAAAATGTTAAAAACAGCAACGGCAGCGCGGCCATGGGAATATCCCACTGTAACCTGGTCAGACCGGCAAGATATGCTTTGGTGGTGGCAACATCTTTGGAACGGAAGAACAGCCAGGTAAAGTTGGCCAGGCAAAGTGTAAATAATAAATTGACGCTATATTTTATATAATACGCCCAATTTTTAGTCGCCGGTTTTTTATAGGGGATCAGATTACGGAAAAATTTATGCACCGCCAGATACAAGCCATGTAAAAATCCCCAAAATACAAAATTCCAACTGGCGCCATGCCATAAACCGCCCAGCAGCATGGTTAACATGTTGTTCAAATAAGTTCTGGCTTTGCCTTTGCGGTTGCCGCCCAGAGCTATATACAGGTAATCGCGTAGCCATTGGGAGAGGGACATGTGCCAGCGGCGCCAGAAATCAGTCATATTCACAGCAAAGTAAGGATGGTGAAAATTTCGCATCAATTCAATACCGAGCAGATAAGAAGAACCCCGTGCTATATCGCTATAGCCGGCAAAGTCGCCGTATATTTGTAGACCATATAAAAATAGTCCAATTATCAGTTGTTCGCCGCTGTAATTCGCCGGATTGTTAAAATAATTCTCTACAAGCGAACCGGCCGTATCGGCAATGACTACCTTGCGAACCAGGCCGACCAGGATCAGGTAGATCCCTTTATAAAAATGATCCTGGTTAACAACCCTCGGCTTTTCGAGTTGTGGCAACAGGTTGGCGGCTCTTTCAATGGGGCCGGCGACCAGTTGTGGAAAATAGGTAACAAACAGGGCAAAATTGATAAAATTTTTAGTTGGCTTTAAAGTGCCGCGATAAATATCAAAGGTGTAAGATAAGGTCTGGAAGGTGTAAAATGAAATTCCCACCGGTAAAATAATATTGAGTATAGGCAGTGAAGTCGATAAACCAAATTTTGCCAGCATGACATCAGCGCTGCGCACAAAAAAGTCGTAATATTTAAAAAAACCTAATAAAGTAAGATTGGAAAACAAACTGAGCATCAAGCCCAGTTTGCGTTTCTCCGGCTTGCCGGTATCGACACACCGTTGAATGTATAAACCCGCCCAGTAATCGATAATAGTTGATATTAATAATAAAGTTAAAAATCTTGGATCCCAGTAGCCATAAAAAAAATAGCTTGCCGCCAGCAGCAACAGGTTTTGTTGTTTAAGATTAAACCTGTAATATAATAAAACAACCAGGGGGAGGAATATTGCAAAAGCCAGGGAATTAAAGGACATTTATCGTATCCATTAAGAATATTTATTTTATAAAATTTCCATGAATTTAATATATAGGGCAATGATAAACAAGGAAATTATTAATTTTTGCAATTACCTGGTGACCAGATTTTACTTGCTTATTTTGCTGCGGTTTTTTATAATACCTGCACGCATTTTGTATTGCTGAAATATGTTTTAACGAAATAATTTTTAGTCAAGTCGGGTTGAAATTTCCCCCGGCAGATTGCAAGACTTTAACAAAATTTGTATCAAGTAAAGGAGAGAGTGGATGCGGGCTTTTTGTTATTCAACCCTTAAAGGAGAACCCCGGGTTGGTATTGAAATGGACGGCAAAAAATATAACTTTACCTATATCTGGCAAATCTATAAAGAATTGAAAAGTTCACCGCAGACCCCTGATTATTATTTTTTACAGATCATGATCGAAATGGAAAATTTCTCCGCCAGTGTTTTTAATGATGTGCTGGGTGAAATCAAATCTTTCCGGTCGCTGGACGACCTGGTTATTACCGAAAAATTCCGTTATGAAGTCCCCATTTCCCGGCCCGGCAAAATAATCTGTCTTGGCCGCAATTACCGGGCGCATGCTGAGGAATGGAAATCGCAGGTGCCGGAAGTCCCAATGTTTTTCAGCAAACTGCCTTCAGCCTTGCTTCCCCATGAAGGTCATATCCGCATTCCCGATGGTATTGGCCGGGTTGATCATGAAGTCGAACTGGCGGTAATAATCGGCAAACGGGGAGTGCGCGTCAGCGAAAGCAGCGCTATGGAACATGTGGCCGGATATACAATTGTTAATGATGTAACCGCCAGGGCTATGCAGGGCGTTGCCATAAAAAATGGTCAGCCCTGGACTTTAAGCAAAAGTATGGATACTTTTTGTCCGATGGGTCCCTATCTAATCCCTGCCGATACGGTTCCCGATCCCCACAATTTACCCCTGGAACTGAGCGTGAACGGTGTAACCAAGCAAAAAGCCAATACACGGGATATGGTTTTCAAAATTCCACAGCTTGTTGCTTACATTTCAAAGTATATTACCCTCGAAGTCGGCGATATTATCTGTACCGGTACTCCGGAAGGCACTCTACCCATCGAGCCCGGTGATGTTATAACCGCACGGGTGGGTGATTTTGGCGAATTGCGTAACACTGTGATCAGAGGGTGATGATTAATATAATCAAGACTCTGCTCGTTATCACTGCTCACATCGTCAAAATTTTAATTAACGGCAATTATAATAATGGTATTGCTTTTTTAGTCTCGTACCGGTCAACAGGCTCTTTATAAGTCGCAACCCGACTAGAAGCTCAATGGTGATAAAAAAACATGAAGATCGCATTTGTACAAATGAACTGTCTTTTCGGCCAGGTCGACCGGAATATCAATCGCGCCCTGGAACTGCTAACCGGCGTTACCGCCGATCTGTATGTACTACCGGAATTATTCAATACCGGCTACCTGTTCAATGACCGCGCCGAAGCGTCCGGATACGCTGAAATATGTCCGGGCGGTAAAACCTTTAACGCACTTGATGAATTTGCCAGTGTCCGCAAATGTTATCTGGTCGCCGGTTTTGTGGAAGAGGATGGAGACAAAATTTATAATGCCTCTTTTATCACCGGCCCTGATGGATATATCGCCACTTATCGCAAAATACACCTGTTTAATGAGGAAAAGCTGTGGTTTGATGCGGGCAACAAGCCATTTTTTGTTGTCAATGTCGGTTCAGTACGGGTTGGTTTGATGATCTGTTTTGACTGGATTTTTCCGGAGTCCATGCGCACATTGGCGCTCCTGGGCGCAGACCTGGTTTGCCATTCGGCGAACCTTGTGCTGCCGTTTTGCCAGAACGCCATGCTGACCCGCTGCCTGGAAAACAGCTTGTTTGCCATTACCGCCAACCGCACCGGTTGCGATGACCGCGGTAATAACCGCCAGCTTGCTTTTACCGGTATGAGTCAGATCACCGGACCGCGCGGCGAGCAATTGTGCCGGGCAGACCGGGATAGTGATTGTGTACAGGTTGTCGATATTAATCCTTACCAGGCGCGTAATAAATTCCTGAATCAATATAATGATCTGCTGGCCGACCGCCGTCCGGATTTTTATAAACTTGTAAATGACCCACTTAACAGGAACTAATAAAGTATGTCAATATTTAACAGTTTAAAACGGCTGCTCAAACACTCTGCTGTATATGGAATGGGTCATATTCTTAACCGCATGATCGTATTTCTTTTATTACCACTGCATACTAATGTTTTTAATGAAGCGGAAATGGGGGTGGCCGGAGTGATGTTTTCCTGGCTGGCTATATTTACCGTCGTATATACTTATGGACTGGATACGGCTTTTTTTCGTTTTTATATTCTCGAAGATAGCCCGGAAGGAAAAAAACGAGTCCTGTCCACCGCTTTTCTGACAATATTAGGCACCTCAGTACTTATTACCTGTGTTTTTTATTTACTAGCCAATCCATTGGTTTCGGTATTATTTGATCCGGCAACCCGCGCTCTCTCCATTGATTTGCCATATCTGATCAAGTTGCTATGCGCCATATTATTCTTTGACGCTCTGACTTTTATGCCGTTTCTGGCCATGCGGGCTGAGGAAAAGTCTGTTTTGTTCATTTTCTTCAAGTTTTTAAACGTGATCATTACTGTTGCTTTTAATGCCTTGTACATTCTGGTTCTTAAAAGCGGGATAGAAGGGATTTTTCTGGCCAACCTGTGGGCCTCTCTGTTAACTTTTGTATTGTTGCTGCCAATCATTGTCAAACGGTTTTCATTGACATTTTCCAAATCCATCTTGAAGGAACTTTTGTGGTTTGGATTACCCTATTTGCCTTCAACATTATCCGTCTCGATTCTGGATACGATCGACCGGGTCTTCCTGGAGCGCCTGGCCGGCGTGGAACAGGTGGGTATTTATAGCCAGGGTGCCAAATTGGGAATGTTTATGGCTTTATTCGTTACCGCGTTTCGATTTGCCTGGCACCCCTATTTTTTATCCACTTCCAAATTAGAGAATGCAAAAATTATTTTTTCCAAAATATTTACTTATGTCATGCTGGCGTGTTTTTCTGTTTTCATCATATTATGTCTGTTCATCGACAATATTGTCCGCTTAAAGATCGGCGGTTTTACTATCCTGGGCCCTGATTTCTGGAGCGCTACGGTAGTGGTGCCGCCTATATTCCTGGCGTATATTTTTTATGCCGCTTATGTAAACTTTATCATCGGCATCTATCTGTACAAAAAAACCAAATATCTGCCTCTGATAACTCTTGCCGGTATGGTAGGAAACCTTGCCGCCCTGTACTTGCTCATTCCGGTTTTGGGTATACTGGGCGCGGGAATTGCGCGGGTAGTCGCCTATATTATTATGGCGGTTTACCTTTATGTAATTGCTAACAAACTTTATCCAATCAGGTATGAATGGGGAAGAGTGTTAAAAATGTCCGGGATCGTTTTAATCATTTTTCTGCTTGGTTTGCATCCCCTGGCTGGCAGGTATATACTGGTAAAATTTGCTCTCATGCTGGCTTTTCCGATCCTGTTATATGTTACCGGTTTTTTTGACAAGGCAGAATTAATGAAAATTAAACAACTGGCAACAAAATTACCAATTCCCGGAAGACGTTAACATGAATGAAAAAGCGGCGTTAAAAAATTTTTATGAACAATGCGGTGAAAAATACCCGGAAGAAGAGTTGGTCTATAAAACCTTGCGCGGCCGGCTGCGCAAGAAATTTGTTATCGCATACCTGCAACGGATGCACGGTTCGCTATTGGAAATTGGTTGTAATCGCGGTATGTATTTGCAAAATTATCATGGCGGTGAACGGTTCGGTATTGATCTGAGTTTCAATGTATTGCGCCATGCCCATACTGAAAACCCAATGTCTCTTGCCGTATCCGATGCGGAACGATTGTGTTTTCGCGGTGAAAGTTTTGATAATATCCTGTGCAGCGAAGTATTGGAACATTGCCTGCATCCGCAGGATATTTTTAAAGAGATTGCAGCTGCTTTAAAACCCCAGGGCCATGCCTTGCTGACAACCCCCAATTATACCGGGGCCCGGCCTCAGTATATCGCAATGGATATACTAAATGATTATGCCATAGATTGCGAATGCGGCGATCATTATTTCCATACCGCCTATAAACCTGAAGAACTGGTTGTGTTTGCAAAAAATGCTGGCTTGACAGTCCTTGAAACCGGCACTTTTGAAAAAGATGTCAAGTATGCTACTAAAATTCCGGTTCTGTTTTTGTTGTTGGGCCGCTTGCTCAACCGGCCATTCCGTTCCCGTAAATTTGATGCTGCCAATGAAGCTTTTTTTCAGCATTTTTCCAATGCAATTTATAATGTCTGTCATTTCACCGGGCTGGACAAGTTATTGTTAAAACTGGTGCCGCTGGGAGTCCGCTCTTTTATCTATATGCAAAAATAAACCCGGTATCAAGTCAGAAATTTTACCTGGCGCCGGGCACAATTATTTATTCTTGATTTTTAATATTTATTGGAACATATTACAACAGTGGTATGCGGACTGATAATCATTTACCTGTTTGTACAATAATATGCAACAAATAATACTACATCTTGACATGGACGCTTTTTTTGCGGCTATCGAGCAGCATGATCACCCCGAATATCGCGGCAAGCCGGTGATCGTTGGCGCCGATCCCAAAGCCGGCAAAGGGCGGGGAGTTGTTTCAACTTGCAGCTATGAGGCCCGCAAATATGGTATTCATTCTGCAATGCCCATTTCTCATGCCTGGAAAAAATGTCCACAAGGGATATATGTATTCCCGCGCGGACAGCGATACGGCCAGGTTTCGCGCCAGATCATGAAAATTTTAAACGAATATTCACCGGATGTGGAACAACTCAGCATCGATGAAGCGTTCCTGGATATATCATCAACTTATAAATTCTATGGCACGCCGCGCCAAACCGGGGAAAAGATCAAAGCGCATATCAAGGCTGAAACCTGTCTTACCGCATCGGTAGGAATTGCCCCTAGCAAATTTATTGCAAAAATAGCTTCTGATCTTGAAAAGCCCGACGGCCTGGTTATAGTGGAGCCTGATAATGTAATAGATTTTTTATCTCCCCTGGATATTTCCCGTATGTGGGGAGTTGGTGAAAAAACTCTGGTTCACATGAACAACCTGGGTATTAAAACAATTGGCGATTTGGCCAGCCGCTCGGAAAAAGATGCCTGCGATTTGTTTGGCAAGTCCGGTTTGCATTTTTGGCAATTGGCGCGCGGTATAGATAAACGCACTATTGGCGGTCATGTTGCCGCCAAATCGATTAGTAAAGAAATAACCTTTGAGACCGATAAAGACAGTGACCCGGAACTCATTAACATATTATTATACTTGTGTAACGAATTGACGAGGGAGATGCGCAAAAAGACTTATAGAGGAAAATGTGTTACCCTCAAGATCAGATTAGCCGATTTTTCTACATTTACCCGCTCGCGTAGTTTTACCGACTGGGTCAATTCCTCAACACAAATTTTTGCCCAGGTGCAGGAAATGTTCACACAATTTGACCGTAACCGGCAAAAGGTGAGACTGCTGGGAGTTTCCGTATCGAATCTTGAAAAGGGCGAGAGCCAGCTTGATTTATTCGCCCATGAAATACATCAACGGGATAAAATTGATGTTGTGTTGGACAAAATCCGGGAAAGATTTGGAGAAAAATCTATCACCCGCGCCAGTATACTGCAAACCGACTATGATTCGGACTGGATACGGGATTAAAAGCATGGTTTTTGCTGCTCATTTACACGACTGTTTGTCTTTATATTTTCATGTAATTATTAACAGTTTAAACCGGATGTCCTTGATTATAAAATTAAAAGGAGTTTATAATGCGTAATTGGCCAGTTTTACTGATTTTCGGCATTTTATTCTTTTCCACATTACCAATCCATGCTGCTCAGCGGCGGATCACTTTTGTTAAAGA
Organism: bacterium; assembly: GCA_029561455.1. GTDB lineage: Bacteria > Zhuqueibacterota > Zhuqueibacteria > Residuimicrobiales > Krinioviventaceae > Fontivivens. Next base: position 366,199 of record JAKQIY010000013.1, read on the forward strand.
ATGGGAGCACGGTCAGGTTAATCCGGTTTTTGAAAAAATCTATGATACAGTTGTTAAAGAAGTCACATTGAATGATTCTTTTATTGTAATTGATGATAACGACTTGCAGACAAAAAGCTCACTAGTATTAACTTCAGTTTTTGCGGATGTCCTCGATCCTTTATTATTAGCCGATTTAAATCAAACTTTAAAACTTGATATTGTCATGCTTTTATCTGAGCAACAGGGAGCATTGGTAATAAATACCCTAGAATTTCCCTCCGGTGTAACAATTGATAAGTATACCATTTCCAGAAATGAACTTGATACCGCCACCCCGGAAACTGTGATCAAATTATATCTGGGCAGTTTAATAGAAACGCTGGCTAATAGTTTTACTCAGTTTGGCTATCCCTTTAATAACAATGAATGCGGTGTCATAATAATAACTAGTGATTTCAACAGTACGCTTGTTCGCGATAATGTGACCCGCCTGAACCGGTATTATACACAGACTGTGATGCCAACCCTGCCCAGACCATTACGGTTTAAAATTATTAAAACATTGGCTTGTGAGCAAGCCAGCAGTATGTGCACGCTCACCGGCGCCAAATTTGCCCTGGCTTTTGCCCCGGATTCCCTAGGCCTGATGGATTATCGTTTAACGCTGATTTTCCCATATATGGGAAATAATAAACCGGCAATTACTGTAGAATATCCTTATCTGACAAATACCGAGCAACTTGTATGTTATGAATTCGCCGGTGAAAATCCCACAATGGAGCAATTAGGTGAATTATTATTCAATGAACGGATCGATTATAAGCAAATTGAACTAGTACCGATCTTTTTGCAAAAATTACTTTATCTTCATAAAGAATGGGCAACCAAGAAAGCAGATGCAAAACTGGATCCCGAACAAATTAATAATTACTACATCCTGCTTTATAATCAACTGCCGGCAAATTCCCTGGCCAGCGCCTGGGTAGGGCTCAATTATGCGGGGTATTATTTGCAGACCGGTCAATATGTTATGGCTGGACCATTATTTAACAAAGTTTATACAATTTTTGCCGCACAGTCGGTTGCCCCGGGCATGATCCTCAGCTTGCTCGGCGCTGCCCAAACCGCGAGTATATTAAAAAATTATCCTGCCGCCAAAAGGGCGTTTGAAAATGTATTAAAAGTTTATACAATTAAAGATGATAGTGTAACCACTGCCGCTGTAAATTATAACCTCGGTTTAATTGCGGAATTATCCAATACCCCGCAAAGCGCTGTTAATTATTATGAAAGCAGCGCCTACCTTTATAATAAAGTGAATGAAAAATTCAAGGCAATGCAAATTTACTCCCGGATTGCCCGATTACTTGACGAGACAGGCGAAACGGAAAAATCTGTTGATTATTATAACCTGTACCTTGCCCGCGCCGAAGAGTTATTCAGCGAACCTGATATTGCCCAGGCGCAGTTTGCCCTGGGGTTGGCTGCTGTTAACGACAATAATAATTCCGAAGCGCAACACTATTTACAAAACGCCAGGAATTATTATGAAATGCTGGGCGATGCGCAGGATAAACTGTTGGTTATTGATTTAAAACTGGGCATAATCCATTTTAAAAACCATAACTTGCCGGAAGCGCAAAAATATCTGTATGTTACTCTGGAAAACGCCGCCAAAATTAAAGATGTTGAAGATTTTTATGATTTGTATCGCTACCTCGGAGACCTGGAGACGGTTAATAAAAACTGGAATGACGCTCAAAAATGTTATGACGTCGGGTTAAACCGGGCAGCACTGGCAAAATCACAACCGAAAATAGCCGAATTTATTTATCGCAAAGGGTTGGCTCACCTGAAAGAAGGAAAGGTTGAATTGGGCTATACTGAAGTTAAACGAGGCATCGATATGTCCGATGGGGCCGTGCATGGCGGACGGAAAAACGCCAATGAATTTTTAAAGAAACTCGATGTTGCCATTAAAAAGTAATTATTTTTTTGTTATGTTGATGACGTGGATTTTTCAGGAGCCGAAAAATGAAGAGTAACCAACTCACCGCTCCGCTCCTGGAAAAACAGCTCTTGTCCCGGCTGGATAAAGCAATCTGGGAATACAAAATGTTTGCTAAAGGGGATCGGATTCTGGTTTGTGTTTCCGGTGGCGCCGATTCCATGCTGTTGTTGAATTTGCTTAGCCGGCGTTACACAATTTACGCCGGTGACCTGCATTTGTTTGCCTTGTATGTTGATATGGGCTTTGCCGATGGAGCCGACCGGCGCTGTGAACTGATCCAAATTTATTTTGATACACTGGGAGTCAACGGAAAGATTGTCCGCACCGGGATCGGACCTTATGCGCATAGCCCGGAAAACCTGGAAAATCCCTGTTTTCTCTGTTCCCGGATTCGCCGTAAACATATTTTTGCAACTGCCGAAGAACTGAACTGTAACAAGATCGTTTTTGCCCATCATAAAGATGATATCGTCGAAACCTTGTTATTGAATATGATTTTCGGCCGGGAGATCAGCACTATGACGCCTTTTTTACCGGTGCATCAGGGCAAATATGTTATTATTCGTCCCCTGGTTTTTGTGGACGAACAGATGATCAAAAAATTAGCCGGGTTAACGGCGCTTCCCGTCTTTGATCAGCAATGTCCTTCAAATGGAAACTCTAAACGCCAATATATCAAAGACTTGCTGAACAAGCTTGAAGATGATTATTATGGCGCGCGTGATAATATCTTTAACAGTATGAAGCGTGTTAAAAACGACTACTTGTTATAATTTTCTCCTGTCTGCTCGTATCCTTGCTTTACTCGGTTTTTTTACTTACCTTGTATTATTCAATTTTGTATGTATAGTTTTGCCAGTTTGGAAGTTGTGTTGAAAAAATTATTGATTTTATCTTATTATTTCCCCCCTTTAGGTTTGGGGGGCACCCAGCGGATGGCTAAATTTGCCAAGTATTTACCTGAATTTGGCTGGCAGCCGACGGTTTTTACAGTGCAGCCGATTGTTTACTGGGCGCAGGATGAATCGCTCTTAAACGAGTTGGATAATGTTCGAATTATCCGAACCGATTCGTGGGACCCGCAACGGCTGTTAAAAAAAATTCGCCGGCATGATAAATCTGTTGCTTCCCTAGCCTCGGTAAAACCGGGACAAGTGATGCAGTTCTTGAATCAAAAAGTGTTGGCGTTTTTTCTGACGCCCGACAGTAAAATACTATGGAACCCGGTATTATACAAATCAATAACCAACCTGCTGCATGAAGAACATTTTGATGCGATATTAACCACTTCGCCGCCACATTCAACCCACCTGGTGGGGAAAAAACTGGCTTCCGCTTTCGGGCTTGTGTGGATTGCCGATTTCCGCGATGACTGGGCCGGCGGCCATGTGGTTTATGAACCCACACCCTTGCATCGTTGGTATAACAAACGTTTACAAAATGCAGTAATCTCGGAAGCCGATGCGGTAATTTCAGCATCCCCTGGGATCAAAGCCGCTTTTCTGGAAAGCAACCGTAATTGTAATGCCGGTAAATTTCACATTATTACTAATGGATTTGATCCCGCCGATTATCCGCCAATCACCAGGAAACGGAATGACAACCAGTTTGTGTTATGTTATTGCGGCGTCATCTCCCGGTTCAGCGATCCTTCCCAGCTGTTTATGGCATTATTATTGTTAAAAGAACAGTATCCGGCAAGCTGGAAGCGGCTGAATATGCAATTTGTCGGACATGATGCTTCCGGTCAACTGGCGGAACTGATCCGCAGGAATGAACTGGGCGATAAAATCGAAACGGTTGGTTTTATGCCCCATGACCGGGCGCTGCAATATGTAGTAAATGCCGATGCGCTGTTGTTGCTGGCCACCGGAAATAAACAAGATACTTTTATACCGGGCAAGACTTTTGAATATTTTGGTGCGCAAAAACCGGTTTTTGGTATTAGTAATGTTAAAGACACTAGCGAATTGTTACAACAGTACCGAATGAGTATGGTAGTAGCAAATGATAACCCGCAAACAATTGCCGGCGCTCTTGATAAATTTATGCACATAAACTGGCAGATACAGAACACCGATCTGGCTTTTATTGAACAATTTAACCGCAAAACGCAAACTGAACAGTTGACGAAAATTTTGAATGGATTGGTATTATGAGTTTTAACAGGTATTTTTTATTTCCACATATAATTGGTGCATTGTTCTCAATCATATTATTTTCAGCAAGCGTCTTAAAGGCGCAGGATTATATCTGGCCAACAGACGCCAGCCGGGCGCTGACCTCGACCTTTGCCGAATATCGCCCCGGGCGGTTTCACGCCGGTATTGATATTAAAACCTGGGGTAAAACCGGTTACAAAATTTTTGCTGTTGGCAATGGCTATATATCGCGGCTGCGTATTTCCCCCTTTGGTTATGGAAAATCGCTTTACCTGACATTGGACAGCGGCGAAACAGTCGTTTATGCTCACCTGGATGGCTTTAATAGCGAGCTGGAAGACTATATATGGGCGGAACAGCAAAAACGCGGTTGTTACAGTGTACAACTGTTTTTTTCCTCCAACCAGTTTCGCTTCAGGCAAGGTGATTTCCTCGGCTATACCGGGCAAACCGGGATCGGTTACCCGCATTTGCATTTCGAAGTCCGTGATGCTAATGAAAATCCGATCAATCCCTTTCTGCTTGGTTATGTAGTAACCGATAATGCAGCGCCGGTCATTACACGAATATCGGTAACCCCGCTTAATGCCGCTTCTACTGTTAATAACGACTGGAAACCGGTGGTCATTTCGGCTTATAATGTCGGCCGGGGTCGGTATGTTATAGAGCAGCCGCTTTCTGTTAACGGTTTGATCGGATTTGGTTTGTCCGCTTTTGATACTATGGAAAACATTACCAACAAGTTCGGCACTTATCAAAATCAACTTTATATTGATGAAGAATTGATCTTTTCATCAACTTATGACAAGTTTTCCTATGATGATAACAACCTGGCGGTGCTGGATCGGGAATTCCGGCTGGCACAAACCGGCAGGGGCAACTATTATAAATTATACCTCGATGACGGCAATTCTTTACCATTCTATGCCGGAAAAAGCAGTGATTACGGCACTGTTTTCTTTCAAACCCGGTCCGACAGCGCTTTATCAAGCCTTCCTGTCGGTACAAAATTAGTATCCGGCAAGGATCATTCTTTTCGCATTGTTGCCCACGATTACTGGGGTAACACCTCCGAAATAAGCGGGAAATTAATTGCTGCTTTACCGATTTTTTTAGAACCCCCTTCAGAATCTAAAACCGATAGTAACTATTTACTCTTTGATTTACCGGCATCTAACGATACGGCATTATTCACCATAAATCATGAGTATTATGATAATTATATCCGCTTTGAATTGAGTTCCGCCAAACGACTTGATGGCCAGGTTACAGCATTTTATCATTTTGCCGGGGCGCCGGAAATGGCGCTGCCTCTGGTTCGGAAAAATGGTAAACTGCTGGGCAGTGTACCGCTCGATGATAACAGCGCATCGCCGCTATTGTTAAATATCCGGTACGATAATGGCAAAGGCCCGGCATTGCAGCAAACCGGACAATTATTCTTTCAACCGGTTATAAAAAAACAATCCCGGACACTTTTTAGTGACGACAATCTGTGCCGGCTCGAATTTTCAGCCAATTCCTTGTTCAAAACGATCTTTGTGCGTATCACCGAACAAGCCGGCGCCGACAGGACTGCCTGGAAAATTGCCAGCAAAATCTACCGTGTCGATCCCGGCGATGTGCCGCTTAATAAAGGCGCGGTAATCCGGATAGCTTATGACGGGACGGTAGCCGATCCCCGCAAACTGGGCGTCTATTATCTCAATTCCGGTAACCGCTGGGTTTATTTCGGCAATATTCTGGATGAGGTTAACAAAACTGTGGGCGGCTATGTTGGCACTTTGGGTACCCATGCTTTGTTGATTGACGATGTACCGCCGGAAATTATTTCATTATATCCGCAAAACAATTCTCATGTACAAACTGCTTATCCACAGTTACGGGCGGTTTATAAAGATACTCTCTCCGGCATAACCGGCGAAGACAACATGCAGCTCTTGCTCGATGGCATACGGGTAATAGCCGAATATGACCCGGAACGGTTGTCGTTAACTTATAAAGTGCGGGCTCCCTTGTCAAAGGGCCAACATACCCTGGAACTGATGCTGAAAGATAATAACGGCAATACGTCGACCCGAAAAAATGTATTCTGGATAGATTAATGATCCGTCGTTTATAACGGTTGGAGTATAACAATTTTGTATACAAGGAGCAATCATGCAGTATAAATCTCTGCCGGACTGGCAGAAATACTGGGCAAAAATTATAGATATTCAACACCTGCAAAATAAATCCCGGCAGATCGATGAGACTTTGAAAGCTATTGAAAAAGAATTCAACTGTAAATTAATGTCGGGCGACCAGTTGATGATCATCGAAGCGCTGGAAGAGAGAATTGAACAACTGAAAAATGACAAGAATATCAAGCCCGGATTGCAGGGGGAACTGTTTGAATAACTCTCTTACCGGATTAATATGACCTCTCCTTTATATCCCTGAAACTATTGTTAGTAATTACTATTTCATTGACTATTTTCCGATGTTTTGCTATATTTATAAACTATAATGATTTACAGTTAAAAAACATCAAATTTTTTATCATTAACTCGCCTGCTACAGGTTATTGATTCTTTTGGAGAACATTCTTTAATGAGTTTACGCGAATTGGATAAAGTGTATGATCCGGTCAAGGTCGAAAACAAGTGGTATAAATATTGGGAAGATAATAAATTATTCCATGCGGATGTCGCTAATTCGCGTCCGCATTATACAATAGTAATACCCCCGCCAAATGTCACCGGTATGTTGACGATGGGGCATATTCTGAATAATACAATTCAGGATATGCTGATCCGCTGGAAAAAAATGCAGGGTTTTGAAACCTTATGGATGCCGGGCACCGACCATGCCGGCATTGCCACGCAAAATAAAGTGGAAGCCGCGATAGCCCTTGAGGGTACAGACCGACATCAACTGGGACGTGAAAAATTTTTAGAGCGGGTGTGGGACTGGCGGGACAAGTATGGCGGTATTATTTTTCAACAATTACGTAAACTGGGCGCCGCCTGCGACTGGGATCGTGAATGTTTTACTATGGATGAAGAACTTAGCCGGGCTGTGCGTGAAGTATTTGTTCGGTTGTATCATAAAGGCTATATATATAAAGGCCGGCGCCTTATCAATTGGTGCCCGCGCTGCCATACCGCCCTTGCCGATGAAGAAGTTAACAATGTGGAAGAAGAGGGTATGTTTTGGGATATTGCTTATCCCTTTAAAGATGGCAGCGGTGAAATTATAGTGGTAACAACCCGCCCTGAAACCATGCTGGGCGATACCGCGGTTGCTGTTCACCCCGAAGATGACCGTTACCGGGCATTGATCGGCAAAACAGTCGTTATTCCCCTGATCAACCGGGAAATACCCATTATTGCCGATGAACATGCCAATCCGGAACTCGGCAGCGGCGCAGTGAAAATTACCCCAGCGCATGATTTTAACGACTTTGCCGTCGGCCAGCGCCATAACCTGGAACAAATTTCCGTGATCGCCGCTGATGGAAAAATGAATGAAAATGCCGGCAAGTATGCAGGGCTGGATCGTTTTGCCGCACGTAAAAAGATACTACTGGATTTACAGGGGCTGGAATTATTACGCGGTGAACGTAAAAAGATCATCGCCGTGCCGCGCTGTTACCGTTCTGATGATGTGGTCGAACCTTATTTATCCGAGCAGTGGTTTGTTAAAATGGAGCCGTTGGCCCAACCGGCCATCCGTGTTGTCCGCGAAGGCAAGATCAAATTTTATCCCAAACACTGGGAAGAAACCTATTTCCACTGGATGGAGAATATACGCGACTGGTGTATCAGCCGGCAAATATGGTGGGGGCATCGTATTCCGGCCTGGACCTGCGAGTATGGGCATATTACTGTTGCTGCCGATGACCCTCAAAAGTGTTCCACCTGCGGCAGCGTTAATATAAGCCAGGAAACCGATGTGCTTGATACCTGGTTCTCTTCCTGGTTGTGGCCGTTTAGCACCCTGGGCTGGCCGAATGAAACGCCCGATTTGAAAAAATTCTTCCCCACCGATACCCTGGTTACCGGCCCCGATATTATCTTTTTCTGGGTAGCGCGGATGATCATGGCTTCTCTTGAATTTATGGGCGATATCCCATTCAAAGATGTTTATTTCAATGGTATGATCCGTGATTTGACCGGCAGAAAAATGTCCAAATCTTTGGGCAACTCGCCCGATCCATTGTGGCTGATTGACGGCGTGCAAAAAGAAAAAATACATGATTTTGCCTCAAAAAATCCTTCCTATAAAGCAGGCGTGCCCGCCTACGGCGCCGACGCTATCCGTTTGACCATGGTTTATTTGACGCCATTGGGCGGCGATATCCGCTTTGATCATACCCTGGTAGAATTGGGACAAAAATTCAGCAACAAGCTCTGGAATGCCGCCCGTTTTGTGCTTATGAACCTCGATGAAGAACAGCCGGTTTTAAAAATCTCGGAAATCTGGGATGAGGAACTGGACTTTATGGATCAATGGATCATGTCCCGATTGCACCGCGCAATACAGGGAATTGAAAGAGCAATGAATGACTTGCGTCTTAACGACGCCACCCATATCCTTTACAGTTTTATCTGGACCGAATATTGTGACTGGTATATCGAACTGGTGAAGAATCGTTTGTATGCCAAAGAAAATCCCCATGAGCAACAAATCGCCCGTTCCGTATCGGTTCATATTTTGGAACAGATCGTCTTGTTGCTGCACCCGTTGATGCCGTTCATAACCGAAGAGATCTGGCAAAACCTGCCTGCCGGCTTGACTGCTGAGTCATCGGTTAAATCCATCATGTTACAGCCTTTTCCCCAATACCAGGAAAAAAGCATCAATGAAGCTGTGGAAACTGATATGGCCATGTTACAGCAGGTCATTGGCGCTATTCGTAACATTCGCGGCGAAATGAATGTGCCGCCAATGCGGGAGGCTGAATTGATCATCAAAAGTAAAGATGAGCAAAAACTGGAAATTATCCGTAATAATGAAATTTCAGTTATCAAGCTGGCCAAAGTAAGTAAAATCTCTTATAATACAAAACGTCCCAAACTGACCGCCAGCGCTGTGATGCAAGGGTTGGAATTGTATTTACCCCTGGAAGGGCTGATCGATGTTGAAGTAGAAAAAAACCGCTTGCAGAAGGAAATTGAACGTCTTGAAAATCAGCTTGACGCGCTGCAAAAAAAGTTATTAAACCGCGATTTTGTTGCCAGGGCGCCCAAAGAGGTCATTGAAAAGGAACAGCAAAAGAAAGAGAACTGGGAATCAAGCATAAAGAAATTGCAAACCAGCTTGCAACTTTTAACCGGTGAGTAGAGTAAAATTTACAACAACAGATCATCCCGTTCGCACACCGGTGGGATAGATTTTCAATACTCATTAAAATAAGGAATTGCACAATGAAATATGGAAAATTATTAGCAGGCCTTATCCTTTTTTCGCCGCTCACCAGCACAGATACTTTTGCAGATAAAATGGCGATCACAATCTATAATGATAACCTGGCCCTGGTACGGGATTCGCGCACACTTGATTTTAAAAGCGGAATTAATGAATATCGTTTTACCGAAGTAGCGGCGCAGATCGACCCTACTTCAGTTCATTTCAAAGTACCGGGTAGTGATAATATTCGCATTCTGGAACAAAACTATGAGTATGATCTTGTCGGTACCCAGCGGCTCTTGGAAAAGTACATCGATCAACAAATCATCGTTACAACCACCGAAGGTAATACATTTCGCGGTAAATTACTTAGCGCCCAATCCGGGGATGTGATTATTGAAACCCCTGATAAACTGGTCAAAGTGTTAAAAGCTACGGCGTTAGAGACCGTCGAATTTCCTGCAGTGTCCGGTGGACTCATCACCAAACCAACCCTGGTGTGGCTGCTGCAAAGCGCTAAATCGGAAAAGCGGCAAGCCGAAATCAGTTATCTCACCGGCGGTATAAGCTGGCATGCAGAGTATGTTGCCCTGGTCAATGATAAAGATACGGAACTGGAATTGAGCGGCTGGGTTTCCATAGAAAATAATTCCGGCGCTAACTATCGTGACGCCAAATTAAAACTGGTTGCCGGAGATGTAAATATTGTCAAGCCGCAAGCGCCACCCCGGGCATTTTTAGCCAAAGCCGCTTTTGCCGAAGACGCCGGCGAGCCACAATTTGAAGAAAAATCCTTTTTTGAATACCATTTATACACCCTGTCCCGTCCGGCTACAGTCAATGACCGGCAAATCAAACAACTGGAATTGTTCCCTACAGCCAATACTGCAGTTAAAAAACTCTTTACTTTCAACGGCCAGCGCGATGGTAAAGACGTCAAAGTCAATATTGAAATGACCAACAGCAAGGCGAACGGTCTGGGTATGCCCTTACCCAAAGGGAAAATTCGCGTTTATAAAAGCGATGTGGACGGCTCACAGGAATTCATTGGCGAAGATATGATCGACCATACGCCGCAGGATGAAAAACTACGTATTTACCTGGGTAATGCTTTTGATATTGTCGGAGAGCGCATTGTCAAGGATATAAAAAAGATCGGCAACCGCAGCCGCCAGGAAACCGTGGCAATTACCTTGCGCAATCATAAAAAAGAGAATGTAACCATTACGGTAATTGAGAATATGTGGGGTGATTGGGATTTTATTGGCCAAACCCCCAAGATTTTAACCCGTCAGGCGAACAAGGTCGAATTTGAAGCAACTGTACCCGCTAACGGTGAAACCAGTTTTGAATTTGTTGTTTTATACCAGTATTAATCAATTTAAATCCTGCTCATGAAAGAAGCGGTCTCGTCAATATATTCGCCAATTGATAAGCTGGAAACCGTTGGGCCCAAGCGCGCAGCCGAATTGAACAAGGTAGGTGTTTTTCAGATCAGTGATCTGTTTTATTATTTACCCCGGCGTTACCTCGATCGTTCATATATCGGCAAGATCGCTTCTTTAAAAGACGGGCAGGAGACTACTATTATAGCTCGCGTGGTTAATTCGGAACTACGGCGCGGCCGGCGTAACCGTTTTCATCTTTATGTTACCGACGGCACCTCATACCTTACCTGTGTCTGGTTCAGTAAGCTCACTTTCTGGTTGCGGGTTTTTAAAACCGGCGAATGGCTGGCGTTAAGCGGTAAAGTAACCCGGTTTGAAGGCCTGCAAATGATCCATCCTGAATTTGACCGGCTAGGTGAAAATGCTGAAGGCGAACTGGTGCATACCGGCAAGATCATTCCTTTATATCCTTCAACCGAAGCTCTGACCAAAAGCGGTTTCGACAGCAGAGGATTTCGTCGTTTAATCATCAAGCTGATCCATAATTATAAGGACAAAATAGAAGAGACCATTCCAGCAGATATTATTACCCGTCGGCAACTGATGCCCCTGGCCGACGCTTTGGCAAAAATCCATTTTCCCGACAACTGGGAAATTCTGTATCAGGCGCGGGAACGGTTGAAATTTGATGAACTGTTTTTTATGGAATTGTTAATAGCGCTGCGGAAAAAGCATAATCATACGGATTCCGGCGGTATTCGCTTTTCCAAAGTCGGCGACCGGGTTAAAACCCTGATTGATAATTTACCTTTTGAACTAACCGGTGCGCAAAAACGGGTTATTCGTGAAATTTATACTGATATGAAAAGCAGCAGGCCGATGAATCGTTTGCTGCAGGGCGATGTCGGTTCCGGGAAAACTATGGTTGCGCTAGTCGCTATGTTGATTGCCGTGGAAAATGGCTACCAGGCGGCGCTAATGGCCCCTACTGAAATCCTTGCCGAACAGCATTATTATTCCATCGGCAAGACGTTACAACCAATCGGTGTGAACACTGTATTGTTGATCGGCGCTCAGAACAAAGCCGAGCGTGAAAAAATTCTGGATGTTATTGCCACCCACCAGGCAGATATTGTCATCGGCACACATGCGCTGATCCAGGATAATGTGGAATTTAACAATCTTGGCCTGGTTATCATTGACGAACAACACCGTTTCGGCGTCATACAGCGCGCCCGGCTGCGTGAAAAAGGATTAAAACCCGATGTGCTGGTGATGACGGCTACACCTATTCCACGCACCTTGTCTCTGACTGTATACGGCGATCTGGATGTATCGATTCTGGATGAGATGCCGCACGGCCGCAAACCGGTACTGACCAAATGGCGCTCCAACCGCCAGCGTTCCAAAGTCTATCATTTTTTACGCGACCAGGTAGCTGCCGGTAAACAGGCATTCATTGTTTTTCCTCTGGTTGAAGAAACGGAAAAGTCCGATCTGAAAGCCGCAACCGATAGTTATGAAAAAATGCGCAATAGCTTCTTTCGCGATTATTCTGTCGGCCTGGTGCATGGCCGGATGAAAAGTACTGAAAAGGAATCGGTAATGTCTGCCTTTAAGAACGGCCAAATTCAAATTCTGGTCAGCACAACTGTAATTGAAGTGGGGGTCGATGTGCCGAATGCCACGATTATTGTTATTGAACATGCCGAGCGTTTTGGTTTGACCCAACTGCACCAGTTGCGGGGCAGGGTAGGGCGCGGCGACCGGCAATCTTATTGTATACTGATCGCTTATGGAGAGTTATCTGCTGAAGCGCAAAAACGGCTCGATACCATGGCTGCAACTACCGACGGTTTTAAACTGGCGGAAATCGACCTGGAATTGCGCGGGCCGGGTGAATTTTTCGGCACCAAACAACATGGCTTGCCCGATCTGCGCATTGCCGATGTTGTTGCCGACATTAAACTGCTGCGTACCGCCCGCAAGGACGCATTTAATTTGGTCGCCAATGATCTACAATTAGCGGCCGAAGGCGCAACCGGTACCCGGCATCATTTTATCAAAAATTATCGCGACAAGTACGATCTTGCCTGGGTCGCTTAAAATTAAAGGAAATTGATATGTCCGAACAGTTTGATAAAAATGAAAAACATAAATTATTGTTTTTAAACCTGGTTCTCATCATGCAATCCGCCGCCCTGCAAAATATGGGCAGGATAGAGAACCCCGGCCAGCCGCCGGTTCCGGTTAACCTGGAACAGGCCAGGACTTTTATAGATATTCTGGATATGATAGCGGTAAAGACCCGCAACAATCTGCTGGATGATGAAAAAAAGTTCCTGGAAAATACTCTCACCCAGGTGAAAATGGCGTTTGTGGAAGAAACGAACAAGAGCAAGTAATTAACCCGGTTTGTAAAAGGAAAGATAATCTATGAATACCAAAGCCCGGCATAGCCGCCAGGTGTGGGAAAATTTTTGGCAGGAAAAAAAAGATATAAACCAGGTCTATGCTAATTCCGACCGGATTATCCGGCAAATTGAAGCCCTGGGCGATTTGAATAAAAAAATAGTTATGGAAATCGGCGCCGGTTCCGGGCGGGACGGCTTTCGGCTTGTTGATAAAGGCGCGCTGGTCATTTTGCTGGATTATGCTGAAAATTCACTGTTATTATTGCAACAGTTGTCCCGCGAACTTGGCAAGCCGGTTGTTTTACTGCGCGCCGACGCTTTTCATTTACCCTTCCGGGATAATTCGCTCGATTTGGTTTACCACCAGGGACTGCTGGAACATTTCACCAATCCCGAAGATCTGATTCAGGAAAATTACCGGGTGCTTAAATCCGGCGGTCATGCAATTGCCGATGTGCCGCAACGGTATCATCTTTACACGCTGGTCAAGCATGTTCTGATCTGGATGAATAAATGGTTTGCCGGGTGGGAGACCGAGTTTTCCATCGGCCAGTTGCGTTCACTGTTCACCAGCGCGGGATTTTCAATTCATGCCGCTTATGGCGACTGGATGCGCCCCGGCTTTTGTTACCGGGCGCTGCGCGAAGTGTTGAAAAAATTTAAAATCGTTTTACCCTTGTATCCCCGGACGGTTCCTCTTTTATCTCCTTTGTGCCGGTGGTTTGGTAACGCCTTTAAACGCTGTAAACCGGCATTTTATACATTTATGGATATCGGCGTCATAGGTAAAAAATAATTGATAATGATTTATGGTTAAAACTAAAACATTAAATATACTGGTTATTAACTGGCAGGATATCACCAATCCGCTGGGTGGCGGCGCTGAAGTGCATTGCCATGAAATTTTTAAACGAGTCGCCGCGCTGGGTCACCGGGTTACCCTGTTATGCTGTCGTTATCCGGGGGCAGTTGCGCAGGAAGTAATTGACGATATTACCATCATTCGTTGCGGGTCGAGGACCGATTTTAATTTTCATGTTCCGGCGGTATACCGGCGCCTGGCAAAAAAACAGCGATTTGATATTGTGGTCGATGATATTAATAAAATTCCCTTTTATACGCCATTATATGTAAAAGAACCGGTTCTGGCTATATTGCATCATCTGTTCGGCAAGAGCATATACCTGGAAACCTCTTGGATTCCGGCCAGTTATGTTTATACAAGCGAAAAAGTGGTGCCGGTCATCTATAAAAATACGCCATTTGCAGTCGTGTCCGAAAGCACGCGGCAGGAACTTTTACGACTGGGAATTCGTTCACACATCAGCCTGGTGCAAAATGCAGTCGATTTGCAAAAATATCATTGTGATCCTGCAGGTAAAAAAGGTGAGCCGTTACTTGGATACCTGGGCCGGGTCAAGAAATATAAATGCGTCGATCATATATTACGCGCCATGCCGGAAATAATAAAGTCAGTACCGAATGTCCGTTTGCTGGTCATCGGCGGGGGCGACCATATTCCAAACCTGGAAAAACTGGCGGTAACGCTTGGCGTCAGAGAGCGGATAACCTTTACCGGTCATGTGTCACATGAGCAAAAACTTACTCTGTTGAATTCGCTTACGGTCTGTGTCAATCCCTCGCCCAAAGAAGGGTGGGGGCTGACCGTTATTGAAGCCAATGCCTGCGGGGTTCCGGTTGTGGCTGCAGATTCGCCCGGTTTGCGCGATTCCGTAATGCATGAAAAAACCGGTCTGTTGTATCCATTTGGCAATATAAAAAAGTTGGTGCAGTATAGTATTGAATTATTAACCGATCAGAAAAAACAGAGTATTTTATCAAAAAATTCTGTAAATTGGGTACAGCGTTTTAGTTGGGAAGAATCGGCACTAAAAGTAATTGATGTTATTTATTCAATAATACGTAACTAGATTCGGAGATCAAGAATGCAACATGAGAAATTAATTAACCGGATATGCGCAGGTGTAGCGTTTATCTTTTCCCTGATTATTTATCTAAAAACCATAGCACCGACAGTGTCATTTTGGGACTGCGGTGAATTCATAACCTGTTCTTATATTCTCGGCATTCCGCATCCACCGGGCGCCCCTTTTTACCTGCTCCTCGGTCGAATATTTTCCATGCTGCCCCTGGCTGCCGACATTGGTTTACGGGTAAATATTGTCTCCGCATTATCCTCCGCGGTAACTGTAATGTTGACCTATTTGATCATCGTTCGCTTTATTAAACAATGGCGCGGCGAACCCAAAAATACCGAAGATATATTTGTCTTGGCCGCCAGCGGTCTGATTGGCGCCCTGGCTTTTGCGTTTACCGATACCTTCTGGTTCAATGCGGTTGAAGCTGAAGTTTATGCGATCAGTATGTTCTTTACCGCTATCATTGTCTGGCTGATTATGATCTGGCTGGAAAAAGCCGAAAGCGGCGGTTCTGAACGGTATGTTTTAATTATTGCCTATCTTACCGGTTTGGCTATTGGCGTCCATTTGCTATTGATTTTGGCTCTGCCGGCTGTTTTTATGATCGTATATTTTAAATATCTTGAACAGAACAATCTAAAGATCACTCTGGCCAACCTGGCGGCTTTTGCTTTAATTACACTGCTCATTTTTGCTGCAATTTATCCAGGTGTAGTACAATGGATTCCCCGCATGGCCGGAGCTTTTTCATTATGGTCGCTTTTGATTCTGGTAGTTGTGATCACCCTGGGCACCTATTATGCAATAGCCTATAAACGGCGTATCCTCAGCCTGGCTTTAATGTCCCTGATGCTCGTCTTGATGGGTTATTCGACTTATACCATGATCTATATCCGCTCCGGTCTTGATCCCGTCATCGATGAAAATGACCCCGAAACTACCAAACAAATGGTCAGTTATCTAAACCGTGAACAATATGGCACATGGAGTACATTTCCGCGCCGGTTCCCCGGAATTCCGCAAGAATGGGAATTTAATCAACTAAAAGAATACGGGCGGATTCCTAAAGGTGAGAGTTATACCTGGTACAAATTTGATAAACAGATGGATTTTATGTGGAATTACCAGATCAAAAAAATGTACCTGCGTTATTTTACCTGGCAATTTGCCGGCAAAGGTACAACGCTTGGCGCCGACGGATTTATAGTTGAAAATTTCTCTCTCAACGGGTTAATGGGATTACCGCTCTTTCTCGGCCTGATCGGCATGGTGCATCATTATTACCGGAACTGGCGGCATGCGCTCAGCTTGACGGCATTTTTAATCCTCACCGGTATTGCCATTGTTATTTACCTCAACCAGGAGGACCCGCAGCCGCGCGAGAGGGATTATGTCTTTGTCGGTTCATTTTTTGCTTTTTCAGTGTGGATCGGCATGGGGGTAACCGCAATTATCGAAATGATCCAGGATGCTATGCGCGGTAAAGCACAATTGCGCTTTATGTTGTCCATTGCAACGGCAATTCTATTATTTGTAGCTGTTCCACTTAATCTTTTTGCCCGAAATTATAATGAGCATGACCGCACCGGCGATTATGTCGCATACGATTATTCCTATAACATCTTGCAAACCTGTGATGATAACGGCATCCTGTTTACCAATGGCGATAACGATACCTTCCCGTTATGGTTTTTGCAATATGTTTATGGCATTAAAAAAGATGTACGGGTCGTCAACCTGAGCCTGCTTAATACCAGCTGGTATATTAAACAGTTGAAAGACCAGGAACCCATTGTCCCAATCTCTTTGCCGGATTCCAAGATTGACGCCCTTGAAGTAATGGCCTGGAAAGAGCAAAAAATCTCCATACCGGTGCCGCCGGATGTCCGGCAGCGGTTATTCACTGATCTTGGTGAAGTAAAGGAATTCATGCCCACCGAAAATAATGTACCGGAAGAAATTTCATTTGTCGTAAAGCCGACTATTTACGGGCAGGGCATACGAGTGCAGGATTATATGATTTTGAACATTCTTTATGCCAACCGATGGGAAAAACCCGTATATTTTGCCGTAACCGTATCAAACCAAAACAAGCTGGATATGGATGAATACCTGCGTATGGACGGCTTGTGTTTTGAAGTAACCCCGGTTGTCGATGATGATGTTATGGCGAAAAAGTTGCATAAAAACCTGTTCGAAAACTTTCAGTTCCGGGGTTTGAACGATCCTGATGTATATCTGAATGATAATATTAAAGGTTTGTTGCAGAATTACCGGGCCGCCTTTTTACGCCTGGCTGATTATTATCGCCGTCAGCAAAAAAATGACCTGATGGTTTCTGTCCTCGACCGTATGGAAACGGTTATGCCCGATAGTTTGATTCCACCGCCCGATGTCCGGCTTCCTATCCAAATCGGTTCATTGTATGATCTCGCCGGCCAGCCTGAAAAATTTATTAAAAAGGCCGAATGGGCGGTCAAAGTGGAACCTGACAATGCTTATGCGGTCGGCACCCTGGTCAGCCTGTATGAACGGGAAGGGATAAACGATAAAGCCATTACTTTGCTGGAAAACTGGCTAATCGCCCATCCGGACGATTCCGAGGCTAAAACTAAACTCGAAGAAATGAAAAAGCTGGCAGGTATGACCGACGCTGCAACCGATACTAACAATGTGAAAAAATAATCTATACGCAGGAAGGAATGACCAGTTTTGTCGGAAGGAAAACGAGCTACACCGACTAGTATCAAACAGGTTTTTATCACAGGCATCAAGGTTTGCCTGAGCGGCTTTTTAATATTTTTTTTACTGTCGCGGATTGGCGTTGACCAATTATTGCGCCAGGTTACTCAGGCAAACCCCTGGTGTATTGTTGCAAGTATTTTAATATTTATGACAAGTAATATATTAGGCGCCGTACAATGGCACCTTTTATTAAAATCCCGTCATGTTAACTTGTCTTTATGGCAGGTGATCAAGTTTTATCATGTCGGTCTGTTCTTTAACAATTTTCTGATCGGATATGTCGGCGGTGATGCTTTTCGGATTTATGATATTAAAAAACAATCCGGCGATCTTAACGGCGCCCTGACGACAGTGCTTTTTGATAGGTTCATCGGTTTTTTAGCCATGTCTACCCTGGCAATGATCGTTACACTATTTTGGTTAAAACATTTATCTTCACGTATTACTGTATATACAATCATAATTGTTTTTATTGTTTGGGCTGCCGGGCTTTTTTTCCTGTTTCAGGAAAGAACTGCAAAAAAATTTTCATGGCTTTTCAAATTGTTTTTGCCGAAATTTGTTCATATAAAACTCAAGGAAATCTATTACGAGTTGAACCAATTCCGTCATCAGAGGTCGTTGTTATTACAAATATTCCTCATTGCCTTTAGCGTGCAAACTTTGCGGATAATAACACATTATTTTGCTGCTTTGGCGGTTGGGGTCAAAACGGAATTATATTATTTTTTTATTTTCATACCGATCATTGCCCTGGTTGCCAGTTTACCAATCTCCCTTGGTGGGATCGGTGTACGTGAACAAAGCGGCGTTACTTTATTTTCTCAGGTTGGTGTGCTTCCTGCCGAAATTGTCGCTTTTGAATTCATCGCCTATCTGGTTGGTATTTTGGCTACAATACCGGGCGGTTTAATTTTTGCTGTCCGGAAAGATCATAATAAAATCCAGTAATTCTGACACTCCCTAATAATGGAGTAACAATATGAAACATAATTTTTCATATAAGGCTTTGAGCATTGCATTATTGGGTGTATTAATTATATTCAGTAATTGCGAGCAAAAGGGCCGTTCCCTCGGATCGGGCAATAATATTATTACCCTGGCTGATTCTGTTTTGTGGCAGAACGTTGGCAAACAAGTTGAAAATATCCTTGGTAATGAACAATATACACCCCAGCCGGAACCCGTTTTTTTTCTTTCCCTAAACAAACCTGAATCTATTGGCAAGTTCAAACGATTTCCGCAAATTTTACTCGTCGGCACCCTGGACCAGCAAGGGCAAACCCAAAACTTACTGGATCAGCTCTTACCGCCCGGTTCACGGGGAAGGCAGATGGTGGAAAATGATGAGCGATTTTTCTTTCCGGTACAAAATCCCTGGTCACGTGATCAATTACTGGTAGTGCTGGTAAGTCGCGATCTTGAAACTCTGCAAAAGCATCTTGCCGATAAACCTGACGATTTATTTAATACTTTTGATACACATGCAAATGAAAGAGCTACACAACAGATTTACTATACCCATGAACAGAAAAACCTAGAGCACCATTTTTTTCAAAACTATGGCTGGAGTATACGTGTTCCCAATGAATATTTTATTTCTGCCGATTCCGGTAAAACCGGCTTTGTATGGCTGCGACGTGTCGGTCCCAAAAGTCTGTTGCGTGATATGTTCATTTACCGGGAAAAAATAACTGACCCATCTGTGTTGAGCAAAGAATGGATTATTTCCAAACGGGACAGTTTGACAAACCGTTATTATCAGGGCGATTATATCTATAGTGATAGTTTGATCACTGTCCGTGAAAAATTAATCAATTTTAACAATCGTTATGCGATTCAGGTAGAGGGAGTTTGGCAAAACGAAAAACTCATGATCGGCGGGCCATTCCGAAGTATTGCTTTTTATAATGAAGGTGATGATTATATCTATATACTGGACGGTTCCGTATGGGCTCCCGAACAGCGCAAATGGCCTTACCTGCGGCAACTGGATATAATTTTACATACATTTAAAACTGTTAATGAACCTGCAATCCAGGAGTAAAATATGCCAAAAGTAGCAATAGTAATGGGTAGTACTTCCGACGCCGAAGTCATGTCGGTCGCGCGGGAATATTTGCAATATTTTAATATAGAAAGTGAAGTATTTACTCTTTCCGCACATCGGACGCCCGATCAAACCGCACAATTTGCCAAATCTGCTGCCGACAATGGATTTTCAGCCATTATTGCCGGCGCCGGTATGGCGGCGCATTTGCCGGGTGTAATAGCCAGCTATACAATGTTGCCGGTCATTGGCGTGCCCCTGGCCGGTTCCGCTCTGAATGGCGTAGATGCGTTATATGCAATTGTACAAATGCCCGGCGGAGTTCCGGTCGCAACTATGGCTATCGGCAAGCCCGGCGCTGCTAATGCGGCGGTTTTTTGTGCGCGAATCCTGGCAGCACGGCATGATGACATCCGCCAAAAGCTGACCAGGTTTGTGGCCAACGGCTGCAAGATCGGTTAAGGCACAAATAATAATATTAAGTGATTTGATATGATAAAAGTAGTGGTTGCCGGATGCAATGGTTTGCTGGGACGAAAACTGATCGATTATGCGCCAACGGGCTATAACATAATCGGAGTCGATCTGCCGGAGAGCTGCCCGGCTTTAGCCGCGGTAAATTATTTTTCACAGGATTTAACAGATAAAAAGTCTGTTTTCCGCCTGTTGCAGGAAGTGAAGCCCGATTATATTATCAACGCCGCCGCTTATACCAATGTCGATGGCGCTGAAACCGACCGGGAGTTATGCTGGCGTTTGAATGTCGAATTACCGGAGCATTTAATCTATTGCGCCCGCAAACTGAATTTTAATATCGGGCATATCTCTACGGATTATATTTTTGACGGCAAACAGGGCCCCTATACGGAAACGGCGCGTCCCAATCCGCTTGGCTATTATGGCCGTTCAAAACTGGCGGCGGAAAACCTGTTTGCAGCATCCGCCATAGATTATTTTATTGTGCGTACAATGGTGTTGTATGGAGAACGGAATAATGGTAAACATAATTTTGTCACCTGGTTGATTGACCAACTGGAAAATGATAAACATGTAAAAATTGTCAATGATCAAATTGGCAATACAACTTTGGTAGATGAACTGGCTATCGGAATCTGGAAATTAATTGCATTAAAGTTTAACGGAGTTGTGAATATTGCCGGAACTGAAATTATCAACCGCTTTGAATTTGCACAGACCATAGCACAGGTTTTTAACCTGGATACCAGTTTAATCCAGCCAATAACAACTGCCGAATTACACCAGGCTGCTCCCCGGCCCTTAAAGTCCGGTTTGATCGTCGATAAAGCGATAAATGAATTAAATATCGAACTTTCCAATGTCTCGGGAGGTTTAAATAAATTCAAATACATGTACAAGGGCAAAACATCGCCGGAATATCAATAGTGAAATGCGCCTGAGCAACTCTTAAACAGCGGAGCAGAGTTTTGAAAATTCTGGTTATCATTCCCACCTATAATGAACGGCAAAATATTGAAAAATTGCTGGAAAAAATTACCAGTCAAAATATTGCAGGATTGGATATCCTGGTAATTGACGACAACTCTCCCGACGGCACCGGTGAATGCGTTACCGCGCTGGCGCAAAGCAACCCCCGCCTGTATGTTCTGCGTCGGGAGGGCAAACAAGGACTGGGGACAGCTTATGTGGCCGGTTTTCGCTATGCCCTCCAGCATGGATATGATCTGATCATTGAAATGGATGCAGATTTCTCGCATGATCCCAATGAATTGAAAAATTTGATCGCCGGTACGGACAGATTTGATCTTGTTATCGGCTCCCGCTATATTAACGGTGTTAATGTCATTAACTGGCCGTTGAGCCGGTTGATGCTGAGCATGGGGGCCAGTCTTTATACCCGGTTGATTACCGGCCTGCCATTGCACGATTGTACCAGCGGTTTCAAATGTTTCAAACGCCAGGTTCTGGAAGCTATCGATCTGGATAGCATCCAATCAGACGGATATTCTTTTCAGATCGAAATGCACTTTAAAGCCTGGAAGAAAGGATTTAAACTGGGCGAAATTCCGATCATTTTTTATGACCGCACTGCCGGAACCTCCAAAATGTCCAAAAAAATTGTCCGTGAAGCTATTTGGGTGGTATGGCAGTTAAAATTAGCCAGTTTGACCGGTAGATTAAAGTAACCAGTGTTCTGCTGGTTATTCACCAACGAGGCCTCTTGATAATCTTATTCTCATCTTTTATACTATGGATAAAAAGTTAATAAAAAAATTACAGCGCATCTGCGGCCGGGAGAATGTTTTCTCTCGATCTCTTGATCTGTTACTTTATAGTTATGACGCCAGTATGGAAAAGGGGAGTGCTGATGTTGTTGTCTTACCACAGACGGTATCGCAGATACAGGAATTGGTACGGCTGGCGGTTGCTGAGCGGATACCTGTAATTGCCAGGGGGTCGGCAACCAATCTTAGCGGCGGAACCATCGCGCCGCAGGGCGGTATGGTTATAGCCTGCACGCGCATGAACCGCATCCTGGAAATCAATACTGAAGATCAAATAGCCCTAGTTGAACCGGGTGTGTTTAACCTGGATTTGCAAAAAGCTCTGGCAGAGAAAGGTTACTTTTTTGCCCCCGATCCTGCCAGCCAAAAAGTTTCTACTCTGGCCGGTAATGCCGCTATGAACGCCGGCGGGCCACATTGTCTGAAATATGGCGTTACGGTCAACCATGTAACAGGGCTGGATTTTATCGGCGCCGACGGTGAATTATATAGCATTGGCGGTCGAACTGCTTTAACGCCCGGCTACGACCTGACCGGTATAATGAACGGTTCCGAAGGGACGTTTGCAATTATCACCCGTCTTGTGCTACGCATCATGCCGTTGCCTGAAGCGGTTTCAACCATGCTGGTATCTTTCGCCGATATTGACAGCGCCGCCAATGCGGTTTCGGCAATTATTGCCCGCGGCATAATTCCGGCTACCCTTGAATTTATGGATAATTTGTGTATCCGCACCGTAGTGCAATCATTGCAAGTGGATTATCCGGTCGATGCTGCCGCTGTGCTGATCATTGAAATCGATGGCCCGGAATTAAGTCTTGCCTCACAAAACCAGGAGATTACCGCTATTTGCCGGCAACATGGCGCTAGCGATGTTCGCCTGGCAAAAGACGAGGCAGAGAGAACCGCATTGTGGGCGGGACGTCGCGGCGCCCTGGGCGCCATGACCCGGCTAAAACCATCACTAGTCGTTTTTGACGGCACCGTTCCGCGAAACCGGCTCCCCGAGGCGTTACGGACAATTCATACTATTTGCCATGAATTAAATATACAATATGGCACATTACTTCATGCCGGCGATGGCAATATTCATCCCATCCTGGTTTATGATGAACGCGATGCCGATGAAACCGCGCGGATTCGAACCGGTTGTGAGCAAATTATGAAAACGTGTGTCGACCTGGGAGGCACCATAACCGGCGAACATGGCGTTGGCATGGAAAAAATGGCGGCAATGACTTTATTATTTTCACCCCGCGATCTGGAGGCCATGCGTAAACTGAAACATGTTTTTGATCCTGAAAATATCTTAAATCCTGGTAAAATTTTTCCCCAATTAAGAGTGGATTTTTGTTTATGACAACAATAACGACTTGCTAATATGAAATACAATCTGCTCAAATTACTCGGCGACCTGCAGAGCCGGCATATTTATCTGGATAGCGACAAACTGGCGCCTTTCACCCTGAGGCAGACTCCGCCTTTTGCCCTGGTTGAACCCGATACGGTAGAAGCTGCGGTCGCTCTGTTGCATGCGTGTTACCGCGAAAAAGGGGTGGTCAATGTATGGGGCAGCGGTTTACACCAAAACATTGGTGGATTACCGTCTCCATTTGATATTGTTCTATCGTCGCGAGGCTTGAACCGACTGATAGAATTTTCTCCGGAAAATCTCACTATTACCGCGCAAACCGGTATGACCCTGGCCGAATTGCAACAAATAGTTACCGCGTCCAAGCTGTTTGCGCCGCTCAATCCTCCCAATGCCGGTCATGCCACGCTTGGTGGTTTGGCGGCTGCCAATTCTTATGGGTCATTTATTCAGGGTTTTGGCTCCCTGCGCGATTTTATGCTGGGCGGCAAGGCTATTCTTGCCGATGGCAGTTATATAAAATTTGGCGGTAAAACTGTCAAAAATGTAGCCGGTTATGATATGTGTAAATTATTCATCGGCTCGATGGGCACACTCGGACTACTGACTGAGGTTACTTTAAAGTTATGGCCGCTGCCGGAGAATATTATTGTTGCTAAACCGGTTGTAAAAAATTTACCGGATTTTGAAAACCTTGCCGCCATACTTCACCACAAAGCGCTACCCCTGTTGGCTGCCGATTGCAGTTTTAACCTGCACAACGGCGATATTGATAATTTACAATTACATTATGCTTTTTATACAACCGCTGCCCTCGATGAAGGCTATTTGAATTATTTACGGCGGTTGTTCCCGGCAGATACTATTTGGCAAAAACAGGGGTACAAGGACTATCAGGCGGAACCCGGCTCTGCAGATAATTTTTTTAAAACCACACCTCACGACCTGGTGCTGGAATGGATTGTACCCAAGTCTCAATTGTTTACAATAATTGCCGATTTACAACAAGCCTCAAACGACCTGTCTGGCGCGATTGAATTTTACGGGTATCCGGCGGCAGGAATTTTTTACAACAAGTTAAAGCGTTCGTCTTTTACTGAACCAGGCGCATTTGCACTAGCGCTTGATAAATGGCGTAAAAAAATCCATCAGGCCGGAGGTTTTTTGCAGGTAAACAATGCGCCGGATGATATAAAGATCGTTATTGAGATGTGGGATCTACCGCCTGCTGTCCTCGCCTGGCAGAAAAAAATAAAACTGGAATATGATCCCACCGGTGTTTTTGCCGGCGGCCGCTTTGCCGGCGGGATTTAATCCTGTTCCACCACTAATTGGATTTTATGGATACACGAGATGCTGGATAATACATACGATAAAGTAATTTCATGCAGTAAATGCGGATTCTGTCAGCCGACGTGTCCCACATACCTGGTGTCAGGCCTGGAACATGAAGTCGCGCGCGGCCGCCATCAATTGGTGCGGGCCCAGGCGGAAGGCCGAGTGGCAATGAACAAAGATATTAAAGATACCTTGTTTCAATGTCTCATGTGCAATGCCTGTTATAGCAATTGTTTTCCGCGCATTAAAACCGATGAAGTGATTGCCCGCGCGCGTTATGATTATATCACCCGTTACGGTCAACCACAGCTTCAGCGTTATATATTCCATTATTTACTGCGTCACCCGGAGGTTCTGTCACGACTGTTAAAACTGGCGGCGCCGGTTAAAAACAGCGGTCTTTCCGGTCTGGCGCAGGCATTACGCATTTTGGGCTGGTTCGGGAAAAACCTGGCTACTGCTGAACAGTTGCTGGAAAAAATTCCGCGTAAATCACTGCGCGAACTGGCTGCAATGCGCAATTGGCAGCCCAGGAAAACACGCGGTAAAGTGGCTTATTTTGTCGGCTGTGGAATTAATTTTGCCCAACCTGAAGTCGGTCTGGCTACCCTGGAGTTATTAACCTTACGAGGTTTTGCTGTTGAAATTCTACCCAATTTCTGCTGCGGGTTGCCCGCTTATGCTTATGGCGACCTGGATTCGGTGCGCTGGTTTGCTCAGCAAAATAGTGAATTATTACTCGCTACCGATGCCGATTATATCATCACCGATTGCGGCAGTTGCACTTCATTCCTTAAGGAATATCACCGGTTTTGTGACGATCCTGTTCAAAGCGAACGATTGCAGCCGATCCTTAATAAAATTGTCGATCTTACCCATTGGTTGGCGGATACAATGGATTGGGCAAACTATAAAGATGATCGCCAACCTTATCGGGTAACCTGGCATGATCCGTGTCATCTTGCCCATCATTTACATGAAAAAGCGAGCAGCCGCGCCGTCATGCGCAATATTCCAAATGTATCCTATACTGAATTGCCTGAAGCCGATATGTGCTGCGGCGGAGCTGGTTCTTACAATATTGCCCATTCCGATATTTCAAAAAAAATACTGGCGCGCAAACTGACAAATGTCGTTTCCGCCAATGCCGATATTCTGGCAACCGCTTGCCCGGCCTGTATCATGCAGCTTGCCTGGGGTGTACGGCAGAATGGCATGCCGGTCCGGGTCATGCATTTAAATCAACTGGTTCTGGAAAACACAGTTCGGGACTAACCACGACAGAAAGGTCAAGATAATGAGCAAGCCGAAAAAAATAACCGAATCTCCTGTAACCTTTATCAGCAACAACAGTCAGCTTGTCGGCATGTTACACCAGGTTGGCAGTAATAAAATTATTATTATGTGTCATGGTTTTAAAGGACATAAATGTGAAAATAAACGTTTGTTCGTCGAAGCGGCCCGGGCTTTTTGCCGCGAAGATTATGATGTGCTGCGTTTTGATTTTTACGGCTCAGGTGACAGCGAAGGCGAATTTGAAGATACCCTGATCTCCACCAATATTTTAAACCTCGAAGATGCCTGTAAATTTGTAAACCAGCGCGGCTACCGGCAAGTCGCCATTCTCGGCATCAGCATGGGTGCGGCAACTGCCATATTGACCGCTAACAAGCTGGATATTAATACGTTGATTCTCTGGTCAGCCGTACCGGATATGCACCGCATATTTGACAGCACCATCAGCTCTTTGGGGCCGGTAGATCCGGACAAGACTGTGTTTGAGTATGAAGGATGGAATATCAATCGCCGTTTTTGGGAAGAAGCAGTGCACTATGATATTATGGGCGAACTGGCAAAAATTACCGTTCCCAAATTCATTGTCCAGGGCACCGCAGATGAACCGGTATTTGTACAGGGTTTTCACGATTTTCGCGATCTGGTATTACCACCGACTGATTTCATGGAAATTCCAGAAGCCGGTCATACCTTTCAAACCCCGTTGCACCGGCAAATGGTTATCCGCCAGACATTGATCTGGTTAAATCGACATTTTAAATAAACGAGGCAGTTATTATGGAAAAGGATGAAACAATTAACAATAATCAGTATTTACATGACAGTGATGATAAACTGGAAGAATTAAATCCACAAGACTCGGTCAAGGCTTATCGTAATGTTAAATTTCTCAACAGTCGCGATGCCCGCACTATTCGCATACTGGCTGAATATCTGGAACCCGAAAGCCGGCTGCGCCATTATGGAATTAAAGACACAATAGTATTTTACGGCTCAGCGCGAATCCCGTCTCTGCAGGAAGCACAGCAACGTTTATATGATATGACCGAAAAACTGGATCATCTGGATATAAAAAGCCGGGGTATGATGGAGGCCCGCCTGCAAATTGCCGAACGTGATCTAAAACTGGCACGTTATTACGAAGATGCCCGCAAGCTGGCTTACCAGTTAACTAAATGGGCGCTTGATCTCGATGAAAAACAGAGGTTTATTGTTTGTTCCGGCGGCGGGCCCGGCATTATGGAAGCGGCAAACCGCGGCGCCGCCGAGGCCGGCGGTAAAACGATCGGCTTTAATATCAGTCTGCCGATGGAACAGGGCGCTAATCCCTATATCACCAAAAATCTCTCCTTTGATTTTCATTACTTTTTTATGCGTAAGCTCTGGTTTGTTTATACTGCCAAAGCTCTGGTCGTTTTTCCCGGTGGATTTGGCACCTTTGATGAGTTGTTTGAGTTATTGACCCTGCGCCAGACCAAAAAAGTTAAAAAACCCCTCTGCGTTATTATATATGGCAAAGAATACTGGGAAAGCGTTATGGATTTTAACAAAATGGTGGACTGGGGTGTGATCAACAAGGAAGATTTGAACTTGTTCCATTTTCTGGATGATGTTGAAGACGCCTATATTACTTTGCGCGATCATTTCGAAAAAGAATTTGTCGGTAAAAAGCAATACTGGCATTGGTAATAGTGCCCGGGAATTGTTATCAGGAAATGGAATAGCAGGCAGTTGTGCCAGGCTGTCTATATAAATCCGGGCCTTTGCTTTTATGTGTGAATTGCCCTGGTAATTATATAAACAGCCTTTTTTTTATGAGCACATAAATTTTTTATACAATTTTTTACATAACAGCACAAATTTTTCAGAACTTAATTCCCGCTTTCACGTTTTAACTGTTGTTATACACAGGTCAGCTAATATGAAACCTGTAATTACCTGCAACGTATTGGAATATAAACATATAGCCTTTTGTCTAATATCATCGACTAAAAATCAAATACATACCATAGAGGAGTCATGCAGATTTCAATCAATAACCTGACCCAGGTTTATCGTGGGGGGCATAAAGCCCTGAATGATATCAACCTGGAAATAAGCAGCGGCATGTTCGGTTTATTGGGTCCAAACGGCGCCGGTAAAACCACCCTGATGCGGATTCTGGTTACACTATTAAAACCTACCGGCGGAATTGTCAAGTTTAACGATTATGATCTCTTAAACGACCGTAAGAAAATTCGCAGTATGCTGGGTTATTTGCCACAGGATTTTCAGGTCATTTCCCGTTTAAAAACCTGGGAGTTTCTGGATTATGTCGCCGGTCTGGCGGGTCTTAAAAATAAAACCGAACGCAGCAGCGCGGTTGATGAAATGCTGGAACGGGTCGGCCTGTTCAATGTTCGTGAACGCAAAGCCACCAAACTATCCGGGGGCATGAAGAGAAGACTCGGCATTGCCCAGGCGCTCATCGGTCATCCCCAGGTTGTTATTGTGGATGAACCCACAACTGGTCTGGACCCAGAGGAACGAATTCGCTTTCGCAACCTGCTGGCCGAACTGAGTCATAAAGATATTATTATAATTCTTTCCACGCATATTGTCGGCGATATATCCAGTACCTGTACAAATATGGCTTTATTGAACAAGGGACAGTTGGTTTTTAATGATGCGCCTGAAAAGCTGGTAGAAAAATGCCGCGGTCATGTCTGGCTGATTAATGCGCTGGATAGTGAAATGGAAGCAATTAAAGAAAAATATCCGGTTATTTCTACTATTCCGGTTGATAGCGGGTGGGAAGTACAAGTGGTCGCCGATGATATGACCGGTTTCCAGGGCAAACAGATTGATCCAAACCTGGAACACGCTTATGTTTACCACATGGAATATGGTTTAAACAATGCACAGTAATTGTCTTGACGATTGAAATGAAAGGTTTTGGTTATGTTATCAATATATAATATCTGGGTCATTGCTCGTTATGAGACAAAAATCCTGTTCCGCAGTTGGTTTTTCCGGGCGCTGGCGCTACTGGCAATCGGGCTTTTAACTTTTTTTAATATTGCATTTTTTTCCAATGCCTTTAAAGAAGTGCCATGGGCTTTTCGCTGCATCCCATCATCAATTCCTTATTTTAACCTGATAATGCTCAATACCCTGCAAGCTGTTCTTACGGTTTTTTTAGCGTCCGATTTTTTAAAAAGGGATGTTAAAACCAGTTCTACCGAAGTTATTTATATGCGCTCCATGTCCAACCTTGAATATGTGCTGGGTAAAACCTGCGGTATTGTTAACATTTTTGTTATATTAAACGCCGTTATATTACTGATTGCCGCCGTTATCAACCTGGTATTCTCCGATATCGCTATACATTTGGGTAATTATTTTGTCTACTTTTTCCTTATCACTATTCCTACAATCATTTTCATAACCGGCTTGACATACCTGGTGATGATGCTGACTCGCAGCCAACCTATAACCCTGGTTTTGATGGTTGGATATATTGCCCTGTCTTTATTCTTTCTGCGACAAAAAGCCGATTACCTTTATGATGTTATTGCTTTTTATTTACCCTTGTCCTATTCCGATTTTGTGCATTTTATCAATTTCAATAGCATTCTGAGACTGCGCGGGATGTATTTCTTGCTGGGTTTATCTTTAATCCTGATTACCGGCTTGTTATTAAAACGGTTGCCCCAGGCTAAAGGTTTGAATAAAATTGCTGCCGGGTTCTCCGCGCTGCTTTTTGTTGTGTCGCTGGTCTTTGCAGCCGTCACTGTTCTCAATTTTCAGAGCGGTATTAAATTGCGCAGTTCTATGGTGCAATTAAATGATAGATACATGCAGGATAAATTTCCTACCGTTACCGATTATAAAATTGATTTAAATCACCTTGGTAATTATTTGAGCATCGCGAGTCATATTCAGTTTATAAATAACAGCGGAGCTCCCCTGGACAAGTATATTTTCAGTTTAAATCCAGGATTCGAAATAAGCAAAATTTCCGCTAACGGTGCCGATATACCGTTTGAGCGCAATATCCACCTGGTTATCATTAATCCGGCGCAGCCGTTGGCTCCCGGCGCCAGGGATTCGCTGACTATTGTCTGCCAGGGTGCGCCCGATGACAACGCCTGCTATCTCGATATTGATGAACTTGACCGGGCAAAAGGGAATAGTATCTTTATTTATAAATTGGGCAAAAAATTCAGTTTTGTCACACCGGATTATGTTTTACTGACCAGGGAAAGTTTATGGTATCCTGTGGCCGGTGTAACCCAGGGCAGCGCCATTTTGACCGGTCAAAAAAAGGATTTTTTCCATTTTACTTTAAAGGTGAATACCAAAGCGGGTTTGCTGCCGGTTTCACAGGGTCATGTCGAAAAAATATCCGACTCACAGTATTCATTTACTCCTGAAACCTCTTTAACTCAAATTTCCCTGGCTATTGGTAATTACAACGTGGTATCTGTAAATGTGGATAGCATTGATTATAGTTTGTTTAGTTTGAAAAACCATGATTACTATCGCCCCTATTTTACTGAAATAGGTGATACCTTAAAATCAATTATCCGTGATTCCAAACGCACTTTTGAAGATAAATTACCTGTTGATTACCCGTTCCATCGTTTTACAATTGTTGAGGTTCCGGTACAGTTTTTATCCTTTAATCGCTTACTCTCTTATCACCAGGAAAATATACAACCGGAGCAAGTGTTTCTGCCTGAAAATGGCGTCAAAGTAAATCAGGCTGATTTCCGTCAGCAAAAGCAGCGTTTCACCAATATGAGCCAGCGCCGCAACCAAACCTTTAGTGAAAAAGAATTTCAGGCGCGTTTGTTCAACATGTTTGTGAACGGTTTTCTGGGCCAGGATTTTGGCCGGGGCATGGAAAGCAGTTTTCCCGTTGATTTAAATATTTTCCCCAATTATTATACGTTCATTAATGCAGTACATTCCGATACCTGGCCGGTTGTGGATGCGGCGTTTGAGGCTTATTTCTATAATCAACTTACTGAAACGCAAAATTTCTTTGCCCGTAACTGGCTGGGTTTGTTGGATAATGAAAAAG
This sequence comes from bacterium, assembly GCA_029561455.1. Classification (GTDB taxonomy): domain Bacteria; phylum Zhuqueibacterota; class Zhuqueibacteria; order Residuimicrobiales; family Krinioviventaceae; genus Fontivivens. The sequence goes on from JAKQIY010000013.1 coordinate 397,623, forward strand.
CCAATCTGGCTTTAAAAAAATCAAGTCTTGGTGAAGTACTAAAGGACAAGGAACAAAAAGAACTTGCTAATAATGTGCTCAAGAACAAGAGCGAGGTATTGTTCCAGTTTTTAAATAACCAGGCCGGGCGTGACTATTTTGACCGATATTTAAAAGAATTCCTGCTTGCCAATCAATTTAAAACCGCTGAATTTTCCGGTTTTTGGAACGGTCTGGGCGACAAACTTATATTTTCACTAACCGATTATATGACTCCCTGGTACGATAAAATAACTATGCCGGGATATTATATTGGCAACATCCAGAATTACAAAGTAATGGATGGTAATAAAACCCGCTACCAGATAAAATTCGATGTGAATAATAATGAGCCTGTCGATGGTTTGATTGCGGTTCGTATCCGAACCCGCGGCCAGGGTGGACCGGGAGGACGCGGATTCGGCGGTCCCGGATTTGGCGGCCCCGGCGGCCCGTTTGGTGAGAATGAGGAGGAACTGGTGTATGCGGTTGGCGCCGGTCAAACCAAACAAATCGGCATTATACTCGATACCCAACCCGGCATGATGTTTGTGAATACACTCGTATCGCAAAACTTGCCGGCAGAATTCGATACACGTTTTGAACAGTTTGAGTTAAATGAAAAAGCAGTCCCGTTTAATGGCGAAATCCTTCTGGACAAGTCTTTGCGCCTGGATATTCCCGGAGAAATTATTGTCGATAATGAAAGTGAGGGTTTCACGATCCATGGTGTTGAACAAATCAGCCCGTTAAAAAAACTGTTTAAAATTGCCGATGAAGAGGAAGAGGAATATATCGGTCTGAATATGTTCCGTATGCCAGGTAATTGGCGCAAGACGATCAATGCCGCTTTCTATGGTGATTATATTCATTCTGCCGCTTATATCAAACCGGGCGACGGCAAAAAAAAGGTTACCTGGACAGCCAACCTGCCGGAAAGCGGCCAGTACGATGTTTATGGTTATTTATCCCTGTCACAGTTACGAATTGGCCGCGGTGGACCTGGCGGACCGGGAGGGCCGGGAGGGCCAGGTGGCCCCGGCGGTAATCGTGAACAAGCAGTGAACGATTTACACTTTACAATTTTCCATGATGATGGAAAGGAAGAAATAACCCTGGAAGCCGGTAGCGCCGAAGACGGCTGGAATTTCCTTGGAACTTTTTACCTATCCCAGGGCGCCGCTGTAGTTGAATTGTCCGATAAAACCGAGGGCCGTGTCGTGATTGCTGATGCCATAAAATGGATTAAACATTAATTAAGGGGTTATGAAATGAGAATTGTAAAATTTGCACTGTTTAGTTTTTTATTGTTGTTTAGTATTAGCGCAACTGCGCAAATAACATCATTAACTCTTGAGGATGCGCTGGGTATTGCCATGCAAAATAGCCCGGATATCCAGCGATCCCGCTTGAATTTGGAAAGAAGCCGGCAATCATTGCGGGCTCAACAAGCCGCATTGAAATCGCGGTTCAGCCTGTCCATAACACCTTATGATTACACCAGTGTCCGCGAGTTTAATACATTTTATAATACCTGGAATACCAATGAAATTTCCTCTTCTTTGGGTGATTTCAGTGTCCGGCAGCCGATCAAATGGACCGACGGGACGCTGATGCTGACCGACCGCCTGGAATGGCAAAATTCATTTAGTGAATTTAAAAATGAACGTTCAAAATCCTATAGTAATAATCTCTATCTCAGTTATAACCAGCCCATTTTTACTTATAATAAAACCCGTCTGGATTTGCGGGAACTGGAACTGGATTTTGAAAATACTGCTCTGAGTTTTGCATTACAGCAATTATCGCTCGAATATCAGATAACTTTGGGATTTTATAATGTCTACAAAAATAAAATGAGCTATCAAATTTCCCAGGAAGAATATAACAACCAGGAACAAAGCTACCAGATCATCAAAAATAAAGTTGACGCCGGTCTTTCAGCCAAAGAGGAATTATATCAGGCCGAGTTGAACCTGGCCACCAGTAAATCGACGATGCAGAATGCCCTGGTTACCCTGGAAAGCTCGATGGATGAATTTAAAAGACAGACCGGCATTGATATTATGAAAGAGATTGATGTTGTTGCCGATGTCTCTCACCAGCCTGTGCCGGTAGAAATGGAAAAAGCTCTGGCGACCGGCCAGAAGAATCGCATGGAACTCAGGCAGCGCAATATCGATATTGAAAATGCCTATGCCGACCTGACCCGCACCAAAGCTCAGAATGAATTTAAAGGCGATGTTAATCTCACTTATGGTATTATTGGCACCAATGAACGATATCAGGATATGTATGATCAATCTACCAAGAACCAGAAAGTATCGGTCTCGTTTGAAATTCCATTGTTCGACTGGGGTGAACGCAAGGCCCGCATCAAAGCCGCCGAGGCAACATTAAAGAACCAGCAGCTCTCCCAGAGCAATCAGTCCAATGATATTATTATCGGCATCCGCCAGGCTATAAGGGATTTGCAAAACCAGGAAGTGCAGATAGAAATTGAGCGGCAAAATGTGCGCAATGCCGAACTGACTTATCAGATCAACCTGGAAAAGTACAAAAACGGCGACCTGACCAGTATGGATTTGAACCTGGTGCAGACGCAATTATCGGACCGGAAGACCAGTTATATCAATTCACTCATTAGTTATAAACTGGCGCTGTTGAATTTGAAAATTGAATCCATGTGGGATTTTGTAAAAAACGAGCCGGTTGTGCCGGATTTATCTGATATTAATTGAAATGTGTAGATCGTTATGGTTTTACCTGAGCAAGGACATTTATTTCGGATGTTTATCGACGAAAGCGACAAGTATGAACATATACCGCTGTATGAATCGATTGTCCATGAAGGACTGGCGCCTAGAGAAAAAGTACAGATTAAATTTTACCGCAGTGGTAAACTAGACCAGCATGAATAGGTTTAAGTATAATAAAATTTAAGAGGTGAGCAACTTGAAAAGACTTGGCTTGTTATTCATTATTATTCCCTTATTTCTGGCTTGCAATCAGCAGGATCAGACTCTGGATATGCAAATTGCCGTTCCTGTCAGCGTTGAAGAAATTAAATACCGGCCTATTGAGGAATTTGTAACCGCTACTGGTACGGTGTATGCTATTCAGGAAGTAGACCTTAAATCTGAAACCAATGGTTATTACCGGGTTGCGGAGAATCCCGCTGCTAAACGACAGTTTGTGCTTGGCGATTATGTCCGCAAGGATGATGTAATCATTTACCTCGATAACCCGGAACTGGAATATTCGACCAAAATAGAATCGCAAAAGCTAAATCTGGATATTTCCCAGCGGGAATATGAAAAACAGCAATCCCTCTACGAAAAGGGTGGGGTAACGCTGCGGGAACTCAAAAATGCGGAAATCTCTTTCAAAGACGCGCAATATAGTTATGACAATGCGCTGCTACAGCTGTCCAAAACCAAAATTTCGGCGCCTTTCGACGGCGTCATTATTGATTTGCCATACAATACTCCCGGCACCCGTGTCGAGCAGGGTGTACGCATGGTGCAGATCATGAATTATAAACAGCTATATACTGAAATCAATCTGCCCGGCAAGGAACTGGGACAAATCAAACCAAGCCAAAAAGTCCGGGTGATGAATTATACCGTACAGAATGATACCTTATGGGGCGCAATTACCCAGGTTGCGCCGGCATTGGACCCAACAACCCGTTCCTTTAAAGCGAATATCCTTATCAACAACCCGCAAATGACTTTTCGTCCCGGTATGTTTGTAAAATGCGAAATTGTAGTTGCTCATGTTGATAGCGCTGTGGTCGTTCCCAAAGATATTATCCTGGCCAGGGGCGAAGAAAAATGGGTATTTACTGTTGTTAAAGGCGCCGCCGAACGCCGGCGGATAACCACCGGCATCGAGAATCCCCTGGAAGTTCAGGTCGTGGAAGGATTAAAGAAAGAAGACCGGCTGGTTACAAAAGGTTTTGAAACATTACAGCATAATTCAAAAGTAAAAATTGTCCGCTAGTTCTTTTATGAAAATGAGAATATGGAAAAAATAACAAAATTTTCTGTAAATAATCCTGTAACGATCCTGATGCTGATATTAGGGATTTCCCTGCTCGGTTATATTTCTTTTGCCAAGTTGGGAATCGATTTGTTCCCGAATTTGAATAACCCACGCATATTTGTAGAGATTAAAACTGGCGAGCGACCTCCGGAAGAGATCGAGAAACAATATGTGGAAAATATTGAAGCCCTGGCTATCCGCCAGCGCGAGGCAATGCAGGTATCTTCAGTATGTCGCGTCGGTTCTGCGCAAATCACCGTCGAGTATGGCTGGGAAACGGATATGGATGAAGCCTTTCTGGATTTGCAAAAAGCACTGACCAGTTACAGTCAAAACAGTGATCTCGATGAACTGACGATCAGCCGACACGATCCCAATTCGGCGCCGGTCATGATCGTCGGCTTTTCCAATCCGCAAATTACCGATATGGATGAACTACGCCGGGTAGCGGAAAATTATTTGCGTAACGAATTGATCAGGCTCGATGGGGTTGCTGAAGTAGAATTGCTGGGCTATGAGGAAAAAGAAGCAATCATTCACACCGATGATTATCGTTTGCAGGCTTATCAACTTACCCCAGATGATGTTGTCAACAAAGTAACCGGATACAACCGTAACATGTCCGGCGGTTCAATTGAAGAAATGGGTTATAAATACGTTATCAAGGGAGTGGGAGAGTTCACCACTCTGCAGGATATCGAAAATGTAATTGTTACCTATAAAAACCAGGAGTCTGTAACAACCGATACTGAAGTGGCCGGCCGGGTGCCGGTATTTCTGCGGGATGTCGCAAGGGTTGAACTGGTAAATAAAGATCCTGAAAATATTGTGCATATAAATGGCGAGCGCTGTATGGCGCTGGCCATTTACAAGGAAACCCGCTTTAATACGGTCAAGGCATCCAAAGCTCTTATCGATAAACTCGATGAACTGGGCAAAGCTTTGCCGGGGTATAAACTCTTGATTATTTCCGACCAGGGTGAATTTATCACCAAAGCTATTGATGAAGTGAAACAATCGGCCTTGATCGGTGTGCTGCTGGCGGTATTGGTATTATTCATCTTTCTGCGCCGGATAGGTATTACGTTAATTATTAGCCTGGCAATCCCCATATCCATTATTGCAACATTTAACCTGATGTATTTTAAAGGTCTGACTCTTAATATTATGACCCTGGGCGGTCTGGCGCTCGGCGCCGGAATGTTGGTTGATAATGCTATCATAGTTATGGAAAACATTTTTCGCCACCTGGAAGAAGGCGCGTCCCTGCGTGATGCCGCAGTTAAAGGCACAGCCGAGGTCAGCGGCGCTATTACCGCGTCAACATTGACAACAATAGTTGTTTTTCTGCCGATTGTATTTTTACATGGCGCCGCAAGCGAGTTATTCAAAGACCAGGCATGGACGGTTGCCTTTGCTTTGTTATCTTCATTGATTGTGGCGGTGCTGGTGATCCCCATGCTAAGCGTAAAACTGTTAGGCAAGGATATTACAACCCAAAAACAGCAAACCATAACTTTCCCGGCCTACCCGAATTTGCTGAACAAATTTTTAGATAAATCGTGGTTAGTCATTACCGGAACCCTTATTTTAATTATTGTTTCCCTGTTATTAATTCCAGTTGTGGGCAGCGAGTTCATACCCAAAACCAATTCCAATGAATATACAATCAACCTTGAACTTGTCCAGGGAACGGAATTACAACGCACTGAAAGTACCGTAAAAAATATTGAAGATATTATTAATCAGGTAGCCGGCGATGATATAATAACTATTTATAGCAAAATAGGGCCGGCGCAGAGTCTCACCGCTATTGATCAAACTTACCAGGATGAAAACACCGCAACGATCCTGATTAAATTGCGCAAGAATCGCAAACTCGGCGGCCAGGAATTGATCAACCGCTTATCTGCCGCTATCGGCACAATACCGGATGTTAAAGCTGAAATTGTGCAAGTGCAAACGGAATTACAAACCAGCCTTGGCACCGAAACGGCCCCGATCCTTGTGGAAATTAAAGGGGAAGACCTGGAGACCATTCAAAATTTAACCGCTCAAGCCCGCCTTAAAATGGCTGCTGTGCCGGATTTGATCAACATTACCACAAATTTTGATGAGGGCCGACCGGAAGTCGAAGTAGTTATTGACCGGGTTCGGGCAGGTTTACTGAATATTACTATGGATAATATCAGCGCCCAGTTGCAAAACCAGCTTGTTGGTAAAGAAGCCGGGCAATGGCAAAACGAGGGCGAAACCCAGGATATTATTCTCAAGCCGCCGCAAATCGGTTTAAAGAACCTGCCCGATATTGTATTGCAGTCGGGCACGGAAAGAATAAATCTGGATGATGTCACCGATATACGCATCAAACAATCGACTAATGAAATCTATCGCAGCAACCAAACCCGCGTCGGCAAAATTTCAGCGCATATCAATTCCGGCAAGCCGTTCGATTTGATTGTCAAGGATATTCATGCTCAATTAAAGACCATCGATTATCCAGCCGAATACAAGTATGAAATAACCGGGGAAGAACTCAAACGCAAGGAAGCTTTTGGAAATTTAAAATTTGCGCTGCTTCTGTCCATTTTACTTGTTTACATGGTTATGGCTTCGCAGTTTGAATCGCTGGTACATCCGTTTATTATTCTTTTAACTATTCCGCTGGCCGGGGCAGGTACAGTATTGCTATTCCTGGTTTCCGGCGTCAGTTTTAATGTAATGGCTTATATTGGTATTATTATGTTAGCCGGTATTGCTGTTAATGATTCGATCATCCTGGTGGACGCTATTAACCAGATCAAAAGTAGCGGGGTGGGCCGCAGAAAAGCGATTTTACAGGCCGGACAGTGGCGTATACGTCCAATCATCATGACCAGTTTAACAACGATTCTGGCATTACTGCCGTTATCGCTCGGTTTTGGCGAAGGCGCAGAATTGCGCGCTCCCCTGGCCCTGGCCGTTATCGGTGGTCTGATCAGTTCTACAATTTTAACCCTGATTGTCATTCCGTGCGTTTACTGGAAAGTTGACAAGTTGATAAATCCTGCACATAAAGATTAAATGAAAATACTGCCATGAATTTTTTTGGATTTGTAATAAAACGCCGGGTTTTAATCAGCATGTTGTTTATCGGATTCAGCCTGCTGGGATTAATATCTTACAAGCTGCTGCCTGTGGAATTATATCCCAATGCCGAACTGCCGTTTTTAATTGTCCAGGTTGGCAGTATTCAGGAGGTAAACCCGGAATACCTGGAAACCAAAGCGGTTATACCAGTTGAAGGCGCTATTACTACCCTGGAAGGGGTTGATAAAATTGAAACATTTGTCGAAAATCGCCAGGGCGCCATTTTTGTGTATTTCAATCAAAAAACCAAAATTAAATATGCATACCTTAAACTGGAAGAAAAGATCAATGCGGTTAAAGCTTCATTGGGAGATGAATTTAACATTCAGGTTTTAAAAGTAGATACCGACCAGGTCGCCAACCAATTTATGACATTACAGGTTCGCGGCGGTTCCGGATTGAACCGGGTACGAGAGGTGATCGACCGCAAGGTTACACCCGAACTGGAGAATATTGAAGGGATTGCCAATGTTGAAATCTATGGCGGCCAGGAGAAATCGGTTGAAATAATTTTAAACGAAGATGTCTGCCGGGCATACAATATCAGCCCGAACCGGGTACGTTCCTTGTTGATGAGTAATAATAGTTACAAAGCATTTGTCGGTAAAGTATATGATAATGACCGGTATTTCTTCGTCAATACTGTAGCGGATTATACCAGTGTTCAGGACATTGAAAGTATCATTGTCGATGCCGATGGGCCGCTCTATTTACGGGACATCGCCGGTATTAAATTTGGTGTTAAAGAACAAACCAATATCAGCCGGGTTAACGGCAAAGAAGCTATTACCGTACAACTGGTTCGTGATACACAAGTTAACCTGATCGACCTGTCGCATCGCACCCGCGCGGTAATCAAACAACTCAACAGCCGGTTGGCGAGCGATGATGTTGAAATTGTGATCCAGTCCGATTCTGCGGAAATCGTGGAAAAGAATATCAACCTGATTATCCAGTTAGCCCTGGTCGGCGGCTTTTTAAGCGTTCTTATTCTGTGGTTGTTTTTGCGTAATTTACAACTTGTTCTCACTATAGCGTTATCGATGCCGATTTCCATATTTACCGCTTTTAATTTTTTCTATGCCTTTGATTTATCAATCAATAGTCTTACCCTGGTAGGCATCGCCCTGGCCGTTGGTATGCTGCTGGATAACAGTGTTGTGGTGCTGGAAAACATTTACCGGATTTTCTCGCACAATAAAGATATTGATAACGCTGTAATCCGGGGTACGACCGATGTTTGGCGCTCGATTTTAGCATCCACATTGACAACAGTAACGGTATTTTTACCCTTTACATTTGCCGCAAATTTTATGGTTAAATTGCTGGGCAAGCATGTTGGCATCTCCATTGTTTCCACCCTGGGTGTATCATTATTGGTGGCGTTTTTACTGGTGCCAATGGCGGCGCATTTTATATTACAGCGGCTAAAGAAAAATGCGTTTGCCCGGTTTCAGTTAATTACCTATAAAAATCGCTTGTTGCAAATCTATAATGTCATTTTAAAATCATGCCTGCGCAATCCTGCCCGCACCATCATTGGCGCCATTGTATTCTTTTTTTTCAGTTTACTGGTATGCGTGGCATTGAGTTTAAATATCAGCAAGGAAACGGAATCACGGGAATTCAATTTATATTTAACAATGTCGAGTGGCGCTACACTTGAATCGACCGATGCCGCAACCACCGAGTTGGAAGAGAAATTACAGCAAATTGAAGAAAAAGAAGAGATAATCAGTACAATAAATGAAGAAGATGCCACCGTTACCGTAAAATTAAAAGAGAATTACTACAAGATCAAGCATCGTTCCATACCCGACATAAAAAGTATGGTTGAAAAGAACATAAACGATTTCCGGGCGGCGGACGTTAGTTTCGATCAACCACAATCGGGCAGCCGTTATCGCGGCGGTATGGGCAGAAACCCCGGCGCCAGTCTGGAACGAATGTTGGGTATTGGCAGCCAGACAGAACAAATTATCATCAAGGGCGCCGATTTTGATATAATGAGTAATACGGCCACTGATATTCAATCTTACCTGGAACAGCTAACCAATATCAGTTCGGTGAGTTTAAATATTTCCGATAACCGGCCGGAAATACACCTGCTTTTTGATAATCACTTATTGAGCGAATATGATGTAACCCTTTCATCTATTGCCACTGAATTGTCCACTTTTCAGAATGAATTTTCCTCCAATCTGCGTTTCAAGCAGGGCACAGAAGAATATGATATCATTATCAAAAGTGATAATGAAAAACAAAAAACTTTTGATGATTTGAATAAAGTTCGGGTAGCATCGGCAAGCGGGGGAGAGTATGAATTGGAGACCCTCAGCCGAATTGTTTATTCACAGGGACTTGCCAGTATCAACCGCGTGAACCAGGAAAAGCAAATTGAGATCACTTATCGTTTTAGCGATGAAGTCAACTCGTCAAAGCAGTTTTTGGTTGCCGCCCGCGCTGAAGTTGACCAGCTTATTGAGCAATTATCCCTGCCGCCTGGTATTGCTGTTGAAGTAGTTCATGAAGAAAACACCTTAAAGGATTTTTATTTTTTAATCGCCGCAACTTTTATTCTTATCTTTATGATTCTTGCTTCGGTGTTTGAATCGCTTTCCACGCCGCTGGTGATCATGTTTACCATACCGCTGGCGGCTATCGGTTCATTGTGGGCGCTGATCCTGACCGGGAATTCCATAACCAACGTCAATTCCCTTATTGGGTTTGTTATCCTGTTGGGTGTGGTTGTCAACAACGGGATTATTTTTATAGATTACACCCGGATATTGATAAAAAGAAAATATCATAAATCGCGGGCGTTGATCATGGCGGGACAGGCGCGGGTACGCCCGATTCTGATCACCGCCATTACAACTATAATTGCCATGTTGCCCCTGGCATTAGGCAAGGCGGAATATGTATCGCAAATCGGCGCCCCATTTGCGATCACCGTCATAGGCGGCCTCACCGTGAGCACGTTGTTCACGCTGATCTTTATTCCCACCTTTTTTTCCGGTTTGGATGCGTCATTGCATTGGTTGCAGCAACTCCCCTGGAAAATTGAAGTATTGCATGCCGTATTACTGGTAAGCGGATGTTTGTTGATCTATTATCGCGTCGACAGTATCATCTGGCGGTTCATCGACTTTTTTATATTACTTTTATTGATACCGGCTATTACCCTGTTTATAATGAAAAGTTTGCGTCGCGCCCGCACCGATTTAATTGGCGCCAATACCGAATTGAAAATAACCGTCCGGCATTTGGTCAAGATCTATGATGACGACAGCCGTTTTGTGCGGGAATGGAAAAAAGGGAAAAAAATACGGGAACATGCCGGTATTAAAAAAGAATTCAAAACCCGCAATGATTTTGAGTCCTTGTTGTGGGAACTTCCGTTATTGGGATTTTTGATTTATTTTACTTATTTTTATCTGAAAAATTATTTTTGGATGTTTGTCTTTGCACACCCGGTTTACTTTTATACTTTATATTTGGTTACGCCTCTGCTGACCTGGTTTTATCCGGTTAAAAAAGCGGCGTTGATTCGTAAAATACTGTTTTGGGGCATTCCTCTGCTCAACCTGGTATTCTTTTACTTGCGCTGGGAAAAGCTGGTAGTGTTATTTTTTATCGCTTTAATCTGGTATCTTGCCCTGGCTATCTATACAACCTCAAACCGGTTGCTGAGAGATAAAGTGGATATTGTTAGGCTGCAGGGTAAATTCAAAACTATCCGGCAAAATTTCTATCGCCTGGTACAGATCATTCCGGTCATTGGCAAGAAAAAGAATCCCTTCAGGGCGTTGAACGGCGTTTCTCTCGAGATCGGCAGCGGTATGTTCGGTTTACTGGGGCCAAACGGCGCCGGTAAAACCACCCTGATGCGGATCATTTGTGGAATTTTACAGCAAAGCCGCGGCAAGATTTGGGTCAATGAATTTGAAATTAATGAAAAGCGCGAGGAGTTACAGGGACTGATCGGCTATCTGCCCCAGGAATTTGGCATGTATGAAAACATGACGGCATGGGAATACCTCGATTATCAGGCTTTACTTAAAGGCATTTATAATACTCAGGCGCGTGAAGAAAGGATCAATTATGTTTTGTCCGCTGTACACATGCAGGAAAGCCGTGATGTGAAAATTGAATCTTATTCCGGTGGCATGAAACAGCGTATCGGCATCGCCCAAACCTTGCTGCACCTGCCGCGCATCCTGGTGGTAGATGAACCAACCGCCGGGCTTGACCCGCGTGAGCGCATCCGTTTCCGTAATTTACTGGTAGAACTGGGCCGGGAACGAATTGTGATCTTTTCCACCCATATTATTGAAGATATTGCCAGTTCCTGTAATAAAGTAGCGGTGTTAAACCAGGGCGCATTATGTTACCTGGGCACGCCTGCCGATATGGTGAACGTGGCGCAAAATAATGTTTGGCAATTTTTTCTGGAACCGGCAATTTTTGAAGATTATACCCGCGATATGCTGGTTTTGCACCACATGCGGGTTGATGATAAAATCAGAGTGCGTTGCCTGGCAAACGCCAAACCACACGAGGACGCAATTCAGGTCAAGCCAACCCTTGAAGATGCTTACCTGATGCTTTTGCGTAACAAACACTAAACTGTAACGATATGGATGTATTACATGAGAGTGGATAAAACAATAATTCGGAATTTTCTGTTAGTTATTTATAAAATGGTACATTATAATTTAAAAGTAATTTTTGGAAATATTTTTATTTATTTTTTATTGGGAGCGGTTGGATTTTTCCTGTTCACGGCTGCGCTTACTTTTTTTGATGCCAACGCCAATCCAACCCCGGCTACGGTTTTTTATTTACTGCTTTTTCCGGGAATATTGATTATTTTTTATCCTGCAACATTCGGTATCCAAAATGACAGCGACAGCCGGACTCTGGAAATATTATTCGGTATACCGGACTATCGTTATAAAATCTGGTTGGTGCGGTTGGGGATTATTTATGTTCTGGTATTTTGTATTTTGCTGGTTCTGGCGTTGCTTGCTATGGCAGCGTTTACCCGGTTTTCACTGCTGGCAATGGTTTTTCACCTTATGTTTCCCATTTTTTTTATTGGCAGTCTGGCTTTTATGTTCTCAACAGTGGTCCGGAACGGATATGCAGCTATGGTTTTTCTGATCATTTTGGGAATGGTTTTTTGGATTCTGAGCGGCGTTCTCTCCGAAAGCCAATGGAATTTATTTCTGAATCCCTTTCACGTTCCTGAAAAAATCAGTGAGTTAATATGGGCCAGCATCAAAGTAAAAAACCGGCTGTATATCCTGTCCGCGACCATTTTGATGATTTTGTATGGGTTACTGAATATGCAAAAACGGGAAAAATTTGTCTGATTTATATTAACTTTATCTTGACAGTTTTAGCGGTTTTTTCAAACTCGACTTTATCTTCCCGCGCCAGCCAGCCAACCGCTGCCGCTACTAAAAAGTCGGTTGCTTTTGTTGCCGTTTTTAATTGAGTAAGGGTTAATGGACCTTTATCACTTAGCAAACTCCATACTGAACCGGCCAATGTACCAATTTCATTTTTCATTTTTTGCTCCATTTATTAATATTGTTAAACAATTGATAATAAATAATTAATATATTTTCAAAAGCTGTTGCACAAAGTTTTTAAAATTGCTCAACTCGGGAATCTTTAAATTTATAGTGATAACAAAAATTACAATAGAAATATTGCAAAATAAAAATTTTTTTCATGAATAAAATAAATTTTTTTTGGCATAAATTGTATGGTCATTGTTAAGATATAATAAAATGTTTGCAAATTAAAAAAAAATTCAGTATAATATAATTGATTTACAATTAAATAGAGGCGCTTGTTACAAAAGTAGGCGCATCCTGGGATATGCGTAATCCACTTTAAGGATGCGGTAAAAGGGTAACGAGCCGAAATAGATCCGATACGCTTGCGGAAATATTGGGCCGGTATGTTAATAACTGCCGGACTGTCACGGAAAAAACATTCTGTGGAGCGCTATTTAATTGACGTGCTGATTATTAATTATTTCGATAACAGTAGGTTGATTGAAAAGTGTTTCCATATTCAATCAACCTTTTTTTTTGCCGGTACCAATTTATGCTCAAATTACTTGAACAACTTGTACAAATACCTTCGCCAACCGGTCAGGAATATGCTATTGGTCAGTTTTTAACTCATTATCTGGATCAAAAAGGTTTTCATGTAATACAACAGTCGGTAGGAGAGAAGCGTTATAATCTGTTGGCAACTACCAGCTCAAATCCTCATATATTGTTTTGCACTCATCTTGATGTCGTACCCCCGCATATTCCATTTCACAAAGAGGGTAACAGAATATTTGGACGCGGCGCCTGTGACGCCAAAGGCCAAATCGCCGCAATAGTAGCCGCAGGCGACCGGCTTCTTGCAGAACATATAGATGGATTTGGATTCCTGTTTGTTGTTGGCGAGGAAAAGGATTCCGACGGCGCTAAAAAAGCTGCAGCATTAAAAACCTCTTCGCGTTATGTGGTGATCTGCGAGCCTACCGATAATAAACTGGTTACCGGTCAAAAAGGCACACTTGTGTTTAAAATCAGCGCACGAGGCAGCGGCGGCCATTCCTGTTCTCCGGAAAACAAGACCTCGGCTATTCATCAATTACTGGCCTGTCTTTATGATTGGCAGGATGTGGATTGGGGTGCCGACCCGGTTTTGGGACGATCTACCGTGAACATCGGCACAATCACCGGTGGAACCGGTATTAATATTATTGCCGAAACTGCAACTGCCGAAGGTATATTCCGGGTAGCGAGCAGTGTTCAATACATTAAAGAAAAATTACAACAGCTTGTACCTACCGGAATTGAACTGGAAATTCGCAGCGAGTCCGATCCGCAGAAATTACTCTCATTACCGGGGTTTGATACAGCGGTAGTAGCTTTTGGCACCGATGCCTCTTATTTACGGCCGCTTGGCGAGATCGCGCTGCTGGGGCCGGGTTCGATAACTGTTGCCCATAGCGCTGATGAACATATTTCTATCACGGAATTGAACAAAGCTGTTGAATTGTTAGTTAAAATCGCAAAACAACTAATATAAGGGTTTGACTATGATCGTAATGAAATTTGGCGGTACTTCGGTTAATGATGCAGTGGCTATGCGCCGGGTAGCCGATATTGTTAAAACCAGATTAGAACAGCAACCGGTGGTTGTCGTTTCCGCGGTTGGCGGCCTGACTAATAACCTGGTTACTCTCAGTAAGGAAGCAAAAAATAGTAATGATGCGCGGGTAAAAGAAATTATTACTGCTCTGGTCAACAGGCATCAAACGATTATTAATGATCTCGGACTTGCCGAAAGCCGGACTTTGAAAGCGCGGTTAAGCGAAGTAGTGGCTGTGCTTGAATCTGCCTGCACCGATCTGGGCCGCGCCGATAGCATGCAAAAAGACCTCGTCGATGTTATACTCAGTACTGGCGAATTCCTGTCCGCCAATATTATGGCGGAATATATGGATTCCATCGGTATGAACGGCGCCTGGGCCGATGCGCGCGATATTCTGGTTACCGATTCAGCCTATGGCAGCGCCCGCCCGATGATGAAAGAATCAACTGAACAAGCCAAAATGATCTTGTTACCAATGGTGGCGGCTAATAAAATTCCTGTAATTCAGGGTTTTATCGGCCGTGACGGCGCCGGGAAGATCACAACCCTGGGACGCGGTGGCTCCGATTATTCCGCTTCTTTGTTCGGCGCCATGCTCGATGTGGATTCGGTGGAGATCTGGTCGGATGTAAGCGGCGTATTAACTGCCGATCCCTCGCTGGTCCCCGATGCCAAACGTATTCTGCTGATGAGCTTTCAGGAAGCTGCCGAACTGGCCTATTTCGGCGCCAAAGTGTTGCATCCTGCCACCATGCTGCCGGCAGTTGAAAAGGGTATTCCCATATTTGTGCTCAATTCCATTCACCCCGAACAAGGCGGCACCCAGATCGCGCTGTCTTCGGATATTGACCCCGATAAAGGCTGTGTGGTCAAATCCATTGCCTACAAAGAAGGTCTCACTGTTATTACCGTACACAGCACCCGCATGTTAATGGCGCACGGTTTTATGTTGTCAATATTCCAGATCTTTGAAAAATATAAAACTCCTGTCGATCTGGTGGCCACTTCCGAAGTCAGTGTTTCTATTACTATCGACAATACTGAACACCTAGAAGAGATCAAGAACGAACTCTGCGCTTTTGCCACTGTCGGCATCGTTCACAACAAGGCGATTGTCTGCCTAGTAGGACAGTATCTGAAACGTACTACCGGGATGCCGGCGAAAATCTTTGGTTTACTTGGCGATGTGCGTATTCATTTAATCTCCCAGGGCGCCTCGGAAATAAATATCAGTTTTGTTATTGATGAATCGGAACTGGAACGCGTTATTAAACGCCTGCATGAACATTTTTTTGCCCAGAGCGCTAATCCCGAAATATTTACGGAAAACAATTAAGTAAAGGCGAACACAATGAAATTTGCTATACTAGGCTATGGCCGCATGGGACATGAAGTGGAAAAGGTTGCCCAAAACCTCGGTCATACAATTACTGCTGTATTTGATATAGATCAACCGTTTACAGTGACATCGGCGCTGAATGGCGCGCAGGTGTTGATCGATTTTACCCTGGCCGCAACGGTTCCCCACAACTTGTCAATAGCGGCTCAACTGGGTATTCCGGTGGTAGAGGGGACGACCGGCTGGTATGAAAAATTAGCGGATGTTAAAAACATCAATGGGCTGACCATGCTGTACAGTCCCAATTTTTCCATCGGCGTTTACCAGTTTACAAAAATTGTCGCTTTTGCTTCGCGACTGATGGGAAGCCTGGATAGTTATGATTGTTATCTGCATGAATGGCATCATACCGGCAAGGCGGATAGTCCCAGCGGCACGGCGAAAAACCTGGCAAATGTCATATTGGAGAATTTCCCGGCCAAGGATAAAATACTGACAGATACCAGTTACAGCGCTATCGATAAAAAAGCGCTGCATGTAACCTCAACCCGCGTCGGCCGGGTACCGGGTACCCATGAAATTGGTTTTGATTCTGTTTACGACCATATTACCTTACGCCACGAAGTGCATAACCGCGAAGGACTGGCGTTTGGCGCTGTGCGCGGCGCGGAATGGTTGGCCGGCAAAACCGGACTGTTTACCATGGATGACTTTATGCAGGATATGAATCAATAACCGGTTTGATGATGAGCCTGGTTTTCTAAAACCTGTTGCCTGGTATTAATGTGCAAAATACCGGGTTGATAATGTTACTAGAATTTATTATAATATATACAAGCATGGGATTGAACCGCAGTAATACGATCCAGTTAACCGGTTCTAACCCTAAAAATATTTATAAACGGTTACCTTGTACGGCGACCGGTCAGGTAATAAAATAGTGAAAAGGAGCAAACATGGATTTTTCCAGATTTCGGGGTACTACGGTAGCATTAATTACACCTTTTTTAGCGAACGGTGCAGTAGATGAAGCCGGGTACAAAAAATTACTGGATTGGCAAATTGCGCTGGGTACCGATGTAATATTAACCTGCGGCACCACCGGAGAGAGCGCAACTCTTTCTCATATTGAACATGAAAAAGTTATTGAACTGACAATTCATCATGTCAACGGCCGGGTGCCGGTTCTCTGCGGCGCCGGCAGCAATGCGACCAGTGAAGCGATCTCCCTGTCAAAATTTGCTGAAAAGGCCGGGGCGGATGCGATTTTATCCGTAGCCCCTTATTATAACAAACCCACCCAGGAAGGCTTGTACCAGCATTTTAAAGCAATTGCCGAATCCGTGAAAACTCCGGTCATTCTTTATAATGTTCCGGGACGCACCGGCAGTAACATCAGCGCTCAAACCACGCTACGGCTGGCGCAAATATCCAATATCATCGGCATTAAAGAAGCGAGCGGCAATTTTTCCCAGATCATGGCTATCCTCAAAGACCGGCCAAAAGGATTCCTGGTATTATCCGGTGATGATGCGATTACCTTGCCGATGATCGCCGCCGGCGCGGACGGGATCATTTCCGTTGTTGCCAACCAGGCCCCGGCGTTATTGCATGAAATGGTGCACAGCGCCCTGAATAACCAGTGGGAACGCGCCCGCGAATTACATTATAAACTGCTGCCTTTAATGGAGTTCAATTTTATTGAAAGCAATCCTATTCCGGTCAAGACCGGCGTTGCCCTTATGGGACTGATCGAGGAAAATTTTCGCCTGCCCCTGGTAAAAATGACTGACGCCAACCGGCAGACGATGAAAAAAATGCTGGCTGATTTGGGATTGTTATAATGCGTGTTAATAAAAAGTAACAACAGCTAATCCGATAATATGGAATGATAATGACTACAATCAAATTTTATAAATATCATGCTTTGGGTAATGATTATATTGTAATTAATCCAAATGAAACCGATCTACAACTGACCACCGAAAAGATCAAACAGATCTGTCACCGTAATTTCGGCATCGGCTCAGATGGTATTTTGTATGGTCCAGACAAAACCCCCAAAAGCGCCTTCGGGCTGCGAATCTTTAATCCCGACGGCAGCGAGGCGGAAAAAAGCGGTAACGGTTTGCGCATATTTTCCCGCTATCTGTGGGATTGCAAACTGGTTGGCGAGCAGCCTTTTCATGTGGATACGCCAGGCGGTTTGGTACTGGCGCAGGTACAGGAAAACGGCCGGCAAGTCACAGTAGAAATGGGCCGCATCACTTTTATCAGCAATCAAATACCGGTCACCGGGCCCTCGCGCGAGGTTTTGAATGAATCTATGACCGTGCTCGATAAAACTTTTTATTTTAGCGCAGCATCAATTGGCAACCCGCATTGTGTTATCCCGTGCGACGAGATATCCCGATCCCTGGCTGAAAAATATGGCCCGCACATCGAGACTGACGCCCGGTTCCCCAATAAAATAAATGTGCAATTCATGCAAGCAGTGGATAGAGCCAATATTCGCATAGAAATTTGGGAACGCGGCGCCGGTTATACGTTGGCTTCAGGAAGCAGCAGCAGCGCCGCGGCAGCCGTGGCCCGAAAACTGGGCTTTTGCGATGACTCGATCACCGTGCACATGCCCGGTGGAACCATCGGCATAAAAATATCGCCGCATTATGATATCACCATGACCGGCTCCGTAACCCGCGTCGGCCAGGGTGTTCTCGATAATGAGTTATTTACCACAAAATTCTGATTTTGCTTTTTTTATGATTAAAAGAAGGCAGTTCATGGCAACGATCAATGCTAATTACAATAAACTTGCCGCCGGTTATTTATTTCCGGAAATTGCCAGGCGCGCCCGTGCATACCAGGAAAAAAATCCCGGAGTTGAACTCTTGCGGCTGGGCATCGGCAATACCACTGAACCGTTAACACCCGCAATAATTCAGGGTCTACATAGCGGGGTGGATAAACTGGCTTCTGTAGCAACATATACCGGTTATGGCGATGAACAGGGCGATACCCGGTTGCGCGAAGCATTATGCAATTATTACAAACAACTGGGTGTTCACCTTCAAGTTGATGATATTTTTATTAGCGACGGCGCCAAACCGGATTCCGGAAACATTCAATCTATTTTCGGCCTCGATAATATTGTCGCTGTGCAGGACCCGGCTTACCCGGTATATGTCGATACTAATGTCATTGCCGGACGCACCGGTCAGTTCAACCCGGAAAAAGGTTTGTACGACGGTATTGTATATATGCCCTGTACGGATGCAAACGGCTTCTTTTCGCCGCCGCCGAATCAAAAGGTTGATATTATCTATTTATGCAGTCCCAATAACCCTACCGGCGCAGTAGCAAGCCGTGAACAATTACAGCAATTTGTGGACTATGCCAACAAGCATAAAGCGGTGATCATTTTCGATGCCGCTTATTCATTTTTTATTAAAGACCCGAATTTGCCGAAAAGTATCTTTGAAATTGATGGCGCTCAGGAATGCGCCCTGGAGATAAGCAGTTTTTCAAAAATCGCCGGTTTCACCGGGGTGCGGTTGGGCTGGGCGGTCGTTCCCAAAACTCTGGTCATTGAAAATACCAATCCCGGTAAAGTGAATTCACTGTGGAACCGCCGGCAGACTACTTTTTTTAACGGCGCTTCCAATATTGTGCAGGAGGGTGGTTTGGCCGTATTTACATCGGCCGGCATGAATGAGTGCCGGGGCCTGATCGATTATTATATGCACAATGCAAGTATTATTAAAGAAGGCATGCAAAAAATCGGTTTGACCGCTTACGGCGGCGACAACGCCCCGTATATCTGGATGAAAACTCCGCATAATATAAAATCGTGGGAGTTCTTTGATAAACTGTTACACGAGGCGCATGTGGTTTGTACCCCCGGTTCCGGATTCGGGCCCAGCGGCGAAGGTTATGTTCGCCTGAGTTCTTTTGGACATCGAGAAAATATAATCAAAGCAGTGCGCAGTATTCAGGACAATTTGAAAATTTAACCGACAGGAGATTTATGCTATTATCCGGACACGGAATGGTCAGTGACGAAATTATCCGGGATGCAGCGCAACAGGTGCATACGCCGTTTTATTTATATGATGAAAGTATAATAGCTGACAAGTGCCGTCAGGTATTGAATATGCCCAATGCCTTTGGTCTGCGGGTTGGTTACGCTATGAAAGCCAATTCCAACAAGGCAATCCTGCAATTGATTCATCAATTGGGATTTTATATCGACGCCAGTTCTCTGAATGAGGTAAAGCGGGCGTACCTGGCCGGTATCCCGTTGTCGCATATTATGCTTACCACTCAGGAGGCGCCGCTTGGCGAGGACCGCAAACAGCTGGAAAATTTTATAAGCAAAGGTTTAAAATATAATGTCTGTTCCCTGCTGCAACTACAATTGATAGCCGATTTTGCCGCACAGCGCCAGATTCCGCTTTCCATTCGCGTTCATCCGGGTGTGGGCGCCGGCGAATCGCCAAGTCGCAATACCGGCGATCATTACTCTTGTTTCGGAATTCATTTGACTGATATTGACAAGGCGTTGTTCTTTGCCGCTGAAAAAGGGTTGAAATTCACCATGGTGCATACCCACATCGGTTCCGGCGGCGATCCACTGGAATGGCGCGATAACATCGACCGCGAGTTGGGCTTTGTTCATAAATATTTCCCGGACGCTACTACAGTGAACCTGGGCGGCGGATTTAAAGAAGCGCGTATGCCCGATGAAACCGCTTCCGATATTAATGACCTGGGATTATATGCTCAGGATCGTTTTAAAAAGTTCGATCAGAAAAATGGCCGTAAACTGGTTATGGCTGTAGAGCCGGGAACCTACCTGGTTGCCAATTCCGGTTACCTGGTATGTACCGTATTAGATAAAAAACAGACCGGGCCGACGGGTTTTGAATTCCTGGTGCTGGATGGCGGTATGGAATCGAATGCCCGACCGTTATTTTATGGTTCCAGGCATCCATTTTATGTGGTGTCGCGCACAGGGGAATTATTATCTTCCGAATATAACCTGCAGAGCCTTGACTCTGAAAATGACCAGCGTGTAGTCGTCGGGCGGTGCTGCGAAAGCGGCGACTCGCAGAGTCTGGATCGGGAAGGAAACATCATTCCCCGCGTTATGGCCAATCCTGAAATTGGCGATTATGTGATCATTGGTGGAGTCGGCGCATATTGTTCCGCCATGTCGCCGCATAATTATAATTCATATATTCAATCGCCGGAATTATTGCTGCGTCAGGATGGCGCCATACAAATGATCCGTAAACCACAAACTCTTGAACAAATGGTTATTAATGAGTTGCCTTTGTAATGACTGCCATTTATTGACCATACTTGTATGACATAAAAAAAGCCGCATTTCAGAACATCATGCGGCTTTTATTGTTTTAATCCCTGTCGTTAAAGTATAAATATATTATTATCCCGACACTCTTTTATCATTTCATCCGGCCAGATACTGCTTTGAATTTCACCGACATGCGCTTTACGCAGATAAAACATGCACAAACGGGACTGGCCGATACCACCGCCGATTGAAAGCGGTAATTCGCCATTGAGCAAACGCTGATGATATAATAACTTTTCCCTATCCTGGTTATTTTTTAATTCTAATTGTCTTGATAAGGCTTCTTTATCCACCCTTATTCCCATTGATGATAATTCAAATGAACGATCCAGCACCGGGTAATAGACCAGGATATCGCCATTCAACCCTTTGTGGTGGTTGATGGTAGGTGTAGACCAATCGTCATAATCCGAGGCGCGGCCGTCATGCGGCTGGCCATTTTTTAAATTAGCGCCGATGCCGATCACAAACAGGGCGCCATATTCGCGGCAGAGCATATTTTCCCGTTCGCGCGGCGGTAATTCGGGATACATTTCTTCCATTTCTTCCGAGTGCATGAATTTGATCTGGTCCGGTAAAACCGGGGTGATTTGCGGGTAGAAATGGCAGATGTATTTTTCAGTTCGTTTCATCACATCATAGATACTGCGAACAATGGTTTTCAAAAAAGTCAGATTGCGCTCCTCTTTAGTTATCACTCGCTCCCAGTCCCACTGGTCGACATAAATGGAATGCAGGTTATCCAGGTCTTCATCCGGACGGATCGCGTTCATATCGGTATAAATGCCCTCGCCGGGCTGAAATGAATAATCGGCTAACGCCATGCGTTTCCATTTGGCGAGTGATTGCACAATTTCCACCCGGTCGCCGCCTAAGCCCTGTACCTGGAAAGATACCGGTTTTTCAATACCGTTAAGGTTGTCGTTAATTCCTGTACCGGATTTGACAAACAGGGGAGCGGTGGTGCGGATCAGGTTCAATTCAAACGCCAGGTTCACCTGGAAGAATTCTTTGATCAGTCGGATAGCTTTTTCAGTTTCTTTTAACGATAATTGTGAATGATAGTTTTTGGGGAGCAGCAGTATGTTATTCATTGCAAAATCCTTCACGAGTTAGACAGAAATGATGATCTGGTTTATTAGCTGAGAAAAATGTATATTATCAAAGGCAGGTTATATACCAGCATCGCCGGCCATACTTTAATTTCCCGGTGATATATGAGCGCCTGCACCATTCCATACAGGCCAAATGCACTGGTTACAAACCATGTAAATGGCAACATTTCGGGAAGTTTAAAAAGTAATAATAATGCCGCCGCCAGGAATAATAACCCGAATACCAGCATAATGATGGCTTTCCAAAAAAAATGCTTATTGGCAAGCGATAAAGGAATTTCCTGGTGTTGCCGCCTGGCCGATTTACCTATCTCATCTGTGGTTTTTTTAGATAAATGAATCAGGTTTGAAATAATTTCAAATAATCCCAATAATAATAAAAAAAATGTAAATACCAGCATTTCCTCCTCCTGCATCGCTGTAGCGGCAATAACAAAAATGTAAAACTATTTGACGGCTGATATATGTTAATAGCGTGTTGCGATTTTCTGTACTTACATTATTTAAAAATTTCATAAAAATCAAGTAATAATCTTGCATTTCACTTGTTCATTCCCGATTTGTTTTGTAAGTTAATTTTTATATGATAATGATCCGAGAGAAGAATGTTCGTAAAACATATCATCATCGACACTGATGCAGGGCACGACGATGTGATGGCAATCGCCTGGCTGTTGAATAAACCCGAAATTTGTATCGAAGCGGTTACTGTTTGTAATGGTTTGGCGCATGTCGATGCCGGGGCGGAGACCATTGCGCGGCTATTTGCTGCAACCGGTCATAATATTCCTGTATATGCCGGTCATCCGCAAGCTGTGCAAGGGAATCGCAGTTTTCCGGCTACCTGGCGTGCTATATCCGATTCGCTAGCTCAGGGTTTGTCCGTAACTAAAACCGGGCAAGTTGAGCCGGAAAATGCCGTTTCTTTTCTGTTACGGCGGTGTACAGCCCCGGCCGAACCTCTGCATATTTTAGCACTCGGACCGCTTACCAACCTGGCGCTGGTTTACCGTCAAAATCCGGCAGCTTTTAAAACCATCCACGAAATAACTTTGATGGGAGGAGCATTTCATGTTCCTGGGAATGTTCATGATTATGAAGAATTTGTTTCGCCGACAAACCTCGTTGAATGGAATTTATTTGTCGATCCTTTTGCCGTACAACTGGTTTGTCAATCCGGCGTGCCGCTTACGTTTATTCCCCTGGATGCTACCAACAAGGTGCGCCTGACTGCGCAATTTGTTGAACAATTTACCACACTGCCCCTGAATGTAGCAGGCACAATGGTGAGGGCGATTCTACAAAGTATCCGACATCGGCTTGCCGGCGGTGAATATTACGCCTGGGACCCGCTTGCGGCTGTGGCTTTGGTTGAGAAAACTATATTAAACTTTAAAGAAATAACTTTTGATGTAGTTACAAGCGGCCCGAATGCCGGGCAAACCCGGTGTGCTGAAACTGGCCGCTCCCATGCAAGGGTTGCATTAGACGCTGACGGTAGCCGATTTTTCAACCATTTTATTACGTCTTTAACAAATTGAAAGATTAAAGAAAACAGGAGAGAGGTGTGCAAACCCGACCAAGTGATTTAAAACCGATGTGGTGGCTGGAATCCTGGCTTTATTTTGGAACCGCTACCATTGTTATCTGGCTGGCTACGCGGCTGGGTATTCCGTTCCTGGTCAATACTAGCGGCATGCCGTCCATTGTTGCCTGGTTCATTATGAGCGGGGCGTTCGTATTTCTGCCCTTGTTCATAGCCGCATTGCTCGGTTATCGTCATGAAGGCCGTCCCTGGAATTGGGATTCGTTTAAAGAACGATTTCGTCTTGCGCCGATGACCAAAAGCGACTGGGCCTGGATGTTTGCTTCGCTTGTGGTTATAGGGGGTACTATGGGGCTGATTGTTTTTGCAGCGGAAAAACTTGCCCTTCTCACCGGCTGGTTTACGCCCATTCAAACCTCGCCAGCATTTTTTGAGTATCACGGCATTGAGAATGGACAATACTGGATTTTACTCGTCTGGTTACCGATGTTCTTGTTTAATATTCTGGGCGAAGAATTTTTATGGCGCGGCTATATACTACCCCGCCAGGAAGCCGCTTTTGGCAACTATGCCTGGATCGTAAACGCCTCTTTCTGGTTAATTTTTCATACCTGTTTTGGTTTGGGTATGATAATCATGTTGTTACCAATGTTGTTCATTCAATGTTATGTTACCTGGAAGCGTAAAAATACCTGGATTTCAGTTCTAATTCATGGCTTGATAAACGGGCCGGCATTTGTGGCCATATCTTTAAGATTATTCTAAACCGTACCGTACTATTAAATTACCGATGTAAATAACTTTATGCAACATGATAATTTTTACATATATTATAAAACTACTAATCTCATGGAGTGACTATGCCTAGAATATCCAAAGAACTCTATTATCTGAATATTGCCCGTGAAGTGGCCGGGAGGAGTACCTGTTTACGCCGTAAATATGGCGCAGTGATCGTTAACAACGACCAGATCATTTCCACCGGCTATTGCGGCGCCCCGCGCGATACGGAAAATTGTGTCGATATTGGCGTTTGTATCCGCAAACAAATGAATGTCAAACATGGCGAACATTATGAATGGTGCCGCTCCGTCCATGCTGAACAAAATGCTATTATCCATGCCTCGCGCCTGGAAATGCTCAATTCAACCCTTTATCTGATCGGTATCGATTATGATACCAATCAATTACTGGATATTTCGGAACCGTGTAAAATTTGCAAACGCCTCATCATCAATGCCGGTATAACAAAAGTGGTTACTTTGGATCATGGCAAGGTTACCGCAATGGAGGTAAAAAACTGGACTGAAAATAATATCGGTGAAATTGAACAGGTCAATGGCGAGTGGGTATCCCGGATTCAGCAGGGATAAGAAAGATTGTTATTTGTAATTTACGATTAATATATGGCTTGCTCCGGTACGGAAAGAAACCGGCAAGATGTTGCAAATCATGGGGTGTACTTGATTAAAAATAATGAATTATTGCTTGTTTTAAAAAACTCCTCCCGGTTACAGCAACCGGGAGGAGTTATACTCAGAATACAAAAGTGAAGGTATAGCAATTGGTTGTGCCCAACACGCCAATATCCCTGTACGCATAATCAATGCGCATTGCCATGTTGTTCAGGCTGCGCATTCTGTAAATAACCCCGGCGCCAAAAGCCAAACCATACTCGGATTCATTCATGAATAACCCTTTATACCCGCTCCGCAAATAAAAACTGCCAAATGACGGGACGGTGTACTGATACTCGGCGCCGACATTTACCGATTCGCTGTTATTATTGGGGTGCAAAGCGTCCACTTCCAGCGTCAGCCGGTTATTGCCTATAACAATTGGATGAATTGCAAAGCCCAACCGGAAGATCAGCGGCAATTCCCATCCCTGCATACGATATTGTCCTTCCACATTATCATAATCACCGGATTCATTAGGTGTAGGATCGATGGGTTGCAGTAAATCCATGCCGTCATATTTCATTCTGGTGCCGTAATTGGATATGCTCATGCCGATTGCCATACCGTCTTCGCGGTTGCCGGTGGGGGAGAAGAACTGAGTATTAACAATTGCGCCCAAATCCAGGGCAAACGCATTGGCAGTCGTGTGCCATATTCTGGAGGTTACCAGTTTGGTGGATGCGCCGAACGCAAACCAATCGGTTAACTTACGGCCATACGACAAACTAAAGCAATAATCGACCGCTGAATAATGTTCGCCGGTGCCATCCTGCATATCCATAGTGGTTACTTCTTCACGACCATAATCGACCTGGTATATACCAATAGCAAAGGTTCCATAACGCGGCGAAACCATGCCTACCGATGTAAACATGGTATTGATATCGGCTATCCATGGCTGCATCATGAACTGAACGCCATTTTGTCGCATATAGGCTAAACCGGCCGGATTCCAGTAGATTGCGGAAAGATCATCTACCGTACTGACAATGGCATCACCCATACCGTTACCGGCGCTGCCATAACCAATTTCCAGGAAATTGGCGGTCGTGGTTCCGACCCGATAGGGTTCTTTTTGAGCAAACCCGGTACTGAAAACAAGCAATAACAGAAAAACCAAAACCAGGCCGGATCTAAGGAATTTATCTTTTTTCATAATTTATATCTCCAGTTTGGAATGATTACTTGATTATCGCGAATTTGCCGATTTTTTCGGCATCGACATCACGCGCTTTAATATAATAAATATACATTCCGGCGGCCACTTCAAGGTCTTCCCGGGTTTTTACATCCCAGTGTGCCGTACCGTCGTTAGCGGCATTATCAACCTCTATTTCATCGACCAATACGCCGCTCACAGTAAATATTTTAATATCGCAGCGAGCTGGTAGGTGTGTAAACATGATCTGCCGTCTCTGGTTGTAAAGCCAGTTACTCAATACCGGTTCCATTGTATTGGTAGCTACATACGGGTTGGGTACTACTTTGATGTTTTCCATCAGGTTTTTAATGTCATCCAGTTTGGTTGGACCTTCCGGTAATACCTTATAGGTAAGGGAATCGACCGAATGGAAGGGTCTGATAAAGGTTGCAAAATAAATATCATTAGGCTGGGGAATTTCATCGAATTCTAT
Source organism: bacterium (assembly GCA_029561455.1). Lineage (GTDB taxonomy): Bacteria > Zhuqueibacterota > Zhuqueibacteria > Residuimicrobiales > Krinioviventaceae > Fontivivens. Next base: position 424,461 of record JAKQIY010000013.1, read on the forward strand.
TGCAAAAATTGTCCTGGCCCACTTGCCTTTATCGTCGGGTTTACCAAACAGGAATTTATCTTCCAGCATATCGACACTACCGTTTAAATTTTTATCCTTGATAAATACATCAAGGGTATCGAACTGACCATCTTTGGTTGGATATGTTTTGTTGATAATAAAAAAGCTTAAATCTTTCTGGACAAGAGCGGAATCTTTGGGAACTGTTACCTTGTTTTCATCACGCATTGCATTGGTGTGTTTGGTTTTACCGGTATAGGCTTGAGGATTATTGGTGAAAACAATTTCATAATCCCAGGGGAAATAACGGGCGCCGTCTTCCGAAGGCGTTACCGTGATTTGACTATTACCGACCGACCAGCCCGAATTGGCATAATCGTAACCGCCTCTTACTGATGTGATCACATCCGATTTCATGTGAAATACAACGCCATCGGCAACATCGGAATCGAATTGCGAACCGACCTGGAAATAATATTCCTTGTTTGTTTGGGTCTCATCCTCGGTAATACGGTCGTAGACAATATTTGTACCGATAAATTTATCAGGATTTTCAAAAGCTACGAGTTTATTGCTGTCGGTAACATCATAAATATTATAGCCAATAGCCAGGTATGAAAAGCCGTTACCGGTTCCTTTGATCTCGGTAAGAGTATCTGTGACAAATTTTAAGGTATAGGTGTGGTTTGGTTTTAATGAATTGCGGCCAATAATTTCCGGAACAACTGAACCGGAGGTAGCTTTGATCGAATTGGCGAGAATTTGCAATTCATTTCCCGAATAACCGAGAGCAGTTTGGTGTGGGGTAACAACTGCAACATTTTTACCGACAAAACGAATTTCTTCATATTCGTCGAGATCGATGACCAAGTTGTTCTCCGACGGGGCAATACCCGGTGCGGCAATTGAATCGGGAATGCCGTAATCATACGCCATCAGGCCGTAATAATATGTTTTGCCGTTTTGCACATTTTCATCTACAAAGTAATGCTTTATACCGGTATCGCGGCCCAGGAAATACCCCATACCGTCTTTGAGGCCGTAATTGGTATAGCCTTCAATATTGTTCTTTAAATCGCACTGGAATATTGGCTTAAAGAACACCGGATCGCCATTGCCATCGGTAACGACCATGGCATCCTGCCATTTTTTATCGGTGGAACGTACCAGTTTGTACCCTTCAAAATCATTTTTCCCGTTCAGGAAGGGTTCACGGCTGGCTCTTTCGGCAATATCATCCCACGTCAATGTAACTTTGCCATCGCCGGCTGTAGCGGTGAGGGTAGGCATTTTGGGAGGCTGTGCAAAACGATAGTCTTTTTCATATATCAACTGGACCACTTTTTTCAAATCAAACATAACCGGCGCCAGCGGTGGTTCCTGTTGCAAGTCGGCTAATATTTCATAGGAATGGAGCAGCGCCATAGAAATACGTTCAGTTCTACCTTTATACAAAGGGAACGGGCCGGCGCCAAATACTTCAATAAGGTTCGATATTTGACCAATATAGGGTTCTTTAACCCCGGTGCCGATCAATTCATACATAACCCAGTCCTGGTGAAATGTTCTGGGGCGTCCATAGTATTCAAGCGCAACCGGGAAGAGGGTAAATGAATTTAAACCAACCATATCCGATTCGGTAACATCGGTTGCGGCAAAGTTGGGTTCACACCCTATTCCTTCTTCAAAATCCGGTTTGTGATTACATTCGCCTTCATCCGGGCCGGGATAGTTAACTTCATTCGGGCCAATTCCATCCAAACCGACATCATCGCCGGCGCTTTCAGTTGTCTGATATATACCATCATCATTGCTGTCTTCGCCATCCATCCAGTCCTGATCTTCGTCGCCTTCATAATGGTCTTTTAATTCCGATTGGGGTATGCCATAAGCTGCATAGAATTTTTCAAAATCATAAATTCCATACATAGCATCGACTAAAGCGCCGGCTGGATTATCGCGTTTTTCATCAATCAAGCCGTCTTCATCATTATCGATATTGTCATACGCCAGTCCCGGACTTTCCAAAAAGGCAAATCCCATGATCCCGGTTTCCAGACCGCCGGTGCCGATACCGTCGATATCCCATGAATAAGCGATATCAAGGTAGGTATCAAAATACCCCAACTCATCATTGCTATCGTTGCCGATGGCATTATCAACATGATAGCCGAAAGCAACATGCGGCAGGTCATAATCGGAAATATTGGAGATATTATATTCCCAGAATATAGCATCGCGCGCCAGGGGATTTTGCCACTGGTAACCGCGGGTTTCCACGCGAATACCAATTCCACCCCAGGACGCACCCTTTTGAATGGTAACATTTGGATCATTATGGCCAATTAAAATACCGGGACGGGGATAGTATTTAACCGTATCGGTAGCTTCAAGATATTCCTGATCCTGGGCGTCATTGTTAACAAAAAAGGTTTCCAGGTCGGCGTACATCACACCCAGGCCAAAGCGGCCGTTCCATTCACCAGCCCATTTTTTTTGTGTACCGCGGGAAGGCCAGCCTTGAACCGGCCAGGTGGTGGAATCGTTGCTCATAGCCGGGTAATCGGTATTTTCATTAAAATAGCCAAATACCGGATACAATCCCCATTGAATTGTACCAGTTGGGTCCATATCCAGGCCGCCTCTGAAGCTGGTTTGACAATAATATAAAGTATCCAGATCATTGCGGGTTCCAATCTGTACCGGGTCAGTAACCGGTATTGTATCGTTTTCGAGGAACACTTCGGCGCCAATCAGAATATTAATGCCGTCAGTCATTTTAACGCCGAGATAATTATTCGGCCATTTGGAAACATCGACTCTCGGCCAGTCCGATAATTCAGTCGTATTACGGAAAAACAAAAAGACCCGGTTTCCCGTCATATAGCCTTCGCGTCTTGCAGCAATATCGCCGGCGGGATCATCAGGCCCGTCATACGGTTTGCCCTGATCGAAAGCAGGTGTATAAAGAGCCATTAATACTACCGGTAAAAGTAGTAATATTTTGCTGAGTACCTTCATCATTTCTTCCTCTTTTTTTATGATAAATAGTGCCGAAAAATCTGGAATTAATTAAAACACCAGGCCGATGCCGAACTTGACATAACGCGGCGCCTCAAAAGAGGCCGGGTTGTTAATCCTGTCCTGGTAATCATTGAAGAGACTGTGATGACTGGTCAGATCTACCTGTCTGATAATTGCGTCATTGGCGCGGCCGGTTTGTCCATTTACAACCAACTCGTTTTTCGTATCCAACAGGTTAACAATATACAGACTGAACCGTAATTTCATGTCCTTAACCAGATCATAATCATAATATCCGTAGCAATCAATCCGGAATTTGCTTGGCATCGTTGCATTATTCGGGTACAGGTTAACTCTTGATAAGCGGCTTTCCTGTATTGGCGACCAGGTATAGGGTGTACCGGAATCATAGTATGCGGTTAAAGTGGCGTTTGTCGCTTTGGTAGTATGGCTTACAGTAAGATTAACCGTATGTCGCTGATCCCAACTCATTGGTATCAGGCGGGCAATCGGATCCTGGCTGTCGCCGGCCCGGGTAAAGGTTTGGGTAGGATTATCGGCGTTACCACGGGTGTATTGCAGGGTATAGTTAACCGCAGTATATACTTTCCCAAGCTGGTAATCATACTTAATTTCCAAACCTTTAACGTTGCCATAATCTTTGTTTGAGTACAGACCATAACGATACTGGTTATAGGTTGTAATTATCCGCATACTCAACAGGTCATAAATATCCCGGTAAAAGAGGTTAACTTCAATCCCCATACCTTTAATTATTTCCTGCCACAAACCAACTTCGTACTGAACTGTACTCTGCGCTTTTAATTGCGGGTTACCGAGTTGCGTACTCCAGTCAACCGGCTCGATGAGGAAATTATTATTTTGGTAATAAGCATACATGGGTGGAGTTTGAAAGAAATGACCATAGCTGAAATGCAGCAATGCCTGGTCGGAAAGTTCATAGGATATACCAAAACGCGGACTGATCTGGTATTCCGGTTCCGCCTGCTTATAGGTGGACATTTTTTCCGGGTTATCCGGGAAAGATTGCTGGTTAGCCGGATTACGCCAATTAGTCGGATAAGTTGTGTTGGGATCAAAATAATCGTACCGAACACCCATATTGATTACCATATCCAGGAATTCCATTTTATCCTGTAAATAACCGGAAAGCTCTTTTGGTTTCACTTTATATTCTTCACCATAAATGGTCGAATCGCCCAATAATACGGGTTCAAAGTTTGGGTAAATATAGGTTTTCAGTTCCGGATCATAATAATTTTCATAAACATTAGGTTCATTACGGTACAAGTTCTGGATTGAGTAATTTTTATAATCGAGTTCGTGATCTGTATAAAGCACACCGGTTTTGAGACTGTGGTTTTTGTGCGCTTGCCAGGTTAAATCATATTTAATATTCAAATCCCTGGTATTCCGTTTCATGTAAACTTTATCCTGTCCACCGGTATTAAAACCCGGTCCTGTGCTATTCAGGTATCGGTCATGGATATAGCGGGAATCAGTAGGATCTTCATAGAGATACTGACCATTAAAACCATCGATCAAGGATAATTTCAATTCGTGGAACATATTATAGCCGAGGTTCTGGTTGAGTTGCACACTGTACATATCACCATCCTGGTAATAACGGGATTTTCCATCGGGTGCATATTTATAAACATGACTATAGTTACCCCATTCATCCCGGTTGCCCGTATAATTCAGAGATAATTTTAAACCCGGCGTTGGCATATAAGTAACTTTGGCGAAAAGGGACAGATTTTCCGAATCATCAAGGGGAACAAACGAGCTGTCGCCATTATGGGTATCAATCCAAAGGGCGGGATCATCGCTGGTATAATCGCTGTAATCCTGCATTTTAAATCTTTTCACTGCATTTAAATAATTATCATTATTTTGATAACGAATATTGGTGAAAAAAGTCAGTTTGCTGCCGATGATCGGTCCTTCCAGTTGCAGTCTTATGTCTTTATTCCGGTCAATTTCACCGGCTTTTAAACCGATATAGACATCATCATGAGTGGTATAATAATTACCAAGATTTGTAGATATTCGTCCATGAAAACCGTTGCCGCCATCTTTGGTAACGGCATTGACAATACCGCTCATTGCACGTCCGTATTCGGCATTAAAAGTTCCGGTGATAACTTCAAGGTCTTTGATAACATCATTTTCAATCGACACCAGTTTGTTTTCGCCGCGAAAAGTATCATCAACCTGTAAACCATCAACAAGATAAGACACTTCGTTTAAACGTCCACCGCGAAAATGACCATTCACTACACCAGCCTGCATTTCAATGATGCCATCCATACTTTCAGTCGGTAGTATATCAATTTGATCGGAGGATACGTTGCGAACAGAACTGGTTTGATCTTTTTTAAACGAGATTGGATCAGCAGTGACCATGACAACTTCACCTTCGATTACCTGGGGATTCAATTTAAAATCGAGGTTGGTCGTGGAATTGACGCTTACACGGATTTTTTCCATTTTAATATTGGCATAACCTATCATTCTCACTTCAACCGTATAAGTGCCGGGCATAATATTGATGATATAAAAACTTCCTTCGATGTCGGTAGTAGTGCCGCGCACCTGCTGCATCGGAGTTTTTTGATTACCAGCCCAGACTTCGGTTAGCATGATCTGAGCATAGGGCAGGGGTTCATTTGTTTCATTATCAAACACGGTACCGGCAATTTTGCCTGTGGTAGCGGCATCGGTATTAAATGAAAAAAAGAACAAACCGGCCATTATCAGCAAGCCATAACAAAACTTTTTGTTCATCACATTCTACTCCCTGTTGGTGAAAAGTATTGTTTGATTGAGCAGCTTAAACGTTTACTTGGTACTTTAGATATTATTCGTTTAAAGAAACAAAATAAAATTCAATAATTACAGAAACGAAACTAAACAGAAATGATCTAGATTGATTGGTAACCGTTACGTAAACTGGGAATACATTGTCTACACTTAAACGTTATCGTGAGCAGATAGATTTTAAGAATTTTATTTTGAAATGTCAACAAAAAAATAGAGTAAATGGAAAATTCTTTTTCTGTTTTTTTCGAAAATGAGGGAGAGCAATTTTCAATAATTTAAGGAAATTTTTGTCCTAATCATCACCCGACAGAAGTTTAAGTGGTGAAAATTTGAAGCCCCGACATTTTAAACAAACAAGTTGTCTTTTTCTTTTAAAACATTTTCCAGATCTTGCGATAACTTTTGTGTGGTCAGGGGTTTGATAATAAATCGTCTGATGCCAACTGATTTCGCTGTCGCTTCATTTATACTTTCAATGAAACCTGAACATAAAATAATCGGGATTTTTGCATTAATGTGTAATAATTGTTTTGACAAAATCAGACCGGACATTTTGGGCATATTCATATCTGTTAAAACCAGGTCATATTGACCGGGGTTTTGTGAAAATGATTGCAGCGCCTGTTGACTATCGCTAAATGATGTAACCCGGTAACCTAAATGCTCAATCAATTGTTGCTGAATCTGCAAAACATCATCGTCGTCATCGACAAGCATTATATGTTTTGGGGTGAGTTGAACAGAATTCTGCGCATCGGTAGTTTTTTCCTTTTTTATAACAGACTGGTATTGCGGCATATAAACATAAAACTCCGAACCTTGTCCGGGTTGGCTTGATACTGTAATAGTGCCACAACAGGAGCGTACCAGGCTTTGTACGGTCGCAAGGCCCAGTCCATGGCCAATGCCAAGGTTCCTGGTACTGAAATAGGGATCAAATATACGATTTATTAAATAAGGATTAATTCCTTCTCCGCTATCGGTAACTTTAATCACCACATAATTTCCAGCTTCCAAATCCAGCCTGGTTTTTTGAATCTCTTCGCTGGACAGGTATTTTTCAATTATAGCTATTTCCAGTATTCCCCCTGTAGTATCCATTGCCTGTATACCGTTTTCGCACAAGTTAAACAGAATTTGTTCATAGCAGAAGGAATCGCCGTTAATTTGTTTTATATTTTGATCTATGTTCAGACTGATTTTGATTGATTCCGATAATTTAGGGGTCAATGATTGGACAACCCCGGCGGCAACATTGCTTATATGGAAAGGTTTTGTTATGGTAGGGCCGGTTTTACCAAGATAATGGATATGTTGTACAAGGTCGCGGGCTCGTTTTGTTGACCGGTAAATACTTTGAATATATTTTTCTACTTTTGCATCATGGGTAAAGACTTCCAGCAACATTTCCGTATATCCAAGAATCGGACTGAGAATATTATTCAAATCATGTCCCAGCCCCCGCGACAGAGTCTGTAAAGCAGTATCTTTTTCTTTTTGATAAAATGTTATATCTGCTAATTGATTTTCAATTGCCATTGCTTTAACCGGCGTTATATCGGATACAAAACCTTCATAACAATAAATATCACCCCTATTATTGTAAACAACCCTGGCGTTCTCCGCTATCCAGATGATCGTTCTGTCTTTTTTATATACCTGTGAAATAAAATTTGACACCTTACCGTCGTTTTCAATGGCCTGTCTGAATTGATTACGACGGTTTGAATCGACATAGATTTTATCGGCAATATCTAAAGTATCCTCTAAAAGTTCATCGCTGGTTTCATAACCAAGTATTGACGCTAACGCCGAATTAGCTGTTATAAAACGTCCTGTAATTGTTGTTTGATAAATTCCTTCAGTGGCATTTTCGAAAATTTCCCGATACAAATTGTCAGCTTGCATAAAGTCTCCGGCATCCATTCTTGTTTGGCATTTTAACAGCAAAAAATGAGCCATTTTGATACCCTGATGCTACCTGTTCTATCACACTATATTTGTTTATATCATTGAAATTGATATGCTTTAACTATATACAATTAAAGAATTTATGTTTTTTAATCTCCAATGCCGCTGTTTAACCGGAAATCGAATACAGTTTAAACCAATGAATTTTAAACTTGGATTGATTTTTTTTGTATACCATTTTATACCTGGTCATTTTTTTTTTGCAAATAACTACAATATCAACAAACAGATAACCCTGTTGTGACATCGCAGAATGACATGGGATAATAAAGACACACTATTGCCCATACCTAATAAATAGTATAATGTACAAAATTACCCCGAGACGAGTGACGTTATCCTTGATTGTAGCGGCTGTTTAAATTCCCCGTATTCATTGAAACCCCCTGAGATTGAGACGTTACCAATTCGATATTTTCCAGCCAACCTGTCGGGCATACCGGCGTAGTAGTCGATCCGGCGAAACACAGATTGGATTTTCAACAGCATTTAACATCGGCAGGTCGGAGTAAGAATCTGTATAGAACCAGGCATTGTTTAGAACCAGATTGTTATCGGCGCAAAATTGCAAAGAGCGCGTCAGTTTTTCTTCGCCATAGCAGTAACGACCATGCGGCAAGCCGGTAAACAGACCCTGGTGCACTTCGAGACTTGAACAAATCATATCGTCAAAACCAAGGTACTGCCTTACCGGTTCACATATTTGTTCTATGGAGGCGGAGAGGATAACAGTCAGCGCATTATTATTTTTATGAAATTCAATTTCCCTGCGGGCATGGAGCCGAATGGCCGGTTTAATGAGTTTACCGAACATCGTATTCATAAATTCGACAATTTTTTGTTCAGTTTGTCCTTTTAACCATTGGGTCATTCTGGAACTAATGACCTGTGGATCTATGAATTCCAATTTATAGCCGAGGGACAGCAGTACAGCTTCAATAAAATAACGTCTTTTAAAAATTTTATTCACAAATGCAGGAATTCCTAAAAGACTGCCGCTGCTATCATTCAGAATAGTATGATCCAGATCGAAAAATGCTATATATTTTTTTTGATTAGACAATTTTTAAATAATGCGCTCCGGTTGAATTGTATATCGTTTTTATTTTTGCCGGCAGAATATTAATAATAAAGCGGTCGCCATAAAACATTTCACCATCCAGGTGATAAGGAACGGTTTCGTTGAATTGAATCAACAGTTTATCTGTTGTATAATATTGCACTTTGGGATCTTGCAGATGAACACCTTTTTTTACTTTATCAAATATATTAAATCGCTCTGAAAAAGTCAATTTTTCAACATGCAAAATATCAAATAAACCATCATTCGCAATTGCTTTTGGAGTGAGGAAATACCCGCCGCCGAATCTTCTGCCGATGCCGATCGTGTTGATAAAGCAGCGGGCGCTTATTTCGTCCTTGCCGCTGATGATTGTCATCGGTTTTTCCTGAAAGAATAATAATGTTTTAATAATGTGCCAGAGATACTTGCCGGGATAGCCTTTTTTCACCTGGCCATTTTTATAATTTTCTGCTGCAACCTGGGCATCAAACCCCAAGCCCATTCCATTGACGAAATAATGGCCGTTGCAAACGCCTACATCCATCAAAGTTGTGGTTACTTTGAAAAATTCATCCCAATCGTCGTCTGTAAAACGTTCATGAAAGCCTAAAATAGGGACAAAATCGTTACCGGTTCCTGCCGGGATAGCGCCAAAAGTGACAGGTTGATCCATAATGCCAGTTATCGTTTCATTCATCGTTCCGTCGCCACCCACAGCAATGATATTGGTATAACCACTGCCAGCCAGGTTGCGGGCTAGTTCAATTGCATGTCCCTTTCTTTCGGTAAATACCAGAGTGTATACAAGCCCATGTTGTTCTGCTTTTTCTTGTACTTTGGTCGCAAATTTTTTGGCATAGCCATTCCCTGCGATTGGATTGATAATAAACGCCCATTTAGTATTTTCCGGCATATTTTTTGTCCTTATAATTTATAAGCCGATTCAATGATTAATTTTGTCTTTTCAAGTATTTCCGGAACAGTTTTATCTTCAATTTCTTCATTTTTAATCGGTTGATGAATAATGACTTCCAGGCGTGTAAAGGGATTGATGTAAAATCGCGGTTTGGGGCGAAGTCTATACATACCATTCAAAGTCACCGGTAGTATATCGAGTTTTGTTCCTTTTTGAATATGGATAAATCCTCTTTTAAACTGTTGGATATTACCGTCAAGTGTACGCGTCGATTCAGGAAATATCGCAATAGATTTTTTTTCACCTGCGTTTATTGAACTGGAAATTATTTTTTTTACACCACGGGAAAGATCTCGACTGACTGGTATGTAATGGGTAATTTTAAGAACCTGACCGAAAATCGGAATCCGCGTCAAATACTCGCGTCCCAGCCATGAAACCTGGGGAAAGACTGCCATTACTGCCGGAATATCATAAAGGCTGGCATGGTTAACTAACACAAGATAATTACTGTCTCTTGTGCAATTTTCCCGTCCATAAATATATAACCTTTTACCCATCAGGAAAAATAAAACATGTCCCCATGCCCAGACAAAGTAGGGGACTGCACCTTTGAATCGCATGTTATATAAAATTACCGCCAGTGAAGCTGCAAAGAATGTAAAAACAAATTGCAGTATGAGAATAAATGCAGTAAAACTAATCGCGCCCGCTTTTAATACTGTTTTCATTGTTACCTGTAATGAATACTATTCATAATTCTGTTCAAAATAAATAAAATTTTGGTTTAATTCAATTAAAATCTATCATTCACTACAAGACCGGAAATTATTTTATATCATTATTCGTTCCTCGACCAAAATTGGATTATAATTTATTTCTCGCCGGCAAGCACCTCGGCAATATTAACGGAATGATCTTTGATTCGTTTATAAGAATTCAACATGTCCATATAAATAATACTGGTCAGGGGAGAGGCATTTTTAGTTCCCAGTTTATTCAGGTGACTGGTTCTATGGGTTTTAACCATATAATTAATAGTTTTACCATCATTCAATGCTTTGTTCAAAATTTTTCCATCGTCATTTTTTGCTGCAAAACTGATATCTGCTATATGATTGGCAACTAACCTGTGCAATAAAATGATGTCGGATTTGTCCTGGTCGGAAAAATGTAACTTGTTTTGCATCATTTTATATTGCAATTTCGCTATGACGATGATTTCATCACTGATGGATTCATATTCATCTGCCATTCTCAGTTGTTTGCGGACTTCGTTAACAGCATCGACGGTCAGATTATCGCTCATAAGTCTGTTTACAAATTCAATGATCTCTTTCTGCATGATATCCAGAATTTTTTCCCGGTGGATCAACTTTTCTTTTAAGGAATCCTTGTTTTTGAAAAGGTAATCATATAACCAGACATTCATTTTTTGCACTGATTCACTCATGCGGATCACTTCATAATAGGATTGTTTTACACCAAGCGCCGGGGCGTCCAACATACCGGCGTCAAAATAGGTTAAATGCCGTTTTTCTTTATGTTTCTTTTCCGGCACCAGCCAGATCATCATTTTGGATAGCGGACTTACAAAAGAAATAAAAGCGGTTACAATAAAAATGTTAAAACCTGTATGGGCAAAGGCGATCCGCGCTGCAATATCCATTTTCTCTGGCAGAAAGGTTTCTAACAACCATATATAATTAAAAAATATCGGGAACATGAGCAATACCCCAAATACTTTAATGGAAATGTGAGCAAAAGCGGCTCGCTTGGCATTTGTGGTTGCGCCAATTGATGCTAAATAGGCGGTTATAGTTGTGCCTATATTTTCACCCAGCACTAGAGCAACCGCGGCGTCATAATTAATTACCCCGGTAACTGCCAGGGTTATCGTTATAGCGACCGTAGCTGACGATGACTGGATTATTGCGGTTACAAAAGCTCCTGCCAGTACACATTTCAATACACCCAGATAGGTGGTGGGATGAAAGCGGGAAAAAAGCGCCAGGAACCCTTCATTCTCGCGTAGAGGATAAAATCCCATCTTCATCAATTCCAGACCAAAGAAGATCATGCCCAAACCGACCAGCATCATGGCCGTATCACGGATTTTATCTTTTCGGGAAAACAAGTAAAAAAATGATGCAAATCCCAGAATCGGCAACCCGTAATCGGCGATCTTTAAAGAAATCAACCAGGCTGTTATAGTGGTGCCAATATCGGCGCCCATGATTACACCAATGCTTTGGCGCAGCGTCATCAAGCCGGCATTGACCATACCCACTACCATAACTGTTGTAACTGAACTGGATTGTATAATACTGGTTATTGTTGTGCCAATTGCAACCCCTAAAAAACGACATGGTACCCCCGATTTTTTATTCGAAGGCAAAAGCCAACTGCATTTTATTCTTGACCTTATAATAATTCTTTAATTTTCTTAGATTGATGTTGGATAAAATAATTCTTAACGCTTTTGCCAATTTGTAATATACGAAAC
>JAKQIY010000014.1 GCA_029561455.1 bacterium
ACTGCAAAATGCAAAAGAACAAAGGATAAAAATTAATATTGAACGCTTTAAGAACACAAACCAACATCAAAAATCAAACGCAGCATGAAACCCTAAACTATAATTTTTTCAAATGAAAACTTTTTGTCTGAAACAATTAGTCCCTTATAACGATAATATAAGAAAAAATTTGATTCCTGCAATAGTTATTTAAAAAAATTGCCGAAAGGCAGACTCGACCGGCTTTTTCCGGTGTGGGGGAAAGAACAGGGACTAGGCGTGATCTTGTGGAATAAGGGGGCAACTACGAGTGTTGCCCATACCGGTTGGGTATAACCCTGGCTCTATCTTATATTAGTTGTTTCGCCACTAACGTGGCTTGTTTTGAGGATAAGTATTTTATAGAAACATTTCGCCCCTAACGGGGCTTTTTTTCCCCAGGATTGTATCAAAATGTTTGGCAGTATGAAATTAAAACCATTGAAAAGTTAAATATATTTTAATCTGTATATACAAGTCATAATTGTTATGCTGGAGAGCAAAGCGACGAGGTATCTTGTATGGCTGTTATATTGAAAAATAAGATTTCTCGCTGCGCTCGAAATGACAAGTTTATGGTGGGTGTTTTTTGTTTAACCCCGGCGCGATCATGTGGAATTGCGGGGCAAAAGCGAATTAAATTAACTTTTCTATGGGTTTTGATACAGAAAAAGGGCGTCCCACCGGGACGCCCCTGCCAATTTTTATAAAATTTTTTTGTTCACCACTTGAATTAAGGTATTTATAAAACGGATTGTGGAATACACGGCAACATTCAGCGAGGAATCAATTATTCATATCAACATTAATTCCAATTCATTATATCTTTTACAAACGGCAGCAGTTCATCGGCGATGATGCGGTGTTCGGCGGCGTTGGGGTGACCGGAGCAGCCGCTGCTCCAGGCGCCGGAAAAGATATATTTATGAATGTTGCGGTCTTTTTCAACATTGTTCATGTGGCTGACGATGGCAGTCAGGTAATTGCTCAACATATCCACATTTACACCGCGAAAGACCGGGCTGGAGAGGCAGACGATTTGGGCTTTGGGGTAATGTCCCCGCAATTTTTTGATGAATTTGATGTATTCGGTAACAAAGGTTGCGGAATCGATTGGGGCGCGGTCGTAACTTTTATCGCCATTAGAAAAATCATTGGTACCCAGGCAGATGGTCACCAGGTCCGGCGTATAACTCTTAAAATTCCACAGGTGGGTGGAATCTGTTGTCAAATAAGTATTTTCGTAGACATCGAGCATATCCGGGCCGGGCTTGTTCCAGGTGCGATAAATGCCGATACCGGAAACGGAGCTGAGCATCCAGTTTGCGTTCAAATCTCCAGCCAGCAGCGCGCCGTAGGTGAGCCAGGCGTTATGCTGGTCATGCCAGATTCCCTTAAAGCAGGGCACAGCTTCAGTATCCAGGCCCGTGCCGCTGGTGATGGAATCGCCGATGAGTTCGATCTTGCGGGTGCGTTTATCTTTGAACGATTTGAGCTTGTCGCAATACAAGCCGCCGAACTCGACATAGCCGATCATGGCTTCGGTGGCTTTGCAGACGATGAGGGTGTGGTCTTTGTTTTCAAGGCTATCCGCCAGCAGGTAACGGGTCTGGTTGCCAAAGACTTTGTAACGGCCCAGATATTGGCCGTCCAGTATGGTAACCATATAATTATATTTGTTTTCCAGGTTTTCATTGCGCAATTCTATAGCACACGAGACGCCTTTGAATTTAACCTGTAAACAGGCGCCGGCGCCGATCAGTTTCGGCCTGGCCGGGTTGCTGAAATCAATTCTGCCGGTATAATGGATTTTAGAGTTGTTCGGTTTGATAAGCGATGGTTCTTGGGCAGCGCCGCCAAGAGCGATGAAGAAAATACATACAGCCAGTAATTGTATTGACCTGATAAACCGGGATCCTTTTTTCACAGCCGTGCCTTTCGTGTTAGAATTTTTCTGTTCATTATGAAGAATTACTCATTTATAACCACTTTTTCTTTTTAAATATATGCAGCATGAGCAACACCACCGAGATTAAAAATATCCAAAAGAGCAAATAACTATATTTGTAATGCAGTTCCGGCAAATAGTCGAAATTGGTGCCATAAATTCCGGCGAAGAAGGTGAGGGGGATAAAAATGACGGAGAAAATGGTCAATACCTTGATGATCTCGTTCAGCTTGTTACTGATATTAGTGTGATATACCGTCAGCAGGTCGGTCAGCAATTCCTGATAAACATCGATAGCGTCATACACTTGCAGGATCAGGTCTTCCAGGTCTTTGAGGTAAATTTTCACATCATCGGTAACCAGTTCCGTATCCGGCCGGATCAGGTGCGAGACCATATCTTTAAGGGGATGCACATTTTTGCGGATGTAGGAAAGTTCGCGTTTGTAGTAATTGAGCTTGTGCAGCATCTCGTCGCTTTTGCCCTCTATCAGTTCCGTTTCAAGTTCCTCGATCTCATCGCCAAGGTCTTCAAGCAGGTAGAAATAATTATCGATAACGGTATCGAGCAATACATAGGCAAGGTAATCCGGTCCCTGGCTGCGGATGCGGCCTTTTTGTTTGCGGATGCGGGTGCGCACAGGATCGAAATCGTCGCCGGGTTTTTCCTGAAAGGAGAGTATATAATGTTCGCCAATGACCAGGCTAAGTTGTTCCGCTTCGATTTGCCGGTTTTGTTTGTTGTAGACCAGCATTTTCAGAATTAAAAGGATGTAATTATCATATTCTTCCATTTTGGGGCGCTGGTCGGTATTGGTAATATCCTCAAGGGTAAGGGGATGGAGATGGAAAATATCGCCAGCTTGATTCATCAAATCCATATCGTGCAAGCCGTCGATATTGATCCAGCTAACCGACCAGGTATCGAGGTATGGTTTGGCTTCAGCAATTGATGAAAATTTGCATTCATCCAACATAGTTGGACTAAAATCAATGAGGTGAATGAGGCATTGCGCAACTTTTTGTTCACCCACAAGGATAGGTGTGCCGGGAACCTCGCCCTTGTTTATGATACGTTTTTTCATAAACCGGGCAATTGAGCGCGCCCTTTTTAAATTTTGTCTGTCATATCCTTTTAATGTTTTTTTCATTTTTTTACCAGGTTTGTTTTATTAATAAATATGAGCAGCTAAAAATCCAGGCAATAACAAATGTTTTAATTATATACGTATAAGGATTAATGAGCAGAATACCCTTGCTGAGAATGGAAATTTTTACTCATATTCATAGTTATTTGCGGGTACGGTATCTCGATATTATGCCGCTCGAACGCCAGTTTAATGGCGCGGTTATATTCGCGACCAACACGCCACTGCTTGCCCGGATTGGTTTTAACGCGGGCTTTAATAACCAGCGCCGATTCCGCAAATTTATCCAGACCGAGAATTTCAATTGGCTCCAGGATGTCATTGGCGAATTCGGGGTTTTGTTGTATTTCCGCGTCCACTTGCTTTAATACGTTCATAACATTTTCAATATTTTCTTTATAGGCAACACCGAAATCGAAAACATAATAGGAAAAGTCTTTGGTCATGTTGGTGACGACATTGATACTGCCGTTGGGTATATAGTGAACATTACCGGCCACATCCCGTAAAATGGTTAATTTAAGATTGACTTTTTCCACAACGCCGTTTTTATCGGCAATTTGTACCACATCGCCAACGCGGATCTGGTCTTCCAGCAAAATAAAAAAGCCGTTGATCACATCTTTGACCAGGCTTTGTGCGCCAAAGCCCACCGCCAGGCCGACGATACCGGCGGCAGCCAGTATGGGGCCAATTTCAATGCCTAATTGGCCGATAATGGTAATTGACGCGAATAATAATAGAATGACCTGGGCGAGGTGGCGAACTACCGAGGCCAGGGTTTCGGCCCGTTTTTTGGATTCCAGGTCCAAATCCCTGCGCATTAAAATTAGGGAAAAACGATTAGAGAGGGTATGGGTTAGTTTAAAGAGGATAATGGTCAGAATTATGATTAGCGCTATTTTCAGCCCGGTAGTCATCAGCCAGCCGGTGGAGTGTTGCAAATAATTTTCCAATGTATTTAACATCAGTTGTCTCCGGTTTATATGTAACCGCTGCTATATTGTTAACAACAAAAGTAAGCCGGTTTTCGTTCCGGTAAAAGTGATAATATGACAGGGTAAGGGCAGCTTTTGGTTTTGTTAGTAAATGTACTACAAGTATGCTTTTGATTCAATAGTAAAATTTAATTATGAAAAATTGTAGGGAGGGAATACTAGAAAAGATGCAGGCACTTGCTCACTTGAACAGAATTACCGGCTTTCATTTTGATAAAATAGACCCCGGACGGCAAATCCGTAGTATTCCATTCCACAAAATGTGTGCCGGTTTCCTGGTGGCTATCCAAAAGAATGGCGACCTGGCGGCCGAGTATATTGTAAACGGTGAGATTTACCCAGGCAGGATTTGAGATTTTAAAGGTAATGGTGGTGTGCTTTAGAAATGGATTGGGATAATTTTTTATATAAATATCATTTTGTTGAGTTGCAGAAGCAAAAATCGCGTCCAGCAAGCCGGTCGCGGAATCGGTTTGCGCGTTATAAAGCAGATTGACAATAACATCGAGTCTGGACTGGATAGTTGGATTGTTTTTATATACTTTTCTGATATTATAAATTTGCAGGGGCAGTTCCAGGTCTGCCGGAATACCTGAAAAGGTCGTGTCAATGACAGCTTTTTTCCGTTGTTGGATGATTTCCAGGTATTGATAGCCGAATTCCCGGGTCGGTTCGATGATAGTGCCTTCGCCGTAATCGTTCCAGGTAACGAGTTGAATAATGTCGGGATCATTCTGCAATGCCTTGTCGAGGGTGTTTTTTAAAGTATTACCCGAAGCGGCATCAAGAAAGCCATAGCCGGCGCTCACCCCGGCTTGTTTATAGATATCATTAAAACCGGGAAACGCTCCGGCAACCAGAAGTTCCCAGGAGGCGGCTCTATTATAAAACATGGTCAGGTAATTATCCAGATCGGTTCGCGAGAGGATACCGTTTTTACTGGCCCACATGGGCGGCCAGGGATAGGCGCCGGTCGCTATGGGACTCAGTCGGTTATCCAGGGTAAAGAACAGAGGCGAGTTTGGCAGAACAGAAAAAATTGTACTCCAGTCCACGCTGGAGGTGAAATATTCAGGGCCAAACACCAGGAACACCGGCCGGTTATTGATGCGCAAAAAAGTATCATCAATAAGCCAGTTGGCCTGTACATATTGAAAAGCCTGTTGCGCTTTGGTTATGGCCTGACTTTTGGGAATATAACCGTTCTCGACCATGATTTTTATGGTCCGGTCTTCGTAACATAATGAAAACAACAGTCCGGCTTTTTGGCACCAGGTGAACAGTTTCCCGGTAGCCTGGTTGAGAGCGCCGTAATCGTTGTAATTATCATTACCGTACCAATCCACAATAACACCATTGATGCCGCAGAGTTTCATCAGCAGGGTCTGGTATTCGAGAATATCATCATCCATAGAATCATAAGGACCTGTTACGGGATAGTAATGGGAGGCGATGTCGCGTCGGCCGGTATCATCTGTTGTTTCCGGGTTAAAGTGATTCATAGTCCAATGCCAGCCCCAATAGCCGCTTACATCGGGGGTTTGGTACCAGGGCATATAGTGCGCCATGAGCAGCGGCGCTTGTTGACCGGAATTGGAGTGAGCATTTTCCGCAAAACTGAAATGATAAAAGCATAGAGCGCAAAATATTATGCTTAAAAACCGGAGATTCTTCCCATCGGGCTTGATATTCTTCAAAAGCACAGCCTCTTGATAAATTATACTGAATTCATATCACCGGCGTTCACACCTGGAACGCCGGTGAATAATATACAAATTTTATTTCAGGAATAACATCTTGCGGCTCATTTTAAAATTACCGGCCTGCAGAGTATAGAGATAAACACCGGAGCCAACCGGTTGACCGTTACGGTTGAGACCATTCCAGGTATATTCATGCAACCCGGCCGGACGGACATCCTGCCAGGAGATAATCTCTTCGCCCAGCAGGTTGCAAATCGTCAGTTTGACGTTATCGGTATGATTAAGTGCATACTGAATATGGGTAACCGGGTTAAAGGGATTCGGATAATTCTGGAAAAGCTGATAAGAATCGGCAACTTCCGGCCGGGGTTCCGCAACGGCGGTCCATTGCTTGTCGATAACCTGGACGGCATCGAGGTAAAAGGTGGTAAGATTGCCGCCGATAACGAATTTAAACATGATCTTGTCGTCATCGACCTCGCAGGTATAGGTGTAAGGGCCATACAATCGCAACTCATCTATAGTAATATCCTGAAACCAATAAGAGGCCCAGGGGTCGTAATCCTGCGAGAAGGTTACCTGAATATCTTTGGGGGCATCTGCCTGGGCGACAAAACTGATTTCATAGGTGTGGCCTTGTTTGAGTTTGAAGGGCTGCATTAATTGTACACCCCAGGTTTGGTTGCCAATATTGGAGATCTGCACCATGGCGGCAGAAACATCATCGGTCATACCTGCATCGGGAACGAGTGAAATGGTGCTGACAGCGCCTTCGTAATTATCGAGGCGCCAGGGGGAAAGGCTGCAATTGAATTCACCATTGGTGATCATATTGCCTTCCTGAACATTGCCAACATAGATGACGACGGGGTTCGACAACAGAGTATTGCCAACAGTATCCGTTACTTTGGCGGTCAATACATATATACCGGTGGCAACATTGGTCCATTCTTTTTCAAAAGGCGCCCGAGTATCGCCGCCGAGGGCTTTATCGTTTTGATAGAAATCGACTCTTTTAATATCGCCCTCTGTAATAGTGGCCGTGGCGGCAAGATGAATTGCTGAACAATGATCAAAATGGTCAAAGCGCGCGGGACTGGTAATAACTATCGACATATTATCAGCGCTAACATATTCGGGAATACTCACCTGCAGCGTAAATAAAATGAACATTAAAACGTTTAATCGTGAAATTTTCATCTGTAACTCCTTTGTAAAATATCAACCAACCGTTTAGACACGATGATGGTAACGGTAACTTTAACATAAATGCAATTTACAACGGTTAGCTTTTTCTTGCAAGAGAAAAATTTTAGGCATAGGTAGGGAACATTTGTTGCAGAGTAAACTAGTACGTTGATTTTATTGTGGTTTTTTACCCGGCAGCTCTGACAAAGGGATACCGGGTATTAAAGCAGAACAACCCGGGAATCAATTACTCGCGGTGTTGTGAAAATGTTTAATAAAGCAGGTCCTTCTTTTATGATTTCTTTTTTCAAAGAATTTCCATTGTTCCTGTACGAGGCGATTGCTTTCCAGTTCCGGGTTGGATTCGACCCGGGTTATGCCAAGCCGGTTATATACTTTATTCATGCAGTCAATAATTATGGCATTAACGCCTTTACCCTGGTATTCCGGTTTAACGGCAACCAGGTAGAGGTCGGCGCGATCATTTTTTTTAAGTGCATTCAGCAGGTAAAGAAACCCGAACGGGAAAAGTTTGCCACGGGCCTTTTGCAAAGCGCGGGTTAATGACGGCATGGTTATGCCAAAGGCAACAATTTGATTATTTTGATCGACAATGACCGGCACAAAATCCGGGGCTATAAAGCCAAAGTATTGTTTAATATAAGCGGTCATTTGCGCATCGGAGAGGGGCACATAGCCATATAAGTTGCTATACGCTTCGTTAAGCAACAGAAACAAATCCCGAGCGTGCGGCAGTAATTGCTTTTTATGGGTTATGTCTAAAACCCGCAGATTATAGCGGCGCATGGCAATATTGGCAACCCGGGAAATGGTGGCATCGGGTTCGGCAGGAACATGCAGATCATATTCCATCCAGTCAATATCTTTAATATAGCCGGCTTTTTTAATATGTTCAGGATAGTAGGGATAGTTGTAAATAGTCGCCAGGGTACCCAATTCCTCAAAACCTTCCACCAGCATACCTTCCAAGTCCAGGTCAGTAAAGCCGAGCGGCCCATGGATAGCCGTCATCCCCTTTTCGCGCGCCCAGGATTCAACTGTTGATAATAATGCCGCTGAGACTTGTTCATCATCGATAAAATCGAACCAGCCGAAACGCGCCCATCTATTTTGCCATTTTTCAATATACAAGCGATTGATAATACCGGCGATCCGGCCGACAATCCTGCCATCACGATACGCCAGCCATAGTTGCACCTGGCAATGGGCAAAGGCGGGATTTTTATCTTTATGTAAAGTATTGAATTCGTCAAAATCGAGTTTCGGCACAAAGTATGGATTGTTTTTGTATAATTTATTGGGAAAATGAATGAATGATTTGAGCTCTTTGTTGCTGTTTACCGGTTTAATTTGCACTTCCATCTGTTAATTCCTTAATCGTTAAAAATGAGATTTATATGGTTTCCGGGGTACCGGAAGTAATGTTACGAACTTGTCATAATATAATATTAAGAACGGTAAGCCAGACAAGACAGGCGCCAACTTAAAAGGGGAGAATTCAGGAACCATTCTGTTCCCGGCAGGCAGTATTTACCGTATATTTACCATTCAAATAACATGATTACAATAGTGAGAATTTTTTAAATTTTCAAGTTAAATTATCTTGAAAATGAATTTTATTCACAAAAAATGGTTCTGTCGATGAAAAAAAAGTTGAGGAATGGATTGTTGACCAGGTGGAGGGTGCGGACTGGGGAACATCGCCAATCCGAGCTTGAGATAAAAACCTGGAACAAGAGGCTTTTGCCCCTTGAAAAATAATCCAGTAATGGACGAACTGGACAATATGGACGGTAAAGCATACGACGGGCCTGCGGCCCGGAAGGACAAGATGTCCTGCTTTATTATGCGGACTGGGGAACATCCCCAGTCCGAGCTTGAAATATAAAACTTGGAACAAGGGGCTTTTGCCCCTTGAAAAATAATCCAATGGTGGACAAATTGGACTAT
The DNA here is from genome assembly GCA_029561455.1 of bacterium. GTDB lineage: Bacteria > Zhuqueibacterota > Zhuqueibacteria > Residuimicrobiales > Krinioviventaceae > Fontivivens. The sequence goes on from JAKQIY010000014.1 coordinate 8,974, forward strand.
ATGGACGATAAAGCATACGACGGGCCTGCGGCCCGGAAGGACAAGATGTGCTGTCATATGTTGCGCCCTGGATTATGAAATCCAGGGCGATCAGAGAAAAACGCAGAAACCGGGAGACGGAAGGGTCTCCCGGTTGAAAGAGTTTATCTGATGAGTACCGCTTTTTGCACCAGGTTGGTGTTGGCGGTTTCAAGGCAGAAGAAATAGACGCCGCTGGGAACGGGTTGATTGTTGTCAGTTACGGCGTTCCAGGTGCGGGAATAGCTGCCGGCCGGCAGCCAGGTATTGTCGATGGTTTTGACGGTGCGGCCGAGCATATCCATTACAGTCAGTTTCACCAGACCATCCTGCGCCAGGTGGAAGCGGATGTTAGTAGAGGGATTGAAGGGATTGGGGTACGCCGGTTCCAGAACAAAAGCGGTTGGAATAGCAGTAACATTGAGTTGTGTCGAGCCGATCTGTGCGACAGCGCCATGAATATCGACATCGGCGAGACGGTATTCGCAGGCAGCGTTTTGCGGAGCGCGGGTATCGGTAAAGGTATAATTTGTGTTTGTGGTGCTATTCCCTTTACCTTGTAACGCGGCTTCGGTTTGGTACGAAGCAATGGTTTGCCAATTAGCCTGGTTGGCGCGGCGTTCGAGGATAAAGCCGAGGTTATCGGTTTCGCTGGCGGTCGTCCAGTTGAGCAGCACGTTTTTGCCTTGTTGGTGGGCGGTAAAAGCGGCCAGGGCAACAGGCAGGGCCTGGTCGTACACAAGTCTTGGATTTCTGTCGACAGGAATGCCGTCATTATCTGACTCCCGCATAATAAAGTAATACGTGGTGCCATGTACGGCATTAGCGGTAGCCTGTAAACACCATTCGAATTCAAGCGAAGCTGAGAGGGGAAGAGAAACCGCAAAAGTGTTGGAAGATTCAATCATTTGTCCGCCATTATGAACTCCGCCGTTTGAATTGGTCAATTGATCTGTAACAGCATCACCATCCGTAAAATTTGATGAAGGCGCCAGCTTGAACGCATTGGTTGAACCATCGGTGGTAATATCAATCCAGTTGGACTCGTCAGTACTATAAGACAGTTTCAATGTTGCATTATAAGCTGTTTCTGCGCTTAAATTGTATAACTCGATACGTAAGCGGAAATTATAACCCGGCCCCTCAGATGTTGCACCATCTTCTGCCTCTTTCCAGGTTGCAGAGGTTTCATTGCCATTATCATTTCTCCACCGGTAATGCCCCTGAACTCCCAAAGCCCAGGTCTCGGTTGCTGTTAGCGTTAGAAAAGTAATGAGAATACAGAATCGTAACAATTTCATCGTGGCCTCCTCATGAATGTTTTAATATTGTGGAATTAAAATACCAATCATACTTGGATATAGATAATATAATGAAAATAATTTAAAAAACAATCAGTACGAAGAAATTTACCCTATTAAACCCTGGAAAGAAGGAAAACCGGAAGGCTTTTCAGCCTCCCGGTATCAAGCAAATTATCTGATGAGTACCGCTTTTTGCACCAGGTTGGTATTGGCAGTTTCGAGGCGGAAGAAATAGACGCCGCTGGGAACGGGTAGGTTATTGTCGTTTACTGCGCTCCAAACTCGGGTGTAGCTGCCGGCCGGCAGCCAGGTATTGTCGATGGTTTTGACGGCGCGGCCGAGCATATCCAGCACGGTCAGCTTTACCAGGCCATCCTGCGCCAGGTGGAAGCAGATGTTGGTAGCTGGATTGAACGGATTGGGGTACGCCGGTTCCAGAACAAATGCGGTTGGAATAGCAGCAAGATTGATCTGGGTCGTGCCAATCTGTGAGACTGCGCCATAAATATCGACGTCGGCGAGGCGGTATTCGCAGCTAGTGTTTACCGGCGCCTGGGTATCGGTGAAAGAATAGAGGGTATTGGTTGTGGCATTACCTTTACCTTTTAAAGTGGCATCGGTCTGGTAGGAGGCGATAGTCTGCCATTGCGCGCCATTTACGCGGCGTTCCAGGATAAAGCCGAGGTTATCGGTTTCGCTGGCGGTCGTCCAGTTGAGCAGTACGTTTTTGCCTTGTTGTTGGGCGGTAAAAGCAGCCAGTTCGACCGGCAGGGCCTGATCGAAAGTGAGGGACGGGGTGTATACATAACCTTGTAAGGGTAAATTATCACTTTCCATTACTCTAAAATAATAGGTAGTACCATGATCCGCATTATTTGTCGCTTGAATACACCATTCGAATTCCTGTGATTCCCCGGCGCCTACGGAAATTGAAAATGGAGTAGCTGTTTCAACCATCTGGCCGCCGTTAGGCGTCCCCCCCTTGTAATTCGATAATTGATCTGTCGTTACTTCGCCGTCGGCAAAGTAGGATGACGGTGATATTTTAAAAGCATTCACCGATCCGTCTGTAGTAATATCAATCCAGGGTCCTTCAATATCATCAGAATAGGTCAGTTTTATTTCCGGCTCATAAGGAGCAAAACCGCTAAAGATTTCAAGGCGTAAACGAAAATTATATCCTGGTCCGGCTGTCGTTTCCGAATGCTCTTCCGCCATCCAGGTTGCCGTTGTTTCACTGCCGTCATCATTACGCCAGCGGTAATAACCCTGTCCTGTGCTAAGCGCCGCAAAAACTTCCGAGAGTAGGAAAAACATCAGTACTGCCAGTGAATTTCGTATCAATTTCATAGTTACCTCCCGTTTGATTGTTGATGTAAACCGGAATTAATAATTATTCAAGTTTTGAAAAAACTGGCACTTGTTATTTTCAAGAAGGCAATGAGTTAGACCCGTGGAGAAAGATTTTCTTAAAAAGACAAGTGGTATTTGTAATATAGTAACTGTTAAAAATATTTAATTAAATTGTAAAAAATTTACAAAGATTGTAATAAAAAATATAAGTTTTTATTAATAAAAAAACAATTATAATTTTACTTTTAAAGTAAAGAGATAGAAAGCATGTGAAAAAAAGAATGTGGCAATATTGGCCCCGAGTCGTATTACGAGAGTTCATGGTAAAAACTTTAACCGGGAGACGCTTTGGTCTCCCGGTTGAATAAATGATTATCTTATCAACACAGCTTTTTGTACAAGGTTAGCATTGGCAGTTTCCAGGCGAATAAAATACACGCCGCTGGGAACAGTTTGATTATTATCATTCACCGCATTCCAGGTGCGGGTATAACTGCCGGCCGGTAGCCAGGTATTGTCGATGGTTTTGACGGCGCGGCCGAGCATATCCAGCACGGTCAGTTTCACCAGGCCGTCCTGCGCCAGGTGGAAACGGATGTTGGTGGAGGGATTAAATGGATTGGGGTACGCCGGTTCCAGACTATAAGCAGTTGGAATGGCGGCGATATTGAGCTGTGTCGAACCGATCTGGGCGACAGCGCCGTGAATATCGACGTCGCAGAGACGGTATTCGCAGGTAGCGTTTTGCGGAGCGCGGGTGTCGGTGTAGGTATAGCGGGTATTGGTTGTAGCGTTACCTTTACCTTGCAGGGCGGCATCTGTTTGGTACGAGACGATGGTTTTCCAGTCCGCCTGGTTGACGCGGCGTTCGAGAATAAAACCGAGGTTATCAAACTCGCTTGCAGTAGTCCAATTGAGCAGCACGTTTTTGCCTTGCTGTGTGGCGGTAAAAGCGGCCAGATCAACGGGCAGGGCCTGGTCGTAAGTGAGAGTGGGTACTGACATATACCTGTCTAAAGGATTATTATCACTGTCCCTTAATTCCATATAGTAGGTTGTTCCATGTTCCGCATTACCCGTTGCTTGCAGGCACCATTCGATTTCCTTTGTATTATCGGTGCTAACCGAAATCGTAAATGAAGAAGTAGACTCGATCATTTGCCCACCTTCATGAGGACAATCGTAGGTATTCGTTAATTGATCGGTAACAGCATCACCATCGGTAAAGTTTGAAGAAAGCGCTAATTTAAAAGCATTACTGGAACCATCGGTTGTTATAGCAATCCATTCTCCTTCAATGCGATCATCGGTATAATATAATTTTAAAGTTGGGTTGATAATTTCAATAACATTATAAAGTTCAACTCGCAGACGAAAATTATAACCCGGACCTATATTGATAGCAAGATTTTCACCTTCCAGCCAGGTTGCGGTAATTTCACTACCATTATCATTGCGCCAACGATAATTACCTTGACCATGAGTTGCTTTTGCAAAAATTTCCCCAGTGAGCAGGAAAAACAATACAACAAATGTGAAAATTTGTAACAATTTCATAACTTCCTCCAGGTTAAAATGATTTAATAAACTGAAATTTCTCTTTTTTTATTTTAATTTGTAATATTGGCGTTTTATATCATTCCATAATAACTCTATATTCACTCTGCAAAAAACCGGATCACAATAAAACCAATCCAAACAATCATCCTGGTTTACTATAGATTATGGAGTTTAGGAAAAGAACAAATCCAATATTTTGTTACCCACTAAAGCGATGAACTCTGTAATAAATTCCCTTCAGGTAAAAGAAGAGATTTTTTAAGAATCAATTTTTAAGTATAAAGAATAATTTCCACAAAAACAATTATTTTTTGGATTTTTTTCGTTTTACTTAATTTTTATCTATCCGGCAATATTTAAAAACCAGATCATTTACCGGAATATTACTATTGATGTCGTTATTTTTAATATCAAGGGTTGGGAGATTGCACTTTTCCCATTTTATTTTTAAAGATAAATGCACCGCCTCTATGCACCCAGGAGAACAGTTTACAGCAGATATGTGCAAAAGCAAAAGTAAAGAAAAAGGTGTTGTTGTCTATATGGGGGTTGTTGACAAGGCAAAGTTGTTAAAAATACCCTGGTTTAATTTTTAACCGGGAGACGCTTTAGTCTCCCGGTTAAATGAATGATTATCTTATCAACACAGCTTTTTGCACGAGATTGGTGTTGGCGGTTTCGAGGCGGAAGAAATAGACGCCACCGGTAACGGATTGGTTATAATCATTGACGGCATTCCAGGTGCGGGTATAACTGCCGGCCGGTAGCCAGGTATTGTCGATGGTTTTGACGGCGCGGCCGAGCATATCCAGCACGGTCAGCTTTACCAGGCCATCCTGCGCCAGGTGGAAACGGATATTGGTGGCAGGATTGAATGGATTGGGGTACGCCGGTTCCAGAACAAAAGCGGTTGGAATAGCGGCGACATTGAGCTGTGTCGAACCGATCTGTGCGACAGCGCCGTGAATATCGACGTCGCAGAGACGGTATTCGCAGGCAGCGTTTTGCGGTGCATTGGTATCGGTGTAGGTATAGCCGGTATTGGTTGTGGTGTTGCCTTTACCTTGCAGGGCGGCATCGGTTTGATACGAGGCAATGGTCTGCCAGTCCGTTTGACTGGAACGGCGTTCGAGGATAAAGCCGAGGTTATTGGTTTCGCTGGCGGTGGTCCAGTTGAGCTGCACGTTTTTGCCTTGTTGTTGGGCAGTAAAGGCGGCCAGGGCAACGGGGAGAGAATTCTCTACAGAAACAACCGGATAATGATTGTAACCCGTCAAAGAGGAATTATCTGATTTTATGACTCTGAAATAATAGGCATTATAGCTAACGACATGAACAGTAGCTTGTAGACACCATTCAAATTCATAGGATGTAGATTCACTTAGAGCAACGGCAAACGAATTCGCAGCATCGGTAATTCGTCCAAAGCCAAAGAAGGGATCGCATGAATTTGTTAAATATTCATTAAAAGTCAAACGGCCGTCGGCAATATGCGGAGATAGCGCAATTTTAAATGCATTAACAGAGCCGTCAGTTGTGATAGCTGTCCATGGGCCGTTGCTATTGTTTACCGAATATGCCAGTTTTATATTGCTATCAGAAAAACCATTCATTTCGCAAAACAATTCGATACGCAAACGGATATTCGTACCGGCACTGATAAAAATAGAGTCGTCTTGTATTCCGCACCAGGTAGCAGTGGAATCATTTCCATTATCATTACGCCAACGATAGTGTCCCTGTCTTGCTTGTGCCCATGTCTCGGTTGCCAAAAGTGTAAGAAAAATAATAAGAACAGAGATTCGTAACAATTTCATGTTGGTCTCCTTGTTAATGCAATACTATTCCGGCAATACCCGGAAAAATTTTAATTAAATGAGTATAATAAAAATAACTAAAAAAAACAATATTAATAGATAATTTTTTACAATACCCCTGGATGAAGAAAAACCGGAAGGTCTTTGAGCCTCCGGGTAACAAGTATACTATCTGCTGAGTACCGCTTTTTGTACGAGATTGACGTTGGCGGTTTCGAGGCGGAAGAAAGAGACGCCGTTGGAAACAGGCTGGTTATTGTCAGTTACGGCATTTCAGGCGCGGGTTCAGATGTAGGGCGGGTTTCTATCCCGCCATTTTATAGTTGAGCCCTTTTTTACCGGATTACCATAAAGCGGCGCAATCTAGTTTACAGTTCGGCCTGCGGCCCGGCAGGACAAGATGTCCTGCTTTTTTTTGCGGACTGGGGAACATCCCCAGTCCGAGCTTGAAGGAAAACCGGAAGGCTTTTCAGCCTTCCGGTAACCAGCAAATTATCTGATCAAAACCGCTTTTTGTATGAGGTTGACGTTGGCGGTTTCGAGGCGGAAGAAATAGACGCCGCTGGGAACAGGCAGATTATTGTCATTCACAGCATTCCAGACGCGGGTGTAGCTGCCGGCCGGCAGCCAGGCGTTGTCGATGGTTTTAACGGCGCGGCCGAGCATATCCAGCACGGTCAGTTTCACCAGGCCGTCCTGCGCCAGGTGGAAGCGGATGTTGGTGGCTGGATTGAAGGGATTGGGGTACGCCGGTTCCAGGGCAAAGGCGGTTGGAATAGCAGTAATATTGAGCTGTGTCGAGCCGATCTGGGCGACAGCGCCATGAATATCAACGTCGGAGAGGCGATATTCGCAGCTAGTGTTTTGCGGCGCATTGGTATCGGTGTAAGTATAGCTGGTGTTGGTGGTGGCATTGCCTTTACCTTGCAGGGCAGTATCGGTCTGGTACGAGGCGATGGTTTGCCATTGTGTGCAGTTGGCGCGGCGCTCAAGAATAAAACCGAGGTTATCGGTTTCGCTGGCGGTGGTCCAGTTGAGTTGCACGTTTTTACCTTGTTGCTGGGCGGTAAAGGCGGCCAGGTCGACGGGCAGGGCCTGGTCGTAAGTGAGAGTAGGATAGTTTTCATAGTATAAATTTGTATTATCACTCTGACGAACTACCAGGTAATAGGTAGTGGAATGAACCGCATGGTTGGTAGCCTGCAGACACCATTCGAATTCCTGGGATTCGGTATTACCGATGTTCACGGTGAATGAAGTGGCAGTCTCTATCATACGTCCGCCATTAGGAGTCGTAGCGAATGAATTGGTTAATTGATCGGTTACGCCATCGCCATCGGCAAAATGGGTTGACGCGGCAAGTTTAAAAGCATTGGTTGAACCATCGGAGGTAATATCGGTCCAATTGGTTTGATCGGTACTGTATGACAGTTTTACATTAAAGTTAAAAGTATCAAAACCATTCCAGAGTTCAATACGCAGCCGAAAGTTATAACCGGGCCCGGCGGAGATGGCAACATCTTCCTCTGCCTTCCATGTAGCGGTGGTTTGGCTGCCGTCATCGTTCCGCCAGCGATAATGACCCTGACCATAGGAAGGAGATGCGTTAATTTCTCCTGCAACCAGAAAGAGTAAAACTGCAATACAAATAATTCGTATCAATTTCATGCCAACCTCCAAAGTTAGTTATAAATGTGAAACAGAAATAATTTTGATTTCTACATTATCGTTTCGTAATGTAGATGTATAGTTATTCTATTTTATTTGCGCTTTTATAAGTCAGTTAATTACTGTCTAAGGGAGAGTGTGAGCATGGTTAGAAAAAGATTACAGTAATTTTTATTTATAGAACAAAAAAGAGTGTATTAAAATGCCATTAAATGGATTTATTTGTAAATATTTATTTAGTTTCTGGTTCCCAATCGGGACAGACTGTGTGAAAACCAAAAATTTTGCTATAAAAAGTGTTGTGCATCGCCTTTATGCGATGCGTTAGGCCGCAGGCCCATATAACATCAGAAACAAGAAAACTTGACGGTTATTACATATAAACTTTATGTTATTCAACTAGATATTTTTATCCAAGTAATTAAGCTTTTCGAGGCCACCTGCGGCGGCCTACAGTCCATAAAGGGACTGTACTCCGGTTCCGGTAAAATCCTATCTACTTCCAAACGCTAACAACCTGGCCTTTACATTCGTTTTCACGCAGCCTGAGGAGATCAGGAACGAGGAGAACCCGGCCTGATCTTGTTATACTTTATTGCAGTTTGAAGTTCGGGCCTGCGGCCCGACAGGACAAGATGTCCTGCTCCATATTGCGCCCTGGATTATGAAATCCAGGGCGATCAGGTAATTTTACTTTTTATCAACTACCAGAAGGGCTTTATAATCATTGGCGGTATAACTGCTATCGGTATGCGGAACCGGCAGAACATCGATAAGGGTTATGCGGTAGTGATTAAGCGTGGTATCGGTTTGAAATGCTGTAAAAGTATTCAACGAGATTTTGTAATGATTTGCCAAATAACCAAAAGAAAATCCCAGTCGGGCATTGCCTGCCCAAACGCATAACACGTTGATGGGGCAGCGGGAATCTTCCAGCAAAGAGTCAAACGACAGCCAGATATGCTCTTGCATGTTCATTAAAGTATGACCGTAATTGACTGTCACCGTGTCGCCCAAAACCAGATGGTTCTCCGGGAGGGGATTAATGATGCCGTCATCATTGCACAGATTAAATAATAAAAAGGCAATGAGGAGGGGGTGTGAGAACAGGATGATCTTGCGCATTTACTTTTCCTCCTGTAAGGGTTTAATCCATTCGCCGCTATCCAGGTATTGGCTGATAATCTGTTTTAAATAATCTCTTTTTTGTTTATATACAAGGCGGATATTTTTTAGTAAATCATAATGCTGATCGACCTCGTGGCGGGAGAGAAAAATTCCATATTCCTTGTAAATATCAAAAACAGGTTCCTTATCATTCATCGAGATATGGCCGCTTTGGCTGCACAACAGGCATTTGACGCGGTCGCCGCCGAGGAAGCGGAATGAATGTCCGCCGCACACCGGACAAGCCGGGCTGTTTTCGTGCAGCGGTTCGCCAAACAGAGCTTTACCAAGCTGCGCGGCGGTTTGTAAATTTTTTTCACTCATAAAGATTTCACCGGGCATGGCGCTATAGAGCATGACTGTGGCTTTATTGTCAAATAACATCATGCTGGTGAATTTTTCCAGGTCAAGGCGAGTCGAGCCTTCCATGCCTTTGATGCCGGCAATGCCGACCGAGATGCAGGGTTTTTTCCAGAGCAGATCCGCTTTAGCGTAGGTAGCTAAACAGCGGTCAAAGAACAGTTTAAGGGTGGCATTGGCGCCCAGGCAATAGGTGGGCGACGTTACGATGAGGGCATCGGCTTTCAGGATAGCGGACAGTATCAGCGGATAGTCATCATCTATAATACAGTTGTGTTCGCGAAAGAGGCAAATATAACAGCCCCGGCAGGGTTTGATGTTGAAATCCTGCAACCGCAGCAGGTGTAGTTCATGTGGCTCGGGAATATGGTTATTTATTTCTTTAACATACAGTTCGCAGTTTCCCAGCGAGCGGGGAGAAGCTATAATGGCGAGGACATTTTTCACATGATTCCCTCCGATTTTCCCTTTGCTGGAATATAGAGTAAAAATTTTTGTTTGTCAATGGGAATTTTAAGCAAGCTGTCAGCGATCAGTTGTTAGCTATCAGCTATCAGTTTTCAGTTTTTTTGATTATATAACTAACCAAACAGGAGTGGACGAGATGGACAACCAGGACGAACGGAAAGTGGACTGGTTGAAAAAATTAAAGAATCAATGCTTATTCGTATGAAAGAACCGGTTATTATTGTGTTTGCATTAAACAGCATGGTTTTGTAATTTACATAACGAGTTGTTATGCAATGAGATAAAAAGAGGGAGCCATTATGCACAATATAAAGGAAACCAGCCGCAGGGCATTTATAAAGACCATGGGGACAGCTGCATTAACATTGCCGGCGCTGTCGACCTGCGGACGGGTAACCGGCAAGCGTCCCAATATTTTATGGCTGGTGAGTGAAGATAACGGGCCGTTTCTGGGCTGTTATGGCGACGCCTATGCCGCTACCCCCAACCTGGACAAGCTGGCAGCCGAAGGGATCTTGTATGAAAATGCCTTTTGCAATGCGCCGGTGTGCGCGCCGTCGCGCTCGACCATTATAACCGGCATGTATGCCTGTTCCCTGGGAACTCATTATATGCGCAGTCTTAATCATATTCCCAAACAGATCAGGTTTTTTACGGAATACCTGCGCGACGCGGGGTATTATTGTTCGAATAATGCCAAAGAGGATTATAATACGCAAAAGCCGGAAAGCGCCTGGGACGAATCGAGCCGGGAAGCGACCTATTTAAAACGCGGCGACCGGCAACCATTTTTCAGTGTGTTCAATTTTGAAACGTCCCACGAAAGCTGCCTGCACAGCAGCGATGAGCAAACAGTACACGATCCCGCTGGGGTGAAGCTGCCGCCGTATCACCCGGACACTCCGGAATTCAGGCATGACTGGGCGCAGTACTATGACCGCATAACCGAACTGGACAAACAGATCGGCGCGGCGCTGCAAAAGCTGGAAGACGCGGGTTTGGCGGAAGATACGATTGTGTTTTATTATGCCGATAACGGCGGGGTACTGCCGCGCAGCAAACGGTTCTTGTATGATTCCGGCGTGCATGTGCCGTTGATCGTGCGCGTGCCGAAAAAATTTCAGCGCCTGGTGGCCGAGCAGCCGGGCACGCGGACCGACCGGTTGGTCAGTTTTGTCGATTTGGCGGCTACGGCACTCAGTCTTGCCGGGGTATCGGTTCCGGAGTATATGCAGGGCCGGGCATTTCTGGGGCCGCAGGAAGCCGCGCCGCGCGATCATGTATACCTGTTCCGCGACCGCATGGATGAGCGTTATGATATGATGCGCGCCGTGCGGGACAAGCAGTTTAAATACATCCGCAATTATATGCCGCAGCGTCCCTGGGCGCAGTATTTAAATTACCTGTGGCGCATGCCGGCTATGCAATCGTGGCAGCGGTTGCATGATGAAGGGAATTTGGCGGGGGCGGCGGAGATTTTCTGGCAGACCAAACCGGCGGAAGAGTTGTACGATATTAAAGCCGATCCGCATGAGGTGCATAACCTGGCCGGCGATCCGCAGTATAAAGCCGTGCTGGAACGCTTGCGTAAGGCCAATAACGACTGGGTGATGGATATTCACGACGCCGGATTTTTACCGGAGGCGGAGATGGTTATCCGCACCGGCGACGGGACGCCATTCGAAATGGCGCGCGATGCGCAAAGGTACAACTTGCCGCGTTATATGGAGGCGCTGGATCTGGCCAACAGTTGCAAGGCGGAGAATGTACCGCAGTTGATTAGCCTGTTAAAAGATGCGGACAGCGGGGTGCGGGTGCGGGCCGCCGAGGGTTTGCTGGCATTGGGCGCAAAAGCTGCTGCGGCGCGGGCGGCTCTGGAAGGCTGCCTGGATGATGAATCCCCAAATGTACGCCTGGCCGCAGCGGAGGCGTTGTGCAAAATGGGCGTGTTCGATAAACCATTACAGGTAATGGCGGAAGCGCTGCACCACGACAATGTGTATGTGCGGTTGCATGCCGCCAATGCGCTGGATTACCAGGATGAGGCGGCGAAACAGTATTTAGCTCTTTTCAACGACATGCTGAATGATCCGCAGGAGAATATAGTCAAGGTGATGAAAAAGGCGCTAGCGGATTTGGAAAAATAAAGGTATGCCTGGAATTATAGAATAACCATAGACCGTAATACAGGCCTGGCAACAAGTTGATGTGGACTGTTCGGGCAAACTGGACCAGGTTTTGGGGGAAAGAATCGATGTTTGCAAGTTGCGAAATAATAAATATTTACGAAACAGAGTTTCGCATTCAATTTCCGCTCCAAACCGGAGTTTGGAGCGGAGGAAAACGGTTAGGGGCGTCCCGGTGGGACGCCCTTGAAAACAAGAACTCATAATTATTACCGGCAGAGCCGGGGTAATGGGAGTACCAGGCCGGGAGAGATTGGGTGAAAACAAAAAAATTACTATAAAAGTGGAGATTACTATATTTATCAATAGCAAAAAAAAGAAATAAATGGCTATCATCATCTGATTTTAATATTGATATTTTACAAAGATATTAATTAATACAGAAAGGATGATAGCCATGAGTCGAATCCCAATTTCAGA
>JAKQIY010000019.1 GCA_029561455.1 bacterium
AGCAAAAGTATCGAAAAGCTGGTCGTCCAAATCGTTACGGTCGGTAATCACCACAACGGTCGGATTATCCATTGCCAACACGATTTTCCCGGTAAAGAAAACCATCGAAAGCGATTTACCGCTTCCTTGCGTATGCCAAACTACGCCGCCTCTACGGTCGCCCACAGGTTGTTTTTTCACACCCGCAAGTCCATAACTTTCGGGCGATTCGTTAACATAGCTTCCTTCGAGAAGCTCAGGCAGTATATATCCCGCCGCCCTCAACGTCGATTCAACAGCCCGGTTCACCGCATAGTACTGATGGTAGGCAGCCATCTTTTTAACGGTATTTATGGTAATAATTCCCGTTTCGGGATCTTCTTTTTTCGTTTTTTCAAAAACAATGAAATGACGCATTAAGTCGATCAATGTCTCCTTATTGAGCATTCCCGCAATAAGGGTTTCCAACTGACCGACCAAATGCGAAGCTTCAATTTTTCCGTCGGCAGTTTTCCATGCCATAAAACGGCTGAATCCCGATGAAATGGTTCCCGCTTTGGCTTCCATCCCATCTGAAATAACCACAAAACCGTTGTAAGTGAAAAGCGTTGGGATCAGCGATTTATAAGTCTCTATTTGTCGGAATGCCGAACGAATGGATGCGTTTTCATCGGCAGCATTTTTCAGCTCGATGACTACCAACGGAATGCCGTTAACAAACAAAATAATATCGGGTCGTTTGGTATGGTTGTTTTCCACAACGGTAAACTGGTTGACAACCAAAAAATCGTTGTTATACGGATTTTTAAAGTCGATCATCCAAACCAGGTCGCCCCGATCATCTCCATCCACCCGCTTTGAAACCGGAATCCCTTCGGTTAAAAACCGATGAAAAGTTTCGTTATTCGTCAACAATTCCGGTGAGTGAATACGCCGGATTTCTTTTACGGCATCTTCAAGTATATCGGCGGACATGTTTCTATTGATACGTTTTAGGGCTTTACGCAACCTATCGATCAGTAAAACCTGTTCGTAGCTTTCCCGTTTGTCGGACATTGAGCCAGTCGAAGTGTCGCCGTCAGGGGCAATATCAGGACCATAAACCGATTCGTAACCAAGTTTTTCCAGTAACTCGATGGCAAATTCTTCTATACTGTTTTCTGTGATTCGGGTCATGATTCAATATTTTTATTCATTTGGTTAAATTTATCATTTCCCCATTTCAATGGATTGTTGGCGATATAATCCGCAATGGTTTGAAACGATTGTTCGTTGCGGATTATATGGTCGTGAAACCTTGATTGCCATGCAAAATCGAACCCCAAACGATGGGCATGTTTTGTAACCGCCGATTTATACGAACCAATGATAGATGATAATGTATTTTTACCCTGGTGTTGAAATCGTTTTTGTCCAATGGTTTGTTGTGGTGGGGATTGTTGTTGTTGTGGTGGTGGTAGAGACAACGCATGCGGTAGAGACAACGCATGCGTTGTCTCTACAACGGAATGCGTTATTCCATCGTCATACGTTGTCCCATCGTCATTGTCATTGTTTATAATCAATATTCCGTGTATATGATTGGGCATCACCACAAATTGTTCCAATTCAACGTTTTGTGTATGGTTTTTTATTTCGTGCCATAACACATCGGCAATAATACCAATGCCCGACAAATTCATTTTTCCGTCAACCACATCGCCAAAATAACATTTTCTGTCCTGTGTGCATATCGTTACAAAATA
>JAKQIY010000023.1 GCA_029561455.1 bacterium
ATAATATAGAACATTGTTTCAGTCAACTTTTTTCTTATTTTTAATAGAATAATTATATTGACTGGATACGCCACTTGTTTTGGGCAGACAAATACAAATCATTACCATGCGCGTCATTGATGACAACTGCCGGAAAATCAACGACAGTTAATTTTCTTATCGCTTCCGGGCCAATGTCCTCGTAGGCCACTAATTCAACTTTTTTTACGCAGCGGGCGGTAAGAGCAGCAATGCCGCCGATAGCGCCGAAATAAACCGCGCCATATTTTTTGAGCGCAGCAACAATTTCCGCGGACCGGCTGCCTTTGCCGATCATGCCTTTGAGGCCGTTTTCAATCAGCTTCGGCGTGAAAAAATCCATCCGGTAGCTGGTGGTCGGGCCGATGGAGCCGATAATTTTTCCGGGCGGAGTCGGCGCGGGCGCCGCGTAAAATATTACCGCTGTTTTTAAATCAATCGGCAGTTTCTCGCCTTTGTTCAATGCATCGTAGAGCCGGCGATGCGCGACATCACGCGCGGTATAAACCTCACCGGAGAGCAAAACCATATCTCCTGCATGAAGTGACGTAACAACTTCTTCTGGTAAAGGTATTTTAATTTTTTGTGCTGTCATTTTAATTAAGTTTATGTCCTCCGAATCATCACCATTAAATTCATCTGAATATTAACTTCAAAAGCTTATAAGCATTGAAGTAATTGTTAGTTATGCATCAATTCAAGAAGTTCCGTTGCGCGATCAATAAGAGCTTTTGCCGAATCAAGGCCAGCTTGATCCTCAAGTATGCCGATATGTACTGATGGGTTGAATTTTCCTTCACCAAACCTGCTGGATACGGATGAAGCTCCAAGTGGGCTGATGCAGGAATGAACGGTGGCAGGAATCATGTCCAATGTAAGGAACGCCACAATATGTGACAAATGGGTTGTTTCAATTCCTCCATGCCGTAACCACGAGACGGCGGTACTTATCCCAATCTTATTTCGCAATTTCTCTCCGGCTACATTTCCAAAAATGAAAACCCGCAGGCGGTCTATAAAGCTCGCCATTATTCCGCTGGTTCTCATAAAGTAAACTGGACTTGCAAATATTATTATATCAGCTCTTTCCAGCTTCTCGAATATCGGTTGGGCATCGTCTTTTAGGGAGCAATATTTACCTGCTTTCTGTTTGGAGAGACAGTAATTGCAATGGATACAATTTTTAATGTTCGCTTTCGAGAGGTTTACGGTTTCCGTTTCAAGGCCTCTCTCGGAAGCGATCTTCATCATGTAATCCAAGAATGTATTAACGTTACCTTTTATCTGTGGGCTACCTGATATGCCAAGAATTCTATGTGCCATGTCTGTACCTTGAAAAATTTGGAGAGGCCATGCTAGTTTAATATTATCGCTCTAGTATTATTACAAAACTGTTTCTTTATGTCGTGCCACATGGCACTGTATATTTACCGCAACCGGCAAAGACGCTATGTGGCAGGGCAGCATTTTGATGTGCACTGTCAGCGCGGAAATTCTGCCACCGAGGCCACCCGGGCCGATACCCAGTTGATTAATGCTGGTGAGCAGTTCTTTTTCCATTTGCGCGAGGCGATCATCATTATTATTGGCTTCGCCCACAGGGCGTAATAACGCTTTTTTGGCTAAGACACACGCCTCTTCCAGTGAACCGCCAATGCCGACTCCGACAATAATAGGAGGGCAGGGATTGGCGCCGGCCTGCTTAACTTTTTCAATCACAAATTTTTTAATGCCTTCTTCCCCCGATGCCGGTGTGAGCATTTGTGCCGCGCTCATGTTTTCAGAGCCGCCACCTTTAGGCATGGCGATTATTTTCAGTCTGTCGCCGGGTACAATATCGACATGGATTATGGCCGGCGTGTTATCCTGTGTATTTTTTCTGGTAAGCGGATCACAGACAGATTTGCGCAAAAAACCATCCTGGTAAGCCTGGCGCACTCCTTCTTCGGCTGCGGCCCGCAAATCGCCGCCTACAATATGAACGTCCTGCCCGATTTCAATAAACAAGACAGCGAGGCCTGTATCCTGACAGATGGGCATTTTTTCGCGGCGGGCAATTTCCGCGTTATCAATTATTTTTTCGAGCACCTGTTTGCCCAGGGGAGATTCTTCCCGCTTAAGTGCGTTTTGCAGGGCGCAGACCACATCCTGACCTAAATTTGTGTTGGCTTCGATAAACAGTTTTTTTACTGTTTCGGTAATAAGTTTGCTGTCTATTTTCCTGGTCTTATCCATAACATTACATGCCGCGCCTGAATTCCAACGATTTGGAAATGGTCATTTTATCGATATATTTCAGGTCGCCGCCTAGTGGCACGCCGGTGGCAATCCTTGTTATCTTTATATTTCTTCCTTTGAGCATTTTTATAATCAATAAGGCGGTTGCCTCTCCGTGAACATCAGG
>JAKQIY010000024.1 GCA_029561455.1 bacterium
ATAATATAGAACATTGTTTCAGTCAACTTTTTTCTTATTTTTAATAGAATAATTATATTGACTGGATACGCCACTTGTTTTGGGCAGACAAATACAAATCATTACCATGCGCGTCATTGATGACAACTGCCGGAAAATCAATGACAGTTAATTTTCTTATCGCTTCCGGGCCAAGGTCCTCGTAGGCCACCAATTCAACTTTTTTTACGCAGCAGGCGGTAAGAGCAGCAATGCCGCCGATAGCGCCGAAATAAACCGCGCCATATTTTTTGAGCGCGGCAACAATTTCCGCGGACCGGCCGCCCTTGCCAATCATACCTTTAAGACCATTTTCGATTAATTTCGGCGTGAAGAAATCCATCCGGTAACTCGTCGTCGGGCCGATGGAGCCGATGATTTTTCCGGGCGGAGTCGGCGCTGGCGCCGCGTAAAATATTACCGCCGTCTTTAAATCAATCGGCAGTTTCTCGCCTTTGAGCAACTCTTCATAAAGACGGCGATGCGCGACATCGCGCGCGGTATAAACCTCACCGCTTATGAGCACCATATCTCCCGCCTGCAGAGAGGAAATAATATCCGTCTTTAATGGAATCTCTAGTCGACGCACCACGTTTTCTTTTTTGTTCAAAACAATATCCTATATAATTTCTTCTTTATGCCGTGCCACATGACATTGAATATTTACCGCAACGGGCAAAGAGGCAATATGGCAGGGCAACATCTCAATATGCACGGCCAGCGCGGAAATTCTTCCGCCCAGACCACCCGGGCCGATACCCAGTTTATTAATGCTGTCGAGCAGGTCTTTTTCCATTTGTGCCAGGCGCTCATCATTATTATTAACTTCGCCCACTGGGCGTAGCAAAGCTTTTTTGGCTAAAACACTCGCTTCTTCCAGTGAGCCGCCGATGCCGACTCCGACAATAATCGGAGGGCAGGGATTGGCGCCAGCTTGTTTCACTTTTTCAACAACAAAGTTTTTAATACCTTCGCTGCCCGCAGCCGGCGTAAGCATTTGCGCCGCGCTCATATTTTCGCTGCCGCCGCCTTTGGGCATGGCAATTATTTTCATTTTGCCGCCAGGTACAATATCAATGTGGATTATCGCCGGCGTGTTATCCTGTGTATTTTTTCTGGTCAACGGATCACAGACGGATTTGCGCAAAAAACCATCCTGGTAGGCCTGGCGCACTCCTTCTTCAATTGCCGCCCGCAAATCGCCGCCGATAATATGGACATCCTGCCCGATTTCAATAAACAGCACCGCCAGACCTGTATCCTGACAGATGGGCATTTTTTCGCGGCGGGCAATTTCCGCGTTATCAATTATTTTTTCGAGCACCTGCCTGCCCAGGGGAGATTCTTCCCGCGCGAGCGCATCCTGCAGGGAGCAAACCACATCCTGGCCCAAATTTATGTTGGCTTCGATAAACAGTTTTTTTACTGTTTCGGTAATAAGTTTGCTGTCTATTTTCCTCGTCTTATCCATAAAATTACATGCCGCGCCTGAATTCCAGCGATTTGGAAATGGTCATTTTATCGATATATTTCAGGTCGCCGCCTAGTGGCACGCCGGTGGCAATCCTTGTTATCTTTATATTTCTTCCTTTGAGCATTTTTATAATCAATAAGGCGGTTGCCTCTCCGTGAACATCAGG
>JAKQIY010000034.1 GCA_029561455.1 bacterium
GTGATGATCGTGGGGAATATGTATGGCATTCCTCTAAGCGCTTTACACTCCCGTCTGTCTGGAAGGCCGTATACAGATAGTACTTTGGTTTACGAGTTGTGTTTTTTAATTGCCGGTTTGGCGCTCATTCCCTTTGCCGTTTTGCACGCATGCGCCCGGTGGATTTTGGGACTGCCGAATGTAAGGTTCGGGAAAATAAGTCAAGAGTGATTATCGGGATTTTTTCTTTATTAAAACCTGCATGTTAGTTTTATCAATCCCTCAGTCGGAGTGGGTTAAATCGCTATCCGGGCAGTGATTCATCGGAAAAAATCTCCAGAAAACAAAAGTAATGAAAAATCGCTTGCTTTTTTCCGTAAATTATTTATCTTAAACTGTATACTACGCGAACGTCGACCGGGGCGGAATGGATAGACCGGATTTAATTGATAATAACTTGTTTTAGAAACCAACTCATAATCGGGAGGAAAGTGAGATGAAAAAATACCTGTTTACAGTAGCCTGCTTTGCTTTATTATCCTTGTTTTTGGCGTGTCAGCGCAATATAAATGATGCAACGGTTGCCGATGATTTTAACTATCCCGATTATGCGGGGAGAACCACCGCGATTGATTCAAAAATAAACATTTCCATCGTTGTCGAAAGTGAAAAAGCCGATGCGGATATTGCGCTGGCTTTTTTCACTGAAAAGGTTTATCCGAGCGCCGGTTATCAGATCATCGGCGGCATAACCAGAACCGAAAACGTGTATAAAATATATTTAAAAGATATAGGCATACCGGAAGGCCCGGCTGCGGCCGTTCTGAGTTACGCTTATGCAAAATTTACTTTGTCAAAACCTGCGCCGGGTAACTATGGTATGGATATTTATGTTGACGGTCATCTTGTAAAGGGAGTTTTTACCGTTACCCGGGATTCCTATACCCTGACCATCCGCTCTAATGATTATATCGGTACGGCTAATGAAACCATCAATCGTATTCCGCAAAACCTGATCTGGGGACAAGCGGAATCGATCAAACCGGCGCCATATCAGGCATTTCTGGATTCCCTGACAATCCTTGGAGCACAGCAACATAATTTACAAACCGGCGATTACTATTTTTTCAAAATTGATCCACAGCGAAATATACATACCAATTCCGCTCTAGGAATGACAAACGGCGGTTATTTTATTTATACATTTCCCGGCGATACAATTCTAATCCGTAACCTGGTGAAGAGATTTGCCAAAAGATATGCGGATTCAATTTTTATTCAACTGGTCGGCAGCAGAGGCGAGAGGTATTACAGCACGGTTTTAAAAAAAGAACCGTGATGATAATAAAAAATATATTCACCGATAATTTCCCTCGGTGAAAGCAGCCTTTCCACTTCTTTAGCCTCTTTTGCATATATAATCAAGTTCGAGTAGTCAAGTTGTAAAAGCTTTATTAATTGTCAGGGAAAATACTCCCGTACCTCTCACCGGAATTGAGCATTCATAACCTGGTGAGAATTAATTTTGCTGAAGGGATTTTGTATGAAAAGTGTTAAACTAATACTGGTTTTACTTTTTTTAATACTACTCCTGAACAGATGTGGTGACAAGAGTAGTCCGACGAACTCGGCAAATAAACCGCCGGCCTGTGATGTTACCGGAAGATGGCTCCTGTCTGTTATTGTTACCGGCGGGGTGCAACTGCCAGTCGGCACACAATTCTATGCAGACATAGTAATCAGACAAGCGGATGATGGCACAGCAACCGGATCGATAGTTACCGAAGGCGGAGCAGCTTCGCAATTAACCGGACGTATGTCAGGCACTACGCTGAGTTTTACTATACAACAAAGTACGCCATGTAACGGCACATTTAACGGTTCCGGTACAATCACTGAAAATTGCACCAAATTAACCGGCAAGTATTCAGGATCGGATTGCAATGGCACTTTGAGAGCAAACATTACTTCTTTAGATTTTGAACCATTACTTACCGGTACAATGTCCGATTACGATGGTAATACCTACCAGACCGTTAAAATCGGGGAACAATGGTGGATGGCTGAAAACCTGCAAGTAACGCATTACCGGGATGGCACAGAGATTCCCAATGTCACCGACAACAGCGCCTGGGCCAATTTAACAACCGGCGCTTATTGCGATTATAATAACAATCCTGCAAATTCTTCCACGTACGGAAGATTGTATAATTTGTACGCACTTTTAAATAATAGTAATATTGCCCCTGAAGGGTGGCATATTCCAAGTACAACAGAATGGGAAACATTAGCCGATAACCTTGGCGGTATGTTGGGCGCCGGCGACAAATTGAAAGAAGCAGGTACAGCACACTGGTCATGTACAAATTCTACCGCTACTAATGAAAGCGGCTTTACAGCATTACCGGCAGGTATGCGTAATTCCAATGGCGTTTTTGAAAAGTTGGGAGAATATACTGTTTATGGGTCAGTAATACGGATTGGGCCTTTGCCGCCGATGGTGTCAAATTATAAACTATCATGTGCCGATAACGATCTCTTTCCGACAGGTAGTAGTGGCTCATCAGGCATTTCCGTTCGGCTGGTAAAAGACTCTACCAACAGTAATTAAAGTATTATTGTGCCCGGTTTTTCAAATCGGGCACAAGCTGCTTTTACCTTTGGTCATTTTAACAATGGCCAGGTCAAACATCAATTACAAGCAAAACAGTGGGGCTTTATCACACTTTAATAACTTATTTTCCATAAGGATAAAAGAGTAAGATATTTTTTGAATAAAAAAATATGATTTAACACACCAGGCAAAATCTGTGTTTGGGGTTACTGTTTTTTACCCGGGTTAACCAAGAATACTCTGCATTATTTAAATATTAAACAAAAACTACTTGTGCATCTTGAATAAAATTCATTACATTAAAGAAATAATTTATCTTAAAATCAAAAATGATTAACTTTGTAAAGTCACAAGGAAAACAATTTGAAGTATAGCAAGATATATTGTATACTACTGCTGTTAGTTTTTTTATTTTCTACTCCCTCTAATTCCCAGTCTCACCAGTCCTGGAGCTATAACAAGATCATCTATGAAGTCAACGTCAGGCAATATACTGAAGAGGGCACCTTTGCCGCTTTTGCTGCGCACTTGCCGCGACTGCGGGATATGGGAGTCGGTATTCTCTGGTTCATGCCTATTCATCCTATTGGCGAACAAAACCGCCTGGGCAGCCTGGGAAGCTATTATTCGGTGCAAAATTACCTCGATGTCAACCAAGAGTTCGGTACACTGGAAGATTTTAAAGACCTGGTCGATACTGCCCATAGCATGGGTATGTATGTCATCATCGACTGGGTCGCCAATCATACCGCCTGGGATAATACCCTGACCACAACCCATCCGGACTGGTACACAAAAGACAGCTATGGCAATTTCGTGCCGCCGGCCGGAACCAACTGGACGGATGTGATCGATTTGAATTATAGTCAACAAGGACTACGTGATTACATGATCGACGCCATGCAGTACTGGGTAGAACAGGCAGATATTGACGGCTTTCGCTGCGACGCCGTAAGCTGGGTGCCCCTGGATTTTTGGCAAACGGCTATTACAGAGTTAAAAACCCTCAAACCCGGTTTGTTTATGCTGGCGGAAGATGATGGTGAACAATACCAGGATGCAGGATTTGATATAAGCTATTCCTGGGGGTATCATGGTTTTGGCGACGGCCTGTTAAATAAAGTCTATAAAGATATTAACACGGCTAACGATTTATGGAATTACCTGGGCAATGAACAAAACGCTTTTTCGCAAAATCATTACCGCCTGCACTTTACCGCCAATCACGATGAAAATTCATGGTATGGCACCGTATTTGAACAGTTCGGCAACGCGGCTGAAGCTTTTGCGGCGCTGACCTCGGTCATCAACGGTATGCCGCTGCTTTATAGCGGCGAGGAAGCGGGTCTCGATAAACGGCTGGCTTTTTTTGATAAAGACCTCATCGACTGGCAGCCGCATCCTTTTGCGGATATGTACAAAACATTGTTCACATTAAAAAAAGATAACCAGGCCCTGTGGAATGGCGGCAATGGCGGAAAATTAACACGGATAGGGACAACTAACAATTATGATATTTTTGCATTTATCCGCGAAAAAGAGAATGATAAAATTTTCGCTGTTTTCAATCTTTGTCCCAATACTATAAATATTACATTTAGCGGTTCGAAACATTTTGACCGGTATGCCGATGCCTTGGCAATGGACTCGGTCTCTTTTGCCAAGGGTTCGTCTCTTACTTTAGCCGGCTGGAAATACAAAATTTATCACAAAGAAGCGGCGACTACCGGAATTATTGATGAGAGCGGGACGCCGGCAAGTCTGGTCTGCCAAAATTATCCGAATCCTTTTAATATGTCGACTGCAATACTGTTTAATGTAACGGATGTGCAAAAAGTATCTCTGGAAATATATAATTCACTGGGGGAAAAAGTGAAAACGCTTTATAGCGGTTATACCGCGCCGGGCGCGCATTCGTTTGCCTGGGATAGTAAAAATGATGCCGGATACGCTGTAACCAGCGGTGTATATTTTTTCAAGCTCACATCCGGGGGCGAAAGCCAGGTACAAAAAATGATGCTGCTGCGTTAAACATTGTTCTTTATCCTGAAAACTGCATAATTATATGGAACCATATTCATGTTTTGTTTATATTGTTTAGTGAATCTTGTTCATTTATAGCAGGTGATTATATATAGAGTGGCGATCCTTTTAAGTGCGGAAATCAATTACACTATAATAAAGCAGGAAAGATATGGAACTAGTCCCGGTTGCCCAAAAACATGATCTGCAAGCCTTTATCAATTTTCCATACAAGCATTACCAAAACGATCCCGTTTGGGTGCCACCTTTACGACAAGAGCAGCGCAATCTTTTTGCTCCCCAAACTAATCCTTTTCTTGAGCACTGCGACCGGCAACTCTTTTTATTAAAAGACCAGGGCAAGGTCATTGGCCGCATTGCCGCATTTATCGATCATATCGCCATGGATTTCTGGGGGGAACGCATCGGCTTTTTGGGTTATTTTGAATGTATACAGGATAAAACAGCCACCAGGCTGCTGCTGAGCGCGGCCAAAAGTTGGCTGCTGGAAAAGCGCTGTACGAAAATGCGCGGCCCGTGGAGTTTTACCTCGCAGGAGTGGGGCATGGTTGTAGAAGGATTCACGCCGTCGCCGGTGGTTATGGCGCCTTATAATCCCCCGTATTACAACGAGTTGCTGACAGATTTTGGTCTGCTCAAAGTTAAAGATCTGTTATGCTGGTATATCGATATTGCCGAAGGCTATCAAGTGCCGCCACGGGTAATTGAACATACCCAGGCGATAGCAAAACGCTATGGGATTCGCGTTCGCCGGTTAGATATGAAAAATTATGATGCGGAAGTACAGACCCTGATTGAACTGTCCAATGCTACTATTATCAGTAATTGGGGCTATACCCCGGTAACGGATGCCGAAGCCAAAGCGATGGCCCGCGACATGAAACCGGTCATACAACCCAAATGTGTGTTGTTTGCCGAGAATCAGGACGGCCGTCCGGTCGGTTTTGCTATTACCCTGCCGGATGTTAATTCCCTGCTAAAGGGATTGAACGGACGCTTGTACCCGTTTGGCTTTATAAAACTACTATGGGGACTGCCGCGCCTGCATCGTTACCGTATGTTTGCCCTGGGAGTAATTCCGGAATACCAGGGCAAAGCGGTGGACAGTCTTATTTATTGTATGCTAAATGATTCGCTGTACAGTAAGGATTTGTGGGTCGAGATCAATTATGTGCTCGAAGACAATATGCCGATGATCAATGCCATTAATAAACTGGGCGCCAAACCGTTGCGAAGATACCGGGTGTATGAGATGGATATTTCTTCCCAATGAGTCCATTATTAGTGGGAAATTTAATATCCACCTTTTGTAACAAATAAATATTTCAAACCGTAAGATGATACGGATACAAAATATTTTTCTAGTGCAGCAAATCAAAACCGAGTCATCGCCGGTTATTATCAACAAAATTCAATGTAAATAATAATTTTATGTCACCTGACCAAATATAAAAAAGGACTTGTTATGTTCAAACGCAAACCCCGTAAACCAAAACAGCAGAAACCGGTGCGATTGTGGCCGGGACTAGTGATGGCAATACTGATTGTACTTTTCAAAATTCTCGCTCCTATAGTAATACCGGACGCCTTGCCGATTGCCGTATTAGGCGGAGCTTTGTTCGGTTTATTAATAATTATCTGGTGGGCGTTTTTCAGCCGGGCGCCCCACCTGGAACGCTGGAGCGCTGTTGGGTTGATAATTGTTGCTATTATCGGCACAATTCCGCTGCTCCATCAGTCAATTGCCCGGGGCGGCATGGGAATGTTGTTCCCCATCCTCGCCTTGCCGATAATTTGCGTGGCTTTTGTGGTTTGGGCGGTTGTCAGTCGACGTTTTACTAAACGGCTTCGTTTAATTACCATGGCGGCCACTATTATTATTGCCACCGGCGCCTGGACTTTATTACGCACCGCCGGCATAACCAATAACGGGCAATCGGATTTTTCCTGGCGCTGGACTGCAAGTCCGGAAGAACGGCTATTGGCAGAATCCGGTCAAGAACAGATACAAAGCGCCGTTGTTGCGTTGCAGGATACTACACAGGCGGTTTGGCCGGGATTCCGCGGCCCCAGGCGCGACGGTATTGTTTACGGCAGCAAAATTTCAACCGATTGGGCTACCAATCCCCCGCAGGAACTCTGGCGGCAGCCGGTCGGCCCGGGTTGGTCTTCCTTTACCGTGTGTGGAGAGTTGTTCTATACCCAAGAGCAACGCGGCGATGATGAAGTGGTTTCCTGTTATCACCTGCTCACCGGCGAACCGGTATGGATACACAGCGACAAAGCCCGCTTCTGGGAATCGAACGGCGGGCCTGGCCCACGCGCCACACCGACTTTTAGTAATGGACGCATATACTCACAAGGCGCAACCGGCATACTCAACGCACTTGATGCAAGCACCGGCAACGTGATCTGGTCGCGCAATGCCGCTACCGATACCGATACCAAAACCCCAATATGGGGATTTTCAGGATCGCCCCTGGTTGTAGATAGCCTGGTCATCGCCGCCGCTGCCGGATCACTCATTGCGTATGATCTGGCTAACGGCAATCCCTGTTGGAGCAAACCGGATTCCGGTATTGAAAGTTACAGTTCCCCGCACCTGGCAACAGTTAACGGTGTGCGGCAGGTTCTTTTTCAATATCAGCCCGGCGTCATCAGCGTTAATCCCGCCGACGGCGCTCTGCTTTGGGAATATGCCTGGAAAGGCACTCCTATAGTTCAACCAACCATTACTCCGGATAATGATATTCTCATCAGCATCAATGAGCGGGACGGTATCCGTCGTATTAAAGCAACTGCGGGAGACAGTGGATGGAGCACGACCGATGTTTGGGCCTCTGCGCGCATCAAACCCTACTTTAACGATTCCGTTATTCACAAAGGCCATGTTTATGGCTTTGACGGCCCGATGCTGGCTTGCATTTCGCTTGATAATGGCGAGCGGAAATGGCGCGGCGGGCGCTATGGCCGCGGTCAGTTCGTATTGTTGGCCGATCAGGATGTGTTGCTGGTGATCTCGGAAAAAGGCGAACTGGCGCTGGTTAATGCAGTCCCGGAGCAATTTACGGAACTGGTGCGTATACCGGCCATAACCGGCAAAACCTGGAACCATCCGGTCCTGGCCAATGATATTCTGCTGGTGCGCAATGATCAGGAAATGGCGGCGTTCAGGTTGGCGTCAAACGAATAAATTTTATTGTGCGCACCGGGAGTGTTCCTGGTGCGCTGATGATCATAAACCGGACAACTATGAGCAGAAAACGACAAGATCATGAAGCGCCGCAGGCGGAAAATAAATGGGGCTGGCGGTATCATCATCTCGGCATCCCGACGACCGGGCCTATACAAAATGAAAAGTATCTGCCGCAATTCAAATTTTACGTGGGCGGATTCGATAGCAGTCCCTTTGGCATCGAATGGATGCGCTTTGATGTGGACAGTCCCATTCACGAATTGATCAAAACAGTTCCGCATCTTGCCTTTGAGGTCGATGATCTGGATGAGGAACTGCGCAAACATAACCTGCAAATATTAACACCACCGAACTCGCCCGGCGAAGGCACGCGGGTCGCCATGATTGTACACAATGGCGCGCCGGTTGAATTGATAGAATTTGAAAAAAAGCGAAAAAACAAGATTTTATGACTTGATTAAAACTTGTATCAAATTTTAATAAAAGGAAATGATAAATGGTAGCTTTTTTTGCCGCACTTTTTCCCCTGGGTGCTTTAGAAATTATGATTATCCTGTTGGTGATATTTTTTCCACCAATACTTGTGCTGGTTTCAAAACGTGCAAACGGCAGCAAAAAATATGGCTGGCTGCTCATCACCTTATTTTTATCATGGCTGGGTTATTTACTATTCCTGTTAATTACAAACAAGCCGGTTGAAAATGGGAATGCAAATTTGCCAGAAAAATAAATTTGTCCTTTGTAACTCATCGCTCGGACCTTCGGGTATCTATAAAAGCACCGATCTGTTCACCTGGGATTGTACTTTTCTGCCTCCGGCCGAAAAAGGTGTTATGAGTATTACATCATAAACATGAGACAGGGAATTAATTATATAACAAAAAGAATATTATTATGAACACCGAAAAACGCAATTTTGATAAAGACGCAGCACTGTGGGACGAAAATCCCGTCCGGCTGAAAATGACCCAGGACATTGCTAACACCATCATTACCCACATCCCTTTGTCATCCGCATTGGATGTGCTGGATTTTGGCTGCGGCACGGGACTCGTCACTTTCCAATTGCAACCGCTGGTGCGCTCCATCACCGGCGTCGATAGCTCGCAGGGTATGCTCGAAATGTACAAAGCCAAGATCGACAAGCTGAAATTGTCCAACGTTAAAGCAGCCCTTATCGATCTGGATAAGGGAGACAAATTGTCCGGAGAATATGATGTGATCGTCAGCAGTATGACCCTGCATCATATCCCGAATATTGAGGAGCTTTTCAAACAATTCCACGCCATCCTCAAACCCGGCGGCTGGTTGGGTATTGCCGATCTGGACCAGGATAGCGGCCTGTTCCATAAAGACAATACCGGGGTCTTTCATTATGGCTTTAACCGCGCGCAACTACGCCAGTCTTTAATGGATGCAGGTTTTGTACATGTCAGCGCTGTTGACGCCGCCAAAACGGAACGAACGGGTAAAGATGGCATAACCAGGCAGTTCAGCATATTTTTAATGAGCGGGCAAAAGGACAGTGCGGGATATTAATAAAGTTAAATAGCAGAGTTGGAATTATCTACCTGGTTATGATAATTTCCTGGGAATTGAAAAAATTAATGTGAAAAATATATTCTGTTTCCCAGCAGAACCGGCTATGGTTACGCTTAAAGATGTTAAAACAAAAAAAAACTTGCATCTTTCCTTTTAATTGAATAAATAATAATTGTAAAAAAATCTTGCTGTTTTTTATCCACAGTAAAAAGTAAAAATGTGTAAAGTCGTTACCAAAAAAAATCTGACTGATTTCAATGAGATCAAAGAAAACCTGGCATTTTGGCTGACCAAATCCCGGGCGGAAAGAATCTCAGCCGTTGAACACCTCAGAAAGCAATATCATGGAGATACAATCAGACTACAAAGAGTTGTTCGAGTGTTTCAACGCTCATAAAGTACAATATATGATCGTCGGATCTTACGCTCTGGCATTCCACGGCGCACCCAGATACACCGGGGATATTGATGTCTATGTAAAACCGGATCAAAAGAATGCCGTTAGCATTATTAAAGCCCTGGACGATTTCGGTTTCGCATCGCTTGGCCTTGTCACAGCCGATTTTGAATGGCCGGATAAAGTGGTGCAATTAGGCGTATCTCCTATACGAATTGACCTGATGACATCCATCTCCGGAATGGACTGGGAAACAGCCTTTAAGGGTAGTGAAAATGGTTATTATGGAGATGTTCCGGTAAAATATATCGGCCGCCGGGAATTTGTTGCCAATAAACGCGCTTCCGGCAGACAAAAAGATTTAGCCGATATTGAAGCCCTGGATGAGTTATAAATAATAATTAAAGCAATGAACAGTTCCCGGCGCGAGCAGGTAACCTGCCGGATAACAAATGAAGGCCGAGATTAATAACAAAGGCTGTGACCTGTTCTGTAAATATAACCATTTTGGGGGCGTACAAATTACACACCTGGTTTCCACAGAATAATAAAAATGAATATCAACTAACCTTGCAGAAAGAACATGTCATGAACAGGGTCACCGGTAAAAGTATTATTCTTCTCCTCCTTTTAACATGCAGTAATTTACTTGCGGCGGCTGATAGGACAAAACTACTGTCGCAATTCACCACCGATTCCGTGATAATCGACGGCCAGACCGAACCGGTCTGGGATATTGCCGAATCTTTACCTGTCGCCATCAGCATGACCGCCAACTTGTCCGCCCCAGCGCCAGAATGCAAAACCAGCGGCACAGTCCGCTCGCTGTGGGACGGCGCAATACTGTACCTGTTGATCGACGTGAACGATACCGACATCACTACCACCGCTAAACTGCCGGGCGATCAGGACGGCGTGGAAATATATGGCGATTTCTATAATGACAAGATGCCCAAAAATGAAGAAGACGACTGGCTGATCCGTATTAACTGTGTGGGAGATGTGACCGGCAGCGGCGCATACCAGGAGCGCCTGCAAGGCTCGGCTGTATTTGCTAAAACCGACAGTCAGGGTAAGCCATGCGGTTATGTCGTTGAACTGGCGATTTACATCGGCGGCATACCCATGCAAAACGGCTCGAAAATGGGATTCGAGTTTTGCATTAATGATGCTGTAACTCTTACACAAAAATGCCAGTATCGTATTTTCTGGAGCGACGGCAATAACAAGGGACTGGACGACAACAGCCGCTGGGGCGTCGTTAAATTAAGCGGCTGGGACGGCAAGACTGCCAAAGCTCTCGATACTTTTCTGCTGCGCGCCGCCATCTATAAAGCGGAAAAGCTGCCGCGCGGTATCTGGGTGAGCGAAACAGAACTGGATAACGCTCTAGCCGCTGCCAAACAAACGCCGGCAGCGACCAAACAAAAGCAAATCGACCACACCGCCGCCCAATTGGATAACGCGCTTCAAGCTCTGCGCCGTAGCGGTAAATATCCCGATCCCTTTGCTCTGAAAACGGTAAACTCGCTGCCGGATCCTTTCACATTTTTCAACGGCAAAAAGGTTGTTTCTGTGGCGGACTGGACTGCCCGCCGCGCGGAAATATTGGACCTGGCGCAGTATTACGAATATGGATACCTGCCCAAACCGCCGCAATCAGTAACTGCGGTGGTGAATGACGACAAGATGACCATTACCGTTCAGGATAAGGGCGTTACCGCCGCTTTCGAGGCGGTCCTCACCATTCCAACCGTCCGGCAATGCGGTAAGTCCGGCCCGTATCCGGTGATTGTCAGTATCGATTTCTGGCCGCAGAAAGCCAATCCCGTTTTTCTAAAGGCAGGTTACGCCGTGCTGAGCATTATTTATACCAGCGTCGCAAGCGACAACTATGACCGCCAGGGTGCGTTTTACGAACTGTATCCCTACAATGTGACGACCGGTCACGACGCCGGAACCTTGCTGGCCTGGGCCTGGGGCGCGAGCCGCGCTGTGGATGCGCTGACCTGGCTGACGCAAAACGACGCCGCTTATAAAAACAAGTTCGCCCTGGACAAGCTGGTCGTTACCGGGTTTTCGCGCTGCGGCAAAGCGGCGCTGGCGGCGGGGCTGTTTGACGAGCGCTTTGGCGTGGTCAATCCCGGCGCGTCCGGCTGCGGCGGCTGCGCGGTGTATCGTTACGATTCCTTCGGCAACACGCCGCATCGTTCAGCGCCGTTCGGTAATGTATATGACTGGGGCGTCTCCACCGGCTGCGAGGTACTGGGCGATAAAACCCGCCACCAGGGACATAACGCCAACGAGATGCTGCCGCGCTTTTTGAATCCCCCGCGCATTTACAAGACTGATACCCACGGCTATGCGGAACGGCTGCCGTACGACCATCACGAGATCATTGCCGCCATTGCGCCGCGCGCCGTACTCATCACCACCGCCAATAACGATTACGCCAACGGCGCCGAGGGCGATTGCATCGGACTGGAAGGCGCCAAACCGGTGTACCAGTTTTTAGGCGTCCCGGCCAACCTGGCGCTGAACATCCGCACCAGTGGCGAAAACAGTCCCTGGGGCGGCGGCCATTTTCAGGATGATGCGCAAATCGCCAACCTGGTGCATTTTGCCGATATGGTCTTTTTCGGTGTTCCGCTAACAGAAGAACTGCAAAGTAAATTCTATACCAATCCCTACCTGTCCACGTTTGATAAATACTATGGCGAACTGGAAAAGATGATGCCGTGGCTGAAGGATGTGGCGGGGGGAAAATAGCAAAACCGGCGTTTACCCGGCTTTTTTCTCGTCCCAAGCCTCCCGGCTTGAAACGCAACTTGGCAGCCTCAGGCTGGAATACGTAAAAAGAACTAAACTATAAATTACATACAGTTTTCCGGCAGAACCGGGCGATTGTAATAAAAGGCCCGGGATTGGGAAACCTCGGGCATCTTGATTACCTTAATAAAATTAATTTCCTTGTTTGAACAAATTCTCCTGCATTCAACTGATAAAAATAAACTCCACCCGGAACATTCCCGGCATTCCATTCCGTCTGATGTGAGCCGGCTAAAAGATCAATCGAAACCAGCGTGGCAATCCTTTCTCCCAAAAGGTTGAAAATCTCCAACGTCACAAACTCATCATAAGGAATTGAAAATTCTATTTTTGTGCATGCATTAAATGGATTGGGATAGTTTTGCTCAAGCAGGAAGGAACGAGGTAAAGACCTTACTTGTTCTTGCGTTTCCGAAGGAATATCTGACAGTAAAATCCTCACTATATCTAAATACCTGGTCCCGTAACCTTCGTAAGTAAACCCCAGAGTATAATCCTGGCCACTTGAGCTTATATCGGTATTTGTAGGAGCAGCGACAATTGTAGGTTCAATTTGGCTTCCTTCGTGCCACTCGTTGAAAGAAGTTATATCAATAGCATTGATTGAGGAATCGACGTGATTTATTGCCATCTTTGTAAATTGGTAAAACGTGGAGACATTATTTGAGTCAGGGTGAATCTGGGTGGGAATAATATAATGATTCACGTTCAACCTTACTGCCCGGTCATTAAAACCAGGCGTGGTATTCGGAATAAAGTCAACGCCTAAATTATTTGCAATGGCAGAATATTGACTAAAAATTTCGGAAACATCATCAATAAAATTTGTATTTGCAGGGTAACCTGCATACTGCCATGGTCCGTGCATATTATATGCAGTGATGGCATCAAAAGCCGCAATACGGGTCTGATCGGGAGAATCCCAATAAACCTCATCACCAACGATATAGATATCGTATCCGCGTGCAATCATGTCTTGCCTTAGTAACTGAAGTGCATGGGCATATTCCCCGGTAAATACCCTTGTCAGGTAAAAATATACCACCGGTCTGTTGTTAATCCGATAATAGCTTGGATTTGAGAAATAAGTTGTTGCAATATAGTCAAAGTCAGACCGCAATTTGGCAATATCCTCATCATCAAATACAATTCGATCATTTTGAAACTTTAACAAATTACCTGATTCATATAATAGACAAAAGGTAGTATTATATTCCTTCACGTTGGTAGCGATCTGTGAACGAATAATAGTATCAATTTCGTTCCATGGTCCCCACCCCCACCAGCTACATATCCAGTTATCAATACCATACGATTGTGACCATTCCAAATGCTTTTTTACCAAAACATCGGAATTACTATTGTATTCGTCAAGATAGGGTGGCTGCGGCGGGAGAAGTTTTTCCCCCAGGTATCCATCCGGCCAATGGGTATAACCGGTGTTCCCCCACCAGGAATAGTAATATACGCTTACCACTTTATCTGAAGCGATTGTATTTTCGTATATACAAAAGAATAATGTTACAAAAGCGACAAAGGGAAGCACCAGTCTGTTTATAGATATTTTCTCTTTTTTACACAACAGTTTCACAATATGCCTGATCAAATTCAATCTATCCCTACTCATCTCAGACCTCACTCTCATTCATTTAATAGTACCTTGCAAGATAGAGCAATTTTTTATTTATTCCTGATGAAATCCTGGACTAGTTCTGATACCGGATTAACTCATATATATAGTAAACATCATAATTTTATTAGCAATATACATGCCGCAATACTGTCCAGATATTGCTCTCTTCTCGTCCCAGGCCTCCCGGCTTGGGACGTACATTCACAGCTTCTTGCTGTGGAAAGACAAAGCGAAAGTTGCAAGTTTTTTCCGCTATCCCGGCAGAGTTGGGCGATTGTGATTACGGGCTGGAGATACCGGAACCAGAGAATAAAGAAAAGCCCCTTTAGGGGCGTTATGTCTCTAGCCAACCAATCTCCCACCCAATCAAACCCCTTTAGGGGTGGAACAAAGTAGTTTAGTTACTGGAACCAGGCAATCAAATATACAAAGGATTTAAATTCAAGAAATTATTAATGAAGAGATGCAAAGAACGGGGAGGTAAAGGAATAGTGTTTCTTCTCTTTTCCAGCCTCCCGGCTTGGGACGTATTTTACAGCTTCATGTTGGAAACCGGGTAAATTTTTAAGTTGTCTTTTCCCCCGGCAGAACCTGCCCACACAGGGGTCAGCGACCCGGAGTCAGGTAAAAATTAATACAACATTCCCGTATAATTACTTTTTAATGCTTCAGTTATTTTTACCAGTCTCTTTTTCCGCGTTTCCCCGGTTTTGGCTTCACAATAGAAACCGGCAAATTGCTTTTGTCTTGACGGCGGTTTTGCTGCAAATAAACTCAATATCTCTTTATCTTGTTTCAATTCCTCTGTAAGGATTGCTATTTTTTCATTCATATCAATGACTTTATTATTATCATTCGTTTCTGCTTTGAATACATCGATTCCGGCGTTTGTCATCAAGCCATTCTTTAACAGTTTTTCATAGATGGATTTATTTTTTTCCGACCACTTTTTGGTATCTTTTCTTTTTGAAAAATATTTTTTATAGGTTTTATCATCGATGGATTTCATCAAGCCGTCAATCCAGCCAAAACAGAGTGATTCTTCCAATGCGTCATTGGCGGTAAAGTTTTTATCCCCCTTGACAAATATGATCCATATTCCGTCTGCTTGATTATGATTATTCAAAAGCCAGGCTCTAAAGTCATTTCGATTTTCAAAGAGTAATGTTTCATTATTATCGTTCATGCTCACAACCTTTCTCTCCACACTATTTCGATTATAAAATAATATTGATTTTCAGGGCCCGCAATATTCCATAACAGTTTTTGAGACGTTTAAAATAATACAAATACACAAACATTTGCAAGAGAAAATATACTCATCAAGTATAACAGGTTATAAGTTTATTAACAATATCAGGATTTGGATGAAAAAGGAAATATAACGAACCCTGAATATCATTTTCCAGGGCCATCATTAGTGCAGAGTTGTACTCGCCCTTTATTTCCCAATCCAGGGCGCAGGTTGAGAGGGGATTTCCAATCCCATTTCATTTCATAAAACCCGGTGAACAACAACACAGCCCACTGCTTTGCCGAAAGAAATATGCAGACTGAAACCTGCTTTGCTGCTCAAAAAGCACGGGATGGAATCCCGCTTCTACTTTGGGCCCTGGATAATGATGTCCAGGGCTATCGGATGAAATGAATGGCATTTTGACTTTTACTTGTAACCTGTTCTACATTTTTTGGGTTTTTGATACAGCCCCGATCAGCCTCATAGTATTCGTTGGAATAACAAAAGCGCACCGATCATCGAGTAGGACGGTCATGCGCCGCGAGCTTGTGCAGCGCATAAAAGCGCTGCACTCCGAGAGTCGTCGGGCAAAAAGCCCCGGTCATCGGGTAAGCTCATTCCTTACCTTATCATACAACCCCCGACCTGTTTTTTACTTGACCAGGGCAATCTTTTTTACAAACCGGCCTTCTTTGGTATTTAATACCATGTAATACACACCGGCAGCTACCGGCAATTCCTGGTTATTGATGCCTTCCCAAACACAACTATGATAACCGGGATTGATAACCGCATTGATTAGAGTCTTGACCTCGCGTCCCAATATATCAAACACTACCAGGGAAATGTGAGAAGGCTCCGGCAATTCGTACCGAATAGTCGTGGTTGGATTGAACGGATTGGGATAATTCTGCTGCAGGGCGAACCGTTTCGGCAGTTCAGGCTGGACACGAATGGCTTCGTGTTCGGTCATAAATCCGCTATTTTGCACGTCCACCAGCCGGTAATAACAAGCGTGGCCCGCTTCTGCTTCAGAATCGGTATAATTATATTCGCCCTTTTGATTTGCCGGGATCAGGCTGCTGATCTGGGTGTATGGGCCTTTTTCCAGCAAGGCGCGCTGCACATAAAATCCCAGGTTATCCGATTCAGAGCGGGTTTTCCAGTTCAGTTCAATACCGGTGTAGGCTTTAAAAGCGCCGCTGAAACTCTGCAATTCAATCGCAGTGGTGATATCGCCCGTCCACACGAAAGAAACGCTATCTTCCAGGTCATACACCAGGGCAGTAACGGTAACCCTGCCGAGATTGAAATTTTGCGATTCAAAGCGGTAATTGGCCGCCGCCGCTTTGGGAGCCTGGTTTACAAACCACAGGTAATTGATAGTATCATCGGTATCATCATCGACCGCTTTAACAAAGAAATTAATTGCCTGGCCTTTTTTCAACGCGCCCAGGTTGCGGTTTGCCGGCAAACATTCTTCGGTAATTATACGCGGCGGACGGTTAACATTAAGTACAGTTAACTGGGCATACTTTTCACTTTTCGCGCCCACATGATCCGTTGCCGTAAATTTTACCACATACTCGCCTGCCTGGTTGAATCCCGGTCGCCATGAAAACACATTCCCGTTCAGGGTTGCGCCGCCCGGCAGATTTAAGGCGGAGAGGGTGACGGTGTCGTTTTCCGCATCAGTAATTGTTATCGTAAAAGACAGCGAATCATTTTCGTTTACAGCATAATTATCAGATACCAGGGTAATGACCGGGGCATTGTTTTTGAGCGCCGTGGCCTGGAATTGTAAAGGTGAATTTTGTAATGTACTGTTTGTGGCCGTAACATACTGGGTCTGTTTAACCGAGCCAAGCTGCCAGAAAGCCCGGGCCATTCCCAGGGAATCACTGGTTATCGTTCCCGCCGGAACAATATGACCATGGCCGGTCTGCGGAGTAAAGAGTATTGCAATACCCGGAACGCCGTTGCCAAATTGATCCTCTACTTTAACCAACAAAGGATTGTTAAGCAGGTGGTCGGTAACACCGGTTTGGTTGTTGCCGCCGGTAATACCCATGCTGAACGCCGTATCCGGAGTGGCGGTGAGGGTGAACAATAATGTATCACCCGGCAGGGAGGCGCTGGTAACCCGAACCAGGTTCCTGCCGCTGGTCATACCGAAGCGGTAGTTGACCGAGGCCAGACCGGCAACATTGGTATTTTGCAAAGCATTGCCGATAATTGTTCCGGCGCCTGAATGAATAGCAAATTGCAGCGCAACGTTTGCGACAGCATTGTTATTATTATCGCTCACTTTAACCACCAGTGGTTCGGGAACCTGCTGACCAATTTGGGCGCTCTGCTTGTTGCCGGAGTGGATCGCCATTTTTTGCGCCTGTTCGGCAAAAGAAAATACCCGGAAAGTGACGCTTTTTTGAGTACCGATTATTTTTGCCGTAATGGTGGTTTCACCGGCTGTTGCACCCATGGTAACCGTGGTTTGCGCAAGGCCGTTGGCATTGGTTTTCACCGTACCGCTATCTGCAACCGCCAGCAGGGTGTTGGCAACCGAAAACAAAACGCCAATATTCCTGGCCGGGCGGCCGTCATTATCGTGAATGGATACAACTAACGGCAGCGGTATTTTACCGTTGATCACAGTCTTTTGGCTGTCGCCGCTTACTTTTTCAATGAGCAGGTTTTCCGGCTGCATTATGTAGATTGTAAATTGCACTGGGTTGCCCTGCAAGCCGGGAGCATTGGCATTGACCAGTAATTCGCCGGCTTGTTCAGGTACCTGAATATTGGTAGATGCACGGCCGTCACTGTTGGTATATACCGGCTGTGCAGCGGAGAAAAGAGCCTCTGTATTATTACAGGTGAACGTTACCGGATAACTATATACCGGTAAATTCTGCGCATCGGTTATGCGTACCATCATGGGTTCCGCTAAACTTGAACCCGGATAGGCGATGATGTTTTCATCGCTGATGCGTTGAATTTTTGTCGCAGTGGTGGAGAAAAAGGTGATTTTCGCCGAATCTGCCAGCCAGATATTATCATCCGTATCCTTTGCCGTTATATACAAATCTCCGGGTTGGGCTGAACGAGCCTGGGCCAGGAATTGCCCCAGGACATTTGTCGCTCCCGCAAGGGGAGATACCGTAGCAGCGAGTCCATGAGTATAAATCTGCAATCTGCATCCCGGCACCGGATTATCATATTTATCTTTCAAGGTAACAGTAATTTGCGCATTATTGGCGCCGGAAGCGGGAACCGGCGATTCGGTAATAATAGAGGAATGGGCCGGGTCGGTTTTACCCGGTTCGCCATGTGCATGAAAAAGAACCGGTGAGCCCTGTAATTCCACACCTTTGTTCAAAGAACGGGCATGAATGAGATGGGCATTATTGCCGATCGCATTGCCTAAAGTATAGACAATATCGGCAACACCATTTTGTTTAGTGAGCACCAGGGTATCGGTGGAAGCGCTGAATTGACCGCCGCCGGAAATAACTGAAAACTGCACCGGCTGGTTTGCTACCGGGAAACCCAGTTCATCGTGAACAATTACCGCAAAGGGCTCCGGCAACGGTTCACCGACCGGGCCGGATTGCTCGGATCCGGATAACAGGGCTATGGTTTTAGCATTGGAAACAACCGCCCAGGCGCTGAAATAAAGCGGAGAATTGAGCAAGTGCTGTTGATTATACAGCGCTGAAACCGCCACCCGTTGTTCATTGGCCTGGTTCCCCAAACGCCATTGCGTTCCGGCAATGCCGCGGGAATTGGTTAAAACCGATAAGGTATCTTTGTTGTTGGCGGTAAATTTACCGCCGCCGCTGCTGATTTGAAACATTACTTTAAAATCAGGGATCGGCAAATTATCGGCGTCGCATACTTTGACGAACAATGAATCGGGCAGGATTTGTCCCGGCGCTCCCAGTAAACCGCTGGTACTGGTAATGGGAATGATCTTGTTGGCCACCCCGGTTTTGGTTGAGGCGTAGAACGTGACCGGGCTGCCGTTGAGCGGAGCGCTATTGTAAAAACTTTTAGCCACTACAACATGGTTGTTCGTACCCAGTTCCTGTCCCAGTGTTAAATAAGCTTCAGCAACCCCGTTGGTATCGGTATTGCTGGTTATGGTTTTAAGACCATTAAAAGTGCCCTGGATTGTTTCCACATCGAATTGGACAGGGTGATTTTTTATGTTATTTTCAAAGATATCGGTAATTCTAACCTGGAATGGCCGGTTGAGCGTCATGCCCCGCACTCCGCTTTGATTATTTCCCGATATATAGGTCATTTCGTGAGGCGCTTCGGGCAGGCCGGTCGCAGTAAACGTAATGGTTTCCGGATTCAGGCCGGCAAACACGGCTTGAATTTCGTTTGCCCCGCTTTTTTGTCCCAACTTGTAAACTGCGCTAGCTAACCCCGATGGGTTTGTGGATTTTGTTACCAGAGTTTGGTTATCAACCAGACCATTGCCTTTTGCTGCCCAAAATTGCACGGCAAAATTGGTTACCGCGTTACGGAATTGATCCATTACTTTCACTTGCAGGGGCTGGGGTAATTCCCGGTTGACAATTTCGGTTTGTTTGTCGCCGGAGATCATTTCGGCAATAGCCGCCGGGCCCGGGGTCGCTGAGGCATTGAAGGTAAGTGGCGAACCGGGCAGGGGATTGCCGCCAAAAGTTGCGGTAACCTGGATGACATAGTAATCCGTCCCGGCAACCTGACCAGTGGTGAATCCGGCTTTGGCGTTTCCGTTCTTTTTGGTTTGCGATAGAATTTGTGTGCTGCCGTTAAATCGACCGCCGTTAGTCGCTGTGAAAATGACTTGCTGACCGGCGATGGGATTTCCCCAGGCATCGATAACGCGGACCGTCAGAGAATCGGCCAGCTTTTGTGTAACCTGGGCGGTTTGATGATTACCGGAAATCGGCAACAACAGCGCCGGGTTGTCGGCAGTCGCCGTTGCTGTGAAATTCATTGGCGAGCCATTGATTGCGCCGCCATCCACCTTTAAAATTTGTGCGCCGGTATTTTTGCCGAGCAGCCAGTAACCTTCGGCAATACCTTCAGCATTGGTTAATAATTGTGACAGCGATTCCGTAGCTACCGGTGTCCCCGACAGGTAAGCGGAATATGCCGCAGCGCTGATAACGCCGCCGGAATCGGACGTTACCGAGAACCACACCGGAAAGCTGACCGCCGGGCTGCCATTCTCTTCAAGAACTTTAACCTTGATCGGGGTGGGTAAAAAATGCACTACTTTGCCGGTTTGATTGTTGCCGGAAACATATTGCATATCGCTGGCAACTCCGCGTATAGCGGCGGTAAATACTACCGGGGAACCCGCTAATCCGTCGGCAGCGGCATTGACCTGTTGAATGCTGCTGCTCTTACCGGGCGTCAGGACTGTGCTTGCTTGTCCCTGGGAATTTGTAAGTTGCGAACCGGCGGGATTGATGACGCCGCCGCCGCTTACAACAGTAAATACCACCGGAATGCCGGCTATGGGATTGTTAAAAGCATCGTTAATTTTTACCACCAGGGGCTGGGGCAGGGGAACATTAACATCACCCGTCTGGCCGTTGCCGGATACCGCTTTAATAACCACAGCCGGACCGGGTTGAGCAGTCAAACTGAATTGCACCGGGCTGCCTGAAACCGGAGCGCTATTGTGCTCCAGGCTTGCCCGTACTGTAACCGTACCCGCAGTCTGGTTCAACTGCACAAAACGCCGCGCCAAACCTTCGCGATCCGTCAGGCCGGGTGAGGTATTACCATTTTCTTCCGCGCCGGTTGGTATATAATTTACATCCTTTGTTATTAACAATTTGTCGATATGCGGGCGCCCACTTGCTATGTTAATTGTAATGGTGTGAATTCCCGTATTCAACGTATAGAGTATGGCATTACCGTCAGTTCCATTTATTCGTACCCAGCGCCATCCTTCACCGGCGGACAAGGTCGGCTTGCGTTGTGGATTATTATCAATAGTTATCCCCAAATTGTCGGCAGAGCCGGCATTGGCATAACGCAGCCAGACAATATACTGGTTG
This sequence comes from bacterium, assembly GCA_029561455.1. GTDB lineage: Bacteria > Zhuqueibacterota > Zhuqueibacteria > Residuimicrobiales > Krinioviventaceae > Fontivivens. The sequence goes on from JAKQIY010000034.1 coordinate 21,536, forward strand.
CTTTCAGCTATTTCCTGTTGAAATACTGCATTACCGTTGCTGCCAAGAAATGCCGGCAGGGAGATAAAGCCGTTACCCGAAGCGGAAGCATCATAATACCATTGCATTGCGCCGGTCAATTGCCCGGTTTCGGCTTCGAGTGAAATGGCGTCATGGGTTACTTCCGGCAGAAATAATTGGGCATCGCCGCCGGTAACCTGAAATACCACATTTGCTCCGGGCACCGGACGTCCGGATGCATCCGTTACTTTTACGACTAGCGGGTCATCCAGTGTTTCACCAACGCTGCCGGATTGGTGATTACCGCTGTATTCACTAAGCAAAGCCGGTTCGGTGCCGGTATTTTCCGGTAGTTCCGGTTTTATGGTTATCAACTGGTTGGCCGCAACCGATCGGACAACCACCAGGGTGCCGTCGGTAAAACGGGCTAACACGTCACAAGTTGTATTGGCCCCCAGGCCAAAATGTTGGATGGGTGAATACTGTGAATTGTGCCCGGTTCCGGAAATGACTTGTTTATAACCCAGCAAATTTTCGCTGCTGCCCAGATAACCTGCCTTATATAACCAGATCTTGGTGCCATAGCCGCCGATATTATTATCCGGGCCGTAGGTTTGCACCCGCAGGTAACTGTTGCTGTTTTTCAGGTTATTGCGCATACAAATATTAAAAGCGTCGGAACGGGTGACGAGGAAATCCATGTCGCCGTCATTATCGTAATCAAAAGCAGCGCCGCCGCGACTATCACCGGCATAGAATTCCGCGCCGGTATCGGTTTGCTTTTCGAACAGCCAGTTGCCTTTGTTCAGGTACAATTCCGAGTACGAAGCATAATTGGTTGCCAGAATATCTTGCCGGCCGTCATTGTCATAATCAGCTACAACTGCGGAATAGCCGTCAAGGCTCATGTTTACCTGGGTTGAAATATCTTCAAACACACCGTTGCCGTTGTTTTTGAAAACCCGCAGCGTTGGGTAACGAACCTGCCCGGTATGCGTGGATGTGACAATCAAATCCAGATCGCCGTCATTATCCAGGTCGGCCCAGTTGGCGCCGTTTGGGTCATATTTTGTATAGTCAATGGATATGCCGGCAGCGGCAGCGCCGTCGGTAAAATGGCCGGAACCGTTATTTACCCATAGTTTACTGGGAGTGTCTCTTTTCACCGCAAATACATCAACATCGCCATCGTTATCAAAATCGGCTGCTGTAGCGGACATACTGTATTTGCCGTTTTCCGCAACATCTTCCAGGCCCCGCGTGGCGAGAGTGAACTTGCCGGTGCCATCATTCAGGTAAAATTCATTAATGTCTTCTGAATTCAGGGCGAACAGATCCATATCCCCGTCGTTTTCACAATCAAAAGCCAGCGTTGCTGTGGTGGTTCTGTAAACGTCGAGAATTCCGGCAGATTGAGTGATCTCTTCAAAATCCTGGTTATTAATATTTCTGTACAATTTGTTGCTGCCCGGTGAGTTACCATTAAACAGATCATAATCACCATCATTATCGATATCGGCAAAAACTGTTCCCCAGCTTTTGTTGGCATCTTCTATGTGAAATGTTGCCGCGCTTTCGGTAAACGGGAGTTGGTCATTGTTGACATAAAAGCCTTCCCGCGGTGCAGCGAGAGCGCTGGCTGTGCGGCTGATATACAAGTCGTCGTGGCCGTCGCCGGTAATATCGGCAACCGATATTCCTTTATAGGCAAAATAGCGATCCGGGAATCCGGCGACATTGGCTTCCCAGGTAATTTCCCGAAACCATTTCTGTGTGCCGTTTAAAAGATAGCTGATGGTTTTATAATATTCTTTGCCCATCATAAACAACCCGGCTTTTTTGGGATGCATAGTATCCCACATTGGGTTGCTGGTGGATTCCGACCAAAGATATGGATTCTCCTGAAAGCGGGAAAATTGATCACAAGTATATACCGGTTCAGGTTGACCGGTTCTTCTGCCGCTCTGAAAATCCAGTACCAGGCGGTTGAATTCCATATTCAATTCAAGCACTTTGGCCCTGGTCATGTTATCGGTAGTATCTTCCATAGGGACGATAAGACTGACAATGATGTAATTCAGATCAGAACCATTTTCGCCATTATGCCATTTTAACAAATAATCGACCAGAACCGCCATTTCACCGGCCTGGGTATTTTGGACTATATTGTCGATCTCGTAAGGACTGGTTTTTTTGTACTGGGTATTGATATTATTGGTGCCCAGGTGAATGGCGACAATGTTCGGGCGATAAGTATTCATGGGATTGGTCACGTCCATATTACCGGTGTCTCCGCCTAGTAAACTGGCAGGATAAAAGTCGCAAATTTTTCGGGAGGGACGCATGTGCGCTTCATACGGCGCATCACCCCAGCCGCCGACAAAATCAAAGTTGTAACCGTTATTGGTCAGTTCCTGGTAGAGAGATTTACGCACTCCTTCAGCCGCGCCATCATACTGACCCCAAAAAATCGAATCGCCTATGAGCATGATGCGGGTTTTGTCGCTCAGGATTATATCCTCCACCTGCATGACCCCAAGGGGATTACCGCTGCTCTCCACATTAGCTACCAGCACTTTGACCTGGTCTGTATATCTGCCGGGAAAAGTGATTTGCAGTGTGCCGTCCGCATTGAATTCACCTGTTGCCGCTAACTGAAAGTCCTTGTTGTCTTTAAACTGTTTCGTAAATATCCAGGCAACGGCCGGGCTACCCGGTTTAATTTGGGTGTTCTCAGCCAGGGTTAAATTGATTTTTCCGGTTAACTTTTGCCCGTATTTCATATCTATTTCCACATCATAGACGACCTCCGCATCGAGCCGGGGGGCTTGAAGCTGATCGGTATTGGCGGAATTGAGAAATTTGGCGGCCTCGGAACCGCTTACTTTATGATAGCGTATGCTGCCGGGTTCTGCAATCCTGTAGGTCAGGTTGTCATTTTCAAAAGGCTCAACGTCAAAACGGGGCAGGTTAATATCTGCGCGGGTCATTTCTGCAAGACTAATGAGAACCACCAGGGCGACAAGGTTCCTGATTTTCAATTTTCACTCCATTTTATAACACTTTTAATTCATTAGCGATATGATACCAGATCACTTGAATTGTTTAATAAATTTTTTACTTTATGCTAATATTTAGGGCTAACCTGTTAATTGTTCCATGTTTGTGTATTGATAAAATTTACTAAAATATTTGCTCAATTCATATCATAAAGGTATTACTAGAGTTATATTATTTCCTGTCCCTTTAATACAGAAATTTATATCCAATGCGTAAATTCCGGGCGCTGTCGCTTGCGCTTGTAGTAAAAACAGAAATAAGGAAATTTTTTCTTGTGATTTTTATTGAACTAAGTGTTTTTATTTCTTATTTTTAAGAGCTTTTGTTCAAGGGAATTTCGCTTGACAATAGCGGGTTATTTTAATATATTCATTTTTATTAAGCATGGAATAGAAAGGTCGATGAAGGGCGATAAACTGAGAATTCTGGGCATGACGTTCCATGCCTATCACGGACTGGATGACAGCGAGCAAAGAAACGGACAACGCTTTGAAATAGATATTGAATTATCCTATGATAGTTCCAAAGCTGCGCAATCCGATAAATTAAAAGATACCATAGATGTACGAGAAGTTTACCGGGTTGTGTATGATATTGTCATAAACAAACGTTTTTATTTGATTGAATCGCTCAGCCAGGCAATTGCCGATGCAATTTTAGCGCAGTTTGCCGCCGATCTGGTAACTGTGCGTGTGAAAAAACCGGTAGCCCCGTTGGGCGGTCTGGCGAATGGTACGGAAATCGAAATTACCCGCAGCAGAACCTGACCCCGGATTGCCGCAGGTCTTTATCGGAGTGGGCGCCAATATCGGCGACCGCGCCGGTTATATGCTCCAGGCGTTGCGGCAAATACAATTGTTACCGGATACGGAAATTATGCAGGTATCCGGGTTTTACAATACGGAACCGGTGGGTTTAAAGGAGCAAAATGATTTTTTAAATGCAGTGGTGCAAGTGCGAACCCTGCTTTCACCGGAAGACCTGTTACGCGCACTGCAAAAAATTGAACAAAACCTGGGCCGGGTGCGTACTATTCACCGGGGCCCGCGTACCATCGACCTGGATATTTTATGCGCCGGCGATATAACAAGTAATACGGAATATTTAACTTTGCCGCACCCGGAGATGGTCAAGCGTCGGTTTGTGCTGACGCCTTTATGTGAACTGGCTCCCGATTTCCGGGTTCCCGGTTATGAGCAAACCGTGCAGCAGTTGTTAAAAATAACGCCGGATACCAGTAAAGTGGAATTAATGATGACCTCCTGTCAAGTTTTAAAAAAGCTTAATGAGGTTGACTAGTGACCAAACCAAGATATATAACCATTGAAGGCGTGATTGGCGCCGGAAAAACCAGTCTGGCGAAAAAACTGGGCGAATACCTGGATGCCCTGATCATTTATGAACAGCCGGAAGAAAATCCTTTTTTAAAGGATTTTTACCAGGATCCGCAGCGCTATGCTTTCCAGGCACAGATCTTTTTCCTGCTCAGCCGATACCGGCAGCAACAGGAAAATGTGCAGCCGGATCTGTTCCACGAAGTGATGATCGCCGACTATTTATTCGCCAAAGACCGTATCTTTGCCCACTTGAACCTGGATGACCGTGAGTTGTTCCTGTATGATAAAGTAGCCAGCATGCTGGAACAGACCGTACAAAAACCGGACCTGGTAGTTTACCTGCAATCTTCACCCGAACGCCTGATGTACAATATCCGCCAGCGCGGACGCTCTTATGAAAGAAATATATCCCTTGAATATATTACATCACTTAATGAGGCATACAACAAGTTCTTTTTCCATTATACCGATACGCCCTTGCTGGTCATTAACAGCACCCAGATCGATTTTGTAAACAATGCTGAAGAATTCAAAGATTTAGCTGAACAAATAATGCGCCCGCACTATGGCCTTGAATACTATTCCCCGGCGCATCAGGATAGTAAATTAAAAAAGAAATAACTATAACCAGCCTATTTTGCTGTTTTAAAATGGGGACTGATCCCCGGCTGTTTTTTTAGAAAAGGTTTTTCCTCCATGTTGTTATTTTATATCATAATGGGGATCCTGATCTACTGGATATTAAAAATTATCATCAGATCTTTATTTGGCATTAAACCCAAGGTAGAAGTTAAAGGATCATCACAAAAAAAACCGCTCGATTTAACCAATCAGGAAGTGGAAGACATCGATTTTAAAGAAATTAAAGAATAATCTGAATATATGAAAATCTTTTTCCGTATTATAAAATATCTGAAACCGTATTGGTTTCGGCTGTCATGTTCTATACTTTGTATCATTTTCTTTACCATAACCAGCAGCGCTTCCCTGATGTCGATCATTCCGTTTTTGAATACCATCTTTAAAGCGCCCGTTGAAACGCAAACGATCAGCAACCCGGTTACAGATTCTGCAAATGGACTGTTAGAGTCGGCGGTTCCCAAATCGATGAACAGTTTGTGGAAATCGCTCAAGTCCAGGCTTTACGGCTATTTTGCCACCGAAAACCGCCATCTTGCCCTGCAGCGGGTATGCGTGGTTATTATTATCCTGATTCTTTTCAAAAACCTGTTTTCTTATTTACAGGCTTATTTCATGGCTTTTGTGGAACAGGGGGTGATCAAGGATATTCGCGACGACTTGTACCGGCATATAAACAAGCTGTCCCTTAGTTATTATCATAAAACCCGCACCGGGCACATCATTTCCCGGATCACCAACGACGTTACGCTCATCAACAATGGTATATCCGCCAGTTTTGTAACCCTGGTTAAAAATCCTTTGTTGATCTTTGTTTCTTTGGGGCTTGCTTTTATTGTCAGTTGGCAGTTATCGTTGATCGCTTTGATTGTAGCGCCGTTCAGTCTGGGTATTATCGGCTGGATCAGCTTGAAACTACGCAAGCAGACCATTGATTCCCAGGAAAAACTGGCCAATGTGACCAATGTATTGCAGGAGACCATTACCGGGGTGCGCATCGTCAAAGCTTTTGCTATGGAAGATTTTGAGATCAAAAAGTTCATGAATGAAACCCGGCAATATTTTAATACCCTCATAAAAATTAATATTACCCGCAATCTTGCTTCACCGCTCACCGAATTCCTGGGCATCTGTGTAGGTGTAGGCATTCTATGGTTCGGCGGCGATATGGTTTTAAGAGGAAAGCTGATCACACCCGATGAATTTATCTTTTTTTTGCTGCTGATCTTTTCGATCATGCAGCCGGTAAAAGAACTGACCAGTGTGAATAACCGCATTCAGGAAGCTCTGGCTGCCGGTTCACGGGTTTTCAGTGTCCTCGACCTGGAACCGACCGTTAAAAACGCGGATAATCCGATAAGTAAAGATCAATTTAATGATGCCATTCGCTTTGATAATGTCAGTTTCTATTATAATAAAGGCGCACTAGTTCTGCAAAACCTCAATGTTAATGTTAATAAAGGTGAAATTTTGGCCATCGTCGGCCCCAGCGGCTCGGGAAAATCTACAATGGTTGACTTGTTACCCCGTTTTTATGATCCTGTGCAGGGCGCAATTTATATGGATGATATCAATATCCGGGACATCGAAATTGCCGGGCTGCGCCGCCTGATGGGGTTTGTAACCCAGGAGACCATTCTGTTTAACGACTCGGTGCGCAATAATATTGCCTACGGTCTGGAGGAAAAATCTCTGGATGATGTGATCGGTGCGGCGAAAATTGCCAATGCCCACGAATTTATTGAAAAACTGCCCCAGGCATACGATACCAATATTGGTGAAAGGGGAGTTACCCTTTCGGGCGGCCAGCGGCAGCGGTTAGCAATTGCCAGGGCAATATTAAAGAATCCACCGGTATTGATCCTCGATGAGGCAACTTCAGCGCTGGATACCGAATCCGAAGTACTAGTGCAGCAAGCCATTGAAAGACTCATGAAAAACCGCACTACTTTTGTTATTGCCCATCGTTTATCGACAATTTTAAATGCCGACCGTATTATTGTGCTGGAGCAGGGAAAAATTGTGGAGCTTGGCACACATTCGGAACTGGTTAATCAACCGGGATTATATCAAAAACTGTATAATATGCAGTTCAGGTTATAATTTAGCTGGCAGCATCAGGTATTGGTTTTTTCAGGATGATTATCCCGGCTAAAACTGTTTTAATTTACTACCTGTATGAATAAGAAAGTGTTTTAAATTTGCCGGAACCGGTGTCCCGGGAATTTTTTACATTCAAATTATTAATAACTGGCTATGGAAAAAAATCCTAAAATCACTGCAAACGACCTGGAAGAACATATCAGGGAGCATGATAAACTTAGACTGCTGCTGAGTGTTACCAGGAATATTTCCCGCGAACTGGAGATCGATCGTTTGTTAATGCTGATTATGGATGAAGTAAAAAATGCGCTGAATTGCGACCGCTGTTCCGTTTTTCTGGTGGACCGTGAAAAAGGTGAGTTGTGGTCCAAAGTCGCGCATGGCGAAAAGGAGATCCGCTTTCCCAGTCATCTCGGCATTGCCGGTTATGTGGCATCCTCAGGTGAGATTCTCAATATCAAAGACGCGTATGCTGATTACCGTTTTAATCCCGATATCGACCGGAAAACCGGTTATAAAACTTTTAATATGCTCAATGCGCCGCTGCGCAACCAAAAAGGGGAGATCATCGGCGTTTTTCAAACTCTTAATAAAAAAGGCGGGGCGTTCACCGTTGATGATGAAGAATTATTGTCCGCTATTGCCGTTCTCTCCGCCAGCCAGATTGAAAACGCCCAACTCTATGAAGAGCAACGTAAGACCTTTGACAGCTTTGTCGAAACCCTGGCCAGCACCATCGACGCCCGCGACCCGTTAACCTCCGGGCATTCGCAGCGCATAACCATGTATGCCGAAGAAATTGGCAAGCTGGTGGACCTCGATGATCAGGAACAACGGGTGTTACGTATTTCCTCATTATTACACGACTATGGTAAAATTGCCATCCGGGAATCTATTTTGACTAAAGCAAGTGAACTGACCCAACAGGAATATGAACACATCAAGGAACACCCCAATTTTACCAAAAGTATCCTCGAACGCATCAATTTTTCCCGCGATCTGGCGGATGTGCCGTTGATCGCTTCATCGCATCACGAAAAACTGGACGGCAGCGGCTATCCAAAAGGATTAAAAGGCGACGACATCCCCAAATTAAGCAGGATCATTGCGGTAGCCGATATTTTTGATGCGCTCTCTTCCCGCCGCCATTACCGTGATCGTATGCCGCTTGCGGATATTTTTGCTTTGTTACATAAAGAGGCCGGTTCCAAGTATGACGCCGTCTTCATCGAGGCGTTGCAACGTATGCGACTCGATAAACTGGTGTTGATCCTTGAACAGGACGATATTGGTCAGCCTGATCAACAAAACTTGCAATATCTGGAAAAGTTTACCATTAATGATTTGCTCGATGCTATTAAAACCCATGTCGATTCTGAACTTGTAACCGGTTTTGAAAAGTACTATCTGCGTAATTATCTGGAGCGCCCTGGCTCTAAACTATAATAACTTGAATATTAAAAATATAAAGGGATATGCTATGAGCAGAAAAACAGTAAAAACCACCAAAGCGCCGGGCGCTATTGGCCCTTACAATCAGGCAGTGATCTGGCAGGGTAATGCTGTGGTATTTACAGCGGGACAATTAGGCATTAATCCCGGCAGCGGCGATCTGGTTACCGGAGGTATTGAAGAACAAACCCGCCAGGCGTTGGTTAATGTTCAGGCTGTGCTCGAGGCTGCCGGGTCTTCACTTTCACGGGTATTAAAAACTACAGTGTTTTTGCAAAACATGCAGGATTTTACTGCCATGAATCGGGTATATGAGGCATTTTTCCCCTCCGATCCTCCGGCCCGTTCCGCGGTGCAGGTTGCCCGGCTGCCCAAAGACGCGCTGATTGAAATTGAAGCCATAGCCGGATTGGATCAATAAGGAATGGGATATAAAAGATATTTATACCCGGTGATCTTGATTATATTGCTGACAACTATATGCCGGGCGCAAACCGCAGTTCAGGACAGTACGCTTGCAGTTATCCCGGTTGATTCGGTAAACGCCGATACTGCACTACTCGCGTTGCCGTCGGCGACCGATACCACAGCAACTGCAACAATTGCCGATACCACTGCCGCCGGCTTGCAAGTTAACGGCGAACCGGTTGCTGTTACACCGGTAAAAAAATCACCCAAAGGGGCAATGATCCGTTCACTGATCCTGCCCGGCTGGGGGCAGTTTTATAACGGTAAATGGTTCAAGGGCATTGTCATCGGCGGTACGGAAATCGGCCTGGTGATCGATGCGGTTATCCAAAACCAGATGGCGGTAAGGGCCACCGAGCAACTGGAAAGAGAGTTCTACCAGGAAAACCGCAGCCTTGCTATCTGGTGGCTGGGCGCCGCCATTCTTTATAGTATAACCGATGCATTCGTCGATGCGCATCTCTATGATTTTGACGCCAGCCCGGAATTAAGTATGACCATTAAAAAAGCCAATGAATCCTTTGAACATACAGGTTATTCAGTTTTTGCAATGAATCTGGCAATACCGTTAAGTAAAAAGAAATAACAGTACTAAAAGCAGGGAGGTTAGAGTGCAGGAAAAGACACAAGGTCGGGGAGTGTGGAGTACCAAGGCGGGGTTCATTCTGGCGGCAGCCGGCTCGGCCATTGGTTTGGGCAATATCTGGCGTTTTCCTTATGTCACTGGTCAAAACGGCGGTGCGGCTTTTGTTTTAATTTATATCCTATGTGTTATCTGTATCGGCTTGCCGGTAATGATCGCCGAACTGAGCATTGGCAGACGCTCGCAGTTAAACCCGGTCGGCGCATTTCGCAAACTTGCTCCCGGCAGTCCCTGGGTGGCGGTGGGTATGATAGGTGTCGCTACCGGAATTGGTATTTTATCTTATTACTCGGTAGTTGCCGGATGGACAGTTGGTTATTTTTTCAAAACCGTTGCCGGTGATTTCTCCCGGTTCATAACCAGTGATACTTCAGGACAAATTTTTAACAGTTTTGTCCGTAATCCCACTGCTGCAATCGGATTTCTGTTCCTGTTTTTAGTATTAACTGCTGCTGTTGTTATGGGGGGAGTGGCCAAAGGCATCGAACGCTGGTCGAGAATTCTGATGCCGGCATTGTTCATATTATTAATTTTGTTAACGATTCGTTCCGTAACCTTGCCAAATGCCGGGGAAGGTTTGTCATTCTATTTAAAACCGGATTTTTCAAAAATAACCGCCGGTACTATCGGTAAAGCGCTGGGGCAAGCCTTGTTCTCGCTCAGTCTCGGCATGGGCGCCATGATCACCTATGGCAGTTATATTGCCAGAAAAGAAAATATTCCAGTTGCGGCAGGCTATGTATGCCTTTTTGATACCCTCATTGCCATCATTGCCGGGTTGATGACTTTTCCGGCGTTATTTGCCATGGGATTACGCCCTGATGCCAGCGGCCCCGGCCTGGTTTTTGTTTTATTACCGACAATATTTGCCAAAATGCCGGGCGGATTTATTTTTGGCGCTGGTTTTTTCCTGTTATTAACCCTGGCGGCGCTTACCTCGACGATCTCTTTGCTTGAAGTTGCGGTCTCTTATATGGTGGATGAATGGAAGTGGAAGAGGTTACGTGCGGTTGTGTTGATGAGCGGACTCGCTTTTATAATCGGTATTCCTTCAGCATTATCACAGGGCGCTTCACAGTGGCTTTCCTCCCTGCCCCTGGTACATCTCAGTTTTCTGGATTTGGCTAATGTATTACTGGGCAACTATTCGCTTACAGTCGGCGCATTTTTGATCGCTATATTTGTCGCTTACAAATGGGGTATCAAATCGACGCGGCAAGAGATAGAAGCGGAAGGCAACGTTTTTCACTTTGGCCGGATATGGTCTTTTTTAATTCGCTTTATATGTCCCGTTGCAATTCTGATTATTTTTATTTATATTATTATAACAGGAGATTTCTTTTAATTTATTTATGCGAATAATTAGTATCTTCTTGTTTATATTGATTTTTTCTGTTTGTTTACCGGCCGCCGAAACCGGAAATATCAGCGCCGATTCCCTGGCGGAACGCCGAAACATAACGAGTCAGGATCGCTGGATCGCCAAAGATAAAGTGCATCACCTGGCTGCCAGCGCATTTTTGACGGGATTCGGTTATTATGCAGCAAATAAGGAAATGCAGTTCTCCTGTAAAGCGGCGCAAAATTTTTCCGTAACATTTTCATTCTCTTTCGGACTTTTAAAAGAATGTTACGATGGCACATACGGAAAAAGCGCTCCCAGTTATAAAGATATTGTCGCCGATCTGGCGGGTATCGGCATTGGATTAATGCTATTAAAAGTTGAGACAAATAATTGAACAAAAAAAATAAACGAATACTGGATAAACCGGAATCGAATTGTGGAATTGTAGGCGTTTATGGCGACCCGGAAGCCGCCCATTCAAGTTATCTTGCATTATATGCTTTGCAGCATCGCGGCCAGGAAAGCTCCGGTATTGCTGCCAGCGACGGCAAGCAAATTCGTCGTCACACCGGGCAGGGTTTGGTTGCCGATGTTTATGCAAATCCAAATGTTCTAAGTTATTTACAAGGTCCCATCGCTATTGGTCATAACCGCTATTCTACTACCGGTTCTACACATCTCGTCAATGCCCAACCCTTGTTATTGACCGGCAAGGATGGCGTCCTGGCGATCAGTCATAATGGTAATTTCACCAATTCCGGCACATTACGCCATGAACTTGAGGACAAGGGTTCCATATTCCAAACCACTACCGATACTGAAGTTGTTGCTCATCTTATCGCCCGGTCGAAGGAAAAAGAGTTCTCAGCCAAAATTATTGATGCCCTGCGCCAGATAACCGGCGCTTATTCATTGTTGCTCATGACCACCGACTGCATTTATGCCATACGTGATCCGCATGGCGTGCGCCCCTTGTGCCTTGGCAAAAAAGACAACGCCTGGTTTGTTGTCTCGGAAACCTGCGCTCTCGATATTATCCATGCCGAATATGTGCGGGATATTGAACCCGGCGAATTGTTGGAAATCAGCAAGGACGGTCTGAAAAGTTATGTTATAGGAAAGCAGGATTGTCAGCATGCCTGTATTTTTGAGTATATTTATTTTGCCCGTCCGGACAGCAAGATATTTAATGAAAATGTCGACAAGGTGCGGCGCAAGCTGGGTAAAAATTTAGCTTTGGAATGTGAAACCGACGGCGATATTGTCATCTCCGTGCCCGATTCCAGCAATACCGCGGCCGTCGGGTTTTCGCGCCGCTCTAATATCAAGTTCGATCTTGGCCTGATCCGCAATCATTATATTGGCAGAACCTTTATTCATCCCCAGCAAAATATGCGCGATTTTAGCGTCCGCATCAAGTTTAATACGGTAAATGGCATACTCAATGGCCGTAAAGTGGTAGTTGTTGAAGATTCGATTGTACGCGGCACGACTCTCAAGCAACTGGTCAAACTGATCCGTCAGGCCGGGGCGGTAGAAGTCCATGTGCGCGTCAGTTCACCACCGATCATTTCGCCCTGTTATTATGGTATGGATTTCCCCAGTAAAAAGGAGTTAATTGCCAATAACCGGTCGGTAGATGAAATTTGCAAATTTTTGGGATGCGATAGTTTGCATTATCTCTCCCTCGAAGGGTTGTTAAATTCTGTCGAACCCGGTAACGGTGGTTTTTGTACCGCCTGTTTTACCGGTGAATATCCTATTCCTGTTGAACAAAAAATCGGCAAGTTTCAACATGAAAAAGAGGATAAAAGTAGATAAATAATAATTAATGGAGTCTGTTGATAAAATGGGGGAAAACTGCGCCGGCGCAAATTATGAAAAAAATGATCAAGTATCTGGACTATTTTTTTGTTCTCCGACCTACCTTGTTTTTCCCGGTATGGACCATGTCCCTGGCGGGATTATGGGCGCAGACTCGTTTTACCGCTTCTTCCCGGCAGCCTTCCTGGTTCGGTATCGGCAGCTTTGAACTTGAAATCCTGTTTTATGAATTGTTATTAACGCTGTTGATGGGTTCGGTTTTTCTGCTCAACCAGATCGAGGATGTGGAAAGCGACAAGCTAAATAATAAATTGTTCCTCATAGCCAATGGCGATATTTCCATTGGCAAAGCTTATCTGGAAACAATTATTCTGGCCGCAGCTCCGGTTATTTACCTGTTGCTGACCCGTTTTGAACTGGGAATCACCCTGATCATCGCCTATTTTGTAATGGGTTGGTTATATAGCAGCCGGCCTTTTGTGCTTAAAAACAAGCCGGTAGGCGGTATAATACCCAATGTTTTCGGTTTCTATATAGTCTTTTCGTATGGCTGGATGATAAACGGGGAGCCGGGCATGGACATGTTATACCATGCAACTCCTTATGTGTTGGGCCTGCTGGGCGTTTATTTCTTTACCACCATCCCCGATATCGAAGGCGACCGCGGCGCTAATAAAATTACGGTGGCGGTGAAATATGGCGCCAATAAAATAATCATCACCGGTTTGATTGTAATAATCCTGGCTCTTAATGCCGCCGCTATCATGCGCGACCTGGTTATTGTCATTCCCATTTTTTTAATATTTCCTTTTTTTGTAAAAACCGCCATAACCAAATCGGTCGCTGATGTTTTGCAAACCAATAAATTTGCCGCTTTATTTCTTTCTTTGGTTATTTGTTATCGGTTTCCATATTACCTGGTTATTATGATTGTGTTGTATTTTTTCTCAAAATGGTATTATAAAGCAAGATTCAATATTAACTATCCCAGTTTACACAAGCAGGAAACAGCGAATGAAAAAAATTAATTACAATCGGGAGTTGTGTGATTTTTGCGGCACCTGTGTCAGTGTCTGTCCCCAGGATGCCATTGAATTGTCGGAGAATAACCTGGAAATAACGGACAAGTGTACAGTATGTATGAATTGTGTATATATATGCCCCCTGCGCGCCCTGGAGGTGAAGAATGAAGGATAGATATGATGTTATTGTAGTCGGCGGCGGGCCGTCCGGGTCGATGGCGGCTATGTTTGCTGCCCGGGCCGGTGTATCGGTGCTCATGCTGGAAAAAGACCGGGAAATCGGTTTGCCGGTTCGCTGTGCGGAAGGTGTTGGCGATAAAGGCTTGCGCTCAGTCGTCGATATAAATCCCAACTGGATTGCACAAAAAATTACCACTGTCAAGTTAATTTCCCCTGCCGGAATGGAAGTTGTTATCGGGACTGATGAAGTTGGTTATATTCTGAACCGGAAAATGTTCGATCCCGGCCTGGCGGAACTAGCTGCACAGGCAGGTTCGGAAATTATTACCAAAGCCTATGTTAATGGTTTGTTATTGGACAACAACAAGGTAACTGGCGTTCGGGTGAGGACTTTGGGCAGGGAATTCCAGGTTAAAGCCTCTATTGTCATCGGCGCCGACGGCGTCGAATCGCGGGTTGGCCGCTGGGCCGGTATAAAAACCTGGGAAAAACTGAACGATATGGAAACCTGTGCCCAGGTTACTGCTCAAAATATTAATGTGCAGCAGGATGCTATTCATTTATATTTTTCAAATACCCGCGCCCCCAAAGGATATTTATGGGTTTTTCCCAAAGGGAATGGTTTGGCCAATGTCGGCATCGGCATCTCCGGCGAGGCCTCGCGCCATAAAAGCCCGTTTGCTTATTTGTTTGAATTCCTGCAAACTAATTTCCCTCAAGCAGCCATCATTACAACGGTAGCCGGAGGCGTCCCCTGCGCCCGTGAACCGGAAAAGATCGTTGCCAATGGCTTGATGCTGGTTGGCGACGCTGCTCGTCAGGTCAATCCTGTTTCCGGCGGCGGTATTGTTACCGGCATGATCGCCGGAAAGATCGCCGGTCAGGTTGCCGGCCAGGCTATTATCGATGGCAAAACCGATGAGAAACGTCTGGCGGAATATGCCCGGCTTTGGCAAAAAGCCGAAGGCAAAAAGCATAAAGTGTTTTACAAATTGAAAGAATTTGTGTATAATATGAGCGATAAGGATTTGGACGATACGGCTAAAATTGCATTACAAATCCCCCAGGATAAACGGACAATCCTTCAGCTTTTTAAAACCGCCCTGGTGCAAAAGCCGGCTTTAATATTGGAAGCGATCAAAGTCCTTACCTAGAGGCTAGAATGAAAACTGGCGTTGCAGAATTACTGAAAAAAGATCAACATTTATTTGGCTTGCCCAATATTATCACATTGTCCCGGCTGCTGTTTTTGCCGTTTATTATTTATTTTCTAACCCTGGGAAATACCACTGGCGATAAACTGGCAGTCCTGTTTATGTTCCTGTCCTGTGTTTCGGATTATATGGATGGCTATTTTGCCCGAAAACTGGATATGAAATCTTCATTCGGTTGTATGCTTGACCCGTTCATCGACAAGATCATGGTTGGCTCGGTCATGCTGGTGCTGGCTTGTCAAAAAGGCTTGCCAGCCTGGTTTGTGATAATTGTAATTCTCAGGGACTTGTTTATTCTGACGGCCAGTTTGTATGTTATTAAACGGAAAAGATATGTCGCTCAATCAAATATGCTGGGTAAATACACCACAGGTTCTTTTGCCATTGTCATTATTTTGTTTACTATCAATGTGCCGGTGGTGAAATATATTGCCATGTGGATTGCAATAATTCTGGCGCCGCTATCATTAATTAAATATTTTATGTCGCATAAAGAAACGATCATTGTAAAGAAAAGTACCAGGGAAAAGTTAGATTCTGCCGAATAGGCAGCTACAGGTACAAAAGAATATTCTATACGGCAGGTGTCTCGCGTGTTATCTATCACTGCAAAATTAAAAAACGGCCTGGCAAAAACCAAAGCCGGCTTGCTCGGTAACCTCAACCAGATCATCAGTAAAACCCGCAGGATCGATGAAAATACCCTGGCGGAACTGGAAGAAATGTTAATTTTAAGCGATCTTGGCGCTGATACGGCAGAGCAGATCATTGCGCAGTTACGGGAAAAATGCAAGCTGGAAGCCATGCTGGAACCGGATGAGATCATCCGGGTTTTGAAGGAACTTTTGATAAAATTTTTATCAAGCAGTCCACAAGCCAGGACTGATTTTTCGCAATATAAACCATTCGTCATAAGCATAGTTGGTGTAAACGGCACCGGTAAAACGACCACCATCGGTAAACTGGCGCATAAATTTTCCGGCCAGGGTCACAAGGTAATGCTGGCCGCCGCCGATACCTTTCGGGCTGCGGCAATTGACCAGTTAGGAGAATGGGCGGCGCGCAGCGGCGTGGATATGATCAAACCCCAGATCGGCGCCGACCCCGCGTCGGTTGCTTTTGACGCCGTCAATGCGGCTATTGCCCGCAATGTCGATATACTGCTGGTGGATACCGCCGGGCGTTTGCACACCAAAGTCAACCTGATGGCTGAACTGGAAAAGATCAACCGTGTACTTGGCCGGCAGCTTACCAATGCGCCGCACGAAACCTTGCTGGTTATGGACGCCACCACCGGGCAAAACGGTTTAACGCAGGCCAAACAGTTTGCCCGGGCTGTTAAAGTATCGGGCATCGTATTGACCAAACTGGACGGCACCGCCAAAGGCGGCATTGTCTTTTCTATTTTTCGCGAGTTGGGTATACCGGTAAAATATATCGGGCTGGGTGAGAAACTGGATGACCTGGAAGAGTTTGACGCCGGATTGTTTGTTGAGGCATTGTTACAGTGAAGATCGGTTATATCAGTCTGGGGTGTCCTAAAAATGAAATTGACCTCGAATATATTCTTGGCTGTTTTGATGATCGCTTTTCTATTGTGCATGACCCGGCTGAAGCCGATTGTATTATTATAAATACCTGTGCTTTCATAGAACCCGCCAGGCAGGAATCTATTGAGCAGATTTTATATGTTACGCAATATAAAAAAAATAATCCGGCCCTTAAAGTAATTGTCACCGGCTGTATGCCGCAGCGTTATAAAGATGCCCTGCAACGGGAAATCCCCGAGGTTGATAAATATTTTTGCAGTAACGATATTGCAGAAACCCGCCGGCACATAATGGATTATTTTCAGACGCGGCCTGTGCCACCGGCAAGAGGACGGATCACTGCGTCTCATTTCGCCTGTTTAAAGATTGCCGATGGCTGCGATAACCGTTGCAGCTATTGCGCTATTCCCCTTATTAAAGGGCCGTATAAAAGCCGGCCTTTTTCAGAAATTCTGGATGAAGCTGAAGCGCTGACTGCGAATGGAGTGAAAGAACTGATCCTGGTCGCCCAGGATACCACCCGCTATGGCGCCGATTTCAATTATAAAAAAACTCTTGCCGATGTCCTGATCGCACTGAATGATATAAAAGGTCTGGAGTGGATACGCCTGATGTATACACACCCGGCGCACTGGAATGACCGGCTAATTGAAACGATGGCGGGCCTGGACAAGGTTGTGCGCTATATCGACCTGCCGATTCAGCATATTTCGGATACTATTCTGGAAAAAATGGGCCGCAAAGTAACCCGTAAACAGATAACCGCTCTTGTTGAAAAACTGCGTATGAATATCCCCGGCGTGGCGTTGCGGACAAGTATCATCACCGGCTTTCCCGGTGAGACCGTTAAGGAATTCCGTGAACTGCTGCAGTATCTGGCGGAGGTCCGATTTGAACGGCTCGGTGTTTTTACCTACTCGCATGAAGAAGATACACGGGCATTTTCCCTGGCCGATAATGTCTCGGCCAAAGTGAAAAAACAACGGCAGGAAAAAATTATGGATCAGCAGGCGGAAATTTCGGCAGCCAATAATGAAAAGCTGATCGGTCAAATTATGGATGTAATAATCGATGAAGAGTATCCAGATAATAACCTGTCTTTTGGCAGAACCCGTCAGGATGCTCCAGAGATTGATAATTCGGTAATCGTCAAACCCGCCGTCCCGGTTGGCGATATCCGTTCCGTAAAGATTATTGCCGCCAATGAATACGAGTTGTATGCCGATTTAATTTAAGGTCTTGAATTGGTAGAAATTTTTATAATTCTGAATTTCCCTGAAACCGGGAATTGACAAGTTGCGTTAAAGGAATGATTATTGTTAAATATAATGTTTTATTTATTAAATGAATATCGTAACTTGTTTTTGTAAAGAAATTCTGTTGTTATGTAAAAATACAATATGGGACTATCTTTACAGGCAATTTCTCAATTATAAAGGGCGAAAAGATGCAAAAATTAACATTGTTAACCGTGTTTTTACTCTGTTGGGTTGTTGCCACTGGAACCCTGGCCCAGGTGGATATGAACCAGAGCGGGGATAACAAAGGGCCTGAATTTCATATCGATGTTGCCAATATGGCTGTGCCGACCAATAATGAATTAAGCAGGTTATTTATTTATATCGAAGTAGTATATGACGAATTGCAATTCATTAAAATTCAGGATGGCTATGAAGCCAATTATGAAATAACCGCAGTGGTTTTTGATAAAGATAATTTCCAGGTAGATGGTAAAATATGGCGTGAAACTGTTACGGTGAACAGTTATGATCAAACCAACGACAGGAATATATTTCACCAGACGCATACCAGGTTTGACCTGGAGTCGAAAAAGTATAAAATTGTAGTTTCCGTTTTGGATGTGGATACGGAAAAAAGCCGCGCCATCCGTTTTAACACCGAGTTGCGCGAGTTCCCGACAGCAAAAACATCCATCAGCGATATCTTGTTCCTGCGCGAATATACCACCGATTCTCTTGGAATCAAGTCCATCAACCCGGTATTGACCAACAGTCATAAAGGGTTGATAACACCGGCATTCGCCTACCTGGAAATTTACAATCCCACCGGTGAAACTGAAGCACAGATAGAGTATAAAATTAAGGGGATAAATACCAAGTTTGAAAAAAGCGGAACCGACACCACTGCCCTTGCCGGGCAACGTACTTTGTACGCTTTCAGGCTGCCGGTCGACAGCTTGCGCCATGATACCTATAACCTGAATATGACCGTCAAAACCGGGAAAAAGAAAGTTTCCATCAGCAAGTCTTTATATATACGATTTCAGGGTATTCCGTTTACTGCGGATGATATTGAAACAGCAATCAAACAGTGTATGTATATTGCCACGGTCGATGAGTGGAAACAGATGAAAAATGCTCCTGATGAAAAAAAACTGGAAGAGTTTAAAAAATTCTGGAAACGGCACGATCCAACACCCGGAACCGAGGTGAATGAAGCTATGGACTCGCATTATAACCGGGTGGAATATGCCAACCAGCAATTCTCGGTGATGCAGCGTGAGGGCTGGCAAACCGACCGCGGTATGGTCTATATTGTACTTGGCCCACCGGATGATGTGGTACGCGATCCCTATCCCAGCGATTCCCGGCCCTGGCAGGTATGGAATTACTATCGCATCAATCGCCAGTTCGAATTTCTCGATTTTACCGGTTTTGGCGATTACCGGTTTTATCAACCCTATTCCATGTACGAATTGCAGCTCTATTTACGATAAATGAACCATTTCTGCAAGCCCGGCCTTTTGACCGGGCTTTTGTATATTGTTAACCTCAACCGAATTATGGATCTATTGTGAAAATCGTCATTCCAGCCCGCCTGAGCCAGGGTGATGTGATCGGGATAATTTCGCCGGCCGGCGCATTAACCGGCGAAAAACTGGTCAATTATCAAAAAGGTCTGGATTATTTACAGGCGCGGGGATTTAAAGTTGTTGAAGGGGAAAATGTAAAAAACCAATTTGGATATCTCGCCGGGGAAGATGAATTGCGCCTTGCCGATTTAAACGCCATGCTTCGCAATGCCGAGATCAGGGCGATTTTTTGTAGCCGCGGCGGCTATGGCGCTCCACGTATTCTGGAAGGAATTGATTACCGCGCCGCCCGCAAACACCCCAAAATTTTGCTCGGTTACAGCGATATTACCGCCCTGCAGTTGGCTTTATACCACCGCGCCGGACTGGTTTCTTTCTCCGGGCCAATGGTTGCTATTGATATAAATGATAAAATTCCTTATTTTACGGAAAACCGGTTATGGAATATATTGTCCGGCAACCACGAGACTGTAATTAATTTTACGGATTTTGCCGCGCCGGTGAAAATATATCATCACGGCGTTGCTGTCGGCAGGCTACTGGGTGGGTGTTTATCCGTTATTAGCGGTATGCTCGGCGCACCTTATCTGCCGGATTTTAAAAATGCCGTGCTTTTACTCGAAGACGTGGGCGAGGATTTGTATAAAATTGATCGTTACTTTTCACAACTCTACCACGCCGGAATATTGCAGCAGGTGCAGGGCGTGATTTTAGGCGATTTTGTTGATTGCCAAAACCGCAAGCCGGGCGATCCCGGTCCTGATTTCGATGACATTGTTTATTATTATACTCAAAAAACCGGCGTTCCGGTTGTCGGCAACATTCCTTATGGTCACGGCCAGGTTAAGCTGACCTTGCCAATCGGCAGCCGGGTGCGTCTGAATACTTTCAGGGGAGTACTTGAATTTTTGGAGCCGGTAGTGCATGAAAACAAGTGATGAACCTTTACGAGTTACAGTATTTGCTTCCGGCAGGGGGTCGAACCTGGAAGCAATCCTGAAAAATATTAATGCAGGAAAAGTGAATGCCCGTATTGTTGCGGTGATCAGTAATAATTCTAAAGCCGGCGCGCTGGAACTGGCCGGGAAAAATAATATTCCGGCATACCATATATCGCAAAAACAATACACCGACGAACACTTGTTCAGCGATGCCTTGTTAAAAGTATTACAACAGCACAATACTCAATTGATCGCCCTGGCCGGGTATATGAAGAAAATTCCCCTGCCGGTCATACGCGCTTTCAAAGACCGCATTTTAAATATTCATCCGGCTTTGCTGCCTTCTTTTGGCGGTCATGGCCTGTATGGTCATTTTGTTCACGAAGCAGTATTGAACTATGGCTGCAAAATATCGGGCGCCACCGTTCATATTGTCGATGAGGACTATGATACCGGTCCACCGGTGTGCCAGCAATGTGTGCCGGTGCTGGAAAATGATACCCCGGATACCCTGGCAGCCCGGGTTTTGGCTGTGGAGCATGAAATCTTTTCACAGGCCATTCAGTTGTTTGCCCAGGGCCGCGTTCAGGTAAAAGGGCGCAGGGTAATTATTGCGGATCGGTAAAAACCATATCTGCAAGATAAGTGTTTGTGCGGTATTGATTAACGCTTGAAAATTTAGTATATTACTTTTAAAACAGTATTTAATTTATAAGCTAATGTAAAAAAATAATGGCAGATAAATGTATTGAAACTTTGTCTGACAAGTCTGATTAAAAAAACGACAACAAAAGGAATTCCTGTGGAAAACAGAATAATTGTCAAACGCGCATTGATCAGTGTTTATGAAAAAAACGGACTGGCCGAATTTGCCAAAATTCTGGCCGGGTTAAATATTGAAATCCTTTCCACCGGCGGCACCGCCGCGTTTTTACAAGAACAGGGAATACCGGTAACCTCGGTTTCGGATGTTACCGGTTTTCCGGAAATCCTCGGCGGACGGGTTAAAACTCTGCATCCATTTATTCATGGCGGTATATTAGCCAAACGTTACAAAAGCGAACAAATGCAGGAACTGCAAGATCATAATATCAAACCCATAGATATGGTTGTGGTTAACTTGTACCCGTTTGAAAAAACCGTCGCCAACCCGGATGTAACTTTGGACGTAGCGCTGGAAAACATTGATATTGGCGGACCCTGTATGATCCGCGCAGCGGCAAAAAATTTCAAAGGTGTTGCCGTATTGACCGACCCGACGCAATATGCACGGGTAGGAGAGGAACTGGCTGCTAATAACGGCTCCATATCCCAGGAATTGAGCAAAGCTCTCTCCGCCGCTGCTTTTACCCGCACCATGCAGTACGACAGCGCTATTTCGGCATATATGAACGTCGGTATAGCAGTGGAAGAGATGCCCGCCACCCTATCGGTCAATTTACATAAAGTTCAGGACTTACGCTATGGCGAAAATCCGCATCAACAAGCGGGTTTTTACGCTAACACTGCGCTGCCGGCTTTTGGCATAGTTGCCGCCAAACAATTACAGGGCAAGGAATTATCTTATAATAATATTCTCGATTTAAATGCCGCAGTTGGCCTGATTCACGAGTTTGTAAAGCCGGCGGTAGTAATTTTAAAACATAACAATCCCTGCGGCGCGGCGGTCGATAAAGATATTGCCTCAGCTTTTGAAAATGCTTTAAAAACCGACCCGGCTTCGGCTTACGGGGGCATTGTTGCCGCCAACGCGGAGATAGACGAACAAGCTGCGGAAAAAATGGGTAAATTATTTTTAGAAGTAGTTGTCGCCCCCGGTTTTTCGGAACAAGCGCGGCACATTTTTGCGGCCAAAAAGAATTTGCGCCTGATCGAATGGCCAAAGGATACGGCGTTGTTCAAAGGGTATGATATGAAAGCCGTCTCCGGTGGTTTTCTGTTGCAAAATTTTGATATTGGTTTCGATGATAGTCTGGATTATAAAGTAGTAACCAAACGCCAACCCACTGAAGCTGAACTAAAAGCCATGCAATTTGGCTGGCGGGTGTGTAAATGGGTCAAGAGCAATGCGGTCATTTTTGTAAATGAGAAACAGACTTTGGGAATCGGCGCCGGGCAAATGTCGCGCGTGGATTCCTCACGTTTTGCCGTGCAAAAGGCAGCCAATGCCGGTTTAAGTTTGCAGGGTTCGGTGGTTATTTCCGATGCTTATTTCCCGTTCCGTGACGGCGTCGACGCCGCCGCGGCTGCCGGCGCTACTGCCATTATCCAACCCGGCGGTTCTATCCGTGATGAAGAAGTCATCCTGGCCGCCAATGAGCGTGAAATGGCTATGGTTATGACCGGTATCCGGCATTTCCGGCATTAATAAGGTTAATTTGCCAACAGTCGGGTTAATATATAACTGAAAAAGAAAAGCTTATGAAGCTGTCAACAATCCTGTCCAATGATTTAGCAATCGATCTTGGCACCGCCTATACGCTGGTTTATGTAAAGAACCGCGATATAGTTTTGAATGAGCCGTCGGTGGTTGCGCTGCGCAAACGCACCCAGGAAATACTGGCGTTTGGTAACGAGGCTAAAGAAATGGTTGGCCGCACGCCGGGAGAGATCATCACCGTCCGGCCGCTCAAAGATGGGGTGATCGCCGATTTTGACCTGGCGGAGCAGATGATCCGCTATTTTATCAAAAAATCTGCCCCGTCGCTTTTACCCCGGCCACGGGTGGCTATTTGCATTCCTTCCGGAATTACCGAAGTGGAAAAACGCGCTGTTCGCGATGCCGCCGAACATGCCGGCGCCAAAGAAGTGTATCTCATTCTCGAACCCATGGCGGCGGCTATCGGCCTGGGTTTGCCAATCGACCAGCCTGTCGGCAGTATGGTGATCAATATCGGCGGCGGCACTACGGAAATTGCGGTCATTTCCATGTACGGTATTGTCAACGCCAAATCGATTCGCATTGGCGGCGATGAAATGAACGAGGCAATCATCCAATATTTTAAAAAGGAATTCAACTTGCTGATCGGCGAAAATACCGCCGAACTATTAAAATGTGAATATGGCTCGACTGCGCCGGTAGTGGCCAGGGGGGAGACAACCGTCAAGGGCCGTGATTTGATAGAAGGAATACCCAAGAACGTAACCATCACCGCGGTGCAGGTGCAGGAAGCATTATCTGAAACCGTGAATACCATAGTCGAAGCGGTCAAACAATGCCTTGAAGCTACCCCGCCGGAACTCTCCGCCGATATTCTGGATCGCGGTATATTAATGTCCGGCGGTGTATCGTTGCTGCGCGGCCTGGATATTCGTTTACGCCAGGAAACCAACCTGCCGGTCATTGTTGCCGAAGAACCAAAACTGGCTGTGGTGCGTGGCACGGGTATGGTTTTGGAAAACCTGAATATTTATAGAAAGATCCTTACTCATATTAAACATTACTAATCCGCATTATAATATCTTTTATTCATACAAAACAGAAACGGTTACAACTTGAAAAGAATTTTTAAAAAAACCACAGATAACAGTCCCCAGCCGGACTCTTTAAAAAAACCTGGCAAAAGAATCGCACTTTTATTACTGGTATTGGGTATACCGATCGCAGCTCTGGCCGGATTTTATATTTATATCTCTGCAAATTTGCCATCTTCCGAAGTGCTTGAAGTTACCACACCCAATCTGCCTTCCCGGGTTTATTCTGCCGATGGTGTGCTGCTCAAGGAATTTTTTACCGAAAAACGAGTTTATAAACCATTATCCGCAATTCCAGATATGGTCAAGAATGCCATTCTTGCCACTGAAGACCATCGTTTTTTTCATCATTGGGGCATAGTGCCGTCGCGCTTTTTTAAAGTGACAATCGCTTATCTGACCACCGGCAGCAAGCAGCAGGGGGCCAGCACGCTTACCCAGCAACTGGCGCGTACCCTGTTTTTAACCCGTGAAAAGACAGTTATCCGCAAGTTAAAAGAAGCGATTTTATCCATAAAACTGGAACGTATGTATACCAAGACCGAATTACTTGAAATGTATATCAATCACATGTCTTTCGGTTATGGAACTTATGGAATAGAGGCGGCGGCGGAAAAATATTTTAATAAAACTGTCGATCAAATCTCGGTTGCCGAATGCGCGGTGCTGATCGGCGTTTTGCAGCGTCCAGCCAATATTAATCCGGAAATGTATGATAAAGATCAACGTTATCGTGATTATGTGCTGGAGCGTCGCAATACCGTACTCTCGCGTATGCAGGAAAATGGTTTTTTAAGCAGCGAAGAATATCAACAAGCGGTCAATTCCCCGATTGAATTTTCCAGAGAAAAAGATATTATATCAGTAGACATCGCCCCTTACTTTACCGAAGAAATCCGTCGGACGCTATATGAAGAATATGGCATGTCAATATATACCAGCGGTATGGAAATATATTCAACGTTGGACAGCCGTGTTCAGGCATGTGCGGAAAAGGCGGTGCGTAACTGGCTGCCCCAAATTCAAAAAGTTGTGAGTAATAATATGCACAAGCGCAAGAATTTCATTCGCCTGGTGCCCCCCAGTATGCTGCGTAAAAGGACCATCCAGCAGCTTATGGAAGACAAGGCTCTGGTCGATTCCCTGGTCAATGTTAAATGCGCAGTGCAGGTGGGTTTTATTGCCATCGACCCTGCAAACGGTCATATTTTGGCTATGATTGGCGGCAGGGATTTTGAAGAAAGTGAATTTAACCGAGTAACCCAGGCGGTGCGGCAGCCGGGTTCGGTGTTTAAACCTTTTGTATTTACTGCGGCCGTCGATAACGGTTATATGCCCTATTATGAAAAGCTCAATCAACCCATTGTTGTGCACATGGTTGACGGCACCCGCTGGACGCCGCATAATTATGACGGTTCGCTGGGCGGGTTGACGACACTGCGAGAGGCTTTGAAAAAATCGTTGAATCTGGTAACGGCGCGACTGGTGCAGGAAGATGTGCCGCCCAGCCAGGTTATCCGTTATGCCCGTAACCTCGGCATTACGACTCCACTTGAAGCTGTTGACGCTATTGCCCTTGGCGCTATCGGAGTGCGGCCGATTGAAATCATTTCTGCATTTGGTGTCTTTGCCAATAAAGGAGTGCTTGTAGAACCAAACTATTTGGTACGCTTGGAAGACAAGTACAATAATATACTCGATAAACCGCATCCGCAAAGCAAGGGGGTGCTGCGTGAAGAAACAGCATATATAATGGCCAGTTTACTGGGATCAGCAGCTACATCAGGTACCGGGGCGGCTATGCGCTCCGTCTACCAGTTTTATCGTCCGGTAGGGGCTAAAACCGGCACCACCAATGGCTTTACCGACGCCTGGTTTATTGCTTTTACTCCGCAAATCGTAGCCGGAGTGTGGATCGGCCTTGACGATCCTTCTTTAACACTTGGCGAAAAACAGTCCGGCGCCCGTGTTGCCTTGCCCATTACCGCGCCGTTTATGAAAGCCGCTCACGATACCCTGGGCCTGCCGATTGTTGATTTTGAACGTCCGGCAGGGATAGTTGATGTGGAAATTTGCGCCGAAACTAAACTACTGGCCACCGATAATTGCCCGGATGTATTAAAAGAGATATGCGATGTTCGCTTTTTGCCGCAAAAGCATTGCGATGTTCATACCGGCGACAAGGGAAATCGTCCACCCGCGCAAAAACGCCTGAGTTATTAAAAAGGAGAGAGCCGGATTGCATATTAAAGCAACCCGATCCGGTAAAACAACAGTGGGCGGGATAGTTTTACTATCCCGCTTTTGTTTGTTCAAGACTATTGTTGTTTCCCGGCTTTTGAACCGATTGCCCTTTGGCAGTGTATAACAAGTGAAAACCGGAATATTAACTTGAAAATGTTATTAATTATTGATAAATTATTTACTTGATAATGTATGAGGCTTGAAATGAAAGATGCAAATGATATAAAATTAAAGATCGGCCTGGCAGAGATGCTCAAAGGCGGCGTGATCATGGATGTTACCACTCCTGAACAGGCTAAAATTGCCCAGGATGCCGGCGCTGTAGCCGTGATGGCCCTGGAGCGTATTCCTGCGGATATTCGCGCTCACGGCGGTGTAGCGCGTATGTCGGACCCGACGGTAATCAAAGCCATCCAGAAAGTAGTATCCATACCCGTCATGGCGAAATGCCGGATCGGCCATTTTGCAGAAGCACAGGTATTACAGGCATTGGGAATCGATTTTATCGACGAAAGCGAAGTTCTGACCCCGGCGGATGAAGAATTCCACGTTGATAAATGGAAATTCAAAGTACCTTTTGTCTGCGGTTGTCGTGACCTGGGCGAAGCCCTGCGCCGTATTGCCGAAGGCGCCGCTATGATCCGCACCAAAGGTGAAGCAGGCAGCGGTAACATAGTTGAAGCCGTGCGCCACATGCGTAAAGTACAAAGCGGTATTAAAAAGATCACCGTGTTGGGTGACGAAGAACTGGTAACCGAAGCGAAAAACCTGGGTGCGCCGGTGGAACTGGTTCGCGAAGTGAAAAAGCTGGGCAAATTACCGGTGCCGAATTTCTCCGCCGGTGGCGTTGCTACCCCTGCCGATGCCTCTCTGATGATGCAGCTTGGCGCTGAAACCGTATTTGTAGGCAGCGGTATTTTTAAATCATCCGACCCGGCCTTACGCGCCAAAGCAATTGTTGATGCTACCACACATTACATGGATTTTGACTTGATCGCCCGCGTTTCCGAGGGCTTGGGTGAAGCTATGCCAGGTCTGGAGATCGCCGCAATCCCGGAAGCGGAACGTATGGCCAATCGTGGCTGGTAATACCGATTGCCGATTGACAGAATGGAATAACATGTACATTGGAATATTGGCATTGCAGGGGGATTTTGCCAAACATCAGGAAATGCTTGCCATGCTGGGTCAGGATACCATGCTGGTACGTACCCGCCAGGAACTGGAATTATGCGCAGGCCTTATCATCCCCGGTGGAGAATCCACCACATTGTCCCTGTTACTTAACAAACACACCTTGCGTGACGCGATTATCCGGTTTGCCGGTGAGAAACCGGTTTTCGGTACTTGCGCCGGGTCTATCCTTTTATCGCGCTCGGTGGTAAAAGACCCTGTCGAATCCCTGGGATTGATTGATGCTGTTATTGAACGCAATGCTTATGGCCGGCAAATTGATTCCTTTATTGACGACATTGATGTTCGCCTCAACGGCAATGTTCAAAAAGTAGAGGGCTTTTTTATTCGCGCCCCCAAAATCATTTCTATCGGCAAGGGTGTTGTCCCCCTGGCCTGGCATCAGGGTAATATTGTAATGGCCGAACAAAATAATATACTCATTGCCACTTTTCATCCGGAATTGACTAAAAATCCAGCTGTTCATAACTATTTCCTGAAAAAAATCAAACCATAATCCGGCTGCAACCAGGAGCACAATGTTTCTATACGACGTCAAAGGGATTAAACTCAATAAAACCAACCTGTGGCTCGATGCCCATCGCAATACCGATTTTTCGTTCGTTTCCCATGGTCACAGCGATCACCTAAAGAACCACAAAAAGATCCTGGCCACGCCTGCCACTATCCGGTTTCATGCCATGCGCGCCCGCCAGAAAGAGATCATTCCTCTGGATTATGAGACGGCTTACGAACTGGATGATATGAGAATATGTTTGTACCCGGCCGGACATATTTTGGGTTCCGCGATGATATATGTGGAGCGCCGCAACATATCGCTGCTTTATACAGGGGATTTTAAATTACAACCCAGCGCTACCTGTGAAGCCATTACCATTCCCCGCGCCGATTACCTGATCATGGAATCTACCTTTGGGCATCCGGAATATGTTGTGAACAAAAGCCGGGAAACGCTTATTGACGAGATTGTTTTTTTTATTCATGATTGTGTTAAAAAGAATTTTACCCCGGTCATAATGGGGTACAGCCTCGGTAAGGCCCAGGAAGCTATGAAAATTTTAGGAGACCTGGGCTACCATGTTTTGGTGCATCAGTCCGCCTGGCGGTTTGCAAGCGTGTATAATGAGTATGGTATTCAGTTCCCAAATTGCGAACCCTGGGGGGAACAGAGTGTAGAGCCGGGCGACGTGTTGATCATTCCGCCGCATTTAATGGGCTTGCGCAAACTGAAAAACCTGCCGTCGCGGTTTAAAAGCGTGTTCCTGTCCGGCTGGGCCAATTCCGCTACCGGCGCCCGTTTCGGTTGCGACCATTGTATTGCCCTCAGCGATCATGCTGATTTTCAGGAATTATTACATTTTATTAAAGCTGTCAACCCGCAAAAGGTTTTCACCACACATGGGGATATCAATTTCCCAGATTATATACGCGATATCGGTTATGAGGCGGAATTGTTGCAGTTACAGAGCCAGGTAATTCTGGAATAAGCGGCGCAGAGTGTGCAATTAAACAGATCCGGCTTTTATTACAGGTATGGAAAGTGCAGGGTAAAAAGACAATCGGATCATAATAAAAAGGAAAAGCCAGTTGTCAAACATCAAAAAATACTTTTCCCAAACCGCTGCGGCGACAATGAAAAATGCCATTCAGGAAGCCGGCGGCAATGAAGTATTTTTTGTTGGTTATACGGAAGAAGATCTGATCGTCCACAAGGTCGATGTGGTTGCACGGGGCAACAAGTCCGCAGTACCGGCGGTTCTGCAAAAAGCACGCGAAGCGGATGTTGTTATACATAATCACCCATCCGGATTTTTAAAGCCATCCGACGCCGATCTGGCCATTGCCGCCAGTCTCGATGCGTTTAGTGTAGCCTTTTACATAATTAATAATCAAGCCGACGATGTTTATGTGGTGGTCGAGCCTTTTAAAAAGAAAAAGCACATTCCGGTTGCTGCCGATAAATTAAAACAATTGCTGGCGCCGGGCGGGCCCATATCCGGGGTATTATCGGGATTTGAGGTCAGGCCGCCGCAGTTGGAAATGATCGACACGGTGAGCCGGGCATTTAATGAAAGCAAGATCGCGCTCATTGAGGCCGGTACCGGTACCGGCAAAACTATGGCTTATTTGTTACCGGCAATCCACTGGGCTGTGCAAAATAAAGACCGGGTTGTAATTTCGACCAATACCATAAATTTGCAGGAACAACTGGTTAAAAAAGATATTCCCCTGTTGAAAAAAATTTTGGGATTTGAGTTTGAGGCTATACTGGTCAAAGGCCGGTCCAATTATGTGTGCCTGCGCAAAGTAGATGAACTGGAAGCGGATTTTGCATCGCTGGCCGATGAAGAAGAGACTGAAGAGTTGAAAACCCTTATCCGCTGGGCGCGGCAGTCCAAAGACGGTAGCAAAGCAGATTTAACTTTTATTCCGGGATTGTCGGTATGGGAAAAACTGGCTTCCGAAAGCGATACCTGCACACGCAGCAAGTGCCGCCATTTCAGGGAGTGTTTTGTCAATAAAGCGCGGCGTAATGCAGTGCGCGCACAAATCCTTATCGTCAATCACCACCTGTTGTTTGCCGATCTGGCAATTCGCCAGCAAACCGGCAGCTTTGAAGACGCTGCAATTTTACCGCCTTATGAATGCATTATCTTTGATGAAGCGCACCATTTGGAAAATGTCGCTACCAGTTACTTTGGCAGCCGAATTACCCGCGCCGGGATCATCCGTATATTACGCCGTTTGCACCGCCAAAAACGAGCTATCGCAAAAGGGTATTTGCTAAACGTCAGTAATAAACTGCAATCTTCCGATAACATCATTCCCGGTGATATTCAGCAAAAATTACTGGACAAGATTTTTAATGCCATTATTCCTAACATTGAAAATTTATCGGATATGACCGATGAATTGATGGATTTTTTATACGAAGTACTGCAACGTGTTGATAACAATGAAGAAAGCCGGGAGAAAAAAGTTCGCCTGCTGCCCCCGGTTGTAGATAAGGTCTTTAACCAGACCGTGTTGGGCGAACAGTTTCGCGATTATATCCAGGCCATGAAAACCCTGGCTACCGATTTGAACAGCCTGGTAAGCCAGATCAAAAAACTGGTGCAAGAAAGCGAAGAAGATACCTGGGACAGCCTGTTCATCAACATCGAAGCCAGCGCCGAACGGGTCGCCGCAGTTGCCGATATTTTACATGAAGTGATTTTCAAACAGGATGAAGAAAATATCCGCTGGATCGAAGCCAAACCCGGATATAAAAACCAAAATTTATTGCATTTTCAGGTATCGCCGCTGCATGTTAAAGATATGATGAAAAAAGCGGTGCTTGATGTTTTCGATACTATTGTTATGACCTCGGCAACGCTGACTACGGAAAACAGTTTTGATTTCATTTCCGGCCGGTTGGGGTTGACGGAACTGAGCAACGACAAAAAAATCTTTTTGCAGCTGCAATCGCCGTTCGATTACGCCAAACAGGTGGTTATTGCTATACCTACCGATATTCCTGATCCGCGTCACCCTGCCTTTGCATCCGAACTCGCCGACGCCATTTACCGGGCGTTGATCATTTCCAGGGGCAGGGCGTTTGTGTTGTTTACTTCTTATGGTTTATTGCAAATGATCTACCGGCAGTTGGAAGGGCAGCTTGGCGCCGCCGGTATCCGTTGTCTTAAACAGGGTACGCTCAATCGCCACGATTTGTTGAATTTGTTCAAGCAGGATACCGGTTCGGTTCTGTTCGCTACCGACAGTTTTTGGGAAGGAGTAGATGTGGAAGGCGAAGCGCTGGAATCGGTCATCATTACCAAATTACCGTTCCGGGTGCCCAGCGAACCAGTCATAGAAGCCCGCTACGAAGCGATTGAAAAAAATGGCGGCAACGCCTTTTTAGAATACGCAGTACCGATGGCAGTGTTAAAATTCAAACAAGGTTTTGGCCGCCTGATCCGTCGTAAAACCGACCGCGGCTGTGTAATTATTTTTGATAACCGGGTAGTCAGTAAAAATTATGGCAAACGGTTCCTGGGGTCGTTGCCGGAATGTCACCAAGTCATTGCTCCCAGGCAGCAGGTCTATTCCGAACTGGACAAGTTTTTTACCGGGTGAGAAAATATGTCAATCGGGTTGTACCTGCAAGTACATCGCCCTGTACCCTGGTGTACAATGAACGGGTCTTTTATTTAAGGGGAGTAGATTATGGTGATTTAACATGCGGTTTTTAAATGACTTGCAAAGTGTTGGTCTTGAGGTGCACTTTGGCATACCGGTTGCAAAAAATCCTCAAAAAGAAGGTTGTATGAAAAGTTATTTTAAAATACTTTTGGTTGTTTTATTGTTGGCGCTACCGGCATTTTCGCAGCGACGCTTGATTGAACTGGACAATTTAAACAAACAAATTAAAACCGTACAGGAATTATTACGTACCTCTCCAAATGCTGATGCCGAACAATATGTGCGACAAGCTGAAAAAATACGCGATGAAGCCGTGCAATTGCTCAGCCGCCAACGCAATGGTTTGGCTATGAATAAAATCAGGGTTGCCGGCGACCTGGTTAGTAAAGCTGTCAACCTTTTATCCGAAACGCGAGCCGGAGAAATGCGCGACCAGGTTGATGAATTGATCCGTACTGCGGAGCAGTTACTTGCCGGCAAGAGCAATACCGAGGCGGAACGTTTACTGGGCAATGCCAGGGAAAGCCGCACTGCTGCCGGTGATTATCTAACCAGGAATGATAATCAGAACGCCAAACAAGAATTTCGGCTGGCCAAATTATATGCCGAACGATGCATTAACCTGTTGCAAGGCTTGACACCAGTTCCCGGTACAAATCTTCAGGATGAACAAGCCCGTTTCGAGGAGCTGCTGCAACGGGCTGAAAAGGCTGTAGCAAATTGTGCTAATGAACGGGCCCGGAATTTAGTTGGTAGTGTCCGAGAGCAACGGCAAAATATTGAGCAGGCCCGGCAAACTGGCAATGAACAAGTAGTAAGAAAGCTCTATAACAGTAACACCCGCTTGTTGTTGCGAGCTATCGATCTGTGCCAGGGACGAGATAGCTCGTTACGGGAACAGGCAATTGAGGAAGTTGAATTACTGGGCGACCTTTTAAAATCTGTTCAGGAGCAACAAAATAATGGACAGGCGCCCTCAGAACATACATTCGTACAACGGGCCGGGCAGTTTTACCGGCAGGCCCTTGCCGCTTTGGACAACAAAAACTATAACCGGGCTTCGCGTCAGGCCGCACAGGGACGGATTATGCTAAGCCGGTTGTGGAGCGGCAACAACCGGGAAAGTATGGAGCAAAAAGCCAGGGGTGAGTTGGAACAACTTGCTTACAATGTGGAGCAGAGCAAAACTGATCCTGCCATTACAGCCGATCCTCAAAAATCTGCTCTTTTACAAGCTGCCCGGATTAGTGTGGATGACGCCGGGCAATTTTTGCAAAAAGGCAGAATCCGGCTGGCCCTGGAAGCCATATATGCCGGCAATCGTTACCTGTCGGCAATTACTGTTTCTGGTCAGGCTGCAACTGACCAGGATGCGGAAATACTGCAAAATGAATTAAAAACGCTCCGCGATTCGATAGAGCTTTTCCAAAAAGATAAAACACTGAATGAAACAGCAGCCGCTATGCTGGCGGAAGCGCACAACAAAGCGCAAGCAGCCGCCCTGGCCCTGGAACAACATTACCTGCAACTGGCCCGGGAGAACATTGATTTGGGGTCAGCCCTGGTTGAAAAGATAAAAAGCCAATAGACCAATTAGCTAAAAAAATCATCTCCTCTTAAATAGATACCCGCATAACTTTGTTCTTTTTTACCAGGATAAAATTTTGTATTTTTAGCAGTGTAAAATCAGCTTTTACTTTTTCAGGTCGTTACAGGTACGTATTATGACAGAAAAAAAACGTTCTTTTATCCCCGGCCTGGTGATAATCTTGCTGGGTATTGTATTGTTATTACATAATTTGCACATTATAAGCCAGTTGGAAGAATTTATCGGCGGTTTATTTTTCCTGACCATTGCCTATTTCTGCCTTCAGGTAGTAAAACGTAATCCCCGGCACGTATGGTCTCTGCTTGTCGGCATTTTCTGCTTTATATTCGGCATTGCATTATTGTGCAAGGCCATCAATCTTTTACGGGGCGATTTGATCGGCGCCGCCTTTTTTTGGGGAATTGCTGTTGCCTTGAGTTATATTTATTACCGCGACCAGCAAAAATGGTGGAGTATAATTCCGGCGGGGACCTGTGTTACCCTGGGAGCAATTGCGCTGCTGGATGCCCTGGATATAACCCCTGCTGATTATAATGGGGTCGTGTTTTTCTTGGGTATGGGGTTGACTTTTGTTTTTTTATGGACCCTGGCGAATGACGCCAACAAATTAAAATGGGCGCGGTTCCCGGCAATAAGCTGTTTACTGTTATCCCTCTATATCTATATTGACCAGGTCATTACAATCGGCATTGATAGTCTTGCCGCCGGTCTGTTGATTCTGGCCGGTGTTTTCATTGTTTTCCG
The DNA here is from genome assembly GCA_029561455.1 of bacterium. Taxonomy (GTDB): domain Bacteria; phylum Zhuqueibacterota; class Zhuqueibacteria; order Residuimicrobiales; family Krinioviventaceae; genus Fontivivens. The sequence continues at coordinate 55,597 of JAKQIY010000034.1, forward strand.
GGCCTGCAAACGCCGATGACACTGATCCGTTCCCGTTTCATTCCCTTACCCCGTTCATTACAGGAACCAATGCAGGCCGACCGGGTTGCGCTCTTGTCCGCCGGGCATTTTATAAACGATTTATATCCGGGATTTGTGGCGCCGTTGCTGCCATTACTGATGAACAAGATCGGCTTTGGCCTGACGGCTGCCGGCGTGCTGGTATCGGTAATGACCATATTTAATTCTCTTACCCAGCCCCTGTTCGGCCATCTTGCCGACAAGACCCGCCGCCCGGTATTTATCATTCTGGGCCCACTGGTTACCGCCGTGTTTTTAGGCTGTATCGGCCTGGTTAATTCCTTTACCGGAATAATGATTCTATGTATCCTGTCCGGGTTGAGTATCTCGGCATTTCATCCGCAGGCCGCAGTCTATTCGGGGCGGGCTGGCGGTAATAAAGCCGGGCTGGGAATGTCGATCTTTGTCACCGGCGGCAGCGCTGGCCATTCCCTTGGTCCGGTGGTCATTATTCCTATTGTTACCTTGTGGGGGTTAAAGTACAGCCCGGTTACGATCATCCTGGCAGTAATAATTACAACGTTGTTATATTATTCCATGCCGGTATTTTCCCATGCACCGGTGGAATCTTATAGTGCTGATGCAGTAAAACCCCGCCGGCATCTCAAAAAGATCATTGCCTTTTTATGGGTTATTATCACCATCAGGGCTTTCATTATTTCATCGTTTACCACTTTTTTACCCGTTTATTTACATGATAAAAATTTATCCCTCTTCCTGGCCGGCTCGTCATTGACTATTTTTGAAATGGCTGGAGCAGCCGGTTCATTACTGGGCGGTGGTATTTCTGATCTTTTAGGGCGAAAAAAAGTGATTGTCTTGTCACTCTGGCTGTCGCTGCCATTTTTTTACCTGTTTTTACACTCCACTGGTGTTTGGGCTTTTATCTTTCTGGCAGTAGCGGGATTATTTATTTTTGCATCCATACCGGTCGTCATTGTTATGGCCCAGGAATTGTTTCCTCACAGGGTAAATATGGTAACCTCATTTATGATGGGCGTATCCTGGGGCGTTGGTGGATTGATGGTGACGCCGGTAGGTTACCTGGCCGAGCGCATCGGTCTCGGTTCCGCATTAATGTATTTATTGGGTTTTGGTGTGTTAGCCGCAATCGCCACAATGTTTTTACCTGAAACCAGGAAACAAATTTGAGCCTGGCAGTGTTTCAGTGGTACCGATTCGTAAAAGTGGTGCGCAGTGTAGACAAGTGAATTAAGGAATAAAGCATGAACAGTAAAAACATTCTGCAATTATTACCCTCCATAGATTCATTGTTGAATGATGCCAAGGCCCGTTTACTGGCTGATAAATTCTCACGTAAAGTTGTCAAGTCAACCTGCCATACGATATTGCAGGAACTCCGCGAAAAGTTGATCCATGATGACAATGCGGTAAAGCAAACCCGCCGGGAGTTTAGTGAGTTTATATTGGCCCGGGCAGAATCCCTTTTAACCGGCGAATTCAGTTCCAGCCTTGTGCCGGTGATTAATGCAACCGGCGTTATTTTGCATACCGGACTGGGGCGGGCACCGCTTTCATCTGCGGCGCGTAAAAATGTTGCCAGGGTTATGCGGGATTATTGCAGCCTGGAGATTGATCTGACCGACGGCAAACGGGGAGAAAGAACTGAGCATGTGCGCAGCCTGCTCTGCCGCCTCACCGGCGCCGAATCAGCCCTGGTAGTCAACAACAATGCCGCGGCGGTTTTTATTACCCTCAACTCCCTGAGTTTCGGCAGGGAGGCGGTTATATCGCGGGGACAACTGGTAGAGATCGGCGGCTCGTTTCGCATTCCGGATGTGATGGAAAAAAGCGGCGCGATAATGCGCGAGGTGGGAACCACCAACAAAACCAAAGCTGGCGACTATGTTAAAGCTATCAATTCGCAGACCGGAGCGCTTGTCGCTGCGCATACTTCCAATTACCGCATAATGGGTTTTACCGAAGAGGTTGGCCTTGAGGAACTGGTGCGGATTGCCGCGCCGCATAATATTCCGGTCATCCACGACCTGGGCGGCGGTGTGCTGGTTGATTTGCAGCAATTTGGTTTGCCTTATGAGCCCCTGGTGCAGGATAGCATCACTGCCGGGGCGGATGTGGTTACTTTTAGCGGCGATAAAGTGCTGGGCGGCCCGCAATGCGGTATTATCGTCGGCAAAAAATCATTGCTCGATCGTATCCACGCCAACCCGATTATGCGCATCGTCCGCTGCGATAAATTGACCTATGCCGCCCTGGAAGCGACCCTGAAAAGTTATTTTCAACCGCACAAAATCATCAAGACCAATAAAACCCTGAAATTGCTCACTGCATCCCCGGCATCGGTACGCAATAAAGCGGAAAAGTTGGTAGAGGCTTTACCGGCGGCTGTCCGGGATCGTTATAAAATAATGATAGAAGAGAGTCAGGCGCAAACCGGCAGCGGGGCGCTGCCGTTGGAACAAATTGCCAGTTATGCTGTAACATTACAGGAGGCCGGCGCCGGAATCGATGATATGGCGGCGCAGTTACGTAACAATAATCCCCCTGTTTTGGGTTATATCAAAAACGGGCGACTGTACCTGGATCTGCGTACGGTAGGAAAGCAGCAAATCAATCAAGTCGCTATGGCGATAGAGCGGTTAAAATGATTATTCATATACAACCTGGGCGTTTTTTACTTTACCCATTATTTTACTACCTTCCCGCAGGGTGACCATTACTTTTATATCCTTCGCTCGAACAATTACATCCCCCTCAATGATGGAACCGCCGGAAAGTGTGAGCTTTAAAATCCAGTTATCATAAGAATTATTTTTGTTATGGCTGTGTTTTACAACCAGATCCCTTTCCACTATACTGCCGTTTTGTAAATAAATATTTCCTGTATAAGTGGTTATATTCCTTTTCACCCGAACGCTGTCCAATTCGATCATCGCATTCACCGTTTTGATACTGCCCAAAATCTCTACACCGGGATTACAGGTAACAAAACCATTGACGGTCTCTATATGGGTTAATATCCTCGAATTCCGTCCTATAGTTACGCCGCCATTAACAGTTTGCAGTTTTTTAACTGTGGTGTTATCGCCAATATCAATATTGCCGTTAACGGTTCTGCATGCGCCGGTAACCCGGCAATCATCGCCAATGTTCAGGTTGCCGTTTATTGTAGTCATTCCACCATTTTTCTTTTTACCATCTCTAATGGTTGTACTTTTATTTATACTGATATCCATTGCTGACGCGACCGTAACCAGGGCGAGAATGAATATAAAGCTAATGATGTATCTGTTCATGGTTGTTTCCTTTCCTGTTTATTTTTTTATTCAGGAATTCCTGTAAAACGATATTAATAAATGTAACGTCTTTATGGGATCGGGAGAAATTCTGTTTTAAAAAAATCTCTGGTTGTAACCTGTTAAAATCAATTACAATCAGAGATAATAAACTTTACCCTAGTTGAGACGAAAATTTTAGTAATATGTTTCATCACCCGGTTATTATAAAGTTATTGTGTTACGACCTGCCGGTCAATATCAAAATATTTATTAAAAAACCGGTTTCAGCTTATAAACCAGCCTTGAAAACTGTATTCGAGGCAGCAAAACTTAATTTTTAATTGACTTTTATACCGAAAAAATAGTATATTAGCTGGCTATTCATGTTTGTAGATAATTTCTTTTGGGAGGTTGTTAATTTATGCAAAAAGAGCACGTGTTCAGACTGGTACTCATTCTGGCTTTGGTTGTTTTATCAGTTGTTTCATTATTTCCAACTTTGCAGTTAGGCGGATTGCAGAAAACCGAAACTGCAATGGTGGATGAAATAAAAACATTGACCGGATTGACCAGGGCGGAAATTGAATCCGGTTTGACTTCCGGGAACCTGGAATCCCTGGTTCGCAGAACTATATCCGGCGATACTCTGGAAAAAGCCCTGGAATTAAGCGACAAATTAATAAAGCATAATTCTAAAATTACCCGGGTGGAAGGCAAATCTATTCGTCAGGGTTTGGATTTACAAGGCGGTACCTACCTTGTTTATGAAGTCGATCTGCCGCAATTATTGCGCGATAAAGCCAAAAATAAAGATAGCCGACTGGAAGATATCATCACCGCGACTATAAAACAAAGTGAAGAAGGAATAGATTTCTTTACATCGCTGCAGGAAAACTTTACCAGCCGCCAAATCGGTTTAAATCGTTATTTTGGCAGCAAAGGGCAGACTGATGAAAAAATAATTGAAGAATTACAAAATGAGGCGACCGACGCCATCGACCGCACCCTGGAAAATATCCGTAACCGTATTGACCAGTTTGGCGTGTCCGAACCTTCAATTCAAAAAGAAGGCAACCGCCGGATTGTCGTACAATTGGCAGGTATTCAAAATATCCAGCGCGCCAAAGCGGTCATTGGTAAAACTGCCTTGCTGGAATTTAAACTCGTAAAAGACGCCGATATTGTCATTTCTGTTATAAATGATATCGACCGGGTTATGCGCAAAATGCGTATGGGTGAGGACATAATTACCGATCAACAACCTGGAACTGACGCAACTCAGGATACTACCCTGGGTGAAAAAGCGGAAGATAAACAAGTATCGCTTAGTGAATTGTTTGGCGACCAGGCTGATACTACTGTTGAAGCGGATACGACCGGCGGTGTTGTTGTCGATCAAAAAACCTTTTCCGAAAAGCCGTTCTCTTCATTATTAAGGCAATTGTCCGGTCGCAGTGAAATATTTGTTCCTCTTAAAAATGAACAGGTTGTGCAAAGAATATTACAAATACCCGAAGTTGTGGATGTATTACCTGGCGACGCGGAATTTTTATGGGGACGGGAAACGACCACATTGGGTGAAGAACAGTTCCTGGAATTACACCTGGTTAAACAGGAACCGGAATTGCTTGGTTCAATGCTGACCGATGCCCAGGTGCAAATTGGCGGAGGCGGTGATCAAAGCATGCGCGCCGGCGCTGCCGAAGTTCACATGGAATTGAACAACGAAGGCAGCAAAAAATTTGCAGTATTTACCGGTATGAATGTCGGTAAATTTTTAGCAATAGTACTTGATAATAAAGTCGCTACCGCGCCGCGCATTAAGGAAAAGATTCCCAGCGGCAGCGCACGCATCGAGGTGGGCAATATGGATGAAGCCAAAGACCTGGCGCTGGTTCTGCGCGCCGGCGCTTTACCGGCCCCGATCCATGCTATTACTGAAAACACAGTTGGGCCTTCTTTGGGAAGGGATTCTATTGATAAAGGCAAAAATTCCGCAATCATTGGTTTGGCTTTAGTAGTGCTGTTTATGATTTTTTATTATCGCGGTTCAGGCGTTATTGCCGATTTTGCCCTGTTTTTAAATATTATATTTGTTTTAGCATTTATGGCCGGATTCCATGCCACACTTACCATGCCCGGAATTGCCGGTATTATTTTAACGGTTGGTATGGCGGTTGACGCTAATGTTTTAATTTTTGAAAGAATCCGCGAAGAACTGCGTACCGGAAAAACCATTCGCGCCGCGATTGACAGTGGTTACAGCCAGGCATTCCGAACCATTCTGGATGCCAACGTTACCACGTTGATTACAGCCGTAGTACTCTATAGCTTCGGCACCGGCCCGATCAAAGGCTTTGCATTAACATTATCAATCGGTATCATTGCCAGTATGTTTACGGCAATTGTTGTTACCCGTTTGATATTTGATATGATCACAGCACGTTTTGCAATAAAGAAATTAAGTATCTAAGATACAATGACCGGTTGTTAAATAACCATTTTCTGAGGAGACAGAATCAGAATGCAATTTTTTAAAAACCTGAATGTGGATTTTATCGGTAAGCGCAAACTCGCTTACCTGTTTTCCGCAACCCTAATCCTGTTAAGCCTGGTGTCTTTAATACTGCACCGGGGACCTAAATATGGTATCGATTTTACCGGCGGTACATCGCTGCAGGTAAAGTTTGAAAAGCAAATAAATGTTGGTGATGTCCGTAATTCCGTGAGCAAGATTGGTTTTGGTAATGCGGAAATAAAAAGAATAGGTCTTGCGGAGGATAATGAATTTATCATCCGTGTCGAGCAAATGAGTGAAGGTTCGGATGCAGCGGTAATGATGGAAGATCAGCTGACCAAAGATTTCCCGGAAAATCCGTATGATATTCGCGCCGTTACCGAGATTGGCCCAACCATCGGTAGTGAATTACGCCGTGCGGCTATTTTTGCAGTTTTATTCTCAATGATTGGTATCCTCATTTATATCAGTTGGCGGTTTGAATTCAAATTCGCGGTTGCCGCCGTACTGGCATTATTTCATGATGTTATTATTACTCTGGGATTCTTTTCCGTTTTAAATTATGAAATTACCCTGGTCGTTATCGCCGCCTTTTTAACAATTGTTGGTTATTCGCTGAATGATACGATTGTAGTATTCGACCGAATTCGTGAGAACATGAAGGTATTACGCCGCGAACCGTTTGCCAGTATGGTAAATATCAGCATCAATCAAACTTTGAGCCGCACGATCATCACCTCGTTCACTACTCTGATTGTGGTTATTGTGCTTCTCATTATGGGCGGAGAAGTAACATTTAGTTTTGCTTTTGCCATGTTTGTCGGTATTATCATAGGAACATATTCATCCATCTATGTTGCCAGCCCGATTGTTATCGAATGGCATAAACGAGCGGAATTGAAAAAGAGATAATAAATCTTTTTTTTGTGGAGAAAAATCATGGAAATGAAAGAACACATAGAAAATGGTGTTGTGGTCATAGAGTTATCGGGAAAGATTATGGGCGGCCCGGATGCGACTACTCTTAATGACAAATTACATGATTTAATTGAAGCTGGAAATACCCAGGTCGTAGCCGATCTGGCCAATGTTAACTGGATGAACAGTTCCGGCCTGGGTATATTGATCAGCGCCCTGACAACCATTCGCAATGCCGGCGGCGACCTGAAACTGGCGGCGGTTACTGAAAAAATTCTCAGTCTTTTAAAAATTACCAAACTCCTGGCAATTTTTAACACTTATGACAATACCGAAGCGGCAGTAAAAAGTTTTTTAGATTGAAAAGCGCCGCTGTATATACCATGTTCACAGGGGGTGTGTATTTTAATTTGCCTTTATTTAAATTCAATGTGATCATGATAAATTGAGTATAGCGCCGGATGACCGGCTATAGCGTTTAATATGTTCAGAACTTAACACCGGTAACTAAGATATTTAATATAACAGGTATTATTATGGCAGTAACTATTATTGTAGGGTCTCAATGGGGAGATGAGGGCAAGGGAAAGATTGTCGACCTGCTAAGCGAAAATGTTGACATTGTCGCTCGTTACCAGGGTGGACCGAATGCCGGGCATACCGTGGTTTTTGACGGTCAGGAAATTGTTTTACATCAAATTCCCTCCGGTATTTTACGACCACATACCGTATGTATTATCGGTAATGGCGTTGTGGTTGACCCGGTTGCGCTGCTCGAAGAAATTAAATTTGTTACCGGCAAAGGCATAGATATAACCGGTCGTCTTTTCATCAGCGAAAGAACCCACATTATTACCTCCTATCATCGTTTGCTCGATAAACTACAGGAAGCTGCCGATGGCGCGCAAAAGATCGGTACTACCGGGCGCGGCATAGGCCCCGCTTATGTCGACAAAGTCGATCGTTGCGGTATCCGTTTTATTGATTTATTGGATTTTTCTGTATTAAAAGAAAAACTGACCAAAAATATTACCGAGATCAACACTATTCTGGACGCAGTTTATAAAGTTGACAAATTCAATATCGACCAGGTAGTGCAGGAATTGTATGACTTGGGAACTTATTATAAACAATTCCTCGCCGAAACCTCAGTATATCTATACCGGGCGATCAAAACGGGCAAAGAGATCGTTTTTGAAGGCGCACAGGGAACATTACTGGATGTCGATTTCGGCACCTATCCCTATGTCACCTCTTCCAGCCCCATTGCCGGCGGCGCCTGCTGCGGCCTGGGTGTTGGCCCCAAGTCAATCGACAAAGTGATTGGCATCGTCAAGGCTTATTCAACCCGCGTCGGTATGGGGCCGTTCCCCACCGAATTTGATGAGGATTTCTCCACACGGGTGCGGTCTCTGGGCAAGGAATTTGGCGCTACAACCGGTCGGCCGCGCCGTTGCGGCTGGTTCGACGCTGTTGTGGTCAACCACTCGGTGCGAGTCAACGGTTTGACCCATTTTGCCGTAACTAAACTGGATGTGCTGGATACCCTGGATGAGTTGAAAATTTGTACGGCCTATAAAAAAGGCGACCAGGTGATTGATTATTTCCCGGCCGACCTGAAGACTCTGGGCGCCATTGAACCTGTCTACGAAACCTTGCCGGGATGGAAAACTGCTACATCCTCTATAAAAAATTACCGGGATTTACCGGAAAATGCGATCAGGTACCTCAACCGCATCAGTGAATTGACCGACGTCGGTATAGAAATTGTCTCAGTAGGCCAGGATAGAAAACAAACAATCATCCTCTCCTGAGCAAAGTCATACCAGGCGCAATTTATTGCTTACCAGTAGTTTGATGATTGAGTAGCTCCGTTTACGCGAACGCAGGATCTAGTCATTCAATAATGATTTGACCATATTGAGAAATAAATTCAAATCAAAGGGTTTGGCAATCGTCATATTCGCCCCCATTTTTTCTGCCATATCAAGATAAACAGTTGAAGCGGAATGACCGCCCCCGGAAATGGCGATTATTTTCAGGCGCGTATTTTTCTTACGCAATTCCTGAATCGTTTGAATTCCTTCCTTCCCAGGCATGATGATATCGGTGACCACCAAATCGAAAATATGTTTTTGATTCAGCTTTAATGCTTCTTCACCGTTTGCAGCTTCTTCTACCTGGTAACCGTTTTGTTCCAGCAAATCACGCAGCAGATGCAAAATTTGTGGTTCGTCGTCTACAACAAGTATGCGATTCATAATTCCCCTGTTTACCTTTCATCCAGTAAATTACGAATTACAAAAGCAATTTCTTTCATAAATATTGGTTTCATAATAAATTCTCGTATACCGATCGCTTTGGCTTTCTCTTCGGAAATGACCTCGCTGAATCCGGTACAAAGTACGATTGGAATATCAGGACGCATAGCAACTATTTTTTGCGCCAGTTCCGCACCAGTCATTACAGGCATAGTTTGGTCGGTCACTACCAGATCGAACTTTTGCGGCGCTTTAATAAATTCTTCCAGTGCTTCAATACTATCGGTTTTGGCAATAACCGTATAACCCAATTGCTCCAGCATTTCTTTGCCAATCGTTACCAACGAGCTTTCATCATCGACAAAAAGGATTGTGCCCTCGCCGTGCGGCATGGGTGACGACTCGTTTTTTTCGTTATCCGTTTCACTTTCGATACAGGGCAATAAAACATGAAAACTTGTACCCCGGCCCGGCTCGCTATATACAGTAATATCTCCGTCATGACTTTTGACAATTCCATGCACTACAGAAAGCCCCATACCTGTGCCTTCACCGGGCTTCTTAGTGGTAAAGTACGGTTCGAAAATTCGCTCTATAATTTCCGGCGTCATCCCGTGACCGGTATCGCTTACGGATAATTTTAAATGAACCCCGGGTTTAATACCATGATAATGGGCAATCTCTTCCGGTGAGATCACCACTTCGCGCAAACTGACATCAAGGATACCGCCTTTTTCCAACATGGCATGAGCGGCATTGGTACATAAATTCATCAGCACCTGGTGCATCTGGGTTGGATCGGCCATAACCAGGTTGTTTTTAGCGGTAATATTTTGACGCATTTCTATAGTAGCCGGCAATGAAGCCCGCAATAATTTCAATGCTTCCTTGATGATCAAACTGATTTGTAACGGCTTTTTTTCCTGCTGGTTGAGCCGGCTAAAGGCGAGGATCTGTTTGATAAGGTCTTTGGCGCGGTACCCGGCCTGTAGTACTTGTTCCAGGTTACGATGCAGACGGGCGCCTTCTTTTACCTCCCGCAGCGAAAGTTCGGTATAGCCCAAAATTGCGGCGAGGATATTATTAAAGTCATGAGCAATACCCCCGGCCAGGGTACCGATAGCTTCCATTTTTTGCGCCTGGTGCAATTGTCTTTCCAAACGGGTTTCTTCGGTAATATCCTTTTTTACCGCTACAAAATTAATGATCATACCGTTTTTATCGCGGATGGGGGAGATGGTGACTTTTTCTTCATAGATAGTGCCATCTTTTTTGCGGTTGAATAACCGACCGGTCCATATTTTACCGCTAAGAATTACTTTCCACAAGTTTTTGTAAAACAGCGTATCATGTCTGCCGCTTTTAAATATCCGGCAGTTCTGGTTGAGTAACTCTTCGGTTGTAAACCCGGTTATCTGTTCTACCGCTTTATTCACATAAATAATATTCGCATAAGTATCAGTTATTATTATGCATTCGGCAACCTGTTCAAAGGCTGTGGAAAGTTGGGTGCGGTCTACCTCTGCTCTTTTGCGGTTGGTAATATCCAGTAAAAACCCAACTACTCCAATGATCTCCCCGGCGGGGTTTTTCATCGGTGTAAGGGAGGTATCATGCCAGTACGAACCATTTGGAAAACGGGTGAGGTTTTCTTCGCGTATCGCCATGCCGGTGCTAAAGATCTTTTTAATATCGTTGATCCGTTTGATGGCGTCTGCCGGTGAATAAAGTTTGGAAACAGATTGTCCAAGAAGTTGACTGTATGTTATACCATAGCGTTCATCGAGTTCGGGACTGGCCCAGACAAATTTATGAATACCCTCGGCGTCGTAAACAACAATCAGCGTTTCACGGAGAGAACCGAGAATACCTTGCAGTTGAGTGATATTTTCTATCAGGGCGCTTTCGGCATGTTCTTTTTTTTCTTTTTCTTCTTTTAAAAGCAGGGCATTGGTAACGGCTTTGCCCAGGCGGGTGATGTGCTGCTTTAAGATATAATCCCAGGCGCCGGCTTTGATACATTCTGCTGCCGTTTCTTCATCTATCGAACCGGTAACGATCAGGATCGGGGTTTTGGGCGCCATTTCTTTTACTATATGCAGTGCCTCGAGGCCGGAAAATTGCGGCATGCGGAAATCGGATAAGATCAGGTCCGGTGCAAAGGAAGATATTGCATCAATAAAATCTTGCCGGTTATCCACTTTTTTGATATTGAATTCAATATTCTCATTTTTTAATTCATGTACCATTAATTCCGCATCGGACGGAACATCATCTAAAATTAACACACGAACGTGATTTGCCATCTATTCCTCAAAGTAAGACCGGGATTGTACAGGAAGCCCGGTGTTCAAGTAAAAAATTTTCCTGGTTTTTCCGGTTACGTCTTTCATTGCATCAGTCTCATTAATTCGCGGCAAGTATTAACCTTTATAACGGTTAATCTTGCCGGAAAATATCGGCAGTAGTTTTTAAATTTTTGATGACTCTTTACAGATTATTTTGTATTTTCTTTTATGCAATTTTTTGTAAGAACTGAAACGTTTGAGACCTTAATGTGAAAATAATATATAAAATATTATATAAAAAGAAAAGGATTATTCGTTATTACTAAAACAATTTTAATTTCGTATAGATAATTACAATATTTTAATTACAGATAATTTAAAAATAATTTTAAAAATATCAAGTTATAAATACCGGTATTTAATTTTGTAATGGACGTTTTTTAAACTGAGGGTTTTACATACCGGCACGTTTAAAAGGTGAGGTTTAAACAGTAAAGTTATTATAAAGGGAAAATATGGCAAAGATACTTCCATTTCGTGGGTTGCGGCCCGCACAGGATATTATTCACCGCGTCGCCTCGTTACCTTATGATGTTATCGATTCAGAAGAAGCCAGGGTATTGGCGCAAGACAATCCATGCTCTTTTTTACATATCAGCAAACCGGAAATTGATGTCGAGCCGGGCATATCCCAGTATGATCCCATTGTTTATGCCAAAGGCAGGGAAAACCTGGACAAGTTCAGGCGGGAAAAAATCCTGCTTCAGGATGAGAAACCATGTTTTTATGTTTATAAACAAATTATGGGCAATCATCAGCAAGTGGGACTGGTCGCCTGCACCTCGGTTGATGAATATTTGCAGAACAAGATTAAAAAGCATGAACATACCCGTCCCGAAAAAGTGCAAGACCGGCTGAACCTGATGAATTCGCTGGCAGCGCAAACCGGGCCGATCTTTATTGCTTATCGCCAGCCTGACGCATTAAAAACATTAATCGCAAAGGTATTGCAGCAGGAACCGGTTTGTGATTTTGTCAGCTTTAATGATATCCGGCATATCTTTTATGTGGTGAAAAATGAAAGTATTATTAAAGAAATACAAACCGCTTTTGCAAAAGTGGATGCCATGTATATTGCCGACGGGCATCACCGCTCCGAGTGCGCAGCGCAGTATTGCCTGCAACAACGCCAAAAACTGGGGAATTGGACCGGCGATGAAGAGTTTAATTACTTTTTATCCGTCATTTTCCCTTATGATGAACTGTTGATCCTGGCTTATAACCGGGCAGTCAAAGATCTGTATGGTCTTTCAGTGGAGCAGTTTTTAATCAGGGTCAATGAAAAATTTGTTGTGGAAGAGGTTAAAGGCGCTTTTAACGGGCCGACTTCCGGCAATCAGTTTGGCTTGTATATTGATGGAAAATGGTATACTCTCACCGCTCCGGCATCATTGAGCAAAACCGGCGATGCCGTTGCCCGGCTCGATGTATCGTTGTTACAGAACAATATTCTCGATCCATTACTGGGCATTAAAGACCCGCGTACCGATACCCGCATTAAATTTGTCGGCGGCATTGGCGGTATAAAAGCATTGGAAAACCTGGTCAACAACGGCAATTACGCGGCAGCGTTTGCCCTGTATCCCACCGCAATGCAACAGGTCATGGATGTCGCCGACGCCGGTAAGGTGATGCCGCCCAAATCGACCTGGTTCGAACCGAAATTGCTGAGCGGCATGGTCATCCATACACTCGACTGAGCATTATGATCCAGGTTTACCCGCTGATTATGCACATGCCCGAATTCGGGGGCAATCGTAAAATAAAGATGCCGCTCACCGCTGCTGTGGTTGTCGCCGGTGACCAGCGCATTATTATCGACACCGGTTATGCCGGTTATACGGAAATTTTCGATCTTTTAGCCGGGCTTGATTTTTCCCCGCCAAGTTTTGACCTGGTCATCAATACCCACGTGCATCCCGACCACGCCGGCAACAACCTGGCGTTCAGCAATGCGCATATCGTTGTCAGCAAAATGGATTATGAATTTGCGCGGGATTTTGCCCATGCCATGCAGAAAGCAGTTGATCCCATGCAGGTTTTTGAGCGATTTTACCAGGAATACCAACTCAAGCAGGCGCAGCGCCATGCCCTTTCTTCACAACGGACTGTGCAAAGATTCTGGCAGGATGGACAGATTGGCCGGCCGGAGCAGCTTTGCTGGATTGAAGATAATCCTGAATTACCGGAATTTATTGAATTGTGGCCCACACCCGGCCATACACCCGGCCATTATTCCGTAGAGGTGACCGGCGCTTCACGCTCCATGTTAATTGCCGGGGATGCCATGCCCAGTCGTTTGTTCTGGAAAAAGAACCTGCGAGAAACCACGCCGCGCTTTGATTCGCTGCAAACCGAAACCAGCCGCAACAGAATTGAGCAGTTCAAGGGGATTATCCTTACCGGGCACGATCGGCCCTTTGATACGCAGAGCGGGGAATATGTACAGGATAGAGTTATCGAGTTGTGATATTTTGATCGCACTGGATTTCGTAATCCAGGGCGATCAAAATAGAATGTATGTAGTATCGCCTTCAGGCGGTTTTTTATTTAACCGCCTAAAGCCGGGACTACAAACTACTCATTTTATCTGGTTCCGGGTCTCCGGCCCGGAATCACAACCGTCCGGCTCTGCCGGGGTAACGGAAAAAGTATGCAAATTTCTCCCTTTGCACAATTTCCCAGCCGGAGGCTGGCAACTTGCGTCCCAAGCCGGGAGACTTGGGACGAGGAAATATTGGAATTTCCAATCCCATAACGGATAGAATCCCGTTTCTAAATTTGGCCCTGGCTGGCAAGTCCGGGGCTATCAAGTTTTTGCTTTGGCACATCGTCTCGATACGTCCTGTCTCGCATCGCTCGACAGGCCTACTCGACGACCGGTTTTGTTTTTTTCCTCATCCAGCCGGGCCACAGGCCCGACCTACATGCAAATATTATTTTCTTTAAAAGTTCGGTTCTAATGCTTATATTGAAACGCCGGTTGTTACCACAGCCGCCCCGATTGCATTGCCTGTGAATAAGAGAATAATACAAAGGAGATACACCGTGAATGCCCGTCCTTACATACTGCGTGAAATAAACTGGAAAACTGTTAAAGATACGGAATACCAGGTCGCCGTTCTGCCCTGGGGCGCTACCGAAGCGCATAATTATCATTTACCCTATGGAACTGATGTTATTGAAAGCGAATACATTGCCGCCGAATCCGCGCGCCTGGCCTGGGAAGCAGGGGCAAAAGTGATTGTTTTGCCAACCATACCCTTTGGCGTCAATACCGGGCAACTTGATATTAAACTGGATATAAATATGAATCCCTCTACCCAGGCGGCGGTATTGCAGGATGTTATCGTCTCCCTGGCGCATCAAAATATTGGCAAACTGGTCATCTTGAACGGTCATGGCGGTAATGATTTCCGGCAGATGGTGCGCGAACTGCAACCCCAACACCCGGATATATTTATTTCCACAATGGAATGGTATAGAATCCTGGACATAAAATCCTATTTTGACGATCCCGGCGACCACGGCGCCGAGATGGAAACCAGCATCATGCTGCATATTGCGCCGGAGTTGGTATTACCGCTGGAAGAGGCCGGTTCCGGCAAAGCCAAAAAATCCCGGCTGCGGGCAATCCGTGAAGGTATTGCCTGGGCGCCGCGTGAATGGCCGCTGGTAACGGAAGACACCGGCATCGGTAATCCGGCCAAAGCCACTGCCCGTAAAGGCGCTGCCTATTTAAAAGATATGCTGGTAAAAATAGCCGATTACTATATAGAACTGGCTGCTTGCGATATTAATGATCTGTATGAATGACCCATGTTTCATGTCTGACTGATATTTTGTCCGTTTAATTTTTGGTTGCGGCAGGGAAAGAAACAAAATCAAAACCAAATTATTTTAGCGAACAATCACATCACAGACACACAGGAGGTAAGATATGAAAAAGGTGATCTTGTTATTACTGGGTTTATTGACTGGTATGGGTTTGGCCGGAGACGCGGTCAAACCTGCCATCAACCCCGTGTTGCTACAATGGCGCTGGCAGGCGAACTGGATTGCGCCGTCGAATGTTTCATTGTATGAATATGGCATTTATCATTTCCGGCGTACTTTTGATCTGCAGGAAAAACCGCAATCATTTATCATCCATGTTTCTGCAGATAACCGCTACCGGTTATTTGTGAACGGCGCCCCGGTGAGCGTCGGCCCGGCGCGCGGCGATTTGCCGCACTGGCGTTTTGAAACTGTGGACATTGCCCCCCAGTTAAAAGCGGGTAAAAACGTGTTAGCCGCCCAGGTCTGGAATTTTGCCGAATATGCGCCGGTAGCGCAAATGACCTACAAAACTGCCTTTATCCTGCAGGGCGATACCGAACGCGAGGCTGTGGTCAACACCAATAAAAGCTGGAAGGTGTTGGTCAACTGCGCATATTCACCGACCTGGAAAGAACGCTCGGAACCTGGCCAGTACCAGGTGGTGGGCCCGGGCGACCGGGTGGACGGCGCATTGTACCCGTGGGGATGGACTGACGCTGATTATAATGATGATACATGGGGCGCCCCCATCGGACTGGGAAACGGAACGCCGCGCGGCTTTCACGACGCCGGCATGAAGTGGCTGCTGGTACCGCGCAGTATTCCGCCCATGGAAGAGAAAAAGCAGCGGATTCCGGTCATCAGGCGAAGCGAAGGATTGACAGCCAATGATGGATTTCTTAAAGGAGAAAAGGATCTGGTCGTTCCGGCTAACACCAGTGGCGTATTTTTACTGGATCAATCCTTTTTGACAATCGGCTATCCGGAACTTTTGGTCAGTAAAGGTCAGGGAAGCAAGCTGACCATACTTTATGCCGAAGCCTTGTTCGATAAGAATAATAACAAGGCTAATCGTAATGACATCGACAATCGTAAAATTTATGGCTTTTACGATGTGTTTGTACCGGATGGCGGGGAAAATCGCTTGTTCCGGCCATTGTGGCTGCGCACCTGGCGCTATATGCAGGTGGAAATAGAAACCGCCGCAGAACCGCTGGTCATTCATGACCTGTATGGAATATTTACGGCCTATCCGTTTATCGAAAAAGCCGCATTTACCGGCAACGATCCGTCGCTTGAAAAAATATGGGAAACCGGCTGGCGCACGGCGCGGCTTTGCGCCGGGGAAAATTATTTTGATTGTCCCTATTATGAACAATTGCAATACGTTGGCGATACCCGCATTCAGGCGCTTATATCCCTGTATGTAACCGGCGACGACCGGCTGATGCGCAATGCCATAAGGCATTTTGATGATTCGCGCATTCCCGACGGGTTAACTGCCAGCCGCTATCCTTCGGAAACGCCGCAGATCATTCCACCATTCTCCCTGTTCTGGGTCGCCATGATTCACGATTACTGGATGCACCGGCCGGATACGGAATTTGTCGGTGAGTTTTTAATGGGCATTCAGGGTGTGCTGGACTGGTATGAAAAACATATCGACAATACCGGGATGCTCGGCCCCATGCCGTTCTGGAATTTTGTGGACTGGCCGGATCAATGGGCCTGGGATACTGAAAAAGGGATTGGCGGCATTCCCGCCGGCGCCGAGGACGGCAATTCTTCAATACTCACTTTGCAGTTTGCCTATACACTGAATTTAGCCGCCGAATTGTTCGATGCTTATCAAAAACCTGCGGTTGCAGTGCATTATCGTCAATTATCCGCATCGGTAATTGCAGCTACCCGCAACCTGTGTCGCGATGAAAACCGCGCTATTTACGCCGATACTCCGGAGAAAAAAGAGTTCAGTCAGCATGCCAATATAATGGTCGTTTTATCCGGATCGGAGTCAGGCGAGCCGGCCAAAAAGCTGTTACAAAATATCATGCAGGACAAAAGCCTGATTCCGTGCACCTTGTATTATCGTTTTTACATGATCAGGGCGATGAAAAAAGCCGGACTGGCCGATCTTTATGTCGATCAGTTACAATACTGGCGCGATATGATCAATATCGGGCTGACCACTTTTGCGGAACGCCCGGAGCCGAGCCGTTCGGACTGCCATGCCTGGAGCGCCAGTCCAAACTATGACCTGCTGGCTACTGTCTGCGGTATAATGCCGGATACACCGGGTTTTAAAACAGTTCTTATCGAACCCCATTTGGGTTCGCTGCAATGGATCAAGGGCGCAATGCCGCACCCGCAGGGCATGATAAATGTTGACCTGCAGCGCAAGAGCAATAACGGAATAACCGGTCAAGTGACATTACCGGCAGGCGTGCAGGGTCGGTTTGTATGGAATGGTAAGGAAATTCCTCTTAAAGCAGGAAACCAGGACATCAGCTTGTAATTCGTGTTAAAACCAAAAAGGCCGTAATTCCAGTTAGTTTTAATTACGGCCTCTGAGGAGAGATGAAATTTGCCAGGTTGTTATACCTTAATGGGGGTATCCGTATCCGGTTTGATGGGGGAGTAGATACGGGTATCAATTTTATGTTTATTAATTTTCAAATACAAATTCTGGCGCGGCATTTTGGCAATTTCCGCAGCACGGGTCATATTGCCGCCGGCGCTTTGCAATAACTGGTCGAGATAATTCAATTCAAACAGCTTTTTCGCTTCCGGGTAGGGCAGGGGCGGTACATTTTCTGTAATGATGTGACGGTGATTGACGGTACTGTATTCCTGCGGTAGTTCAGTCGGCCCGATCCAATCCGTATCGGTGAGCGCTACAAGCCGCTCGATAACATGTTCCAGTTCACGCACATTGCCGGGCCAGGTATAGCGCGTCAATAACTCGATGGTCTCCGGTTTCAGATACACGCCCAGATGGTTGTGTTTTTTGGAATAGAGTTGCACAAAATGCCGGATCAATAGCTGAATATCTTCGGGGCGTTCGCGCAGCGGCGGGATGTGCAGAGAAATGACATTGAGACGGTAATATAAATCCCTGCGGAATTTATTTTTCTCTACCATCTTGAGAAGGTTGCGATGCGTAGCGGCAATTACCCGCGCCCCGGATTTCAGGGTATCGTTGCCGCCAACCCGGCGAAAGGTTTTATCCTGTAAAATACGTAATAGTTTGATCTGCATGGCCGGCGACGTATCGCCTATTTCATCGAGAAAGATCGTGCCCTGACCGGCAATCTCAAAATACCCCTTATGTTCTTTACATGCGCCGGTAAAGGCGCCCTTTTCATGTCCAAACAATGCACTTTCAAGCAGGGTATCCGGTATGCCGCCGCAATGTACGGCAATAAATTCATGGTATTTGACGGGACTCCCGGCGTGGATCATCCGGGCCAACACTTCTTTGCCGGTACCGGTTTCGCCGGTTATGAGTATTGTCGCATCGATGGGCGCCGCTTTAATGGCCAGTTTTTTCAAATCGAGCACGGCAGCGCTGTTGCCAAGAAAGGAACCGGTTTCCCGGCCTAACGGATTGATCTCTTTGTGATAGACTACCGCCCGTTCATTTTCTTTTCTCTGGTGCAGGGAGTGGATCGTATTTCGCAACTCTTCCGGGTTTGCCGCGGGATTGTCGAAATAATCATCCACGCCAAATTTTATATATTGAATCAATGTATCGGTCGGCAGGGGGCCGGTGACGATGATGATAATATCTGAGCGAATAGCTTTGATGTGCGATACTATACTGTCCCGGGCATTTTGCAGGCTGTTGGAATTGAGCAGCACACATTCAATTTCCGGGTTTTCTGTGATGAGTTCTGGAATTCTGTTAATATCATTCTGGATGGAGATATTGGCGCAATCGTTCTGGAACAGGTTAATATAGAGATCTTTAACAGCGGGGTTGTCTTCAATTATAAGTATAGAGTCGAGCATGGGAATCCTATGATCAGACTAGGTGCCGTTAATTATTTATACCTGGTATTGCGCAAAGATTGTGCCTGATTTTTCAAACGATCTATGAAATATTTAAATTGTTTTAATACCTTGAATTTTAGTGAGTTATATTGATGCGATAGTGGGTTGTATTTCCCTGATTATAATATTATGTTCGGTGAATCTGTATAAAAGGTAATTTTGTGTGGCATGGCTGCCACAATTCCGCAAATTCTCCATACTTGACTAGGAAAAACAATCTTGTTATATTGCATAGTATTTTTCAGGTTCAGCTTCTTGCGCAAAAGTAAGGTAATGCAGTGGTCAAGTTATTACATTTTTCCGATACCCATCTTGGTTACGCCGAATACAATCGCATCGATCCGGTAACCGGCATTAATCAGCGCGAACAGGATTTCTATAATGCCTGGCAACAGGTTATCGACGCCATTTTTATCCATCATCCCGATATTGTTGTACATACCGGCGACCTGTTCCACACGCCGCGCCCCAGCAACCGGGCGATCCGTATCGCCCTGGAGAGCATCCAGAAGATTAGCGAGGCCGGCATTCCCCTGGTGATCATTTCCGGCAACCACGAAACCCCGCGCATCAAAGCTACAGGCTCCATTTTTGAGTCCATTGCGCTTTTTAATAATGTATATACCGCTTACAATAGCGTCTATGAACGGTTTCGGGTTAAAGGATGTGATTTTCACTGCGTTCCGCATTGTTCGCTCAGCGAAGAACTGGAAGCGGCATTTGCCGCAGTCACACTAGCGCCGGATGCCGCTAAAAATGTTTTTTTAACTCATGGCGCCTGGAGCGGCAAGCAGGTATATGAAATGGGTGAATTTAATGAACAGCGTATTCCGGATGTCGAAGGCGCGCTGGGCATTCATTTTGATTATGTCGCCCTGGGCCATTATCATAAGCGTCTGGAGGTAACGCCGAATGCCTGTTATTGCGGCTCTACCGAGCGTACCAGCATGAACGAGGCCGGTAATACGTGCGGCTACCTGCTGGTCGACCTGGAAAACGGCGCAAGAACCTACCATGAAATAAATACCCGGCCCATGTTCCGTCTTCCGGCGGTGAATTGCCAGGGCAAAACCGCAGCGCTGATCTATGCAGAATTACAACAACTGATGCGGCCGGAGATGGAACAGGCAATGGTCAGCCTGACGCTGGAGAATATCGAAAGCAGCGCTTTTTTAAAACTGGATATGCGCGAGATCGATGCAATCTTTGCCCCGGTATTTTATTTACAGAAAACAATCCTGCGGGAAACCACCGGGAATGAGCAGTTGGTGACCGGTTCCCGCATCGAGTCCCTGGCGGTTGAATTTGACCGTTACCTTGACAGTATTGAAATGCCCGATTTGAATAAAAAACGGCTGCGCGAACTGGGTTTGAGATATTTAACCGGTTCCGGCCAGGTTTGATAATTAATTTGAATTAATGAACTGAACCCTGATGACGATTGTATTCGATCTGTTTGGCGTGCTGCTTTCATCCAGCTTTAGCTCGGCGCAGGAAAAGTTAGGTCTATTGCTGAACCGTCCGATTGCTGAAATTGCCCCGGTGTACCGCAAGTGGGAAGCGGATTTCGATCTTGGCCGCATCGATGCCCGCGAGTTCTGGCAGCGTGTTAATACCGATCTGGGCACTAATATCGATTGGCAGGAACTGGATAGCGCGGTTTTGAACGCTATCAAACCGCTGCCGGGCAGCTTTGCATTGCTGCAAGAGTTGCAGGCACACCCTTTGGCGCTGTTGAGCAATACCCGGCGGGAATGGTATGAACAACTCGACGGCCGTTATCATTTTTCGCAGTTTTTCAATGCCATTTTTTTGTCGTATCAACTGCGCCTGTGCAAGCCCGATCCGCGCATCTATGCGAGGGTGCAACAAGAATTATCCTTACCCCCGCAGCAGATACTCTGCATAGATGACAGCGCGCAGAATATAGCTGCGGCTGCGGCGCTGGGAATGCCCGGAATTCTGTTCACAAGCGCAACCAAAATCCGCAGAGAGTTATTAAAATATATTTCGTTTGATCAATGTGTTAAACTGGAGACGCAATGAAAGATAAATCAATGACCAACCTGCTGTCCCGCATCCGTGTGCAACTGGGCGATACTTACCGGTTAGTCAAAGAAAACCTGCAAGTGCCGCTGGATTTCCTTTATGATGCCGCTATATACAGTCGCTGGTCCGGCACTTTTAGTTGGTCCCGCACACAGCGCACGCTGCAAGCCTATATCATCCGTATGTATCACGGCATTGAAGTCGGATTGTCTTATCCCGATCCCAAGCCGGGATTCGGCATGAAGACCGTGAACCGGCTGGTGAGCGCGTTGGAAAAATACGCAAAAAAATATCAACTCGATTTTTTCTGTAAAATTGCCCTGAATGTCTTGCAGAGTTATGTTGAATTTAACCACAAGCTGGGCATTGAATTCGAGAATTTAAATCGACGGCTGCAGGCGCTGCACAAGCAAGTGCCGGCCGCATTACAGGGCGAGACCGGCGGCGGTTATATCAATATTAAATCGACAGATATTTTCCTTCCCGGCGAACCGGGATTTGCCCATGTCATCGCCACCCGGCACAGCTTTCGCCAATATACTTCCGCACCTGTGGATATGGCGATCATTGAAAAGGCAGTGCAAATGGCTATCCAGTCGCCTTCGGCATGTAATCGCCAGCCGGTGCGGGTGCATGTTTTGCAGGACAAGGTGGTGCGCGACAAGATATTAAAATTACAGAATAACCAGCGCGGCTGGCGCGATCAGCCCGATAAAATGCTGCTGGTCACCTCCAGCGTTGAGTTTTACCGCGAGAGCCGTGAGCGGTACGCCCCGTTTATCGACGGGGGGTTGTTCGCCATGACCCTGGTGTGGGCGCTGCACGCCCAGGGGGTGGGCACCTGCTGTCTTAACCTCAACCTGGATCGCGCGGGTATTCGCCGCTTAAAGAAAGCGGCGGGACTGCACCAGGCCGATGTGCCGATTATGCTGATTGCCGCGGGTATGCTGCCGGAGGAAAACACTGTCGCCGTTTCCACCCGCCGTAGTGTGGACCAGGTAATGCGAATTTTATAACCCTAAAAGATATTCAAGATAGAGTAAAGAAAGGAAAAGCATGAAACGATATTTTCAAATTCCACTGATGGTTTGCATGGGCTTGTCGATTTTGTTTTCGGGATGTTCTCAAGATGAACCAACCAAACCCAAAACTGTCAAGCCTGTTACTGCCGATTACACCGCCCCGCTGGCGGCTACCGCGCCGGTCATCGACGGCAATGGCAATGACGCCTGCTGGGCAGATGCAGAATGGGCCGATCTTGACCAACTCTGGCTGGGCGTTGCGCCTGCGGCGGCAGATTTTACAGGTCGCTATAAATTTGTGTGGACGGCGGATAAACTATACCTGCTGGCGGAAATTACCGATGATGTGTTGATGGACAGCCGCACCAATCCGCTCAGTTCCTATTGGGAAGACGATTGCCTGGAATTTTTTATCGACGAAAATAATTCGGACGGCGATCATCAGAACAATTATAACGCCTTTGCATACCATGTGTCCGTATTATACGATGCCGTGGATCTTGGCGCCGATGGCCAACCGCATTTATTCAATGATCATGTTTCCGTGATCCGTACGAAATCCAATACCCGTTATACCTGGGAATTCGCTTTTACAGTTTACAATGATACTTTTGTGTATGGGGCGACTAATAATCCTACAGTTACTTTGACACAGGGCAAGAAACTCGGTTATGCCCTCGCTTATTGTGACAGTGACAACAGCAAAACCAGGGAAAGTTTTATCGGGTCAATAGCTATTGCCGGTGTGGACAAAAACCGCGCCTATATTGACGCCGGAATATTCGGTACTATGGAACTGGTAGAATAAATATTTAAAAAAGGAGAGAACACAATGAAAAGTACTAAAAAAGCCGTTTTATTAATTACAATATTACTGTTAACCCTATTCGCCATGTCTTTTGCCGGGCCAAAATGGCGGATTCATGACCTGAACCGTCCAAACCCGGTGATCATTAACCCCGGTACGTCTAGTACCCAGGATAAACCCGGCCTGCCGCCTTCCGATGCTATAGTATTGTTTGACGGCAAGGACTTGTCCCAATGGCGCAGCATGGACGGCTCGGCGGCCAAATGGATTGTTAAAGAAGGCCGGATGGAATGTGTGCGCGGCAGCGGCTATATCCGCACGGCGCGTAATTTTGGCGATTGCCAGTTACATGTGGAATTTGCCACGCCAACCCCGCCGGAAGGCAGCAGCCAGGGGCGCGGCAATAGCGGCGTGTTCCTGATGGGTATTTATGAAGTGCAGGTGCTGGATAACTATGACAATGTTACTTATGCCGACGGTCAATGCTCCGCCCTGTACGGCCAGTATCCGCCGCAGGTGAACGCCTGCCGGAAACCGGGCGAATGGCAGAGCTATGATATTATTTTCCACGCCCCGGTGTTCAATGTTAACAAAGAACTGGTGAAACCGGCAATTATCACAGTCTTCCAAAATGGCGTTCTGACCCAGGATCATGTGGAACTGATGGGCCCGACCAACTGGCTGCGCCGTGACGCTTATACCTATCATGCTGAAAAGCTGCCGTTATCGTTGCAGGATCATGGCAACCCGGTGTTGTACCGCAATATCTGGGTACGGGAATTACCGGCGCCCGGCCCCGGAGAAAAAGCGCCGCGCGCTACCTATACCCTGTCCCCGGAAACCTTAAAGAGCTATACCGGCTCTTATAGCATGGGCGGGCCGAATGCGTTTTTAAAAGTCAAGCTGGAAAATGATGAATTGCTGGCCGCGGTAAGCAGCGATGATTTTAATCCCATTTACGCCGAAACCGACACGAAATTCTTTTCCCAAAAGATTAACCTGGAATTTGAATTTATTGTAAGTAATGGCAAGGTGACCGGCGCTGATATTTGGGTTGCCGGCGGTAAAATGTCGGTTAAAAAAATGGAATAGAATTAAAACAAATCTATTCAAGATAGTATTTTGCTAAAAACCCCGCTGGTTGTGAAAAACGGGCGGGGTTTTTGTTTGGTTGGTTATTTTAAGTTATTGGTAAGATTTACGGAGGAGCAGATGCGTTACTTTTTGATGATATTATGTATTGCCTGTTTGTGCGGATGTGACCGGTTTTCGCAACAGCCGGTACGGATAGTTGCAATCGGCGATTCGATTACCCAGGGACGGGCCGCAGAGCCGGCAACCCAGAGTTTTCGTTACCCGTTATGGAAAAAACTGGTCGACGCCGGGGTTAAGTTTGATTTTGTCGGCTCGCTGAGCGGCGGATTTGAAGGCGACCCGGACTGGCCGGATTATAAAGGGCTGTCTTTCGACCGCGACCATGAAGGTCACTGGGGCTGGAAAGCGGATAATATTCTGGAAAAATTACCGGGTTGGTTAGCAGGCTATACGCCGGATATGGCGTTGCTGCTGCTCGGTTCCAACGACCTGGATAATACCGAAAGTGTTGCGCAAACAGGTGAAGAAATGAGCCAAATCATCGACCTGCTGCGCGCCGATAATCCTGATGTCATTATCTTTTTAGGATTGTCTATCAGTGAATGGAAAGCGTACCCGGCGCTGAGCGAGGCGTATATTGAACTGACGCGGCTAAAGACCACGGACAAATCGCCTGTCATCCCGGTGCGGCATCATACCGGCTGGATTAGTGACCCGCAACAGCCGGGCACGCATACGGTGGACTGGGTGCATCCCAACCAGGCCGGGGATTTGAAACTGGCGCAGAACTGGTTCCGGGCGATGGCGCCGTATTTAAAAGTAAAAATTACCAATCATCCGCCTGTAGCGCAAATTATGACCAATACGATCAAGGGCCCGGCGCCGTTGGCGGTGGAATTTAATGCTTCGGGTTCCGCCGATCCCGATGGAAACATCACTTCATTCGGCTGGCAGTTTGGCGACGGCAGCAACCACGCCGGCGGAGAAAGTGTAAGTTATACATACAACACCCCCGGCGTCTATCAGGTCGAGTTAGGCGTTACCGATAACGTCGGCGATGAGGGTTTGGCGCGGGTGACAATAACGGTGAGCGAGTCGAAAGAAACATTATCCGTAGATTAAACAGGTGAAAATATCAGCTTACCTGATGAGTAGCATTTTTTTTATATCTGATTGTCCCTGGGTTGCCAGGTGATAAAAATACAATCCGGCGGGCAGAGAACGGGCATCGAGTTGGATGGAGTACATGCCGGGATGATAATAATGCCTGTTCAATAAACAAACTGTTTGCCTGCCGGATATATCTATAATAGACAGGGTAACCTCGCCGGGGTCAATTACTTCAAAGGGAATTAATGTTGCTGCATTAAAGGGATTGGGATAGTTTTGCAGCAATTTAAAAGTCTTGCACTTAAAAGTCCGTTCAGAAATACCTGTCGATATTTTTTCACCATATTCTTTGCCATTAACTCTGGCATAAACCATTTCAAACCTTCTGGAACTAATTTCTCCCCAATTTGTTAGTTGATATAACCCTAAATTTTCAGCCAGTTGATAACTGTACCCCGGAATAAAACTTTCCTGGTAAAAATGTTTCACTTTTGTCTGTTGATTAAATATAAATTCTACTTCTATCGCACCGAAAACATTCAACGGTGTAGACTCACAAACTGACGAACGCTGCGCCGCGCTGGAATCGCCAATCTCTGATTTCAAGCTGTCGATCAGGTATTCGTCTTTATAATACTTGGGATATTTATCGTTGTATCTGTAAACATTTCCGGTCAGCGAATCCACTCTTTCGAATGTTAAAGTGATTTCGGGGTTATGCAGGTATTGTTTGGCAAGGATTTGATAGCTCTTACCGTTGGTCAGCAGCGTATCCCCGGTAATGGTAACAGTAAAAGAATCTCTGTCAAATATATATGACATTTCAAATGTCGTTTCCACGTATTCCCAATAATTACCTGTGTGTAAGGGGTAAAAGGATAGGGCAGTGGTATCGATCTGAGCCAAACAGTTGGTGGTTAGAATTGCTAATAACACGATGATTTTTTTCATTATTTCCCTCCGTTACCAGCTTTAACCTGAAAGATGTATTTGTCTCGATTCAATGTCTATCACTTTCCACCCGGCGTGGCTGCAGTGAAATGCAAGTCTGTATTCTCAGTTCTGTATCTAGTTTATATGATTTTTTTGTAATTTTCAAGTGAAAACTAATAAAGGAGTAATATTAGTGAAAAATTGGCATCAGCATGATAAAAAATTGCAGATTGGATTTTAACCCATCATTCAGTTAATAAATAAATAATATTTTCGTAAAGAGCAAAGCAGCTGATCCCGGATTAATTTTATTTTTAAAAATACTTGTGCAAAAAGGCATACTCCGGTCAGAAATTATCATTATCCCGCTTTGCAACCCTCGGTGGAATTATTGTAAAAATTTCGCTATCAGTTCATTTCACGCAAAAACCAACCTTTGAAAACCTCGTTAGCTCCATAATGGACAATATCTTTTTTTTATAACAATACCAACATACAATTACAACTTGCTCATCCTGAATAAGGTTAGCAATTGTATGTGTTGCGCAATATGGTTATTAAAATGTAAAAAATGGCTTTTAACCTGTTAATAAAATTATTATTATTAAATGATAAAATTTATCAAGGACTAAAGGAAAAGTATTTGGAGTAACATACAATCCTGATATATCCTTGATGTAAAAACAAACTCCTTATCATTACTTGATTTTTTTTTAATAAATCCAAACCCTGAATTGAAGAGATGAATCGCAAGCTGGCAAATATATATTGATATCGACATTTTTCACCGTAAATAGAGTAATCTTTAAATACCTGTTTTCATTTCGTTAAATATTAATCAAAAAGGAGAAACCAAATGAAATTTTTACAAACAGTTTTTGTCTTTGTATTAATGACAGCTTTTGCTGTTACGGCACAGGTCGATCCGGGGTCGGAAAATTTAAAACATTGGTGGCCGTTTGATGACGGCACCGCCAACGATCAAGCAGGTGAAGCCGATGGATATGTAAACGGCGACGCCGTCATCTCCGGTGGTTCTCTTCATATCACTGATCTTGATGACTGGGTAGAAGTTTCCGGTGATGAAGTAGCCGTTAATAGTTTTATCGGTATTACTGTAGCTACCTGGTTTACAAGCATGGCCGACTCTAATAACGGTTACCACATGATTGTCTATTTTGGCGATTCTGTGAACGATTTGGGCTCCAATGGCTTGTTTATTTCACCCTGCAGAGGTAATGATGTCAGCCGTGCTGCTATTTCTTGCGGTAATGTATCCGCTCCCTATAATGCTGAAACTGGCGTGGATGGCCCGGAGACCAATGATGGACTATTGCATCATATGGCTATGAGAATAAACGAAACGCAACTCTCATTTTTTGTTGATGGTGAATGGTTGGGCACTGCTGACCTGTCCGCTGCTAATACACTGGCAAGTATAAGTCCCAATTTCGGTTATATCGGACGGGGCGGTTATAATGGCGACCCTGTATTCCGCAGCGTCGTTCATGACGTCCGGGTATACGACAGAGCGCTGGACGATGAAGAAATCCTTTTTCTTTTTGAAAGCGGCCCTGGTGATTTAACCCAAATCGAAAATAACCCGGGTGAACAGCCGCAGGATTTTAACCTGGCTCAAAATTATCCCAATCCCTTTAATCCAACTACTACGATAGAGTACTCGCTACCGGTTGCATCGAAAGCTACGCTGTCTGTTTATAATATGAGCGGCCAAAAAGTAGCCACATTGTCAAACGGTCTGCAGCAAGCAGGAACCTACAGCGTAACCTGGAACGGCGCCGATGATTTTGGCCGCCAGGTAAGCAGCGGGCTTTATATCTACAAGTTGGAAACAGAAACCTTTAGCCGCTCGGAAAAGATGTTATTAATGAAGTAAAGCGCAAAAGTGCTGTTTTGGATGTAAATATAGTTTGGAGTTAAGATAATTCGGGTTTGAAACCTACCTGAATTAAGAAAAATATTCGCAGGGAATAATACAAGGGCGGCTTTTCAGTCGCCCTTGTATTTTGTTTATATAAACAACCGACCTGAGCTTGACAAGATCAGCAGGGTGGGTTAACTTTTTATGCATCAATAATCAACCACAGTGGTAATGGGGAACTGGCAGATATTTGTAAATATCAGTTAATGCTATTATTTACAATATTTTAAAAGCAATTAACCATTTCACGACGATAATTAGCTATCAATTTTTACTCAGCAAAGCGGAATATTTTTAAAAAATCACTTGACAGGAGAGAAGAATTTTTGTAAATTAACTTTGTGATGCAAAGTACTTTAATATAAAAATAACTTTACAAGGAGTTAATTATGGATCATCAACAAGTTCAGCAGGACCTTGCGATCATCAAGGATATGATCGAGAAAACCAAAAAAGAAACTGCCGATTCCGGGTACTTTTTTATTGGGCTGGGGCTTTTGTCCATTTTATGTGTTATTGTCATCAGTTTTCTGGAATACAAAAGCATGGAACATCTGGTAGTCCCTATGTTTTTAGTAATGTTTTTTGCTTCCGGCGCTATCGGTTATTTTACTGTTAACCGGCGTGAACAAAAGGATAAAGTAAAATCATACCCGAAAACAATATGTTACAGTGTGTGGTTTGCCTGTTCAGTACCGGTCGTAATAACCGGTTTTCTGTTACCGATGCTCAAAGTAATTCCCTATAGCCTGGTACCGGTTCTTACTACGTTAATTTTAGGTATAGGTGTATTTGCTACCGGAGTAATCTTTGAATCTCGTTATATTTACTGGAGCAGCGCTTTTTGGTGGGGCGGTGCAGTTGCAATTGCGTTAGTTCCTGGTTACGGGCGGGCGTTTATCATGGTAGGCATACTTTTATTTGGCTGGGTTTTACCCGGTATAATTTTAAACCGCCAATATAAAAAATATGGAGCGCGTTGACATGAGCCATGAAGAATTACTGCAATTGGACCCATTAATACATGCTCCGATCCGGCTGGCGATCCTGTCGATTCTGTGCACCGTAGATAACGCCAATTTCACTTTTTTAAAAGATTCTATAAACGTAACTGATGGGAATTTGAGCGCTCATTTAACAAAACTGCAAGAAGCGGGTTATATCGACATTCAAAAAACCTTTCGCGATAAAAAACCGCTTACCCTGTGCAGCGTTACCGGCGCCGGGCGCAAAGCTTTCCAAAACTATCTTGAACATATTCAACGTTTTGTGGAATCGCAAAAGCATGATGTTAAATAAGATGGCCGATCAATTATCAAGAGGACAGATTTTGTAAACCTGTCCTCTTTTTTAAAATTTATCAAGGGGAAATGGATTTAAACCATTAAATTATTGCTAAAATTCAGCGCTTTATAAAAAAGTGGTTTATTGTGAATAAAATTTTTATATTAAAAAAATAGAGAGAGGATTACTATGCGCACGATGGGTGTTTTTGTACTTTTTCTGATTATTGTATTATTTTACGGTTGTAAAGAACCCGCCGGTACTGAAAAAAAAGCTCCTCCGGTGGACAAAGACGGCTGGAAACTGGTGTGGTACGATGAATTCGACGGCAGCGGCGCGCCGAATTCCAAAAAGTGGGATCGCCCGGAATATAATCGCCGCAGCAATGATAACGGGCCTGATGGCTGGTGGCTCAAAGAAGACAGCTACCTGGACGGCGCCGGTAACCTGGTACTGCGCGCTAAAAAAATCAATAATCGCAATAGCGATAAGGATAGCTTTGATTATTCTACCGGCGCTATTCGTTCGTTCGGCAAGTTTGAACAGCAATTCGGCAAGTTCGAGATCCGCTGCCAGTTGCCCACCCAGCCGGGTTGGTGGGTAGCGTTCTGGCTCATGTCCGAATCTGTAACAAATGTGGATAACAGCGGCCGTGATGGCACCGAGATTGACATTATGGAAGGATTCGGCTGGACCGACAAGATCAATTTTGCGCTGCATTGGGATGGCTATGGCGATGCCCATAAAACCGATGGCAAAATGCTGCCCTTTGCGGGAATTCGCACCGGATTTCACACCTTTACCCTGGAATGGAGCGATTCGTTGTATGTGTTCTATGTCGATAGCCTGGAAGCGTGGCGCAGTAACGCCGGCGGAGTTTCCCAGGTGCCCGCGTATGTGAAAATTACCGGCGAGCTTTCCACAGAATCATGGGCCATCGGCCAATACTGGTCTAACAATCCGGCTCAGGCGGTGTTCCCGGATTCCTTTCTGGTCGATTATGTGCGGGTGTACAAAAAGTAGTTGAGACGATTACCTGGTAATATCAGCTTTTTACGGCAGTGAACATCAGAATTTATTTGAAAAAAAATGTCATATTGTAGACCGGTGGTACAAATTTTAAGGATAGACTATGAAGATTGCCAATAATTTCCGGCGCGTTTGTGTGTTCCTCTGCGGACTAGTTTGTTTTACTACAGCATCCTTTGCCGATGACGGCTACGACCTGTGGCTCAAGTACACACCGATTACCAATACAGCGAAACTGCACCAATACCGGCAGTTCCTTAAATATATTGTAACGGGCGCCAGGACCTCAACTACTAACATTGCCATAAATGAACTGGAAAATGCACTGCAAGCTATGCTGGGTGTGAAAATCAAATCGGTAGGTTCCGTTAAAAAGGACGGCGCCCTGGTTATCGGCACACCGGCCAGTTCTTCAATTATAAAAAATCTCAATTACGGCACACGACTGGATTCGCTAGGCGCTGAAGGCTATATCCTGGCTGCGGAGAAAATCAACGGCAAGCGAACCCTGGCGCTCGCAGCCAACAGTGATATTGGTTTACTGTATGGTGTATTTAATTTATTGCGGCTTATTCAGACCGGCGCGGATATAACCAATATCAATATTACTTCGAAACCGAAAATTCAGTTCCGCTTGCTCAACCACTGGGATAACCTGAACGGCAGCGTGGAACGCGGTTATGCCGGGAAATCCCTGTGGAACTGGAACGACCTGCCGGGCAAGCTTGATCCGCGCTATACCGATTATGCGCGCGCTAACGCCTCGCTGGGCATAAACGGTACGGTTATCAATAATGTTAACGCCACGCCGCGTATCCTCACCGCCGAATATATTGAAAAGGTTGCCGCCCTGGCTAAGGTGTTTCGTCCGTACGGCATAAAAATGTTCCTTTCCATTAATTTTTCCTCGCCGCTAAAGCCGGCATCCGGCCCGAATCAGCGCGGTGGCGTCGGCAATCTGGAGACTTCCGATCCGCTCGACCCGCAGGTGCGGCAGTGGTGGAAAGAAAAAGCGCACGAGCTGTACGCTGCGATACCGGATTTCGGTGGTTTTTTGGTCAAGGCCAATTCCGAAGGCCAGCCCGGCCCGAATGATTACGGCCGCACCCAGGTGGATGGCGCCAATATGCTGGCCGAAGCGCTGGCTCCTTACAATGGCATTGTCATGTGGCGCTCGTTTGTGTACGACGCCGAAGTCGATCCCGACCGCGCCAAACGCGCTTACCTGGAATTTCAACCCAAAGACGGATTGTTCATGGAAAATGTATTTGTGCAGTCTAAAAATGGGCCGATAGATTTTCAACCGCGCGAACCGGTGAGCCCCCTGTTCGGCGCCATGCCCAAAACTCCGTTGATGCTGGAACTGCAAATTACTCAGGAATACCTCGGTCATTCCAAGCACCTGGTTTACCTGGCGCCCATGTGGAAGGAATATTTAGAGTTCGATACTTTTGCGAACGGCAAAGGCTCGACCCTCGCCGGGATTGTGGACGGCTCGGTGCAGCATCAACACATGACAGGCATCGCCGGGGTGACCAACATCGGCAACGACCGCAACTGGTGCGGGCATTTGTTTGCCCAGGCGAACTGGTACGCTTTCGGACGGCTGGCCTGGGATCATTCGCTTCCGGCAGATCAGATCGCCGATGAGTGGATTCCCATGACCCTGAGTAAAGACGACCAGGTCATAGCCGCCATTAAAGCGATGATGCTTGGTTCGTGGGAGGCGTGCATAAATTATATGACTCCGCTGGGACTGCATCATATCATGCAGGAAGGTTTTCACTATGGCCCGCAGCCGGATTTTGCTAACAGCCGCGAAGACTGGACGTCGGTATATTATCACAAAGCGGACAGCATTGGCATTGGCTATGACCGCAGTTCTACAGGCAGCGCCTTTACCGCGCAGTACTTGCCGCCGGTGCGCGATCTGTTTGATAATATCGATACTTGTCCCGAAAAATACCTGCTGTGGTTCCATCATACGCCCTGGGATCATCAAATGTCCTCCGGCCGGACCCTGTGGCATGAAATGTGTTTCCGCTATTACGCCGGTGTGGATTATGTATACAAAATGCAGCGGGACTGGCAATCGCTGGAAAAGCGCATTGACCCGGAAATCTTTGCCCATGTGCAAAAGAAATTGCAGGTTCAGGCCCAGGATGCCGCAATTTGGCGGGATACCTGTATTAACTATTTTCAAAAATTTAGTAAAAGGCCGGTTACTGAGTTTAAATGATCAAGTTGTTGGAGCGCATCCCTTTTATAGGATGCTATAAAAGCATCGCATAAAGGCGATGCACTCCGGAAAGTGTTGGGTGGGTCTTGACCTACCACTTGAACATATTATCACCCTGGAAAGAAAAAATGAAAAACAGCGCAAGCTGGGCTCCCAGTAAATTCATCTATAAAAAAGGCCGGCTGACAGCTTCTAAAAATAAGAAGGAGGTCAACGTCGGCTCGAGACTAAACGCCAATCTCCTGGCCGGTTTTTACGACGCCAACATCAAAAAACATGTGCGCGGCCGGCTGGTCGATCTCGGCTGCGGCAAGGTACCGCTCTACGCCGCCTACAAGGATTACATCACCGAAAACATCTGCGTGGATTGGGGGCATTCGCCACACGAAACCAGTTACCTGGACTATGAATGCGACCTTTCCAAACCTCTGCCGTTTAAAGATGGGGAATTCAACACCATCATTCTTTCCGATGTGCTTGAACACATTCCCGAACCGCAATTGCTGTGGGCGGAAATGGGCCGCATACTGGACAAGGGCGGCCGGTTATTAATGAGCGCGCCATTCTGTTACCAGTTGCATGAACCGCCGTATGATTTCTATCGTTATACCGAATTTGCTTTGCGCCGCCTGGCCGAATCTAATGGATTCAAAATTCTGCTACTGGAACCTCTCGGCGGCTCGGTGGAAGTGTTGACCGATTTTTGCGCCAAGCATTTGCAATACCTGCCGGTATTGGGCAAGCCGCTGGCATTGTGCATTCAATCCACAACCCTGTGGTTCGGCAAAACCCGGCTGGGAAAACGCATTGCCAGGCGCACCAGCAAATTCTTCCCGCTCGGTTATTTTTTGGTGGCGGAAAAGCAATAAAATTTTTGTATTGATATGTTTATTTAATACTTGTTCATTTCGACTTAACCAATTCGTAATAAAAGTGTTCATTTTTCATTTATCGTTTGAAAGAATAATCTTGTCCACACAGTCTATTATGTCAATAAAACAACAGACACAGAGAACTATTTTGTGCCTGTTGCTTTTTACTTGCCTGACGGCAGCCCAGGAAAAATCTTACTATTTTTATCACCCGGAAATTCAATCCGGCACGGAATTGGCCTTTAATCCGTTATCGGTGTTGGTCAGCGGCAGCTTTGATATTCTCCGCAACGGTACGGACAGCAGAGATGTATTCGACCAGCCTTACCGTACCGGCATGAGCAATCTGTGGGAGAATCTCACCCACCCGGTGAGCAGTGTTAAAGCCTATGGCAGCAAGGATTTTTTTGCCAACGAGGTCCTGAACTTAAAACTTGATCCCAATTCCAGCCAGTTTCTGGCTAATTATACCCTGCATGTGCTCGGCAACGGTATGCAGTACGTGAAAATGGCGGAATGGTACGATCATCACCGCTACCCATACCCCAAATTGTGGTCGTTGGCCACCACCCTCAGTTACCAGTATATGAACGAAGTTTTGGAGAACGGCGCATATACCGGCGCCAATGTAGACCCGATTGCGGATATGTGGATTTTCAATCCCATCGGGTTTACTTTGTTTTCTACTGCTTGGGGCAAACATTTTTTTTCGCAAACCGTACCGTTGTACGACTGGTCCCCGCCGGCGTATTACAATCCCGCCAACCGGGAAATCCTGAACACGGGACAACAATATGCCACCAAAGTAAAATTAGGTTCCAGTCGTTATGCGTTTTTTGCGTACTGGGGCGTGCAAACATTGTTCGGCGGCTGTTATCGACTGGATGATGAACGCTCCCTGTCCCTCGGAGTGGGGAGTATGGTTTACCATGTTGAAGAGCATATCATGGGTAACGGCAGGGCCAGAAAAATGACCCCGGATACTATACAAGCCATCGGCCTGTTCTATGACGTCAACAACTCATTGCTGGCTTCGCTGTATCTCAGCGGCAAACGATACGAACACATCCGTCTCGATGTTTATACGGGAATGTTTAAGTCAGGCCGCTTTTCACCGGGCATCTTTGCCGGGTATGGGGAATGGGATAAATTACAGTTAGGCATTACCGCCTCATGGTCGCCCATTGGGGTGGTTGGGAATTTAAAATAATTATGCGACTTGTTTCTTACAGCAGGGTGTTTAATGAATGTTGAAAAACTATTAACGCACGCCCAAAAGCCGGCGCTATATGCACCCGGCACGGCGGTAATGTGGACCGATCCTTATATCGCGCAGCAATTACTAGCCTGTCATATCAATCCCGATCACGACATTGCCAGTCGTAGTAATACAAAAATCGAGCTGGTGGTGAACTGGATGCTGACGCAAACCCCAAAGGAGCGGATGAGTATCCTCGATCTGGGCTGCGGGCCGGGGTTGTATGCGGAAAAACTGGCCCGTCTCGGCCATCGCGTCACCGGGGTGGACTTTTCGCAAACCTCGATTGACCATGCCTGTCAACAGACTGCCGCCAATCAGTCCGGTATTACTTATTATTGCAATAATTATCTGAACATTACATTCGAAAACGAGTTTGACCTGGTGATTCTCATCTATATGGATTTTTGCGTGCTCAAACCGGCGGAACGAAAAATTGTGCTGGACAATGTGTACAGAGCCTTAAAGCCAGGCGGCACGTTCATTTTTGATGTGGTGAACAGTAAAAATATTGCCGAAAAGACTTTAAAGCCCTCCTGGGAAGTCTGTGAGCAGAGTTTTTGGAGTAACAAACCCTACCTGGCGCTTAATACCGGCTATTATTATGCCGAACACAAGGTATTGCTGAATCAGCATATTGTCATAAACGAACAGGATGAGATCAAAACCTACCTGTTCTGGAGTACCTGTTATGATGACGGTGATTTACAGCCGCTTCTTGCCGCCAGTCATTTTAAAACAGTCGGCCATTTTGACAATGTCCTGCCGGCCGGCGATGTCTGGAATGGCGACAATGTGACGTTTTATGTGGCGGAGAAATAATTACTAGTCGGAGCGCTTTGCTTTTCTTCTGGTTCCAATCTCCTGATTGGAACCTGCTTGTATAAAATCTCTGATTTGCAAGAGCCGGACAGTCAATTTTATCATGATTATAAGGAATCAGAGATTCCTGGCCAATTGCGTTCCTAATCAGGAGATTAAGAACGAGATATACAGCTCGCTCTAAGCATTCCCAGGCGAGTCATGCGTGCAAAGGCTGTTTCAAGTTGTATTATTCTAAAATGCTGCTTATATTTACATCGGTCAGCAAATCATTAATTTACCCCAGCGGAGAATCCATGAAACCCATCCCTATTTTTTTACTCTTCGTTTTAACATTATTCACAGCACTCCCGCTTTTCCCGCAAACCCCCGGTGTTGAAAAACAAGTATTTACCTACAAAACCGTCGACGGCCATGCGGTTAAAGCCAATATATTTATCCCAAAAACAGAAGGTCTGCATCCCGTGGTCATTTACTTTCATGGCGGATTCTTTTTCGGCAACCGCGACCAGGGACTGCATAGCAGTCTGCGAGAGAAATTACCGGCTGCCGGGTATGCGCTGGTGTCGGCAGATTATCGATTGGCTCCGGAAACCAAACTCGCCGGCATGCTGCAAGATGTTCAAAATGTAACAACCTGGCTGCGGGTTAACGGCAAGCGGGAATTCAACATCGATCCCGATAAAATCGTGGTATCCGGCGGTTCGGCCGGCGGCTACCTGGCGCTGACCAGCGGCTTTGATGCCAAAACTGCACCGAATGCCATCGTTGCCATTTCTGCGCCAACCGGATTCACTACCGTTACGCCGATGGGGGATTTGTCCGTACTCAACCAACCCGGCCCTTACGATGTAGTGCAGGATTCGACAGTTTCGTATGGCGATTATGATACCCGTATTACCTTATGGCGATTTCTGGCCCGCAGCGGTCTGGGGAATTATGAACTGTTCGGCTTTGATCCGGCTGTGCATCCGGAAAAACTGCCGCAATACACCTTGACGGATAATGTCACCGCCGCTTATCCACCCGTGTTGTTGATCCATGCCCGCTATGATAACCTGGTCAATTTACAACAGGCGGTTGATTTCAAAGCCTTGTTGGATGAAAAGCAAGTAGTAAATGAATTGGTGGTTGTGGATAACGGCCATAACGATGAACTGCTTAACCAGAATCCTCAAGTTGTTGATAAAATAATTGCATTTATAAATAGCCGGTTTGGCAGATAAAAATCAATAAACATAAAACAAATTACTACCATGCCCCCAACCACAGAATCAATCTGGCAAGCGTGCAGCCAAACCCTGAAAGTTTTTATTCAGCGTCGCACTAATGATCCCACGCTGGCGGATGATATTTTGCAGGATGTGTTCATCAAGGTGCACAATAATATTGCCGGTGTAAAGGATGAGCAGAAAATATGCAGTTGGCTCTACCAGATCACCCGCAATACCATCATCGATTATTACCGCAAACATAAAAAGCTAGAAGGGGAACCCTTGCCTGAAATACCCGATTGCGAAGAGCCGGATACCGGCGCTGCAGATGAGGTGGCGAACGGCCTGAAGGATATGGTAATGGACTTGCCGGAAATGTATGCGCAGGCGTTGTTACAGGTCGAGTTTGCCGGTTTGACGCAAAAGGAATATGCGCTAAAGACCGGCATCAGCGTCTCCGGGGCTAAATCGCGTGTGCAGCGCGCCCGGCAGATGTTAAAGGACAACCTCATGCGCTGTTGCCATTTTGAATTCGACCACTATGGCACGATCATCGACAGTTGTCCCGCCTGTTGTTGTTGTAAAAATTAAACTCACCCCAATTCGCAATTCACATTATGCGTCCTTTTTGTGGTTTCCTCGTCTCCAGATATGACAGGAAACCATATTTTATTACAAAAAGGAGTAGGCAAAATGATGGATCAAATCACCCTGGTACTAAACTCTATAATTGCCAGTTTTATACACATCTGGCCTTATTTGTTGATAACCATACCGCTGGCAGTAGCCGTGCAAATGTCCGGGGCTGCCCGTTATATTAGGCAAGTGTTTCAGGCCAAACCGGTCATCGCAATTTTTCTGGCGACGGCTATAGGAGCATTCAGTCCGTTCTGTTCCTGCGGAGTCATACCGGTCATTGCCGCTTTGCTCATCAGCGGAGTGCCTCTGGCGCCGGTCATGTCCTTCTGGATTGCATCACCGTCGATGGACCCGGAAATGTTCTTTTTGAGCGTCTCCACCCTGGGCTGGAACCTGGCGTTGTGGCGGCTGGGAGCAACCCTGGGTATGAGTCTCGCCGCCGGGTTCATCGCCCACTTTGCCGTAAAATATAACTGGCTGGGCGATAATATACTAAGAACACAACAAACTCCGCAGGTAAAAAGTTATTCCAAGATGGTAAAGCAATGGTTCGTCGCCCGTTTAAACAGCATTCAACAGTATACCGGTAACCGGATTTTATTTACACAGCAACAAATATCTGTTGCCGGACCCGATGGCTGCGGCAATAATATTTGCTGTACTGCCGCTGTGAGTTGTGAGTATTTGAATGACTCCCGGTCGGCAGTGAATACGGAACCGGTTCAGGATCAAGCAACGCAGTGCGGCTGTAATACTATTTCGCATAATGAATCTTTTATACAACGATTGATACCGGAAATTATTAAATCCACTACGATGGTCATCAGATTCATGACGTTGGCTTTTTTCATACAGGCGCTCATAACATTGTATGTCCCTGCTAATTTGGTAGTTCGGGTGCTGGGCTCCGGCAATGCGTTTTCAATTGTTATCGCCGCTTTGGTCGGCATCCCGATGTACACCGGCAATATGACGGCCTTACCCATGATGAGCGGCTTGTTGGCGCAGGGAATGAGTCCCGCCGCTGTGCTGGCATTTCTCATCGCCGGGCCGACCACTACCTTACCGGCAATGGCGGCTGTGTGGGGAATTGCCCATCGCCGGGTGTTCATTCTTTATTTGGGTATCGCCCTGTTCAACGCTTTGTTTTTTGGTTTTTTATATTATTTTGTAGTGTTGTTGTAAACCATCCCCCGGTTATCTTTTGATAGCACCCGGGCTGTTGTATTTTTCACAGCCCGGGAAATGCCTTTATTTCGCTGGTTTTACTTTGATTTCATTTTTCATATCCGCATAACTCACCAGTTTGATGCCACGTTTCGCAACAGCTTCTTTAACGAGCGGACTGGTAAAAATATCGGTCACCGCCTGGCGGTCTTTGCCGACGTTATCATATCCGATATGTCCGTACCCATCCATTTCCTGCACATCCAGAGCCGGGTGTTCCACAAACAACCAGATGCCCGGTTGTAAATTATTGAGCATGTCGATGAAATTATTGATTTTATCGCCAGTCGTTTCTGTCTTTTTTGTCCCATACTCGCCGGCGTACTGCACGCCATATTCTTCCAGGTCGATATCCAGGTTATATTCAATGGCCAGTCTTTTAGTCATAGCCGCAACTTCCGGCGTGATATTGGCGCAGCCCATGTGGTCGGAAAGATGCGACACGGCGGGGATTTTGCTTTTCACCAGTTCAATTTGCGCGCGAAATTCTTTTTCCACATCTGCCACTTTCCAGTCTGCTTCCAGTAAAGCATTACCGGGGGGATAGTTCTTATTGGTCCACAGAAACGGGAAAAAGTAGCCTTCCTTGCCGGTGAGACTGGGTGTGCAGGCAACCGGCCGCCATTTAATGTACGACCATTCGCTGGTTATAGTTAAATGTACGCCGACATCGAGGCCGGGAGTATCATTCAGCATGAGTACAGCCTCTTCAAACCAGGCGCAGGGTACCATGATCTCTGTAGATCTCACGATCCCTTCGTTAAACGACTTGATACAGGCAATATTTGCAGCATGCGCCGAACCAATGTCATCGGCGCGAATGATGAGTTTAATATCGTTATTTTCTGCCATTACCACCCAGGGTAATAAAAGCAGTAATACAACAAACAACCGGGTTCTCTTTTTCATCAATATCCTCCATTTATCGTTTGTTATTTTTCTATCAAGTTTATGAATAATATTGATATAATGCTACATTTTTTTATCGGGGTAGAGCGCCCATATTAAGCTCCAGATAAGAAAAATTCAATTCTTCGGTCTTAATTGTCAAATTTTCTTTGAAAAAACAACAAAAACCTGTACCTTTTATAAAATTCAACTATCAAGGTCAATTTTTACAGAAAAATAACATTTGACATTAATACTACGAAATATGTCGGCGGATGACTGGCCGGCAGTAAAAGAAATTTATGAGCAGGGTATTGCTACCCATAATGCCACTTTTGAGAAACATGCGCCGGACTGGGAGCACTGGAACCGTGAACATCTGGCAGTCTGCCGCCTGGTTTGTACAAACAATCACAAATTGGTTGGGTGGGCAGCGCTTTGCCCGGTATCCAGCCGGTGTGTCTATGAAGGGGTTGCGGAGTTGAGCGTGTATGTCGCTCATGATTACCGTGGACAGGGTGTGGGTAAAATGTTATTGCAAAATTTGATTATCGAATCGGAAAAATGCGGGATATGGACGTTGCAGGCCGGCATATTTCCGGAAAATATCGTCAGCATCGAGTTACATAGAAAATCAGGATTTCGGGTGGTCGGTTATCGCGATAAAATTGGTAAAATGGGAAAATATTGGCGGGATGTGGTACTGCTGGAACGCCGCAGTAAAACTGTCGGAATTCTCAATCAAAATCGGGAATAAAGTATTTTGTTTTTATGTATTTGATTATTATATTATTACAGAAAATAGACGATGTGATGGGATACCGGGGTGTGTGGTCTGTAGAATTTTTATCTAACTCAAAAGTTTGTGATATAACCATAAATGTTGAATAATTAATATTTTAACTGATGCGCATTATCGCCTTGGAATACAAGATTGAACTGATAATATTTTGGTTTTTTTTGTTTAAATAGTAAGAAATATTTATTATATTGCAAGACTTGATTTGTTCTGCAGTTTTTGTAATTTAAATGTATGAATAATTCAAGATTTTGAAATGTTGAATTAGTATTGAAATATAAAAACTATCCGGTTACGATCTAAAATTGTCTAGTTAATAAAAGTAAAATTGAAAATTTAAAGGCGTCTTTGATGAAGAAATTTTTTTGCTGTATAATCATTATGTTACTTTCAGTATACCATGTCTCGGCCCAGGTGCCCAATGCCTCATCATCATCCCAGGCAGGCGCTGCGCAATATGTGTTGGGCAGCAAAGACCAGGTATTAATGGCTGTTAATGTGTGGGGATTTGTTGCCAAACCGGGTCAGTACCTGGTGCCTTATGGTACGGATTTAATTTCTTTATTATCGTATGCCGGCGGCCCCAGAGAAGAGGCAAAAATTCAAAGCATCAAAGTTGTACGTGGCGGCGATGGTGATAAAAAAGAGGGTGAAGTTATTGATGTGAATGTTAAAGAGTATATTGAATTAGGCAACAACAAAACAATACCGGTGTTAAAACCTGGCGATACGGTCGTTGTTACCGGTACGACTTTTAATTATGTCCGCAACAGCCTGGAATTTATTAGCCGGCTGGCCGCTTTAGTACAAATATATGCTCTGGTAGATTACTATACTTCGCCAAAAAAATAATAGTCACTGTTTTTAAATTGGGATTATAAAAATGATGCAAAATATGAAACCTGTAAATCCCCAAAACGGAAATGGAGCATTTCCCGGCCATTCAATTACTGACCAGAACTCTCAATTCAAGTTGAATGATTATATCCGGGTTTTTTATAAAGGTCGTTGGGTCATCCTTATCTCATTTTTGTTGGTTATGATAGCGACGGTCTACTATACCTTTACAACCGAACCGGTTTATGAAGCCGGCGCCAAGATCATGATCGAACAACAAGCCGGTGTTGGCGAATCATTGTTTGATATTACATCCATGATGAAAAAAGAAACCATGATCAATAACCAGGTAGAAATATTAAAAAGCCGTACCCTGGCCGAACAGGTGATAGAAAAATTACGTTCGTCAGAGTATGCGGGCGAATTAAGGATATTGGGTAATCTACCGGA
Source organism: bacterium (assembly GCA_029561455.1). GTDB lineage: Bacteria > Zhuqueibacterota > Zhuqueibacteria > Residuimicrobiales > Krinioviventaceae > Fontivivens. The sequence continues at coordinate 97,351 of JAKQIY010000034.1, forward strand.
GGGGGTTAAAGCTAAAAAAGATATTTTGGGATCAATAAAAAGTTTTATTAAAAACATCATCAATAAAGAACAAAATACAGGAATTACTGAAGAGGATACCTTTAATAGTCAGGTACAGGAATTACGAAATGTTATTAGTATTACTCCAATTCGTAATACCGATATGATAGAAATTAAAATGAGCGCTTTTTCTCCCAAAGAAGCCGCTTATTTAACCAATGCGGTTGCATCTGTGTATGAAAGCACCAATCAAACTCAAAGTCAGGCTGAAGTAAGGCAGGTAAAAGATTTTTTAGAAACGCAGTTAAAAGAATATGAACGCGACCTCACCCAGTCCGAAGAAGATTTAAAAGACTATCGTGAAACCGCCAAAGTCGTGGCGCTGGATCAGGAAACCCAGGAGTTGATTTCCAAACTGGCTGAATTTGAAACTTTATATAATGAAGCCAAAACCGACATGGAAGCCGCCAGACAGAGGCTGACTTATATTGACGGTCAACTGGATAAACAACAGGTGAACCTGGATATGGAGGCAATTTCCTCCCGGCCTTACCTGGAAGAATTGCGTCGTCAGATTGCTGAAAAGGAAGTAACTTTACAATCATTAACTGCATCGATGATCATGGTGGGTGTTAATGAAAAAGAAAATATAGATATCCAGTTACAACAAAAGCAAATTGATGCTTTAAAGCAAAAGTTCAAAGAGGAAGCGACTAAAATTGCCGCTACTGAATTTGTTGATCCTTCCATTTTATCGGGTTCGCTGGTTACCAGTAAAATAGAAGTGGAAACGGAATTGCAGGCTTTAAAGCCCAAGGTTACTGAACTGGAAAAAATTTTGAAAAGGTATAACAAGCAGCTTGATTCTTTACCTGAGAAAAGCCTTAAATTGGCACGACTTGTACGCTCAGCCCAGGTGCAGGAAAAAATTTATATCATGTTGCAGGAAAAGTACCAGGAATCGCGTATCACCGAAGTCGGCCAGCTTGGAAATGTTCGCATTATAGATTGGGCCAAGGAACCGGAAGAACCGGTAAAACCCAAGAAAAAAGTGAATCTTATCTTAGGATTCTTTTTAGGACTTGGTTTGGGTATTGGTATTGCCTTTGTAATGGATTACCTGGATAACTCTATTAATACTATGGAAGATGTTGAGCGACTACGCTTACCGCTCATGGCAACTATTCCATTTATCAAGCCTGAACAGTCTAATGGCGTTCTTGATAAGATCCTTACGGCCGAAGATGAGGAAGCGCAGGATATTAACGAACGGCTAATTACTCATCTGAAACCCAAATCTCCAATATCCGAAGCCTACCGGACACTGCGCACCAATATAACATTCACAGCGCCGGATAATCCTAAACAGGTTATAATGGTTACCAGTAGCGGACCCAAAGAAGGGAAATCCACTTCAATATCAAATTTGGCTATTACCTTTGCGCAAATGGGAACCAGAACATTGCTGATCGATTCGGATCTGCGTCGCCCAATGTTGCATAAATTGTTTGGTATGGAAAAGCAATCCGGCCTTACCAACATTCTGGTAGGTAAAGATACTCTTGATAAAGCAGTCAAGGAAGTAAAACATCTGCCAAATCTTGATATATTGACATGCGGAATTTTACCCCCGAATCCTGCTGAGTTACTTGGCTCCGAGCAGATGAAACAATTATTGATTGAAACCAAAGCAAAATATGGAATGGTGTTGATTGATACGCCGCCAATTATCGCAGTAACCGATTCTTCTGTGCTTTCTACTATGGTAGATGGCGTCATTCTGGTCATTCGTTCCGGTCAAAGCAAACAGGATACTGTAATTCATGCCCTGGAACAACTTCACCGGGTTGAGGCCCCCTTACTTGGTGTTTTATTGAATGGTATCCAGGTTTCGAATGTATATGGTTCATATTATTATTATAATTATTACCATTACTATTATGGCGCTGATGGAGAAAAGAAAAAGAAAAAAGTCGAACGGCGTAAACGGAAAAAGAATGCTTATTAATAGAAATTCATATCAATTTTTATTATGAAAAGTGAAGAAAGGGTAAAGTATTAAAAATTTTGCATTAATTGGCGCCGCCGGTTATATAGCCCCACGCCATCTGAAAGCGATCAAGGAGACCGGTAATCGTCTCGTATGTGCGGTTGATAAAAGCGATTCGGTTGGGATACTGGACAAGTATTTTGATGATGTTGATTTTTTTACTGAATTTGAACGATTTGATCGTCACATTGAAATGTTACGGCGACTGGATTCTAATAAAAAAATTGATTATGTAAGCATTTGCTCTCCCAATTATTTACATGATGCGCATATTCGCTTTGCCCTGCGCGCCGATGCCGATGCAATTTGTGAAAAACCGCTCATGTTAAATCCCTGGAACTGCGACGCTCTTGAAGAAGTTGAAAATCATTTTGGGCATAAAGTCTATAACATACTACAGTTACGTGTGCATCCGGTTATTTTGCAGCTAAAAAATAAAATTGACCGGCAGAAAGAAAAACGCTATTCTATTGATTTGTCATATATTACTTCACGAGGTAACTGGTATCATTATTCCTGGAAAGGCGATGAAAGTAAATCCGGCGGTGTAGCGACCAATATCGGTATCCATTTCTTTGATATGCTGATCTGGATATTCGGTAAGGTTGTCAAGTCGGACGTCCATTATACGGATGAGAATAAAGCCGGTGGTTTTATAGAACTTGAAAAAGCCGATGTACGCTGGTTTTTGTCGATTGATAAACATGATCTGCCGGCCGAGGTCCGTAATGCCGGGAAAACCACTTTTCGCTCTATTACAATGGATAAAGAAGAAATAGAGTTTTCCGATGGTTTTACAGATTTACATACCGTTGTCTATAAAGACATTCTGGATGGCAAGGGCTATGGTGTATCTGCAGCCCGGCCATCAATAGAACTGGCTTATAATATTCGTCATGCGCAAATAGTTCAATTACACAATAATGAAATTCATCCGTTTTTAAAAGGCATTATTAAAAATAATTAATATATTGGAACAGGGAATTTCTGGAAGGTAAAGAGTATGGCACTGTACCTGGTAACCGGTGGCGCCGGATTTATCGGTTCAAATATTGTAGAAGAGCTTGTAAGAAGAGGAGAAAAAGTCCGGGTTTTGGATAATTTTGCCACTGGTAAACGTGAGAACCTTGTTCCTTTCATGGAAAAAATTGAATTGATCGAAGGTGATATTCGCAGTTATCACATTGTCCGTGAAGCCGTGCAGGGTGTTGATTTTATCTTACACCAGGCCGCCTTACCCTCGGTACCGCGCTCGATCAAAGACCCCATCACCACCAATGAAGTGAACGTTACCGGCGTTCTGCACATACTCGACGCCGCTAAAGACGCCAAAGTAAAACGCGTGGTATTTGCCTCTTCATCATCCATTTACGGCGATGTCGATGTGCTGCCCAAAACCGAGGATATGCTGCCCAGACCGTTGTCTCCCTATGCAGTTTCCAAGTATTCTGGCGAAAGATATTGCCAGGTATTTAACAAATTATATGGACTCGAAACGGTTTGTTTACGTTATTTTAATGTATTTGGCCCGCGCCAGGACCCATCTTCCCAATATTCCGCGGTCATTCCCAAGTTTATTAAAACCATCAAATCAGGAGAATCGCCGGTTATTTTTGGCGATGGCGAGCAGTCCCGCGATTTTACCTTTATTGAAAATGTGGTGCAGGCAAACCTACTGGCCTGTGAAAAGAGCGATGAAGATATTACCGGCGAAGTTTTTAACATTGCCTGCGGCAAGCGGGTAACTGTGAATGAAATGGTTAAATCGATAAAAAAATTACTCAACTCGGATGTGGAGATTAAATACAATAAACAGCGTATGGGCGATGTAAAACATTCACTGGCCAACATTGGCAAAGCGCAGCAATTCCTCGGTTACCGTGTCCTGGTCGATTTTAATGAAGGTTTGAAACGACTTATTCAATCATTTAAATTTTAAAAAATTATGAAAAGATATAAATATATTACAATAGCGTTTTTTCTACTTTGTGGAATGATTACACTTTTTTCATGCACAAAAAACCTGACCGATGCTGAAACATTCATCATTTCCGGCCTAGTTACCCTGGATGCGGAAAGCGATTTCAGCGATATAACAGTAGCATTATACGCCCCGGTTACTCCCGATACGGCTATTGCCAATACCTATAAGCGTTTTCCTGCTGTGGGTTTTGAATTGACACAAGCCGTATTGTTTGATCACCGCCAGGCTAACCCGGTTTACACCACCAAAACCGATAAAGAAGGCAAATACAATTTTTCGGGTTTACCTGGCGGAGAATACAACCTGGTTGCATTGAAAGAAGGATTTGGTTGGCGGTATTTATATAATATCAACAATAATACTCAACCTGAAGCGATCAAGTTATTACCCGAAATTGAAGTGCAGGGCACTCTTGATCTGTACACAATTTGGGATGCGTACCAACATGTGATCGTAAAAGGTGATGTGATAGTACCTGACGGCGGACTGCTGATGATCGACAAAGGTGTTGTGGTGAGATTCTTTGGCTATTATGGGTTCGAGGTGCGTGGTCAGATTAAGACAAATGGCGATGCCGTGAGTTTTATTGTCTTTACCGGTAGTACACTGATGAATGAAACTCTTGTCTGGAACGGCATCAGATTTTCCGGAACCGATAATTTGACTTTTAATTACATCAAGCTGGGTAACAGCACCACCGGTATATCGTTTAAAGACGCCAAGAATATACAATTTAATAATAGTTACCTGTTCAAAAATAAATATGAAGCCTTTTCTGCATCGCAATGTAACAATGTTAATTTTACAAACAATATTTGTGTGGACAATGAAAAAGGATTATTCATACAAAGTTGCGAATCAGTACTGGTAGAAAAGAATATTTTTATTGACAACAAAGAAGGTTTTGAAAATGAAGCAACTGCTGCACAGATAAAAAATAATTACTTGGCGAATAGTGAAGTCGGGTTACATGTGCAGTTCCGGCCGAGTCCGATAATACAAAATAATCAATTTAGCAATAATGGGAAAGGGATGTTTTGTGCTGGCTCCGATCCGGAGGTTGTAAATAACAATTTTTACAAAAATATACAGGCCATTAATCTCGGTATTGAGTATAATAGTACAGATTCACAACCTCCAGTAAATCATAACAATTTCCTGGCAAATGACTATACTTTTTTTATTAACGGATATCCCGGTAGTACTAATATTAAGGATATTGATGGTAAAAATAATTATTGGGGAACTGTAATTATTGAAGATATTACAAGATTGATTTGGGATAAATATGATATTACTACCCTTCCATTATATATTGGTGAGGTGTTTTATCAACCATTTGAAAATCTTTTATTTCTTCTGCTGGTATTCAAAGTTATCGTTGAAATTATTACGGTTATAATTCCATAAAGTAAAATTTTTTGATTTTTTTGTAAACCACTTTATAATAATATCATGTAAATACAGGGAATATGATACAAGCGATTATTAAAAAGGGGCAGGTTATTTCAGAAACTATTCCGGCGCCGATGGTTTCCCCCAATTCGGTTTTAATTAAAGTTGTTAATAGTTGTATTTCCGCAGGGACCGAAGTAAGTGGTATGATGGCTGCACGCCAATCTTTCATTCAAAAGACCCTCATGCAACCGGAGAAGATTCAAAAAGCTGTTAATAAAATCAAATCTGATGGCTTTAATTATGTTTATAGACAAGTCAGAGGGATGGCGGTTCAGGAAAAGCAAAAAGCAGAAACAGGCGCACCAACGGGTTATTCTATCGCCGGAATTGTATTAGCCGTCGGCGAAGCGGTCACCAAATTTAAACCGGGTGATCATGTGGCTGCTGCTGGCGCCGGTTTTGCCAATCATGCAGAATATGTCGATGTCCCGGAAAACCTGGTCATTCCAATGCCTGTCGATATGAGTTTTGTAGATGCATCTACAGTAACTTTGGGCGGAATAGCCATGCAAGGAGTGCGGCGGGCAGATCTTAAATTGGGGGAATTTTGTGTTGTTATCGGCGCGGGAATTCTGGGTTTATTAGCTATTCAAATACTGCGCATTTCCGGTATACGTGTAATTGCTCTTGATTTTAGTAATAACAGATTGTCGGTTGCCCAAAGTTTCGGGGTTGAAAATACTATTAATCCCGCTAACGAGAATCCGGTTAAAGCTGTGGAAAATATTACGGGGGGATATGGTACCGATGCTGTTTTATTTACAGCTGCAACCTCTGATAATAATGCTTTGTCTCAGGCTTTCAAGATGTGTAAAAAGAAAGGAAAAGTCATTCTTGTTGGTGTAGCCGGTAATGAAGTTAAAAGAGATGATATGTATCAAAAGGAATTAGATTTTTTAATATCCACTTCTTATGGTCCTGGACGGTATGATAAAAATTATGAGGAAAAAGGTCTTGATTATCCTTACGCTTATATCAGATGGACTGAAAATCGAAACATGCAGGAATATCTCCGTTTAGTTAATTCCAGACAAATTGTTTTAGACAAGATGATCAATGCTATTTATCCAATTGAAAAAGTTACAGACGCTTTTGCAGCTTTGAGCGCCCCAGACAACAAACCATTGATGGTTATATTGGATTATGGAAAAATTGAACAGGAACTGATTAATTATAAAAACCATACCCGGAAAATATCAATTAATTCTGAACCGGTTAATAAGGATGTTATTAATGTTGCACTCATCGGCGCCGGTGGTTTTGCTTCCACTTTTCATTTGCCCAATATTGAAAAATTAAATAAAAAATTCCGGTTACAAGCAGTGATGGATCAATCGGGATTAAAAGCGAAAAATATTGCAGAAAAATTTAATGCCGGATATGCCACTACCAATATTGAAGAGATATTATCGGATAGTGATGTGGATTTGGTCATGATCTGTACACGGCATGACAGTCATGCACCCTTGACACTCCAGGCTCTACATGCCGGAAAACATGTTTTTGTTGAAAAACCCCTTGCTACTAATCAAAACGAACTGGATGGTATTGTCACTTATTATCAATCCCTGCAAAATACTTTAATCAAACCGAACCTGATGGTAGGATTTAACCGGCGTTTCAGTAAATATGCCCTTGAAATAAAAAAACATGTCGATAAACGGATTAATCCACTATTTATTCATTACCGAATGAATGCCGGGTATTTACCATTGGATCATTGGGTTCATGAAAACGGCGGGCGCATGGTTGGTGAAATGTGCCATATCATCGATCTAATGTCTTTTCTAACCAATTCCGTCGTTGAAAGTATCAATTGTGAATCATTGTATCCTGTTAATAACAAGTTCAGTGATAAAGACAATAAATCAATTACCCTAAAATACAAAGACGGTTCAATTTGTAGTATAGACTATTTTGCCGTTGGCAGTACGAAATTCCCCAAAGAGTACATGGAAGTACACTTTGATGAAAAAACAATCATTATGGATGATTACAAATCATTGCAATCCTTTGGTTTTCAGATTAATAATATTACGTCCAGGACCAGTGAAAAAGGCCATTTTGAAGAACTGGAAGCTCTTTATCAGATTTTAAAAACCGGCAATATGATAACTTTTATTGATTTTCAGGATATGGTCAGAACAACTGAAATTACTTTTTTGATTAGTTGATTAATGAAAAATACCCTTTTAAAAAATAATTTTTCACGTTACTTGTATTCCCGATTACCGCAGCAATTTTATCCTGGTTATTATACATATAAAAAGTTCAGGTCGTTAATTTCTGCTACCGAAAAAAGTTCAGATGCACAAATTAATGAATTTCAATATTTTCATTTAAAAAAAATTATTAATTACACATGGAGCCATGTTTGTGGTTATCGTGAATTATGGGAAGAAAATAATTTTAATCCGGAAAAGTTAAAATCCATCGAGGATATCCAGCTAATTCCCTTTATAACTAAAGAACTGTTGCGCGATAATCTGGACAAGTTTACAAATAAAAATTTAAAAAGTATCAAGTATTGCACTACCGGTGGTTCTACCGCCATACCATTTGGTTTTTATGAACAAAGAGACAATCAGTATATTGAAAATGCTTTTATATTTGATATCTGGAACCGCAAGAATAATAAATTAAAGTTAAATACATTGACGACTATTTTACGAGGGGCAAAAATTGATAATGGTTACCATTATAATCCCAGGTCCGGGTTAATTTTATCAAGTTATGATCTAAACCCAGATAATGTAAAACTATATATACAACAAATTGAAAAATATAAAACTCTTTTTTTTCAGGCGTACCCCTCTGCCATTTATTTACTTGCTAAAATAATGCAGGATAACAATCTAAAATTAAAACATAAATTCAAATCATTAATGCTTGGCTCAGAACCGCTCTATGAGTTTCAAAGGGAACTCTTGAATAAAATTTTTAATACTGCAATTTCTCATTGGTACGGTCATGCTGAAAAAGTTGTATTGGCCGGTAATTGTGAGTATAATGATTATTTTCACATTTTCCCTCAGTATGGGATAACAGAAATTTTAGGCAGTGAAAATCAACCGGTTACTGATGGTAATGTAGGCGAACTAGTTGGAACCGGATTTTGGAATTTTGCTACCCCATTCATACGCTATAGAACTAAAGATTTTGCTGAATTGGCGGGGAAAAAATGCCCGCAATGTCACAGGAATTACCGGCTTTTAAAAAAGGTAGATGGTAGAGCACAGGAATTTATTATTAGCAAGTCCGGCAAATTGATCTCTATGACCGCGATCAATATGCATGATGATATTTTTGATGATCTGTTACAGTTTCGTTTTTACCAGGATACCAGGGGCGTAGTAGCTTTTCAGTATGTTCCCAAACACCCTGGAAAAGTGCGGGTTGAACGAATTTATAACGGATTAAAAGCCAAGCTGACTGATTTTGATTTATCATTAAATCAAGTTACGGAAATTCCCAGAACTGGAAATGGCAAATTACGTTTTCTCGATCAAAAACTTTCATTACAAAATTGGGGTTTCCCTTTAGGTTGATATGAAAACAGAAAATCATCATAAAGAGTTACTGAATAGCTCTGAGGTTGCAATATTCTCTGATGAAAATTGTCATTATTCAACAATTCCGCCTTTTCATCCCGGGACGATGTACCCTGAGTATATGTTTGGTGATGCTAATACTGCTATAAACCAACACAAAGTCGATGCTTATCATGCTGTAAGAGAGATATTCCGGTTATTGGAATATGATAAAAAACATTATAACACCAAAACCTGGAATCCATTAAGTGAAATTATAGAGCCCGGGCAAACGGTGGTAATAAAACCGAACTTTGTTTTGCATTTGAATTACGCCGGGCATGATATTTTTTCAAGTCTTACCCATCCCTCGATCATCCGGGCTGTTGCCGATTATTGTTATATTGCTTTAAAAGGAACTGGCTCCGTTTCAATTGTTGAAAATCCGCAAATGGATTGTGATTTTAATGAAATTGAGCGCCTGATGTCATTAAGATCTTTGACACAATTTTATAAACAAACGGCCGGACTGGATTTTAAAATATATGATACCCGACGCTTACAATGTAAAATGGCTCTTAATAAAGGGTATTACCCTGCTGAAAGTTTTATTTATAATGATAAAGCAGATCCGGCTGGTTATGTGACCATTGATCTGGGCATGGATAGTTTCCTTGACAGGCTGTCGGGTATTGAAAATCTGTATGGCGCCGATTATGACCGAAAATTTACAGTAGAAAACCATACCAATGGTGTGCACAAGTATTGTGTTTCCAGATCGATATTGAAGGCCGATACCGTAATATGTATACCCAAAATGAAAACCCATAAAAAGGTTGGAGTTACCCTGAATATTAAATTACTGGTCGGAATAAATGGTGATAAAAATTACCTGGCCCATTATCGTGTTGGTTCACCCAATAATAAAGGTGATGAGTATCCCGATCAGTTGCAAAACACCACAAAAGCCAGGCGTAAAATATACAGGTGGATGTACGATCATTTATTGACCAAGCGGCGCCCATTTTTTGACAAATTATTCTTATCAATAAAATTCATTGAAACACAAGTAATAAATTTCCTGCGCCTAGTTACCTTTCGTAAAAAGAAAGCGATAGCAGAAAAAATCGGTGGCGGTAACTGGTATGGTAATGATACGGCGTGGCGCATGTCTGCAGATTTATCGAAAATACTATTATATGCAAACAGTGAGGGAATAATGCAGGAAAAACCACAACGTAAGGTTTTTTCTATTATTGATGGTATTGTTGCCGGGGAGGGCGACGGCCCAATGTCACCGGAACCAAAGCATGTTGGTACACTTGTCGCCGGAAAAAATATTTTAGCGGTCGATACTGCTGCTGTAACATTTATGGGTTTTGATTATAAAAAAATTAAAATGCTGGCTTTATTGTGGGATAATAAAAAATATCCGATCACCCGTTTCCCTGTTTCCGACACTTACATTTACTCCAATGATGAATCATTAGCCGGGAAGAGAAGCGACACTTGTGAAAAGTATCAATTCAAACCGCACAAGAATTGGGTAGGGCATATTGAAATCCGGCAATGAATAATAACCAGGAGTGATTAGTGATATCAATTTCCAAACTTTCAGCTATTAAAAAGACACCCTGGATATTTAATATTGTCAAAGTATTTTCCGGAGATATAATTACAAAATTATTAGGCGTTATCATTTCTCTGATTTTGATCCGTACTTTAACAATTGACGATTACGCCTATTTTACAACCTTTGATGTTATGTCCCTCTGGCTGCCCAGTTTGTTTGGCGGGGGAATAAATACGGTCATGATTCGTTATTCGGCCGAACAATATTCTGTAACCAAACAGCGAACTGTAAATCTGTTTTTATTCAATTTTCTATTCCAGATTTTTTTATATGTGATTTTTGCTTTAATCTTTGTTATGTTTTTAGATAAGTTTATGATGTTACTCTTTAAAAGTCTGCAATATAAAAATTCTTTTTTTTATGGTATAATCGGAGGATTTGCAATATTGCTTTCTAACGCCAGCCTGGCAATTTTCCAGGCTGAAGAAAAATTTTCCAAATTAATATTCAGGAACTGGCTAAAGCAGCTTTTAAATATTATATTTATCGGTACATTATTCTGGTTAGGTTATCTGAACTTTAGCCTGGCCGCGGTATCTGTTATATCTGTAAATTTTCTTATATCTTTTTTAATTATATATTATGTTTTCCGGGATTATAATTTTTTTGAGTTATTAGCTCATCTCAAAGAGTTTTCCAATATTTTTAAAAAATTTGTCACATCATCGGGCTGGTTGATATTATATTTTTTTACACTCAGTTTGATGTCTAGAATTGACGTTCTCATGTTAACCAAATTTTCTCCCAAAGAGGAATTGGCTAATTATGGCGTAGCTTTAAAATATTATTCTTTAGCTTTGCTGATATTGAACTCGATTAATATAGTCTTGCTCCCCAGGTTTGCCAATATCAGTATGCAGGAAGAATCCAGGCAAGTTCAATTTGTCCGCAACTGGATAAAACATACACTATGGATAATTATCCCCGTATTAATTTTTGCTTTTTTTGGTAAAGGACTTTATGTATTTATTAATGGCGCTCAATATGCAAAATCATTTAATATATTTCTAATATTCACTTTTGGAGTATATTTAAGCCTTATGTTTAGTCCTATTGTAAATGTATTAATTGCAAGAAAATTATATAGCTTTTTATTCTTTGTTTCACTTGTTGCTCTTGTATCAAGTTATTCATTGTGTTATTTTTTAATACCTCATTGGGCAAGTTATGCCGCTGCTACAATAGCTATTGGTGGGCATGCCCTAATAAATATAACAGCTTTTATTAAGATAGTTAAAGAAAAGATATAATAATTGTAAAAATATTTTTATTCAATTATCCGGTAATTTTTTATTATATGAAAATAAAAAAAGTATTTATAATTAGTTCCTATTTGAATTTTATAAAAAAATTATCTCTTCAAATTCGTATTTCAATATTAAAAATCAGCATGTATCAATCTGTACCGGTAACCATGATTTGGAATGTAAAAATTGAAAGAAGAGAGCCTGGTTTTTTATATAATGAAATAGGAAAAATTTTCAACGTCTCTATTGATATGTCTGATATCTCTTGGCATAAAGATTATATTTCAGATTTTGAATACCCACACAAACGTTTTGATAAAATATCAATTAGCGATTGGTTTGATCAAGGTATTGATGTCAAATTTCCCTGGGAAGTATCCCGTTTTTATTTTGCCATCCCTTTGGCGCAAAATTATTTGACAACACATGATAAAATATTTTATTTAAAGTTCAAAAAGTTAGTATTGGATTGGATAGATAAAAATCCTTTTCTTTATGGTGTTAATTGGCTATGTACCATGGAAGTGGCAATACGGGCTATAAACTGGATTGTGGCAGTTAATTTATTTAAAGAGTTGTTCAGCCGGGATAAACAATTTCAGCAAATTTTATCCAAATCACTGGTTCAGCATACCGAATATATTGCGCATTTCCCTGAACGGGGACAAAACGGTTTTACAAATAATCATACAACTGCCGATTATACCGGGCTGTTATTTCTGGCCTTAACATTAAAGGCTCATCCTAAATCAGGTAAATGGCTGCAACAAGCACAAAACGGCTTGATCGAGTGTATGGATAAGCAGGTTTATGGAGATGGCGTTAATTTCGAAAATTCAATTCCTTATCACCGCCTGGTTGCGGAATTGTTCGGTTTTAGCGCTGTACTTTGTTTAGCGAATGATATTAAATTACCCGCAAAATATTACTCCAGTTTGTTCAAAATGTTTGAATTCACCGCTGCTTATATTGATAGCAACGGCAACGCTCCACAAGTTGGCGATAATGATAGCGGACGGGTATTGATTTTTCATAATGCGAATGAACAGGATCATTCCTGCCTGCTGGATTTGGGGGAACATATTTTCGATTATCATTTTTTATCGCAGTGTAATAAAAGAAATACTCATTTTATAAGCTGCCTGCCCTCTATTACCTGGATCAAACCGGAATCAATTCAGGTTATGCCCCGTCCAACCGATACCAGCATGCAATTTACTGAAGGTGGATATATAATTTTAAAAGCCAGACCATTCCAGGTTTTTTTCTGCTCTTTTCCCAATGGTAGGTATGGTAAAACCGGACACAGTCATCTGGATATTGGCAGTGTATGTATGTCGATACTGGGGCAGCCTGTTCTGGTCGATCCCGGTACTTTAACTTACACCCGTTCTAAAAAAGACCGGGATCAATTCCGCGCTTTTAACTATCATAATGTATCTATAACTAAAGAGTATCAAAATTTCTCAAGTAATGGTTTTTTTGCATTAAAGATCGATAATAATTCTCAGTTATATCATTTTTCAAACCATGAAATAAATTTTGGATACAATTATTTTAATTCAAATATTAAAAGAAGAATTACAATCGAAAATGATGCTATGAATATTATTGACAGGTGTGATCATGAATTTATAACGTTATTCCATTTGCACCCTGACATAAAAATTATCAAATCGTCTGAAAATGATATAGTAGTTGATTTGAATTTGTCGAAAATGATTCTTATATTGCATTCCATGAATGCGATGGCAATTGAAAAATATCTCTATTCTCCGGCTTATGGAGCCGCGATACCCGGTTCAAAAATAATTATATCCGGGCAAAGCGAGATAGCCCTTGAATTTAAAGTTATGGTAAACAAAGATAAAGGTGTATAAATGCTTGCCGTTAACCGAAATGCTGTGGTATATCCATTTTTATTTTTAATTATACTCATTTTTGCATTATTTTTAAGTTATTTGTCTGTAAATCTCAATTTAAATGTTATGGTTAGCATCAGTTTTTTGGTGCTATTTGGGATATTATTTTTATTTTACGAGCCCAATGTTTACATCTATCCCTTAATTTTTTATGTTATAACTGCCCCTTATAGTGTTATGCTGATTGATGCTATATCGCCAATTACCGGCAGAAACCTGATTAATGGTTCACTTGGCCTGATAATTTTTCTCATGTGGTTTGTTGTAATTATTAAAGATAAGCAGCTTTTTACAAAAATGGGCAATATCGGCAAGTTGATGCTCGGTTATTTTTTATTGAACGTTCTGTTTCTATTCGTGTTAACGAAAGAACTTGATGCCGGCAGGAAAGCCATACAAAGCGAACAGCTTTTATTGTCCTTTTATTTTTTGGGGTTGGTATATTTTACCAGTGAAAAACGGGTGGTAACTTTTTTTAAGATTGTTTTGATATTTTATATTTTTAATATTTTGTTCGCTCTCTATCAGCAAATTATAGGCCTGCCCGAGTTTCATAAAGAATACTTGTATAAAACCGCCGGCACGATTGCTTTTTATGATGAACTGGATTATTGGACCGGACAGATTTATTATAAAGTTTCCGGGTTTAGTAGTTGTAATTACGATCTGTTTTATATACTCACCATGTTGTCAATTATAATACTGTCCGGTTGGCATTATTTTAAAGAAAAGCTTGGTAAGGCTATAATTGTGATCTTTATGGTATCTTATGCTTTATTATTATTTTTGACCCTGGAACGGGGCCCCATCATGATGTTTGCGGCATTACCCCTGGCTTTTATCAACCGAAAACGTAAATTGGCATTATACTTGTTTTTGTTGATATTTTTTGTTTTATTCATTTCCTACCTGGAACCGATCCTGACTTCCTATGGTTCAATGCGGCTAACACGACTTGCTGAAATCACTCATCCCCTGGAAGATACCACCATGAACTATCGTATGGAAAACCGTTATGCCTTTTCAATACCATTGATCTTTAAAAGCCCTTTCGGTGTAGGTTTGGATCATGAACTGGCTTTAACCGCCCACAACAGTTATATCAAAGTATTTTTACAATTGGGCTGGTTAGGCGGAATTTTATTTCTCTATATTATCTATTCTTCTCTCCGCCTGTGTTTTAAGAATGCCAAACTAGTGGACAGCCTGGAACATAAAAATTTAATCTATGGTATCGCGGCGGCTCTTGTATCCATGCTGCTTATCGGTATTCCCAATATCCCATTTTCAAATGATTCCGGTATTTTTTACTGGCTGTTTTTGGCAATGGTGGTCAAAATGCCCGTTATTACCCGGGATAAGCCATATCTTGATAGAGTTATGCAATGAAAAAGGTATTAATTATAGCCTACCATTTTCCCCCGTCCAATGAAGTGGCCATTCACCGGGTTCTACGCATGGGCAAGTGGCTGCCGAACTATAACTGGATACCTGTGATCCTGACAACTGAGAGTGGTTTTTTTTACCGCAATGACGAAACAAACCGGAATATGAGCAATAAATATTTCAAGCATATTTATAAGGTCTCATCCCTGCTTGAAAAAATGATCGTCAAAAATGGTCATTTGGTTAAAAAAAACCGGTTTGCCAAAGCTATCCGTTTTTTTTTAAATAATATCCTCATCCCCGACCGCTATGCTTTATGGTATAACCCGGCAGTAAAAAAAGGCCTGGAAATTATTGAAAAAGAAAAAATTGATGCAATCTGGGCTACTCTTAACCCATATACATCCGGTCTGGTCGGCGCTGCCCTGCATAGAAAAACCGGTGTTCCTTTGCTGATCGATTACCGTGATCCATGGACTTTGAGTGAATTTCACCGGCAGCATTTTATTAAACAAAAAATTAATACTTTTTTTGAAAAACACATGCTCAAAGCCACATCGGCAATTAGCGCCACTTCTGAACCGATGCGACAACTTTTTATTAAAAGTGATTACTTTCCTGAAGAGAGCTCATTTGTTTTAACCAATTGTTATGATGAAGAGCTGCAATATGTTAAAAATAATAATGAAATAATTTCGTTGCCTAATGATAAAATAAATATTACCTATACAGGTACTTTTTACAAGGATAGACAACCATTTACTTTTATCGAAGGAATTAAAGAATTATTTTTTGAAAATCCGGAATATGTAAATAAGATCAGGATTAATTTTGTTGGAAATATAAATAATGATGAAATAATCTCATTTTGTAAAAAACATGACATTATCAGTAATTGTTATTTTGAATCAGTACTACCCTATACTAAAGCAATTAAATTTCTTCTGGAATCTGATATCTTGTTATTATTAAATGGAGTCGCAGATTTCAATGAAATTTTTATTCCCGGTAAACTTTTTGATTACCTTGCAGTTAAAAAACCAATTTTATTTATTGGTGGTAATGGCGCGCCGGCAGAAATTATTAAAAAATGCAATATTGGAGAATGTTGCACACATGATAAGACTGCAATAAAGAATAGTCTTTTGAAAATTTTGGAAAGAATAAACAAGTATGATAATTATCATACAAACAATTCTGAGCTTAACAAATATAACGCTAGCGCAACTACCTTAAAATTAGTTAATATTTTTGACTCTATTATATAAAATATATCTTTATAAAAGCCAAGTTAAGGTCTGTTTTTCATTATGAAAATACTTTATATTATTAATGGTTTGGATATTGGCGGTTCTGAGAATTATGCCATTTCTTTATTAAATGGTTTTTATAATAAAGGGATTAAAGTCGCTTTAATTATTCTCTCGAATAAAACAGCATTGAAACATAGACTGAATCCAAATATTCCTGTATATATCTACCCCAGGCAAAAAAAGCTAGATTTCTCAGTAATTAAAAGGATTCGCCAGGTAATTATTGCAGGAGAATATAATGTTATTATTTCCTCTTATATTTTATATACGAGGTTAGCTCTTTTAAATACCCAAATCTTAACATTATATCCGGTGCATATAACACAAGAATTAAATATAAAAGAATTTATCCTAAATTATATTGATTTTCATCTAAAGCGGAAAAATGAGATTTTCCTTACTACAATAAATAAACAAACCGAGTATCTTGTTAAGCATTATTATTTGAATAAAGATTTTTTTACAATGATATTTAATGGAGTTGATACTGATAAATTTACTTATTCCCCAAATGATTTTGACAGGAAAAGTTTTTTAATAAAAGCCGGAATA
The DNA here is from genome assembly GCA_029561455.1 of bacterium. Classification (GTDB taxonomy): domain Bacteria; phylum Zhuqueibacterota; class Zhuqueibacteria; order Residuimicrobiales; family Krinioviventaceae; genus Fontivivens. The sequence goes on from JAKQIY010000034.1 coordinate 114,426, forward strand.
AACCCTGAACATATTATAATATTAAAAGTAGCAGGTTTTAGAAAAGAAAAGCGTCATATAGACGCAATCAATGCTTTTAGCAAATTGTCAATACTATATAATAATATCTCCTTGGTGATAGTTGGTGATAATAGAATTGAATTATATAACCAACTCAAGAGTTATATTAGTGATAGTAAAATAAAAAATGTGCATCTCTTCCCCAATCAACTTGTTCAAGATATTCGCTTTTTTTATTGGGCTTCCGATTTTTTTGTGTTAACTTCCAATAAAGTTGAAACTTTTTCTATTTCTGCACTTGAGGCAATGTCTACCGGTCTTCCATGCGTTCTCACGGATATTGGAGGCGCTGCAGATATTATTCATGAGGGAATTAATGGTTACTTGGTCAAACCGGACAATATTGAATCAATTCAGAATGGTTGGACCAGAATGATAAATAATTTGCAAAACATTGATAAATCAACAATTAGAAAATATATTATTGATAATTATTCTATCGAAAGATCACGAAAAGCTTTTTTAAATGTAATAAATAATCATCTGTAAATTTAATATTTTTGATATTTAAATAAAATTACATTTTATAAGTGAAAATAGTATGAAAGTTTTGATTCTTGCCGGCGGTTTTGGCACCCGGTTGAGTGAAGAAACGCAAAATATTCCCAAACCGATGGTGACTATCGGGAATAAACCCATACTGTGGCATATTTTAAAAGGTTATTCTTTTTATGGTTTTAATGAATTTATCATTTTACTGGGTTACAAAGGATACGTGATAAAGGAATATTTTGCCAATTATTTATTACATCAGAGCGATGTAACGATTGATTTGCAAAACAATAAAATTCAGGTTTTGAACAACCAGAGCGAATCATGGCAGGTTACTTTAATCGACACCGGTCTCGATACAATGACCGGGGGAAGAATAAAGCGGGTTGAAAATTTGCTTGACAATGAACCCTTTATGTTGACCTATGGCGATGGTGTGGCGGATATAAATATTAAACAGTTAGTAGAGTTTCATAAAAACCACAAGAAAATTCTGACCATGACCACAGTACAACCGGAAGGACGCTTTGGTTCAGTACAAATTTCTGAAAACGAAATTGTGACTCAATTTAATGAAAAACCAAAAGGGGATAATGCCTGGATTAATGGCGGCTTTTTTGTCTGTGAGCCGCGGGTGCTCGATTACATTACCGAAGGTGATAAAACCGTCTTTGAACGCAAGCCGCTGGAAGATTTGGCGCTAGCCGGAGAATTGGTCGCCTTTAAACATTATGGCTTTTGGCGTCCAATGGATACTTTGAGAGATAATATCTTGTTAAATGATCTTTGGAACAAAAATCAGGCAAAATGGAAAGTATGGGCATGAAACCATTATTTGGCAATATTTATAAAGATAAAGTCTGTCTGGTTACCGGGCATACCGGTTTTAAAGGTTCATGGCTGGCATTCTGGTTGACCACCCTGGGGGCAAAAGTTATTGGCTTTTCTTTACAGCCACCCACCCGGCCTAATCATTTTGAATTATTAAATACAGACTATATATCCATAATCGGCGATATCCGTAATAAAGTGGCAATCGATAATGCTGTTATTAAAAACCAGCCGGATATTGTCTTTCATCTCGCCGCCCAGCCCCTGGTAAGAAGATCATATCAGGACCCGGTTGAGACTTTTGAGACCAATGTTCTGGGGGTATTGAATGTTTTTGAAGCGTGTAAAAAGGCTCAGTGTGTTAAGGCAATAATAAATATTACCAGCGATAAATGCTATGAGAATAAAGAATGGATTTGGGGCTACCGGGAAACCGACCCTATGGGTGGGCATGATCCATACAGCGCCTCTAAAGGATGTTCAGAAATTTTAACTTCATCTTACCGGCGGTCTTTTTTTAACCCGGAGTATTATGGTTCACGTCATAATACCCTGCTGGCCAGCGTGCGGGCGGGGAATGTTATCGGTGGTGGCGATTGGGCTGAAGATAGAATAGTGCCGGATATTATCAGGGCAGCATCCCAAAAAGCCTGTGTTTCCATCCGCAACCCCAAAGCAGTACGACCCTGGCAGCATGTGCTTGAACCCTTGAGCGGTTATTTAACTTTGGGGTGGAAATTACTTGAAGGTCAAAAGGAATACGCTGCCGAATGGAATTTCGGACCGGATTCTAAAAGTAATTCAAGTGTTAAAGAGTTGGTAAAATTGGCGCAAACCTATTGGCCGGTGATTAATTATAGTGAAGCACATGAGGCGCAGGCAGTGCATGAAGCCAATCTTTTGATGCTGGATTGTACCAAAGCCGCGAAAATTTTACATTGGCAGCCTGTTTGGGATTTTCAGCAAACGATACAAAAGACGATTGTTTGGTATAAAGAATATTATGATTCACATGTCGTTAATTCGGAAAAGGATTTGCAGGCTTTTATTAACGATGCCCGGGAAAAAGGTATTTCATGGAGTCTTTAAAAAATTCGCAAATACTGATCACCGGAGGTTTGGGATACCTGGGAAAATTTTTAACCGGGAAATTGCTGGAACTCGGCGCCAACGTGGCTATATTTGATCTGGCAGTTCCTGTAAATAAAATTAACGGTGTAAAATATTACCAGGTGAATCTGTTGAATTATGAGAAAACCTGTGAATATATTCAAGAAATTAAACCGCATAAAATTTTTCATTTGGCCGCTTCTATCAACAGAACCAGAGATTATCAATACATTGATGAAATATTGGATAGCAATCTTAAAGGGACCAACAATCTTTTGCGCGCTCTGACATGTATTGATTTTACTTCATTTATTTATGCCAGCACCGGTGAAGTGTATGGCAATCAGCCAAGCGTTCCGTTTGATGAAGATATGGCATTAAAGCCAATTTCTCCATATTCGGTATCCAAAGCTGCTGCTGAATTATCCATTCAAACTTTTGCCGATATTTATAAAAAGCCTTTTACCATATTGAGAATATTTAATATATTAGGTCCCGGCTTGCCGGCAAGTTTCTTTTTTTCGCAACTTGTATCTGCATTAAAAGAAAACAAACCTTTCGATATGACCGGAGGAGAACAAAAACGGGATTTTGTTTTTAGCGATGATACTATCAATGCGATGATCCTTGCCGCATCCAATAATAAAGCCAATAAACAAATATTTAATGTTTGCAGTGGTCAAAGCATTACCTTGCGTGAGGTGACGGAAATATGCAAACACGCTTTAAAGTCAGATTCGAAAATTAATTTTGGCGCTATTCCTTATCGGGATACGGAAATCTGGAATATGCTGGGTAGTAATGAAAAAATTAGGAAACTTTTATTTTATAATAATACAATAGATATTACCAAAGGCATACAGAGTATAATTTTAAATAATGTTTACTAGATGAGTATTTTGTATAAATAGTAAAATATCTTTAGAAATGGAATAAACCTGAAATGAAAATATCTCTCAATTGTAAACTAGATACCGCCGGTTCTTTTGGCTTTATCAAGCCTATTGCCGACAGCGTTCTGGTTGATTCAATAGAGGTGTTCCGGGATAGCAGGTCTTTGGCATATCCCAAAATCAGATATCAATTACCCTTAATTAAAACAGGGGGTATAACCGGTCAATTTTCAAAGTTTTTACTAATGTTGGCAAAAGTAAAACCGGATTTTGATTTAGCTATAGGGATATATGAAATTCCTCATGGTTTATTAGCATTTTTAATTGGTAAAATTAAAAGAATACCTGTAATAATTTCTATTATTGGCAATCCCGGTTATGAAAAAATCCGCAAGGGGCTGTGGAAAAAGTTGTCTCATTATATGTATCAACGAATTGCTGCAGTGACTGTCACAGGAACAAATTCCAGGCAATTTCTGATAACTAACGGCATTAGCCCGGAACGTATTTATATTTTACCCAATTCTATAGATATTGATTATTTTAAACCAAATCCAATTGTGCAAAAACAATATGATTTAATTAATCTGGGCAGGTTATGTAGTGAAAAGGAATTAGATATTTTATTATATATTGTTTCAGAAATTAAAAAAAGCATACCTTTTATTAAAGTTGGTATAGCTGGTAAAGGGCCAGATAAAAATAAACTGGAATTATTAATAAAAGCACTTGATTTGCAGCATAATGTAGAATTACTTGGTTTTGTGGAAAACAGTGCGGACTTTAATAATGCCGGAAAGATATTTGTAATAACATCCTCTACTGAAGGTTTGCCAAGAAGTGTTATTGAGGCAATGGCTTGTGGTGTCCCCGCGATTGGTTCCAATGTAGGGGATATGGCAGATATTATTGTTGATGGAGAAAATGGGTATATAATTAATGATTATCATGATATTGATGATTATACAAAAAAAATTTCCAGGTTATTAACAGATAAAGAATTATACGAGTCATTCTCTGATCGCGCTATAAAGTATAGCCGGGAAAGATTTTCACACCAGGCAGCTACGCGAGTATGGGAAATGATTTTCAAAAATATTTATGGAGATAAAAAACTTGGATAAAATTTTAATTACAGGCGCTGCAGGTTTTATTGGTTCGCATTTAACTGAATTGCTTGTACAAAAAGGCTATCAGGTAAAAGCCTTTGTTCATTATAATTCCCGCAATAGCTGGGGATGGCTCGAAAATTCAGCAGTTAAAGATGATGTTGAGGTTATTGCCGGTGATATCCGTGATTTTGATTCTGTATCAATGGCAATTAAAGGATGTAAAACAGTTTATCATTTAGCTGCCCTCATAGGTATACCCTATTCTTATATATCCCCTTTGGCATATATAAAAACAAATATTGAGGGTACTTATAATATTTTACAGACATGCCGATATGAAGATGTTGATAATGTTTTAATCACTTCCACAAGCGAAACTTTTGGTACTGCTCAATATATCCCTATTGATGAGAAGCATCCACTGGCAGGTCAATCGCCATATTCCGCAACTAAAATAGGTGCTGACCAACTTGCATTTAGTTATTATAGTTCTTTTAATTTACCAGTAAAAATCGTGAGGCCATTTAATACCTATGGGCCAAGACAATCTGCCCGGGCTATTATACCAACAGTTATATCTCAAATTCTTGAAGGAAACCGGGAAATTAAACTCGGGAATTTAGCACCAACCCGTGATTTGACTTTTGTTAAAGATACGGTAAAAGGTTTTTATGAAATATCCTTATCAACTAAATTATTTGGTGAAATTACAAATATTGGCATGAATAATGAAATATCGATTGGCGATTTGGTGCAATTAATTGCCAAATTAATGGATGTTGAAATTAAAGTCCTTGCCGATACGCAAAGAGTGCGACCAGGAAAAAGCGAAGTGGAAAGGTTATATTGTGATAATTCAAAGATATTAAACAACACCAACTGGAAGCCGGATTATAATTTAAAAAAAGGGCTTTTAGAAACAATTCCATGGATTAAAGACAATTTAAGCTATTATAAATCAGAGATTTACAATGTCTAAGAGAGCTATCATTCTTGCCGGTGGTAAAGGAACCAGGTTGAAACCCTTTACTATTGCTTTACCCAAACCTCTTGTTCCGATCGGTGAAAAACCAGTTTTGGGAATAATCATCGAACAATTGGTAAATAATGATTTTGATCATATAACTCTTGCTATTAATCATTTAGCCGATATTATCAAGGCTGTTTTTGGTACGGGAGAAAAATGGGGTGTAAAAATTGATTATTCACTAGAAAATAAAGCCTTGTCCACAATGGGCCCATTAAGCCTCATTAATGATCTTCCGGAAAATTTTTTAATTATGAATGGCGATGTATTGTCTGATATTAATTATAAAGAATTTTATAATAGTCATGTTAGCGAGCAAAATATTTTTACGATATCTTCTTATAAAAGAATCCAGTTAACCGATTATGGCGTTTTAGAGATTGGCGGAGATGATTTACTAACAGGGTTTAAAGAAAAACCCAAGGTTGAATATGAGGTTAGCATGGGTATTTACATGGCTAATAAAGAAATATTAAAATATATTCCCAAAAACCAACCTTATGGTTTTGATAATTTAATGATCGACTTGATTAAAAACAGGAAACCAGCCAAAGTTAAACGGCATAATGGTTATTGGTTAGATATCGGGCGACCTGATGATTATGAAAAAGCGTGCGACGACATTGAACAATTATTTACTGGTGTTAAATGAAGATCATTGTTACCGGCAGTAAAGGATTTATTGGTTCTTATCTGGTTCCAAAGCTCATCAGTGCCGGGCATAAAGTTATAGAAATAGATTTACAATATGGTATTGATATTACTAACTGGCAGGATATAAAAAATATAAAAGAGTTTGATTGGATTATACATTTAGCCGCTGTTACTTTTGTGCCATCATCCTGGGAAAAAGCTAGGGAGATGTATCAAGTAAACATACAGGGTACGCTGAATATATTAGAACTTTGTAGAATAAATAATGCAAAATTCATTTTTACTAGTTCATATGTTTATGGTGTTCCACAATATTTGCCGATTGATGAAAAGCATCCGGTATTTCCATTCAATCCATATTGTCGTTCGAAATTGATTGGCGAAGAATTGTGCAGGGGATATAATAGTGATTTCCAGGTTCCGGTGATTATTTTTAGGCCTTTTAATATTTATGGTAAAGGACAGGCAGATTCTTTTTTAATTTCCACAATATTTAAACAAATATCCGAAAATGGCAAGATAACTCTAAAAGATCCTAATCCAAAACGTGATTTTGTTCATGTAACAGATGTTGTAGAGGCATATTGTAATGTATTGAATTTATCGAAATTTGATTTTGAAATTTTTAATTTAGGCTGTGGAAAAAGTTATTCTGTTCAGGAAATTGTACAATTAATAAAACAAAATTCTATTAAAGATTTTGACGTTGTATATGCTAATGAAAAAAGACATAATGAAGTGGCAGATACTATTGCAGATATTTCTTACGCGCAAAAAATATTAAATTGGGAACCTAAAGTAGACATAGTTAAGGGACTTTGTTCTTTATTATAATTTTTTTGACATGAGATTAGAAAAACATGAGTGTTTACAATACATTTTCAGAAAAGATAATTTTACCCACAAGTGATTTCCTGTTAGGAAATTCAATAGCTAAAAATTTTAAATTTCTTGAAGAGTCTCAATGGTGGTCTCGTGAAGAAATAGATAATTGGCAGAATATAAATTTACAAAAGTTAATCAAGCATGCATATACAAATGTGCCCTATTATCACAATTTATTTAAAAAATTGAAATTAATGCCTGATGATATTCTCACCAAGGACGATTTATATAAATTACCAATATTAACTAAAAAGGATATCAGAGTCAATTTCCCCGAATTTATTGTAGCAAAGAATATTCCTAAATCCCAGCTGATTTTTCAAAGTTCAAGTGGTTCAACTGGTGAACCTCTTCAATTTTATATTACAAAAGCAGCAGAATCTTTTCATAAAGCTTGTGCAATTCGTGCCTGGTACTGGATGGGATATAGGTTAGGGGATAAATATGTAAAAATTAGCCAAAATCCCAGGGATTCTTTGATCAAAAGAATTCAAGATAGGAGTAATAATTGCAGATATGTTTTTTTTCAGCAGCACACTCATAATAATTTAAAAAAAATTGTAGAAGTGATTTTAGCTTTCAAACCAAAAATATTGAGAGGATATCCTGATCCGTTATTTTTTTTGGCACAATATTTAAAAAAAAATAATATTTTCATAAATTCAATATTTGCAATTAATAGCACTGGCAATGTTTTATTTGAAAATAACAGGAATCTCATTGAAGAACAATTTAATTGCAAGATTTATGATTCTTATAGTTGTGAAGGAGGAGCAAATGTCGCTCAATGTGAAAATCTGGCCAGCTATCATTCTGCTGAAGAATATGCTATTTCTGAATTCATCAGAAATGAAAATGATGATAACGCAGTGGCCGGTGAGCGGTTAATTGTAACAGATTTATTTAATTATGCGGTTCCTTTTATTCGATATGATAGCCAGGATTATATTATTCGAAAAAATAAAATCTGTTCTTGTGGTCGCTCATTGCATAATTTCGAAAAAATAAATGGCAGAGATAGTGATATTTTAATAACTCCTAGTGGAAAATATTTAATAGTACATAATTTTACCGGATATTTTGAATGGATTGAATCAATTGAACAATTTCAGGTTTGGCAGAATCAGATTGATGATATTGTGATTAAAATAAAAGTAAATAAAAAGTTTACAGACAAAGAATTTAAAAAAGTTTTAAATTATTGGAAAAATTACATTGGTAATGATGTAAATGTTAACCTTCAAATAGTTGATGAAATACCTTTGACTGCTTCTGGTAAACGCAGGTTCTTAATACGGAATGATAACCTGCAATTATTTGATTTTTGAAAATATAATTATATCCCAAGTTTCATTGTTTTCTAGACAAAAGTAGTATTTGTAATTATCTTTAAAAAATATTATGTTATCATAGTTTTTTATGATTTTTATTTTGAACAACAGGATGAATACATGAAAAGTATGCAAATTTGTACCCGCTGTGTTTCCGATACCACGATGCAGGATATTGTATTCGATGAAAACGGGATGTGTAATTTTTGCAAATTACATGATAAATTTATTGATATGCACCCTTTGGGCGAGAAAGGTGAGAGCATTATCAATAACCTCGTCGAAAAAATAAAAAGAGCAGGAAAGAATAAAAAGTATGACTGTATCATCGGTTTAAGCGGCGGTTCGGACAGTACCTATTTGCTGTATTGGGCTTGTAAACAGGGTCTGCGGCCCCTGGCGGTAACTTTTGATAACGGCTGGAACACTGAAATATCTGTAAAAAATATTAAAAACGCCACCGATAAACTTGGTGTTGATTTACATACGGTGGTAGCGGATTGGGAAGAAATGAAAGACCTGCAGCGCAGCTTTTTGGAGGCTTCCGTTTCCGACGCCGACGCGCCAAGCGATTATGCCATTTATTCGGTTCTCTATACCGAAGCCATTAAAGCCGGTGTTCGATATTCCCTGAATGGCCATTCTTTCCGCGCAGAAGGAACGGTGCCCAAAAGCTGGTCCTATTTTGACGGGCGCTATGTTAAAAGTGTGTTAAAATTATATGGCACCCGAAAGAAAATTAAAAGCTTTCCGATCATGTCGTTGTTACAGTTTGTCTATTATGTGCTGGTAAAACGGATCAAAGATGTGCGTGTTTTTGATTATATTGAATACAACAAGGCAAAAGCCAAAGAGATCATTACCCGTGAACTGGACTGGAAAGATTATAGCGGTCATCACCATGAAAATGTTTTTACCCGATTCTTTCAATCCTATTTTTTGCCGGTCAAATTTAATATTGATAAACGTAAAGTGGAATATAGCGCCCTGATCCGGTCGAATCAACTAGATCGCAACAAAGCCTTGCAGGAATTGGCAAGCGCTTATCCTTATGATGTTAATGATGTTGAATATGTTATCAAAAAACTGGGTTATACTGAACAAGAGTTTGAGCGCATATTGCATTTACCGAAAAGAACTTTTCATGATTATCCAACATATCATTCCATGATGAAAAAATTGAAATTCCCTATAAAAATTGCCGCACAATTGAACCTGATCCCTAAAATCCTCTACGAAAAATATGCGGAAATGTAACTGCGATGATAGTTATTATTGATTATGGAATGGGTAATCTACATTCGATCCAGTATAAATTAAAAAAATTGGGCGTAGAAACAATTGTTACCGCCGACAGCGATATTATTTCTCAGGCCGATAAAATTGTATTGCCGGGGGTTGGGCATTTTGCCAAAGGAATGCAGAATTTACACACCCTCGGTTTGATCGATATTTTAAATTATAAAGTAATTAAAGAGAATACCCCGGTGTTAGGAATTTGTCTGGGAATGCAATTGTTAACAGATTTTAGTGAAGAAGGGAATGCAAAGGGTTTGGGGTGGATTAAAGGGAAAACAGTACGTTTCAACTTTAATCATTATCCTGAGCAACTCAAAGTCCCGCATATCGGTTGGAATACTCTTAATTTAAAAAAAACGAACCCGTTGATAAATAAAATTGATGAAGAAAATTTGTTTTATTTTGTTCATAGCTATTATGTGCAATGTGAAAATGCAAAAGATATAGTTGCAACGACGACGTATGGCATTGAATTTCATTCTGTGATTCATAGTAACAATATTTTTGGCACTCAATTTCATCCGGAAAAAAGTCACGATTGTGGAATGGTAATGCTTAAAAATTTTATTATGCTGGATTAATATGTTTAGACCCAGAGTAATACCTTGTTTATTATTAAAAAATTCCGGTCTGGTAAAATCAATTCAATTTAAAAATCATCGTTATATAGGCGATCCGATAAATGCGGTAAAACTATTTAACGACCACAAAGCAGATGAACTGGTTTTTCTGGATATTACCGCCACTAATGAGAAAAAGCATATACCCCTTGACCTGGTGCAAAAACTGGGCGAGGAGTGTAATATGCCATTTACGGTAGGCGGGGGTATACAAAGTATTGAAGAAATAAAAGCGATATTGAGCGCCGGAGCCGAGAAGGTCTGTATAAACACCCAGGCTATAAAAAATCCGGATTTTATCCGGCAGGCCGCCGATACATTTGGCAGTTCCACGATTGTTGTTTCTATTGATGTTAAAAAAAATATGTGGGGCAAGTATGAAATATACAGTAATAGTGGAACTAAAAAGACTGGGTTGGAGCCTCTCGCTTTTGCTTTGAATATGGAAAAAATGGGCGCAGGAGAGATATTGATAAATTCAATTGACTTGGATGGCACAATGTCGGGATATGATTTGAATATAATATACAAAATATGTAAAAATTTATCCGTACCGGTCATAGCCTGCGGCGGCGCCGGAAAACTTGCGGATTTACGGGATGCTAATAAAATCGGCAAAGCATCGGCTGTTGCTGCCGGAAGTTTATTTGTTTATCATGGCCCCCGTAAAGCCGTGTTGATCAGTTTCCCGTCGCGACAAGAATTAATTGAACTTTTTAAATAGTATTATCTCTATCCCTGGAAATTTTGAGAAATTAAATGAAAACAAATCTATGAGAGTATTATTTTTTTTAGGACATCCGGCACATTATCATCTGTTCAAATATATAATAAAAGAACTGAACAGAAAAAACAACCAATGTTTAATTGTAATTAAAGAAAAAGAGATGCTGGAGAGTTTGTTAATTAATGACAATTTGAAATATTCAAATGTTTTACCTGCTGCTAATAAAAGAAGGAAACACAGTAAACTTGCTATATTATATGCAAGCGGCAGAGATTTACTAATCAAAGATTTCAAATTATTCAATTTTGTTAAAAATAATAAACCCGATATAATGATAGGCACAGAAACATCCATCACCCATATTGGTCGTTTGTTAAATGTTCCCTCCTTGGTTCTGAATGAAGATGATGCCGTCAGTCAACCGGAGTTCTGTTACCCGACTTATACTTTTGTGAATCATATTATCACGCCCCATATCTGTAATAATGGCAAGTGGAAAAACAAACAAATTCTATATAACGGCTATCACGAGTTGGCTTATCTTGCGCCTAATTATTTTACTCCGGATAAAGAAAAGATTAAAGAGTTTAATCCTTCTCAAAAACCTTATTTTATTTTACGGTTTGTCAGTTTAAACGCTTCACATGATATTGGCAAGAAAGGTCTTACCCTGGAATTGTCTTTGAAATTGATAGAGTTGCTAAAACCCTATGGCGAAATTTTCATCACTTCCGAGCGAAAACTGGAAAAAGAACTGGAACAATATCGGATAAAAATTAATCCCAATAATATACATAATGCTATATATTACAGTCAATTATTGATAGCAGACAGCCAAACCATGGCCGCAGAAGCTGCGGTTTTGGGAACGCCTTCAATACGTTTTAATGATTTTGTCGGCAAGCTGGGATATTTGGAAGAATTGGAACATAAATATTGTTTGACATTTGGAATAAAGACGTCTGAACCGGAAAAATTACTAAATAAAGTTCAGGAATTACTGACGACTCCGGAATTGAAAAAGGCCTGGCAAATGCGTAAAGATAAAATGTTTTCCGAAACAATTGATGTTACAGCTTTTATGGTCTGGTTTATTGAAAATTATCCACAGAGTTTTCAAATAATGAAGAACGACCCAAATTATCAAAATAGGTTTGCATTTTCGAAAAAAAATATGTAAATTGCATTTTAATAAAGCGGGGTAATATATGAACCAAAATACGTTGCAAAATCAGTTATCATTGCTTGAATTTCAAAGTAATGCAAAAACTGATCAGGTTATTGAAATATATTCAACGGATATTGAAGAACTGACTAGAGTTCAGGATAATAATCTGGATCTTGTATATATCCGTCCTAAAATCAATGATTTTCGCAGGATCAATCAATATTTTATTACAGTTAACCAAAAGTTGAAAAATAAAGGTTATCTGGTTTGTCAATGCGAGACTCTGACACAGCGCAATAACCGGCTGAAAATTAAATATGGAAAATTTTATGTGGTATACAAACCATTAGATTTTGTCTATAAACGAGTTATCCCGAAACTAACAGGGATAAAAAAGATATATTTTGAAATATCGGACGGTAAAAATCGTGTTTTATCAAAAGCAGAGGTGTTGGGCCGGTTATATTATTGCGGTTTTGAACTTGTAAAAATGGATGAAATCGATAATCGTTTGCATTTGATAATGAAAAAGACCAAACCGCCTTGCAATGATCCACAGCCTTCGTATGGGCCATTGTTTAAAATGAAACGGGTTGGTAAAGATGGTAATATTATTCATACTTTCAAGTTTCGCACCATGCACCCATATTCCGAGTATTTACGCGATTATATGCTGCAGCAAAACGGGTATTCATTAACCGGCGATGGCATAGGAAAAATAGATAATGATTTCAGGGTTACCGAATGGGGTAAATTCCTCAGGAAAAACTGGCTTGATGAATTACCTCAGTTTATAAATATTTTTCGAGGAGAATTGAAACTGGTTGGCGTTCGCCCGATAAGTAGTTCCTTTGTTAAAGAATACCCTGAAGATTTTTTAAAAGATCGGTTGCAATATAAACCTGGCTTGTTTCCTCCTTATGCGGCGCATATCCACAAGTCAGTGGCGGAATATATCGAGTCTGAAAAGAAATACCTTGCTGCCTATAAGAAAAGCCCGATTGTGACCGATATCAAGTATTTTTTGTGGATAGTTTTTAATATTCTGAGCCACAAAATTCGTAGTCAATAAGTTGTCAGATATTTAATAATATACTAAATGTGATGCTAACAAGATAATATGATAGATATGGAAAATATTCGAGTGAATTTTGGTGTTATCGGGCTCGGTGCTATCGGGCCGCGTCATGTCGACAGGATAAGGCAATTCAAGTCGGCAAAACTTGCAGGTATTTGTGATATTAAAGAACATCGTTTAGCTAAATATGACAGTGGGGAATTTCTAAAATATACCGATTATCATGACCTGTTGGCAAATGAAAATATTGATGTTATATCGATTTGTACCCCTAATTACCTGCATGCAGAAATGGCTGTCGATGCCTTATCAGCACGAAAACATGTCGTATGTGAAAAACCGATGGGGCTGACTTCCAAAGAATGTAAATTAATGGTACATGCCGCATTGACCAATAACAAGACTTTATTTGTGGTTAAACAAAACCGCTATAATCCGCCGATCGTGGCAGTTAAAAAGTTGATTGATGAGGGGCAACTCGGCAAAATCTTTATGATCGTTGTCAATTGTTACTGGAACCGGAATAAAGAATATTATGCCCAATCGGACTGGCGCGGCAAAAAACAACTGGACGGCGGCGCCCTGTTTACCCAGTTCAGCCATTTTGTCGATCTTATGTTAATGTTTGCCGGCAGTGTTGAATCTATTTACGCCGTGGGCGGAAATTATCATCACCCGGAAATCGAAATTGAGGATACGGGTGTATTATCAATAAAGTTTGATAACGGTATCGTTGGCTCGCTTAATTTTACCAACAATTCTTTTGATAGCAATATGGAAGGCTCAATTACCATATTTGCAGAAAACGGCACAGTGAAAATCGGCGGCCAGTATCTTAATAAACTGGAATATCAAAATATTGCGGGAGATGCTATTCACGTAGCCGAATCAGTCAACGGCCCGAATGATTATGGAAAATACCAGGGTTCGATGTCAAATCACGATAAAGTGTATGAAAATGTCATCGATTCTTTAACCAACGGCGGCAAAGTCGCTGTCAGCGGCATTGAAGGAATGTGGACAACCGAAGTGATAGAAGCCGCATACAAATCGATGGAAACAGGTGAACGTATTTTTATATAATTGATTTCTCGGAATGGATGAATATAAAATTTACCAACAGGTGTTTCTGGGGATAAATCCTGAAATCGGACTATATGTAATTCTCGGTATTCCTCCAGGTGGGAAAAATGATGGTGAGTTAGCAACCAGAATTGGTAATCATGCAATCATCCGCTCGCATACGGTCATATATGCCGGCAATATAATCGGCGATAATTTCAACACGGGACACGGCGCTTTTCTGCGCGAATGTAACACTATCGGTTCACATGTCAGCATCGGCACCAAATCAATTGTTGAACATCATGTACAAATTGGCGATCATGTTCGTATCCATTCCCAGGTTTTTGTGCCGGAATTTTCGGAATTGAAAACCGGCTGCTGGCTGGGGCCAAATGTGGTATTGACAAATGCAAAATATCCCTTGTCGCCGGGCGTTAAGGAGAATTTACAGGGCCCCGTAATTGAGGAACATGCTATAATTGGCGCGAATGCTACCATCCTCCCCGGAGTTCGTATTGGTAAAAATGCAATCGTCGGCGCCGGTAGTGTGGTCACCCGCGATGTGCCGGACAATGCCGTTGTCGCTGGAAATCCTGCAAAATTTATTAAATCACGAAACGATTTACCTTATTGATTAGCAGATATGAAAATACCTCTTGTAAACCTGCAAGTCCAGTATGAAACACTACACCAGGAAATTGATCAAGCTATAAACCAGGTCATCCGGGAAACTGCTTTTATAGGCGGTGAATTTTGCATTGCTTTTGAACGCGAATTTGCTGCTTTTTGTCATGCTGAATATTGCATTGGCGTCGGCAACGGCACCGATGCGCTTTTCCTTGTTCTTAAAGCAAAAGAAATTGGCCCCGGCGATGAAGTAATAACTGTCGCTAATTCATTTATTGCCACCTCGGAAGCGATAACCGCCACCGGCGCCCGTCCGGTTTTTGTAGATTGTGATCCGGGTACGTTTACAATTGCAGTATCAAAAATAGAAGCAAAAATAACCCTCAGAACCAGGGCAATAATTCCGGTACATCTGTATGGGCAGCCGGCAGATATGGATGAAATAAATACTATTGCCCGCAAGCATGGACTGTTTGTCCTTGAAGACGCAGCGCAGGCGCATGGCGCTTATTATAAAAACAGGAGGGTGGGAACATTGGGTAATGCCGCCTGTTTTAGTTTTTATCCCGGTAAAAATCTTGGCGCTTATGGCGATGGCGGCGCAATTGTTACCAATGACCCCGAATTGGCTGAAAAGTGCCGGATGCTGGCTAACCACGGCCGGCTGGAAAAATATACCCATAAAATTGAAGGCTATAATTCGCGATTGGACGGATTGCAGGCGGCTATTCTATCGGTTAAACTCCGGCGTCTCGACGATTGGAACCGGGCCAGAAACCGGGTGGCGGATTACTATCAGCAAAGGTTGATCAATACCCCGGTATCCCTGCCATTTAAAAGCAGCTTTGTGCAGCATGTTTATCATCTTTACGTAATTTGTGTTGACGAACGGAATGAGTTACAAAAAAAATTAAAAGATGACGGAATAAGCACCGGTATCCACTATCCCATTCCATTACCCCATCAACCCGCTTATCAGTATCTTGAGCATAAAAAAGGTGATTTCCCGGTTTGTGAACAACTGGCAGGCAAAATACTATCCTTACCAATGTACCCGGAATTGACTAACCAGGAACTTGATTATATTATTGAAAAAATCAGGGAATTTTATCAATGAAATCAGGAATTATTTCTTACTTTTTTATTTTGGGGCTATGTATTTCGCCCGCCCTTGCCGAAACCCTGCCGCCGTACCATCCGGCGTATGTATACATTGATGAATTGCAAGCGCGCGGTTATTGTCTTGACCTGCCGGTAATGAACCGGCCGTATACACGCGAACAAATTAAGCGCAGCTTGTTGGCATTACAAGCCAAATCCTCAAGCGAATCCCTTGTTGCTATTGATAATTTCCTCTCCCCGTTATTAAAAGAATTTGCGCGGGAGATAACTGTAGCGAAAGGGTTGGGGGAGGAGAGCGATGCTATTTTTGCCCGCTCGTTTGTGCAGGGCAACCTGGATATGGATAAAGATGAAACCCGTTATAAAGGAATCTACCGGGCCGGCGTCGGCACAACGATCATGTCGAATTTAACCCTCTATAGCGGCGTCAATTTTAATCAGTATGATGTGAATAATGAGGATTACCAGGGTTATGAATGGCGCGGCGTTACCGGCTATATGGAACAAGCCTATACCGCATACCAAACTCGGCGTTATACTGTCAAGTTTGGCAGGGATTTCATGATCTGGGGCCCGGCGCAAAACGGTTCGCTGGTCATGTCCGGCATTGCCCGGCCGTTAGACCATCTGTATGCCGCTCTGAATTTTGGCCCGTTCCGGTTCTCGTGGTTTGCCGCGGAACTTGATGATCATAGCAGAAAGAAAACCAATTCTGCAATAATTACAGTAAAACGATATTTAGCCGGTCACCGCCTGGATGCGCGCTTTTGGCGCAACCGCCTGCAGATCGGGATTTCCGAATTGATGCTCTATGGCGGCGATGCGGAGAAATTCAATATCGTCTACCTCAATCCGGTAATGTTCTATCATGGCGAACACAAAAATAACGCCAGTCATCTGGGCAATGTACTGCCCACAATGGATATTCTGATCTATCCCCGGCCCAACTGGAATATCTATACCTCCCTTTTGATCGATGATTACCAGGTTGAAAAAGTGGTTGTAACCGACCTGGAACCTAACGAGATCGGTTTTATCATTGGCACCACCTTCGCTGATCCATTCAATATTCAGGGTTCGGCAATCAACCTGGAATATACCCGTATCACTAACCGTACCTATAAAACCGAAGACGCGCTGGAAACATTTATCCACCGGGGAGTGACCCTGGGTCATCCGCTGGGCAATGATTTTGATCGCATACTGGTCGGACTTGCACATTGGGTACGGTCTGATTTACAGGTAAAAGCTAATTATTCACATATTCGTCATGGCGAAGGCAGCATTTACACCCCCTGGGATATGCCGTGGATGAATTTTACCCTGGAAGAAGGTTACTCCGAACCGTTTCCTTTCGGTACTGTTGAAAGCAGAGACATCTTTGAAATACAGGCTCGCTGGTACTATAACGACTGGCTGCGTTTTAACCTGCAATTCCAGTCATACAACTTTAGCAACCAGGGTAATATCGAGGGACAAAGCGATTCTTACCTGCAAGGGAAAATAAATATAGAACTGAATCCGGGCTATCTGTGGAAAATAAATAACCCGGACTGACAGTAGCCTGATGTTCCAAGAGTAAACCGGGGGAGAGATTTATCATCATTACTTTAGGGGAAAGAAAAACTATTTGAGTATTGGTCAAGTTTTGTTAATTTATCTGCACTGAATACTGGAATTTTTTTTACGAGAATAAATGCTGATACCATCCAGAACCGTTAAAAACAGGCATAATATTATCATTGCCGGTGATGCCCAGGCGATCTCCGATTTAAGTCGATTTTTCATTCAAAAGCGAATCCGGTATCATGTTCATGGAGTTGTATTATTGCCGGGTGAGGAAGGACTGCCCGTCAACCCGGAAGCGCCATTGCAATTCCGGAATTTGGGAGCGATCGTTGAAATACCGGCGCTGCTTGAAAAAAACAGTATTGATGAACTGTTTATCGTCCTGCCAGCGCCTTGTTTTAATGCTGCAATCCGTGAATTGGTAGAATGTTGCCTGGGAATGGGGGTGGTTTGTCATATACCGGTTACAATAAGCGGTTATGAAAAGTATAAATCTATCTTACAAGAGTGGCCGCCATTTTCTTTACGAACTTTATATACCGGTTCACTTTATCAAAATCCATCTCTTAAAGTGAAATATTGTTTTGATTTTTATATGTCGTTATTATTATTGTTATTGTTGATCCCGGTTTTTATGATCATTGCACTTTTAATAGTAATATCATCAGGATGGCCGGTGATTTTTGTGCATCGGCGGGTTGGTTATAACCGGCGTATCTTTAATATGATCAAATTCCGCACAATGGTAAAAAACGCTGAAGCTATGCAGGCAGAATTGGAAAGCCTGAATGAAGCCGACGGCGCGGCGTTTAAAATTGCCGGGGACCCGCGCATAACCCGTTTTGGCAAATGGCTGCGCAAAATGAGCCTGGACGAACTACCGCAGCTTGTCAATGTGCTGCTGGGTGATATGAGCCTGGTCGGGCCGCGGCCACTGCCGGTTCGCGATGTGAGTAAAATCGAACATCGCTGGCAATACCGCCGATTCAGCGCACTGCCCGGCATGACCTGCACCTGGCAGACCAGCCGTCGTTACGAGATGCCTTTTGATGAATGGGCAAAACTCGATCTTGAATATATTGATAACTGGTCCATTGGTATAGACTTGAAAATACTGCTCCGAACCATTCCCGCTGTACTGATTGGCAAGGGACGATAATTACCATAACGATCAAGTATAAAATAGTACCGGAAAAGGTATGCTGGGAAAAATCAATGAAATAGTTTTATTTATCACCGTGTTTTTATTTTTTCTGTTCACAATTTTTCTATTGACCAGAACTGAAAATAAAACCACTAACAGGTTATTGGCCGCTTTTTTACTGGCAAAGCTGATCTGTATAATCAACATCCTGCTGTATTTTTTTTATAATTATTTCTTTTCCCATTTTCCCAATTTATTCTATATTTTATGGCCATTCCTGTTTGTCTATATTCCATTATTATATTTATATACCCGTTCAATTGTTTATCCTGAAATAAAAATTACGGTTGCAGACCTTAAATATTTTGCTGTTTTTGTCATTGCAGTTTTGTTTTTCAGTATCCGTTTTTATTTCCTGGATGCAAATGCCAAACGTTTACTTTTAGAGGACAGTAATTTTCATCAGCAGATTGGGTATTTATTTTTAATTTTATATTATCCGCAATCTTTCTTTTTCCTGGTTGCGTCTCTTGTCATGCTCTACAGATACCGGCAGCGGATCAGGCAATATTACTCTTCCCTTGAAAAAATTAACCTCTCCTGGCTGAGCATTGTACTGTGGTCGTTTATTATCATGTATTCAATTGCCCTGCTGGATGACTTGAGCCGTTTTACCGGGATCAAAATATCACTACTTGAATTATTATTGAATTGCAGTTTTCTTGTCTTTCCTTCAATTCTCATATTCAAGGGCCTCTCCTTGTCGAGTGAACCGACAAAAATAAACCTGGAAGAGAAAACCAAACCGGTAGGGCTGGATGATACGCTGTTAACTGCTTATACCAATCGTTTGCAACATTATATGCAGCATGAAAAACCATACCTGTATTCTACAATTACCCTGCAGGACCTGGCGGATAAATTATCTGTCCCCCCGCGTAATTTATCCTACCTGTTGAATAATTACATCAAGCAGAATTTTTTCGATTATATCAATTCTTACCGTATTGAAGAAGCCAAGCAGATTATGCAAAAGCACAACCGGCCCAAAACGATCCTCGAAGTTTTGTACAGCGTTGGTTTTAACAGCAAATCGGTTTTCAATACCGCATTCAAAAAAAATACCGGTATGACCCCCTCCGAATTTATCAAATACCTGGAAAAAGCCTGATAAAATGGTTCGACTTTATGTTTTTGCTTAAAGCAGGTCGAATTATCCCCTGTCAAATTTTATATTGTACCTGTAATAATCAATTAATTATTTACAGGGAGTTGATATGAACAAAATACCTTTTTCTTTAGCGGGGATAGTAGTGTTACTATTCTGCGCCTTCCGGCTTTTAGCCGTTGAAGGCCAGCAATTAAGTTTAACCATTGACGCGCCGTCGCTTGCCGGAAATCTGATCGGCGAAGCGACTACACAATCGATCATAGTATACCTGCCGCCCTCTTATAGTGAATCGACGGCAAGATACCCGGTTGTCTATTTTTTACCCGGCTGGACCGATTATGTAACCAATTGGACCAACGGCGCATACCAGGGCTTTCGCCTCAAAACCTCGATGGACAAGTTGATAACCGACGGGGTGTGCAGGGAAATGATCGTGGTCATTGTGAGCGGTCGTAATTTCATGGGCGGTGGCTTTTATGTCAACTCGCCGGTAACCGGCAACTGGGAAGATTTTGTTACACAAGATGTGATTGAATATATGGACGCGAATTACCGAACCCTGGCCGTTGCACAATCGCGCGGCATTACCGGGCATTCTATGGGCGGATTCGGGGCTCTTAACCTGGCAATGCTACATCCCGAGCTGTTTTCGGTTGTTTATGCGCTATCTCCGGGTTTGTATGATACCCTCGGTCTGAAAGAAGCACAGGTTTTCAAAAGTACGACTTTGATTAAAACTTTTATTCAAAAGCTGGATGAATGGGCGCAACTGGACAAGGAATCCGCCCTGCAAGCCTTTAAAACTTTTGTCGCCGGCCGGTTTAGCAGCGGTGACTGGGACGGAGCTTTTGGCTGGGCGTATGGAACCGCTTTTTCAACCAATATAGCCAAACCTTTTCCGCATCTAGATTACCCCTACACCCTGGTTAATGATGAATTGCAAGTGGATTCTACCTTGTGGTATAAATATGAAAGCGGTTTTGGCGGCGTGGCTCAAGAAGTGGAATTGTACAAGAACAACCTGGCCGGTTTACGGGGACTGGGAATCGATGTCGGCACAAATGATGAATACCGCTGGATCAGCAAAGGGTGCAAATATATGCACGATTTACTGACTGCTGCCGGTATTGCTCATGATTATAACACATTTAACGGCGGCCATGAAAATAAAGTACGGGAAAGAATTGAAACCATGATGATCCCCTTTATGTCCGGGCATTTGCAGTTTGAAGCCGAAAACTCGATAGAGAGTAAATCTGTGGAGGAGTATGACCTGCGTCTTGTTAACTATCCCAATCCGTTTAACAATGCCACTGTTTTTCAGGTCGAATTATCAAAACCCGGCCAGGTCAGCCTGGTGGTGTATAACTTGTCCGGTCAGGTTGTTGATACTTTGGCGAATAATTATTACTCACAGGGATACTATTCGTTCCCATGGGCAGCTGGCGCTAATGCCAGCGGACTCTATATTGCAGTATTGACAAACAGGGGAGAACGGGTCATCCGCAAAGTTGTTTTAAGCAAGTGAGCGCTGGAATTATAAAGCGCCCACTGAAATACGTGTTAATCACTAGGTAAACTGATGCCGGGAGTAAACCCGGCATCAGTGTCAAGTTTATTCAGCCAGGGGCAATAATTCCACTTTACGAAATTCTATAGGGTGACTTTCTGCCTGTAATGAGATATAACCTTTTGATATAAGCAGGTCTCCACCCTGGAACAGTTTTCTGGCATCCGCATCGGTTGTATCGTACTGGGCCTGTTCGTATTGCATTACCAGTTCGCCGTTAATAAAGTGTTTGATTATTCCACTGCCGTGTACTTCAGCTTCCATGGTTACCCATTGATCACCATGAAATGTGGGAGATGTGGAATTGTTGCAATGGGTAGTAACCAGTTCACCATTGATCACAACATTCGTTCCCGGAGTGCACAGATTAGCGGTCGACCGCTCATCCGTGCCGTTGCCGCCCAAAAACTGCGCCTCGATAGAGACCGGGAA
Organism: bacterium; assembly: GCA_029561455.1. GTDB lineage: Bacteria > Zhuqueibacterota > Zhuqueibacteria > Residuimicrobiales > Krinioviventaceae > Fontivivens. The sequence continues at coordinate 136,413 of JAKQIY010000034.1, forward strand.
GCTTTGCTCTTTGCTCATGGTTTCTGGAGCCTGGCAATGCAGCATTACGCCGCTGTTACGGAACGCCCAACCCTCGCCGCCGGGAGCCTGCTCGCCGACAAAGCGATATTCAATGCGTATCCTGTAATTTGAAAAGGGTTCCTTGTAAAAAATATGGCCATATTGATTGGTAAATTTTTCATATTGGTCATAACTCACTTTTAATACCCCATCTTCAACCCGGAAAGTGTTGTTATAATTATCACCCAGTTCATAACCGGCGATCTTGATTTTCCAGTCGTTCAAGTCCTTGCCGTTAAACAAGCTGAGCCACTCTTCGGCAGCCGGTTTTTCTTTTGATTTACCGCATTGATTCATGATTACGAACGCAAGCAGGGTGATGAAAATGACCAGGCTTGTTGTAATTGGATGTTGACCGGGTACAAGTTTTTTCATTGATCGTTACTCCATTTTGATTATTACTGTTGATTATTAATTATTTCGGTATATTGCCGGACATGGAACTGTTATTAATCGCACAAAAAGCGGGAATTGATTTTTTACAATGTCTGTGACCAGGTTCTGCCTGTTAAACCGGTTTGAAAAAATTACCGACTGCCGGTCATTTTTGAAAATATAACTTCAGGGCTCTGCGCATGTTTTATAAATGCTTCGGCGTATTTGCAGCCGTATTCCATGCCGCGAAAAACCTGCACCCGTTCAACATCAGTTTCGTACCAGGCCTGCACATCCTGGCTGACATGACTGAAACTGGCGTCATGTTTTTCCGTTACGGTAGTAGTTATGTCTATGTAATGGGTGGGATAAAAATTCTGTGACTGCGAACCGGTCATCACTTCATAATAATAAAAAGGACATTGGCGTCCCAGTCTCAGCCAGGCGTCATAAACCAGCAGGGAACAGACGCGGTGATCACGATGACTATCGATTGGCCAATGAGTGAACAGCAGGTCGGGTTTTTCTTTTTGTAGAAAATTATAAATATCCTGGTAACGTTTTTGATTGATTTCACAATTGCCGTCAATCTGGCCGAGGAATTCAGGCCGCGCCCCCAGTATTTTACACGCTTCAAGCGCTTCCCTGGTGCGTATATTCGCCGCCTCGGCGAATGATTTTCCTTCGATGCCGGCTTCACCGCGGGTTAAATATGCTGAAATCACTTCATGACCGGCGCGTGAAAACAACAGCATAGCGCCGCCGCAGCCCGTTTCAGGGTCGTCCGGGTGAGCGCCGAAAACAATGATCTTTAAGCGTTTTACCGGATCGGTTGCATCTTTTGTCGCTGCGCCGGCAAAAACTCCGGCGCCCATCACCGAACCGATTGCCGCTGGGCCGGAAAGACTCAATAATTCTCTTCTGCTCATTTTACCCATTCCAGGCTCCTTCCCGTAAATAACAACAATACCTGCCGGATTGTTGTTTTTTCTCCGGCTTTATTTATCTGTTTTGTGGTTATGTAATTTTTCAAGACTAGTATTTATTATAATGTGAATTTCTATAAAATACAATTGTTTTTTAGGGGTTCCCCGGATTAGGTAAAAAATATTTACAACATAAAAATTCAAATAGGCTCTATATTTTTTGTAGTTGATAATTCTCATCCTGTTTTTGAACCAAAATTTTATCATATCGACTTTTAGTCCTGATTAATATTACTCCTCGTCGATTCAATTACATTACATTATCCTAAAGTCTGAAGAAAAATATATCCTGCAATTCATAGTAACAAATTTTTATACTAGAAATTTATAAATAACCAACAGCTATAAATAGTCGCTATAATAATTGTTTAACGTTTTCTCTGCGTTCCCGACGTCCTCTGCGGTAAAATGAAAAGAATGAAACCGTAGAGTTCGCTGAGGTCGCAGAGGAAAAAAGAGTATATTGATTCCACGTCTTTATTGTTAAAAATTTGTACTAATAAAATTTTTCGATTCTTTGACACTTTTAAATTAATTGGGCACTCGGTAAATTACTACTGAAAGGCATATAGAGCCACAAAAAATTGAGTATTGCTGCATAGATTTTTTTCAATTCTGTCGGGAATATACAAAAGCCTCTTGCCGTTTAAATTAATTAAAATCAATTACAGGAATCCATTATGGTAAAAACAAATTTAGATAACGGTATGAATGTCTGGCGAACGCCGGAAAAGCTGGCTTTGGTAACCGGGGTGGATAATGTTGGCAAGCCGCATATAATCACAGTCGGCTGGATCATGCGCGTGTCTTTCAGTCCGCCAATTTTTGCTGTAGCAATTAATAACAGCCGGTATTTACATCAATGTATCAATGAGACGAATGAGTTTAATATCGCGATTCCCGGCGCACCATTAGCTGAAGCGGTGCTCGGTTGCGGCGAAAGAAATCCGCAAAGGGAAGACAGGTTTGCAAAGTATGGCTTGAAAACCGGTAAGGGGGAATATGTTAAAAGTCCGATCATTACCAACGCTGAGGCTAATTTTGAGTGTATGGTAATTGGCAGTATACCGGCCGGCGATCACACGGTTTTCCTTGGCAAAGTAATGGAAACCTGGGTGAGTGAAAAGCCCGACCAGAACCTGATGATTGTTGGCGACCAGGCCGGTTACCAGGTATTAATGGAAAAGAGTCCCTACAAACTGGGGATTATTAAAGATTAACAAGTCTTAACGGAATTTGAAATTTTCTGTGTCAAGGGGGAGTTGTTTAGCCTGGTTAATTGTTATATTATTTTATTTGTATGTTTTATTGCCTTTTTTTAGTATCTTAATCATCATAAATTGATTTTCAAGCAGGACAACAAAGCCCGGATATTAACCGGGCTTAATTAATACCCGCCTGCCCGATTTACCGGTAACCCGGATTCACAATTTTTAATGAGTGCTTCTCCGAGCATGAAAAAAGGTGTTATTTACGCTTTTGGCGCTTATTTATTATGGGGCCTGTTGCCAATTTACTGGAAACAGATCCAGTCAGTATTGCCTTATGAAATTGTCTTGCATCGTATGGCATGGTCATTTGTTTTTTGCGTGCTGCTGGTCAGCATCAGGCATAACTGGCAATGGCTGGGCAAATTGCGTAAACCATTGACCCTGGCGACTTTTTTCACTACCGCTTCAATTATTGGTATTAACTGGTTCACCTATATCTGGGCAGTTAACTCCGGATTTATAGTTGAAACTAGTCTTGGCTATTTTATCAATCCCCTGGTGAATGTTTTGTTCGGGGTGACTTTTTTAAAGGAAAAATTACGGATCGGCCAGTTGTTGTCTATATTGCTGACTGCTGCCGGAGTGCTGTATTTAACTGTTCATTACGGCCGGTTTCCGTGGATAGCCCTGATTTTAGCGTTTTCGTTTGCTATTTACGGTTTATTGCGCAAAACCGCGGCGCTCGGTTCGCTGGAAGGCTTGACGACTGAATCGGGTATTTATTTTATTCCGGCATTGGCATTCTTGATCTATATGCAATTCCACGGCAGCGGCGCCTTTGGGCATTGCGGACTTTTACAAACCCTGTTATTGCTGTTGACCGGTCTGGTAACGGCGCTGCCGCTCTTGTTATTTGCCGCCGGCGCCCGTAGAATAACTATGACTTCACTGGGAATATTACAATATATAGCGCCGACCTGTCAATTTCTTATTGGAGTATTTATCTATCATGAAAATTTCCCGGCCAGCCGCTTTACCGGTTTTCTGATCATCTGGTTTGCCCTGGTAGTTTATACCCTTGAATCCCTGTGGTCGCGGCGCAAGCAGGATGTGATTCCGGATTTGTAAGCGGTAAAAGACGCTGCTCTTTATGAAATAATTGGGTCAACCGAAATGGAATTTTTTAACCGACTTTTCTGTGGCAATTTGTTCCATAATTATTTCAGTGTTCACATTGTAGGTAACTGCCATAAAATTCAATCTCTTATCTTCAAAATACGGCACTGCCGCATTTCTCTTTATAAACAAATTTGCTTGACATTAATTTTTTTTTTTGTATTTTCATATTTGTTAAAACGGTTAACTTAATAATTGCAGTTTTTAGCTCCTCTCGTTAACAATTTTTGATTACACATTGTGTACATCCAAGCAATCCTGTTTTGCAGTGTTTTAATTTTTCGAATGAGCGTGTTTATACTATGGAAGCAGGGAAAATAAAACTACTAATAAATTATTTAATCCACACATTTAAAAAGGAGTAAAGTGCATGAAAAAAATGACAGCCGTTGTAGCGCTGATGTCGGTATTTACCCTGGCGATCTGTTTCAATGTTATCGGGGCTATATCGGTAGAGTTGATGGCCAAGCTGGGTATTACGACAGCCAATATTGGCAGTATGGTATTTGCCCTGTTCTTATCGGCATGTATTGTGCAATTTTTTATCGGCCCGCTGGTTGACAAGTTTGGTTACAAGTTGTTTGCCATAATCGGTTTCATTGTTACCAGCGCCAGCATGTTTTTCCTGGCTTATGCCCCCAGTTTTTCCCTGGCAATGGTCGCTTCCGTTTTTCTGGGAATCGGCGCAATGTGTTTGAACACTGTCGGTAATACCCTGATCCCGGTGGTATTATTCGAAGGTAAAGACCCGGCCCGCGCCGGCAATTTCGGCAATGGTTTCTTTGGTCTTGGTTTAGTGGTTACCCCCTGGCTGGTCGCATTCGGTAAAAGCGCCGGTTTAACCGCAACAATGGCAATAACCATTCTTGGCGTACTTGTACTGGTATTCCTGGTATTTGCCCTGCTCAGTTCCTATCCGCAAAGCTCTTCCGGTTTCAAATTTTCAGATGCTTTTAAAATGTTAGGCAAAACCGCAGTTATTCTAGCCGCCCTGGCATTGTTCTGTTATATTGCCCTGGAAAGCACAATGAATACCTGGGTAAAACCGTTTATGACCGAAATATTTGGCGGTACGGAAAGCGCCGCCACCAATGCCGGTTTAGTGCTCGGCTTTTTCGGCTTTGCCATGATGGTTGGCCGGTTTATTGTATCCGCCATTAAAAACCTGACCGCAATCGGAATTCAGGTCATTACCGGCGCTGCGATAATTTCCGTAATTACTATTGTGTTAATGATCGTTACCAAGAGTCCTGTGGTTGCCGTGATTGCTGTGGTGGTAACCGGTCTGGCTTTTGCGCCGATTTTCCCCACGGTTGTTGGTGTTACCTTTGCCAAATTTGAACCCAAATTCTATGGCAGTATATTTGGTATCATTTTCGCTATCGGTTTATTGGGCGGGACCTTTGTTCCTAACTTTATCGGTACCCTGGCCGAAGGCAAATCCGTTCAACAAAGCTTACCGATTGCCGCTGTAATGGCAGGAATTCTGATCATCATCGCCCTGATCATGGGCCTGACCGGCAAAAAAGCCAAGTAATATATAATGATAAAAGCGGCGCCGCAAGCGCCGTTTTTATTATTAAGCGGTTTTTCCCACAAACAGTGCAACCGGTTCATTACCGGTAAGCATTTTTCTAACCGCAGTTAAGAACTATAACGGGTTTGGCTATTGTAAACGGAGGATCGTTTTATGGGCAAAAAAATTCAACTCGTTGTGATGATGTTTTTGCAATATGCTGTTTGGGGTGCCTGGTACCCGGTGTTATCCGATTATATGCTCAATACTTTGGGTTTCAACGGCATCCAGGTTGGCGTTATCTATAGTTTGCTGCCCCTGGCGACAATTATTTCACCGTTCATCGGCGGGCAAATAGCAGATCGTTATTTTGCCACTCAAAAGGTTATTGGCTTTTTACAGTTATTGGGTGGTGTATTCCTCATCGGCTTGTCGTTAGTTAGTGATTACAAGCTGATGATCCTGATGATGTTCCTGTATACCTTGATGTATGCTCCCACTATGGCGCTCACCAATTCCATTACCTTTCACCATCTTACCGATTCGGAACGCGAGTTCGGCTGGATACGCGTTGGCGGCACCATCGGCTGGATCGTAATCGGCTTGTTACTTGCCGGCTGGCGGGTACTGGCCGGTAAAGGCGTTGTCCCCGGTATGGCCGGCGACGCCCTGATGCTGGCCGGAATCGCTTCAATAATTTTAGGATTTTATGCTTTTACCTTGCCAAACACGCCGCCCAACAAGGAAGCTAAAAATCCCCTGGCGTTTGTCGAAGCATTTAAAATGCTGAAAAACCCCAATTTTGCGGTGTTTATTGTCATCTGTTTTGTGGTTTCCACAGAACTAATGTTTTATTACCAGTTGACCGGCCCGTTTCTGACCTCGCCCAAAATCGGCGTCAGTTCAACCGGGTTATCGGGAGTTATGACCATTGCCCAGGCTGCAGAAATATTTGTGCTGGCTTTGTTGCTGCCGTACTTTTTGCCAAAATACGGTATGCGTAAAACCCTCACCTTGGGCATTCTGGCCTGGCCGATCCGCTATATCATATTCTCCATCGGGTCACCGGCATGGCTGGTTATCGCTTCGTTGACTTTGCATGGTTTCTGCTTTGTATTCTTTTTTGCCGCCGCGCAAATTTATGTCGATACTGTAGCGCCCAAAGATATCCGCGCTTCAGCGCAAAGTATGATTTCATTTGTAACTTATGGATTAGGATTATATACCGGCAGTATTTTTGCCGGCTGGATACAGAACCTGTTCTCTGAATTCGACGCCAACGGCGCCATTATCAGCACTAACTGGACTCATGTATTCCTTATCCCCACAGCGTTAACAGTTATTTGTGCCATTGTCTTTGTAACGACCTTTAGAGAAAAATTGGGGTCGGCAGAAAAGTAGAGTTTTACAGGAACGAACAAGGGGCAACCGCCCCTTGTTCAAGTCTCTCCTGGTTGTTGTTATTCCCTGATATATAATTTACACGCTTCCGTCAGCATATCCTGAATGTTGGCCGCCATTTCATGCGGATCCTGCAGCGATCCGTCCAGTAGTGAAACGCTGTAAAACAGGTTGAACGCCAGTTTGGATAACATCGGGTCATTGACGTCTTTTTGATAGATTTTATGCATCTGTACGATCATGGGGTGTTTTTTGTTAATTTCCATCACCTTGGCCGGCAATTTAGCATTCTGGTTATACAGATGCATGATCTTTTCCATCTGGCCTGACATGCCTTTATGCGAACTGACCAGCACCGCCGGATTATCGACCAGCCGTTCCGAAAGTTTCACATCCTCAACCCGGTCGCCCAGAATATCTTTGATACGCCGGGCCAGTTTGTCCAGTTCACGGGTTTCTTCCGGCTGTGATTCCGCTGCGGGTTCAGCCCCGCTTGTTGACGGTATAGCGGCAAGTTTGCTCAAATCCGCCTGATCGGCAGAGACAAACTGCTTTTTATTATAATCCAGCATCCCACTGAGCACAAATTCATCGATGGGATCAAAGCAATATAGCACTTCAATATTTTTCGATTTGAAAATATCCATTACCGGGTTCTTTTCCACGGCTTCCCGTGAGGTACCGGAGAGGTAATAGATCTCTTCCTGCTTTTCAACCATGCCTTCAACATATTTCTTTAATGTAGTCAATTCGTCCGCATTGGCGCAGCGGGAAGAATTAAAGCGGAACAACTCGGCGATTTTTTCCCGGTTGGTATAATCGTTGTATCCTTCTTTAAGGGTGCGGCCGTGTTGCTGCCAAAATTCTTTATACTTGACCTCATCCTGGGCAAATTCCTGTAAATGCGTGAGGAACTTGCTTACCAGGGTGCTTTTAATTTTAAATAAATAAGGATTCTCCTGTAATGTCTCCCGCGAAATGTTCAGGGGCAGATCATCGCTTTCAACAATACCCCGAACAAACCGTAAATAGGTGGGCATAATGTCTTTGGCATGAGCATCGATCAGCACCCGCTTGACAAACAGGTGAACGCCTTCGTCTTCGCGGCCAAAACCGAATAGCTCCAGGTTGGTCCTGGGTACATAAAGCAATGCATGGAATTGTAATGGCACATCTGCGGACAGATGAAAGCGGGTGAGCGGCTCATCCTGCTGCCGGGCGATGAATTTGAAAAATTCATTGTACTGTTCATCTTTGAGATTGTTTTTCGGTTCCCGCCAGATCGCGGTGATCTTGTTAATTTGCTCGCCATCCACCATGATGGGGAAGGGGACAAAGTTGGAATACTTTTCGATGGCGGACTGGATGGTGAATTTTTCAGCAAACTCTTCCGCGTCCTGCCGCAGATGAACTACAATCGTCGTGCCCCGTTTTACCGGTTCCGTTACCGGTTGAATTTCAAATGAACCGCGGCCGTCGCTTATCCACAACCAGGCCGGCTCATCTTTTTGGGCAGCTTTAGTGGTTATTTCCACTTTTTCACCAGCCATAAAAACGGAGTAAAAGCCTACTCCAAACCTGCCGATAAGATTCAGCTCGCCCTGCTTATCCTTATCCGCCGCCAGTTGTTTTATAAATTCCGAGGTGCCGGAGCGGGCAATAGTGCCGATATTGGCGATAAGTTCACTGCGGCTCATGCCGATCCCCGTATCGGTTATAGTAAACATCTTTTTGTCTTTATCTAATGTTATCCTGATTTCCAGGTTTGCATCGGGGTCAACGATTTCCTCGCCCTTGAGCGATAGAAATCGCACTTTATCCAATGCATCGGCGGCATTTGAAATGAGTTCGCGGATAAAGACATCGCGATGGGTATAAAGCGAATGGGTTAATATATCCAGCAGTTGGTTTACTTCTGCTTTGAATTTATAGCTGGTGTGGTCTTGCTCACTCATTTTTTCCCTTTCCTGTAAATTTATTCAGCGCCAATTGTTTATTGCGCACCAGGCCGCACCGGACATGTAGCCAGGTATTCTGAAACACATTGAACTTGATTCGTTTGCTTAAAATATAAATTTGAAAAATTAAGTCTGCATTAATAATAACCCCATGCAGCAATTTTCGTGCAAAAATATTAATAAATACCCAATATATTGAAAAACAAATAGTTATGCAATGCTGATCTGGACAGGATGAAACAGTAAAGCAAGAATGTCTGCCAATATCTGACAAATTGTCATAATATTTTTAAATTACATTGCCGCAATACTTCCAGCAGGTTCTCCAATTTAATTGGTTTACTGATATAGTCGTCCATGCCGGCTTGCAGGCATTTTTCCCGGTCGCCTTCCATAGCATTGGCCGTCATTGCCACGATGAGCTGTTTTTTTTCCGGCCATTTTTGCCGAATTATTGCGGTGGTTTCAAATCCATCCATTTCCGGCATTTGTACATCCATAAAAACTACATCGAATTTTTTATATTCCAAAATATGCAGCGTTTCAAGTCCATTATTTACAATCTCCGGATGGTATCCCAGTTTACCCAGCAGTTTCTCCGCCAGTTTTTGATTAACCAGGTTATCTTCCGCAACCAGAATTTGTAAAGGATACTGCCTGGCAAAGCTACTGTCAATGCTGGTCAATACCGGTTCTTTTTTCCGGTGCGATACCTCACCCATGAAGATATGTAAAATTATATTATAAAGATTGGACTGTTTCACCGGTTTGTTAATATAGCTGGCAAATTTGATCGCTTTGACCCGTTCGCTGTCATCCCGGAAGCCGATAGAAGTGAGCATGATAATTGGCAGTTCTTCAGCAGACTTGAATTTTCTGATCTCTTCAGCCAGGGTTATGCCGTCCATTTCCGGCATTTGCATATCGAGAATAACCAGATCGAATGCGACATTTCTTTTTATAAGATCAATAACTTCTGCCGGAGAATTGGTGTCGTGAGCGATCATATTCCATGATTTTGCCTGCAACGATAATATGCGCCGGTTCGTATCGTTATCGTCAACTATCAAAACCATTTTCCCTGATAATTGAGGCAGACTATCCTCGCCGTTTTCCCGGGATTGCTTGTGCTCTGCCTCGGTAATGATCGTAAAGAAAAAGGTTGAGCCTTTACCTTCTTCACTTTTGGCCCACATTTTACCGCCCATTTTTTCACACAGGCTTTTACTGATCGATAAACCCAGTCCGGTACCGCCATATTTACGGGTGGTTGAAGCATCCGCCTGGGTAAAGGATTGAAACATACTGCTGATTTTATTTTTAGGAATTCCTATGCCGGTATCTTTGACGCTGAACAATAACTCATATTTACCATTTTCCTGTAAACGTGATTTCACCAATATAGAAATATCCCCTTCATGAGTGAATTTTACCGCATTACTTAACAGGTTATTAAAAATTTGCCGCAGACGATTCATGTCGCCATATATAATTTGGGGAACAGCGGGCTCGATGAGATAAGCCAGATCAAGCATCTTTTTAGCGGCGTTTGGCGCGTGAAAATCAAGGCATTCTTCGATCACATCCCGCAATACAAATGGCTGATGTTCAAGGTTCAGTTTACCGGATTCGATTTTAGAGTAATCGAGAATATCGTTGATAACCGACATGAGCGCATCGCCGCTGGTTTTAATGGTTTCCACATATTCGCGTTGTTCACCATTTAATTCAGTTTCCAGCAACAGGCCGGTCAAACCAATAACCGCATTCATTGGTGTGCGAATTTCATGGCTCATATTCGCCAAAAAATCGCTCTTGGTACGGGTGGCCTGTTCGGCTATTTCTTTTGCCTCTTTCAGGGCTTTTTGTGCCTTTAGAGACAGCTCTTTTTCCTTGTGCTCAATTTCTTTTTCCCGGATCGCTTTTTCTTTTTCCAACTCCATGATCTTTTTTTCATGTTCAGCGATTTTTTGTTTCTTTTCGGCTTCATCCTTTTCTATTTGCATACGCTTTTTTTCTCGACCGATGATTATCATCCGGGTCAATGTATAAATTAGGACCAGCGCAGCTAAAAACAGGATCACTGCCACAATCGGCAAAGGTTTGGCAACCCGGAATTTATATACTGCAGGCGTAACATCGGCATCGAGTTCCGGAGATTTAGCCCGAACCTGGATAATGTGAATGCCGTTTTTTAAATCATTTAATTCCAGGTTTGTATTATGAGTAAATTCACTCCATTCATTCTCATCCAGTTTCCAGGAATACCAAAAATCATCTTCAGGAATATTGTGCCATTTTTTTACCGCGGAAAATTTTATACGAAAAGAATCTGTTTTATAAACCGGCGTTATTTTTTCACCGGATAATTTTGTGAATGCGCGTTGTGCGACAGTTGTAATATTCAGGCTATCTGCCGAGCCGTTTTTATGATATATTTTTAAAGTATCACTATTGATATCCGAATCGGTCCACAACAACCAGGTCTGATCTGCCAGGATATAGGTCTCGGGGATTTCCGGAATCGGCGGGGTATAAATGGAAACACCTTTATCTTTTGTGCCAATCCATACCGAGCCGTCCTGCCAGGGCTTTACGCACCATACCAGGTCACTGGAAAGGCCATTTTGACGGGATAAATACATAAAGTTTTCTCCGTCAAATACATTTACGCCATTACCTTCAAGCCCAAGCCAGATGCGCCCGTCCGGGGTTTCGGCAATGTCTTTGACAAATAATCCGGCCAGTCCGTTTGATTTGTTATAGGTATGCCATTTCCCGTCACGGTATACTGAAGCGCCGGCATCGAGGCTGCCAACCCATATATCGCCGTTGGATGCCTGTAACAGGGAACCGATTTTATTACTGCACAATCCATCCTTGACCGTGATATGCGACCATTGTTCATCTTTGAAAACTGCAATACCATCTATATTTGAACCGATCCATACGGAGCCGTCGGCAAATTCGCCGGCAACAAAGGCTGATGTTATCGGCAAACCGTTGTCGGGATTATATACTGTTTTCTTGCCGTCTTTAATACGCAGTACAACATCAGCTCTGGCGGCAAATTCAATTTTATTGCCGGCCCAAATAGAGCCGTCGCCAGCGCTCATTACGAACATTTGATAATCATCAAGAATTGTAAAATTTTTGTTACCATTGCGTAACACTCCCAGCCCACTGCGTATGGTGCGCCAGTTGGTACAAGCCAGCCATAAATTATTATTATTATCCTCAACCAGGTCATTGCAATAAGCGCCGGGCACGCCGTCATCCATACCAAAATATTGCCACTTTCCATTTTTTAGCACGGAACAGCCGTCCGTTGTGGCAAACCAGATGCTCCCATCCCGGCGCGGTAAGATATCCCTGACGCCATTGGTAGACAAGCCATCGGTAACATTGAGGTATTTCCAGTTGCTTGGATAGAACAGGGTTATTCCACTCATTGTTCCGATTACCAGGTCGTTATTATAGTTTTGTGACAAGCAAAAGGTAACATCATCACCAAGACCGTCTTCGGTTGTATAATTTGTCCAGAAATTGTTTTTTAAAACTCCAATACCGCCAAATTCTGTGGAAATATGAATTGTATTGGGTGAGAATATTTCCAAATCGGTAACATGATTGCCGGGCATTACATCCTGGAGAGAGAGCTGTTGATATGAATTGTTGGCAAATTTAAAAATCCCTTTATAAGTTCCCAGGTAGAGATTATTTTGCGAATCCCAGGCAAAGGGGTATTGAAAAATACTCCGGTACAACATCTCCGAAGAGTCTAAAACCCAGTTTGTAATGTGATTATTTTTAACCCTGACCACCTTGGCCGGACTTATTGCAAACCATAAGCTGCCGTCCGGCCCTTCGGAAATCGCCCGCACATTATTATTGAACACCTGGTGATTATCAACTTTGATGATTTTTTCTCCATCATAGCGACACACGCCATAGTAGGTACCAATCCATATTGTGCCTTTTGAATCCTGAAAAAGGGAATAGATAAAATTATTATCAAGCCCGTTTGCGGTGGTATAATAAGTCCAGTTACCTTCTTTAAAGACCGCCAGTCCGTTATTCTGACTGCCTATCCATACATTACCGTTTTTATCTTCCAGCATTGTGGTAATTTTGTCCGAATGAAGGCCGTTAGCTGTGGTGATACGGGTGAATTTAAAACCATCCCAGACCGTTATACCGGTGCCATCGGCGCCTTCCATACCATGTGCAAACCAGAAGGTACCGTCCTTTTTTTTCAATATAAAACCAACATTGCCTGAGCCCAGGCCGTCGACAACAAAAAATTTACCCCAGCGGTGTTGATTTAATGGACGTTGTTCCAGTTGAACATTTCGTAACCGCAAATGCTCGATCTTTATGTTTGAAGTTGCCGGCTGCGACAGGGACAAGCCTGGTATGATAAATGCCAGCAAAAGAAATTTCAAAACCAATAAAACTTTGTACATTCGGGCGCTCCGCAATCAGGTCAGTTGCGTTTTTAAGCAATTTTTAAGAGTAGATGTGTTCTTTAATTCCAGAATCAGATCATCGATTTGAATGGGTTTACTGATATATTCATCCATACCGGCTTGTAAACATTTTTCACGATCACCCTCCATAGCATTGGCCGTCATGGCAATTATACGCGGGCGTTTTTTGGCGGACCATTTTTCACAAATGTTCCTTGTCGCTTCAAAACCATCCATTTCCGGCATTTGAATATCCATCAGAATCAGATCATAATGCTTCTTTTTCAAAGCTTTGATTGCTTCCAGACCATTAACTGCAATATCCGCATTATATCCCAGCTTACTTAATATGCGCAACGCCAGCTTTTGATTAATAACATTATCTTCAGCAATTAATATTTCCAGAGGTATGGTTTGTGCCATATTGGGATCTAAAACCGGGCCTTTGGGGTCTTTTTCAAGAATCGGCGCAGAGCCGTTGAATATCTTTAACAGGGCGTTGAGTAGTTGCGACTGCTTGATTGGTTTGGTCATTACCGTAGAAAAGTTTAATTCTTTAATTCTTTTGTTATCTTCATCTTTTCTAACCATTGAGGTCAGCATAATCATGGGAATTGAACATTTATTATATTGTTCACGTATCTGGGCAGCCAGGGTGAGGCCGTCCATTTCTGGCATCATCATATCCAATATTATTGCATCATACCGTTTACCGCATTTGATCCATTCCAGCGCCTGCAGACTTGAACCTGTATGCTCCGTTATCATATTCCATGATTTTGCCTGTAAATCAAGGATTCTACGGTTGGTGTCGTTATCATCCACTATCAACAGATGTTTGTTATAAAGAATTTTGGTTGAAAAATGTGCATCCATAACGTTATCATGCCCGTCGACATGAATAGTAAAATAAAAAATTGAACCCTTGCCCAATGTGCTTTCAACCCACATTGTGCCGCCCATCAATTCACAAAGTTTTTTGCTAATTGCCAGCCCTAACCCGGTGCCGCCGTATTTACGGGTAATTGAGGCGTCGACCTGGGTAAAAGCTTCAAACAGGTATTTAATCCTGTCTTTGGGAATGCCGATCCCGGAATCTTTGACGGAGAATAATATTTCAAAGCTGTTATCGGCAATTTTTTTTGCGCTTACCATCAACACCACTTCACCCTTTTCAGTGAATTTAATGGCATTATTCAGCAGGTTATTTAATACCTGGCGAATACGGGTTACGTCGCCCAAAAAGTCATCCGGCGATTGTGGATCGACCAGGCAGGTCAATTCAATACCCTTATTAGCAGCATTGGCCGATTGAATATCAACAGATTCTTCAACACATTCCCGCAGTTTGAAAGGATGCTTTTCAATATCCAGTTTCCCTGATTCGATTTTGGAAAAATCGAGTATATCGTTAATGATCACCATCAGGCTATCGCCGCTGGTACGAATAGTTTCAACATATTCCCGCTGCTCATCGGAAAGTTGGGTGTTGAGAAGCAGTCCGGTCATACCGATCACGCCATTCATTGGAGTTCTGATTTCATGACTCATATTGGCAAGAAATTCCGATTTGGCTTTAGTACCTTCGCGCGCAGCTAATAAAGCCTTGTCCAACTGTTCATTCTTTTTTAATAACCGGTCTTCTGCTTTTTTAATTTTTGTCATATCTCTTGAAATACCGACAATACCGGTAATTTCACCCAGATGATTTTTTACCGGCACCTTGGTTGACGACACCCAGCGATGAAAGCCATCAGGACGTATATCCAGTTCAATTTTGCCAATCAGTGGCCGGCCTGTATTTATAATATTTTGTTCATCGGCAAAAGCTTCTTTGGCATGCTTTTCATCAAAAAAATCAAAATCAGTATGCCCAACTGCTTTTGAGGGTGAAAAAATTCCCAGGGTGTGCGCCAATGAGATATTGATGCGGGTAAAGCGGCTCTCCCGGTCTTTGAAGTAAATTGAATCGGGAATATTATCCATTAATGTTCGTAACAGGGTTTTTTCCGTAGATAGTTCTTCACGGGTTTTATTTAATTCAAAGATCTCATCTGTCAATTTTAAATTATTATAAATAAATGTAGAAATGTTTTGTGATAAAATATTGAGAAAGTTTAATATATTTTCAAAATGTTCTGCTGAAATGACCGGCACTTTTTTATAAGCGTCGACAAGTTCATCCGGCTCGGTTCCAATGGATCGGGCATAAGCCCGAATTTTATTGCAGCTTTCTTTTTTAACAATTCTTTGTCCAATCAACCAGGTAGCAACATGTTTTCCGGCAACTATAATTGGCGCCGCTGCATTGATGAATCCGCAAGACTTGCACTCTCTGCTCACCGTTTGATGCAATTGTTTGGCAGCATCTCCCAGAGATTTGTCTGAATCTATACAATCCTGGTACCCTTTTTCAGTACAGCGAATGATGCTGCACACCTTGCTGAAATTACAGCCGTTCGTTAATGGAACGCCGTCAACGCCGGTAATAACCGAAGCGACATCCGCCACCTGGGAAAATGAATCCTGAATCTTTTGCAGAATTTCCAGGGGTATCAATTCATCCAGTTTAACTTTTCTATTCTGAAATTCGCTTATGGTTAACTGACCGCCTGATGTTTCATGTTCGTAACCCTTTACACCATGTTCATTTACATGCTCATGGCTTTTGGCAATACTTTTTTTTATAATAATGAGTCCTGTAATTGTGTCGGTATTATTTTTTTTTGGTAATATGGTTACCTGCCAATAATTTATGTTGGTATCCCCGTTAGTATGCGATGTAGTTGTAAATGAAAATTTTTCCTGTTGACCCGACAGAATTGCCAATATTTTATCTTGCATTAATTCCAGATCCGGTTCCACTTCAAGAATAGATCTGCTGATAAACGATTCCTCAAGACCATGTGTTGCGTTTAATCCGAATTCTTCCTCTATTTTTAAATCTTTATCTGTTATTGCAAATGCGGCATTCTGTTCTGTGAGTATAATTTTTACAGCACTAGCGTCCATTATTTCCTCCGGATAGGAATAGTTTTAGACACAACGATAGATTGTAATTGTTTTAAACAATTAAAATACAAATATTTGCAATAATTACTGCAAGTTAAACTTTTATTGAAATGCAAATATTGTTCCATTTACAAAAAAAATAGCTGTAAAATGAGTAAAGGCTGGTAAAGTTTAATGTGAGGATAGGTAGAGTTGCAAACGGTAATGAGTTTTCAGAATTTTTACCTCGACGCCACCTGTATTCGCAACGATAACATTCCCTTTATATAACCCCGGGAATGTCAAAACCGGGATTATGTCAAAGGATCTTTTTTATCAAGTCATTTAATACGCCAAGCATACAAAACAAGTTTGTCATTTGGAGCGAAGTGAGAAATTCTCCTCGTTCCTAATCTCCTGAGACTGTGTGAAAACGCCTGCAAAAGCCAGGTTGTCAGTGCCTGGAAGTAGCTCGGATTCTCCCGAATCCGGAGTACAGTCCCTTTATGGACTGTGGGCCGCCGCAGGCGGCCTCGAATTGTTTTATCGCTTCAATAAAAACATATAGTTACCTAAGACAAAG
>JAKQIY010000036.1 GCA_029561455.1 bacterium
TCTATGACGGTGTGTACTTTAAAACTTGACGAATACTTGTTCTTGGGCATGATCTTTCTCCTCTTATTACTCTAAGTTAAGCATTCATGCCCTAAACTAAAAATATTTTCTTAATAAACATTATACGGAAACAATACGCAAAGCACATCGGCATAAAGGCAAAGCGCTCACCGATACTGTGCAAATATTTTTTGTAGAAGATCTATAGATTAAGGTAATAAATGACCTGCATTGAGGGATAAAAATCGGCAAAAATAATATTGGTCAAAATAAAGAGTACAATAGTTTTTGCAAATGTAAAAAATTCTTGTTAATTTAAGCCGCTCCTAAAAAACCATACAAAAATAATCTACCGGGATTGCTGAATTATGAATTATTTTACAGCAAACCGCAATAACTGGAATGACCGGGTCGGGCCCCATCTTGACGACCAGGGTGAATTTTATAATGTCCCAGCATTTCTTGCCGGGCGTTCCAGTCTGAAAAATGTTGAATTACAAGCGCTGGGCGATGTCGCCAGTAAATCCATGTTACACCTGATGTGTCACATTGGTCTGGATTCGTTGTCGTGGGCGCGAATGGGCGCTAAGGTAACCGGAATAGATTTTTCCGACCGGTCTATCCAGGCCGCCCGTAATTTAGCTGCCAAAACCGGCATACATGCAGAATTTATACTGGCTAATGTATATGATTTGCCGGAAAATCTGAACGCTACATTCGATATTGTTATTGCCACTTATGGAATTCTATGTTGGCTACCGGATATGCCGGCATTTATGGCAGTGGTTTCCCGATTCCTCAATCCGGGCGGCGCTTTTCTGCTGGTGGATGGACATCCCATACTTAATATGCTAGAGTACAACGAAATCACCCGATATATCACATGTAACGATGCCTATTTTCACAATGATCAACCTGAACATTGTGTGGTGTCATCGTCATATACCAATAGTACTAAAATATTAAACAACTCTGCCACTTATCAATGGAACCACGATCTGGGTTATATCGTTAATTCATTATTACAAAATAATATGCGCCTGGTATCGTTGTTAGAGTTTCCCTTTTGCTATTACCGGCGGTATAAAGATATGTGGCAAGATGAAAATGGCTACTGGATTTTTCCTCCGCCGCTAGCGAATCCGCCGATGTTGTTTTCAGTACAAGCGACCAAATAAAAGTATTTTTTCAGTACCGGATCAATCAAACACTATTTATTAAAACAAGTAGATAATTATATTGCAGAGCTCCAATTTTTTCCATTACATTTAATACATTTAACCAGATCATAACCATGCTATTAAAAATCAGTATAATGGATATTGTAGTAATCACGGCTATGTTTCAGCTAGCGGTGTTTGTGTTTTTCTTGTTGCTCAAAAAAAACCGTCATTTATCCAATATTTTACTGGCAACATTTCTATTCGCCCAGTTTATGATTCTTCTGAATGGGCTGGCAAGGAATTTGTCATACAATTACGGATTAAAACACTTGATTTTATTTTACCCGGGTATGGCATTTCTGACCCTGGTCTCCCCGGTTATGTATTTTTATGTCAGATCACTGGCTTTTGCTGATTTTACTTTCACAAAGAAGCATTTGTTACATTTTATACCTTTTGCCGTTATGTTGCTGTTTTTTACAGGGTTATTCATTCGCCAGTTTCACCCGGCAATAGTTACTGATATTAATACCGGTTCAATGCTTTCATTAAAGTTTTATATATATTTTTGCGTACTATATTATACACAAATATTAATTTACAATAGCGCTTCCCTGCTGGTTCTTGCCGACTATCAATCGAAAATCAAAGAACAATATTCTTCGCTAAACCGAATCAACCTCTCCTGGCTGCGGATTGTGCTTTATGGTTTTATCATTGCCTGGTTGATCGATGTGTTGCGTTTTTTATCGGTTCGTCAAATCATCGCTATACATATAGATTTGCAATTACCGGTCATGATAGCGTTTTTTGTGTTTTTTAATATCATTTTTTTCAAAGGCTGGTCCCAGCCGCAAATTTTTGCTATTAGCGGTAATAGAGCAAAATACCAGTCTTCTCCCCTCACCAGTACCCAAGCCATTGAATATAAAAAAATGTTGCACGATTTTATGCTGAAACACAAACCTTTTTTAAACCCGGATATAACCCTGAAAGAATTGGCGGAGGAATGTAACATCCCTCCACGCTATCTATCACAAATAATTAATGAACATTATCAACAGAATTTTTATGATTTTATCAGTAAATACCGGATTGAGGAATCCAAATCACTGCTGATGCATAGCCGGCAAAACCGGAAAACAGTTCTGGAAATCATGTACGAAGCAGGATTTAATTCCAAATCTGCTTTCCATATTGCTTTTAAAAAATATACCGGTATGACGCCTGTTGAATTTAAAAACAGTTTAGCGCATTAACAGCATCTTTCTGGTAATGACCTGCAATTGCTGTGGATCATTGATCTGCAAACGATAAAAATAAAATCCGGACGCCACATTGTTTCTCTGTTCATTCCTGCCGTCCCATTGCAGGGAGTACTCACCGGCGGCATAGTTACCTGTCGCCAGGGTTTTAATTTGTTGACCTAAAATATCCATAACAACCAGGCTTATACCGGCCGGTTTCGGCAATGTAAAGCTAATTGTTGTTTCCGGGTTAAAAGGATTGGGGTAATTTTGCGCCAGCAAAAAATCAGCTGCGCTTTTTTGATTGTTGTCTGTAATACCTGTTGAGCGAACAATCTCCAATGCCAGCGATCTGTTGAATTTGTTCTGAATAAGATTATTTGCAGAATTTATAATGACAGACAGGCTATATTTTTTAACTGTTAAAGCTGCCGGCGCAATATTTATTGAGATTTTTTGGGAATCGCCGGGAGCAAGATGAAACTGCATGGGTTCGATAGTCGTTACATTTCGCAGGGTTGCCGCGCCGGATAAAGAAAGGGTGACAGAATCAGCCCCATCGCCCTGGTTATAGATATAAAAATATGTATCTATAGGTTCTGTGCCTTGTGGTATTTTGCCTAAATCAATCTTGCTGTTATCTTTGATCATTGTTTCAGATATGGGCTGATTGAGCATATTTTCTTTATTCAGCGCATATAAAAATCCATCGGCGCAGCCAAAATAAAGCAAGCCATTTAAAATTTGTACGGAAGAATGTACCTGACCGCCAGCGGTAAATTTATTTATAATAGCGCCGGTCACCCGGTCGATAGCAAATACAGAACCAAGCGGTTCACCTGTTTCATTGCCGGTGCCGACAAACAAATTTTCTCCATCGATCAGTGCATGGCCGAATATGCGATAATCAACATTAGAAGTCCATTGTTTTACACCGGTGTTAATATCAAAAGCCTGCAGAAAATGCTGGTTGGAACTGCCCATATATAACAGGTTATCACAAATTGTCGGTCCACCAAGCAGCCACATATCGCCAGGATCATGGAACATCCAGTTTTTTGCGCCGGTTTCTGCATTGAGAGAATATAAAAAACAACTCCGTCCGGCAAAATAAACGTTACCGTTGACTATCAGCGGATCGGTTTGAATGGCATTAACCCAACTATAAGTTTTATCGGACCTGGTATCATACTGCCAAAGCATGTTGCCGGTGTTGATATCAAAAACATATAATACCCCGTCCCAGTCGCCGAAAAAAATTCGATTATCCTGAATAAAAGGTGTGGTCTCAATGGAAGATTTGCCTGCCGTTTGGCATTGAAAGACAACAGCGCCGGTATTTACATTAAAGCCATAGACCAATCCCTGCTCGGTACCTACATAGGCAATACTATCAACCAGTTGTGGTGAAGACTGGAAATAATCCCACGCATCATTTTGATTTACAACATTACCTTCATACATGGTGTATTGCCAAAGAAAATTGCCGGATAAATCAAGAGCTATAAAAAGGTTGCCGCTGGCAAAGCAGACAATGTTTTCATAGATAGCCGCAGTGGTATAAATTTGATTCGCAGTTTCATAATGCCACACCTCGGCGCCGGTTTCGGCATTGACGGCATAAAATGTTTTATCATGACTGCCGATATAGATAATACCGTTGTGAATACGGGGAGTTGCATAGATCGTACCGTTAGTATGAAATTTCCAGGCAACTACTTCTGTTGCCTCGGCTAATACTTGAATCGATTCTGATTTCTCACCGGCGAATGCAGCGACAGTCAGAGAAAGGACAAGCGCGACCAGTAAAAAATTTAAAGACTTCATAAAACCTCCTGATTGATAATTATAATTTATTTCAACATACTCTCTAACCGGGCATCAATCTGTATAAAGCGTATGTTTATAACTCTGCCCACATTATTCTTGCCGGTCTGGTCAACAAAGAACCGTAACTCGGTCAATTCTTAATTAATGTGGCGTAACTACAGACAAAAAATAATCACTTTCAGCGCCAAAATCGTCCTGCTACATGCAAAAGAACTATTTTTTTTGATAAATTTTTAAAAGTATATAACTATCACTACAACAATGAACCCCAGGCAATAGACGACTTTACTCATTTATAAAACATTTCGTATGAGTCGTTTCGAAATGCTGTTGCGCCTCCGACTCTTCGTTTACTGGTTTTGCTGTCAAAGTAAGCTTATCCGGCTTAGTGCAAGAGTATTTCAGGTGTAATGCAATATTAAACTTTTGTCGAGTAAGAACAGGCAGGTTCAAGTGCAACCCAATTGTAACACAATTGTAAAAATTGTAAAAAAATGTAAAAAAACCGTGAATTTCCTAAAAATATACGAAATTTTAACATTAAAATGAAACCTTACCTGAAACCAAACGTCTTATTAAGTAGAAATGAAAAAAAAAAAAAATCAATATAGAGCTGCTTTAAAAAAATTAAATAGCAAGGAGAAAGACCATGAAAAAGACC
This sequence comes from bacterium, assembly GCA_029561455.1. Classification (GTDB taxonomy): domain Bacteria; phylum Zhuqueibacterota; class Zhuqueibacteria; order Residuimicrobiales; family Krinioviventaceae; genus Fontivivens. Next base: position 4,902 of record JAKQIY010000036.1, read on the forward strand.
ATCATAATTTTAGCGATTGTTGCCCTGGCGGCGACATGTTTTGCGGCTACTCCGCAATTGGACAAAAAGGCTCTCGATAAGGCAATTCAGGCATACACAATGGCTTTGAATTCCGACAACCCCGGTTTACGAAACAGCGCCCTGCACCAGTTGGCGGTATTAAAGAACAAATACCCGGAAGCCAATTTCACTACTATCGAAAGAGTAATTGAAAGACTGGCGAAACAGGATAAGAACGTTTCGGTTCGTTTAAATGCCAACCTGACTTACCAATACCTGCTGGATGAGGATCTGGCAACCAAAGTAAACCCGGTTGTCATTGATCCAACTGCTTTCTTTTCCGAATTATATACACAAATAGCAACTGCTGAATAAGAATAACAGGACAAATACGGAAAAGAAGTTTATCATATATCTTTTTTACTCCCAAAAGGCCGGGTAGCTCTTCATAACTACCCGGTCTTTTTTTATACCTGCAAAAGAGAGTAGCACTCCACAAGTCATTATACATTTTCATAAACATGGGCAAAAAATACGGCAATACCGGTCAACACCTGTGATGAAAGATGATCGCCCACCTCGGTTCGCAGCGGCTCTATGCCAAGATATTTAAAAGTAAACTGACGATGGTTCAGCAGGTATTTTTCCACCAGTTGTATTGAATAAGCGTGGGTGCTGATACCCATCGTATCAATAGCCGAGTTATCCAGCCAGCGAATTTCACCCGGTTCGCCTCCAAAACGCGCAGCATCAATAAAAACTACAACCCGCGCAGGTGAATCCAGAATCTGTTGCAGGTAATTTTCGGGATTTGTAAAGACATGTAGCAATCCCACCCCGTGAAACAAATCCATTTCTTTTAATTTATCAAGAAACAAAAGTCCGGCGGCATCATCGCCGCGGTATTCATTACCCAGGGCAACAAACAGTAAATCGGCTGCCGGGTACAAGGATAGCGGTTTGGCAAACTCGTTAAAATTCATCGGCAACGACAATTTTATTCCGGCACCGGGGACAAACCTGCTTGATCTGGTCTTCGCGGCGGATGCGGCTTTTAACCTGGTATGGTTCGAGAGGTGTAAACAGTTTCTCCGTTTCCAGCAGCAGGTTGGGATGGGCATACGCTTTAGCCCCCAACCGCTCTTTTATATAGAGCAAATGCGGGCGGCAGGCGATTGCCTCGCCGCAGCTCTCGCACACTACCAGGTCCCGGTCGATAGATTCAAAAACCATACTGTGCTGTTTATCCATCACCGCCAGCGAATAATCGTTGGATAATTTTATTCCTTTCTGGGTAATGCATTTTTCCTCGCACTGACCGCAGTTCATACACAAACAATAATCCACCGTTAGGGTACGGGTTTGCTTTTGTAAATCATCAACGATAGAGATGGCTTTGGGGGGACAGACCTGGGCGCAGGCCCCGCAACCGACGCAGAAATCTTTATTATATTTCGGCTTGCCCCGGAACTCTTCCGGCGCTGTATAGGGCTGAAATGGAAATTTACTCGTATAGGGCGCGGTAAAAAAAGAGGTCAGCGCTTCTTTAATTTCACGAATTTTGGGCATGTACATAAAAGTCTCCGTACATTCAGAATAATTCATTATACTGTTATCAGGAAATATATCTGCCGATAAATATTTATTTTAATTCCTTATCTTTAGCATACTCATCGATCACAGATTCCCTGGTCAGGGGTATTCCGCCGCGATGCGCAGCACGGGCAATTGCATGTGCGGCAACCGGCGAGGATAAAAATATAAACATAATACCGAGCAGGGCTTTGAAACCGAAACTGGTAAAACCGTTGATCAAAAACACACCGAACAAAATTCCTGCAGAACCAAAGGTAACACATTTCGTTGCTGCCTGCAGGCGGTTGTATACATCCGGCAGGCGCACGAGTCCCAACACGCCAAGGAAATCGAAAGCAATGCCGATGAATATAAAGACCATTCCCAGGGTTTCTCTAATCATCTAACTGTCTCCCTTCTAATATCTTGGAAAATGCCAGCGAGGCGACAAAGCTTAATAATGCCCAGATCAGGGCAATATCCATAAAAAATCCCTGTTTATAATGTAAACCAATCAATGCCAGCATGCCGACAATCAATACGCCAAGAATATCAACGGCAACAATACGATCCGCAGCAGAAGGACCCACAATGACCCGGAACAACACAAACAGCGCACTGAACAGATTGACATTAATCAGTTTGAATAAAATTTCCCCCTTGTAGACAAAGAAATTAAAATATACAAAAGCGGCAATAAACATTAATCCTGTTATCCATTTAAACAATTTCATTCGAATACCTCCGCTAAAATATGTTCAAACCGCTGGCCGATCTGTTGTGTGTTTTCGTCTACTGTAGTGGCATGAACCTCAATACAATGAATATAAATTTCTTTGCTATCCGGGTTTATGTCCACCGTCAGGGTGCCCGGTGTCAGGGTGATGGAATTGGTTAGAATGGTTATCGCCGAATCTTTGGTCAGTTTGGTTTTAATTTTTACAATTCCCGGTTTTATCGGCAGCATGGGGTGCAGAACAATAAAAGCCACATGAACATTCGCTTTGATCATTTCCCATAAAAAATTAAAAAAATACCGTACTGCTGCAATAATCCTGTGCGGAACGCCGCGTTGTTTTGTGGTGGTAATAAAAAACTTGCCGGCTAGCAGAGTAACAACTGCCGCCAGGACTAGTCCGGCAATAACCTCCTGAAAATCCTTAATATCGGTCAATGCAAACCATACCAGCGCCGCCAGAATAAACACAGTGATTCTGCTTTTCGTTTCCACTTTCATCGTTACCTCCCCATCACTACGTGCAGGTATTGTGATTTTTGGGTAATTACATTGACAACCGGGTCCATAATCGCTTCACGAATACCGGGAATGATCAATGCGCTGGTAACCAGGCAAAGAACCGCCAGACAGATCATCGCCAGGTTCATGGACCAGCCAACCTTGTTTACGGTTTTTTCGATGATCTTTTCACCGTGGAAACCATAGCGCTGTACTTTCATGAATGAAGCCAGGGTTAATAGGCTGCCGACAACAGCCACCAAAGCATACACAGGATGCCCGGTTTTGATGGCGGCAATGATGATCACCAACTTGCTGAAAAAACCGTTAAATGGCGGAATGCCGGAAATGGATAATGAGGCAATCATGGAGGTGCCGGAAGTTACCGGTAAAATCCTGGATAGATTTCCCAGATGTTTCAGATTCCTGGTTCCCAGCGCCAGTTCAACCGACCCGGCATTATAGAAAAGTAAAGATTTAAACAGGGCATGGTTGAACATGTGAAAAACCGCGCCAAAAATTGCCAGCGGCGAAGCCAGGCCTAATCCCAGCAGAATATACCCGATCTGGCTGATACTGTGATACGCCAGCAGCCGTTTCATATCCCACTGGCCGATGGCAAGGAATACACCGACAAGTATTGATATCGAGCCTAACACCAGGAATAAAGTGAGGAATAATCTAGGCGCGCCTAATACATTGAAAAAGAACCGTATCAACACATACACGCCCAGGGCTTTGATAAGCACACCGGAAAGCATGGAAGATATGGGCGCCGGCGCTGAAGAATGAGCGTCCGGCAGCCAGGCATGGAACGGCATGGCGGCGGTTTTTAATCCGAATCCCGCCATGAACAATCCACCCACCCACAACACCATTTTTTGGTCAAGAAGCGGTAAACGTTGCGCGATAACAGACATGGTCAGCGAAGAAGTAGCGCTGTAAATAACGGCAATGCCAAATAAAATAATGGTAGAGGAAACCGAACCCATAACGGCATACTTGAAAGCCGCTTCATATTCTTCAGCCTTGCCGCCAAAAGCAACCAGGCCAAAAGCGGCAAACAAGGCAATTTCCATAAACACAAACAGGTTAAAAATATCGCCGGTCATCACCACGCCGTTCATTCCGGTGAGCAATAACATAAATAACGCATAATATTTCCAATCCTGCTGCAAATGCCGGATATATTGAATGGAAAAAAGCGCCGAGGTAAAGGAAATGATGGCGATCATAACCATCATAAATCCGGACAACGGATCCAGCACCAGGCTGATACCATAAGGAATCGCCCAGGCGCTCATTTGATAGGTTTGCGTTTGTGCGCCGGTTATAATAAAACTGTACAGCGACATACACAATAATATAGTCACCGCAAACAAGGTCAAAATCACAGCAGCCGTATCTTTTTTACCGCCAATAAAAGTAATCAGAAAGGCTGTTAGCAGTGGCACAATAATCAATAAAGGCAGAATCATCCTAACAGCCTCCTTATTTTGGTAATGTCAAAAGTTTTATATTTACCGTATAGCCGGACCGCCAGGGCAACCAGTAATGCGGTTATACCGAGTTCAATAACAATCGAGGTAAGCACCAGCGCCTGCGGTAAGGGATCGACCATGGCGGTAACACTTGTTCCCTTTTCCAGGATCGGATAATGGGCGCCGGTTCGGTAGGCAAAGATAATGAGAAACAGGTTAGTTGAATAACCCATTATCGCCAGGGAAAGAATTATTTTCACCAGATCCCGTTTGGTTATTACGCCATAAAAACCCACCAGAAAGAGGATAAAACACATCAGGTAAATGGTCATTGTTCTTCTTCCTCCTCTATTTTAAATGCAGCCATAACCCAGACAACCAGGAACAGGGACATGGCTACCTTGACGCCGATAATTATATTCAACAGCGGTATAGTACCGGCGCTGAATAAATGATACAAGGAACCTTTGATAATGTAATTAGCCAGAAAAGAACCGGCATAGAAAATACCCAGTAAACCGACCAGCATGAATAACAGGGTGCTGCCCGATTCCAGTTTCTCAAGCAGAGGGATTTTAAGCCATTCACCGGTGAATTTGTGGCCAAAAGCCAGTAACACATTCAAAAAGGCCAGCGCTATTACAACCCCCCCGCCAAAGCCGCCGCCCGGCGTTAAATGACCATGCAAAATGATATATAATCCATACAGGATAATTAACCATACCGATAACCGGGTAACGGTTTTAACAATCAGCGTCATTCCATCATGACTTTTCATTTTTCACCTTTTTTCCATTTTTGTACGGGATTTAATTCTTAATACAGTCAGGGCGCCTAAAATAGCGGTAAACAACACTGTCACTTCACCAAGGGTATCATAAGCCCGGTAATCGAGAATGATCGAACTGACCAGGTTGGCGGCGCCGGTTTCGGCTGCCCCATTATCCAGATAATACTGTGAAGTAGTCATTAACGGCTCGCCAAACACCGGCAAACTTTTAAAGATGGGAATACTGAAAATAAATATGACGACCAATATAATGACGGTTATACCGGAGAGATAAAGATTGATCCGTGATGGAGTTTCCACATGATAATCTTTTTTAATAAATGCTTTGATTAAAATAATTATTGCAAAAATCTCAAATAAAAACTGCACAATAGCCAGGTCCGGCGCCTGCAGGAACAGAAAAGCAACCGATACCCCCAAACCGACTATGCCGATGGCTATTATCGCCGAAAGAATATCTTTTAACTCTAACGCCACAACAGAGCCGATAATCATTATACCGAGTACAAAAGTTAACCAGGTTTCAACAGGCATTATAACCTCCGTACAAATCCATATCCGCTTAGCGGATCAACATCATAAAAACAAGCACGCCAATTAATATGTATAAAACATACAACTGCAATTGTCCGGGATGACCTTTCTGGAACAACCCGGATAAAGAAAAAGTAAACCGGGAGCCCAAATCATAAATATCGAAATACTTTTTTTCTGCCGCATTGTAGAACTGCTGTAACGGGCGCATATTACGTATTTCATTATAGAATCCTGTACCGGTTATCCGGTATTTTTCCAGCGCCGGCATACCGCCGAGGTAATTCTCATCATAACGGACATTTTTTGTAGCCAGGTAAACGATAATGCCTACCAGGAAAGCTATAGTCACCAGGCCCAGTACCAGCAGCGGATTATAGGTACCGAGGAATTCCGGGATCGGGTAACCGCTTTCTACCAGAACCGGGTAGATCAGTTTCTGCAAGGGGATTTGCAGGGCAAACAGGCCAAACAGGATACACAAGGCGGAAAGCAAACCGGTAGCGAGCCATTGATTAATACCGGCCTCGCGGATGCGGTTATATTTGGCCGGACGCTTACCCAGGAAAATGGCATGCAAGAACTTTAAAAAGCTGGCCAGGGTCAAAGCGCTGCCAAATACTGCCAAAATCAGGCAGATCAGCAGCCATATTTGTTGTGCAGGGGTTAAATCGCGGGCCATTTCCAGCAAGCCCTGGTATATCATCCATTTGGAGAAAAAGCCATTGAACGGTGGAATCCCGGATATGGAAAAAGCGCCGATGATCGCCATAATAAAAGTGAGTGGCATCTTTTTACCCAGCCCGCCCAGTTCATCCAGATCGTTGCTGCCGGTTTGCTTTTCTACCGAACCCAGGGCGAGGAACAGGTTCGATTTATATATAGTATGATTGACCAGGTGAAACAAACCACCGGCAAAAGCCAGTACACAACCACTGCCAATACCAATGATCATATACCCCACCTGGCTCACGGCATGGTAACCGAGCAATTTACGCCCATTATGCTGGATCATCGCCATCATCACGGCAAAAATGACCGTCAAAGCTCCCAGGGTGACGATCACCAGGTGCATAGTAACATTGATTTCAAATAGAATTGTCATCATACGGGCCAGCAGGTAAATGCCCAACAGTTTATCGAGCGAAGCAGGGAGAAAAGCTGCGCTTTCCACCGGGGCATCTTTACTGAAATCGGGAACCCAGGTATGCAGCGGGAAACCGCCGGCTTTGGCAAAAGCGGCAATCAGCAGGCTTATAAACGCCGCCCAGGCCAGTTCGCAGTTCAAAGTTATATGCAGGCCGAATAATGACCAATTCGTTCCCGGTTGCAAAAACCGCATGGCAACCAGACCAAAGATCAAAAAGACATCGCTGCCGCCAATAATAATAAAGGTTTTTTTAGCGGTTTTGGGAGTATCCGCCGTTTGACCCAACAGCGCAAATAAATACAACGCCAGACCGGAGAGTCCCCAGAAAATGATAAACAGTAAAATGTTTTCGCTAATAATAACCCCGTTACAAACAGCAACCGTTAACGGGTATAAAAGCAAAAACTTTTTTTCATTGGCTTTATCCAGTCCATGTAACGAAAAGATCAGAATGATAAAACTGAGAAGCTGAATAAAGGCCAGGACAAACAACCCTAACCGGTCGACAGTAAAAAGCGTTAAATCCATATAAGAAAGACTGGCGGCGGGTTCCAGAAATAGATAATAAATAAGAACGATAGTATAAGCCAGTCCGAAAAAAGTAAAAACTTTTTGCAGTAACGGCGGCACCAGACTATTCAGCGCCGCTATTCCCAAAGGAACCGCGACCAGGTAGATCAGTATTAAACTAGCGTCCATAAATATCCCTCCTGATCCGTTCAGTCTTTTCGCGTGATAATTTTAACAGATCAATTTGCATGGGTTCTCTCTTGTTATCATAGACCCTGAGCGACCGTTCCGTGCAGCAATAGCATGGATCGACGGCCGCCGTGGTGATGAGGGCATCGGCAATGGGAATACCGACACAGGATGCCGCATAAGTCGGAATGTTAACATAGCTGGGGGCGCGCACCTTGTGGCGGATGGGGCGGTTGCTGCCGTCGGTACGCACATAATGGAACACCTCACCGCGCGGCGCTTCGTAACGCCCAATACCCTCTCCCGGCGAAATTTCTTTAACATTGTTAACAATCGGGCCTTTAACTTCTTTTAATTTTTGCAGGCATTGCCGGCAAATTTTTATCGATTCGAGGGTTTCCAGCACCCGCAGCACCAGTTTGTCATACACATCGCCATTCTGCATGACTATCACATTGAAATCCACCAGACTATAAGCATCAATATCTTCAGATTTACGGATATCGGCAGGAATGCCCGACGCCCGCGAGGTCGGCCCGACTGCGCAAAAATTAACCGCATCGTCATGTTTCAACACACCCACGCCTTTGAGGCGCGATTTAATGACCGGGTCGTCATTCGCCGCGCCGGCCAGCATCGCCATCTTTTTCTCTACCATGTCCAGAATTTCCAGCAGTCCCGCTATTTTTTCGGCATCAACATCTTTGGCTACGCCGCCAACCCGCATCATACCATAATGGTTGCGGTTACCGGAAATAATCTCAAACATTTGCAGCACCGGTTCGCGGTACTTCCATGCCCACATCCATAAAGTGTCATAGCCTATAAAATGACCGGCCAGTCCCATCCATAACAGGTGGCTGTGAATGCGTTCCAGTTCACCCACCAGGGTACGGATATACCGGGCCCGCAGGGGAATCTCGATATTATCGACATCTTCAATAGCATGCACACAGGCAATTGGATGCGAAGAACTGCAAATGCCGCAAATACGCTCCACCAGATAGATGGACTGGGTAAAAGTTTTTTGTTCGGAAATGAACTCGTGGCCGCGGTGCATCCAGCCGATGTCGAGGTCGATACCGACCACAGTTTCGCCATCAACCACCAGGTTAAAATATTCGGCCTCTTCGAGCAAGGGATGAAACGGCCCTACCGGGATTGTATTGCTGTTCATGACATCCTCCTGAATCGTAAAGGTTTATCTAATCCCTGTGGATGGTCTTTGGAAAGCAGGCGTTCCGGCCGCGGATGGCCGATAAATTCAATGCCCCAAAATTCTGCCATTTCCCGTTCAATCCATTCCGCCCCCCTGATAATCGGGGTGATCGAATTCATAACCGGCTTTTGCAGATTGGTCATTACAACTCTTGGGCAATAGTACTGCCCGGTGGCGTCATGCGAGAAATGATAGAGCACTTCAATACCATGATACATTTCAGTGGCTGTGGCTGTAGATAACCGGCAGCCCATTTTATGAAACAAGAATTTAACAACCTCATGCAGGTCGTCATTATTCACTTCAAAATATAACCGTCCCTTCTTGTCGATGGTTTTATGTATTTTATTTCCCATTGCTTCCAGGAACTCCTTGCAATCAGCCATTCAGCACCTCCACAAGTTTTACAATGCCCTCGATCATCGCTTCGGGTTTGGGCGGGCATCCCGGTATGTATAAATTGATGGGAATGATCTCCTCTCTGACAGGCACCTTGTTATAGCTATCATTAAAACAGCAGCCGCCGGAAGGACACGTACCAACCCCGACGACAAAGATCGGCCTTGGCGCCTGTTCATAGAGATGTTTCACTTTGGGTGCAACTTTTTGATTGATAATACCGCTCAACAATAACACATCGGCATGCCGCACCGACCCGACCAGCTTGATGCCAAACCGTTCGACATCATATTTCGGCGTCAACAGGTCGAGGATTTCAATATCACAATTATTGCATGGCGAAGCGCTGACATGAAAAACCCATATCGATTTGGCCAGACGTTTATTATACCATCCCATACTACACTCCTAACACTGCTAAAATTAAGGCAATGAAAGCCAGGGGCGTCGCGTATTTCCAAAAGAAATTCAGAGCCGTATCAATGCGGACGCGCGGATTTGTATTTTTTATAATGATAATGAGCACAATAATGAGTATATATTTTAAAATCGCCCAGAGTATACCAATACCTTGAAAATTAAAACCGCCCATAAACAACAGGATCAGCAAAAACGGCAGAATAACATACATCATAAAATGGTTCAGCTTCCAGAAAGCCAGGGGCGGGCCGCTGTATTCCATAAACGGGCCTTCAACGATTTCTGTTTCCGCTTCGGGAATGTGAAACGGCGGCAGAGTCATTTTTGCCTGAATACATAACAGACCGATGACAAAAGCAATAAACCCGGAAACTGAGCCGATAAAAACGCCCTGCTCTGCCTGAACCAGCAGCAACTGTTCGAGATTAACCTGGTAACCGGATTTTATGATCGGGACAAGGCAAACAAGAATGAACGCCAGTTCATCGGCCAATAGCAATTTAATCTCCCGCCCGGCGCCAATGCTGGAATAGACATTGCCGGTTGCAGCCCCGCCCATAACGATCATAACCGAATAAACCATCAACAGATACATAATAACCAACAAATCGCCGCCAAAGCCCCGGCTAAAAAACAGGGCCATACCGATCAATGTAGCAATAAAGGCCAGGGTGGCAAAAGCAATAAACGGCGCGGCTAAGAACAGTGAATGAATTCCCTCTTTGACGATGATGGTTTCTTTACCGAGCAGTTTAAAGAAATCATTGAAATTTTGCCAAAACGGGGGGCCGACGCGGAACTGAAACCGCGCCGACACTTTGCGGTCGATCCAGCCTACAGACAAACCCAATACTGCTGTAAACAGCAGACCGGGGAAAATCAGCAGAAAAAACAGGTATTCCGGATTCATACTTTGCCCTCCTTGCGCCGCCAGTTGGGACTCTTGATCGCCAGGTGTTTACCCGCGAACCATAATTTGTTTTTGGGATCCTCCTCCGCAATTTCCAGCATTGCAAAGGTTTGTTCCGGTGCGGTTTTTACACATGCCGGCTGGTATTCCGGGTCTTGCTGCAATTGCTGTAAACAAAAATCGCACTGTGCGGTAATATAGTTTAAAACTTCGGGAAAGATCGTGCCGAACGGACAAGCCAGTGCGCAGCTTTTGCAGCCCACACAGCGCATATTGTAACGTTTGATCGTCCCGCTTTCCAGCCGTTCCAGCGCCTCTACCGGGCATGCCAGCACGCAGAACGATTCCGGGCACTGGCGGCAATAGGCGGCAAATTCGGCGATTTCGAGCAAGGTAAACGGTCCCCGGTTAGTCCGGTGAAACAGGTATTCACATTCGATCTTGTCCGCCGCAGCCCCGGAATTCAGTAATGCAGGAATATCGATGAATAGCTTTTTCATTCCCAAATATCCTCCTCATTCTTTATCTGCGCATAAGTGAAAACCGGACCATCCTTGCAGGCATAGTAACCGCCCATCACACAATGCCGGCACTGGCCAAACCCACAGTACATTTTCTTTTCCATAGAAAGGTAGATATTTTCATCTTTATAACCATATTTAAGCAGATCCATTGTGCCGAATTTCATCATTATCGGCGGTCCGCATACCACGGCAGGATTGTGCGCGGGATCGATATCCAGCTTTTTCAGCAGAGTGGTTACCAGTCCCACATCTTCATTCCAGGTCTCACCTGCCGGTACCACATCGACGCTGCGTAAAAACCGCACATTTTTATATTTGCGCCATTCAGTAACAGCATCTTTATAAATACAATCTTGAGGCGTTTTTGCTCCGGCAAAAAAAGTAATACTGTTATACTTTTCCACATCATGAAGCAGGGTAAGGAACAGCGAGCGTAACGGGGCCAGGCCGCAGCCACCGCCAAGTATTAAAAGGTCTTTGCCCGCAAATTTCTCCAAAGGATAGCGGGTTCCGTAAGGACCGCGCAGACCAACCTGATCACCCGGCTGCGCTTTGTGCACATATTCGGTGACAAAGCCGGTCTTCATAATGGTAATGTCCATCTCCTCACTGATATAATGAGAAGATGATGGCGTAAATGGTCCTTCGCCAATGCCGGGGATCGTAAGTTCAATAAACTGTCCGGTCTTAAAGGGGATCGGTCGTTCCGGTTTTACCCGTAACGTTCGGATCAACGGCGATTCCTGGATGACATCGTAAATAGTGGCCGGAATAACCTCATACGGATTATGCATATTTTTCTCCTCAGCCTCTCTGGAATAAAAAATTTTTATGATACTACAGCCACAGTTTCGGAAATATTGCGCACAACCTGGCGGAAATCGATTCCTGCCGTACAGGTTTCGGTACAGCGCCCGCAACCGGTACAGCCGAGTTCGCCAAAGTTACTGTGCATAAACAGAAATTTACAGAGATAACGGTTGCGGAAACGCTGGAACATTTTCGGGCGCGGCGAGCCGCCTCCGGCTACACGGGCATAGCCATGTAACTGGCAGGAATCCATTGAGCGGACCTTGACAAACTGCTGCGCTTTGGTTTCATCATTCAAAATCAAACAATAACAAGTGGGACAAATATGCGTACAGGCGCCACAGCCCACACAGGTTAGGGATTCTCTGTTCCAGTTTTCTTTGCCGCTGCTTTGCAGCCGCGTATAATCGTCGCCCCGTTCAAAGGCCCGGTTTTGTTCGTGCAGCAAGCGGATGATTTCAGAACGTTTTTTTTCAATAGCGCTTTTTATCCCCTCTTTTGCCGGCTGCATGGAAAAATTTTTTGCCATCAAATCCAGTAATTCTTGCCCTTTATCGCTGCCGACTGTAACCCGGTATTGTTCGCCAAGCCGGGACAAATTCAAATCAAAACCAGCTTCAGCAAATGGTTTTCCGCCTGTCAGGGTACAATGACAGGTTGGCGCAATTTCCGAACAATCCGTAGCTATGATCGTCGTACTATGTCGCCAGTGGCTATACCCCGGATCGACAAAATCTTTATTGATCATCGCCTGGTCGAGAACGTGCAGAGCGCGCAGATCGCATCCTTTGGCGCCGACAATGAGACGTTTAATAGCTGGAAACCCGGCGGGCAGCATTTTTTCGCGGGGTTGAAAAAAGAAGACTTTTAAAGGATCTACGGTACGGTATGAATCAAGGTTATACGTACCTGTTTGTGTCATAGGAGTAAAGTAATAATTTTTCAGGAGAGGATTTCGGGAGGGAGCGGGCAGAACGACCTGATCAAAATTATGGAATGTTTTATCAAGACATTTGTGCAGAAAGGAAAAAAAATCTTCCACTTTAATAACCATTGCAACACCTCCGTCGCATATCTTGCTGGTTCAAAAAACGCATCAAAAGCACGGATGAAAAATCCGCAAGGGCTTGCCGGATTTCAGGAAATTTGTAAAGAACAAGTGGTTGTGGTAATACAATATTTCTTGCAAGGTATCAATAAAAGGAAGGTACGATTTTTAAGACAAAAGTCAGACAATCCGGCGCCGCGCCAGTTCAATCATGGCAATTATTCATTCCTGGAGAACAATAAAAATACCCACAAGATGAAAAAAAACACTACTGCTTCCGGATCTCATTACGAATATCATTCTGGCACCGACCCATTATTGATTCATGAAAATTGGTAGACGAAGAGTTGTCAGGTCCTTAGCGGAAGAAGTGAGCCTTGTATTTGGCGGGCATGTCAGGGCTCGTGGTGTATATGTGTAGTGGCAGCGTATCTGATGCAGTATTCAGTCGAATTTTTATATCTTTAATAGTATAATCAAACTAAAGTTTAAGTGCAAGTATTTTTTTTAAAAATGAATAAAATTCAATAATTTTCTTACCTTAACCCGACCTGGTACAATTGTCCGGCGACCTCGAAAGCGTTATTGGGGGTTGTAAAAACCGGAATGTTCTTTTGCTCCGCTTTTTCAACCGCATCCGGTTCCGGTTTTATTCCGCCCGGCAGAATGACCCCGGCCAGACCTTTGAAAAAAACCAGGGCAATTATATTAACATGGGTCTGGTTGGTAATCCACAGTTCACCTTTACGGGCTCTGGCCATAACATCACTCAAAATGTCGGAAAAGATTGCGCCGGTTACTTCGGTATTCAAGTCCGGTCCCGGATGTAACGGGATCAGGTGCAGTTTGATAATAATACTTTTCAAATCCATATATTATCCTGGTTTTATTATAACAGAAATTAATTACCGTAAACTGCTAACCTTAACTAGTTATGTTCTTTTGCAAAAATATCAAACAGGGTCACTCTCCTTATGCAACAATACCTGGTTAAACAGACCATTATTCTGCATAGCTCTGGCCGTCGGCAAAAAAACGGTAAAGGTTGCGCCTTCTCCTGCCTTGCCGGATACACTTATTTCACCCTGGTGTTTTTGGATGATGCCGTAAGAAATTGCCAGTCCCAACCCCGTGCCCTTGCCTGGCGGCTTGGTGGTGAAAAATGGATCAAAAATCTTGTCCTTAATCTCATCTGCTATACCCGGCCCGGTATCGGTAAAAATGGCCATCACGCGCTGCCGGTCGGGTGACATATCGGTTTTAACCACCAGCTGACCATTGCCCTGCATGGCTTCGGCGGCATTTAAAATGATATTTAAAAAGATCTGCTGAATTTGTCCGACATCGACAAACACTTTATCGATGTCGCCCTGCAATTCCTTAACGATCTCGATGTTTTGAAAAATTGCCTGACGTTCAATTAAAGAGAGCGTGCTGGTTAATATTTTATTGAGATCAGTTATTGCCGCCTGGGTTCGCGATTGCCGGGAAAAGTCCAGTAAACCCTGCACTATTTTACGGCACCGCTCCGTTTCATCGACTATTCTTTTCAGGTCGGTATAATCCTGGTCAGTTTTGTTTTTTTTCTCCATGAGCAGATTGGTAAAAATAAGAATGCCACCCAACGGATTGTTCAGTTCGTGCGCGACCCCGGCGGCCAGTTCGCCAATGGAAGCCAGTTTTTCAGATTGTACCAATTGCTGCTGGGTTTTACGCAGCGTATCCAGCGATTCCTTTAATTCCTGATTGGACTTTTGCGCTTCATTCTGTACCTGTTCCAGCTTGTCAATCATATAGGGCAAACACATTTCAGCCTCCGCCAGTCCCCGGAAAACCGCAACAGCTTTTTCATAACAGGAAGGGTAACCGCAAGCGCCGCAATTTAATTCGTCTTCTGGATTCATTTTCCCGGTCATTGCCAGAATGCGTTTAATATCGGCTTTGCCAGGTTGTTTTTCCGGCTTGTATTCATTGGTGAACTGCCGGCTTGTATCCGGTATTTGCTCCTGACTAATTTCCCGGGGCGATTCCAGCCGGGACTGTTCTTTGATGTAATTAATAACCCGATCTTTTTTCACAAAAACCGACAGGGAGTTGTCTATTTTGGGTCCATTAATACAGCCTTCACAAAACAGAATATCAAGGAATTTGGCCTCGATCTCCCCTTCTGCGGCTTTACTGATAATTTCCAATACCCGATCCCGCCCTTCGGTAACGATAATATCATTATCAGTAATATCGGCATCAATGCCGGCGCTTTTTAATAAACCACCGGAAACCGGAAACAGTTTACCGTGCTGTCCGCGCGGCCCATCAAATTCACTATTGGACAAATCAGCCAGTTGAATTTGATTATAATCAAACATGGCTTTCAATTCATCGAACGTTAAAACGCAGTCAATTACAGCTTCAAGTTTGTTGTCAATCATCTCCCGCTTTTTGGCTATGCAGGGTCCGATAAAAACCAGGTGGTTGTCTCCGCCGTAATTCTTTTTAATATAACGGCCGACAGCGATCATTGGGGAAACTACCGGCGCCAGACAAATAGACAAAAAAGGATAGTACTTTTCAATATAACTCACCACGGCGGGGCACGGCGATGAGATGATTACCGGCATTACGTTGGCTTCCAGCAGTTGTTTGTACTTGAAACTTACCAGGTCTGCCCCAAAGGCGACATCAAACACCCTGGCAAAACCTAACTGCCTGATTGCAGTAAGTACCTGGGCCGGGGAAATATCGGGAAAAGCGGCCGGAAAAGAGGGCGCCAGCAGTGCATACACATTTTTACGGGTACTGAGTAATTGCATGACCGGTAAAATATCATCGCGAATGCTTTTGGCGTTTTGCGGACAGACGCGCACACAATAGCCGCAGGCAATGCAACGCTCGGCAATAACCTGAGCCTGGCCTTTTTCGACCTTGATGGCTTTGGCGGGGCAATTACGTATACATGAGTAACAACGTTTGCACCTGGTTTCGATTGTGGTAACTACTGGCGACAATTTTCAATTCCATTTGTTTGGCGGACAAAAAGAATTTAAAAAGCCGGTATTCTCTTGATGTGTTGGTAGCTTTCCTGGGGATGGCAAAAATTTCCTGTTTTACCGGATGGATAGCGGGGGCAGTGGCATCAGCTTTTTATTTTCTCTACTCATGTTTATGTTGTCTATGTCATGATGATAATACTCTCTTGCAGTTGTCAAATTTTTCCAGTTTAATTGCCTTGTGATGATACTCCAGGCTTCCGTCAACCAACTAAAAAATTGCTTCCGACCAGGCCGTCCGGATAATAAAGCTGCCGATATTCTTCATTTTCCAGCAAATGCCGGGTTATAACCCCGTTTTCCCTGTCGATGAGATATTTTAATTCGGTGATATTTTCCGACCACGTATTGCCGTTAAAAAACTGCATACCGGGAAACTGGGTTTTATAGAGCGCACTGCGGCTGTAACAGGAACCGAGATAAATATTTTCAATACCATACTCTTTCATCAAACCTACAACCACCGTCATCATGTACATGCCAAGATGGTCGGCCGGAAATTGTAAATCATAAAAGGCATAGTAATAAAAAGCCATCGCAGGTTTTTGCAGGTAAAGCATTACCAGGCCGATTTCTTTTCCCGAAGTTTTATCGGTAAAAATAACCAGGTGTGATATGATCGGTGAACTCATCAACCGATCCAGCCGCTCATAACTCATCACATCCTGTCCGAATTTGGCATCCGCATAATTCTTACAAAACTCGCGCCATTGCCGGGTAAAGTCAAAATCACTGCGGGGAACTAGTTTAATAGCTATCTCCCCGCCTTTGCGTAGTATGCGCCGGTTTTCAGAAGACGGCTGGTATTTATCCAACACGACCCGGATATTGCGGCATAAATAAAAGCGATCCAGGTTGGGAGAATTGGGTAAAAATCCCCGGCTAAATAGATCTGCCGGGGTTTCGTGTGATTCCGGAACCGCCCATATTGAATATGGGAAGATATAATGCTCGTAATCCGATTTATATTCTGAAAAAAACAATTTCATAGGTACAGGTTCTTTCATTGCGCTAGTTGAAATTGAGAATTGATTGAGAAACCTGTCAATTTTCTCCCGGCGGCCACAAACTTTTACCGACATCCAGGCGGAAATAACTGCTGAGGCAGTAAATTTTACGTATATTTTTATAGGCAAGATCAATAGCGCCCTGCATGGTTTCGGCGACAGCAGCAATATCGGCAATACGGTGCCCGGTCATCAGCAAGTGCTTATCCGGCCCGCCGGTTACTTCATTCCACCAAATATCGCAGTCCGGCTCTTCCTGCATTTGTACGGTTAAATAGGGCCCGGTAATTTTGGTATAGGGATAGCCCCAACCGGCCAGGGTCAGCACACAGGCATAACGCTTGCCCGGTTTATAATCTATGGTTAGTTTTTTATTATGCGCCGTATCCAGCCAAATTTGTACCGGATTCTTTAACATGCGCAACAGCGGCAATCCTGCGGTAACGCCGGTGCGGACGTTATATTCCAGAACATACCACTTGCCGTCGCGTTTGGCGGCGGTAACCTGCACCGGGCCATTGAAATTGGTTTCACGGAACCAGGGCAATAACGGATGGATCAATTCCCTGGCCAGGCCATACTTGTCGCCGGGATCGACCTCAACCAAACCGCCCAGCGGCGCGCCTGCTACCGGCCCCATATTGCCGTCAAAAGCGCGTTTATATTCCTGGTTGGTTACCAGCGAATAGATCTCGCCATTACTCACCAGCACAATATGTCCCGCTTCACGTCGGCCCATATATTCCTGTAAAAACACCCCTTCGGCATAATCAACGTTTTCCAGCCAGCTTTTGGTATCTGCAACGGTTTCGGTAACAATGGTATGCACCGGGCTGCCGGGTCGGCACAAGGGATTTTTGATAACATAGGGTTTAGGATGTTTGTTGACATATTCCAACGCTTCGAGGCGGTTTTTTGCAACATGCGAGAGTGGAAAAGGTATGCCGTATTTTTTACATAATTTATAGGCAAAATCACGATCCCGTTCCAGTTGCATGGCGTCGTTAACCGGGGCAAAGATGGGTATGCCGGAATTCAAGAATTCATCTGTCCAGGGCTGCTGATGCCAGTCGATGGACATTGGAAAAACCAGGTCAATTTTTAAATCCTTGAGTAATTTACAGGGATTGGGATAATCCTTGTACGAAAAAACCTTCCCTTCCCTGGCCGCGCTGTAATGACCATAATCGCGGTTTAAATAACAAAACACTTCGGCGCCTTCCTCAGCCAGTATCCGCATGGCGGAACTGGCAAAAGAACCGATGCCGAACACCATGATCCTTTTTTTTTCTTTACTGCTCATGAATTCAATCAGCCTTTCTTCAGATAGCAAACAGTAAAATTACAGATTTTGAGACAATTTTTCAACCATTCCTTTAATAACACCACCATTTAAATCTTCACGCAGAATATCCATATATATATCATTATAAAATTTTCCGGCAATATAGCAGTTTTGCCGCCGCATGCCAATCCGTTTAAAACCGATCTTTTCATAAACATGAATCGCTCTGTTATTGAACTCATGTACACGTAAAAATATGCTGACCAGGTTAGCAATATTGAACCCATAGTCGATGGTTAACAGGGTTGCTTCGGTTCCATAGCCTTTATTTTGATAGTCCTTATCGCCGATGACAATACCAAACTCGGCGCCGCGGCTCACGGGTTCCACATTCAACAGCGCCGTAGTGCCGATGGGCTTGCCATTGCTTTTATCGAATATTGTGAACAAAATATTATCGCTGTTATCCATAGTGGCAAGCCACTCGGTTTCCTGCTCATGGGTCAATAACAACGAGGGTGTCAGGTATAAAAAATTACCGGCATCGTGCAGCCATAACCGATACAAATCGTTCAGCTCTTTTTGCATGGGGCCGAGTAACACTTTTTTACCGGTCATTTTCGGGGCTATTGTTGTCAGGTCCATTCTCATCTCGTATTTGTTAACTATTTAAGATTACCAGCCATACCCAGATAAAAAGCGTGTGCACAAATGTAGCAGCGGTCACTTTGCGGGTTTTCAGCAGGGTCCAGCCAAACAACCAGGAAGCGGCAAAGGCAATGAGAATATTGACCCATACAGGCTTTCCGCCGCCCGGATAAACAGAATTGCCGCCGAAATCGAGCACAAAGGCATTGTGATAATGCGCCAGTCCGGAGATCAGAGAAGCCGGCGCGAGCGTTAAAAGGGCGGTATTTTTTTTTGTAGTGATCTGACCGGCAATAAAGTTTTGGATAATGCCGCGAAAAAGCAGTTCTTCAGGCAGAGCAATAAAAAATCCGATAAACAGGAATTGCTGCACCATTTCCCCAAACGGCATCATGTTGTGTGACAGAGTGAAAAAACGCAGGGCTATACCGGGAATGAAAACCAGTATAAATAAAAACAAAAAATTCATTATAGCCGAACGCCAGTCGTTATCTTTTAACCGCAGGGTATAGCTGAAATTGGGTAACGGTCGTAGAGTCAGGTAGATAACCAGGAGATGAATTATACCGATCATCGGATAAATAAAGAAAACCGGCTGCGCTGGCGGCGCACCATAGCGGGTGAGGAAAGGGAATTGCATGGGCAACAACACCAATAAAATTACCAGCGCATCTGTCCCCCCCACCGGGTGTTGCTTCTTATTTAGCAGGATTGTGGCTATTAAGGGCAGAAAACAATACAGCGCGCCAGCAGGAATGATCAATAAATTTGCGGGAGCGGCTGCCAAAATATATAATGACGCGACGCACCACAAAACCAGGGGCACAAGCCATAACCGGCGCGGATGGGTAGCGTAATCGGTAGTCAATACCTTGACAAGCGTTGGATTGCCCAAAAGAATAACCGGCGCCATCAGTACAAGAAAAACAAAAAACGCGGTCAGGGTTTGCGCCGCCCCACCCGGAACATGAATTAAATAGAAAGCCCAGGCAAAGGCAAGAAGGATAAAAAGTATACCCCCCAGCCGAAAATCTGCCGTCAGTGTGCCGCGTTGATGTTCTTTCACTCTCATAGATCTGTCCAATATTCAGCGATTAGTCTAATATAATTAATAAAAAACCTGATGTCAAATTATTTATACAAAAGGTATAAAATATCATGAAAAGGGAAACTTTTGCTCTGAAATTTAACAGGGTAAATCAATTGATACCCCATTGTCAAATTTATTAATAAAAAAGGTATTAGATTGTTTGTAGCAGGTAATTCTCCTACTATTTTCAAGAATAAAAACTGGTCAACTTGATTTAAAGACATGTTTAATGTAAATTTTCGGAGGATCGGATTAATTACATTAAAACTAGTCCCGGAAGAAAAATGTTGTTTGCCATACATATTAATAAACTTTTAATGGATATATTTATTCAAGAGATACAGCCACACACAAGCGCTATAAAAACAATTGTTTGAACGCTTTTCCCGACGTTCCCGGTGTCCTCTGCTGTTTAATGAAAAGAAAGTAACCGTAGAGATACCGGAGGACAGAGGGGAAAAAAGAGCATCGCTACTCCAGGTCATAGTCTTTTGCTTATAACAAATGTAAATGCAATTAGAGCTCCTCTTGCCTGATATACTTTTGCAACAATGAGAGTATTGTTAAAAAGCACCCACTGCAAACCATTTAGAGCCTCTAAAAAATCATTTTGACGACTTGATATCAAAAAAAATTTTACTTTTTTTTACAATTAACTGGTACAAGAATTGCTAATAACATTTTTAACAAAAAAAAATAATTGGAAAAAATATACTGGACAGCAGAAAAAAACATGTAATAAATTCAACTTTTCGATAGAAAATGTTAGAGCCACCTATGTATACTTATATTATCAGCGCCGAATTGACCACTACCGGACAAAACAACCTTACCTCTTTAACTAGCCCTGGCCCTCTCACTAGAACACGCTTGTGCACCAAACGGTATACAAACGCTGCACTAATCATCTATCATTTTATTTGCTTCGAGTTTAACAGATAACAGATCATCTGCTGCCTTTTTTCATTTTTTACTTGTTCATGTTTTTAAATAATATCAATTGGCAATACTTGCTAAAACCTATATATAGATAATATCTGATGATAGCAAATCAGAGATTTTACTAAACTAATTATCCCTAAAAGAGCGAGGAGAAAAATGACAAGGATTTCCCAACTCAATCAAGATTATCGTTTTGGGGGGAAATATTTAACCTTTAACCTGGGGGGAGTGGAATATGCCATCCAGATACTCAAGGTGGTGGAAATTTTCGGGTTTATTGACCCAACAATTATTCCACATACGCCACCCTGGATTTTAGGATTGATCAATCTGCGCGGTAAAATATTGCCAATTATGGACCTGAGAGAGAAATTCGGGTTGCATTATGAGAAAGATAATGCAGATAAAGTGATCATTGAAATCCAGGCAAACAATATCGCCATGGGGATTTTAGTCGATAATGTGTCTGAAGTTGTGAATATCCATGCAGAAAATATCGAGGATACCCCGTATCTTGGCGCCAATATTAATACGGAATATATTCTTGGTATTGATAAAAGCCAGAAACATGTAAAAATCCTGTTGAACATCGACAAGATCATCAACAAAGATGAACTCGCCACCCTGACCAAGGTGTCGGAAAAAGCCGATGCGGAATTACTATCAGCTTAAATGACAATAATAATGAATATAATATTTTAGTGTGGGAGACAAAAAAATGAAAAATGCCTTTAAAAGTCTTAAAACCCTGATAACAGTAATTGTAATTACTGTTTTAATATTACTTATCTGGATAAGTGGTTTTGTATCCTATCAAGCCGCGCGCAGCGCTGTTGAAAAAGCTTATATCAACCAGTTACAAAATTTTAATCGTGATATCGAAAGACAATTGGTTAAATTTTTTGAAGATCAACTGAAAAACGCCAATTACCTGGCAACCCACCCGATAGTTATACAAGCTATAGAAAATAATGATTTTAGCCAGGCAACGGAATTCTTGACTCATTTTTATAATGAACAGAAAATTTATGAAAATACTTTTATTGCTACTCCAGGTCCCGATCCTGTAATTTTGGCCGATGTCGGAATCGGTACAATTGGTTTACATTACCGGGATAAAGGCTTTGCTGATAATGTTACCAATAATGTGGCGGGGCGTGAATTTGTCAGCCAACCGCATAAAGCGCCGGTGCGCGATATGATTGTTATGCTGGTCACTGTACCGATCCGCAATAATGGGGAAATTATCGGCATATTAGGTCTGCCTTTTGATGTAGGCTCCCTGTCGGAAAATTTGGTAAAGGAATTAATAATGGGCAAGACCGGTTATGCCTTTATAACCGACAAACAAGGATTGGCGTTTGCTCATCCTGATGAAAAACAGATATTGACCCTGGATGTTAAAGAATATGACTGGGGTAAGGAAATGATGGCTTCCCAAAATGACGACATAATTTATTATCAATGGGAAGGTAAAGATAAATTTTTAACCGATATCAAAAATGAGAAATATGGGTTTGTTGTCGCTTCAACAATATATTTAGCGGATATAAATGAAGACGCCAATAAAATGGCGGCAACTAATATCGGAATTGGAGTAATTCTCCTGATTATTTCAGGTATTTTTCTCACCTTATTCCTGGCCAACCGTCTCAAACCGTTAGGAGATGCGGTTGGAGTTGCCGATAAACTGGCTGCCGGCGATATTAACGTTGCCGTTGAAGCGAAACGAGACGATGAAATTGGTAACCTCATCCAGGCTTTCGGTCGTATGATCGCCTCGCTGCGCGATAAAGCTCTGGCCGCCCAGCATATTGCCAAGGGCGATCTCTCTATACAGGTAACCGCCGCCTCGCGTGATGATGTGCTCGGCAACGCTATGTTACAAATGAAACAGAGCATCTCCGCCATGGTCGCCGACGTCAACTCCCTGGCCGACGCCGCCGTGCAGGGCCGCCTGGACACCCGCGCCGATGCCGGCAAACACACCGGCGATTTCGGCAAGATCGTCTCCGGCATCAACCAGACCCTCGACGCCATCGTCAAACCCATCAACGAAGCAACCGATGTGCTTGAACATGTGGCGCAGCGGGATATGACCGCCCGTATGAACGGTAATTATGCCGGCGATTACGACCGTATCAAGGTCGCCCTCAATACCGCCGTGCAAAACCTTGATGACGGCCTCGAACAGGTCGCCATTGCCGCCGACCAGGTAGCTACCGCTTCCGATCAGATCGGCATCGGCGCCCAGGCCATTGCCCAGGGCGCTTCCGAACAGGCCAGTTCACTCGAAGAGGTTTCGGGAAACCTGCAGGAAATGTCTGCCATGACCAAACAGAACGCCTCCACCGCCACCGAAGCCAAAAAAACCACCGAAAAAGCGGTGCAGGTTGTGGAACAAGGCTCAAGCAGTATGGCGAATTTGTCCACAGCTATCGAACAGATCAAAACCTCATCGGACGAAACCGCCAAGATCGTCAAAACTATCGACGATATTGCCTTCCAGACCAACCTGCTGGCGCTTAACGCCGCCGTTGAAGCCGCCAGGGCCGGAGAATCCGGCAAGGGTTTTGCCGTGGTAGCTGAAGAAGTACGTAACCTGGCCCTGCGCAGCGCCGAAGCCGCCAAAGACACCGCCAACCTCATTCAGGAAGCAGTGAAAAATGCCGGCAACGGCGTTACCCTCAACAACGAGGTTACCAAAATCCTCAAGGACGCTTCCGATCAGGTCGGCAAAGTCGGTAAAATGGTCACTGAAATTGCCATCGCCTCCGAACAGCAGAGTGAAGGCATCGACCAGATCACCACAGCCGTAACGCAAATGAACCAGGTCACTCAGCAAAACGCCGCCAGTTCCGAAGAATCGGCCAGCACCGCCGAAGAATTATCCAGCCAGGCGGTGGAACTCAACAGCCTGGTGGCTGCGTTCAAGCTGACCAATAAAAAAACGGGTGGTTCGGCAGCGCTCAAAAAAAGCTTCCGCATGGATGCAAAGCCCGCCGCCAAAGCGCCGCAAAAACAGTTTTACAAAGGGTCGGCAAAAAATCTCGATCCTAAAAAAGTGATCCCCTTTGATGATGATGATATGAACGATAACGATACCCTGAAACAATTCTAACCGAAAAAATCTCTTCCCCGGATTCCGCCATCCCGGCGGGTCCGGGGATTAGTTCGCGGGGCTAACTCTTAATTTATACAAAAAGTATATTATAAATCCGACCACATTTCCCGCAACTTGCTATAAATCAACCAGAGTGCGGATTTTCTCCACCATTTTAAAATAATGCGATCCCTGCCAGTAAATATTATTACACTGACTGCATTGAAAAAATTGCTGATAAAAACGGGCGGTGCGCGGTGGCAGACGATCCTCGATAACACTTTTCTCTACCGGCTGCACCAGACCGTTGCAATTCATACAGCGGCTGAACAAGCGAACCCTGGATTGCAGCTGTAGCCGCTTGACAATTTCCTGTATCTGTTCTTCGGGATGCGTGCTGCGTACCCGGTAACCGTGCGTTACGGCGCTGTTTTTCAGCAAACCCAGATCGCGGGTGAGGATGATCCGCTTTTCACGGGCGGCAATAGCAATTATTTCCTGATCGGAGTAATCATTACGGTATAAAGCATCGAATCCCAGCATTCGCAGCAGCCGGGCGAGCTTGCCGAGATGAACATCAAGGATAAAGCAGGGAGTGCGCAGCGGACTCTCGCGCAGCCGCACCAGCGGTGTAATATCGAGACTTTCAAACACCGGGTACACGGCAACCCGGTCGTTATTCTGCACCTGGTAACTGAAATTAACGGAACGGCCGTTGACGATTATCAGCTCTACTTCGGAATGCGGAACTCCCAGCGCCTCGATACTATCTTTAACGGCAGGATGACCATTAAAAGTATATGCAAATGCTTGTTTGCGCTTGTTCGGCGGCAAAAAATCATTCAGTTCTTCATAAAAGCGGAATTCGGCGGTGTGGGACATGGGAGCATCATCCTGATAATGGTTTGAATCCATTATAATATAATTCCTGAATGCTCAATAACTCTATTTATATAATAAAAAATACAGGTAAAAGACTAATCACTTGCCTGCATACCACACACCGCGCAGCCAGGCATGGGTGCGTAATTTGGCCAGGGTTTCCGCCGGTAAATCGGGCAGATCAGATACGGCGGTATTGGCCTGCGCCTGCTCCACAGTACGAATGCCGGTAATAACCGTGCTGACCGCGTTATGCGCCAGGGCAAATTTTATGGCCGCCTGCGGCATGGTGAAACCGCTGTCTTTAATATCGGTTTTTATCTTTTCCACTCGGTTCACGGTGCGTTCCATGCGGTCGTCGGCAAAGTACCTGCTGCGGAAATCATTATTCGGAAAAACTGTAGTTTTACTGAATTTTCCGGTGAGCGCGCCTTCATCAAACACGACCCGGACAATAACACCCACATTCAGTTCACGGGCAACAGGTAACAACTCGGCGGCCGGTTCCTGCTCGAATATATTATAGATCACCTGTACCGTGTCAAGGTATCCGGCGCGCATCAAATCGATTACTGCATTTTGATCCTGCTCCGGGGTGGAAATACCGATATACCTGATCTTGCCTTCGCGCTGTAATTTTTTGAGAATTTCAAACGGCTTGGGATTTTTATTCCAGGCGCGCGTCCAGGTGTGTAATTGTAAAAGGTCGATGCAGTCCGTATCCAGGTTACGGAGGCGCTCCTCGATATTATGCCGTAAATAGGCTTCCGAATAGCGGTCGCTCATATCGCAATAAGGCGAGGGCGGCCAGGGCCCCGGCGCCGGCGGCGTTTTGGTAGCGACCATGATTTTTTCCCGGCGTTCTTTGAGGACTTGTGCAATAAGACGCTCGCTTTTGCCATCGCCATAGCCCTGGGCGGTATCGATAAACGTGACGCCCATATCGATTGCTTTATGCAGAGCGTCGATGGAATCGCTCTCTTTTTGCGAACCCCAGGCGCTCTCCCCTATCGCCCAGGCGCCAAAACCGATTTCGGAAACCCGCTGCTCGGTGCGGCCCAGTGTCCGGTATTGCATAGTCTCTCCTGAAATTATAGAATGTGTTCTGTAATAATACCTGTTCGGTTAACAGATCAGAAATTACATGTTAAACAGTTATTTAGGTTTGCTATTCATAATTATACTATTTTAACCAAAAGTCGATCAGTTTAGTCATTGCTTCAATATTCTCAACCGGCTCGGTGGCAATTTTCATATAAGGCTCTAAAACTGCGTTTATGGTTTCCCGGTCTGTGATCATATCCTGAAGTTCAAAACGCCGGATCGCCTCGCGTTTAAAATCATCGTCCAGCAACCCCGGGTAACCGATAACCAGTTTCTGTTCACGTAAAGGAGTGGAAAATACAAATCCGGTAAATACATCGGCATAAGTGGCCTTGTGCGGCTTGAATTTATAATAATCAAAGGGGTCAGCGCCAAAAGGCGACCCGGCCAAGTCAAACGCCGCTTCTGTAAGATCAAGCGCCGCAAAGGCGGCATCCCATTTGCCGTCCTGAATCGGGTTGCCGAGCACCTGCTGCTCATCGAGGCCGGAGGTCAATGCTATGGAATTGAGCATAACATTGGCAATACGCCCCCGAAACTTTTCAAATAAAAACCGCCCGGTGTTTTTACCCTTACTGCCATCGTAAAATTCAAAATCGTTAAAGCCATGCCGGTAATTTAAAATGACCAAGGCTTTAGGCTGCCTGACCGCGGTCTTTTCCCATTCCAGAAAAGTATTGGTGATATAATCGGCAATAAACTGATCGCGAAAGCGTATTTTCTTTAAAAACAGCTTGTAACGGGCTTTGGTCATAGTGTCCCAGCGAAAGGTCATATCCGCCGGGTAAATATTGATTTTCTTGTGATCGGGCAGGGTTGTGTTAAGTTTATAAACCCTGGTTAAAAAATCATAAACATTTTTATTTGCCCAAAAGGGCACTATTCCAGCATTTCGATAAATAGTGCGGGCGCCGGCGGCAATATCCGCTTCGGATAAAGATGGGGCATGTAAATAGGCATACATTTCTTTCTGTAACGAATTACTGCCCAGTTCCGTGAAAATGACCCCCACGTTGTCGATAAAACGCTGGTCACTGACCAGCCTGTAGATAAAATCATACTGAGTATATTCCGCCTGCATCCGCTCGCATATAATCACCAAATCATTTTTTTGAAACAGACTGAGGACATAATCGACCGGATCCTGTTTATTGTTTTGCAGAAATTGCACATAAGGGGCAATTTCAGGTTTGTATTTGAGCTGCTGAGACCTTTTGCAACCTCCAATAAAAACCAAAACTATTAATAGCCCCAAACTACATTTCTTCACCATAAAATCCTAGTTCCTGAATTAAATAAATTAAGCTTTATTTTTAACCGCCATACCTTTAAACCAGGTATAAAAAAACGTTCCGTCCGGCGGTTTTGACGTACGCGATAAATCAGCAATTCCCTTATTCCAGATATCGGCATCCACTATTTTTACGTCCAGAATTTCCTTTTTCGATGAACTGACCATCGGCACAATGATCCGGTTGACCATACCGTCCAGTAATTCTTTTTTACCCAGATCGCCATATACAATTCTGGGCGATACATCCTGCACTGCAAATCCAGCCTGGTGGAGAAGCGGGTATAAACGCCTGCCAATGAGTGGATCATGGCCGAGACGTTGCTGTACAGTCACCAGCGCCCGCCATACTGCAATAGATTCAGGGGTTTCCGGGTACCAGAAGCAGGAGCCGTGATCGCCCTCTATTACAGTAATCGTACCGCCGGGTTTTAGTACTCTCTTTAACTCAAGCAGGGCGTTTTCAGGGTGATCCAGATGCTCTAGTAAAAAGCAAACAAAAATATGATCGAATGAATTATCCGTAAAGGATAATTTCATAACATTTTCCAAACGAAATGTAACGTTGGAAAATTTCCCCTTTTTTATCACAGCTTCAGCTTGTTCAATGGATTTTTCCGAAATATCTATAGAAGTAAACCGGGCGCCTGGACTGTTGGCGGCCAGAATAATGGTTTGCCCGCCAACTCCGCATCCGGCTTCCAATACCTCGCTGCCGGCCGGGTAATTAGTTCCCTCATGCAGCAATGTTGCCAAAATTCCGGACTGATCACGCAGGCGTTCATTTTCCCGATCCGAGTAACCATGTACATATTTCATTTTTTTTCCCTCTAAAGTTTTATGTACTCTAATTCATCCTACGTATAAAAGGTTCCAATAATGTTAAAAACAATTCCTGTTAATAAAACAATTTAATCAGGATAATGACAGTTGTATCATGATAAAGGTTAGCAGAATGAAATACCGGAACAGAACCGGGGTAATAAGTACATAACTAACCCCTGGCAGAAAAGCATAAAAGACACCTGGCGCCGGCTCAGCCGGGTATAAACAGAAACAGGCAGTACACCCTAATTTTTTCTCAAGCTTATCTGTTTTTGAAAACCGGTTCGCGTTTTTCAAGATAGGCGGTTATAGCTTCGTTTTGATCTTCGGTATTAACACAATGCGACAAAGCCAAACTTTCCTCATCTTTTAAATTATCAAGGTCCCAGGGATAACGGTTCAGCATTTTTTTGGCCAAACGGTTGGCAATCGGCGCATTTTTTTCAATACGGCGGGCAATATTGAAAACATTCTCCATAAAGCGTTCATCGGGATATACTTCATTAACCAGGCCATATTCCCTGGCTTCAACAGCGGTGATCATTCTGGCGGTAAAGAACAGTTCTTTGGCGCGGGCAACGCCTATATGCCGGGGCAGGCGAAAGGTTCCGCCCCAACTGGTGATCATACCAACTTTGGATTCGGGGAGGCCGAATTTGGCAGATTCAGCGGCAAAACGCAGATCACAGGCGCAAGCCATTTCAAGTCCACCGCCGACGGCATAACCATTCACGGCGGCAATTACCGGGCACGGAAAATTCTCGATCTTTTCCAGCAAACGGTGGCCGGCCAGGGAAAAATTTCGGGCAGTATTGGGATCGAAATCTTTGATTTCTTTCAAATCGACCCCGGAAGAAAACGATTTGCCCATACCGGTAATTACCAGGCAGCGCACATCCGCTTTTACCAGGGCGTCCAGCTTACTGCTTAAAAGCTCCAGCATTTCAAAATTTAACGCATTATAGACATCGGGCCGGTTAATGCGGAAAAAAACTATATAATCTGTAAGTTTTTCCTCAATTATGAAATCTGTCATTGTCTACCTCGAATATGATCAGATAAATTATACGGAATGCAGAACAAGTGTGGATATCAAGTGCGCTATCTAATCGTTCAATAGTTATAATATAACGTAAATATCGAAAAATTGCAAAACAATTCATAATCCCTTATATAAACTGCTTGGCTTTTGTCACCCGATAATATCGGTCATCAGAATAACTCCACCGCAGATTTGTTGCACACGGTCGGCAAACAAGCGAGTCTTCTCAAATAGGAGGTTTTTATCATATTCGCCCGGTGAAAAAATAACCAGGGCGGCGTTTTTAGTCGCCAGGTCGACTGCCGTACGTTCGGAATCGGTGATGGGTGAACCAAAAGGGCCGGTTTCATCGGCAATGCAATACCTGCCGGCAAGATTGATACTATTATGATTCAAGCCCGAATATGATTCGCCCTCTTTACCCAGACGTATTGTTACATTACCATTGATCTTGTTCAGGTCGTAAACACAAATCGGCAACAGGAAGTCAAGAGAACACCAGTTGCCCACATCGACCAGGGAATTGACGGAATACAATTCCTTATCTTTCAGAGCCCGGTTGAGTAGCGCTTCGGATGATGACCTGCGTTTGGTGGGATCAACGCCTATAGAATGGAAAAACTTGCGGGCGTACTGTACCCCCGGCACTTCACCGATAGGAATATCCCTGTAGCGGTTACGCCATGATTGTGCACAAGCCAGTAACTCCTGGTAGGCGTTTTCTCCGGTATCGACGTTTATTCCATTAATAATTACAAGCGCCAGATGCACCGGTAAATCGGTCAAAAGTTTCCACATTGTGATACTATCAATAACTGAAAATTATTGGACACAAAACAAACTATTTTTTTACGAACTCGATCAGGGTTTTGCCAATAAAAGTATTATCATGGATGCCACCTAAAACCTGGCTTCCCGGTCCATAAACCAATAACGGTACCATTGTAGCCGAATGATTGCCGGTGCTAAAAGCCGGTTTGGATACTTTTTTATCCGGGATAGAACCTTCTAATAATGTTAAACCACCGGTTTCATGATCAGCGGTAACGACCACCAGGGTATTTTTATTTTTTTCGGCAAAATCCAGCGCCGCGCCAATTGCAGCGTCAAAATCTATTACTTCATTGATGAGATACTCTGCATTATTATTATGACCGCCCCAATCAATTTGCGAGCCTTCTACCATCAGAAAAAAACCTTTGGAATTTTGCGCTAAAAGTTGAATGGCTTTACTGGTCATGTCGGCCAGGGAAACCGAACGCTCCTTAGCTTGGGGCAAATTTTCAGCTGCAAAAAAACCGGCTACCTGTTTGGGGGAGCCTAGTTTGGCAAATTCTTCCGGGGTGCGAATGACAAGCATTTTTTTCTCCAACCCGGTCAACAAATCCAGATCATCCTTTCTGCGGCTTTTTTCGACAGACTTGGGAACCAGAAATCCCCAGCCGCCGCCAAACACAACATCGATGCCGCTATTGGCCAGTTGTGCGGCGATTTCATTTTCCATAGATCTTTTTGCAACATGAGCAAAAAAACTTGCCGGTGTTGCATTTGTAAATGTGCAGGTCACAACCAGACCGGTTGCTTTGCCTTTTTCTTCAGCAAACTCACAGACTGTTTTGACCGGCAAGGTATCTGGGGAAACCGAAATAGCGCCATTATATGTCTTTGTACCGGTAGCCAGGGCGGTGCCGCCGGCAGCGGAATCGGTGACATAATTATTTGCGGAATATGTGACAGATAGACCACCACCGGTCATCCGCTCCATATTCAGCGTTCCGTTGACAGTTTTAGCTGCAGTTACATGCGCCACGCCCATACCGTCGCCAATCAATAGAATAATGTTGCGGGGATTCTTTTCTGCAAAAGAGTTTGCAGAAAAGAAAATAACAGAACAAAGCAGGATTTGAAGAATAGTTTTTATTTTTTGCATATTCTTTTCCATATTATTTTAATATATGCCTGGACCATTTTTTAATTGTACGTATTATTACAAGTTAAAAATTTAATATCAATGATAAAAGGATTTTTTTCAAGCTGATATTTATTGACTGTAACTTGAATAAAACGGACAATTAATTCTAAAACTAATATTTTTTCAATAACAATTACAAAACAAAGATAACAATAATTAAAATAAATATCGCCATTTACATTTTTTTTTTGTATTATTACAGTTACCATACAGAGAAATTTGGAACATAGACTTTAACACCCGGATTTCCGACTTCTTTCCTGTGAGTAGTGTTCATTCATAATTTAATATACGATTCACCAGAATATATCATATTTTAATTTATTTACGTGGTATTTTGAAAGGATTGTTTCGATGAAACGTATCGGCGCGCATGTCAGCGCTTCGGGCGGGGTAGAAAATTCGCCACTGAACGCGCAAGCGATAGGCGCAAAAGCGTTTGCCCTGTTTACCAAGAACCAGCGGCAATGGCATGCCGCTCCATTAACTGAACAAAGCATCCAGGCATTCAAAAAGAATTGCCAGGAAACCGGTTACAAAACAGAGCATATTCTGCCGCATGACAGTTACCTTATCAACCTGGGGCACCCGGAAACTGAGGGTTTGAACAAATCCCGCGATTCTTTTCTGGACGAAATGCAACGCTGCGAACAGCTTGGGCTAACATTGCTCAATTTCCATCCCGGCAGTGGACTGGGGGTTCTGACTGAAGATGAAACTATGGACCGGATCGCCGAATCCATCAACATGGCCCTGGACAAGACCCGCACTGTAACCGCCGTTATTGAAAACACCTCGGGACAAGGCAGCCATGTCGGCTATAAATTCGAGCACCTTGCATATATTATTGATAAAGTAAAAGATAAATCACGGATTGGCGTTTGCCTGGACACCTGTCATACCTTTACCGCCGGATATGACCTGCGCAGCAGGGAAGCCTGCGACAATACCTTTAAAGAATTCGACAACATCGTAGGTTTTAAATACCTGCGGGGTGTGCATTTCAACGATTCCAAACCCGAACTGGGCAGCCGTGTCGACCGCCATGCGCCCATCGGCAAGGGGGTATTGGGAATAGAAGCTTTTCGCTATATTGTGAATGATGATCATTTTGAAGAAGTCCCTTTAATACTGGAAACGCCGGAATCGGACTTGTGGGCGGATGAGATAAAAATGCTGTATGGGTTGATTGTAAATAAATAAATTTTAAAAATATGGGAGGATACAATGCGTAGGTATTTGCTCGTTCTGTGGCTTTTTTTAGTACCGGTCACAAGTATTGCAAACACAATTTATCATGCTTATTCCACGATAAATAATATAAAATTAGATTCTTTGTTAACTCTGGATGGTGTGAAATCTAGTATGAAATCAAATTTAGCGCAAAAGTATGTTTTCCGACTTTATATTGAGAGTTTATCTGGACTTGAATCACCTCTTTCCAAATTACGGTTAATTTTTGGAGAAATAGATTACATAATCGGTTATGGCGAAAACACCAATAATTCAGATCATTCCCTGGTTGAAATTGGTACTTCTTCCACCACAATGCAAGGTATCAACACAAAAACCTGGCAAGATTTGCACATTTTAATTCATTCCGATGATATCTGGGCAAAAGTTGAAGCAGATTGGAATACCGGAAAAGCATCTACTCTCACTTTATGGATTGGTACAAAGAATCTACCGAATTACGCTTTTTTTTATAACGATGAAGAGAACACAAGTAGACCTGCTCAAATTCAGCTTGACAGTTATGTAATATCCAATAGCACCGTAACAGTTCCAATTTACCATAGTTCAGATAATACAGTCTCGTTAAAAGAATGGTTAAAAAATTTTGGCGCCGGAAATTTAGCAGAGTCCTTTTCTGAATATCCTTATGTATATTATATTTATGCACGAAGTTTTAAACATAATTCTGATATGACAAGAATACTATTTAATTTTAAAAGTGCACCAGAATTATGTATTGGTAAATCAAATTTCAATGGAAGAAATGTTGTAAAAGTTGGAAAAGATCAAACAAATTTGCATCAATTCTCAAATAACAAGGTTACTGATTTAATTCAATATTGTAATAATTCTAATTTTTATATTTACTTAGATGATGATCAAATAAATGACATTCCAGGAGAAATTTTTCTTATTTTGGCATCTTATACTCGTTATGATAACAGTACTTTTGAAATCTTATCAAACTCTAATGGCCCTGAAGGTATATATATTGGTGGACATGATGTTTGTGAGGGAAATTTAGAACAAATTACATATAATACAATCAGTAAACCGGATCTGGACAATTTATTAACTAACGATGGCGCCGGCAGTTTTACATCTGGATTTACGCAAAATTATATCTACCGTTTCTCAATAAATAGCCAGGGTGGTAGTCCCGAACCTGATCCGACAAGTATCAAAATGAAATTGGGGCATGTTGCTAGCCGAGTCATTGCTAAATGCGATGATGAATATGCAGCGGAAATTGGTTCAACAACATTACATGATCTTGATACCGGGGATTGGCAGGATATCACTTCGTGGTGTGATGCTGCCGATATACATCTGCGATTACTTCCTGATATATGGGTACATTCAAGTAACCAGATCATAATCTGGTTTGGTTTTTCATCTTCACTGGGGAGTTCTTTGCTATATGATATAATGGAACAGTATGCAGGGCCATCGACTTTTACCATCCAGGGTTTTAATATCTCCGACGATATTAACATTACCATTGCCTCCCGCAATCTGGCCTATGAACCGGTTACCAAACCGGATATAGATACGCTGTTCATGACTGACGGCGCCGATGATTTTATAAGCCAGTTCCGCGATTATGATTACCTGTATCGCTTTGATCTATACAGCAAAACCAATCTCACCAAAGGCAACAAGATCAAAGTGCACCTTAACGATATAGTAGACAAAGTGATTGCTTACAGTAACGGTACTACCCGGCAGTTGGCCAGCATCGGCAAGGAACTGACCCAGCAGCAGTTGTTCGGCGTCGGCGCCTGGAAGGATGTAACCCAATACGCCAATGTGCAGGATTTCTATATCGTCATGATCGACGACCCCACCGAACACTATCCCGGCCATTTGCGACTCTGGCTCGGCTCCAACTCATGGCTGGGGCAGTCCCTGACGTATGAAACTGTGGATAACGCAACGCCGCCGGATTCATTCCTGGTCCGCTCTTTCCGCAAGTCCGATATAACGGTGCAAGATGTGCATGTGCTTACCCCGGCTACAGGCAAAGCCGCATGCCTGTATGATGGCGACCAGTATTACTTTGACCGCGACTATTACATCCTCAACATTGCCGACAGTCTGCGCAACCTGGTGTGGATCAAAACTGCCAACGACGATAAAAACAGTACGGCAGATTCATTATTAAAGATTTCTGTTGACCGTCCCGCCGATGTATTTATCGGTTATGACCATCGCGGCACGACCCTGCCGCCCTGGCTGGTGGATAACTTTACACAAACCAATTATAATATTGACGTGCTCGATTTCGCCAGTCCTTTAAAAGTATGGCGTCAACACGTACCGGCCGGCATGTTCGATCTCGGCGGGAACATGGCCGGTGGAGCGGCCGGCGCCAAAAGCAATTATATTGTGCTGGTCGATGTGGAAGAACCGCTGCCGCCGGTAGCCGCATTCGATTATGATCCCAAACAGGGTGTGCATCCCCTGGCCGTGCAGTTCACCAACCAGTCCACCGGCGAAATCGACTCGCTGCGCTGGGATTTTGGCGATGGGCAAAGCAGTGTTGAAGAAAATCCCCTGCATGTCTTCACCACAGTCGATACCTTTACCGTCTCCCTCACCGTACACGGGCCCGGTGGCGTCGATTCAGATTCCGCCCAGGTACAAGTAACGGAACTGCCGCCGGTGGCCGCTTTCGCCGCCGACACAACTGTCGGAGTAACACCATTAACAGTAACGTTTGCCGATAGTTCCACCGGTATTATATCTTCATGGTTGTGGAATTTTGGCGACGGACAGACCGGCGACCAACAAAATCCTGTACATATCTATACCACTGCCGATACCTTCAGCGTTTCATTAACAGTTACCGGGCCGGGCGGCGCCGATACTGAAAACAAACAAGATTACATTATCACTTACGCCCCGCCGCTTGCCGCATTCACTTATGAAGAAGTCGCCGAGCCGCCACTGACTCTTAATTTCCACGATAATTCCACCGGTATCATTACCTCCTGGCAGTGGGATTTCGGCGACGGCGATTTCAGCACTGACCAGCACCCCTCCCACACCTTTGCCAAAGCAGATACGTTTACCGTCATTCTGCTGGTTGAAGGGCCCGGCGGTTCAAATAGCAAATCCCAAAACATCATCGTCACCGGCGGCCAGCCCATTGCCGAATTCGAGGCCGATTCCACCGCCGGCGTGCGTCCTTTCTCCGTACAGTTCTACGATCGTTCCTCCGGCATCATTGACTCTCGGACATGGGATTTTGGCGATGGTAACAGCAGTGACGGACAGCATCCTGTGCATGTGTATACATCTGCCGATACCTTTACAGTAACCCTGACGGTTACCGGGCCGGGCGGGTCGGATTCCATGACCAAAACAGATTATATCATTGTCCGCGAGCAGCCGCCTGTGGCCGCTTTTGCCGCTAATGTTACTACCGGTATCAAACCGTTGACGGTAGCGTTTGCCGATAGCTCCACCGGCGTTATCACCTCCCATGTCTGGAATTTTGGCGACGGCGCGCAAAGCTCCGATCAGAATCCAATACATACCTACACCACCGCCGATACTTTTAATGTAACACTCACAGTAACCGGACCGGGCGGGACGGATACGGAAGCTAAAACCGATTATATTATCGTTCGCGAACAACCGCCGGTGGCCGCCTTTGCCGCCGACTCCACCAGCGGCGAAATCCCCATGACTGTGACCTTTAGCGATAGTTCTACCGGTATCATTTCTACCTGGCTATGGGACTTTGGCGACGGGCAATCCAGTTTCGAA